>CAWCRT010000010.1:0-335776 GCA_963798115.1 uncultured Pseudomonadota bacterium
ATCGCGCCACCGAGGCCGCTGCTGCCGAGTTTACCGCGCTGCGGGATCGGGGCCGCCGGCATCGTCGCCGCGTAAGAACAAAAAAGGTGGCGTTGACGAATTGATGTAGCTGGCTGGATTGGCTGGGCCAGCCGCAACGGGGCTATCAACCAGCCGGCCGGGGGACCCCCAAGCACAAAGGCGGCGATGGGGTTGTCTGGTTGCGCATAGGTGGCCTGGGTGTTTGGGTCGAAATCGACTGTGGCCTTGCCGAGGTCGGCCGGGCCAAACTCATCTACCCGATGTTGTCCTCAACGGGCATTTCACGGACCGCCGCGATGAGAGGCGGCACAACCGTCGAGCGTGATGTTCAGCGGCGCCTGACCCTGCGTCTTCAGCGCCTTGCGAAAGAACGCCCTGGCCGCGGCAGATCCCTCTTGGGGAACGACTGCTTCAGAGCAGCGCGAATAAGGTCCGGAACGTCTCGGATGGGCGCATAGCCGTCAGAACTGAACGGCGCCGAACGTCCGTGTGTGAGATCACCCCCGGTTCGGCCTTTGCCCGGGTTGATACTCGGGATCTGTCCGGGCATTATCCACGCACCGCCTGCTTTGTCCGTTCCTTGGCGTGCTCGGATATGCGTCGAGGCTGCTGTCGTTCCCGATCCTGCCGTAAGCACGCCTGAAACTTCATCGCCGCGTCGGCTTGCCGGGCGCGCCGGTAGTGTTCGTGGACCACGCCCTCGCTGATGCCGAGGATCACCGCCGCCAGCCCCGGATTGTTTGGATCGTGGCGGGCCAGCGCGGAGGCGAAGGCGTGGCGGAACAAATGCGGCCCGAACGCCTGGGCGAAGCGTCGCCCGGTCTGCCGGAAAATCATTGTCTCGATCGACCGGTAGGTAAAACGGCCGCCGTTGCCATTGCCCCAGACCGCGTCATCGCGACCGGCGTCGATCAGGCGCGGGCGGATCTCCGCGAGGTAGCGGTCGATCTGCGGCGTGAGCTCGCCGGGCAGGCTGTATTCCAGCGCCCGCTTGTTCTTGACGATGCTGCTTTGCAGCCGGACCCAGCATTCGCCGTTCAGCTTGTAGAGGTTCTTCTCCAGCCGCATCGCCGCCAGCGAGCCAACCCGCGGTGCCCGGCAGGCCAGCAGCGCGATGATCAGCCCGTTCCGGTAGGTCCGGCAGAATTTCAGGCGCGGCGTTGGCGCGCCTGGCAGCGGCGTATCGGGCATCAGCTCCAGTCCCCATTGGAAGAGGGCCGTTGCCGACGGCGGGGATGCCTCGTCATCGCGCTCCTGCTGTAGCAGGCTGTCCAGGGAGTGCCCGTCGGGGCAGGTAAGCCAATCGAAGTCGACCTTGGGCGCCATGATGTGCAGGGCGGTGCGGAGATGGAACAGCCGCGCCTTGATCGTGTTGTCGACATTTCCCGTCGCCTGGAGCGCATCGAAGAACAGGGCCACGCTCTCGAAATTCACCCGTTCGGCCGGACTGAGCTCCGCGGCCAGCAGATGGTGCTGATCGTATTGCTTGAGGACGGCCAGGAACCGGCCATAGCCCTGCCAGGCGGCCTGGATCGAGCGGGAGGCAAGCCCGTCCGCATGGCGCGGCCGGTGCTGCAGGGTCCGGGTCGGCGCGGTCCCGGCGTGCCACAGGGCCTGATCCGCGGCCGGCCAGTTTTCGACGCGCAGGATCATGTCCGACGGGGCATAGCCCGCGGTGCGAACTGCGGCGCTCATGGCGCATCGCCCTGCGCGCGGCGCTGGCGGTGCGGTTTGTGATACGCGCCCAGGGCCAGAATTTTCGTCGCCTTCCGTTCGCCGGTCAGGAGCGCATTGGCGTGGCGCGCCGCGGCATCGAGCTCCAGGCCGCAATAGAACCGCCGGGTCGTCTCGGGGTTTTTGTGGCCCAGGATATGGGCGGCGACCTCGTAAGCGCCGGGGTTCTGCCGCAGGTACCGGACCGCGGCATAGTGCCGGACCAGGTGGCAGTTGAACTTGGCGCCGATCGCCGTCGCGACTTTGGTGGAGAGGTCCGTGCCGAACTGCGCGTCGTTTCGAGCGCGATCGCTAATCCCCGGGAACAGGTAAGGATTGTCCGGATTCGCCAGCAGAGGCCGATACTTTTTAAGATAGGTTTCAATGAGACGCGCCGTCTCCGCCTCGATCGGCCAGGTAATGGGATGGCGGTTTTTGACCGCGCGCCGCGGCAGGAAAATCTCGCTGATCAGGGCCTGCGGGCCTGGTCGCCTGAGATTGGTGTCAAGCCGGAGATGAACGACATTATCCCGCCGCAGGGGCAGAACCAGCATGATTTCCAGGGCGGTGGCGAACATGGCCAGGCGGGCGGCCTCCATCGGCGTGAGCCGGGGATCGGTGGCGGCTTCGTTCATCCATTCCCATGGCAGATGGAGCAGCTTGAGGGTCACCCGGTCATCGAGCAGCGCCTGCAGCCGGGTCCGGTTTTTCTCACTCATGGTGATCTGCGGCGCGGTGGAGACCTGGGCGTTGGGGAGTTCGTCCGGCGCCAGTACCCAGGCCAAGGGGAACTGGAACCAAGCTGCAGGCAAGGTGCAAAGGACGTTTGAACTCCGGGGCAGACGGATTGGCCATCCGGTGAAACAAGGCGGGTCGGCGATAGGCAGCGTGGAAGGCAACACCGAGGGTCCGCACGCCTCCGTTTTTTACGGCTGTGCGCCCGTGCCAGCGAAAGATTTGGCGAACCAATTACAGTCAAAGGCGTGCCGCTTTACACCGATGCGCGCCATTACGCGGCCGCCGGTGTCCCCATCATCCTTTACGGCGCCGGCCCCCGCACGATTGAGCAGGCGAATGCGCACCGCGCGGATGAGCGTTTGGAGCTGGCAGATCTGCGGCGCGCGCGAAGTGATTGCGCTGACGATGTTCGATATGTTGCAGTGATCGAATCGGTAGGTGGCAGGCTATCGAAATTCAATGGCTAGCCACCCGTCGCCGCGTACTGATCGCTATGTTGCCCTAAGGAAGCGCAGGGACAGCTACTTGGTCGCGTCCTCGTCTCTGATCGTCAACCGCCGAATTGTTACTTTGGGGTTTGGCTTGCAAGCGGAAGACGACGTCCTGCGGTGACCGCGCTCACCGCCACAAACGCCACCACGTTGACGAGCAACGCGATGATGCCGACATTGAAATCCTTCACCACGTCCGGCAGGCCGGGCAACAGCGTGCCGACGGTCTCATGCGCGAGCGTGAGAAAGACCACAGTGCCGACGCCCGCGAGTATGCCTGCAAACGCACCTGCCTTGGTTGCCGGGTTACGAGGCAGCAGGCTCGCGATCAGCGCCGGAAAAAGTTGCGTAACGAAATTATATCCCATCAGCAACAGGGCGACGATGGTGCTGTTGCCGGAGATCGTGAAGTAGCAGCCGATTACGGCGACGACGGGTACCAGAAATTTCGCCTGCCGCACCGTGGTCTCATCGCTCTGCCCGCCGCGCAGCGGGGCGACAATGTTGCGGGAGAACAGCGTGGCCGCGGCCATCATGATCAGCGAACCCGGGACCAAAGCGGTCAGTACGCCAGTGGCGCCGACGATGCCGACCATCCAGGGAGGGAAGGCGGTGATGACGATCTTCAGCAGCGCCATGTTGGTCGCCGCCCCCTTCAGCCCCGGCACCACCAGAGTCGCGGTGAAACCGACTAAGAACACGAACAGCATCACCAACTGGTAGAGCGGCAGCACGATGGCGTTCTTGCGGAACACCTCGGGGTTGCGCGCACTGTAGCAGGCGCCGAAGGTATGCGGCCACATGAAGAAGCCAAGGGCTGTGAGCAAGGTGGTGGAAACAAACCAGGAAACGCTCTGCCCGTGTGCGGCAAAAGACAAAAAGCCCGGCTTTGCGGTGTTCACCGCCTCGAACATCTGGCTCATGCCGCCGAAATAATGGATCGGCAGATAGAAACCGAGGAAAGCGGCGACGCTGATGATCATGATGTCCTTCACCACCGCAGTCCAGGCCGAACCGCGGATGCCGGAGACGATCACATAAAGCATCACCACAACTGCGCCGATGATGATAGAGAACGTCTTCGGCACGATACCGTAGCTCGCCGCCTGGACAATCACGCCGAGGCCGGTGAATTGCAGCACGAGATAGGGCACCAGCGCGATGACGCCGACCAGCGCCACCAGCACGCCGAGCGCCGGGCTGTTATATTTATGTGCGAAGAAATCCGGCTGCGAGATCAGCGTGTGGCTGCGCGCATAGGCCCAGATTTTCGGCAGGATGAAATATGAAATGACATAAGCCAGCGTGCCGTAGCCGAGAATGTAATAGGCCGGCGCGCCGAGCCCGTATGCCCAGCCGGAAGCGCCGAGAAAAGTGAAGGTGGTGTAGATTTCGCCAGCGAGCAGCAGGAAGACCAGCAGCGCGCCGAAGCGGCGGCCACCGACCGTCCATTGCTCCAGGCGCATCTCGTGCCCGGAGCGTGCGACGATGCCAATCGCCAGGGCGAAAAACGTCGCGATTGCGATCAGAACGAGGGCGATATTCATCGGCCATCCTCCTTGTCGGCGAGTCGCACGGGATCGAGCCAATAAATCAGGCCCATGATCGCCGAGGTGAGCAACACCCAGATCGTCATCCAGCCAAGAATGAACGGCATTCCGAGAATGAACGGAGTGGCGCTGTTATGCAGAACGGGGCCGGCAAACATGCCGATGAATGGGATGACGGCGAGCCAAGTGGTCAGCTTCATGACACCTCCCTACTGCCGCCCTGCCGTGAGAACGGCGGCGGCAGTCATTTTGAAGTCATGACAAATTTAGTGCTGTCGGGGCAAGCGCAAAAACGGCGCATTTTTATCGATACGACGCAATTTGATTTAAAAACGGCAAACGGCCTAAAATCGCTCATTTTGTGGTGCGGAGATGCTGTATGTTGCGCTAAAACGCCAATTAATTAGGCAACTCGTTGGTGCCGTGCCGGCTTATGCTCGCCGCCATGACCAGCCAAACTGCGAAGGACTCATGAAGAAAGGCGCGCCGCCAATCTCACCGAGCCGGATATCCTCAGGCGCGACGATATAGTCGCCGGCGGCAAAGCATATCGGGGAAGAACCGTCACAGCATCCGCCCGATTGATGAAACATGACCGCGCCATGCTGCTGCCGCAGCCTCTCGATGAGATACAAGGCCGCTTCCGTCGCTACGACCCGCTGCGGCGGTTCCGTCATCGGCGGCGCCCTTAAAAGAAGCCGAGCGCGTTCGGGCTGTAGCTGACCAGGAGATTCTTTGTTTGCTGGTAATGATCCAGCATCATCTTATGGTTCTCACGCCCGATACCAGACTGCTTGTAACCGCCGAAAGCCGCATGCGCGGGATAGAGATGGTAGCAGTTCGTCCAGACCCGCCCGGCCTTGATGCCGCGGCCCATCCGATAGGCGCGCGCGCCATCCCGGCACCATACGCCGGCCCCCAAACCATAAAGCGTGTCATTCGCGAGCTGCAAAGCCTCAGCTTCGTCCTTGAAGGTCGTGACGGCAAGCACCGGCCCGAAAATCTCTTCCTGGAACAGGCGCATTTTATTGTTGCCGCGGAACACGGTCGGTTCGATGTAAAACCCGTCAGAGAGTTCCGCCGCCACTTCCGGCCGGCCACCGCCGATGAGCAGCTCAGCACCTTCCTGCTTGCCGATATCGATGTAAGACAGGATCTTTTGCACTTGTTCACTCGAGGCTTGCGCTCCAAGCATCGTTTCAACATTCAGGGGATTGCCTTGCTTGATGGCTTTGACGCGACGCAGAACGCGTTCCATGAAACGATCGTAAATGCTCTCCTGGATCAGAGCGCGTGATGGGCAGGTGCAAACTTCCCCTTGATTCAAAGCAAAGAGCAGGAGGCCTTCGACCGCTTTATCGAGAAATTCGTCATCTTCGTTCATCACATCCGCGAAGAAAATATTCGGTGACTTTCCGCCCAGCTCCAGGGTCACGGGAATCAGGTTATGACTGGCATATTGCATGATCAGCCGCCCCGTCGTGGTCTCGCCGGTAAAGGCGATCTTGGCGATCCGATTTGACGATGCCAGGGGCTTTCCCGCTTCCACACCGAACCCGTTCACGATGTTGAGGACGCCCGGCGGCAGGAAATCACCGATGAGTTCCGCCAGAACCATGATGCTGATCGATGTCTGTTCCGCCGGCTTCAGGACCACGGCGTTGCCTGCGGCGAGCGCCGGCGCCAGCTTCCAGATCGCCATCAGCAGCGGGAAATTCCACGGAATGATCTGCCCGACAACGCCCAGCGGCTCATGGAAATGATAGGCGACGGTGGACTCGTCGATTTCTGAAATCGTGCCTTCCTGCGCCCGCACACAGGAAGCAAAATAGCGCAGATGATCGATCGCGAGTGGAAGGTCCGCCAGCGTACACTCGCGAATGGGCTTGCCATTATCGACCGTCTCGACATAGGCAAGCAGGTCGAGATTTTCCTCCATCCGGTCGGCGATGCGGTTGAGGATCAACGCCCGTTCCGCCACGCTGCGCTTGCCCCAGGCCTCGGCGGCCGCATGCGCCGCGTCGAGCGCCAGGTTGATGTCCGCTTCCGTGGAGCGTGCGGCCTGAGTGAAGACATGGCCCGTGATCGGCGATACATCATCGAAATACTGGCCGCCCGCCGGGGCCGTGAACTTGCCGTTGATGAAATTGTCATAGCGTGGCTTGAACGCAAACCCCGCAATCGCGCTGCCGGAAAGGGGAGCGATGGCTGCATCGAGCATGACTGTTGCCTCATATTTTTGTTTATGATTGCAAATGTTTAGCACATTTTCTGTGTCTTTCGCAATCGGACCACCACAAGCCTCGTAATAAGCCAAGGTAAAACAATGCTTTTTGAAAGCGCAGTTTCGGCAGACATTGGCCATCCGCTGGGACGGCCGGAGAAAAAAGCCTGCTACGAAAAAAGCCTGCTACGACAGAACGCAGCAGGCTTTAAATCTGGAAGATGTAGCCATCTACAGGATACGCGCTCATTCCATCTTCGATCGAAGATGCCTTTCAGGTCAAAGAAAAAGGGCTGCTTTTTGAAAAAGGCTGCCCAAACGATTTTTATTCGTTTGCGCCCATACCAGCGAAACCAGCACGGCCCAAAAGACCAAAAACCAGCTAGTCCTGCTTCCAATCGCCGATCAGAAAATTCTCGTGTGTGGCCGAGCGTTCGGCCGGCAGCGCGGTCATATCGGCTTCGTCCTTGAGGGCGACCCCGGAGAGCTTACGCCGGCGCGCCTCGGTCAGCAGGTAGAGCAGCCGTCCCGCCGCGGCGGCGAAGCTCTGGCCTTCCGGTCTGACGTTGGAGATGCAGTTGCGCGCCTCATCGGTGCGGCCAACGCGTGGGGCGTAGGTGAGATAGAGGCCGAGGCTGTCGGGCGAGCTGAGGCCGGGCCGCTCGCCGATCAGGACGACAACGATCTCGGCCTCGAGCACTTCGCCGATTTCATCGCCGATCGCGACGCGGCCCTGTTCGACGAGCGCGACTGGCGCCATGCGCAAGCCCGCCTTCGCCAGCATCGGGCGCGCGGCCTCCAGCATCGACAGCGCATGCTTATTGACAGCCAGGGCGGAGAGGCCGTCGGCGACGACGAAGGCGATGTCGAAGCCGTGCGAGCCCGCCCCCGCGAAGGTTGCCAACTTCTGGCGCGAGGCGTCGTCAAGGCGGCGGCCGAGGTCGGGGCGCTGCAGATAGGTTGTGCGGTCGCCGGCGGCACTGTGCAACTCGATCACAGGATAGCCGGCACCTTCAAGCCGCGCGAAGACGCCGGCGCGATCCAAGGGTAGATGCACAGCGTCGCGCGCGCGGGCATGCGCGTACTGGAACGCCAGCAATGGCTCCGTCGGAATGCTGACACCGGCGCGGCCAAGCGCGATGCGCGCCTGGGTGAAACGGCGTAGGCTCTCCCAGGGATTAGCGACGACGAGCTTGCTCATCCTGGCGTCCTGCCTTTCAGGCCATACGGGCCAGCGCCGGGCGGAACGCCGATGGCAGCTGCGCGCGCGGAAGGAGTCGATCCGGACCCTCGAAAATGCCGGCGCCCACGAGCCAAGCCTCGAACTCTGGCGCCATGCGCAGCCCAAGCACCTCGCGTACATAGAGCGCGTCATGGAAGGATGTCGTCTGATAGTTCAGCATGACGTCGTCCGATCCCGGAATGCCCATGATGAAATTGCAGCCCGCGGCCGGGAGGAGCGTCAGCAGCATGTCCATGTCGTCCTGATCGGCCTCAGCATGGTTGGTGTAGCAGATGTCGCAGCCCATGGGCAGGCCGAGCAACTTGCCGCAGAAATGATCCTCAAGCCCTGCACGGATGATCTGCTTGCCGTTATAGAGATATTCCGGCCCGATGAAGCCGACCACCGTGTTGACCAGAAGCGGTTTGAATTTGCGCGCGACCGCATAAGCACGTGCCTCGCAAGTCTGCTGATCGACGCCGTGATGAGCATTGGCCGACAATGCCGAGCCTTGCCCGGTCTCGAAATACATCACATTGTCGCCGACGGTGCCACGCTGCAGCCCGAGCGCTGCCGCCCGCCCTTCGGCCAGAACGGCGAGGTCGATGCCGAAGCTGCGGTTCGCCGCCTCTGTGCCCGCGACCGACTGGAACACGAGATCGACCGGCACGCCGCGATTGATCGCTTCGATCGAGGTCGTGACATGGGTCAGCACGCAGGATTGGGTCGGAATCGCATACGCGTGGATCACCTCATCGAGCATTTTGAGCAGTTCGCTCACGGCCAGCACGCTGTCTGTCGCCGGATTGATGCCAATCACCGCATCACCACTGCCATAGAGCAGACCATCGAGAATGCTGGCGGCGATGCCAGTCGGATCATCGGTCGGATGGTTCGGCTGTAGCCGCGTCGACATCCGCCCCGGGAGACCGATGGTGTCGCGGAAACGCGTCACGACGCGGCATTTGCGGGCGACGAGGATCAGATCTTGCACGCGCATCAGTTTGGAGACCGCGGCGACCATTTCTGGCGTCAGCCCCGGCGCGAGGCCGGTCAGCGTTGCCTCATTGGCCTCGGGCCCAAGCAACCAGTTGCGAAAATCGCCGACGGTGAACCCGCTGACCGGCGCAAAGGCATCGGCTGCGTGTTCGTCGATGATAAGCCGCGTCACCTCGTCCTGCTCATAGGGGATCAGGGCTTCGTTAAGAAAGGCCTTCAGAGGTGCATCGGCGAGCGCCATCTGCGCCGCGACGCGTTCTAAATCATCCTCGGCCGCCAGTCCGGAGAGCACGTCGCCCGAGCGCTCGGGGCTCGCCTTGGCGAGCAACGCCTTCAAATCCGGGAAGCGGTAGCTCTGCCCCCCGATGCTGTGCGTATAGACCATGGTCACCTCGTTAAGCGGGTTCAGATCCTTCGGCCTTCAGCTCTTCGGTCAATTCGATCAGATCGTCGAGGGGGGCGGTCTCGCGCCGGCTTTCGGTCGTGAGGAAGTAGCCATAGCCGATCGCCAGCATCCCGACGAAGATCACGAAGATCAGGAAGTTGAAGTAGATCATCGCGATCATCGCAATCGTCGCCGCAAATAGCGCGAAGGCCGGGAAGAACGGGTAGAATGGCGCGCGGAACGGCCGGTTCATATTCGGTTCCGACCGGCGCAGCTTGAACAGGCCGGCCATGCTGATGATGTACATCAATATCGCGCCGAACACCGACATGGTGACGATGTTGGCGGTCAGGGTCTGGCCACCGATCACGATCAAGTTGTCGCTGAAGATCGCCAGGATTCCGACCACACCACCGGCGATGATCGCGATATAGGGCGTCTTGAAGCGGGGGTGCACCCTGGCCAGCACCCGCGGCAGAAAGCCTGCCCGGGCCAGCGCGAAAATCTGGCGGGAATAGCCGATGATGATGCCGTGAAACGACGCGATGAGGCCGAAAAGGCCGAGCACGACGAGCATGTGCAGCCAGCCGCTCTTCGCGCCGACGATGAATTTCATCGCCTGCGGCAGCGGATCATTGATGTTCGAAAGTTTCGTCCAGTCGCCCGACGCGCCGGCGAACAGCATCACACCGATGGCGAGAACAAGCAGCGTCAGAATGCCGGCGATATAGGCGATGGGGATCGAGCGCTTCGGATTCTTGGCCTCCTCCGCCGCCATGGCGACGCCCTCGATGGCGAGGAAGAACCAGATGGCGAAGGGGATCGCCGCAAACATCCCGGCGAAGGACGCTGGGGTGAAATGATCCTGCCCCGACCAGCCGCCCTTGACGAAATTGGCGAGCGAGAATCCGGGGCTGACAACCCCCATGAAGACCAGAAGTTCGAAAATCGCCAGCACCGTGATGACGAGTTCGAAGGTCGCCGCGATCTCGACGCCGATGATGTTCAGCCCCATGAAGATGATGTAGGCGCCAAATGCTGCGACCTTTGGGTCGAGCGCGGGGAACTGCACATTGAGATAAGCGCCGATGGCCAGCGCGATGGCAGGGGGCGCGAAGACGAATTCGATCAAGGTCGCGGCACCTGCGAAATAGCCGCCTTTCGGGCCAAAAGCGTGGCGGGCGTAGGCGAACGGGCCGCCGGCGTGCGGGATGGAGGTTGTAAGCTCCGTGAAGCTGAAAATGAATGTCGTGTACATCGCGGCGATAAAGAGTGCCGTGATCGTGAAGCCCAGCGTGCCCGCGCTGGCCCAACCGAAGCTCCAGCCGAAGTACTCGCCAGATATGACGAGTCCCACGGCGATCGCCCATAATTGTAGCGTCGTCAAACTCTGCTTCAGCTCGTGGTGGGTGACGACGCCGACGTGATGCCCGTGTTCTTCCGCGGCACCGACATGAATCCCGGCGGGTTGCTGTGGCATATTACTTCCCTCCCATTGTGACGCAGCATCGGCACCGGGTGTTCACCCGTTCCTGAGTGGCATTGATGACCTTGATCCGCCACGATCGTGGACAACGACGCCCCCACGAAGATCCGAAGCTCAAGAAATGGTGACCTCTTATACGCCAGAAGTGCCAACAAATCGGGGGATAAATTATGGTTCACGAAGATATGCTCAGCAAATTTTCCATATTTAATGATTTTGAGCAGGCGGCAGGCTTAGTGCCGATTTCCTGCCTATACGTGGTGGGATCCTGGTGGTTTTGGCTGGATAAACATCACGAGATTGGCGACCAGGCCGAGCGTCATCACGCCTTGACGCGGGCGTTCACGCATAACGCCAATGCAAGCAGCATGAGCAGCATGAGCAGCATGAGCAGCATGAGCAGCATGAGCAACTAGAGCTGCTGCCACGTCTTCGGCGGTTCGAAGAGCACAACCTCCGACTCCTCGCGGTCTATCGGCGTGAGCGCCACGTCAGTCTTGGCAATCGTGGCCGCGATAACGATAGGCGCCCGGTTCCATAGCCCCCGACAACTAAGCAGAAATTCGTGGCTTGGCCAACGGGACGACCATGCGCTCACGGTTAAGGTTTATAACGGCTGCATGGATGGCTTCGTCGAGTGCGGCGCTGTCGGTGAAGGTTTGATGAGCGAGGTGATGCGCCTTGAGATCGTGCCAGACCACTTCGATGTCATTCAGTTCTGGCGCGTATTTTGGCAACCACTCGACCGTGAGCCAGTGTGCGCGTGCGGCGAGGGCTGCACGCGCAAGCTTGCTGACGTGGATTGGCCCGTTGTCCTCGACCAGCACGACCGGCCTGGCTGACCTGCCGGGCATGGGGCCGTAGAGATGGTCGAGCTGCTCGAGATGCGCCACGAAGTCGCTGCTGCGCTTTGTTGGGCTGGTATGGACGATGAGTTGGCGCGTGACATGATCGAGTGAGCCCAGCAGCGCCACTTTCTTGGCTTGTCCGGGCGCTTGCACGCGCAGGTCGGCGCCAGACTTCGCCCACGCTCGCGCGAGATAGGGATGCGTTAATGCCTCGCTCTCATCGCCGTAGAGAAGAACGATGTCGCCGGCTTCGGCCTGACGCTTGCGCAGTTGCAGGCGCAAACCGATCCGATCCACCTCGCTGGCCGTCTGCCGTCCCTTCAGCGTGTGCCGGGGCCGCCGCCAACGGAACTTTTTTTTCGCAACACCTTGGACAATTGTGACCGGCTGATGCGGACACCCTCGCGCGCTTCAATTTCGGCGCGTAAGCGGGCAATCGTCCAGTTTGGCCGGTCGGCCACGGGCTCCTCGAGGAGCGGCGTGACCACGCGCAACGCCGTTGTACTTTTCACCGGCACCGGCCCGGGTGCGATGCGCGCCTTCAGCGCGTCCACACCGCCCTTGCCGAAATCGCTGCGCCACAGCCGAACCGTGTCCTCTCGCACGCCAAACGCTTCAGCGATCCGCGGACTGGTCCAGCCCGCCAGCGTCAGCAGCACGGCACGCGCCCTATCCGCCTCCCCGCGATCGCGCGACCCCGCAAGAGCCATCAAGGCGACCCGCTGTTCGGCGCTCGCTGCAACCGGAGACTTTCCACCCATACCGCACCTATCCAAATCGGTGCCAACATAGAATCGCAAAACCAGTCCGTTGGTCAACCTATCAGAATCTGCTTAGAGCTGCTGCTACGTCTTCGGCGGTTCGAAGAGCACAACCTCCAACTCCTCGCGGTCTATCGGCGTGAGCGCCACGTCAGTCTTGGCAATCGTGGCCGCGATAACGATAGGCGCCGGTTCCATAGCCCCCGATGCCCTCGCGCAAACCCCTTTGCCACCTTCAGCTCTAGGGTCCAGCTAAGCCCTAGGGGACGAGCTCGGTCCTGCCCTCGAAAGATGGTGATACCTTGGTCGGGGAGAGCGTCGAAGACGGCGCGGTTTTCGGTGCTCATGTAATCGGGTGACCAGTCCTTCCGCCACCGCGCAAATGCGTTGTCGTATTGGTCATGCGGTATTGCATCAAAACCTGACCATCACGATGAACCAGTGACCAAAACGCCGCCCCTGCCTTTCTAGAGCGCTGCCGTCCGAAAATGTGGCGGTAAAGTTTTAGCAGCTCATGGGGGCGCTGAGCGGAGTCGTAGAGACTCAGATAACGAGCAATATCCTCGATCGACGAACCTGGGCCAAGCGCCGCCCGTCTCTCTGTTTTCAGGCTCAACAGGGGATCAGTCTCTCGCGCATTCATGTGCACACACCTCTGCATGGCATGGTGCGTTCAGGGCGTGTTCCGTCAGGAAGATTGCAAGGTCATCAGCAGTGATGCGGACGGCGCGGCCGAAACGGTATGTCGCCAGCCGGCCGCCACGGATGGCGAATGGTCGCGAGCGAGCCCCTGAGCTGCTCAGCGATTTCCTCAACGGTGTAGACGGTGGGGATGGGGGCCCTATGCGGATTAAGTTTCATGGATGGCCTCGTTGCGTGTGCCGGAGGAAACATGAGCGAGAAGCGATGTTTGGCTCATGCCGCGGGCCGGGATCTTCGCGCAGGGCCGCGCGGACATAGACCGGTCGCCCTGCGGGGGCGGCCGCCTCGAAGGTCAGCCTGAAGGCACCGTTAGCATGGGTGCCTACGGGGTGACACCGGTCTCCGCCAGTGAAAAGAGCAACATGAGCAAGGTGCATCGTTGCTTCGAGGGGAGATCGTGGATCGTCGATCCAGCACCAACCATCGCGATATAGGACCGCCGCGGGGCCACCTAATCCGCCTAATTCACCTAATCCGGGGCGCGCAGGGTAAGCCGATTAGGTGGTTTAGGTGAATTAGGTGGGGGCGCTCAGATTCTCCTGAGTTCCGACCGCGGGTTGACCGATAAAGCGCCCGCTCACGGAACCAGTTCCCATGCATCCTTGCGCTGTTTCCCCTCTATCTCTGTGCCCGGTGCTAGTCGCCTAACCCAGCCATGCTCTTCCAAGATGCCGACGATGCGCCGCGCCACAGAGGCGTCGCGGATCGCGTTCAAGCCGCGCTGGTAAATCATGGCGAGATGGCAGCGTGGATCTGGCCGATCTTGCCTCCACGCCAGCAGGCGGGCCGCGAGGCGCAAGTCTGGCGGCACCGATGCACCGCCAGCAAGGCGCAGCATTTCCCCGCCATAATACTGTGCCAGGGCGATGCCACAGGCCATATGCTCAGCGTGTACATGTAAGGCGTCGGGGGCTGCATAAGCGGCCAGCACCGCCGCAAGCCGTCCGGCATGTTCTGCCAATTTGGCGCCGAAGGCCTTGATGGCGTGAAACTCTCCACCAGGGGCCAAGTCTCGCTCGACGGCGTTGTAGAACTTCACCCACATGGCGTGTGCGTCAGGCGCGAGTGTCATCAGTGCCGGGGTTAGTACGTTCGGGACGTCCGGCTCCGTGGCCGGTTCAACGTCCAGCACCGTTGTCATGCAGCGCCGCCCAGGCAGATGAGCTGTGCCGGTGAGGACACGCGTGCGGCGGATCGGCGAGCCATCCCACAGCGTGTTCAGCACCGCGCCGGTCTGCATGGCCTTCTCAGGGCTGAAGGCGTGGCCACCAATCAGCACGCCACCTTCGGCCGTGAACACACCAGCCCATGGGCGAGCGTCTCGCAAATGCAGAACGAGGGATTCTGGACTAAAATCATCGATGAGCAGCATCGCAGAATGAGGTGGCCGGGGCTCTGCACCGATGGCGCTCAGCGCGTTGCGGATTCCGGCTCGGTTGTCCTTGTGCGCTTTTTTTGCGCTCTCGCGTGCCGCTTTCCATGCATCATGATCATTGTGGTAGTCGCGGAGCAACGCTTCGCGTTCCCGCAGCCATCGCGTTTCAGCCGAATGGACTGGAGCCAGGGCCAAGCGGTCCACCGAACTCTTGCGCTCCCCTGATTCCGCAACGGTGGCGAACAACCCGGTCAGCGGTTTTCTCCCACCTCCCGGTAGTGCAACGTCCCGGTGCGCTTGGACCGCCAAGGTGATCGCCGCCAGCACGGCCTGAGCACACATGGCAGGCGGGCTTTGCGTGCGGCTTATGATGGCCTCGACGACATCACGGGCCGCACCGAGAGCGTCCAACGGGAATGGTGCGGTGTTTGGTATTTCACGAAACAGGGGACGTTTGGCATCCGGCGCGATGCTGGCTCTTTGTATTTCAGCGGCAATGGCGGCGGGGTCGAATGGCTTATTCATGCCCGGCCTCCGCGTGCCGCCAGGGCACTGGTGATCGTGCGCTCGACCTCACGGGTCTCCAAGCCGGCGGCATGCCCAGCATGGGCCATTGCCCAGGCAATTTCCTCAAAAGACACCACCCCGGCATGGGCGAGACGGGCGAGGCTGTAGCAAACACGATTCAAAGTGGTGTTCCGCGTGCCGACCGGCGCGCTGACCACCTCTTTGATGGCATTCGCCATCGCGGCTTCAGCGTACCGCTGCGCGGCGGCGTTCCCGGTGAACGCGGGGAGGGTGGGCGGTGCGGGGAGGGATTTAGGCGGCGGTGGCCTTATGGCCACGCGGGCAGCGGGGCGTTTTGTCGGTCGATACCGGAAAGACGGCGAAGCCTTTCATGGCTAATGCAAGAGCGTGATCAAGGGGCGTTTTCAGCATGGGAATCCTTGTCGAGAACCCGGACGTTGGCGGAGGCGCCGCCGGCAGAGCCGTGGACGGCTGATGATGCGGGCTCGCACCATGCGAGTGGTGCAGCACCGAGCGTGGACGTCGCCGTCGTGAGTAGTGTGCTCAAGGCGTGCTTATGTCCGCGTCTTTGTCAGGAAGATTTCAAGGTCATCAGCGGTGATGCGGACGGCGCGGCCGAAACGGTATGTCGCGAGCCGGCCGTCGCGGATGGCGCGGCGAATGGTCGCGAGCGAAACACCGAGTTGCTCGGCGACCTCCTCAACCGTGTAGAAGGCGGGGGTGATGGCTCCATGCGGCTTAAGCTTCATGAGTTGCCTCGTTGTGTGTGCAGGTGGGAAGATGAGTGCGGTGCCGGTCATCGGTGGCGCTTGCTGCCGGCGCGGCCCGGATGACGTCGCGGGCGGCCTCGACCGCCAGGAGTTCGACCAGGCGCAGAAGGGCGGGATGGCTTAGAGGCGATGCGGGAGCGGCCTTTCCCGCGTTCGCGGCGATCATCGGGGCGGCAGGGAGGTTGGCCCGGGAAGCGCCGGCTTCAGCCTCTGCCGCTTGAATATCGCTTTGGTGTTGTCCCGCGTCCGTTCATGGCCCTGAACGTGCCGGCAGGTGCCCGGGAGCCGCATCCTCAAAAAGAAAGTTTTATTTTGATCCTTTTGGCGGGGAACGGCCGCCGGAGCGGGTGTTTTGCTGATGCCGTGGCCAGGCGGCCATCGGCGCCAAAGCGATTGAGAGCCGCTGACTTCGCTGGAACGCCCGATGCAGCCCGCCGCGTTGGCGCTGTCGGTGAAGGTTTGATGAGCGAGGTGATGCGCCTTGAGATCGTGCCAGACCACTTCGATGTCATTCAGTTCTGGCGCGTATTTTGGCAACCACTGGACCGTGAGCCAGTGTGCGCGTGCGGCGAGGGCTGCACGCGCAAGCTTGCTGACGTGGATTGGCCCGTTGTCCTCGACCAGCACGACCGGCCTGGCTGACCTGCCGGGCATGGGGCCGTAGAGATGGTCGAGTTGCTCGAGATGCGCCACGAAGTCGCTGCTGCGCTTGGTTGGGCTGGTATGGACGATGAGTTGGCGCGTGACATGATCGAGCGAGCCCAGCAGCGCTACTTTCTTGGCATGTCCGGGCGCTTGCACGCGCAGGTCGGCGCCAGACTTCGCCCACGCTCGCGCGAGATAGGGATGCGTTAATGCCTCGCTCTCATCGCCGTAGAGAAGAACGATGTCGCCGGCTTCGGCCTGACGCTTGCGCAGTTGCAGGCGCAAACCGATCCGATCCACCTCGCTGGCCGTCTGCCGTCCCTTCAGCGTGTGCCGGGGCCGCCGCCAACGGAACTTTTTTTTCGCAACACCTTGGACAATTGTGACCGGCTGATGCGGACACCCTCGCGCGCTTCAATTTCGGCGCGTAAGCGGGCAATCGTCCAGTTTGGCCGGTTGGCCACGGGCTCCTCGAGCAGCGGCGTGACCACGCGCAACGCCGTTGTACTCTTCACCGGCACCGGCCCGGGTGCGATGCTCGCCTTCAGCGCGTCCACACCGCCCTTGCCGAAATCGCTGCGCCACAGCCGAACCGTGTCCTCTCGCACGCCAAACGCTTCAGCAATCCGCGGACTGGTCCAGCCCGCCAGCGTCAGCAGCACGGCACGCGCCCTATCCGCCTCCCCGCGATCGCGCGACCCCGCAAGAGCCATCAAGGCAACCCGCTGTTCGGCGCTCGCTGCAACCGGAGACTTTCCACCCATACCGCACCTATCCAAATCGGTGCCAACATAAAATCGTAAAACCAGTCCGTTGGTCAACCTATCGGAATCTGCTTAGGTATTTGTGCGAGGCCCGGCAGGCCAACGGCCCAATGTGTTCAAGATTTACACCAGAGCCGAGAAGGCGCTGGATGGGTCTCAGGGTAACCAAGCGTTAACTGAACGGCATGCATTTGGCCGTCATTCAGCAACGGCAGGCGCCAGGGCGGGCCCATGATCTCCGCCCCATCGAGCCACAAAGCGAGGAGGCCCTGGCTCATGCCGCCTCGATTTTCCACGTTGAGTTCGTATCGTGCGGTACCGTATCGAAACATCATCTGAAAGTTGGCCCAGCTTTTTGGAATGCATGGGTCAAGATACAGCGAACGCGCCTTGGATATGCAGCCCGAGGATGCTTTCGATACCGGCCCGCTGCATCCAGCCGGCAGAGCCGGTATACCAGCTCCAACCGCCACGCCCGACATGGGGGGCGGTGGCGCAGATATCGGCGGCGACGACATAGGGTTCCAGCTTGTAGCGATGGACGTCGGTAAGGTTCAGGGCATGATGAATGGGATTGAGCAGGGCAAACAGGCCGGCCGCTTTGTCGCCCTCGCCAAGTGCGGCGAACGCCATGACGGACCATAAAGCGGCGTGGGTATACTGGCCGCCATTCTCACGGATGCCGGGCGGATAGGCTTTGATATAGCCGGGATCGATCGGTGTTTTATCGAAGGGCGGTGCAAACAACAGCGCCAGCCCCTCTGCCGGCCGGATCAGTTCGCGTTGGAGTGCGGCCATGGCGCGCGCTGCCCGGTCGGGTGCTGCCGCGCCGGAGAGCACTGCCCAGGATTGGGCGATGGAATCGATGCGGCATTCTTCACTCGCCGCCGCGCCGAGTGGTGTGCCGTCGTCAAAAAAGCCGCGGCGATACCAACCTCCATCCCAGGCTTCGCGTTCGAGCGAGGTTTGCAACGCGGTTGCGTGTGCGTGCCATGTCTCGGCGCGGGTTGTCTCAAGGCGCGCCGCAGCGAGCGGCGCGAAGGCGGTGAGAGCGGCGTGCAGAAACCAGGCGAGCCACACGCTTTCGCCCTGGCCGTGTTCGCCGACACGGTTCATGCCGTCGTTCCAGTCCCCCGTGCCGATCAGGGGGAGCCCGTGGCGACCGAGTGCCAGGCTCTGGTCGAGGGCGCGGGCGCAATGCTCGAAGAGCGTGGCGGTCTCGTCGGAGATTGTCGGGTGGAAAAAGGCATCGTGTGTGCCAGGCGCCAGCGCCTGGCCTTCCAGGAAGGCGATCTGCTCGTCGAGAATGCCGGCATCGCCGGTGGCATCAACATAATGGGCGACCGCGTAGGCAAGCCAGGCGCGATCATCGGAGATGCGGGTCCGCACGCCTTGGCCGGAATTTGGCAACCACCAATGCTGGACATCGCCTTCGACGAATTGCCGGGCAGCCGCGCGGAGCAGGTGGGCGCGTGTCAGCATGGGCCGCGCGGCGACGAGCGCCATGCCGTCCTGGAGCTGATCGCGGAAACCATACGCGCCGCTGGACTGGTAGAAGGCGGAACGTGCCCAGAGCCGGCAGCCGAGCGTCTGATAGAGGAGCCAGCCGTTGAGCATGATGTCCATCGCGCGATCGGGTGTTCGCACGGCGACCGCACCCAGGACATCGTCCCAGGAGCTTGTGACCTCTGCGAGAACCGCATCGAGATCGGCGGCGCGGTACTGCGCGATCAGATGGCGTGCCGCATCGGCGTTCGCGGCTTCCCCGAGAAGGCAGACGATCTCAACGCGGCCGCCCGGTGGCAGTTCGATTTTTGCGCGCAGCACGCCGCAGGGATCGAGACCGGCGCCCACGGTGTTGGAGAGCGGTCGTTGGTTGGCAAGCGCCAGGGGCATTGCAAGCGTTGCGTTGCGGCCGATGAACGCACGGCGATCGCCGGTCCAATCACTCTGCCGGCCGAGCAGATCAAGGAATGCGATGCGCGCTCCGAACGCGCTGTTCCACGGATTGCGCGCAAACAGCGCGCCGGTGGCGGGGTCGATTTCGGTGATCACGAAGGGATGCGAGGCCGACCGCGACGGGCCAAGGACCCATTCCACATAGGACGTCACGCTGAGATGGCGGGTGCGGCCGGAGCGGTTGTGCAGCACCAGGCGCGAAATTTTGACCGGGTCCGCGACCGGTACATATTGCAGCAGATCGGCGGCGATCTCGTGCGCCTCATGCGTGAAGCGGCTGTAGCCCCAGCCGTGATGGACCACAAAGCTTGCCGCCGCGTCGCGGATTGGCGACGCCGTGGGACACCACAGCGCACCGCTATCATCATCCTGCAGGTAGAAAGCCTCGCCCGGGCGGTCGGTGACGGGATCGTTCGACCAGGGGGTGAGTTGGTTCTCGCGGCTGTTGATCGACCACGTATAGCCGCTGCCTTCCGTCGCGACCTGGAAGCCAAAATTCGGGTTGGCAATGACGTTGATCCATGGGGCTGGCGTCGATTGGCCGGGGCCGAGACGCGTGACATATTCCTTTCCTTCCGCCGCAAAGCCGCCAAGCCCATTGAAGAATTCGAGCTTTGGCACCGGCGTGAGGGGGGGCATCTGCGTTCGCGCACTCATGCGCGCGCTCATGAGAGCGGGCTTCAAAACCGCCCTCGCGATGCTTGCGGCTTCGGCGATCCGGTCGAGTTGATCGAAGAGGCTGCCGCGCTGGGCAACCAGAACGACCCGCGCGACAGCAGCCAGAAGTCTATGTGTCTCGGAGGGAAGCATGTCGCCGCGCAAAAGGAAGACATGGCCCGGCGATCCGGATGCCTCGAAACGCGGCCGTGACCGGCTCATGCCGACAAGCGTTTCGAGCGCGCTCTGAAGATCCTGGACATAGGAATATTGGCGCTCGTTGAGGATGACCAGATCGACCGTAAGTTGCTTCATCCGCCAATATTCATGCGCGTGCAGCAACTGCCGGGCGATATCGAGATGCTCGGTATCGCCGATGCGCAGGAGCACGATCGGCAGATCCCCGGAAATACCCTGCGCCCATAACCCTGATTGCGCTGCACTGCCCTGGCGGATCGTGTCTGAGGCGGGGCGCAATGCCGGGTTTGCGAAAATCACGTGCCCGGCGAGGCGCTGGAAGAGACTGGCTTCACCCGCAGTGATGCCAAGATGATGGAGCTGCACTTGCGCCTGCGTCCAGGCCAACATACTCGCGCGCCCGAAGGCGGTCGTGTCGCGATGCTTGTCGACGGCATCGAGAAGTGCGGCGCGCGTAGAGGCGGCGATGGTCCAGAAAGCGATGCTCACGATGGCGCCCGGCGCCACACGCACGCGCCGGCGAAGCGAGAAGATCGGATCGAGGACGGAGCCGACCGTGTTCGACAACGCCCGGCCATCGCTCATCGCAAGCGGCGTGCGTATGCCCTGGCCACGGCCAAGGAAGCGGGCCCTGTCGGTCTCGACTTCCAATGTGCCCCAGGCTTGCCCATGCGCACCCTCGCCATCGATGACGGCGAGGTGAGCGGCCCAGATCTCAGCTTCCGTTGGCGCGCGCCGCCGGCGTGTCGCCAGGATGGCGCCGACATCGGCCAGATATTCCGTTTCCACGAACAGTTTTGAGAAGGCAGGATGGGCGATATCGGCGGCCTGCGGGGCGAGGACGAGTTCGGCATAGGAGGTGATTTCGAGCTCTCGCACCCGGCTGCCGGCATTTGTCACGGAGATGCGGCGAACTTCAGCGTCATCCTCGGAAGAGACGAGCACCTCCATCGTGGTGGTCAGGGTTTTGTCGCGGCGCGTGAACGCCGCGCGATCCTCATTGAACACGACGTTATAGGCGTCGGCTTCGGTGCCGGTCGGCTGCAAGCCCGCCGACCAGACCTCGCCACTTTGGACATCGCGGAGGAAGACGTAGCTACCGAAATCATCGCAGGTGGCGTCCTCGCGCCAGCGGGTGATCGCGAGATCGCCCCGGCGGCTGTAACCGGAGCCCGCGGCGGTGAGCATCGTGGCGTAGCGGCCGTTGGAAAGCAGGTGGGTCGCGGGCGTCGGCTGGTGCGCGGTGGCATAGTGCCGGCCGGCAGGGGATGAAATGGCGTGCCCCTGGGCCGCCGAGCTTACCTCTGCGGCCCAGGGGCGCATGATGGCCACGTCGCGCGGCATGCGCTCCTGCAAAAGGAGTTCCGCCGCCTGGACGATGGGTTCGGCATGGAAACGCGCCCGCATGGCGCTGCCCATCAAAGCATCGGCGATGGCGACGATCGTCATGCCCTGATGATGCGCCATGAAAGCCCGGACAATGGCGACGTTCGCCCCCTCCGGCACGCGGATCGGCGTGTAGTCCAGCGCCTCGTAAAAACCATAGCGCCCACCGCCGCCGGCCCCGGCGAGGCGCGCCAGATTGGCGGCAGAAGCGCGTGGATCGACCATCGCCGCGAGCGCGGTCGCGTAAGGTGCGATGACCAGGTCTTCGCCAAGCCCGCGCTTCAGCCCCAATCCAGGGATGCCGAAATTCGAATATTGGTAGGTGAAATCAAGGTCCCTGGCGTTGTAGGCGGATTCCGAAACGCCCCAGGGACAGCGCCGGCTTGCCATGTAGCTGATCTGCCGGCCGACGACGAGCCGGCTGGTCTGCTCGAGCAGGCTTCCCACCGGAGCGCGCATGATGAGCGATGGCATCAGATATTCGAACATTGACCCGGACCAGGAGATCAGCGCCGCGCCGTGCGCGACCGGCGTGCCGGCACGGCCGAGCCGGAACCAGTGACGGGCCGGAACGTCGCCCTTGGCGATCGCGATGAAGCTGGCGAGCCGCGCCTCGGAAGCGAGGAGATCGTAGCAGTTCGGATCGAGCGTGCCTTCGGGCACCAGATAGCCGATGGCGAGGAGCAGACGCTCGCGGTTGAGCAAAAAATCGAATTCCATGGCGAGCGCCATGGATCGGGCGGCGTTTTCCAATGTCGCAAGGCGTGCGCCCGCTTCCGCGATTGCCACCGCATCGCGTGCGACATCGCGGCGGTGGGATTGGATCGTGTCCAGGCTTGCCTGCGCCCAGAACAGCAGATCCGCGCCAGCCTGCCCGCCATGTTCGCTCGCGAGGCCACGTGCGATGTCAGTCACGGTCTCGGCCTGGCCGGCGAGCAGGGACAGGCATTGCGGGATGTCTTCGCGGTCGGTGCCAAATGCCGACATTGCGGCGGCAAGTTGGGCGAGCGAGTCGTCGAGCTGATGCCAACGAGGCAGATCGCGCAGGGGGGCGAGTTCCGCGCGGGTGATGTCGATCGCGTCTGCGATCCCGGCGCGGCACCTTGCGCCATCGAGGGAAGAGCCTTGCCATTCGCGGCAGGCATTGGCGAGGGCGATGAGATGCCCGGCGAGGTTGCCGCTATCAACGGAGGAGACGTATTTCGGCTCGAGCGGGCGTAGATCGCTACTGTCGTACCAGTTGTAAAAATGGCCGCGGAAGCGTTCAAGGCCGGCCATGGTTGCCAGGGTTGCTTCCAGACGGTCGATGGCGTCGCCGGTTCCGATCCAGCCGAAATCGCGCGCACTGACCACGGACAGGAGGTAAAGGCCGAGATTGGTCGGCGAGGTCCGATGCGCGACCACCGGCGTGGGATCTTCCTGGTAATTGTCGGGCGGCAGCATATGATCGGCTGGCGTGACGAAGGTTTCGAAAAACCGCCAGGTGCGCCGCGCCGTCAGCCGCAGCATGCGCGCATCGCGTTCCGATGCAGGCGACCGACCCAGGGCGGGCGGCGGCGCGCTGACCCAATGCGCGACCGCCGGCGAGGCCAGCCAAAGCACGGCGAACGGTGCGGCGAGCAGCCATGTTCCATGCCCGCCGCGCAAGGAAACAGCGATGGAAGCAGCGCCGACCAAGAGCGCACCGTCCATGCGGTGATAGAAGCCCCCCAAACCCAGGCGCCGGCCGCTCGTGGCCTGCGCGGCCGTGACCCATTCGAGAAGATGCCGGTGTGTGATGAAAAGCCGGACCAGTGTGCGCCCGATCGCATCGCCCATCAGCCACGCCTGGTGCGCGAGGAACGTGACGTTGAGTGCCACGAACGCCAAAGCATGGCGAAAATCGCCGGCAAGGGCCCGCATATGGCTCGCGATCGTGATGCCCGGGCGGCGGGGTGGGATGGCGGCGATGACCGGGAGCAAGGTCGGCAGCGCGATCGTCGAGAGGATGAACAGGGTCCAGACAAAAGCGGCCTCGAACGACAATGTCCAGCCGAAGAGCAGGGCTAGAACGGCCGTGGGGGCGCTGAGTGTGCGGCGCAGATTATCAAGCATTTTCCAGCGGCCGATCGCCGGAACGGCGCTGCGGCGGCCGAGAATCCACGGCAGGAGCTGCCAGTCGCCCCGGGCCCAGCGATGGAGGCGAAGCGCGCTGACATCATAGCGTGTGGGAAAATCCTCGACGACTTCGATATCGGAGGCGAGGCCGGCGCGGGCAAATATGCCCTCGAACAAATCGTGGCTGAGGAGGGTTGAGTCCGGTATGCGGCCGGCAAGTGCCGTCTCGAACGCGTCGATCTCGTAAATGCCCTTGCCCGTATAGGAGCCTTCATCGAACATTTCCTGGTACAGGTCAGATACCGCCGCGGCATAGGGGTCGATACCGCTGAGGCTCGAGAAAACGCTCTGGAACCGGGAGCCCTCCTGGCCGGCCGGCATCGATGGCGTCACCCGCGGTTGCAGCACCGCATAACCTTCCCCAACCCGGCCCGTGGCTTGGTCGAGGCGCGGCCGGTTGAGCGGATGCGCCATTTTGCCGATCAGCCGGTGAATTGTGTCGCGCGGCAGCCGCGTATCGGCATCGAGCGTCACGACGTAGGTGATGCCGATCGGCGCCCGGGGCAGCTTCTGGCCGACCCCGATGAAACTGGTATCGGTGGCGCCTCGCAACAGGCGGTTCAGCTCATGGAGCTTGCCACGCTTGCGCTCCCAGCCGATCCAGCGGGCTTCACCCGGGTTCCAGATGCGCTTGCGATGAAACAGGAGAAAGCGCGCGCCGCCCGGCGCCGGGCCGTAGCGTTTATTCAGGCGCTCGATACCTGCCAATGCCGCCATGAAAAGGGCCTCGTCGCCCGCTTCATGCTCGGTTGCGGCATCGGTCCAGTCAGAAAGCAGCGCGAAATGAAGATCGCCCTCGGGACTCGCGAGATGGTGAATTTCCAGGCGCTCGATCTGGGCTTCGATGGCTTCCGGCGTGGTTAGCAGCATGGGCACCGCGACGAGCGTGCGCAGCTCTGCTGGAACCCCCTTGCGAAGTTCAAGAGCGGGAAGAATGGTGGCGTGCAAACCGACGGTTACGGCGCGATTCACCAAGGCGACCGCTAGGTCGATCGCAGGGACTGCCCCCAGGGCGGCAAGCAGGCTCAGGGCCACCGGGCCGACCTCCGCTCTGGCGAGACCGAACAGGGCCAAGGCCAGGAACGCGGCGGCAATAACAGCAACGGCGCTGACATATCCGCCGAGGCCGAAACGCCGGGTGAGATAGGCGGGCCATTTGCGCAATATCCGACGAAAGCCAAGGATTGTTTCGAAATCGTGACGGCCGCCGGCGATCAGATAATAGCCTGGATCGTGCCGGCGGGCGTCAGGCTGCGTCGCGCCCGAGACCGTGGCGCGTTGCGTCGCGGCGATCGCCTCGTGCGCGACATCGAGTTCCGTGCGGTTCGAGCCGCGGGCCAACTCCTCGATCGCGTTGCGATAGAGATTGCGTGTCGAGAAATCCATCTCCAGAAAAATGCTGCCTGCAGCAAGGATTTTATCGACAAGGCAAAGCTGCTCGAACAGATCTTTCCAATCGACGTCGGAAATCAGGCGCAAACTGGTGATGATATTGCGCACCGTGACATTTGCCGCACCTTGCTGCCTGTGCACCTCGCTCACAACCGCATCCGCGGTCGTCTGCCGCGCCGCCAGACAATCGTCGAGCCAGGACAGCGCAGGCGTGACACGCGGGTCCTGGTCGCGCAGCCGGTGCACGAGCTGCACCGCGAACGGGTCTGAAAGCGTCATGTCGGTATGCGCCGCGAGCACCACGGGTACAGGCTCGGCCGGGCGTCCGCCTATGCCCAGCAGACGGTCCGCGAAATCGTCCGCTTCCTGCCGGGCGATGTGATTATGGACGATCTGTTCGGAGATGCGCCTGAGATTCTCGATCAGCACGATCCGCAGCGTGATCGAGACCGCCCATAATTCACCGATCGTCAGCGGCTGAACTTCTTGATAGGCCCGGACATAATGCAGCAGCATTTCGGAGTCGAAGCGGCTATCGGTATGCGCGACGAAGGCCCATGCCATGCCGAATACAAGCGGGTATCCAGCAAAAGGGCCGTCCGCGAGCTTCGGCAGTTGCCGGTAGTAGCCAGGCCGTAAATCGGAGCGAATTTGCCTGATATGCTGCTCGACGAGGTGGTAGTTGTCGATCAGCCACTCGGCGGCGGGAGTGATGCTGCGCCCGTTCTCGATAATCTTTGCCGTGCTTCGATAGACACCAAGCAGGGCGGTTCCATTGTCGGCGAGTCGTTCCGTAAGAGGATGACCCTTGGGTGGCTTTTGCGTCACGGTCTGGGCAGCGGCAAGGCTTCGTGCATGCTCTTCAAGCCGCTCGCTGCTGAAAAGCTCTTCGCGAACGGGCGCCACGCTGCTCCAGGGAGATTTTGTAGAGCTGCGCCGAAACATGGCCATTAAATGAAACGTCCCGCCATATATTTGGCGTGTGCGTTTGGGCGGGAGTCGGCCAGCGCTTTCATGCTCATTTTGAGCGGGGACACCTTTCTTATGTCTCTTATGTCGATATGAAGCAGAGCAGCCGCGGAGCCGCAGAGCCTATCACACAATGTCCTGTTCAGACGACATTGATTTCGATTGCCAGCGTGTAAGCCTGTAGGGATTGAAGCGCCCTGGTCCGGCCGTAAAGGTTTGGCGATTGCCGCAAAATCAGCGACATAGCATCGGCCAGGTATAGTGGACTGAAGGTTGACGCGATTTTTTCGGTGCGGCGGGCGCGGACGGACTTAAAATTCGCGTTCGATCATCATGCGCCACCTTGGCACCAAAGGCGTCCATCTCTACCTCTCCGACATGCCGGATCCAGACCTGATCATCCGCACCAGCGGCGAGGTGCGCCTCTCGGGGTTCATGCTCTGGCAGAGCGTGCATAGCGAGCTATATTTTTGCGACGTCAACTGGCCGGCGATGCGCCGGATCGACTATCTGCGCGCCCTTCGCTCTTTCCAGCGCCGCGACCGCCGTTTCGGCGTCTGATCCAGGCCATGTCCGCTATCGGGGGAACGGCCTAGCATTGGCTATGACTGGGATGGGCGCAAGCCGGCCAATTCTGCCGGAAATGAATGTTGAGCCCTGTCAACAGGAGGTGCGCAGGGTAGTTAACTCTCGGTGGTATCGTGCCCCCGCAACCAACTTGATTTGCTGTGCAAGCACAGACACCGAACCGTCCACGCCAGCGTGGGCGGTTTTGTTGTTTGGGGCCGACAGCTGTTCCTCTCCGTAAGCCAAGCGCCGGCGTGTTCCGAAGCGCGAAATCTCTGTTTCCAACGAAGGGAAGGGCGCCAATGTATCCACTGGCGCCCGCGTTATCTATCATTACGATGTGTATATACATAGTTTTTGGTCGGCGCTAAAACTCTGCGTATTATTGGAGCTTTATCAACTCACTCACAAACTATGTGCAATTATGGTATAAGAGCTAAAAGGGGCTTTTCTCTCCGGCACTATTTGACGAACTCTGCTATCTCACAACCGACTTGATTTTAACCTTGCAGGTCAAAGCGATCCAGGTTGATCACCTTGGTCCAGGCGGCGACGAAGTCCTTGACGAACTTCTCCTTCGCATCTGTGCTGGCGTAAACCTCGGCCAAAGCACGCAGGACCGAGTTCGAGCCGAACACGAGGTCGACTCGCGTACCGGTCCATTTGACTGCGCCGGTCTTGCGGTCGGCCCCTTCAAACACGGTCTTGCCGTCAGAGGTCGCTTTCCACTGCGTGCTCATATCCAGCAGGTTGACGAAGAAGTCATTCGTCAGCGCACCCGGCCGGTCCGTGAAGACGCCGTGGGCGGGGCCGTCAACGTTGATGTTGATCGCGCGCAGGCCGCCGATGAGCACAGTCAGCTCGGGCGCGGTCAGGGTCAGAAGTTGCGCCTTGTCGATCAGCACAGCCTCAGCGGGCACCGCAAGCTCGGCCTTCTGGTAGTTGCGGAACCCATCCGCGGCCGGTTCAAGACCTGCGAAAGACGCAACATCCGTCTGCTCCTGCGAGGCGTCCGTGCGGCCAGGCGCGAACGGCACCGTCACCGCGTGGCCGGCAGCCTTCGCGGCCTGCTCGACGCCGACATTGCCGGCCAGCACGATCAGATCCGCCAGCGAGACCTTCTTGCCGCCGGTCGCGGTGCTGTTGAAGGTGGACTGGACCTCTTCCAGAGCTTTGAGCACCTTGGCCAGCTGTTCGGGCTGGTTGACCTCCCAGTCCTTCTGCGGTGCCAGGCGGATGCGCGCCCCGTTGGCGCCACCACGCTTGTCTCCGCCGCGGAAGGTGGAGGCCGAAGCCCAGGCGGTGCCGACCAGTTCAGCTACAGTCAGGCCCGTTTCCAGCACCTTGGCCTTGAGGGCGGCAACGTCGGCGGCGGTAATCAATGGATGATTGACGGCTGGCACCACATCCTGCCAGATCAGTTCTTCCTTCGGCACTTCCGGGCCGATGTAGCGCGACCGCGGGCCCAGATCGCGATGGGTCAGCTTGAACCAGGCGCGGGCGAACGCCTCGGCGAAAGCCTGCGGGTTCTCCAGGAAGCGGCGCGAAATCTTCTCATAGGCCGGGTCGACACGCAGCGACAGGTCCGTGGTCAGCATGGTCGGCCGGTGCTTCTTGGAGGGATCGTGCGCGTCGGGGATGACGGCCTCGGCATCCTTGGCCTCCCACTGGATGGCACCAGCAGGGCTACGGGTCTGCACCCATTCATACTTGAACAGGTTCTCGAAGAAGAAATTGCTCCACTGCGCCGGCGTTTGCGTCCAGGTGACTTCCAGGCCGCTGCCGATCGCGTCCTTGCCGCTGCCGGTGCCATAATTGCTGATCCAACCAAGGCCCTGCGCTTCTAGGCCGGCGGCTTCAGGCGCCGCGCCCTTATGGGACTCGGCCGCGGCGCCATGGGTCTTGCCGAAGGTGTGGCCGCCAGCGATGAGCGCCACGGTCTCTTCGTCATTCATCGCCATGCGGGCGAAGGTCTCGCGGATGAAGGCGGCGGCGGAGAGCGGGTCGCCGTTGGCGCCCGGACCTTCCGGATTCACGTAGATCAGGCCCATCTCGGTGGCGCCGAGCGGGTTCGGGAGGTTCTCAAGGGTTCGGTGGGCCAGCCAAGTGGTTTCAGAACCCCAGTTCACGTCCTGATCCGGCTCCCAGGTGTCTTCGCGGCCAGCGGCAAAGCCGAACGTGCGGAAGCCCATGGTCTCCAGCGCCACGTTGCCGGTAAGGATCAGCAGGTCCGCCCAGGAAATCTTCTGCCCGTATTTCTGCTTGATCGGCCAGAGCAGGCGGCGCGACTTGTCGATGTTCACGTTGTCGGGCCAGCTGTTGAGTGGCGCAAAACGCTGCTGACCGCGACCGCCACCGCCCCGGCCATCGTTCAGGCGATAGGTGCCGGCAGCGTGCCAGGACATGCGAATGAATTGCGGACCGTAATGACCGAAATCGGCGGGCCACCAGTCCTGCGAATCGGTCATAAGCTTGCGCAGGTCATTCTTCAGCGCTTCGTAGTCGAGCTTCTTGAATTCTTCGCGATAGTCGAACGTCCGGTCCAGCGGATCGGATTTGGACGAGTGCTGGTTCAGCAGGTCGACGCGCAACTGGTTAGGCCACCAATCGCGGTGCTGGGTTCCCCCGCCGGCGACAGATTTGGGGGCATTCCCCGAAAACGGGCATTTGGCTTCAGTCGTCAAGGCTTTTCCTTCCTTTGCTGGGTTGAGGGATCACAATCATGGCAAATACCGCGGAAGACGATACTGGCCTCGATAATACGCATGCCGTGCGTCTCGCAGGGAACAAGGCAGGGAGCGTGGCCGACGATACAGTCCACGTCTTCGATGCGCCCGCATTGAATGCATTGGATGTGGTGGTGATTATCTTCAATGCGCGTTTCGTAGCGCGCGCTGACGGAGTCCGGCAGGCTGGTACGCCGGATCAAGCCTTTTCCAGAAAGGTCTTGTACGATCAGATGGATGGCTTGAAGGGAGATTGTCCGCAGCGAGGGACAAACGGCCTGAAAGATGGCCTCGGCATCGGTATGCGGATGATGATGAAGAAAATCCAGTACCGCTGCGCGCTGTGGAGTGGCGCGCAGCCCTTTAGCTCTCAGGGTTTGAACCCAGTCGGGGGTATGTGAATGACGGCCAAGCGGCTGCGGCATTCCAACAGCATAATTGTTATTTTTAATAATTCAATACAATGAATCAATAAAGTCATTCTTGCCAAGCCCCACAAGGTCGCGGGCATGGCACAGCCAGCGTGATTCACACGCATGGAACATGGCTTTGTATCGCAAATCTTTAAGGGATTGGCATAGCAAAGCTGGCTGCTGACTTGCCGTTGCCTTACCAGACCGGCCCGGTGCAGGCGTTGCACACGGAACGTTTGTCGTTGCGTTTAAGGATCAAATTGCCGGCACGCACCCCGGACGCGGTTATGGTCGTGCGTGCAAGAATGCCTGTAGGTGACAGCGAGACACGGTGCGTGGCGGCGAGCCGATACCCAGAGCCTCTTGGCACGTCCAGGAGCGCCATATCGCCAACTGCACCCGATGGATGATTGCGTTCAACAATGTTACAAGAAGTTAATCGGTCGCGCCAGCGATCCGCGCGAGGTGCAGTTCCGTCGTTTCGCGGCACTGCTCGCGACGCATGCGCCGGTCGACGTGTAGCCCGGCTTGAGCATAATTGGTTCAGGTTGCCGCGCTGTGCCAACCTGAACCGCGCGCTGTTGCCCCGGCGCAGTCCTGATCGCTCCGGACCGGGATCGCGCTTGAAAACATGGATCGCTCGTACATCCGTCAGCGTCCGCTTTTCTGCGTTGCGCACTCCAAACCTGCTGGTCCGCTCTCGGCCCGGCGCCTTACTATGTCTTTAAAGACGCGGGCGCTGAGATCACACTTGCATCGCCCCCAAGGGCGGGCACCCACCGCTCGATCCCAAGAGCAACGAGGGGGATGAAGAAAAATGTAACGATGACCGAACTTTTGCAAGGCGCCACCCAGGCTGGCGTGGGGCGTGGCATGGCGTACTGGAACCCTGAATTTCAGAGACTTCACTCACCGATCCGCCGTTACGGCTTTGCAGTCGTCTCCGTGGCAACAGCAGGATTTCAGGCCAAAGCCGTCGCGCCAGGCTCACAGTATCCCTCAGTCCGGCAGTACCACGGGCACGCCGGCCGCTTGCAGTATTGCTGCGATGGGCGCTGGTGGCGGGGCGTCGGTGTAGAGAGCTGAGATTTCTGTGATATGGCCGACCTTTACCAAAGCCGGACGGCCGAATTTCGAGTGATCGGTGACGAGAAACACGCGGCGCGAGTTTCGGATGATGGTTTGTGCGCAAAGCACTTCGTCGAGGTCGAAATCTAACAGTGCGCCGTCCAATTCGATGCCGGAGATGCCGATGATCCCGATATCGGCACGGTATTGTTCTAACATGCGGACCGTGGGTTGACCGGTGACGGCACCGTCACGGTTGCGCACCTTGCCGCCGGCCATCACGATTGAGATGTTTTGATTTTCGCTCAGGATCCGGGCCACGTTGAGATTGTTGGTAACAACTTGCAGGCCGTCATGCTTCAGCAGGGCACGCGAAGCCTGCTCGGTGGTGGTTCCGATATTGATGAACAGTGAGGCGTGTTCAGGCACATCGGCCGCGACCTTCGCGGCGATCCGCTGCTTGGCGGTCAGATTCACCACCTGGCGGCGTTCGTACTCCATGTTTTCGATCGAAGATGAGAGGCCGGCGCCGCCGCGATAGCGGGACAACCTGCCTTCAGTTGCCAGCGCGTTCACGTCCCGGCGGATCGTCTGCACAGTGACATTGAAGCTTTGCGCCAGTGCCTCGAGGGTCAAAAACCCTTGTTTACTGACCAGTTCGACGATGCGCAGTTGGCGCTGTTCATTGCTTTGAGGCTCGGACACCATGGCCGTTCAGGTTTCTTTCTTGGTTTGCCGGCGCCTCCCGCGGCGCCCATGTGTCTTTCCGATCAATAGGTTAGCACGCCCCGCTCGGCTTGCATCTTGCATTATAATACGAAAATTTGTCTACAACCTGTGCATGATAGACAACAAATTCTGCTCTGATATGTTCGCTTTCGAATTTTAGATCGATAGCATTCCGACAATAGATATCAAAAATAGATATCCGGAGTTGTCCTGATTATGTTCGGTTACGCGCAAGGAAGCCCGATCGATATTCTGATTATCGGCGGCGGTATCAACGGGGCCGGGATCGCGCGCGACGCTTCCGGCCGCGGGCTTTCGGTGCTGCTGGTCGAGCAGCATGACTTGGCGGCACATACTTCGTCAGCCAGCACAAAGCTGATCCATGGCGGGCTGCGTTACTTGGAATATTACGAATTCCGCCTGGTGCGCGAGGCGCTGATGGAGCGCGAGCGGCTGCTCAACATCGCGCCGCACGTGATTTGGCCGCTCGAATTCGTACTGCCGCACGCCCGCGACCAACGTCCCGCTTGGCTGGTGCGGGCCGGGCTGTTTCTCTACGATCACCTCGCCCGACGCAAACGGCTGCCGAGGTCCCGTGCCGTGCGTTTTGGCCCGCATCCGGCAGCCGGAATTTTGAAAACAGACTTCCGCCGGGGGTTCACCTATGCCGATTGCTGGGTGGAGGATAGCCGCCTCGTGGTACTGAACGCCATGGATGCTGCCGAGCGCGGGGCCGATATTCGAACAGGTACTCGATTTGTCTCGGCACGTCCCGAAGGGGCGCTCTGGCACGCGACCATCGAGGATGGGGCTGGCCACCGCGAGACCGTCATGGCACGCGCGTTGGTCAATGCCGCGGGGCCTTGGGTCGGCGACATTCTCAGCACCAGGCTCAGCCGTGACAGGGAACAAGGGGTACGCCTCGTCAAGGGCAGTCACATTATCGTCCCGCAACTCTATGAGGGCGACTTTGCTTTCATTCTGCAAAACGCGGACAAACGGATCGTCTTCGTCATTCCCTATGAGCGTGATTTCACGCTGATCGGCACGACGGATATCGCCTTTAGAGACGATCCTGCCTCGGTTACGATTTCTGCCGAAGAGATACGGTATCTCTGCGAGAGTGTCTCTCGCTATTTCCGCGGCCAGGTCATGCCGGAGGACATCGTGCATAGTTATTCGGGCGTGCGCCCGCTCTATGACGACCATGCGGAAAATGCTTCGGCGGTGACACGCGATTATGTGCTGGCAGCCGAAGGCGGTGGCGGCCAACCCGCTTTGTTATCGGTGTTCGGCGGTAAGATCACGACCTATCGCAGGCTTGCGGAACATGCGCTGGACAAACTTCTGCCTATGCTGGGGCGCCCGGCAAAGGCGGGCTGGACTGCTGGCGCGGCGCTGCCTGGCGGCGATATCCCGGGGGGGGATTTCGAGCGCTATCTGGCGCAATTTTCTGCGCTCTATGCGTTTCTCCCAGGCCCCCTCGCACGCCGGCTCGTGCGGGCCTACGGGACCCGTGCGCCAAAACTTCTTGGTGAGGCGAAAAAATTGAGCGATCTCGGCCAGGATTTTGGCGGTGGATTGTTTGAGGTGGAAGTGAATTATCTGGTTGGCCAGGAATGGGCACGCGAGGTGGAGGATATTCTCTGGCGCCGCTCAAAACTTGGGCTGCACGTACCGGCGGACACCGCCTCGAAGCTTGAGGCCTATCTCAAAACGCGAAGGCAAGCTGGCCGCGTTCAAGGGGAACTACATCTCAATAGTTAAGCGGCCGGTTTGGGTCGATGGAGTCTTGGCGGTTTCGTAAAGCGATTCGTCTGAATGATAAATGACTGCGAAAATAAAACGCTAACATCAAAAGAAAGCGGGGGGAATATGACGAATTATATCGGTGCCATCGATCAGGGTACCACGAGTTCACGTTTCATCGTGTTCGATAAACGAGGAAACATCGTTTCTGTTGCGCAAAAGGAGCATCGGCAGATTTATCCGAAGCCAGGTTGGGTCGAGCATGATCCTCTGGAAATTCTTGCCAACACCAACGAGGTCATCGGGGCCGCCTTGGCGCGTGCAAATCTCACGGCTGCGGATATCGCCGCGGTCGGCATCACCAACCAGCGTGAAACCACCATGCTGTGGAACAAAACCACAGGGCAGCCGATCTGCAACGCGGTGGTCTGGATGGATACGCGCACGGACCAGCTGGTTCAGCGCTACATGCGCGACGGTGGGCAGGACCGGTTCCGTGCCACAACGGGGCTGCCGCTTACGACCTATTTCGCCGGTTTGAAACTCCTTTGGATTCTTGAAAATGTAAAGGGCGCCAGGGAGCTTGCCGAGAGTGGCGAAGCGTTGTTCGGTACCATCAATTCCTGGTTGACCTGGAACCTGACTGGCGGCGTCGATGGCGGCGTGCACGTGACCGATGTTACGAATGCCAGTCGGACGATGCTGATCGACCTTGCGACCTGCCAGTGGGACGCAGGGATGCTGCGCCAGTTTGAGATTCCCCAGGCATGCCTGCCGCGGATCATGCCGTCATCCGTCGTCTATGGAGAGATCACCACCGCGCCGCTGGCCGGCGCCAAGATCGCCGGGATTCTGGGTGACCAGCAGGCGGCTCTGGTCGGGCAGGCTTGTTTCTCGCCCGGCGAGGTCAAAAACACCTACGGTACCGGCTCTTTCATGCTGATGAACACGGGGACTGCCCCGGTGGAATCGAAAGCCGGGCTGCTGACCACGCTGGCCTATCAGTTCGGCACCGAACCACCCTGCTATGCGCTGGAAGGCGCTATAGCGATCACCGGTGCGCTCGTGCAATGGTTGCGCGATAACATGAAATTCTTCGACGTTGCAGGGCAGATCGAACCCCTGGCCAGAAGCGTCGAAGATAATGGCGACGTCTATATTGTCCCTGCGTTCTCAGGGCTTTACGCGCCGTACTGGAAGGACGACGCCCGTGGCGTCATCGCCGGGCTGACCCGCTATGTCACGCGGGCGCATCTGGCCCGCGCCGCCCTTGAATCAACTGCGTATCAAGTGCGTGACGTGGTGGAGGCGATGCAGGCCGATAGCGGCATCAAGCTTGCCACGTTGAAGACCGATGGCGGCATGGTCGCCAACGAGCTGCTGATGCAATTTCAGGCGGATATTCTGAATGCGCCGGTGGTACGCCCGAAAGTAAGCGAAACCACCGCTCTTGGCGCCGCTTATGCGGCCGGGCTCGCGGTTGGTTACTGGCAAAATACGGATGATCTGCGTGCGAACTGGGGTGTCGATAAGATTTGGACACCCGGCATGACGGAGGAAGCGCGGGAGCATTACTATAAGTCCTGGAAGAAAGCCGTGCAGAGATCATTTGCTTGGGTGGATTGATTGGCACGATCCGCCTTGTGGTCAATGCCATAATGGCCCAGCGCGGTTTGCCGTGTGGCGTGTTGCGCGTAATGCCGTGTATGAAACGAAGATGCTGAAAAGAGCTGGGCGTCGGGTGCGGTTAAAAAACTGCACCCGTTGCCACAACTTCCGGAAGCAACTTTCCTTCGCCTGAACAGGCAAAAATCAATAAAATAATTGGAGGAAACAACAATGACCCGACAAATGTTAGGTGAATTGATCTCGGAAGCGTTGGCCGTCTTCATTATCATCGCCATAGGCAACTCTGTCGCCTGCATGTATGTGCTTTACGACCCCAGCCCTTATGTGAACGCATATTGGGGCGTTTGCATTTCATGGGGGCTCGGTGTCACCGTCGCCATCTATGTGACCGGCGCGGTCTCTGGCACCCATGCCAACCCCGCGGTGACACTGGCGCTGGCCGTATTTCGTGGATTCCCCGTTAAAAAAATTGTTCCCTATTGGGCGGCCCAGGTGGTCGGGGCGTTCATCGGCGCGATGATCGTGTACGCGCTGTTTCAGCCCGTGATCGACCATTTCAACCAGGTGCATAATTTCACACGTGAGTCGGGTGGCGCTGCCGGCGTATTCTTCACCCATCCTGGGCTGGCGATTACGCCGATGCATGCGCTAACCGATCAGATCATCCTTACCGCCTTCCTGCTGTTGGGCATTTTTGCGATCACCGAGCAGTATAATGAGATGGCGCCGGGGGCGAATTCCGGCGCGCTTATGATCGGCCTCCTGGTGGCCTGCATCGGCGCCTCGATGGGCTATCTGGAAGCCTGGGCCATCAACCCGGCCCGTGATTTTGGCCCGCGTCTCTTTGCGTATTTCGCAGGCTGGGGTTATTCTGCGTTTCCTTCTCCCGGCAATTACTGGTGGGTGCCGATTGTCGGACCCTTGATCGGCGGCGTAGTCGGCGCGGGCGCCTATCAGTTGCTCGTGCACCCCTTCTTGCCGGCCCGCATGCGCGCACTCGAAGCCGCCAGAATGGCTGACCAACGGGGCACGAATATCCATCATCCGGCGGAGTAGGTGGCAAGCGAGGCCGGTGGCAAGCATGTGCTTCCGGTCTTGTCTCAATCGAACAGTCAAAACCAGGCAACACTGGAGAATGGCGTGAAAAAATTCATCAATGCCCCGGAGAGGGTGGTGGACGAAGCGCTGGTGGGCATGGCGGCCGCGCATCCGGATCTGATCAAGGTTCATTTCGAACCGAACTTTATCGCGCGTGTCGAAGGGGCGGCGAGGGGCAAGGTTGCGATCGTTTCTGGTGGTGGTTCCGGGCACGAGCCGATGCATGGGGGGTTCGTAGGCCGCGGGATGCTGGACGCCGCCTGCCCGGGGGCGATATTCACCAGCCCGACGCCGGATCAGATGTTAGCGGCGACCCTTGCCGTGCATGGCGGTGCCGGTGTTCTGTATATTGTCAAGAATTATACAGGGGACATTCTCAATTTCGAAATGGCCGCCGACCTTGCCAAGGAAGAGCGGATCGCTGTCAGCACCGTCATCACCAATGACGATGTGGCCGTGGAAGACAGCCTCTACACGGCCGGCCGGCGTGGTGTGGCCGGCACCGTGCTCGCCGAGAAAATCTGCGGCGCCGCGGCGGAAGCCGGGGCGGATCTGGAGAGCGTGGCCACGCTTTGCCGGGAGGTCAACGGTGCGGTGCGCTCAATGGGCATCGCACTCACCGCCGGCACGGTCCCGCATGTCGGCAAGCCGGGCTTCGAGCTCGCCGAAGACGAGATCGAATTCGGTATCGGCATTCATGGCGAACCGGGCCGTAAGCGCTTGAACCACAGCAACGCAGATCATCTGACGGAAATGCTGATGGAGCCGATCCTCGCCGATCTGCCGTTCAGCCGAGGCGATCATGCGCTGCTGTTCGTCAACGGCATGGGTGGAACACCGCTGGTCGAGCTTTATGTGATCTTCCGAAAGGCCCAGGAAATCGCGGCGATGCATGGCGTGACGATCAGCCGTTCGCTGGTGGGATCCTATGTCACCAGTCTGGAAATGGCCGGGGCGTCGATCAGCCTGCTCCGCCTGAACGACACGATGGTGAAATACTGGGATGCCCCGGTGGTGACGCCGGCGCTGAGGTGGGGCGCATGATCGCTGAACTCGACGTCAAGGCGCTGACAGGCTGGCTTGACCGGGTATCGAAACGCTATGTGGCCGAGCAAGCCTATCTCTGCGATCTCGATGCCGCCATTGGCGACGGGGACCACGGCGCCAATATGGCCCGTGGTTTTTCCGCCGGCGTGGCAAAGCTCGGCGCGCCGGCCAGTCCCGCCGCCTTGTTCAAAACCATGGGCATGACGCTCATCGGCACCGTCGGCGGCGCCTCTGGCCCGCTCTACGGTACATTCTTCATTGAAATGGGCAAGGCAGCCGGCGATCAAGCCGCTTTGGACGTTGTCGCCTGGAGGCGAATACTCGCGACGGGTCTGGCAGGCGTCATGGCCCGCGGTAAGGCACAACGCGGCGAAAAGACGATGATCGACGCGCTGGAGCCGGCTGTGCAGGCGCTGCGGGCGCCCTCGGACCTTGCAACCGCGCTGGCCGCTTCGGCCGAAGCGGCGAAGCAGGGGGCGGTTGCGACCACGCCACTGATCGCGCGTAAGGGCCGCGCCTCCTACCTGGGAGAGCGGGCGATAGGCCATCAGGATCCGGGCGCCACTTCGCTGGCCATGTTGCTCGAAGAGTTGGCCGGGATCGGAAAGCTCGATCCATGATTGGTCTGCTTTTGGTTTCCCACAGTGCGAGCTTGGCGGCCGCAACGGAAGCCCTGGTCCGGCAGATGACGGGCGAGGTGCTACAGCTGAAATGCGCGGCCGGCGTGGGTGAAGACGGTGCGGAGTTGGGCACTGATGCCTCGGCGATCCTCCACCAGATGGAGGCGTTGCGCACATGCGATGCGATCGTCGTGCTGATGGATATCGGCAGCGCGATCCTCAGTACGGAACTCGCGCGCGATCTCGCGGATGATGCTTTGCGGGCGAAAATTCATCTGTCATCCGCCCCCTTCGTGGAAGGGGCGATCGCCGCCGGCGTCGCGGCCGCGACGGGCCTGCCTGTTGCCCGCGTGCTGGCCGAAGCGGCGTCCGGTCTCACGGCGAAGCAATCGGGTTTGGACGAAGTGGCACCGTCCGAGCCACCCAGGCCGCCTGCGCTGACGCGCGACGCGACCATCGCGGACCCGCACGGGCTGCATTTACGCCCTGCCGCCGCCTTCGTGAAACTGGCTGTGCAATTTGATGCGGTCGTCGCGCTCCGTTTCGGCGCGCAGGTGGCACGCGGGGATAGTCTGATGGCGCTCATGGCACTTGGCACCGCCGGCGGCGTGCGCGTGACGATCGAAGCGACGGGAAAGGATGCTCAGGCCGCCGCAGAAGCGCTGGCGAGCCTGCTGGAGCAAGCGCCGGCCGCGCCGCCGGAGCCGGTCGCCGCGCCGTCCGGCGCCGGGCCCGTACCGCTATCGCCAGGCAAGGCGGCAGGCAGGTTACTTCTCTTGGAGCGTGCCATGCCGGCGCTTCCCGATCGCCCGGCCATGGATCGCAATGCCGCCCGCTTGCGGTTGGACGGCGCGATCGCGCGCGTACGGGCCACGCTTGCCGGGTCCGCTGTTCTTGAAGCCCAGGCCGCCCTGCTGGCCGATCCGGCATTGCTGGATGCCGCGTATCGCCGGATCGCTCAGGAAGGTCAGAACGAATGCACAGCCTGGCGTAATGCTGTGGACGAGGCCATCGCGGTGTATTTGGCGCTGGAACTTCCCTACCTGCGCGAGCGTGCCCGCGATGTCAAAGAGGCCGGAGAGGCGGTTCTGCGTGTGCTGCTTGGTGCAGATGGCCACGCACCCACGGCGTGGCCATCGGATGACGTGATTGTTTTCGCCGAAGACCTCACCGCCGCGGAAGCTTCCTCAATGCCCGCCAACGTGCTGGGCGTGCTGGACCGCCGGGGCAGTACGACAAGCCACGCGACCATATTGCTGCGTGCCGCCGGAATTCCCGCACTCGCGAATGTCGTTCTGGATCCGATCCCCGCCAGCATTGCCTTTGACGGCGCCACCGGTGCCATCCTGCAAAACCCGGATGCGGCCGCCATGCGGGACATGTGCGACGGAACCGTAATTACCGCGGGTCCTGCCAGCATGACCCTGGCGGATGGCAGCGTGCTCGAATTCTGGGCCAATGTCTCGGGCGAACGGGACGCGGCGGCGGCAGCGCGGGCCGGCGCCTATGGCATTGGCCTTGGGCGCACGGAAATTCTGTTTCTGGACCGCACTGAGGCGCCCAGCAGTGACGAGCAGACTGCGCGGATCGCCGCGATGATCGGTCCTTTCGCGGGGCGGCCGGTGGTCGTGCGCGTGCTCGATGCCGGTGCGGACAAGCCTGTTCCGTTTTTACAGCTGGCACACGAGAGCAATCCCGCGCTCGGTGTGCGCGGCATCCGTGCGTTGCTGCGCCACAAGGATTTCTTCAGAGCCCATCTGCGCGCCATCATGCGCGCGGGCGCGGGGCATGACCTGAGGATCATGATCCCGATGGTTGCGAAGCTTGAGGAAATGCAGGCCACCCGGGAATTGCTTGGCGGCATCTGCAGGGAGCTTGGCGTGAAATTACCACCTGTGGGCGCAATGATCGAGGTTCCCGCGGCCGCGATCCGCGTGCAGGACCTCACGGCTGTTTGCGATTTTTTTTCGATTGGCACTAACGATCTCACGCAATATATATTCGCCGCCGAGCGCGGCAATCAGGTGTTGGCCGATTTTGCCGATGACGGTCACCCTGCGATTCTCGATATATGCTCGGATGTTGTCGCGCGGGCGGCGGGCAGGCCGGTCTCCGTATGTGGTGAAGCGGCCGGGAACAAGCGAACCGCACCATTGCTCGTCCAAGCGGGAATCCGGCGCCTATCCGTGGGCGCGGCGCGGCTGGGCGATATTCGCCAAGTGTTCACGGAGCCGGCTTCATGACGTGAAGATGTGCCCAGCCGCATCAGCCGTTGAATGTCCTCTGCGGATGCCCCCGCGTTGCAAGTTACTCACCAGTCGGCAATATAGGCGACACTTGGCGCTCTGAAGAATGAGCGGACGAGGTCTGGTAACCGACGAATCTCGGCGAGTTGCGCTTCGACTTTATCGAGTAGTTTTTCGCCCTTGCGTAGTGGATTACGAGCAACTCCGGTTCGTTTTAAATAGCTCCAGACCAATTCGTCCGGGTTTAGCTCCGGCGCATAACCTGGGAGGAAGTGCAGGGTAAGCCGCCCGTTCGTTGATGCGACATAATCTTTGACGAGCAAGGTCTTGTGGGCAGGCAGGCCGTCAACCACCAAGTGTACGGGCCTTTTGCGACCTCGCATCATTTTCTTCAGCAGAGTTACGAAAAGCTCGGCTGTAAGGCCGCCCTGATAAGTGCAATACCAGAAGGCGCCACGATCATTGACCGCGGATGCAGCGCTGATCGATTGGCGTTGGCCTGGTCGCTCAATGACCGGAGTCTGCCCTTTCAAACCCCATGTCTTGCCATGCACGGTGTCGGCACGAAAACCGGATTCATCCCAGAAATAGACGTCGCCACCAGCTGTTTTGGCTTGCCTTGCAATATTAGGAAAAGTCTCACGACGCCATTTCTCGATTGCTTCCGGGTCGCGCTGGTAAGCGCGTTGCAGTGGCTTTTGTGGCGTCAGTCCGAGCTTGGCGAGCAACTCCCCGACCGCCGTCAGCCCAAGCCGCACGTCGAACTTCTGCGCGATCAAATTCGCTACCACTGATCGTGTCCATAGACCGAAATCCAAGCCGTATTGACGTGGATCGCGGCCATTGATCCAACGGAAAACCTGCTGCTCCTGCTTCGGTGTTAAGCGACGCGGGCGCCCAGGCAACGGCTTTGCTTGCAGCGCCCTTAACCCAACACCCGGCTGAGACGCCGCCTTGATCCATCTGTAGATTGCAGTGCGACAGAAGCCGTATGAAGCAATGACCGCCGAGGGCGATTCCCCCTCACGGACGCGCTCAACCGCCATCAACCGGATGACTTCCAACGTTTGATGATCAAGGCTTCGACCGTCGCGTTTCATGCCAAAACGTACCAAAACCTGACAACAAAAACCACAAAAATGTGGCCTTATTTACCGACTAGTGAGTAAAACGAACCGGAGTTGCTCGTAATCCACTACGCAAGGGCGAAAAACTACTCGATAAAGTCGAAGCGCAACTCGCCGAAGATTCGTCGGTTACCAGACCTCGTCCGCTCATTCTTCAGAGCGCCAAGTGTCGCCTATATTGCCGACTGGTGAGTAAATTTGATGATCTGGCGTATTTGTCGGGTGCAGTCTTCTTCTGTCCGGCCTGTTGATGCAGTCGGTAGTGACTGCTGGCCTTGATGGAGTCCGCGAACCGGGTCCCATTCTGCTTATCAGGCTATTACTCCTTCGACATTCGGTGGGTTGTCCCTGTTCCCGGCCTGACCGGTCTCGCCATCACATCGCGTCGCTCTCACAACCTCCTGAAGCTGATCTCCCCAGCTGAACTTTTAAAAGTCTCCGGCGCGGCAGCAGCTACGGCCCGATGCTTCCGCCTGGGGTTCTCGAAGACGACGGTACCGAACGAGGGTTGGCGTTCGTGTTTGTCGGAGCGAACCTGGAGCGGCAATTCGAGTTCGTCCAGTCGGAGTGGGTGAACAAGGGGCAGTTTTTTCACGGCCCCCCGGCGATAAGGACCCCATAGCGGGCGCGAGCGACGGCAGCGGTTCCTTCACCATCCCACAACAGCCGATCCGCCGGCGGCTGCAGGGTCTGCCTGCTTTCGTCGTCACACGGGGCGGTGAGTATTTCTTCGCACCGGGGCTGCGCGCCCTGCGCTGGTTGGCGGATCTCGAGAGCTAGACTAGGTCAGGACTCATTCCTTGAGATAGAAGGCGACTGAGGCTGCGATGCAGATGGCCGAGAAGAAGGTGTGGGCGCAGCGTGTGGCGATGCGTCGCCAGTCCTTGAGCTTGGCGAACATGTTCTCGATCTTGTGGCGCTGGCGGTAGAGCGTTTTGTCATATTCCAATTCCAACGCCTGCTTGCGGTTTTTGGTAGGCGGGATACACGGGGTGGTGCCACGCTCTGCCAGGCAATTGCGGAACCAGTTGCTGTCGTAGCCGCGATCGGCGATCAACGCGGTGGCCTGTGGCAGGTGGGGCAGAAGCGCTCGGGCGCCTCTGTGGTCGCTGACCGGACTGGCGGTGAGGTGCAGCAGGATCGGCCTTCCGGCCTCATCGCAGACGGCGTGCAGCTTGGAGTTCAGACCGGCGGCGATCGTGCGGGGGGCGTTGCCCGCGGCATAGTCGCGGAAAATTCGTCGGACAATTTCGGCTTGGTCCGGCGTTCGCCTGCCTCCTTGCTGCCGGGGGCCGGCGGGACGATGTCATAGCCGTCAGGAGTTCAACCAGACGCAAAAGGGCGGGATGGCTGATGGGAGATGCGGGATTAGCACTGATACACCGGGCGGCAGCAAAGCCGTCAAGAAAGTTTTATTTTGATCCGTTGGCCGGATCAGCTCAGCCAGAATGGCAGGAGCGGTGTTTTGTTCAGGCCGAGGGCCGGGATCTGCGTCAGCAAGGTCTCCAGTGACTGTGCGGTTTCCACCAGAAACTGGATGGCTTCCCGACTGCGGATCAGGTCGTGCACCGCCAGCTTGTCCAGGCCGACGGGCCTTGTGCGCTCAAATAAGAGGTTCAGCGCGATGGCGAGATGCAGGACAGGCAGGCTCGGCCGCCAAATGCGGGCATGGAAATTTCTGACGTCGCCGCGGTCGTGATCAGGCTTGTCCCGGAACAACAAGTATTCGGCCATGTTCGCCAGAGACAGCTTTTCGCCGCCAGGCGGCAGCCTGGGGGGCTGGCCCGTCTGTGCCTGCTCCAAAAACGGTTTGTCGATGATGGCCGCCTGAAGCCGGTCATGAAGCCGACGGTTGACCGTGCGCGTGGCGACGCGCACCTCGCTTTCGGAAAGCAGTGCGTAGCCAGGCTTGAGCTGCTGTGGTGACCAAAGCTGATGCTCATTCTCATTTGCCGCGGCGCGCAGGGCCAAGTGGCATAGAGCGGCATCGAGATCAGCCCGCTGCGGGTCCTCGTCAGGCGCGGGGGACGCGAGATAGGCAAAGAGCATCGCCCCGCATTCGTAAATGGGACGGCTGGAAACAGGGATGCGGATCACCGATGAGCAATCCGTTGGTTCCGGCGCTGCGGCCGAATCTATGCAATTGTTCAATTCTTCAGGGACCATAGACGCCTCAGGAACGTCAGGCGTCAGATCAGGCCGAGTCGCAAGGGCGGTTTCAACCGCGGCGGCGCCGGTATCTCGAGCTGCGTCGAAAAGCACGTCGCCTGTGTTCGTTGTATAACCAACCTGAAAGGAAGTTGTAATAACGACGATTAAGCATAACTGCCGCGCAGGGACTTGTCAGGCAGTCTGAAGCGCCGCAAAAGGCATACCGTAATAATTTATAAAGCGCAGCGATGCGTAGGGGGACGGTAATGCCGCAGGACATAAGCGGAAACGTAGACGGCTATGCGCGCTTGCATGCAGAGGATCGATGGCAAGCCGCCACCGACATGAATTCGCGCCAGCGGTTGTGGGGCATTTTCAGCGGCTCAATTGGGAATCTGATCGAGTATTACGACTGGTTCATTTATATCGGGCTCGAATTCTATTTCTCGAAGGAGTTTTTCCCGGCTGGCACCGCGACGGTAGCGTTGCTCAAAACCGCAGCGGTGCTCGCCATCGGGTTTCTGGTCCGTCCGATTGGCGGATGGGTGCTGGGCATTTACGCTGATCGCCGGGGCCGCAGGGCAGCGTTGCTGCTGTCGGTTTCGATGATGTGCTTTGGATCGTTAATGATCGCGCTCACTCCCGGTTACCGGACAATCGGTATCGCCGCGCCTGTGATCCTGCTTGTCTCGCGTATTCTGCAGGGGCTAAGCCTAGGCGGCGAAGGCGGCAGCGCGGCGGCCTATCTAAGCGAAACCGCGCCGAAAGGGCAGCGTGGACTTTATTCGAGTTTCCTTTACACCACGATTTCGCTTGGGCAGCTGCTGGCGATGGGAACGCTGGTTTTAATGCAGCAATTTTTCCTGACACCCGTGCAGATGCAGAGCTGGGGCTGGCGTGTTCCGTTCCTGATTGGTGCATTGATTTCTATTGTCGGTATCGTGCTGCGGCGGAACATGAAGGAGACCGAATCCTTCGAAAAGCACGCGAAGGGCACTAAAAAAACTAGTGCAATCCGCGAGGCCTTTCGCCACAAAAAAGCGTGCTTGATGGTCTTTGGTCTCACCCTGGGAGGTTCGGTCGGCAACTATGCGTATGCCGCGTATATGCAGAAGTTTCTTGTGAACAGCGTCGGCATGAGCAAGAGCACCGCCAGTCTGATTTCCGTTCTGTCGCTGATCGGCTTTACTGTTCTGCAGCCGGTGTATGGCGCGTTGTCCGATCGTATCGGACGGCGCCCGTTGCTTCTGACCTTCGGAATTCTGGGGACGATCGGAACCGTACCGTTATTCACATTCCTGAAGGGCGTGCATAATCCAGTTGCTGCGTTTGTTATTGTGATGGCGGCGCTTGCGGTGGTGGCGATGTATTCGTCCGTCAGTACTATTGCGAAGGCCGAGCTTTTTCCGGTCGAGGTCCGCACGTTCGGTCTGGCCGTGCCGTATGCGATCAGCGTGTCCGTGTTTAGCGGAACCGTTGAGTACATTGCGCTGTGGACGAAACAGATCGGGCATGAGAGCTGGTTCTTCTGGTACGTGTCGGCATGCATTTGTGCTTCGTTAATCTGCTATTTGTGGATGCCGGAGACGAAGGATACGTCGTTGATTGATCGGGATTGAGTTTGTGTTCCCTCCTATCTGATGGGAGAGACGCTGGCCCACGCTGATAATGTCCAGGAGCGACGTTCTTACTAGCGCTAAAAATCCACTCTGGCAGCAGATGGGTTTGGCCATGTCGCTATAGGATGTTCAGGAGCGAATATAACCTAGCCATGAGGGCCGAAGCGCGCGGGCGGAGAGCCTGTCCGCGCGCGCGGCCCGCATGTCCGTGGTGAGATTGTATTCAGTGTTGTCGCGCTCTTCATCGCTCAGCTTGCCGCTGAAGCGATCTGCGGTCGCGCTGACGGTCGTGATGTTGAAATCTAGGGGGCGTGATGTGGTCCCGTGCTGGACGGAAAACCAGATATTCGGGCAGTGGCTGGTTCGGGCCGAAACCGGAATGGCGGGTTTCGGGTGAACCACGAATTGAACCACCGCCCGAAAGGGGCACAACCCATTGATCCGTCGCTGGGAATTTCGTTCGAGACAGGACACTGACCGGCGCCGCTCGGGCCCCATTGGGAAGCCAAATTTGCCATCCGCTTCAAGCGTTTAGAGCGCGTCCTGACTTGTCGCTCACGTCTGTGCAGATTTAAAGACATGTCCATGCGGACGGCGCAATCGGCGTAACGTGCGCAGTCCCGCACCTCTCTAGGGGGCTTGGCAACAGGAGATTCGGCGTCACGCGCGATCCGATCCGCCCCCGAAAAGCAGTCCTCGCGAAAATAGTTTTTTGGCGGGGACAGCGGGGCGTCCGCCGAACGCCAGGTACACGGCTCCGGCGACGACGATCCCGATCAGCCAGCTTAGGTCCGCTCCGCCGAGGAGCCCGGTGGAGATCGGCCCTTGCAGCGGGGGAACGAGCCCGTCCTCCACCGACCAGCCAGCTGCCAAACCCACGAGAAACGCAACGACCCCGTCCCAGTTGATGTCGCCATAGGCGCTCGCCTCAGGGGGCTGATAGAGCGCGGCGACATCGATCACGCCGCGTCGCTTGATGAAGAAGTCGGCGAGCACGACGCCCGCCCAGGGGCTCATCCAGAGCAGCAGGCTGATCATCCAGTTGTCGAACGCCTTGGCGAATGAGGGCGCGAAGATGAAGTAGATCGTGGCCAGATACCCGACGACACCCGCAATCAGCGCCAGCGCGGTGCGCGAGACGCGGATGCCCGTGCTGAGCGCCGCCAGCGCCGCCGAATAAAGGTTGAGGATATTGGTTGCGATCGAGCCGTGCAGCACCATGAGCAGCACCAGAAAGCTGGTGACGCCACCGAACACGGCGCTCACCATCTTGGCGGGGTCGGTGTCCTGTGTCACGCTGGCGACGGTGGCGCCGAGGATCGCTAGCCACACTGTCGGCACGAATATCCCGAGATAGCTGTACCAGAACACGGAGGCCGAGGAGACGCTGCGCGGCACGAAGCGGGAATAGTCCGAGGCCCAGGCCACCCAGGAGATGCCCCAGCCCACCCCGATCGCCGTCATCAGCAGCGTCAATGTCGCAAAGTGCGCCCGGGGGGGAGTGTGGTGGTGAGCCCCCAGTTGACGACACCGGGCTGGGTCCATGCTAGGATGCTCATCAGCAGCATGATCGCGGCGGTCACCGGCACGGTGTACTTCTCGAAGGTGCGGATCGTGTAGAAGCCATAGACGCTGATCAGTACCTGCAGCACCATCACCAGCGTGATGACAACCAGTTCGGTCACCCGCGTGTCGGCGATTCCGAACTGGCCAAGAATGGCGATCGCGATCCTGACCGGGAAGTATGTGCTCACGCCGACCCAGCCTAGGGCCGTAAGGAACGTCAACGTGCTCGGCAAGTACGCGCCACGCCGTCCGAACGCGGAGCGGCTGAGTACCATCTGGTTGACCCCGGTCTTGTGGCCCATCACCGTGAAGGCGGCGAAAATCGTGCAGCCGATAAGGTTGCCCACGACGATGACCGCGATGGTCTCCCGTAGCCCGAGCTTGAGGATGATGCCCAGCGCGCCCAGCGCCCAGGTGACCGGCATAATATTTCCCCGGCCCAGATCCACATCTGCTGTGGCCCGGTCGAAGTCCCGGTCGGCCTCGGGGATGGGTTCCACGCCGTGGAAGTCGGCCCAGCGCCCTTTGAAGAAGTGAATCAAAAATCCCTTAATATCAATCGTCTGCTCCTCCGGTGTCCCACGAGACCTGGCAATGCCCGCTGGAAACTAGATGTTAGAAATACTTAAATCGATCAAAATATATGCCCCGGCTTGGCATCGGACCGGTGTTCCCGATGGCCCGCTCACCATTTTACGCCAGCAACAAAATGCCGATGAGACGGGTGACCGCCGCGTCGGTTTGGAAGGGTACTGAAGACCCCAGGGATTTGTCGAGTAATCTTGTCGTGTTGGGCCGGGAAGCCTGACGGCAAGCCGAGGGCGTCGCGGCTTTCGGAGAGGCCGCAAAAGCGCTAATGTTTATGTCGGTTGGAGTCACCTTTGTGACCGAGTTTTCGCACTACCTGTTCTCCGCATTACGGGAGGGGGACTTAACTCTCCACCGAGGCTCCGGCGACGGGTTGTCACCGATCCTGGTCGTCGCGGCCGACGATGCCTCCACCGGGTCTCTCAAACGGCTCCAACATGAATATGCGCTTAAAGCCGAACTTGATTCTGCTTGGGCGGCCCGGCCAGTCGCGCTGTCCCGCTATAACGACCGCCTGACGTTGGTGCTTGAGGACCCTGGCGGGGAGCCACTTGATCGACTGCTCGACCGACGACTGGATGTCGCGAAATTCCTGCACATCGCGATCCCGCTCGCGCGCGCGCTCCGCCGAATGCATGAGCGAGGCCTTATCCATAAGGACATCAAGCCGGCGAATGTCCTGGTGGACATGGCAAGGGGGGGCGCCTGGCTCACCGGATTCGGCATAGCCTCCCGGTTGCCCCGTGAGCATCGGGCTCCCGAACCGCCCGAGGTGATCACCGGAACGCTCGCCTACATGGCGCCGGAACAAACCGGCCGAATGAATCGGTCGATCGATTCCCGGAGCGACCTCTATGCTTTAGGCGTCACCTTCTACGAAATGCTCACCGGCACACTACCGTTCAAGGCGACCGACCCGATGGGATGGGTGCATTGCCATATTGCCCGGCGGGCTGACCCACCCAACGAACGGGCAAACGACATTCCCGGGATCCTCTCATCACTCGTAATGAAGCTTCTCGCCAAAACCACCGAGGACCGATATCAGACCGCCGTCGGTGTTGAGCGAGATCTGCGGCGTTGTCTTGCCGAATGGGAAGCACACCGCCGCATCGATGAATTCCCGCTTGGCCAACAGGACACACCCGACCGTCTGCTGATCCCCGAGACGCTGTACGGCAGAGCGAACGAGGTCGAGACCTTGACCGCCGCCTTCGATCGGGTGGTCAAGAACGGCACGCCGGAATTGGTGCTGGTCTCCGGATACTCCGGAATTGGCAAATCCTCAGTGGTGAACGAGCTGCACAAGGTGCTCGTTCCACGTTGTGGCCTGTTCGCATCCGGCAAGTTCGACCAGTATAAGCGCGACATTCCGTATGCCACCTTGGCCCAAGCCTTCGAGAGCCTCGTCCGCACGATCTTGGGACAAAGTGAGGCGGAGCTTGGGCGGTGGCGGGAGAGCCTTCAGCAGGCGTTAGGCTCGAACGGTGCGCTGATCATCAATCTCGTCCCTGAGCTCGAGCTGATCATCGGACAACAGCCGCCGATGGCCGCCCTCTCTTCTCACGAAATGCAGAAACGCTTCCAAATGGCGTTGCGGCGATTCGTCGCCGTGTTCGCACGACAGGAACACCCGCTGGTGCTGTTTCTGGACGATTTGCAGTGGTTGGACGCGGCGACACTCGATCTGCTTGAGGACTTGCTGATCCGGTCTGACCTGCAGCACCTGATGTTGATCGGCGCGTACCGGGACAATGAGGTCGATGCCAGTCACCGCCTGCGGCGCCAGCTTGAGGCGATCAAGGCCGCCGGCGTGGCGGTCGAGGAGATCACGCTTGCACCACTCGCGCCTGAAACCATAGAGAATTTGATTGCGGACGCCCTTCACTGCGGGCTGGAGCGCGCTGCGCCGCTGGCGCAGCTGGTGCATGCGAAGACCGCCGGCAACCCGTTCTTCGTGATTCAGTTTCTGCAGGAGCTCGCCGCGGAGGGCTTGCTCACCTTCGATCATGACGCGGCGTGCTGGTGCTGGGAGCCCGATCGCATCCATGCCAAGGGTTATACCGAGAATGTCGTCGACCTGATGGTTGGTAAGCTAACCCGCCTGCCGGCCGAGACCCGGAGCGCACTGCAGCAGCTCGCCTGCCTAGGGAACAGTGCCGAGACCGCGATGCTTGCGATCTTGCTTGGCCTCTCGGAGGAGAAGGTGCACGCGGCCTTGTGGGAGGCGCTGCGCCAGGAATTTGTCGAACGCCTGGCCGGCGTCTACAGGTTCATCCACGACCGGGTGCAGGAGGCAGCCTATTCATTGATTCCCGTCGACCAGCGCGCGACCGTTCATCTGCGAATAGGCCGTTGCATCATCGCGGCGACGGACAATGAGGAACTCCCTGAGCATATTTTCGACGTCGTCAACCAGGTCAACCTGGGCGCCACGCTCCTCTCCGACCCCGACGAAATGCAGCGGGCAGCGGATCTAAACTTTCGCGCTGGCAGAAAAGCCAAGGCGTCGACTGCGTACGTCTCAGCATGCCGCTATTTCAGCGCGGGTATGGCGTTGCTTGGACCGTCGGGCTGGGTGACGTGCTACGACCTGGCCTTCAGCCTGGCCCTCGAGCGCGCCGAGTGTACCTTCCTTTCCAGCCAGTTCGAGGAAGCCGAAGGGCTTATCGAGGAGCTCCTTCGCAGAGCGGATTCGAAGGTCGACAAAGCGGCGGTTTATCGGCTGAAGATTGAATTGCATGTTGTGAAGTCGGAAAATCCCCAGGCCGTGGACAGCGCTCTTGAATGCCTCCGAATGTTTGGTATCGAAATGTCTTCTCACCCAAACCGGCACGAGGTTCACGCCGAGTATGGGAAAATCTGGCGGCATCTGGGCGATCGGTCGATCGAAAGCCTCCTCGATCTACCAAGGACGACGTCGCCAGAAGCCCATGCCGCAATGCGGGTGCTGACAACCCTTATCTCTCCGGCGTTCTGGACAGATTCCAATCTGTTCGATCTGCACATCTGCAAGATGGTGAATTTGAGTTTGACACATGGCGCGACCGACGCTTCCGCCACGGGCTACGCCTGGTTCGGATGGGTTCTCTGCTATGCATTTCACCGTTACGACGATGGGGATCGGTTTGGAAAGCTAGCGCTCGATCTTGTCGAAGGGCGGGGCTTCGTCGTCGATAGAGCGAGGGTGCACTATGCGGTGGGGTTGATCGTGTCCTGGGTGAAGCCCCTGCAGACGTCGATCGACATGTTCCGGACAGCCTTTCGCGTGGGCGTCGAGGCCGGCGATCATGCCTTTGCCAATTTCAGTGCCAGCCAAGTGATCATTCGCCTCATTCTAAAAGGCATCGCCCTGGAGGAGGTGTGGCGTGAATTTGCGCAGTTCGTGGATTGTGCCAAACAGACAGGGTTCAGCTTTGGCGTTGACTTGATCGTCAGTCAGCAGCGTTTCATTGCCGCCGCGCGCGGGCAGACCGTGAGATTATCCACATTCAGCGATACGGCGTTCGATGAATTGGCCTTCGAAGCAGAGCTGACGGCAGACCAAACGGCCACAATGGTTTGCTGGTACTGGATTCTCAAAATGAGAACGCTTTTTTTGTCCGGCGAATACGAACATGCTCTCGAAACGATCGAGAAGACCAAGCAATTGCTGTGGGCAACGCCTGGCGAGATCCAGATCTTGGACTATCATTTTTATGCGGCGCTCACGCTTGCCGCGCTCGTCACGACAATCCCGCCAGAGCAGAAAAGCGAGTGGCGTAAGCACATTATGGAGCATCAGCAACAACTTCGAGCGTGGGCCCAAAACTGCCCCGACACCTTCGAGAGCGCCGCAACTCTGATCGAAGCCGAAATCGCCGGCATCGAGGGTCGCGACCTCGATGCGATGCACCTCTACGAACAGGCCATCCGTTCGGCCCAGGCAAATGGCTTTGTCCAGAATGAGGCGCTCGCCGACGAACTCGCCGCGCGGTTCTACGCGGCACGTAATTTCGAGGTCATCGCCGAGACTTATCTGCGCAACGCCCGCTACTGTTATTTGCGTTGGGGAGCCGACGGAAAGGTGCGGCAACTGGAGGAGATGTATCCGCTGCTTAGGACGGAAGAGCCCGCGGCCGCCGGCCCGACAGGCACGATCGCGACGCCGGTCGGGCACCTCGATCTCGCGACCGTGATCAAGGTGTCGCAGGCCGTCTCAGGCGAGGTCGTCCTGGAAAAGCTGATCGATATGCTCATGCGCACCGCGATTGAACAGGCGGGGGCCGAGCGAGGTCTGCTGCTTCTTCCAGATGGCGGCGAACAACGGATCGCCGCGGAAGCGACGACCGGCGGCGAGACTGTCGTCGTGCGCCTGTGCGATGATCCTATCGCTGCGGCGGTGCCGGAATCCGTGCTCCACTATGTCCTGCGCACCCAGGAGAGCGTCATTCTTGATGACGCCGGCGCGTCGCCGTTTGCCGCCGATCCCTACATCCAAGAGCGCCGGGCGCGCTCCATTCTCTGCCTGCCCTTGGTCAACCAGGGCAAGCTGGTCGGGCTGCTCTATCTCGAGAACAACCTGGCGCCCCGGGTGTTCGCGCCAGCGCGGATCACCGTGCTGAAACTGCTCGCCTCGCAGGCGGCGATCACTCTCGAGAATACCCGCTTGTATCACGATCTTGCACAACGCGAGGCCAAAGTCCGACGCCTGGTCGATGCCAATATTATTGGGATCGTCATCCGGAAAAATGAAGATTCGATTCTCGAGGCCAATGACGCATTTCTCCGCATCGTGGGTTACGACCGTGAGGATCTCGCCGCAGGTCGATTACGCTGGACGGACCTGACAACGCCGGACTCACGCGACCGCACTGCACAGGCCGCGACAGAACTTGAGAGTACCGGGACCCTCGAACCCTCCGAGAAGGAATATTTTCGCAAGGACGGCAGCCGCGTCCCCGTGCTGGTCGGCGCGGCGAGCTTTGAAAAAGGCGGGAACGAGGGTGTCGCTTTCGTGCTCGATTTGACCGAGCGCAAGCGGGTGGAAGCCGAAGCCCGCGAAAGCGAACGGCGCTACCGCGAGGTGCAGACGGAGCTGGCGCATGCGAACCGCGTCGCGACCATGGGGCAGCTCACGGCCTCGATCGCTCACGAAGTGAATCAGCCGATCGCCGCGGCGATCCTCAGTGCCCAGGCTGGTCTACGCTGGCTTGCCGCTGAGCCGCCGGATCTGGAAGGGGTGCAGCGAACCCTCGCGCGGATCGTCAAGGACGGCGATCGCGCGGGCGAGGTCATCGGCCGAATCCGTGCCCTCATCAAGAAGGCCCCCTCACGGAACGATCGCCTGGAGATCAACGAAGCGATCCGCGAGGTGATTGAACTCACCCATGGCGAAGCGCTGAAGAACGGCGTGTCGGTGCAGACGCAACTCACGGATGGCTTGCCGTTCATCGCAGGAGATCGAGTCCAGCTCGAACAAGTCATCCTCAACCTGATCATCAACGCCATCGAGGCGATGAGCGGCATGAACGAAGGGGCACGAGACTTGCTGATCGGTGCCGTGACAGCCGGATCGGACGGCGTGCTCGTCACGGTGCGGGATTCGGGGCCGGGACTGGCGCCGGAGGCTCGGGAGCGCCTCTTCGATGCCTTCTATACGACCAAATCAAGCGGTTTGGGGTTGGGGCTGTCGATCTGCCGTTCGATCATCGAGGCGCATGGTGGACGGCTGTGGGCGAGCGCGAATTCGCCCCGCGGCGCTATCTTTCAATTCACGCTGCCCGCCCATCCTGATGATTTATCGTGATTGCCACGCAGTGCGACAACCGTCCTCGTGTTTGCGAATAGAGCGGCAGCGAAGCAGGTCCGCGACCGCGACATATCCCGATCTGTTTGCGGCGGCTGGCGTGCATTCGGGATTGGCCTGCGGTGCGGCCAAGGACATGCCCTCGGCCTTCGCAGCCATGGCCGGGCGCGGGGCGATCAGATAAGCGGCGCGTGTCTTCCACAACACAATGCGAAGCTCAGAAAGCGGTACATAACCGGCGTCACTATCAGAGGGCCAGCGTCTAAACGTGGTGAATTTTGCTGCATATTTTCGGTCGACTGGTCGAAGGTGTTCCGTATCAATGACGCGGCGACGCCTGATTGTCGCATATTAGTCACACGGATTTGCCGTACCCCCTCCTTCAAGCACCGCCCCGGAAAAGGCGAGAAAAATCGCGCGGTCATCAACCTGTGCCTCCACGGTTGGGAAGCAGCTTGCAGCAGCCACATGTACTGTGTTAAATTCATGCAGTTGAAATTCAACCTGCCAAATGCGCGGTTTTGAATTTTTTGCGGAACGCGCGAGCACCCAGCGGTGGGTTTGGTTGGACACTTACAGGCCAACGCTGACTTCGCGACGTTCAAGACATATGAACTCCTCGCCGCTGCCGTGAAACACAGGATTTGTTTCCGAACCTTCCACTGTCGAATCAACTGCCATAGGCCCGTGACAACCATCAGAGAGGATCGTAGACATGGCAACGACAACACAACCCACTGGTGCTGAAGCTCATAAGGGAACGATTTCCCAACATCCGGCCGCTGCAGCTCATTTAGCCGCGGCGACTTACCACGCCGCCGCCGCACATCACCATTTTCAGGCGGCTCACGAGCACAATCAAGGCCATCATGACGAGGCCAAAGAGCACGTACTAGCCGCGGCCGCACATAGTGAGAAAGCACACGAGCATACCACCCAGGCCGCCCAGCACTCCCAAAAACCACATTGATTTTGGCGAGTCCTGCCACACTGGACTGACCTCCGAGCGCCGTTGAACGCTTGGAGGTATTTTTGACGAACGGTCGCAGCGCCCCCGGGTGGGCATCTGATATAGCCAGCTTTATTGACGCTAGGTTATTAACGGTCTGCCATAAAACGGCCGGATTTGGCCAAGATGTGTCGCAGGCGGGGCGTGCGTGGACCAATAGCGCAAATGGGAATGCACGAACCAAGCCTCGCCGCCATTCCCACTTTACCCACAGTTCCAAATTCCTGCTCCCGGTCAGTCGGCTTCCTGGCAGACGCGCGCTCCGACCTGCAACGACCGGCATGGGGGCGATCACGCGATGGGGGCAGGGGATGACGGTGGCGGCAAAGGCCTAGCCGGGGATGTAGGTACCACAGGTCCAACCGAGGGCTGCGTCCGGCTGGAGCGGAGTTGCCGCCAACCAGGATTGCGAGACTGGCCGCTAGAGTGCTTCGTTGGCCGAAGTCCATGGGTCGTCTCAGGGCTTTTTGAACCAATCGACTCAGAGGGTGTTCATTTCGCAGTTGGAGGAGCACTTCATTGGCAATGAAGTGCTCCTCCCTTAAATTTTCATTATAATTCAATCTGTTAGCGGCGTGGCGCCGGAACCCTGCGCGAATGGTGCATGGATGGCGTTTGTCAGGATCGGCCACCTATTTTGCTGCTGTTCATCAACAATGAACGATGGGAGGTTGGGATCAATGAAGCGCCCGGCCCTGGAACAACAACGCCACTAGCAGCACCGGCATCAGCACGTAACGACGCGAGCGCAACAGCAAGGAGCCGCACCATGCCTGCTCACCGTACAGGCTGTTGCGGCCATGGTGACGCTGTTAGAGTGACAATCGACGCTGAACGCTCGAACAGCCAGTGGCCGCCGCCGCCGCCGTGACCGTGACCGTGACCTGCGCAGCCGCCATGACCGCCGCCGCCCCGGATGGGAATAATGCCCCCAAGCTGACCGCCTCGATCCGCCGCGGTTCCAGCAAAGCTGCCGCTGCCAAAACGGGCGGGGATATTGTAGGTCGGCGCGGGTTTCATGGTGGCCCCAGGCGGCGTGACGCAAACCCATGCCAAGGCCGGCGCAGAAGTGCCGAACATGCCAGCGGCAACCGCGGTGGCCATTGCCAACGCGGACCAAGAGCCTCTCGTCATTGCCATTTCCTCCTCGGTGTTTCTTGGGAGCGAGCAGGTATTTTCCGCATATCGCAACCGAGGTGACGATCACCCGCGGGGGCTAGTTATTGTTTGGCAATAATATTGCTATCAATCCACAAACAAAAACAATTTCCTTTTGTCGCGAGCAGAGCGCAGAGCAGCGCAGGCGGCAGGTCGGAAAGAACGCACCAAAACACCTATTCGCAGCGGCGCGCTGATAACGGGCGCGTGAACTGGCATTTGCGTCGCGCATCAATCCGGACGGGCGGGGCTTTGGCGCAACTGGGTTTGGCCGGGCTGGTAGCGGCTGCCGAGGCTATAGCGACTGCCGGGATGGACGAGGTGCGAGCAGGTAGCGGGGCCGGATGGCGTCCAGGTGCGGCGCTCAACCAGCAGGCAGGGCTCGATGGCGGGGATTTCCAGCAAAGCCTGCATGCGCGCATCCGCGGTGACGGCATGGACGATGTGCTCCACCTCGCTCGCCGCCGCGATGCTCTGCAGATAGCGGTTGGTGGTCTGTTGGGTAAAATCCTGGTCGAGATAACGCGGCGCGAAACGTGGCGAGACGAAGCGTGCCTCAAGCTGCACCGGCACGCCGTCCTCGGTATGCAGAACCTCCGAGTAGAAGATTTTCGCCCGCGTCCGGAGCGCGAATTTCGCCGCCATCTCGGCATCGACGCGGCGCGCCTCCAGATGCAGGATGCGCGATTGATGCACATGGCCGCGGCGCAGGATGTCCTCGGAGATGTCGAAAATTTCCAGCAAGGCGGAGCGCGGGGCGGGTTTGCTCACGAAGGTACCGACCCCCTGGATGCGATGCAGCAGCCCCTCGGCCGCCATCTCGCGCAGCGCGCGGTGCACGGTCATGCGTGAGGCCCCCAGCGTTTCCATCAGCGCGTGCTCAGAAGGAATGCGGCTTCCATCCGGCAATTTGCCGGCGGCGATGCGATCGAGCAGGTATTGCTTCACCTGTGCGTAGAGCGGTTGCGGCTTGGGTTCGGGGGGCAGGGAATCGGTCATCCGCGCCATTAAAGCAGGTTCTGCACCACCGCGTCGAAGCGTCGCTTGGCGGCTTCGGCCAGGGGATGCCGCCCGTCCGCCACCAGCTGCTTGCCGCGCACCCAGACATTTTGCACCTGCGGCGCGCGCGCGGCGAAGACTGACCGGGCCAGGGCGACTTCAGGGGCATCGCCGGCCAGCGTCACGATGTTGGCGGCCGCCCCCACGGCGAGCCCCAAGCTGGCGCCCAGGGCCTGCGCGCCGCCCGCGACGGCGTTCTGGTAGAGGCACGTTGCCGTGTCGCGCGTTTCAGCGCTGGCCATGACATTACGCTGCCGCACCTGGAGCCGCTGGGAATATTCCAGCATGCGCAACTCCTCGGCCGCACCAACCAGCACGTTGGAATCCGAGCCGACCCCCCAGGCGCCGGGGAAGGCGTGGGCCGGGAAAATGCCATCGCCCAGATTCGCCTCGGTGAGCGGGCACAGGCCGACGACCGCGCCGGCGGCGGTGATGCCTGCGAGTTCAGTTTCATTCGCGTGCGTCGCGTGCACCAGGCACCAGTTTTTCGCCACCGGCGCGTGGCGCAGCAAAAAATCGATCGGGCGCAGCCCTGACCAGGCGAGGCATTCTTCCACCTCGGCGGTCTGCTCGGCGATGTGGATATGCAGCGGGCGTTCACCCGCCAGGCAAGTGAGATGGGTCAGCTCCTCTGGGGTTACGGCGCGCAGCGAATGCGGTGCCATGCCGGCGGCGGAGAGTTGGCCGCAGCGCTCGAAGAGTTTTTCGTAGGAATCAAGGCTGTTGATGAAGCGGCGCTGCGCGGGTGCCGGCGCCAGGCCGCCGAAGCCTGCATGGGCATAAAATACCGGCAGGAGCAGAAGATCGATGCCTGTGGCCGCGGCGGCGGCGGCGATGCGCGCGGCCATCTCGGCGATATCGGCATAGGGCGTGCCATCGGGGGCGTGGTGCAAATAGTGGAATTCCGCGACACTGCAGAACCCGCCTTCCAACATTTCGACAAAAGCCTGGGTGGCGACGGCCTCGACATCCTCCGGTGTCATGCGCAGGGCGAAGCGGTACATCAGCTCCCGCCAGGTCCAGAAACTATCGGTGGCCGCCCCGCGGGTCTCCGTCAGCCCGGCGATGGCGCGTTGAAACGTATGGCTGTGCAGGTTCGGCATGCCGGGCAGCGCGATGGCGTGGCTTTCAGCGGACGGCGTTGCACCGGTTTCCAGCGCACTGATCCGCCCGTCCGCGATGCTGATGGCCACATGCTCCGCCCAGCCGCCCGGCAGCAAAGCGTGCCGGAAAAACAACCTCTTTTCCACCGTACAGCCCTCTCTTCATCCTAATGTATATGCATTATTAATTGTATATACATTTGCCTTAATGTATATACAATCTAACGCAGCCTTCCAAGGGTTACCTCATGCATGCGGATTGTGTTTTCACGAATGCCCGCCTCGCGACGATGGCGCCGGACTGCCCAGGTATCGGCGTCGTGGCGCAGGGGATGGTGGCCGCGGTGGCGGGGCGCATTGTCTATGCCGGACCGGAGCGGGACGTCTCAGCAGTTGAGGTGACCGATTGCGGCGGCCGTTGGATCACACCAGGGCTGATCGATTGCCACACGCACCTCGTCTATGGCGGCAACCGTGCCAATGAGTTCGAGGCGCGGCTGAAGGGGGCGAGCTATGAGGAGATCGCGCGCGCCGGCGGTGGAATTGCCGCCACCATGCGGGCGACGCGTGCGGCCACCGAGGCGGAGCTGTACGCCGCCAGCATGCCGCGATTGCAGGCGCTGCTGGCGGAAGGTGTAACGACCGTCGAGATCAAATCCGGCTATGGGCTGTCCGAAGACTCCGAGTTGAAGCTGCTGCGCGTGATCGGCGCGATGCGGGAGCAATGCCCGGTTGATGTTTCCGCGACGTTTCTGGGCGCGCATGCGCTGCCGGCGGAGTTTTCGTCCGACCGGGCGGGGTATATCCGGCTGCTCTGCGAAAGGCTGATCCCGCAAATCGCGGTGCAAAATTTGGCTGATGCGGTCGACGGGTTTTGCGAGGGCATTGCGTTTACGCCCGATGAAATCAGACAGGTTTTTGCTGCGGCGCAAGCGCATGGGCTGCCGGTAAAGCTGCATGCGGACCAGCTCTCCAATTTGCATGGCGCCGCCCTCGCCGCGGCGTTTTCCGCCCTTTCCATCGACCATATGGAATATACCGATGCGGCGGGCGTGGCGGCGATGGCGGTGGCTGGCTCGGTTGCCGTGCTGCTGCCTGGCGCGTTCTATTCGCTGCGGGAGACGCAATTGCCCCCCGTGGCAGCACTGCGCGGCGAGGGTGTGCGCATGGCGGTGGCAACCGATCTTAATCCCGGGACCTCGCCGCTCAATTCCCTATTGCTGGCGATGAACATGGCGGCGACGCAATTCCGGCTCACAGTTGAGGAATGCCTGCTGGGTGTGACGCGCCACGCCGCCGCGGCACTCGGGCGCGCGGATGTCGGCGTGCTCGCGCCCGGAGCAAAATGCCATCTGGCGATCTGGGATATCGAGACCCCGGCCGAGCTTGTCTACCGCATCGGTTTCAACCCGCTTTACCGCCGGATCTGGACTGCCGCATGATTCTCAGCCCTGGCCAAGTCGGCCTCGCGCAATGGCGCGATATCTATCGCGGGGCGAGCTGCGCGCTTGATCCCGCCGCCCTTCCCAATGTGGCGCGCAGTGCTGAGGCGGTGGCAAAAATTCTCGCGCGCGGCGAACCGGTTTACGGCATCAATACCGGCTTTGGGAAACTCGCGACGGTGCGCATCGCCGATGCGGATCTACAAATCCTGCAGCGCAATCTTGTGCTCTCGCACGCCGCCGGGGTGGGCGAACCGATGCCCGTGCCGGTGGCGCGGTTGATGATGGCGCTGAAACTTGGCTCGCTGGCGCAGGGCGCATCCGGCGTGCAGGTTGAGACCGTGCAATTGCTCGAACAGATGCTCTCACGGGCGGTGATTCCCGTGATCCCTGCGCAGGGTTCCGTCGGCGCTTCGGGCGATCTGGCACCGCTCTCGCATATGGCTGCCGCCATGCTCGGCGCCGGCGAGGTTTTTACCCCTGCGGGGCGCGTGCCCGCCGCCGAGGGGCTGGCGCAAGCGGGGCTCGCCCCGATCGTCCTGGGGCCGAAAGAAGGGCTCGCTTTGCTCAACGGCACGCAATTCTCCACCGCCTATGCGCTGGCCGGGCTCTTCGAGGCGGAAAACCTGTTCCGCGCGGCGCTCGTGACCGGCGCGCTTGCGACCGATGCGGCGCGCGGCTCGGATGCACCGTTTGATCCGCGCATTCATGCGCTGCGCCGCCATGCGGGGCAGGCGGAGGTGGCAGCGGCGCTGCGCGGGCTGATGGCGGGCAGCGCTATCCGCGCCTCACACCTCACCGGCGATGAGCGTGTGCAGGACCCGTATTGCCTGCGCTGCCAGCCGCAGGTGATGGGCGCGGTGCTGGATGTGCTGCGCCAGGCGGCGGCGACGCTGGCGACCGAAGCCAATGGCGTGACGGATAATCCGCTGATTTTCACCGACCCCGCCGAGGCGCTGTCGGGCGGGAATTTCCATGCCGAGCCGGTGGCTTTTGCCGCGGATATGATCGCGATGGCGGTGTGCGAGATCGGCGCGCTGGTGGAACGGCGCGTGGCGATGCTGGTGGATCCCGCTCTCTCCGGCTTGCCCGCTTTCCTCGCCCCCAGGCCCGGCCTGAATTCGGGCTTCATGATCCCGCAGGTGACAGCGGCGGCTTTGGTCTCGGAGAATAAAGGCCGGGCCTTTCCGGCGGTGGTGGATTCCATCCCGACTTCAGCGAACCAGGAGGACCATGTCTCGATGGCGGCACATGGCGCGCGGCGCTTGCTGGCGATGACGGAGAATTTGCGCGCGATCATCGCCATCGAGCTGCTCGCCGCTGCGCAAGGCTGCGATTTTCATGACCTGCCCTCCAGCCAGCTTTTGGAGGATGTGCGCGCGACTGTGCGCACCGCCGTGCCGCGCCTGGAGGACGACCGCTATTTCGCGCCGGATATCGCGGCGGCAATCGCCCTGCTCCAGGGCAGCTCGATACCCCTTGAAACATTGCCAGGTGTCCTATGAGTTTTCTCAAAATCCGCCACGGATCAGCGCCGCTGATTCTCAGCATTCCCCATGCGGGGACGGAAATTCCCGACGCATTTCAGCCGGCGCTGCGTTCGCTCTGGCTCGCGCGCAGGGATGCCGATTGGTGGTTGCCCGAACTCTATGCCTTTGCCGAAAAGCTGGATGCGACGATCATCCAGACCGACATTTCGCGCACGGTGATCGACGTAAATCGCGATCCTTCCGGCGCCTCGCTCTATCCGGGCCAAGCGACGACGGAGCTTTGCCCCACCACGACCTTTGACGGCGAGGCGCTCTATCATGCCGGACAATTGCCGGATGCGGCGGACATCGCGCAGCGGCGCGAAACGTATTTTGTGCCGTACCACGCAACACTTGCGGCGGAGATCAAGCGGCTACGGGGGCTGCATCGCGGCATCGTGCTATATGACTGCCATTCCATCCGGAGCGAAATACCGCGCCTGTTTCCTGGCGTTTTGCCAAATTTCAATATCGGCACGAATGACGGCAAAGCCTGTGATGCGGCGATCACGGGCCGCGTCGCGGCGATTTGTGCGGCCGGTGAACAGCATAGCCACGTCGTGAACGGTCGCTTCAAGGGCGGCTGGATCACGCGGCATTACGGCGACCCGGAAAATGGGGTCAACGCCATCCAGATGGAACTGGCCTGCCGCGGCTATATGGCCGAGCCCGCGCAGCCCACACCGGAAAACTGGCCGGGGCCGATTGCCCCTTCGCCTTCCATTCTGCCGACTTTGAAAACCATCATCGAAAGTTTTCTCTCATGACCCGTCTTGATAATGCCCGCATCATCCGAGCGCCACACGGCAATGTTCTCTCTGCCAAATCCTGGGCGACAGAGGCGCCGCTGCGGATGCTGATGAACAATCTCGACCCGATGGTCGCCGAACGCCCGGAGGAGCTGGTGGTGTATGGCGGCATCGGCCGCGCCGCGCGGGATTGGAATGCGTTCGACCGCATCGTGGAGACACTGCGCCGGCTGGAGGCGGACCAGACGCTGCTGATCCAGTCCGGTAAGCCGGTGGGCGTGTTCCGCACGCATGAGAATGCGCCGCGCGTGCTGCTGGCGAATTCCAACCTGGTGCCGCATTGGGCAAATTGGCAGCATTTTCATGAGCTCGATCGTAAGGGGCTGATGATGTACGGCCAGATGACGGCGGGCTCTTGGATTTATATCGGCACGCAGGGGATCGTGCAGGGCACGTACGAGACCTTCGTCGAGATGGGGCGCCAGCATTACAACGGCGACCTTTCGGGCAAGTGGATCCTCACCGCCGGGCTGGGCGGCATGGGCGGCGCACAGCCGCTGGCCGCGATCATGGCGGGGGCGAGCTGCCTGGCGGTGGAATGCCAGGCGAGCCGCATCGAGATGCGGTTGAAAACGCGCTATCTGGACGTGCGCGCGGACACGCTGGACGAGGCGCTTGAGATCATCAACCGCTCGGTGGCGGAGAAAAAACCGGTTTCCGTCGGCCTGCTAGGCAATATCGCGGAGGTACTGCCGGAGCTGCTGCGCAGAGGCGTTCGCCCGGATGCGCTGACCGACCAGACCTCCGCGCATGACCCGATCAATGGCTATCTCCCGAAGGGCTGGAGCGTGGCCGATTGGATGGCGCGCCGCCAAAGCGACCCGAAGGCGGTGGAGAAAGCCGCCCGCGCCTCCATGGCGGGGCATGTGCGCGACATGCTGCGTTTTGCCCAATTGGGCGTGCCGGTGGTGGATTACGGCAACAACATCCGGCAGATGGCAAAAGAAGAAGGGGTGGCCAATGCCTTCGACTTTCCGGGCTTCGTGCCGGCCTATATCCGGCCGCTCTTCTGCAGTGGCGTCGGGCCGTTCCGCTGGGCCGCACTCTCGGGCGATCCGGAGGATATTTATAAGACCGACGCCAAGGTGAAGGAACTGATGCCGCATGATAAGCATCTGCATCACTGGCTGGACATGGCCCGCGAGCGGATCGCCTTCCAGGGCCTGCCCGCGCGCATCTGCTGGGTGGGGTTGGGGGACAGGCACCGGCTCGGCCTTGCCTTCAACGAAATGGTCGCCAAGGGCGAGCTCTCGGCCCCGGTGGTGATCGGGCGCGACCATCTGGATTCCGGCTCCGTTGCCTCGCCCAACCGGGAGACCGAGGCGATGGCCGATGGCTCGGATGCCGTCTCCGACTGGCCGCTGCTGAACGCACTGCTTAACTGCGCTTCCGGCGCCACCTGGGTCTCGCTGCATCATGGCGGTGGCGTGGGCATGGGGTTCTCACAGCATGCGGGCATGGTGATCTGCGCCGATGGCACACCCGAGGCCGCCAAGCGCCTTAGCAAGGTGCTGTGGAACGACCCCGCCTCCGGCGTGATGCGCCATGCCGATGCCGGATACGACATCGCGCAGAACTGCGCGCGCGAGTTTGGGCTGGATCTGCCCGGCATTCTGGGATGAACGAGACCATGCGGATCCTCCGGAGGGGCGAATATCGCGAGATGCCCTGGAAGAACGGTGGCGGGGTCACGACCGAGATCGCGATTTTTCCGCGCGACGCGGGAACGGAGGCGTTCGACTGGCGGGTCAGCATGGCGGGTGTTGCGGCCGATGGCGGATTTTCGGAATTTCCCGGAATCGACCGGACGATCGCGGGGTGACGCTCCTCCCTCAATCCCCGCCATATTTTTTCCCCGCCGATCAGCCGGCTTTTGCGCGGTTGATCGACGGGCCGATCCTTGATCTCAATGTCATGGTGCGGCGGAACCGTTTTCGCCATCGCGTGGCGCGGCTGGCCGCACCACCGCGGGATTGGGCATTGGCCGCGGACATCACTTTGTTCCTCGCCTGCGGCAGCGCATCGCGCGTGGCGGTGGGTGCGCAAGTGGCGGCGCTCGAAGCAGGAGATAGCGTGGTGTTAGAGGGTTGGGACCGCAACGTGACGCTCGACCCGGCGGGACCGGGCGATCTCTATGTGATCGAATTTCTTGAAATCTGATGGTTCGAGCTGGCTCGTGATTTGGCGAGGGTGTTATGGCTCGCGTTGAGCTGGCGTTGACTGACGAATTGTTATTAACGGTAAGGGCGGCGCCCACCAATGGCCGATCTTATTCTTGACGAGCCATTGCGGTGGCCACAGATCGCCGCGATTGCAAACGGGCGGCCAAAGCTGGCTTGGGGTCAAACGCGCTGGCGCGGCTCGGTAGAGTTCGGGAAGTGCGTGATGCTTTTGGCAGCAGAGCTTCGGAAAAACCAAACCAGAGCCGCTCAAAATCGTTATTTTCTTAATGCATTTTGTTCAATAGCCAGTGTGTTGCACACAGGCCTTCCCGGGCCTGAGGACTCACAAAAGGATATTGGGCATGTCAGTTGAGAGGGTGGATACGCTGGTCATTGGTGGCGGCCAGGCGGGCATTGCCGCGAGCGAGAATTTGGGCCAAGCCGGTGTTGCACATCTGGTGGTCGAGCGTGACCGGATTGCCGAGCGTTGGCGCTCTGGGCGGTGGGATTCGCTGGTGGCCAACGGCCCGGCCTGGCATGACCGCTTTCCCAGGCAGTTTTCCGCCACCGGGCCGGACGGTTTTGCCCCGGCCCGGGAAGTCGCGGACTATCTGACCCGCGTATGCCGAGCAGGTGAAGGCACCGATCCGGACAGGCGCGGTGATGGTGATTGGCGCCGGCTCCTCGGGTGTGCAGATCGCTGACGAGTTGTGCCGCGCCGGGCGCCAGGTCTATCTGGCGGTGGGCGCGCATGATCGTCCGCCGCGTCGCTACCGGGGCAAGGATTTCGTGTGGTGGCTGGGTGTGCTGGGCCTTTGGAATGCCGAGACGCGTTCGCCGTCCATGGCGCATGTCACCATCGCGGTGAGCGGCGCGCGCGGCGGCCATACGGTGGATTTCCGCGACCTCGCAGCCGCCGGCATCACGCTGGTGGGCCGTGCTGACAGCTACGAGAACGGCGCACTTCGTTTCTCCCCCGACCTCGCCCAGCGGGTTGCGGAGGGGGATGCGAATTATCTCGCTCTGCTGGATGACGCCGATGCTTATATCGCCCGCGAGGGGCTGGACTTTCCGGAAGAGCCGGAAGCCCGCGAGCTGGGGCCGCTCCCGTCCTGCGTGATCACCCCGCTGCAGACGCTGGACCTGAAGGCGGCAGGCATTTCCGCGATCGTCTGGGCCACCGGCTATGAGCTGGATTTCGGCTGGATCAAGCCCGATATTTTCGACGACAAGGGCCAGCCGCGTCATAAGCGTGGTGTTTCGGAGCTCCCGGGGCTGTATTTTCTGGGGCTCTCCTGGCTTTCACGCCGTGCCTCGGCTTTCATCTGGGGCGTCTGGCACGACGCCGCCTATGTGGCCGAACATATCGCCGCAAAGCGTATGTGAGTATCGCGCTGGGTCATGTTGGTTTCTGCGCCACCGACCCAGAAGAGCAGAAGTTTTGCGCCGCTTCGCCTTTAAAAAGCGGCCCGTTTCACTTTCATCAAGGACAACAGGGCGCTTGCCGCCAGCGAGGAGTCAAATGATTCACAAACGTATCCGTCCATTCAACACCAAGGACACTTATCCCGAACAGAAGCTCGACAATGATCTCTGCCAGGCCGTGGTGGCGGGCAAGACGATTTATCTGCGCGGGCAGGTGGCGCAGGATCTGGACACACGCGAGAACGTGGCGGTGGGCGACCCGGCGGGGCAGGCCGAGAAGGTGATGGAGAACATTGCGCTCCTGCTCTCCGAGTGCGGGGCTGGATTGGAAAATATCTGCAAGGTGACAATCTACCTCACTGACATCCGTTACCGCGAACCGGTCTATTGCGTACTCGGGCGCTGGATGAAGGGCGTTTATCCGGTTTTCACCGGTCTCGTGGTGGTGGCGCTGGCGCGGCCGGAATGGCTCGTGGAAGTCGATATCATCGCCGAGCTTGAGTGATCCGGACTATTCGTCCCCCGGCACGCCATAGCTGGGGGACGAGGCGGGGTTGAGGGCGCGGGTCACGTAATCATGCATCTGCGGCGCCCAGACCTGCCACAGCCGGGCGAGCTCCGCGAGCGGTTCGTCGTGCCAGTCCACACGCAGATCGGCGATCGGCCATGCCTCGCGGTCCATCACGAGCAGCCCGGCAGAGTATAGCGGTCCGGCCTCGCCACCCGCCGCCAGCCCGGCCTGCATTGCCGCGATCACGCGGTCGCCCAGCTCCCGAGACGTGTCAGCCGCCATAAAGGCCGCCCGCACGGCTTCAGGCACGCCGGTATTGGCCAGAAGATTGCCGGCCGAGACGGCATCCTGCCCTCGCGCTTGCGCGTTGATGCCTAAGGTTTTGGCGCCGGACCAGGCCGCCGCGCGGCCGGTGGCGTCCAGCACCGTGAGCTGGCGGTATTCCTTGGATTCCGTCTTGGCCAGCACATCGGCCAGCGCTGCTTCGGCATCCAGCCCCTTGGCCAGAGCCTCCAGCAGGGCCGGGCCCAGGCGCGGGTCGGTGATGTTCTGCGTGGTGACGGCGCCAACCCCGGCGCGGGCAAAAGCGCAGCGCGCCGCCACGGCGGGTGAAGAGGAGGTGACGGCGACGGCGAATTGCCCGGTGCGCGGGCAACGTGCGGCGAGTGAGAAGGTCATGATGCACCAGTTTTGCCTAGGCACGCGGCTCTGTAAAATATATTCAAGCTAACTTGTGGTTCGGAAAGCTTAATCCAATGCGTTTCACGCTCAAACAGATCGCCTATTTCGTGGCTGCCGCCGAGGCCGGCAGCATCACCCAAGCCTCTGAGCGCGTGAACATCTCCCAGCCCTCTATTTCCTCGGCCATCACGGCGCTGGAGGAAGTCTATCGTATTCAGCTTTTCATTCGCCACCATGCGCAAGGGCTCTCGCTCACGGCCGAAGGGCAGCATTTTCTGCGCGAGGCCCGCGCTTTGCTACTGCAAGCCGAGGAGGTTGAGAACGCGGCCCTGACGATCTCGGCGCGAGTGGCCGGGCCGCTGGAGGTCGGTTGTCTCTCCACCTTGTTCCCGCTGGTGATCCCCGAGCTGCAGACGCAGTTCAAGGCGCGTTATCCCGATGTCCGTGTTTCGGCCTGGCAGGTCACCAGACCGAGCTATTCGAGCATTTGCGTGAGGGGCGGATCGCGATGCTGCTGACCTACAATATGGCTATCCCGCCCGACCTCGAGTTTTTGCCACTGGCCCCGGTGCCCCCCTACGCCTTCGTGGGCGCCGCCCATGTGTTCGCGCGCCGTCGCTCAGTGATGTTGCGCGAACTGGCCGAGGATAATTTTTTGCTCCTCGACCTGCCCCATAGCCACGATTATTTCCTCTCTCTGTTTCGCCAGGCCGGGGTCAGCCCCAATATTACTGGCCGCTACGCCTATATCGACGTCATCCGCAGCCTGGTCGGCCGCGGGGAAGGCTACAGCCTGGCCAATGCCCAGCCGCGCAATACCGCGACCCTGGACGGGCGCAAGCTGACCTACCTGACGCTGGAGGACACGCTGCGGCCTCTCGACCACGGTATTGTGCTGCTCAAGGGCTTGCGCCGGCCGCCGACCGCGGAGGCGTTCATCGCGCTGTGCCAGGAGCTGTTGCGCGGGCAGCCTTTGCCGGGGACGCGCTAGGCTTAAGCAAAGAAGCCGCTTTTTGAAAAAAGCGGCGCAAAAACTTCTATTCGTTTGAGGCCGTGGCGGTGGAACCAGCACGGCTTAAACGAATAAAGTCTTTTTGCTACTTTTTGTTCACAAAAAAGTAGCCTTCCTTCAATCGCACAGCGGCGTTCACCGAAAGCGCCTCATTTTTAGGCGGTATCAAACGCGGAATGATTAAACTCTGTTCCGCTGCCACGGTTCGGCTGTCCCGTTGCTTCGCAAAAATCAACATAAAGCTTACGTAGCTTCGTGTTAGCTGAATTGTTCTGGAGCGCAAACCATTACTGAGGAGACTACCGTGGCGACCGAAAGACCTGGCGCTGTTGAACAGCACACCATCTACCAGATTCCGCATGACCAGCGTCACGGTACCTTCCGGGACTTATTCACCATCTGGTTCGGCTCCAACATCATGATGCTGACCATCGTGACCGGCGCGCTCGCCACCACGGTGTTCAAGCTCGACTTCCTCTCCTCCATCCTGGCGATTGCGCTGGGCAACTTCGTGGGCGCCATCTTCATGGCCTTGCACGCGGCGCAGGGGCCGCAGCTAGGCGTGCCGCAGATGGTGCAGACGCGCGGCCAGTTCGGTTCCATAGGCGCGGTGCTGGTGGTGGGCATCGTCATTATCATGTATGTCGGCTTCCTCGCGTCGAATATTGTGCTGGGCGGGCAATCGCTGCACACGATCGCGCCCGGCATCAGCGAGCATGCGTTCCTCATCCTGATCGCCGTGGTCAGCGTGATCGCCACGATCTTCGGCCATGACCTGATCCACGCCTATGCGCGTATCCTCACCTATGTTTCGGGCGCGGCCTTGCTGTTGACCTTCGTGTGGATGGTGTTTGTGCATGGGCTGCCGGCGGGGACGATGCACATGAATGCTTCTCGCTCGCCGGGTTCTGCTCGATGGTCTCGGTGGGGGCGCTCTGGCAGATCGCCTATGCCCCTTATGTTTCCGACTACACCCGCTACATGCCGCGCGACACCGGCGTCATGCCCGCTTTCTGGGCGTCGTATCTCGGCTGCTCGCTGGGCTCGATCTTCCCGATGATCCTGGGTGCGCTGCTCGGCCTGGTGGCCGCCAATGGCGACCCGGTGGGCGGGCTACCACGTTTACCGGCGCGGCCTCCGTGCTGATCGTGGTCATCTTTTCTGTCGGCATTGCCGGCACCAATGCCATGAATCTCTATTGCGGCGTGCTCTCGGCCATTACGCTCATCCACACATTTGTGCCCCACTGGAAGGCCGGGGCCGTGGCGCGCATCGTGACGGCGTGCAGCATCACGCTGATTGGTCTCGCCATCGCTTTGTTCGCGGCGGGTAACTTCCTGACCAACTACACCAACTTCATCCTGCTGCTGCTCTACGTTCTGGTGCCCTGGACGGCGATCAATCTGGTCGACTTCTACCTAGTGCGCGAGGGCGATTACGATGTGGCTTCGTTCTTCACCGCCGAGGGCGGGGTGTATGGGCGTTTCAACAAGCCGGCCATGCCTGCTACATTTTTGGCATCCTGATCCAGCTGCCCTTCGTGGACACCACCTTGTATACGGGGCCGGTGGCGAAAATGCTCGGCGGGGTGGACATTTCCTGGCTGGTCGGCCTGCTGGTTGTCAGCCCGCTCTATTACATGCTGGCGCAAAAATCCGCGCCCAAATTGGCCTGATATGCGCCTCGCACTGTGGCAGACACAGGGGTTTGGGGCGAACAAGGCGGCGAACCTCGCGGCTCTCGAGGTGACCGCCCGGGCGTCGGCAGCGGCGGGTGCCACCTTGCTGCTGACGCCCGAAGGCTGGCTCGGCGGCTATAATGTGGACGTTGCGGCGGTGGCGGAAGCGGAAGGGGGTCCCGCCGCCGGCGCCATCGCCGCCCTGGCCCGCGCCACCGGCATTGCCATTGCCTATGGCTATGCCGAGCGTGCCGGTGCGGCGGTCTATAACAGTGCCGCTGTCATCGGCCCGCAGGGGGAGTTATTGGGGCGTTACCGCAAGACGCATCTGTTCGGCGCGTTCGAGCGCGCGGCCTACACACCGGGCGCTTGTTTCGCTCGCCCGTTTGCCTATGGCGGTTTCACCATCGGGTTGCTCATCTGTTATGACGTCGAGTTTCCCGAGGCCGTGCGCGCGCTTGCTCTGGCGGGCGCGAATCTCCTTCTCATCCCGACGGCGCTCACCCCCGAATATGACGCCGTGCCTGGCGCGATCGTACCGGCGCGGGCGCTGGAGAACCAGGTCTTCGTTGCCTATTGCAATCATGCCGGAACGGAAAACGGGCTTGCCTATCTGGGCGGCTCCTGCATTGCCTCGCCGGACGGCAGGAAGCTGGCCAACGCCGGGCCTGCTGAGACGCTGCTGATCGTCGATCTCGACCCGGCGATGATTCCCGCCTGCGCGGCGACGTTCCCGTACCGGGGTGAACGACGGCCGGCGCTTTATGCCCAGCCCTTCCAAGAGGAATGAACGGAGAAAGGGGCTATTTTTTGTGAACAAAAAATCGGACGTATCATGATGAGTGAGCAACAGTTTCGTATGGAACTCGCGGCGGCCTGCCGCCTGGCCGCACGTTTCGGTTGGCAGGAGGCGGTGGCGAACCATTTCTCATTCGCTATTTCGGAAGATGGTCGGCGCTTCCTGATAAATCGCCGCTGGCGTGACTTTTCGGTGATCCGCGCCTCGGAGTTAGCGATACTTGATGCGGGCGAGCCGGACTTGCCGGCGGACATCGACACGACCGCCTGGGCTATTCACGGTACGCTGCACCGGCTGCTGCCGCGGGCACGGTGTGTCATGCATGTACATCCCACCTATGCTACCGCGCTCTCTGCTTTGCAGGACCCGAGATTGCTGCCGGTCGATCAGACCTCCGCGCGCTTCTTCAACCGTGTCGCCGTCGATGAGGTCTATGGCGGCTTCGCCGATAACAGCACGGAAGGTGAACGCTTGGCGACGGCCATGGGTGATAAGAAGATACTGCTTATGCGCAATCATGGGCTGATGGTCACGGGCGCGAACGTCGCAGAGGTTTTTGATCTGCTCTACCATTTCGAGCGCGCGGCGCGCACGCTGCTGCTGGCCTATGGCAGCAGTCAACCCGTGCGCGTGCTGGATGACGAGATCGCCGAGAGAACCGCCCGCGCCTGGGAAGCCGAACCAGAATTTGCCAATGAGCATTTTGTCCAGATGTGCGCGGGGCTTGATCCGAGTTATCGAGGCTAAAACGGGATGCTTTTCGATCGCATCATTTTGTGATCAAAAATCAGCATCTTGCGTCAAAAAAGGCAGATGCGGCGAGCGGTTCAGGCGCTTGCCCGCATCTTCGCCTTGGGCGGTGAAGCTGCTGCCTGCCGGAATCAACGCCGAATCCAAGGGGCCGAGGGCGTGGCCATTCAGTGAACGCGGGGTCAGCGCAAGCGGCTGGTCCGCCCATGCGCCATCGAGTTCAACGCTCACTTCATATTCGTGCGCGAGGCGGTCGAGGCTGGCGGGCGGCGGGTTGCTCGGCGGCAGGCAGCACGAACTGGCAGCAGAGCTCGCCGGCCTTCAGCGCCCCCAATTATGCGGCGGTGTCCTCAGCGGACTGTCATGCCGGCTCCAGCATGATGACCGTCAGACAGTTCATGGCCTGCTCCGCGGAACTCAAGTAGGCAATGCGAATTGAGGGTGCTTTGAGGAAGCCGGGGCGGATCGGGCTGCTTTGCGCCCATTCCGGTCATTTCGTCGTCTCTGGGTGCCGCCCGAAAGCGGTCATCCCCCTGGACACCCGGAGCGGTCATTCGAGGGAACGGACTGCCCCAATGGCTGCCGCCAAAAACGTTCATTTGCGCCGGTCTGCTCGGAACGAATTTTAAGAAATTTGAACCAGCCGGCAACAACCCCGAAGCGTACCCATCCGGCGAAGAATGCGGTCGTTAGCTTCGGCGGGCCGCACTATGTAGGCCGAATTACCGTCCATGAGGGGGAAACCGACGGATAAGCGCCGTTGTGAGGGTACACAAAATCCAGGCAAGAAGAGTGCGGGGATTTTAGCTGGACCGTATCGTGAAACAACCGAAATCGGTGCGGTTGTCGCAGGCCGCTTTGTGCCGATGTCCGGCAGGCAGCTATGCTATTGCAACGTCGCCCTGTTCTGCAAGAATAGCGGTCTTGCAATTTACCGCGAAGAGCCGTAAACGAGCGATATCGAACGATGTTGGTTTAATTTACGTTTATCGCGCTATAGGCGCTGATTGTTTTTTTCCCCCTCAAATTTTGATCACTGCCAAAGTGCAGTGCACCACTGTTCGCCACTCTGCGGACGGCTTCATATGATATGGCCATTTTATCACCGGCCCATGGACAGAACAATGCGTACTCAGAATATACTCCTCAAAGAAAAGCACAAATATCTTGGAGACTTCTCCACAAAACATTCCGTTGGCAAGCAACATAGTAACGCCACTACGGGTCACAAACTTCCTGCCTTCCAGCTGACGCAGAGCGAGATCCGCAGTCTGATTGAGGAAATCATTGGTTAACTTACTGCGGTAACGTCCTTCTGAAGGTCGCCGTCGAAGTTGACTGTACGCCTGAGGAGGCCCGGCGCTTCCTCGGCCTCCCCGTCGTCGTCCCCATTCAGCAGGCTATCATGGAGAAACTCCAGCAGCGCATGCTGAGCACCATCGACGCAACCGCGCCGGAGGCGCTGCTGAAGGCGTGGATGCCGATGGCGCCCGATCAGATGCAGCAGGCGTGCGCCGAGCTGTTCGGTGCCCTCGGAGGATCAAAGCCGGGCGGATTCGACGAGCGCACGGGCCCGAGTTTGCGCAGAGTGTGAACGCTTAAACTCAAACTAAAAGCTTGGCAGCCGTGCCAGATCTTGCTCAGAAGGCGAGTTTTTAGAAAGGCCATCGTGAAACCCAGCGCTATTGTGACAGCGCGACAAGCGACCATATTTATGGATATTTCTTCTGGCTTTCTGTGCCCGGGCGGCGCACCATCGCGTTTCGGCAGTTTTCGGCCTGGGCTAGCCGCGGGTGATCGCGGTGTATTGGCAACCGGTTCCCCCACTTCGAAAAACATATTGACCGGCATGTCGCTGGTCGCCGGCTACGGAGACGACGGCCATGACAATCGGTACGGTCAAGTGGTTCAACACTACAAAAGGATTTGGATTCATTCAGCCCGATGACGGCGGCGAGGATGTGTTTGTGCACATCTCCGCAGTCGAACGCGCCGGTATGACGCTCACCGAAGGTCAGAAGGTGAGCTTCGATGTCGAGCGCGACCAGAAGGGCAAGACTTCGGCGGTCAATCTCAAGGCTGGGTGACTGGATGATCGCTGCGTCCGTTTCGCCCGGTGGCACGCTGCCAGGCGGAACGAGGCCGTTTCACAGGGGTGGCCATGACACCGCATAAATTCGCCGTCGGCGAAAAGGTCGAGTTTTCACCAGGCCGCTTTGACGGAAACGTGCCGCGCGGCAGCCATACAGTTGCCAAGCTGCTGCCCAGCGAGACACCGGACAATCAATACCGGGTGAAGAACCTCCGTGACAACCACGAGCGTGTGCTGCGCGAAAGCCAGCTTCGCCGCGGCTGAATCTGCAGCAACTTCGCACGGAGCCGCCACTCACCCGGGCGCGACGGTCAGATGTAGAAATCAGGAACTGGTGTTGCTCGGCCGACCGCATTATGGGTCGGGCCTGGATCATCCGAGTGTACCGCAGAAGGAAATCATGGCGTTCAAGGTGAACTATAACCAGCAGCGCGCCGAGCGCGATCGCGCCAAGGCAGCGAAAAACGAAGCAAAGCAGCGCGAGAAGGAGGAGGAGACCGCACGCAGGAAGGCCGAGCGCGAGATCCCAACATCCGCCACGGATGCCTCCTCGTCGGAGGAGAAGCTCGATGGCGAGTCCTAAGCGCCGCATCGAAACTGCGTTCGTCATGTTCGACGTGCTTTATGTGGACGGAACCCGCAGCTCCAATCGCCGGGTGCCAGCAACCGCCCTCACCGGCTTCGAAGGCGACGCGCCGGCTAAAGCCATCATTGAGGCGCAGGATCGCGAAATCGGTCTCGCCTCCGGTCGGCCGCGCCCGGACATCAAATCGGTGTCACGCTCGTCAATGAAGGCCGTCACGAAGGCGTAGCGGCACGCAATGCGCCTGTTCAGCTATCACCGTAACTCGGCCGGCGAACGGGTCAGGATCGCATTGCACTGCGTCCAGCCGGGAGGCGAAGGCGCTACGGAACATGCTGGAGGTTGGCGACGACGGTCTCGGCGCGGGCGTTGTCTCTCGAAGCATCCTCACGCCCGGATACGTTGAAGCAGACTGATCAGCTCATCAAACAGAAAACGCTTGGAGACGGGGTGGGCCGGAGGTGGGTGATGGCGCGCACCGCTAGCCGCATCAGCCATTGAATGTCCGCTTCTCTGCTTTTTCACTGGAAAGCTGCCGGTCTGCTTTCGGCCTATCCCGGTCATTCCGCCATCTGACAATGCCGTCCGGAAACGGTCATTCCAGCCCCCTTGAAAATGCCCCGTACACGGGGGACACCGCGTGATGCCCCCGTGATCGCGGTCAGGCTTGGCTGCCAGCGACCTCCATCTCCCGGCTGATGTCCTCGAGCGAACGCTGCTTGGTTTCGGGAATCAGGATCATCATAAGGGCGGCGCCGGCGATCGCCAGGAGCGACAGGAACATCAGCGCCGTTTCAAGCCCCGTCCGCACGAACAGAACCGGGAACAGAAAGGCGCTTGTGGAGGCCCCGATCCGGCCGCCTAGCACTGAGAAGCTTTGCCCCACCGTGCGCACGCGGGTTGGGCTGAGTTCAGTCCCCAGAAAACTCGTCACCACATTCGGCCCGTTCAGGCAAAAACCGTAAACGCCGAGGAAGAGCATGCCGAGGATTGGCGTTGCCTCGACCATGTTATGCAGCGTGGCGAAGAGCAACAGCATGACTGCGCCGACAGTCAATCCGCCAGCGTACAGCCACCGCCGCCCAATTTTATCCACCAGAAAACTCGCCACCAAAGCGCCCGGAAGGGAAAACAGGCAACTCAGGATAAGCACGAACGTCACTGGCCCGAGGCCGAGCTTGGACGCGATCAATGACGGTCCGAACAACGAGGTCGAATAGGCGACCAGATCAAAGAGCATCCACAGCAGCCCAGCGGCCAGAAAATGTGGCGCATGCTGGCGCAGCACCGCGGAGAATGGACGCCGATCGTGCCCGGGCAGCGCGAGCGACGCCGAACCGTTAATGCTTTTAACAACTTCGGCAGCACCCTCGCGATTATCGGCGAGCCGCGCAAGATAGCGCGCGGTCTCCGGCATGCGCCGACGCAGATAGAGAACAGAAAGCGCCGGAACAGAGCCCGCGCCGAGCACGATGCGCCAGGTCAGGTCATGCGAGACATGGAGCCCGCTCAGCAGCAGCAGCGCCAGCAAAGCGGCGACGATCGGGCCGAGTTGCGACATCGTCGCGAAGCCAAGTGCCAGCAGTTTGCCCCGATCCTTCTGGTTCGCATGTTCGGACATGATGGTCGGCGACAGTACATAATCGCCGCCAATGCCCAAACCGAGCACGAAACGCACGGCCACCAGCCACCAGATCCCAGGCACGAACATCTGCGCGATCGCCGCGATCGCCATGACCAGCATGTCGAGCCCGTAAAATGTCTTGCGCCCGCGCTGCCCGAGCATGCCGAAGATGAGCGCGCCAACGCCCATGCCGACAAGCGCCGATCCCGCCAGGGCGCCTGCCTGCAGGCCCCTGACATGGGCAATGCCGAACGAGGCAAGGACCATAGGAAGCACCATGCCGATGGTGGTGTTGTCGTAGAAATCAGTGAATACACCCAAACCCGTCGTGAGAACGGCACGCCAATGGAAACTTGAGAACTGTTGGTCGTCTAGCGCCTGAAAGGACTCGGCTTTTGACATGGCAAAGGCTCCAAGATGCAATGTACGCGCCCTGCCATAGAAACGCCCGGCGTTTGAGAGGCGGTTCAATGACATTTCAGTCGAACGCCAACGGCGCCGACTGATGTGAGGCGTCGGGTGCCAATTCAGCCCACCTTGATCAGCGCCTTTGTTCTCTATATGTTCCCTTCTCGACAATCCGCGTCAACCTGCTCTCCCTAGGCACGAATGGCTGATCAAATCGTTATCACCGAGAAAACGAGTCAAGCGAAAGACATCCGCGCCGCTGTGGGTTCTCGCTATGGCGATATTCTTCCCGCTGAAGGTCATCTGTTGGCGTTGCGCGAACCAGAAGATGTCGTGCCCGAATGGAAACGTTGGTCGGCGACTTTGCTGCGCCCTGAAGGGTTATACGACACGCGGCCTGCCCAGGGCGGCAATAAGACCACGAAGCTGAAAGCCATTCGCGACGCGCTGCGTAGCGCCAAACGTGTCTGGCTTGCCACCGATTGCGACCGCGAAGGCCAACTCATCGGTCAGGAAATTCTAGAGCATTACAAATACCGCGGTGAAGTCATGCGCGTGCTTTTTACCGCGCAGGATGCTCAGACGATCCGGGATGCCTTCGGCCGTGCCAGGCCAAACGGCGAATATAGCCGCCTCTATGCCGCGGCTGTCGCGCGCCAGCAGGCCGACCAGATCTACAATCTCTCCCTCACGCGCACGGCCACAGTCATACTGGGCCGGGGGGCGCGTGGCGTGATCGGCATTGGTCGGGTGAAGACGCCGACTTTGGCGATTGTTTGTACGCGTGAGCTGGAGATCCGCGACTTTGTCCCCACCACGTATTTTGAGATCGTCGCGACCGCGAAGATCTCTGGTGGCGAATTCCAGATGCGGCATGCTCCGCAACAACGGCTCTTGCGGCGCGAGATGGCTGAGGCGGTCGTCCACGCCGTTCAAGGTTACGAGGGGCCGCTTGGCGTGCGGGTTGAAGAGAAGCGGCAAGGACCGCCCAAACTACACGATCTCCCCTCACTACAGAAGTTCTGTGCCTCGCGCTTCGGATGGGCCGCCGCAAAGACCCTAGACATTGCCCAGGAGCTTTACGACGGACAAGGCAAGAAGATCATTACCTATCCCCGTGCCGAGGTCCGATATCTACCAGAGAATTTGATCGCGGACGTGCGGAAGATCGTGAGCGGGCTTCAAGTCGGCCAATCATTCAGCACAATACCCGTGCCGACGCCGCCTGTTATTCGTAAGGGGGGCAGTGGTGCTTTCAACGACAAAGCGCTCGAGGGGGCCAGCCATCATGCCGTTATTCCAAACGTCAATACGGTCGATGAGCTTCGGACGATCTGGCCACGCTTGTCGATCGACGAGAAGAAACTATTCGACGTCATCGCACGTTCTTATCTCGCAGCGGTGATGCCCGATTTCCGCTACCGGCAGACGACAGCGAGCCTCGATGTAAGAGGTTTAAGAGGTTTCCCTTTTAGGGCCACGGGTCGGCAGCCGATCGACCTTGGTTGGCGTGCTGCGTTCCCCGACTGGAAGCCGGCCGAAGAAAAAGGCGATGACGCCCAGTTGCTGCCGGTAATGCGCGATGGAGAGAACGCGCAACTGGAACGGCCCATGATCGAAGACAAAGAAACCCGCCCGCCGCCGCGATACAACGAAGGCACCCTGATCGAGGCCATGCAGAACGCATGGCGTTTCGTAGACGACGAGGTTCTGCGCGCCCGCTTGAAGGAAGCAAAAGGGATCGGCACGCCGGCGACCAGAGCCGACATCATTGGTGGGCTGAAGCGGCAAGAATTCCTGGTTGCTGACGGAAAGAATATTGTTCCCACCGCAACCGGCCTCCGGTTATTCGGCGTTCTTAAACAGGCCGATCCCGCGTTGGTCGACCCGGGTGTGACGGCACAGCTGGAATGCCTGCTCGACGATGTCGTATTTGGAAAGCAGCCGATGGTTGGCGCGATTGACGCCGTTTGCGCGGTCGCGCAGCGTATTATCGGTAAATTGAAAGATGGTTTGCCAAACGGGGAGCCCCCCTTACTTGCTTCGCGGGAAAGCGGGGCCGCTGCCGATCGTCCGCCGACGGCTGCCATGAAGCGGTTCGCTGACAGCATCGGGCGTCAGAAAGGCATTAAGCCGCCACCGGGCTATACGAAATCCGGTTCTGTTTGCCGCGCCTTCCTCGAGAAGCACGCGCCCAAGAAAGTCGGAGATGTGCAGTTGGGAGCCTTCGGCCCCCAACCGGCGAGCCCAGCGCAGGTGATATTCGCGGAGAAAATCGCTCAGGAAAAAGGCGTCGTCGTACCGGACGAGGCGAAGGTCAGTTCGGCCGCCATGTCTTCATGGATTGCAGCGCATCAGAACGCCAAGCCCAGCAAGGTTCGTCCTCGGAGCGGTGCCAAGTGTCGGGGAGGTCCAGCGGCGAAAACGACAACGGGCGCGAGGCGATCCCGCAAACCCAAATCGGCGCCCGCGGCTGAAGTGGCGGCGCCAACGCCTGCGCAGCCAAAGGCCCAGACCAACACGCCGCTGCGGATTCCCTACGGCAACAAGGAACTCGCCCTAAAGCTCGGCGCCCGATATGGCGCCGGAGGATGGTATGCACCACCCGGCGTTGATCTTGCAGCCTTCGGTGAGCAGGGCTGGTTGTAATGGCCAGATGCTGTTTTCGGTGATTCGAGGAGCCCATTACGTTGGCGACTAGCGGATAGAATTCCTCCCGCCGGGTCATGCCTTTGCCGACGATCTCGCCAAAGCTGGCCCGTATGCCAAGACGCAAGGATGAATAGCCGGGTTGGGTCACTTTCCCTGTGTAGTTGATCGTAGAGATCATTTGAACAACCTGTAGTGTGATATCGGTCGTAGTCGGCCTTGTCGCTGATGATCGCTGGCGTGTTAGCGCCGCTCTTTTTTTTGGTCGTGATTTTCCCAGGAACATTATGAAGACCGACGGCTTTTCGCAGCAAGCACAATATCCCTTAACGATCCCGCCGAGCTGTTAGCAAGAACGCTGCCATGACGCCGTCTTTGTTGATGGTCAGATATGAATATTTCCTTGCGTCCTTGAGGTGCACGGTTCACGCGATGACATCGCGCTCAACATGACTTCCTTGGAACGCGATCTCTATCATTCACCCGGGCAGCCAGTAATCGGATCACATATCAAACTGAAGTGAGCCAAAGATTTGCGATAGGGCTGATCAGGGACCCATTCCAAAATCCTATTCACGCGATCACAAAATCACAGGACAGGCCAAGTTATTTAAAATCGTTCCGAATCAATACGATAGGTGATTCAACAAACTGCCCTGACAGAACCAGCAGAGATCTTGTCAAGCATAACGACAATCACTAAAGTCCGTAGTACTGGCGCCGCTAAAATCACTAAAAACAGGCCCAAAGGGCCGTTGGCCGGGAGGATACTAACAATGATCAGTGGATCAGTGCGTTGGGGGTTTGCCACTTTAGTCTCCGCCACTTTCGGCTCAACCATGCTGTCAGCGCCGGTCATGGCGCAAAGCGCCGGTGGTGCCCAGGTGGTGGGTCAGGTTTCGGCCGCCGTTTGCACCCCCCCTTCTTCGCCGACCGATGCCGCACTCAAGGGCATGATCGTCGGCTTTTCGCAATCCGAGAATGAGCAGAATCCGTTCCGCGCGGCGGAGACGAATTCGGTCAAGGCGGCGGCTAAGGATGCCGGTGTGGCTCGCCTGCTGTACACCAATGCCAATGACGACCAGGCCAAGCAGGTCGCCGATATCGAGAGCATGATTACGCAAGGCGCACAGGCGCTGATTGTGGCGCCGGTCAACGCGACCGGGTTGCAGCCTGCTTTGGCTCAGGCTGCCGCCAAGCACATTCCCGTTGTCACGATCGATCGTGCGACGGCCGGCACGCCCTGTACGGACTTCATCACCAACATTGGCTCCAACTTCTATGTCCAAGGTGTCCGAGCCGCTGATGCCCTGGCCGAGGCGACCGGCGGCAAGGCCAAGATTGTCGAAATTCAAGGCGCCTATGGCAATTCGGTCGAACTCAGCGCACCCAGGGCTTTGCCGATGAGCTTAAGAAATATCCCGGCATGACGCTGGTGGCGGCACAGACCGGCAATTGGTCGGCAACAGATGCGCAGCGCGTGATGGAGCAGCTCATGCTTGCGCATCCCGATGTGAACGCAGTGTATTCGCATGCTGACGTGATGACACTCGGCGCTATGCGGGCGATGCAGCAAAACGGTAAGCAGCCGGGAACGGATATCGCGATTGTCACCATCGACGGCACCAAGGCGATCGTGGAAGCGATCGCCGCGGGGCAGGCGCAGGCGGATGTCGAGACCAATCCGCGTTTCGGCCCCTTGTCTTTCCAAGCGCTGAGCGACTGGTTCGCCGGCAAGCCGGTACCGCAGCAACTCATCATGAAGGATTTCCTCTATGACAAGGCGAATGCGGCCGCCTCTGTCAGCAGCGGGCGTCCGTACTGATCCCGGCATCGGATGACTGGGCGCTGACATCATGCTGCTGGAAACGAATGGCCTGGGCAAAAGCTTTGGCGTCGTCACGGCATTGCGCGACGTTTCCTTCAATCTGAAAAGGGGCGAAGTGCATGGTCTGATGGGCGAGAACGGCGCGGGGAAATCCACGCTGATCAAGCTGTTGACGGGCTTCCATCAACCCAGTGCGGGCGAGATTCTGCTCGACGGGAAGCCCGTTTCCTTCGATAGCCCGCGCGCCGCGCAGACGGCGGGCGTCGCTGCGGTCTATCAGGAGATTAACCTGATCCCGGAGCGGAGCGTTGCCGCCAATATCTTCCTCGCGCGCGAGCCACGCCAATTCGGCATTCTGACCAACACCGCCAAGATGGTTGAGGAAGCGGCCGCGATCCTCGGCCGCTACGGACTCGCCATCGATCCCCGGCGGCCTTTGCGAACCCTGGGGCTCGGCCTGCAGCAGATGGTCTCGATCGCGCGCGTCGTCTCCTTGGGGGCGCGCGTCGTCATCATGGATGAGCCGACATCGGCCTTGGCCGGTAGCGAGGTTGATATCCTTTACGGCGTCTTGGAGCAGCTGCGGCGCGATGGACGGGGAATCATCTATGTCAGTCACCGCTTGTCGGAATGCTATCGGCTCTGCGATCGTCTGACCGTGTTGCGGGATGGGCGCATGGTGGAAAGTGCGGCCACGGCCCATCTGCCACGTGCGCGTCTCGTGGCCGCGATGCTGGGGCGGGAGAGTATGGCGGGCAACCAGGCGGCGGCCAAGCGGCCAACGTCCGGCACCGAAGCGGCGACGGCGCCAACGGAAATCGCTTTGTCCGTCAAGGGACTAACGTGGCGCACCCGTGTACGGAATGTCTCCCTCGCGGTGCGACGGGGCGAAATCCTTGGGCTCGTTGGGCTCCTTGGTGCGGGCCGGACCGAAACCTTTAAAGCGATTTATGGCGCGGAGACGCCCGATCACGGCACGGTCGACGTCGCAGGTCGGCCGCTTAACCCAGCGCGGCCGGCCAATAGCCTTCGCCGCGGGCTCGCCTTTCTGAGTGAGGATCGCCGATCGGAGGGAATTTTTCCCAAGCTCTCGGTCCGCGCCAATCTGACGGCGGCCGTGCTGCCCCGCATTTCGCGCTTTGGTGTCGTCTCCCACCGAAAACAGACCGATCTCGTCACACGATATATTCGCGAATTGGGCATCAAGACCGCCGGGCCGGACGCGCTGATTTCGGAACTGTCTGGCGGCAATCAGCAGAAAGTACTGATCGCACGGGCGCTGTGCACAGAACCGCAGGTCGTTATGCTCGATGACCCGACGCGCGGCATCGATGTCGGGGCGAAGGCCGAGGTGCATCGCACGATCCGCGATCTGGCCCGCAAGGGGTTAGGCGTGGTCGTGACCTCCTCGGAAGTGGAGGAAGTGCTGGAATTGTCGGATCGCTTGATCGTGCTCAATGAGGGGGCGGTTGCGGGCGAACTGGAAACCGCCGGCCGCGAACCGGAGGCTGTTTTGGCACTGCTGGCCGCAGCGGCTGAATTACCGTCGCCATGAGCAAAGGCATCGCCGAGACGGCACCTGCCGCACCGGGCTCCGTCCCAGGGGCGCGCCTGGGTGGTGCTTGGATACGCTCATCGAGCGTCTACATGGCCTTCGCCACACTGGTTATCCTTGATCTGATCGTCACGCCCGGCTTCCGCAACCCGGCCTTAATTCGTAGTCTTTTGTTTGATTCAGCGCCCGTGATCCTGATCGCGCTCGGTCAGAGCCTGGCCATCGGCACGCGTGGCATTGACCTCTCTGTGGGTTCAGTGATGGCGCTGAGTTCATCCATCATCGGCATTACCCTCTCGATGGGTCAGAACGCGTCCATGGTGTTCGGCATCGGCGCCGGCTTGGCCTGCGGGGTCATCAATGGGCTGCTGATCGCGGTGTTGCGCATTGATCCGTTGATCTCCAGCCTGTCCCTCCTGGTGGCGGCGCGGGGGCTCGCCCAGGCGCTGCTCGGCGGCGCGCGGATGAACCTGCCTTTCGATGGGCCGATCCCCTGGCTCGGTGCGGCGACGGTCTCCGTCATTCCTGTTACGGCGCTGATCGCGCTCGGGGCGGCCATGATCTTTGCCTTTGTGGTCAAGCGGACGACGCCCGGCCATTACGCCATCTATGCCGGCGCCAGCCGGACGGCGGCCTTTCTGGCGGGACAACCGGTGCGCGGGACGCTCGCCTTCGTCTATGGGCTGAGCGGGCTTTTGGCCGGGATCGCCGGGCTTTTCGCCACGGCGCGGTTGGGCGCCGCCGATCCCAACTATATCGGCGTACAGTTTGAGTTGGACGCCATTGCCGCTGCGGTGATTGGCGGCACACCGCTATCCGGCGGCCGCATCTCCGTGGTCGGCACGATCTTTGGCGTGTTGCTGCTGGAAGTTCTGGACGCGAGCTTCATCATGAATGACATCAGCGCGACCTATGCGCAGATCCTGAAGGCGGCCTTCATCGTCGGCGCGCTCTATCTGCAGAGGGCGGGCGGATGAGTGCTTCGACCAATCTCCCCCAAGCCAAGGGCAAGAGCTTCGATCGGGTGCAGCTGGTCGGGCTGATCCAGGCGCGCGGCGCCATTTTCGTGCTTGTTCTGGCGGCGCTGGTCGCAGGGCTCGTTTTTCCCGATTTCCTCCATCTGGCTAATGTCGAAGACATCATCACCGCTGCGAGCTTTCTCGGTGTGGTGGCGATCGGGCAGACCTTTGTCATCATCCTCGGCGGGTTTGACCTCTCCGTCGGTTCGATGGTGGGGCTCGGCACGGTGGTCGCCGCTTATGCGCTGCCCTTCGGCTGGCTGCCGGCACTGCTGCTGCCGATCGTCGTCGGCACCTGTGTGGGACTGGTCGATGGCTTGTTGATTGCGCGCACGCGCATGGCGCCCTTCATCGTCACCCTGGCTGCGCTGCTGGCCTTGAAGGGGGCGTCCATTGCGCTGGCGGGCGAGAGTATGGTGATCGCGCAGCCGGGCTTCTTCGGCGCGATTGCGAATGCCCACTGGCTTGGGATCAGCAATCTCATCGTCATTCTGGTTGCGGCCTATGCCCTGGGGGCGCTGGTGCTGAACCGGACACAATTCGGTGCGGCGATCTTCGCGGTCGGCGGCAATGAGGAGGCGGCCCGGATGCTCGGCATCCGGGTCGAGCGCGTGAAGGTCCTGACCTATTGCGTTAGTGGCGGGCTGGCAGGGCTTAGTGGCGCGCTGCTCGCGGCGCGGCTGAGCAGCGGACTGTCTGCGGCGGGCAACGGCTATGAACTGCAGTCGATCGCCGCGGCGGTTATCGGCGGCGTTTTGCTGACCGGCGGCGTGGGGACGATGTTCGGCGCCCTGGCGGGCGTGCTGCTGCTTGGGCTGATCAACAACGTCATCAACCAGATCGGCTCGCTGAGTGCGGCCTATCAGGGGTTGGCCAGCGGAGCCTTCCTGCTTCTCGCGGTGATCATCCAGGCGGGACTCAGCCGCACCAAGCGGCGTTGAAACAGCCCGTCGCCCGCGCCCTTGCCGCTGGTCATCATGGGGGTTCGCCTGCGCGTTAGGCACCAATCTGAATGGCGGCGATTTAATAACGGTAGGACATAACGATGTCTTTATCACCGGCGGGTCACAAGGCATCGGACTCGCTTGCGCCCAAGTGATGGGGGCGGCGGACGCGCGAATTATTATTTGCGGTAGAAACCCCGACGAGGGCGAAAAAGTCGTTCGAGACCTTAATGGTAAAGGTTTGGACTGTCACTTTGTTGGTTTGGATGTCGACAGCGAACCACAAGTCATCAAGGTCGTTGATGCAATCGTTGCCGAATTCAGCACGATCGACATTTTAGTGAACAATCCGGCGTTGCACGACACAGCGATACGCTCGACGTTAACGCGGCCGCAATGCGGAAATATGTTGTCGAAACGAATTTGTTGGGTGCCTTCCTTTGTAGTCGGCAGGTCATACGGCCTATGATCAATCCGGCATCCGCGGATCGATTGTCAACATAGGTTCTATCTCAGCATTTATGTCGAATACTCCTCAGAACCAGGCAATGTACAATGCGAGCAAAGCCGGTGTTCATATGCTCACCAAGTCATTGGCAAGCGAGTATGCAACATCCGGAATCCGGGTGAATTGCGTCGGAGACTTCTGGATGCCGCAACGCGTCGCAGAGCTATCACGGTCGCTCCCCATCCCACGCCGTGGGGACCTCGCAACCGGCGCCCGCGTCCTGCAATCCGGCGATTTCCACAAGCTTCACCTCGGTAATCACGTCCCTGACAACGAACAGATAGGACGCGGCGGAGACGACGCCGATAACTGCTCCCACCACCAGCGCCATGACAAAGGAGCCGGTCGACTGAACGATGAGGCCAGTAACCGTAGGCGCCAGTGCGCCTCCGAGGTAGCCACCGAAATTCTGCATCGCACCAATCGATGCCGTGCAATTGGTCGGCACGGTGACCGAACTCAGCGCCCACGCGCACGTGCTGGTGACGTAGACAAGAAACAATGAAACCGAGATGAACGCGATGGCCAGCGTGTTGCTGGTAACGTAAGCGGCGGCAACGGTGAACGCCGCTGTACCAAGCAGGGCAACCGCCGCAGGGTATTTTCGGCTATTGACCGGTGAAAAGCCGCGCCGCAATAGAAAGTCTGCAAAGAAGCCGCCGAGCACCGCGCCGAGCACGCCCCAGGCGAACGGAATCGAAGCGGCGATGCCGGTATACTTCACGCTCATGTGACGCTGGATTTCAAGATAACCCGGTAGCCATGCCGTGTAGATCCACGTCAGATAGATGCAGCCGAAATAGCCCAGGATCATGCCCCAGGTGGTGCGGAACCGGAACAGGCTTTTCCACTCAAGAAACGTCACCTTGGTGCGCTGGCCCGGCGGGTCTCCCTGGCGCCGATAGGCATTCTCCTCTTCGATCAGCCCGATATCTTCGGGGTTGCGGTACACCGTGAACCAGACCAAGGCGACCAATAGCCCGACGCCCCCCATGATGATGAACATCCAGCGCCAGCCGAATAACAGCATCAGGAATGTCAGCAGTGGGACGCCGATGGCAGTGCCGAGTGAGGATGCGCAATTAAATATCCCTGTGGCGCTGCCGCGGTCTCGCGGGTTGAACCAGTCCCGCGCGACCCTCGCGCCGGTCGGGAATGCCGGTGCCTCGCCGATGCCGAGCAGCAGCCTGGCGCCGAAGAACTGGCCGAAACCCTGGACGAGTCCGCCCAGCACCTGCGCCAACGACCACAGCGTTAGTCCCATGGTCAGTGTCAGGCGCGCGCCGATCTTATCCACAAGCGCGCCAGTGGGCAGCTGAGCAAAGGCGTAGGCCCATAAAAATGCCGAAAGCAAATAGCCCATATCCGCAATCGAGAGATGCAGGTCATGCCGGATGAGTGGATTGGCGACAGCCAGGGTCGCGCGGTCGATATAGTTGACGGCCCCGGCGATGACGAGCATCGTTAGAGCTATCCGTTGAACGGATTTCAACCGCGCTGTGGCGGTGATGGCTGCCGACATTTCCTGTATTTCCTCGATTTATTATTTATATATTTTGTTGTTGTTTATATATTTATTAATCCGGAAAATCGGCCCGTTGTTTTTCTTCGGCGGCCTTCATGGATTCAGAAAGAATAGCTGCCACACAGCCGCATGGAACGCCAGCTTTTTTTAATAACTCGACGTTACCGGATAGGTTCTGAACCTGCAGACCTTGGCGTTGACCAACGGCATGGCCGCAGTCGCGATTGCCAGGTCCCCATCGGCGCTGATGTCCCACTTCGGCGCTTATTCACATTCGGCATTTTGCTTTCACGTTCCGCCCGTTTTTGCTGCACCGCAACAGGCCGATTCGCTTTAGATTGTACAATTTTGGTCGGTCTAATATCATTCTTAATCCCTTCTCGGTGGTGTTTACATGGACGCTTTGCCCCTCATAACGCAGTTAACCGACCTGCTGGGGGACCGTGGGGTCGTTCGACAACAGGATATATTGGCACGGTATAGCCGCGACTGGTCGGGGGATTACACCGGGTGCCCGCTTGCGGTCCTCCGACCTGGCAATACCGCGGAAGTCGCAGAGGCAGTCCGGCTCTGCTTTCAGTTCGGCGTCCCCATTGTGCCACAAGGCGGCAATACGGGGCTGGTGCAAGGTGGGTTGCCTTCAACAGACGGTAGCGAAGTCGTCATCAGCCTCGAACGTCTGAACCGCGTGCGCGCGATCGATCATGTAAATTTTAGCATGGTCGCAGAGGCTGGTTGCGTGCTTGCAGACCTTCGCGCTGCGGCGATAGCCGAGGATCTGAACTTGCCGTTAAGCTTGGGTGCGCAGGGAAGTTGTCAGATCGGCGGCAACGTGGCCACCAACGCCGGCGGCGTAAATGTCCTACGCTATGGCATGACTCGCGATCTTGTGCTCGGGTTGGAAGTGGTGCTGCCGGGAGGGCAAATCTGGAACGGCCTACGGAGCCTACGCAAAGACAACACTGGCTACGACCTAAAACAACTCTTCATCGGCGGAGAGGGAACGCTGGGTATTATTACGGCTGTCGCGATGAAGCTGTTTCCGCGGCAAACTCAAGTTCAAACCGCCTTACTTGGATTAGAGTCTGTAGAAGCGGCCCTTAAACTCTATGCCGCCGCGCGTCGTGATCTCTCGGACCTTTTGAGTGCGTTCGAACTGATGCCGCGCGCCTGCCTCGACCTTACGCTGGCGGCCTATCCCGACTTACGAGAGCCTTTTACGAGCAAATTGCCAGTTACGGTCCTGATGGAGACATCGGCGAGTGGCTTGGTCGACTTGGCAGCAATCTTTGATCGGTTCCTCGGGGAGCAACTTGAGCGCGGACATATCTTAGACGGGAATATTGCGCAGAATGAGGCTCAAGTAAAAGACTTCTGGCGTCTTCGCGAGGATCTAGTTGAGGCACAGCACCGGGCTGGCCGACATCTTCGAACCGACATCTCCGTGGCGATTTCCGACCTGGTCGCTTTCCTGAAGAATGCGGACGCGGCAATTGCGCAAGTTGCACCAACGGTGACACCAATTGCGTACGGGCACGTTGGCGATGGAAATATCCATTACAACATTATTCCATCGCCAGGCTTGCCGCCCGACGAGGTCGTCGCTCAACTTGGGCATCTGGAAGATGTCCTCTTCAATATCGTCGACAAATTCTCGGGATCGATCAGTGCGGAACACGGCGTCGGACGGTTAAAAAGGGCACATTTCCTGGAGCGGTTGTCTCCCGCGGAGGAGGGCCTTATGCGTGCAATCAAATCCGGTATCGACCCGGCCGGCCTCATGAATCCCGGCGTCATGTTGCGATGAGATCCCTGGCCCAGGTCGGGCGCGGTGCCACCGCAATATGCCGCTGCCGTAGGCAATCTCCATGAACGAACGTCTGCTTCTCTCCGTTGAACTCTCTACGGCCGTTCCGGTTTCGGCCCAACTGGGCCACTTACGCAAGGACGGCTGTGCGCCCAAGGCAGTCGTAGGCGGAGTTGCACTCGCTCCCAAAAGCAGACCTTCGATCGCCCCCTCAAGCCGCAGCTCTACGAGCTCACCTTAGAAATGCAACTGCAGTGCTAAGCCGATGCCGAAGCGCCAGCCCTTCGCGTCTGCAGCTCGGCCTGTGCCGGAAAAAACAGCAACGCCTCAAACCCATCCGCACGACCCTCGGCCGGCGATGCCAGCTCCAGCCGCCCACCCAGCTGGAGCATGATCTTCTCCACGATCGCCAGGCCCAGCCCGCCGCCCATGCCCTGGGTGGTGCCGCGCCGGAACGGCTCTTTCAACGTGGCCAACACATTGCCGGGGACCAGCGCGCCGCCGCTGCGCACGCCCAGGCAAAGCCGCTCATCATCTAGATGGATTTCGATCGGGGTGTCCGCTGCGCCGTAACGTACCGCATTCTCGAGCAGGTTGCGCATGGCGATCCCCAACACGTCGAGGTCCGCCAGCACCATGAACGGTTTACCTCGGCGCCGGACGAACACCAGCCGCTTGCCCACCCCATCCTGGCGGCGGAAATCATCCAGCAGAATGTCCAGCAGTTGCGTTACGTCGATGCGCTCTCGGCTCAGCGCGAGCCCCGCCTCGGCGCGGGACAATTGCAGCAGCTTTTCCACAAGATTGCTGAGCGCCTTGACTTGAGCGACGATGCGCTGCGCCCGGTCCGCATGGGCGGTCGAGGCCAGCTGTGCCGCGAGCACCTGCATCTGCGCCTGCATCGCGGCGATCGGCGTGCGCAGCTCATGGGCGCTGTTCGCGGCGAACTGCCGCTCACTCACCAGGGCCCGTTGCAGCCGGTCCAGCAAACGGTTCACTGCGGTATGGATCGGCACCAGCTCCGACGGCATCGGCAATTCAGGGATACTGGTCAGGTTGGAACCGTCGCGCTGGCCGATCTCCCGCTGCAGCCGGATCAGCGAGCGCATGCTGCGTTTTACCGCCCAGCGGATCATCAGCCAGGAAAGCGGGCAGAAACAGCAGCAGCGGCAACACCGCCAGGCCAATCGCCCGCCGCAGCGCTTCGTGCCGGTGCATCTGCGGCTCCGCCACTTCAATGAGATAGCCGCCCGCCGCCGGCTGCGTATAGACGCGCCAGTGCGGCGTGTTGCGAAATCCGCGTCTTCAAGGCAGGCGGGACGAACGGCGCGGCGGGCGCATTGAGCGAACGCAGCGCCACCCAACCGTCCGGCGCCATGATCTGATAGGCAAGCGCCTTCGGATTCAGCGTCGAGACCAGCTCGCGCGCCCGCTTATCCATCACCTGCGGCGCGCTCAGCGCGTCCTCGGTAGCCGGCAGCAGACGCTGCGCAACCTCAACCAGAGCATTGTCGAGCCGCTCATGCACCTCGAACACGGTCAACATACCGGCGGTCACGCTGCCCAGCAGCCACAACACCGCCATGGCCGTGGCCAGTAGCCAGATCAGCCGCGAAACCAGGCTGTGTCCCATAATCGTTCTCAACTCCTGATCCGGTAGCCGAGGCCGCGCGCGGTGCGCACGAAATCGCGCCCGAGCTTGCGCCGGATGCGGCTGATATACACTTCGATCGCGTTGCTCTCGATCTCCTGTGCGAAGGCGTAGAGCGCATCCTCGATTTGCTCGCGCGACACGATGGCGTTGGGCCGGCGCACCAGCACCTCCAACACCGCCCATTCACGCGCCGTCAGTTCCACCTCGCCCCCGTCCAGCCGGGCCACACGCGTCTCGAGCGCGATCTCCACCGGCCCGAATTGCTGCGCCGTTGCCGTGATGCCGAAATAGCGCCGCGCCACGGCATTCAACCGGGCGATCAACTCATCGAGATCGAACGGCTTCACCAGATAATCATCGGCCCCGGCGCTCAATCCCTCGATCCGGTCGCTGATCTGATCGCGCGCGGTGAGAATCACCACCGGAATGGCGTCCCGCCGCGCCCGCAACGCACGCAGGAAATCCAGCCCCCTTCCGTCCGGCAGGACCAGATCCAGCAGCAGCGCGTCATAAGCAACAGTGCGCATCGCCGCATCGGCCAGGCCCAGACGCTGGAACCAGTCCACCGCATGCCCCGCCTGGCGCACATGCTCCTGCACCGCGGCGCCGAGATCCGGCTCGTCCTCAACCAGCAGAATTCTCATAATGGCGGCCTGCGACTTTCAAACATAGCGCTTCATATATTCGTGATCTTCCTGACAATAACCTGAAGGACGAAAGGGCCGCTTTTAAAAAAGCGGCGCAACAACTTCTTTTACTCTGGGTCATGAGGCGCTGAAACAGGCATGGGCCCAAATTAATAAAGTTTTTTTGCTTTTTTGTTCACAAAAAGAAGACTTCTGTATCGCCAGGGCCGATGCTGCGCGCCGCGTCAGATTCGCGTCAGTTAATGATGATAGATTTTTTGTTATCATGCCTATCTGCTGGAGTTTGCCCATGCGATTGTTCCGAAAAGCCTGCCACCGCGCTTGGCCGGGAGCGAAAGCATGAGCCAGCGCCGGCTGCTCCTCTCCGGCGCGGCGCTGATCGCCGCCGCCTTCATCGGCTTCTATGCCGGCCATGGCGCCCATGCCGATGCCGCCGGGCAAACGGCGCAGGACGCCGCAGCTAACGACAGTCCGGCTCTGCCCGCCAGCTTCAGCGTCTCCGCCGGCGCCCTGGCGAACATGGGCCTGCATACTGAAGATGCGACGCTGCGTCCGCTGGTGCGCGAGGTACCGGCCACCGGCCTCGTCACCTATGACGCGCTGCGCCTGGCGCGCATCGTGCCGCCGGCCAGCGGCCGGGTCGAAGCCATCGACGCCGTGGTCGGTGAGCAGGTGCAGGCCGGGCAGCGCCTGGCGGTGCTTGATAATTTCGAACTCGGCGCCGCGCGCAGCCATGTCGCGGGTGCGCAAGCCGGCGTGATGCAGGCGCAATCGCAACTCGCCGCCGCCAGCGCCGCCCTGCGGCGTGCAGAGGATCTGGTTCGTGCCGGCGGCATGGCGCAGAGCGAACTCGATACGCGCCGCGCCGCTTCCGCCGCCGCCGAGGCGAACCTGCGCACGCAGCAGGCGGCGCTGCAGCAATGGCAGGACCAGTTGGCGCAGCTGATGCCGATCACCCCCGCCGGCACGTCTTCTCTGCCCGGCCTGCCCGATCCGCGCGATTCCGCGGGCGCAATCGTCGCCCCGTTCGCCGGCGTGGTCGATTCCGTCGCTCTTTCCATTGGCCAGCTCGTCGATCCCTCGCAGACCGTTTTCACCGTGGCCGATCTCTCCACCGTCTGGGTGCCGCTGCAGGTGCCGGAAAACCGGATCGGCGCGGTACAGGTCGGCGACCCGGTCGCCCTCAGTACCGACGCCTATCCCGGCCGCGTTTTCACCGGCCGCGTCGCCTATATTGCCGACCGGGTGGACCCGAACACCGGCACCATCATGGTCCGCTGCATCGTGCCGAACCCGGATGGCGCACTGCGCGTCAACATGTTTGCGAACGGCACGATCGAAGCGCCGCTCGGCCGCCAGGGCGTGCTGGTGCCCTCTTCGGCGCTGCAGGACATCAACGGCCAGGAGGTGGTGTTTTCGCCCGCCGGCCACGGGCGATTCACCTGGCATGTGGTGCAGCCCGGCCTCAGCACCGGCGGTGACACGCAGATTGAAAGCGGCATCGCGCCCGGTACGCCGGTCGTCACCGATGGCAGCTACTGGCTGAAAGCAACGCTGATGCAATCCACCATTCCCGACGAAGGCTAAAGCGATGGCGTCTTTCGACGAACGAAAAGACGTTTTGCGCTCGTTCGAGCCGCTCCGCTTGAGCGCCTCCGGCGCAAACAAGCAAAAGTTTTTGCGCCGCTTTTTTCAAAAGGCGGCCTCTTTCCTTCTGCCCGGCAAACATCCCGCGCGACAGTAAGAAAGGCTTCCCCATGATTACCAAGATCATTGACGCGGCGCTCGGCAACCGGGCGGTCGTGATGATGCTGGTCGCCGTGCTGATCGGTCTCGGCGTGATGAGCATGAACCAGCTGCCCTTCGATGCCGATCCCGACATCTCGCCGGTCCAGGTGCTGGTGACCACCCAGGCGCCGGGCCTCGCCCCGTTGGACGTGGAACGCCAGATCACGCAGCCGGCGGAACTCGCGCTGCAGGGCCTGCCCGGCATGCAGAGCCTGCGTTCGGTGTCGCGCTACGGCGTCTCGGTGCTCTATGTCCGCTTCGCCGACGGCAGCAACATCCTTACCGACCGCGACATGATCAGCCAGCGCCTCGCCACGCTGGCGCTGCCGCCCGGCACCAGCACGCCGCAAATGGGCCCGCTTTCCGACGGGTTGAGCGAAATCTACCAGTTCCGGGTGGAGGGCAAGGGCAAGTCCCTGATGCAGCTGCGCACTTTGCTGGACTGGCAGATCGCGCCGCAGCTCAAGCAGGTGCCCGGCGTCGTCGACGTCAACGTCAATGGCGGCGAGCTGAAGACCTATACGGTGCAGGTCTCCGACGCGGCGCTGACCCGCTACGGCCTCTCGGTCGGCGATGTCGAATCCGCGATCGAGACCAACAACGCCGATGTCGGCGGCGCCACCCTCGATTATAACGGCCAGGAGGCGATCATCCGCGGCGAGGGGCTGCTGCAGAACAGCACGGATATCGGCAATATCGTGCTGCGCACCTCCGCGGGCGGCGCGCCGCTTTATGTGCGCGACGTGGCGAAAGTAGTGCTGGCGCCGATGCCCCGGCTCGGCGGCGTGACCATTGACGGCAAGGGCCAGGGGGTGATCGGCGTGGTGCTGATGGGGCTGCACCAGAACTCCCGCGTGGTGGCCGGGCGTGTCACCGAGGCGGTGGCCGCGATCAACAAAACCTTGCCGCCCGGCGTGCAGATCGTGCCTTATTACAGCCGCGCCAACCTGATCGACCGCGTGCTCGGCACGATCGCCCATAACCTCGCCGAAGGCGCGATCCTGGTCATCCTGGTTCTGTTCCTGCTGCTCGGCAATCTGCGCGCCGGCCTGATCGTCGCCTGCGCCATCCCGCTCTCGATGCTCGCCGCCGCCATCGCCATGTATTGCGCCGGCCTCTCGGGCAATCTGATGAGCCTCGGCGCCATCGATTTCGGCTTGCTGGTCGACGGCGCGGTGGTGATGATCGAGAATGTGGTACGTCGCCGCGCCGAGTTCCCGAACCGGCCGGCAGCGCAGGTGGTGCGCGAAGCCGCGCTCGAGGTCGCCCGCCCGGTTACTTTCGCGGTGATCATCATCACCGCCGTGTATATGCCGATCCTCAGCCTGCAGAGCCTGGAAGGCAAAATGTTCCGGCCCATGGCGCTGACGGTGATTTTCGCGCTGCTCGCCTCGCTGGTGCTCAGCCTGACGCTGATGCCGGTGCTCGCCAGCTTCCTGCTCAAAGGCAAGGTCGCCGAGCATGAGAGCAAAATCGTGCAAGGCGCGCGGAGCCTTTATGGCCCGGCGCTGGCGAAAACCCAGGCGCATCCCGGCATCACCATCGGCGCGGCGCTCGCCTTGCTGGTGGCCGCCATTCTCGCCGGCTCCAATCTCGGCACGGAATTCCTGCCCCGGCTGGATGAAGGCGCGCTCACCGTCACCACCACCAAAATACCCGGCATCTCCCTCGCCTCAGCCCTGCAGACGCAGGAAATGGTCGAGCGCACGCTGATGCGCTTTCCCGAAGTGCAGACCACCGTCTCGCTCGGCGGCACCTCGGAGATTCCCACCGACCCGATGGGCGTGGAGCAAAGCGACACCTTCATCATTCTGAAGCCGCGTTCGCAATGGAAGACGGCGCAGACGCAAGCCGGCCTGGTCGCGGCCTATTCCGCGGCGCTGAACGCCGACGTGCCGGGCATCACGCAAGACTGGGCGCAGCCGATCGAGATGCGCATGGACGACATGCTGCAGGGCGTGCAGGCCGATGTCGCGATCATGATCCATGGCGACGATCTGAACACGCTGCACGACACCGCCGAACAGGTGGCGCGCGTCGTCGCCGCCGTGCCGGGTGCGGCGGATGTCGAAGCCGAGCAGACCATCGGCCAGCCTTATCTGCACATCGCGGTCAACCGCGCGGCGGTGGCCCGCTATGGGCTGAACGCCAGCGACGTGTTGAACGTGGTGCAGGCGCTTGGCGGCACCACAGTCGGGCAGATCGAAGACGGCATCGGCACGTTCGACATTCGCGTCCGCTTCGCGAGCGATGAGCGGAGCAACGCCGCCGCGATCAGCCAACTTCGCGTCAGCAACGGCATGGGCATCTCGGTGCCGCTCAGCGAGGTGGCGAACATCACCTTGGCCCCCGGCCCGTCCGAGATCAGCCATGAGGACGGCCAGCGCGTGATCATGGTGCAGGCGAATGTGCGCGGCCGCGCGCTTGGCAGCTTCGTGGCCGCGGCACAAGCCGCCGTGACCGCCCAGGTGCATCTGCCCCCCGGCTACAACATCACCTGGGCCGGCAGCTTCCAGAACATGAAGGAAGCGATGGCGCGGCTCTCGCTCGTCGTGCCGGTCTCGCTCGCGGTGATTTTCGCGCTGCTCTACGTCATGTTCAACAATGCGCGGCTTGCGGCCTTGATCTTCTGCAACGTGCCGTTCGCGGCGGTCGGCGGCGTGTTTGCCCTCACCGCGCGCGGCCTGCCTTTCAGCATTTCCGCGGCAATCGGCTTCATCGCGTTGTTCGGCATCGCCATTCTCAACGGCGTAGTGATGGTCAGCTATATCGAGGAGCGGCGCAAAGCGGGCCTCGGTCTGCGCGAAGCCGCGCGTGAAGCGGCCATGACCAGGCTGCGCCCGGTGCTCACCACCGCCACGGTGGCAAGCCTCGGCTTCCTGCCGATGGCGATTTCCACCAGCTCCGGTGCCGAGGTACAGCGGCCGCTCGCCACCGTCGTCATTGGCGGGCTGATCACCGCCACCGCCCTGACGCTGCTGGTGATCCCGGCCATCTATCCCTGGTTCGCCGGGCAGCGCGCGCCCGCGCGCCAACATGGCGTGAACCAATCGCGACAACCCCAGCCGGCGGAATAATTCATGCCTCGTCCAACGATGAAATCCTGGCTCAAGCACGCCGCCCTGCCGGCACTCGCCCTCCTCGCCGGGTGTGCGGTCGGGCCCAATTTCCACCAGCCTGCCGCGCCTTCAGGCGCGGGCTATACGCCCACACCGCTCACCCGCACGAGCACCGCCGCCGGCCCGCTTGGCGGCGCGCAAAGCTTCGTGCCGGGGCAAGCCATTCCGGCCGCTTGGTGGAGCTTGTTTCATTCAGCGGCGCTGAACGGTCTGATTGACCAGGCCCTGCAGGCGAACCCCACGATCGCCGCCGCCCAGGCCACGCTGAAAGCGGCGCAGGAAAATGTGCTGGCCCAGGATGGCACTTTCTTCCCCAGCATCACGGCCGGCGCCGGCGCGAGCAAAAACCTCACTTCCACCGCCAGCCTCGCCCCCGTCGGCGCCTTTAACAAAGCGTTCTATTCGCTCTACACCGCGCAGGTCTCCATCTCTTATTCCCCGGACGTGTTCGGCCTCAACCGGCGCACGTTGGAAGCGCTCGGCGCCGACGCGGACTATCAGCGCGACGAGCTGGACGCCGCCTATGTCAGCCTCAGCGCCAATGTGGTGACCACGGCTATCGAGGAGGCCGGCCTGCGCGCCGCGATCGCCGCGCAGCAGGACACGATCAAGGCCGACGCGGATCTCGAGCGCATCATCGCGCATCAATATGCGGTCGGCGAAGTGGCGCAGTCCGTGCTGCTGCAGCAACAAACCGTGCTCGCCCAGGCGCAGCAATTGCTCCCCCCGCTGCAGCGCCAGCTGGACATGGCGGAAAACGCGCTGATCGCGCTTTCCGGCGGCTATCCGAATGAAACGCTGCCGGAAAATTTCGAACTTTCGCAGCTCTCCTTGCCGCTGACCTTGCCGGTCAGCCTGCCCTCGCAGCTGGTGGCGCAGCGGCCCGATATTCTCGCGGCATCGGCCTATATGCATGCGGCGAGCGCCGAGATCGGCGTGGCCATCGCCAACCGCCTGCCGCAATTCCCGCTCACGGCGACGCTCGGCACCTCACCAGGCGCGATCGCCAACGCCTTCACGCCCTACAACCAGTTCTACACGCTGGCCGCTGGAATGACCGCGCCGCTGTTCGATGGTGGCATGCTCAAGCACAAGCAGCGCGCCGCCGTGGCGCAGTTCGACAACGCTGCCGCTTTGTACAAACAAACCGTGATCACCGCGTTCGAGAATGTCTCCGACACGCTGCGCGCGCTGCAAACCGACGCCGACCAGTTGCAGGCGGCGCAGACTGCGGACAACGCGGCGCGACAGAGCCTGACAATCGCCCGCACACAGTATCAGACCGGCGACATCGCGTACCTCTCGGTGCTGAACGCCGAACAAATGTACCAGACCGCACAGCTCGCTTTAGTCCAGGCGGAGGTGCAGCGCCTCACCGACACCGCGGCATTGTTCCAGGCGCTGGGCGGAGGCTGGTGGAATCATGACGATCCCGCTGCCGCTGCGAAGGTGGCCGCAAAAACAACCCGGCCGAGCCACCCTGGCATCGGCCAGGACTGCTGTGCTCGTGCCATCTAAATCAGCTTTCCCTAGTGTATCCCGGCGACTTTTCTGTCGACACCGCGATCCGTCATCAGGCCGGTTATGTTTCGGTTAGATCTAATAATGGAATGCCAATACCAATGACTACTGCGGAAGGTTCGCCAGTCGCGCGAGCCGAACGGTTACAGATCGCTTTTGCTGTGGTCTCGCTACTTTCGCTGTTCGGTCTGACGGCTTGTGTGGGTTCGCCGGGTCAACAGCCAACATTTGCGCTGAAATCACCCTCGGGACTTGTCGGTGTGAGTATCCGCAGTCCGCTGCCCGGTAGGACCGACAGCGAGTTCGAGACACTGGTGAAGAGCGGTATGTTGCAGGCCATACCCAGTTCAACGCTGGTGCCCCCACTTACGGCCCCGTTTCCGCAACGCCGACTCGTTTGGCATGTGAGCATTGACGTTCCCCATGGCACCTCGAGACTGATCTTAAACATGTTCGAAGGGTCGCGAGCTGTCGCCTATAATCAGGAGCATATCGGCAGTGACGCTTCCAGTGTCGAAATTTTGGCTGCGATCGAATCGATGACCCAGCGTCTCGATGCGCAGAGCGCGGTCCACAGCACGGACTAGATGAGTCCGGTGGGCCAATGGTGCGGGGCTTCCAGATTATGGTGTTCCACAAGCCGGCGTGCGAGTGCCTGGCGTAACCCAGAGGGATTGCGCGTCGGGCCTCTTGGTCATTTCACCGTTACGTGATTGTCAGCTCCAGCCCCGGGCCCGCAACGAATCCAAAAATTGCTTTTGGTCAGCCTAGGTGCCTATATTGCGACAACAATTATGTCCTTTGGGGGAACTGTTCATGGACGCCATTCTGGCAACCCGGCCGGAGACCGTCGGCCTTTCCGCGAAGCAGCTTGAGCGGTTCGATTCCTGGGCGGAGCGCCTGGTGGAGGAGGGGAGGCTGCCAGGGCTGCTTTCGGTCGTGCTCCGTCGGGACCAGATCGCGCATGTCCATGTGTGCGGCAAGGCGGATGTCGGACGCGGGACGCCGCTTCGGTACGACACGATCTTCCGCATCTACTCGATGACGAAGCCGCTCACCTCGGTCGCGATCATGATGCTTTACGAAGAGGGGCGTTTCCAGCTTGACGACCCGATCACGCGCTTCCTGCCGTGCTTCTCTAACATGCGGGTGCTCACCGGCGGTGCACGCGGCAAGTGGGAGAGTGCGCCCGCTGTGCGCGACATCACCTTCCGTGATCTGCTGACGCATACCGCCGGCCTGACGAACGCGAGCATGGCGGCGACGCAGGTGGACGCGCTCTACCGGGAGGCGGGGATCGATTTCACCTTCGGCGCGTGCAGCCTCGGCGAGATGGTCGAGCGGCTCGCCGAGATGCCTTTGTTGGCGCAGCCCGGCACGCAGTGGAACTATAGCGTGGCGACGGACGTTCTGGGCCACCTCGTCGCGGTGATTTCGGGGCAGCCCTTCGATGTCTTCATGGAGGAGCGCATCATCCGCCCGCTCGGCATGGTCGACACCGGTTTCGACGTGCCGGCAGAGAAACTCTCCCGCCTTGCCGCGAATTACGGGCCGGGCAAAAATGGCGAGCTCGTGATGATCGACGACCCGGCCGACAGCCGGTACGCGCGCAAGCGCCCGATCGCCTCGGGCGGCGGCGGCCTCGTCTCCACCGCAAGCGATTACGTCCGCTTTTGCCGGATGATGCTCAATAAAGGCGCGTTGGACGGCGTGCGCCTGCTCGGCCGCAAGACGGTCGAACTCATGACGTCGAACCATCTGCGCGGCGACATGGCGGATATGGGGCAGCCGCGATTCAGCGAGTCGACCTACGAGGGCATCGGCTTCGGCCTCGGCTTCTCCGTCATGCTCGATCCGGCCAAGGCGCAGATCCTGGGAACGACCGGGGAATATGCCTGGGGTGGCGTCGCCAGCACTGCCTTCTGGATCGATCCGGCGGAAGAAATGGCGGTGCTTCTGTTCACGCAGCTTATGCCCTCATGGACCTATCCGATCCGCCGTGAAGCGCGGGTCCTGACCTACGCGGCCATCATGGACTAGCTGCCGCGGACGTCATCGTCCGCACCCAGGGGAGGAAACAACGTGACAAAAATGATCACCGGAAAACGGTGGCAGCGGATCATTCCGGTTGCCTTCCTGATGTACACGGTCGCGTTCATGGACCGTGTGAATATCAGCTTCGCGGATCAGGGGATGGCGCATGCGTTCCATGTGAACCAGGCGGCCATCGGCCTGACCTTCGGCGCCTTCTTCGCCGGCTACACCATCCTGCAGATCCCCGCCGGCTACATCGCAGATCGCTGGGGCGCCAAGCTCTGGGTGACGCTTCTGCTGGTCGCCTGGGCCGCATGCGCTGTATTCAGCGGCCTGGCGCAGACGGAGCGGCAGGAGCTGTGGGCCCGCTTCCTGCTCGGCGTCGCGGAAGGTGGGCTATGGCCCGCGGTGCTGCTGCTGATTGCCCGCTGGTTTCCGCGTGACGAGCGCGCCTCGGCAAATGCGCTGTTCCAGCTCTGCCTGCCGGTCGGCGCCTTGCTGTCGGCGCCGCTCTCGGGCCTGCTCGTCGGCACGCTGGGCTGGCGCGCGATGCTCGTCATAGAGGGGCTGCCGCCGCTCATCTGGGCGGTCCTGTGGTGGTGTGTGATCGAGGATCGTCCGGGCGCGGCAAAATGGCTGGGCGCCGCGGAGTATGCTGATCTGGAGCGGCGGCTCGCGGAAGAGCGGACAAGGCTGGCGCCGGTGTCGGCCGGCACTGGATGGAAGGCGATGATCCATCCGGTCGTGTGGCTGATCACCATAACCTATTTCCTCTCGATCATGGGCGGGTACGGCTTGATGCTGTGGATGCCGACCATCGTGAAAACGCTCGGAATCGGCGCGGCCCGAACCGGCCTGCTCCTCATGATTCCAAACTTCGTCGCCGTGTTCGCGCTGATCTATGCGGGCTGGATCTCCGACCGTCTGCAGAATCGCAAGATCGTCGTCTTCGTCTCGTCGGTCGGCGTGCTGGTCGGCTTGCTCGGCTTGCTATGGCTCGCCCGCACCCATGTTGCCTCCGTTTGGCTGACGATCCTGTTCATGACGATCGCGACCGCTGCAGGCTTCGCCAAGCAGGCGCCGATCTGGGCGATCCCGACGCAGATCTTGCCGGCTGGGGCCGCCGGCCTCGGCCTCGCGGTGATCGGTCTCGTCGGCAATCTCGGTGGGCTCACCGGCCCCTGGCTCATGGGCTATCTGCGGGCGACGACCCATTCCTTCCTGATCGGGTTTCTTGCGCTCGCCGGTTGCGTGGCGCTGTCAGCGTTTCTGACGCTGTTCATCCCCGAGAAGAAGCCGATCGACCTGCAGGCGTTCAGGCCCGCCTTCTGGCGAGCAAGGAAGGCGGCAGTCGACGTGCGCACCCCGGCGCAATGACGCGACGGCCGTCCAGGTTCCGCTTTGAACTTGATCAGAGAAAGTGAATTTGCACATGTCTGAAATGGACCTCGCTTGCCGCCCCGCGACAGAACTTGCTGCCCTGGTGCGGTCGCGTAGAGTTTCGCCGATCGAGATCGTGGATGCGGTTCTGGCGCGCATCGCGGCCGTCGAGCCTCGCATCAACGCCTTCACCACGATCCTTGCCGAATCCGCGCGGGCTTCGGCGCGGATTGCCGAGGCGAAAATGGTCGCGGGCGGGCCTGTGGGGCCGCTGCATGGTGTGCCTGTTACGATCAAGGATCTAACGCCGATGGCCGGCATCGCAATGCGCGGTGGGTCGCACACCACGGAGGGGCGTGTGCCTGGGCGCACAGCGCCGCTCGTTGAGCGGCTGGTCGCGGCTGGGGCGATCGTCGTGGGCCGCACCACCACCTCGGAATTCGGTTGGAAGGGCGTCAGCAACAGTCCACTCACGGGCGTTACGCACAACCCGTGGCGGCACGGGTTCAACGCCGGGGCCTCCTCGGCGGGCGCAGGGGCTGCTTGCGCCGCCGGTTGCGGGCCGCTGCACCAGGGCAGCGACGGTGCGGGTTCGATCCGCATGCCGGCACATTTCTGCGGCGTATTCGGCATGAAGCCGAGTTTCGGCCGTGTGCCGATTGTCCCCAGTAGCAACTCCGACAATGTGGTCCATCAGGGGACACTGACCCGCACCGTCGCCGATGCGGCTCTCATGCTTCGTGCCATGGCGGGAGCGCATCCGGAGGATTATCTGAGCCTGGAGGCGCCACCGGTGGATTACACGGCCGCATGCGGCGGAGATCTCTCAGGGCTTCGTATCGCCTTTTCTCCAGATCTCGGCCACGCCCGTGTCGACCCCGCTGTCGGCGCCCTTGTGCGGGAGGCGGTCGAAGGGCTGCCTGGCCTGGGTGCCGCCGTAGAGGAGGTGAAGCCGGACTGGGGACCTGAGGGGGCTGAGCTGATACGTTTCTTCTGGCCGTCACAATATGCCCAATACAGCCTCCTACTGCCGCACTGGCGCGATGTGATGGAGCCGGGGCTTGTCGCCTGCATCGAAGCCAGCAACGGCAAGTCCATCGCCGATCTGCAGATCATGCGCGAGCGCAAGCTCGCTTACATCCAGGCCATCGGCGCCTTCTTCAAGGATTGGGATTTCCTTGTCACCCCTGCCGTATCGACGGCCGCGTTCCCCGCCGGGCGCCTCATGCCGGAAGGCTGGCCGACGCATGACTGGGATTGGCTGGCCTGGGCTGAGTTCTCCTATCCGTTCAACTTCTCAGGCAATCCTGCCGCCTCCATTCCCTGCGGCTTTACGCCAGACGGGTTGCCTGTGGGGCTGCAGATTGTCGGCCGACGGTTCGACGACGCGGGCGTGCTGCGCGTGGCCTCGGTGTTGGAGGCGGCGCGGCCCTGGGCGCACCATTGGCCGGAGCTGTGATCGGAGCTGGCATAGGCGTTATGGAGGCCGGCCGATGTCGGAGTCCAGGTGGCGAGCGCTTTTGGAGGGCTTGCCAGGTTTTATCCCCTATGTAATTTACGGCATCTATTGTTTCGAATGTTTGATAAATAACAAAGCCTAAAGGCTTGGTGCATACCTGCGTTAACAGCGGATTTGAATGCGGGAGGACAGACGATGCATAACCGGTTAGAGCCAGTTTTATAGACTTCATCAGCTCGGCAACGAGACTATTCCAAATGGAGACGCTGGTCCTCATGTGGCGACGCCCTCTTGCGCACTGAGGAAATCGAAATAGGCGGCATGAAGCTCGTCGCCCTTGTGGGTAAGCTGTTTAAAAACAATAAAAAACCCAAGAGGCTTGCATGAGTGACGTGGCTTTTTTCCCTCATTTCGGCGGACAAGTTTCGACCGATAGACCGCCGCTGCAAGCCGTAGGTCTATCGAAGGAATTCGGCTCGGTGCAGGTGCTGCACGACCTCTCCCTCGACGTACGAATGGGTGAGGTTCATTCGATCATCGGAGAGAATGGCGCGGGGAAATCGACCCTGATGCGACTGTTCGCGGGGCATTTGCAGCCCTCTTCCGGCGAGATCAGAATGGATGGCAAGAGGATAAGTCTGCCAAACCCTTTCGTGGCAGAGTCTCTAGGAATAGCTCTCGTCCATCAAGAGATCTTGTTGGCGCCGGATTTGACGGTGGCACAGAATCTCTATCTAGGCCGGGAACTCCGTCGCGGCGTTACCATGAATGACCACGTCATGCGGTCGCGCGCGCGCAAGGCTATGGAGGAGCTTGGCGCACAGATCGACCCGGACACAATCGTCAGGCGGTTGTCGATTGCTCAACGCCAGCTGGTACAGATCGGGCGCGTGCTTTTGGTACCACATCGCGTGGTGATTTTCGACGAACCGACGGCTTCGTTAACGCCGTTCGAAACCGATGCCTTGCTCCGGATCGTCGCGGATATCAGAGCCAAAGGGGTCGCGGTTTTATACATCTCGCACCGGCTGCCGGAGGTGAAAGCCATCTCCGACCGAGTCAGTGTTTTACGGGATGGCCGACTTGTGGTGACGCAGGAGGCAAGCGAGATGGAGCCGGTCGATATGGCGCGGCGCATGGTCGGCAGGGATGTCGCGAAGCTCTATCCAAATCGGACGCACAACACTGAAGAAAAGCTTGTCCTGGAAGTCCAAGATTTTTCGGTTCCGGGTTATGCGCATGGTGCAAGCTTTAAGCTGAAGCGTGGCGAAATCCTCGGCTTCGCCGGCCTTGTGGGGGCAGGACGAACCGAGTTGATGGAAGGCATTGTCGGCTTGCGGTCCGGCAGGGGCATCGTACGGCTGAACAACAAGACCGTGCATTTTGCTTCGGTAGGTGCAAGTCTGAAAGCTGGTCTCGTCTATCTGAGCGAAGACCGGAAAGGCAAGGGACTTCTTCTCGACCGAAACCTGCAAGTAAATTTGACGTTGGCTTCACTATCTCGCTTCATACGCGGTGTCGGGATCAATCATGCAGCCGAAGCGGCAGCGCTTGACAAGGCGATCGGCGATTTCGAGATCAGGACAGGCCGCAAGGATATTTTGGCAGGGCAGCTTTCAGGCGGCAATCAGCAGAAGCTTCTGCTGGCTAAGATGATGCTGCTCAATCCGAATATCGTCATTATCGACGAGCCGACGCGTGGCATCGATATTGGCGCGAAGCAACAGATCTACAACTTTATTGCCGGACTTGCCGAGGACGGTCGATCGGTCATCGTTGTGTCGTCTGAGATGCCAGAGTTGATTGGAATTTGCGACCGTATCCTCGTTATGCGCGCAGGGCAAATTGTCGGCGAAGTGACAGGCGAACGCATGAATGAGACAGAAATCGCCGTTCTAGCAACTGGCGCGAACACGAAGACGGCGGTCAGAATGACCACTCGAGGAGACGTTGCATGAGTGCGGAAAGTATTTCCCAGGAAGCCAGAGGGCGCAAGCAGATCCGCCGATGGTCTAAGATTGATTTAAGGGCAGTGGCTCCCTTCGTTGCTTTGGCATTTCTTCTCGTTCTTGGGGCGCTATCGAGCGACCGCTTTCTGACGTTAGACAATTTGCTGAATGTTGCTACCCAAAGTGCGTTTATCGCTATTATCGCGGTGGGGGCGACGTTTGTGATTACCGCTGGCGGACTGGATCTGTCCGTCGGATCGATGGTGGCTTTTGTCGCTAGCCTAGTAATTATTTTCCTGAACACCGGCCTCGTTGAAAATCAATTTCTTTTTCTTGTCGTCGCTGTGCTGATGGCCATCGTCATGGGCGCATTGTGTGGTTTTGCCAACGGCCTTATCATTACGAAGGGCGGAATCGAACCTTTCATCGCGACGCTTGGCACTATGGGCATCTTTCGTGGCCTGACGACCTGGCTGTCACAAGGTGGAGCTATCTCCTTGAGCTCGATGGATCTGCAGAACATCTCTCGGCCGGTGTATTTCGGTACTGTGCTCACCATTCCGGTGCCGATCATCATGATCTTTATCGTGGCCGGGATTGGCGCGTTCCTGCTCAACCGCACGGGCTACGGGCGCCACGTCGCTGCAGTCGGTTCAAATGAGGACGTCGCCCGTTACTCCGGCATCTCGGTGAGCCGGGTACAAATCACCACTTATGTGCTGCAGGGCTTGTGTGTTTCTATTGCAGTTATTCTTTATGTGCCGCGACTCGGGTCAACCACGGCCACGACGGGCATCATGTGGGAGCTGCAGGCAATCACCGCCGTCATTATCGGCGGCACCGCGCTAACCGGCGGTGTCGGGCGGATATGGGGCTCGATCTGCGGGGCGTTCATCCTCGAGATTGTTGGCAATATCATGGTCCTGTCGAATTATGCCAGCGAATATCTTATCGGCGCAATTCAAGGCGCAATCATCATCATTGCGATGCTCGTTCAGCGCTCGCTGATCCGAAAATCGTAAATGCAAAACCGGGCGGAGCAGGGCTTCCGGTTACAAGAACAAACCTGCGAAAGTGGAGAGAGAGAATGAGAAAGCGACTTCTAGCCTTTGCCCTGACGGCGCTAACTGTCGTGGGTGCAGCGAGCAACGCGAAGGCCCAGGACTATACAATCGGGGTCTCGGTGCCGACCGCGGATCACGGATGGGCCGGCGGCGTCATCTACCAGGCTGAACGGGTGGCCAAGCAGTTGATGGCCGAGCATCCGGGGTTGAAGGTCATTATCAAGACCTCGTCGGATCCGGTGAGCCAGGCCAACGCACTCGAGGATCTGACCACAGAGGGTATGGACGCGCTTGTTATTCTTCCGATCGATCCAGATCCACTGGTCAACGCGATCAAGCAGGTGAAGTCACACGGGACGTTCGTCACGCTCGTTGACCGCGCACCTTCTGTCAATGATGGTTCCGTGCGTGATTTCTATATCGCCGGAGACAATTACGGACTTGGTGCTGCCGCGGGAGACTATATCAGAACGCATACCCCGGACGCCAAGGTCGTCGTTATCCGCGGATTGCCGATTCCGATCGACCAGGAGCGACAGAATGGCTTCGATAACGCGATCAAAGGCAGCAACGTTAAGATCCTTGAAAAGCAGTATGGCAACTGGAGTCGCGACGACGCTTTCAAAGTGATGCAGGATTACCTGACTAAATATCCGAGTATCGATGTCGTCTGGTGCCAAGATGATGACATGGGCGTCGGCGTGCTGCAGGCGATCGCGCAAGCAAAGCGGACCGATATCAAATATATCATTGGCGGCGCTGGATCGAAGCAATTCATCAAGAAAGTCATGGATGGCGATAAGATGGTTCCAGTGGATATACTTTACCCTGATACGATGGTCGCAACTGCCATGGAGATCACTGCGGCTCACCTCTACGGCAACGTGACCGTAGCGGGAACTTATAGGCTGGACGCCACCGTGGTGACCCCTGAAAATGCGAAAGCCTACTACTTTCCGAACTCTCCGTTCTGAGCGGACGAAGAACCCCCGCGCGAGCGGGGGGCATTCGCAAATCCGACATATTTATCGATTTTTGCCATCATGCGGCGACCGCGGCGCGGGCATAGTTCCCTGACCACAAAGGGGGGCAGGGGCAGGACCATCAATTGGCGATATTGGGGTTGGATCACCATTCGGGGGCTTGCCAGTGGTTCGCGAGGGTGAGACAAGATGGGCTGGCAATTTAGATTGGTTTTGTTAGTTTTGGCCAGTGCGCTTTAGTGGCACAGGCGCCCAATGAGTAGCCGTTTTTGCGCCGCTTTTTTCAAGACGCGGCTGCTTTCCTTTTTTCAATCGGATGAGGAAGGACAGGCTCATGAAGACGATACGAGGCCCCGGAATTTATCTCGCACAATTCGTCGGCGATCGAGCTCCGTTCGATACGCTGGAGCATCTCGCGCGCTGGGCCGTGGGACTTGGCTATGCTGGCATCCAGTTGCCAACCAGCGCAGGTCTGTTCGACCTCGCGCTGGCCGCCGAATCCCGTGCCTATTGCGACGAGCTGCGCGGCACGCTTGCCGAGATCGGGGTACAGATTAGCGAGCTCGCCACCCATATCGAGGGCCAGCTGGTCGCAGTTCATCCGGCCTATGACGCGTTATTCGACGGCTTTGCCCCCGAAGCCGTGCGCGGCAAGCCGGCCGCGCGTACCGATTGGGCGATCGGGCAGATGAAGCTCTCGGCGCGCGCTTCGGCCAATCTCGGTCTTGCGGCGCAGGCGAGCTTTTCCGGTGCGCTTGCCTGGCCTTTCATCTATCCATGGCCGCAGCGTCCGGCGGGGCTGATCGAGGAGGCCTTCGCCGAACTGGGCCGGCGCTGGTACCCGATTTTGGATGCGTTCGACGCACAAGGCGTCGATCTCGCTTTCGAGCTGCATCCCGGCGAGGATCTGCATGACGGCATCACTTTCGAGCGCTTTCTCGACGCCGTAGGCGGACATCGGCGTGCGAATATCCTCTACGACCCGTCGCATTTCGTGCTGCAGGCGCTCGACTATCTCTCCTTCATCGATATTTATCATGAGCGGATCAAAGCCTTTCACGTGAAGGACGCGGAATTGAACCCGACCGGACGTAGCGGCGTCTATGGCGGGTATCAAGGCTGGGTGGAGCGCCCGGGCCGCTTCCGTTCGCTCGGCGATGGCAGCGTGAATTTCGGCGCGATCTTCTCGAAAATGGCGCAACATGATTTCGCGGGTTGGGCGGTGCTGGAGTGGGAATGCGCCCTCAAACATCCCGAGGACGGGGCGGGCGAGGGGGCGCGCTTCATACGTGACCATATCATTCGGGTGACCGAGCGCGCATTTGACGATTTCGCGCAGAGCGGCGTGGATGCGGCGGCCAATCGCCGGCTGCTTGGCTTGGAGCAGGGGAGGGCATGATGACTGAGGCAAAGCGTGTCCGGCTGGCGATGATTGGTGGCGGCACCGGCGCCTTTATGGGTGAGGTGCATCGGATCGCGGCGCGCATGGACGATCGGTTCGAACTCGTCGCCGGCGTCTTCAACGCGGATCCCGCGCGCGGACGGGCTTCCGCCGCTTCCATTGGCATCGACCCAAGCCGGGCTTACGACAATAGCGAGGCCCTGTTCGCTGCTGAGGCGCGACGTGGTGATGGCGCCGAGGCGGTGGTGATCGTCACGCCGAATCATCTGCATGGCGCGACGGCGATGGCAGCACTTGATGCCGGGTTCCACGTGATCTGCGAGAAGCCGATGACGGCCACACACGCGGAAGCCGAGGCGTTGGCGGCGCATGTCAGGCGGTCGAGCAAGATTTTCGTTCTGACCCATACCTATACGGGTTATCCGATGATCCGGCAGGCGCGCGCCATGGTGGCGGCCGGCGAGATCGGCACGCTGCGCCGCGTGCAAGTGGAATATGCGCAGGATTGGCTGGCCGAGCCGCTCGAGCACAGCGGTGTGCCGGGGGCAGTCTGGCGGACAGATCCGGTCAAGGCCGGCGCCGGCGGCGCGATCGGCGATATTGGCACGCATGCCTTCAACCTTGCCGGCTTCGTGACCGGAGAACAGCCGACGCATTTATTAGCCGATCTAACGAGCTTCGTGGCCGGCCGTCGCCTCGATGACGATGCAGGTATTTTGCTGCGCTATGCCTCGGGGGCAAAGGGGAGCATCTGGGCGAGCCAGATTGCCGTCGGTAACGGCAACAACCTCTCGCTCAGGGTCTATGGTACGCGCGGCGGACTTGAATGGCGCCAGGAAACGCCGGAAGAATTGTGGTTCACACCGCTTGGCGCGCCGACACAGCTCCTGCGGCGCAACGGTGCGGGCGTTGTCGATGCGGCAAGCGCGACGAGCCGCGTGCCGGCCGGTCATCCCGAAGGTTATCTGGAAGCCTTCGCCAATCTTTACCGCGAGGCCGCCGATGCGATTTTCGCGGCAGATACGGGGTGCTTCGAATTGGGAGCCCTGCCGACGGCTGAGGATGGTCTGCGCGGCCTCGCCTTCATCACGGCTTGTCTGCGCTCAAGCACCGAAGATGGTCGCTGGGTTGCGATCTGACTGTAAACGCCCAATTCGCCTCGAGCTTTGTCTCCTGATCATGGTGAATATTGGCATTGCCCGTGGCGCTGGCATGGCGCTGGCGGGCGGGGATTGGGCGCGCCATCATCGATCATCTCGTTCGCGTCTTCCAGAGGCTTGCTGAGGAGGGCGTCGCGATGTTGCTGGTCGAATAGAACATCGCGGTTGCCATCGAAGCTGCGGACACCGTGCTCGTCATGGTCCACGGTCGTATCACGCTCAAGACCAATGCCGCGGAATTGACGACGAATGCAGACCTGCAGCGGCGCGATCTCGACGCCGGAACCAAAGCAGGCAGTGTGAGGTAGGGGGGAAGCGATGTCACAAAAAACTGTCTATGTCGTGGGGACCTGCGATACCAAAGGCGTGGAACTGAGCTATGTGAAACAAATCACCCTCGAACAAAGCGTGGCCGCGTGCATTGTCGACGTTTCAACTTACGCCCAATGTCCGGGTGCTGATGTCGAGCCGGCGGAGGTGGCGAGCTATCATCCTGAGGGGCCGCAGGCGGTTTTTACGGGAGACCGGGGCCGGTCGATCGCGGCGATGGCCATCGCCCTGGAACGCTTTCTTCAATCGCGTGACGATATCGGCGGCGTGCTCGGACTGGGCGGCTCTGGCGGTACCGCGCTGATCGCACCCGCCATGCGGGCCTTGGCGATCGGTGTGCCGAAGCTGCTCGTCTCGACCGTCGCGTCCAGTAACGTGGCGCCCTATGTCGGCGCCAGCGATATCTCGATGATGTATTCGGTAACCGACCTTGCGGGGCTTAACCGTATTTCCCGCATCGTTCTGGCGAACGCCGCCCACGCCATGGCGGGCATGGTCTGCACGCCGCCGCAAATGTCCGCCTCCGACCGGCCTGCGGTGGGCATTACGATGTTCGGCGTGACGACACCTTGCGTGAACCGCCTTGTTGAATTGCTGCGGGACACGCATGATTGTCTGGTGTTCCACGCCACGGGCACTGGCGGCCAGTCCATGGAGAAGCTGGCGGACTCCTGCCTGGTTGCCGGGGTGATCGACGTCACCACCACCGAGGTCTGCGACCTGCTGATGGGGGGCGTCTTCCCCTGCACGACGGATCGTTTCGGCGCCATTGCCAGAACCGGGCTGCCCTATATCGGATCCTGTGGCGCGCTCGACATGGTGAATTTCGGCGCGCTGGACACTGTGCCGGCGCAATATCGCGACCGAAATCTCTATGTGCATAATCCACAAGTGACGCTGATGCGAACGACGCCGGAGGAGAATATCCTGATCGGAGAATGGATCGGCGAACGTCTCAACCGCTGTGAAGGTCCGGTCAGGTTCTTGCTGCCGATGGGCGGCGTTTCGGTCTTGGATGCACCGGGCATGGCGTTTTACGACCCGGCGGCGGACGCGGCCCTCTTCGAGGCGCTGGAGCGGACCGTGCGCCAGACCGAGCAGCGCCAGCTGATCCGCGTGCCCCACGCGCTCAACGACCCGCACTTCGCCGCTGCCTTGTTGGACCAATTTCATAACGTGATGAGGAATGCATAAAATGCCGAGGATTCGCCGTGCCGACATAATGACGCGCTTCAACGCCATGGTCCGTGACCGACAACCGATCCTGGGCGGCGGCGCCGGCACCGGGCTTTCGGCCAAATGCGAGGAAGCGGGCGGCATCGATCTGATCGTCATCTATAATTCCGGGCGCTACCGGATGGCCGGACGCGGTTCGCTCGCAGGCATGCTCGCCTATGGCAACGCGAATGATATTGTCGTCGAGATGGCGCGCGAGGTCTTGCCGGTGGTGCGGAAAACACCGGTGCTCGCCGGCGTCAACGGGACCGATCCCTTCTGCCACTTCGACCATTTTCTGGATCAACTCAGCGCGCTTGGCTTCTCGGGCGTGCAGAATTTTCCGACCGTCGGGTTGATCGACGGAACGTTTCGTACCTCGCTCGAAGAAACCGGCATGGGCTATGGGCTGGAGGTCGATCTGATTCGGCTGGCGCATGCCAAGGACTTGCTAACGACGCCCTATGTCTTCACCCCGGAGGATGCGCGCGCCATGGCGCAAGCGGGAGCGGATATCCTGGTTGCACATATGGGGTTGACCACCGGCGGTTCGATCGGCGCTACCACCTCGATGACGCTGGATGATTGCGTGGCGCGGATCAACGCCATTGCCGAGGCCGGCCGCGCGGTACGGTCCGACATCATCCTGCTCTGCCATGGTGGCCCCATTGCGGAGCCGCACGACGCACAATACATCCTTGCGCGCTGCCCGGATTGTCATGGCTTCTATGGCGCCTCCAGTATGGAACGCCTGCCGAGTGAAGTAGCGCTGATCGAGCAGACGCGCCGCTTCAAACATATCACACGCTGATCAGGGAAGGAAAAGTTTCATGGCCGTTGCTTACGCGAGCACCGTCATCGATGCGCCGGTCGAAGCCGTATGGGCCGCGATCCGCGATTTCGGCGCGCTGGCATCCTGGCATCCCGCGATCGCAAGCAGCGCGATCGAGAATGGCCTGGACGCGGATGTCGTGGGGTGCATAAGGTCACTACAGTTCAAAGATGGCGGTCACGCGCGTGAGCGTCTCCTGATGTTGGACGATAGCCGCTACAGTTTTTCGTATAACTTTGAGACGCCGGCATTTCCGGTGGAAAATTACGTTTCAACCCTCGAGCTCATTCCCGTTACGAACGGCGATGTTACCTTCGCGCGCTGGTCGGCGGCCTTTGATGAGCGCTCTGAGGATAGGGACGTCTATACGGACATTGTCTCAAAGGCCGTTTTTGCATCTGGTTTAGCGGCGTTGGCCGAGCAGCTGAAGGGAGCATCGGCTCCCGCGGATGCCTTGCGGTGGCAAGGGTTTCGGCCCGCCAAGGTTTTTTGTTCCTCAGTGCTCCGCGTGCCGCTTCCGCGAGGCTGGCAGGAGATGAGAGACTTTGCAGGCATGGATGGGTGGCACCCCGAGATCGCCGATATGCATATGCTCAACAATGTACGTTCAGACAAAATCTCCGGAGAGCGCGACTTTCGGTTTGGACGTGGAGTGTTGCGTGAGCAGCTTACCTATATGTCCGAATCCGATTGTGCCTTTCGCTACAAAATCAACGCGAGCGCGCAGCCTTGGATGAACTATCATTCCGGAGTACGGCTTCATCCGGTGACCTCAGTAGATGGGTGCCTCGCTGTGTGGACAGCTGACTGGACGGCGTCGGCGAATGACGATGTGCGCCTGATCCCCATGGTACATGACGAAGTCTTTCAGCGGGCTCTTGATACGCTTGACGTTAAGCTTAACGCGTCATGACGGTGGGGATACAAAGCGAACCGCTGGTCGATAAATTTAACGGAACAGGATTCGTGGTGCCCCCCCCTCTCTCTGACGTCTTAGGGAATTAGGACCGATGTTACCGCCGTGAGGGGCAGTGAGCTGGCACATTTTCCTAAGCTATTGATGCGGCAATACTAACGTATTACCTGTTCGTGTTAACGAGCGGCTAATGTCCGACGCCGCATTCGGAAACGCGGAGAGAATCAATTTTGACCATACGTAGACGATCCTTGCTCGGCGCTGCAGGTGCAGGCTTAGCGCTCGCCGGCCTGCCCTTGGCGCGGGCCCGGGCAGAGACCGATATTACCGCCCAGCTCGCCGGTTACATGGCCGGTGCCGGCGCTGCGAAACTGCCGGATGAGGTTGTGACGGCCTGCAAACTCCATGTTCTGGACACTTTCGGGGCAATGGTGTCCGGGTCTCGTCTGCAACCCGGCAAGGAGGCCATCGCTTATGTGAAGAGCCTGGGTGGCAACCCGGAGGCCAGCGTGGTCGGCACTAGGTTGCAAACCAATGTGGTCGAGGCGGCTTTGGCCAATGCCATGTGTGCGCATTCCGACGAAACGGATGATTTCGAGGCCAGTAGCAAGGCGCACCCAGGCAGCTCCACCGTGCCCGCGGCTTTGGCCATGGCTGAATGGCAGGGGCGCGACGGCGGCAATTTCATCCGCGCGGTGACGCTGGGTTATGATCTCGGCTGCCGGCTGATCCTGGCGCTGGGGCAAGCCTCAGTGCGTGGGCACCATCGTAGTGCTGAGGGTACGGCTTCGACCTTCTGTGCCTTAGGCGGAGCGGCCGTGCCAGCCGGGCTAAATGAGATGCAGATGCGCTATGCCATCTCTTATGCGTCTCAGCAGGTTTCCGGCCTCTGGAGCTGGGTGGAGGACAGCCAGCATATCGAAAAATCCTTCGATTTCGCAGGCATGGGCGCCCGTAACGGGATGATGGCGGTGAGCATGGTGAAGGCGGGCATGACCGGCGTCAGCGATGTGCTGGACACCCAGCATAATCTCTTCGCCGCGATCTCCCTGGCGCCGCAACCGGAGCTGATGTTGGCCGGTCTGGGTAAGGATTTCTACATCGCCAAGACTTCGATCAAAGCTTATTCCGTCGGCTACCCGATCCAGTCGGTGATCGATGCGATGCTGAAGCTGCGGAAGCAGTATCGTTTGACGCCAGACAACGTGAAGGCGATCCAGGTCCAGTTGCCCACGGATGCGGTCGGCATTGTCGGCGCCAGCGCCATGCCGGATGTGAATTGCCCCTATATCGTCGCAGTGGCGTTGCTCAAGGGTCGTGTCTCCTTCAAGGATGCGGACGACTTCGCGCAGATGCGCCAGCCGGAGATCTTGGCACAGACCGCCAAGGTGAAAGTGGTTGCGGACCAGGCGTTGATGGACCCAGCGGCCCCTCGTGGGGCGATCGTCACCGTCACCACGAATGATGGCCAGCAGTTCCAGCATTTCACCAAATATCCGCCCGGCACGGTGGAAAATCCGATGAGCCTGGATGATGTCGCGGATAAGGCAAGGGATTTGATGGGGCCGGTGCTGGGCGGCCAGAAGACCGAGGCGCTGATCAAAGCCATCATGCAATTGGAAATGCTGAAGGATGTCCGGCAGCTGCGCGGGTTGATCACTGCATAAGCCGCGTAGGGCGCTTTTGGGTGCCGCCTTTCCACAATAAAAGGCGGCAGCCTGTCTTTCGGCGGCGAAATGGCGGCTAATACGTCGAAACAGCTGGGATAATTGGGTTCTGAGGCGACTTTGGTCCCGGTCGGTAACGATCGGGACCCGCGCTCCCCGACTTCAATGGCAACGACCACAGACGTCATGGGGGAGGGGGGTGGAGGAAATCCCCCCCTGAATTCGCGAATGGACCGGATGCTCCTGGCAAATTCCTGATCGCCCAGACGTACGCACAGCAGCTGATTGCTTTCAGCTGTGGAGCGAGAGGGGGGCGCCATGATCAGAACTCGCTCCAGCCTTCTTGCGCATTGGCGAGGACCTGGCGCTCCGTCTCATCCTGGCGTGGCAGCGCGACGACCATACTTGCGACAGTTGTTACGACGCGCCGCTTCGGCGGCGTTGTCTTGGGCGCGGCGCGCTTAAGCACCGGAGCCGCGGCGCTCTCGCCGATACGGAATTGCCCGACGAGACGCGCGAGTTCCTGGGCTTCGCCGGAGAGGCCGTGGCTCGCCGCGGTCGCCTGCTCGACCATCGCCGCGTTCTGCTGCGTCACCTGGTCCATCTGGTTCACGGCCGTGTTCACTTCGCCGAGACCGGTGGATTGTTCCTTGGCCGAGGCTGCGAGCTCCGTCACCAGGCCGTTGAGCTGGCCCACTTGGGTGACGATACGCCCCAGCGCCTGGCCGGTTTCGCTCACCAGTCGCACCCCGGTATCGACCTGCTGCGTCGAGGCCGAGATCAGCGCCTTGATCTCTTTCGCGGCATCGGCCGAGCGTTGCGCGAGTGCCCGCACTTCGGTCGCCACCACCGCGAAGCCGCGCCCGGCATCACCCGCGCGCGCCGCTTCCACGCCGGCATTGAGCGCCAGCAAATTGGTCTGGAAGGCGATCTCGTCGATCACGCCGATGATGTTGGCGATCTGCTTGGACGAGCTTTCGATCCCGTCCATGGCCACCACCGTCTGGCGTACCACTTCGCCGGAACGCTCGGCATCTTCCTGCGAGGTCGAAACCAGCGCGCGCGCCTCGTTCGCCACCTCGGCGGTGCGGCGCACCGTCGCGGTGATCTCATCGAGCGCTGCTGCCGTCTCTTCCAGGCTCGCCGCCTGCTGTTCGGTGCGGCGCGACAAATCATCCGAGGCCTGGGTGATTTCTTCAGCGCCTGAGCGCACGCCCTGGGTGTTGGTGGCGATCGCCTGCATCGTCTCCTGCAGCTTGCCCATCGCCGCGTTGAAATCGTGGCGCAGCTTCTCGTAATCGTCGCCGAACACCGTGGTCAGGCGGAACAGCAGATCGCCGGAGGAGAGTTTCTCGAGCCCCGTGGCGACGGAATGCACCACGAATTCCTGCTGCTTAGCGGCGGCCGCGCGCTCGGCTTCCTGATGCTGGCGCTCCGCCTCGACGATCTGGCGCTGTGCCGCGGTCTCCGCTTCCAGCCGCTGCTTCTCGATGCCGGCATCCTTGAAGACCTGCACCGCGCGCGCCATGCCGCCGATTTCATCGCGGCGTTCGGCGCCGATGACCCGTGTCTGCAAATCCCCGCTCGTCAACCGGCTCATCACGGCCTGCAAAGCTCGGATCGGCGACACGACCCAGCTGCGGATCGTGTAGTGGCTGCCCAGCATCACCGCCGCCAGGCCAATAAGGGTTAGGACGAGCGTCGTGATAACCGTGCTATGTGCGGAGGCCTCGACCGAGGCGGCGATAGAATTGTTCTCGCTCGACATTCGAGCGATCAAAGCCCTCGTGTCGCTGTCAGGAGGAAATTCCTGCGCGCACTGGCTCAGATACGCCGCCTGCGCCGCCGCGATGGCTGCTGGCGTTGTAGCGGAGGTGGCAAGCTGAATGGAATTGGCGCAGGCCCCATCGACGGCCTGTAGGGTACGTGACTTAAGGTCTTCGATCTCAGCGACATCGTCCGCGGGGGCCACTGCGGTTGCATGATCGATGAACTGCCCGAACCTGGTCTTGAACTGCGCGAGGCCGACGAGATCGGCCTGCTTTCCGCGGCAGTATTGTCGATCATCAGCTGCGCGATGTGATAAAGCATGCCGTGAATGCCGGAGCTTGCGGTTTCTACGTCCTGAATTGCCCTGGTCGGTCCGTTTCGAAGTTCTTCAAAAGAGGAGCCGGTATCGGTTGTCCGGTTTGCCGAATAAAGCGCGACGGCGATTACAAACACACTATAAGCGCTTAGGATTGTTAGAAATTTACCTGCAATGGGAAGATTTTTGACGCGGACCATCTGTAGATCAACCTAAAGTGACGTTAGTCAGATTAGGCACGAAATGGCGATGGTTAACGGCAGAATATCTGAGGGCCCGGTTGCGTTGTGCAGAGTGGCGGCCCAGCCGCGGACTGCATTCCGCACGATGCAGCCAGGAGGGGCGATGGTCGGGCCGCAGTGCCGAGTTGGGCTAGGCTGCGGCCAGATTAACCAGCTCGATAGTCGAGCGACTGTCCGTCGTCAGACGATTTCCGACGGCCATCAACGCGAATTCGGGCCGCCGCCGTACAGCTTGCTCTTGCTGTACCTTTTGGATCCAGCACCGAAGGTAGATGGCTTCGTAAACCAACTATCCTTTTCTATAGAAACAGCTCAGTCAATATACCGAAGGCCAGCCTTTTCCAACATGCCGCGCATGTCGTACATATCCAAGCCAAGCTCGCCGGCAGCAAAGCGAGCTCGTTTGCCGGCTTCGTTCGCCTCGCGAGATTCAGCCGCCGCCGCGACTTCGGCGGCCACGCCCCGCGGCACCACCACCACGCCATCGTCATCGGCAATCACGACATCGCCCGGGTGAACCAGTGCTCCCGCACAGACGACGGGGACGTTCACTGACCCGAGTGTGGCACGCGCGGTTCCCTTGGCGCTGATGGCCTTGGAGAACACGGGAAAGGCCATGGCGGTGAGGTCTTTGACATCGCGCACGCCGGCATCGGTGATCAGACCACAGGCACCGCGCGCCCGGTATGATGTCGCGAGGAGTTCGCCGAACATGCCGTCGCCATTATCGGCCGTGCAGGCAACAACGGCGATGTCGCCCTCCTGAAGCTGTTCGGCCGCGACATGGAGCATCAGATTGTCACCTGGCTGAGCCAGGATGGTTACGGCCGTCCCACACATATACGCGCCGTGGTAGATTGGTCGGATATAGGGCTTCATTAATCCAACCCGCCCCAGAGCCTCATGCACGGTGGCGACGCCGAATTTGGCCAGCCGGTTCACGACGGCGCGCTCGGTACGCTCGATGTTGCGTTTGACGATCCCGAGATTGCTGATGTTTGCAGACATGTCTTGCTCCTTATCGACCTTGGGCTTTGAGGGCGGCATCGAGCCGCGGATACACCCGGCGAGCGTTTGCTTCGTAGATTTTGTGCTTGTCTTCGGCGCTGAGTCCGGCAGCGTCGACATAACGCCTTGTGTCATCGAAGGCAAAACCGGTCTCCGGATCGATGCCGCGAACCGCGCCTATCATTTCTGACGCAAACAGAATATTGTCGACCGGGATGACCTCGGTCAGCAGGTTAATCCCCGGCTGGTGATACACACAGGTATCGAAGAAAACATTCTTCAACAGGTGGTCTCTCAAGTCGGGCTTTTTCAGTTCCTGTGCCAGCCCCCGAAAACGCCCCCAATGATAAGGAACGGCGCCGCCGCCATGCGGCACTATGAACCGCAAGGTCGGAAACTCCTTGAACAGGTCGGAAGTGAGGAGTTGCATGAAGGCGGTTGTGTCGGCGTTCAGATAATGCGCGCCGGTGGTATGGAAGCACGCATTGCAACTGGTGCTGACATGGACCATCGCCGGAATATCATATTCGACCAGTTTTTCGTAGATCGGGTACCAATAGCGGTCGAAGAGCGGCGGCGAAGTCCAGTGTCCGCCGGAAGGGTCAGGGTTGAGATTGATCGCCACAAAGCCGTAATCGCGGATGCATGTTTCCAGTTCCGGTATGCATGTTTTTATATCGACGCCAGGTGACTGGGGCAGCATCGCGGCGCCGATGAAGTGCGCTGGAAACAAGCGGGCAACGCGGTGGCAAAGTTCGTTGCAGATCGCCGCCCATGTGGCGCTGGTCGCAAAATTACCGACATGATGCGCCATGAAGCTGGCGCGCGGCGAAAAGATCGTCAGATCTGAGCCGCGTTCGCGCATCTTTTTTAGCTGGTTCTGCTCGATACTCTCGCGCAGTTCATCATCGCTGATCCTCAGTTCCGAGACCTGCGGGCTCAGGGCCTCGTCCTGGAGTCCAGCAATTTGCCGGGCTCGCCACGTTTCCAACGCTTTTGGCGCGGTTGTATAGTGGCCGTGAATATCGATGATCATTTAATACCTGCTGTTCACGATGAGGTTTCAAGGCGGCGCGTGGCGCGATCCGGCGCCGCATTGGGCGACGCCGTGGCCGTGACCTCGCGCAGGTCGCGGCCGCGCGTTTCAGGCAGGAGGAACGCCGCAGCAACCACCAGGAAATACGTCGAGCAGGCGCAGATCCCCATGGCGGCTCCCAGCTTCATGTGGCCGCCGAGTATCCCCACCATCGTCGGCATCACGGCCCCGATCGCACGGCCGGCGTTGCCGCACAGACCTTGGGCGGAGGCACGGATACGGGTTGGGAAAAGCTCGGCGATGTAGGCGCCAGTGCCCGCTGCTGTGCCCGATTGTAGCGTGCCTAAGACAAAACCAAGGATCAGCGTCGCGGTGAGGTTGATCGGTGTCAGCGTGTACACCGCGACCGCGATCGCCTGGCAGCAAGCGATGATCATGAATGTTTTCCGGCGCCCCAGGGCATCCGCCATCCATCCGTTCAGAAAGGCGCCAGCAAAGGAACCAAGAATATTGATGGCGAGGTAACCGCCTACATGCGCGATGGAGAGATGCAGGACAAGTTTCAAATAAGCCGGCAACCATGTGATCATCACATAGTTTCCGCCGTAGATACCGAATGTCAGCAGGATCGCCTTGAGCGTCGTGCTGCGATTCGCGCCGTCAAATATCTCCCAGAAATTATCTCTCTTGGCTTTGGGCCGTGCTTCGACGAAGATCGGTGCTTCCTCGATGTTGCGTCTGATCCAGAGGATCAGCAGCGAGGGCAGGATGCCAAGGCAGAAGAAGACACGCCAGGCGACATGCGGGGGCAGAAAGCTGAACAAAATCGTCGCCGCCAGCACCGCTATGCCGTAGCCGATCGCCCAGCCGGCCTGCAGAGCGCCGACCACACGGCCGCGCACCTGCGGGCTGATCGTCTCGCTGATCAGCACGGCGCCAACCGCCCACTCCCCGCCAAAACCAATTCCTTGCAGGCTGCGCGTTACTAAAAGCTGCCAAAAAGAATTCGTAAAGGCGGATAAAAGCGTGAACAAAGAAAACCAGGCGATCGTGAATTGCAGCACCTTCACGCGCCCATAGCGATCGGCAAGGACGCCCGCCATCCAGCCGCCGATCGCCGCCATGATCAGTACCGTCGTGCCGAGGATTCCCGCTTGTGCCTTGGTCATGGCCCAGAGGGCAATGAGTGTTGGGATCGTCAACGCGTACATTTGGGTGTCCATGGCGTCGAGGCCCCAACCGCCTAGGCATGCCCAAAAAGTGCGTCGTTCGGACTTTGAAAGGTCGGTAAACCACGTAAACATTGTTTCTATCCCTGGAAGTATATTGATATCGGCTTCTTTGCTCTGACCGGGAGCCTCGCCTCAGCCGCTATGCAAGCGGGCCACCGTTGATGATGAAAGTGAACTTGCTAACACACGGAGCTGTTGCGTGAAATTTGCGCCGGCGCATCAACGGTTCTGAGCAACGGCGCTGCATCGCCTCCCAACAATTCCGTGGCCAGGGCCGCAAAATGCAACAAGCGGGGCCGCAATCGCTCCATTTCCGACTGACCTAACCGGCTGGTCGGCCCGACAATCCCCATGGCGCCGATCAGGCGCTGCTGAACGCCGAAGACGGGTGCTGAGACGCCCGAAGTCTCGGCGTCACGCTCCCCGCAAGAAATGTAGGAATAGGTTCGGCGAATTTCGTCGTATAGCGCTCCTTCTTCTCCGGAAAAAGCCAAGAGAATGCGCCCACCAGCGCCCCGTTCGAGGGCCTGCACATCGCCCTGGCGGACGTTTGGACGAATTGAAAAGCGGGAATCGACGCGGTAGAGGCAGATGCGGTGATCCCCTTCGCGGATATGAAACGACACGGCTTCCCCAATTTCAGCGTTGAGTTCGCGCATGCGCGGCAGCAGCACATCGCCGAGATTGAGGTTCGTTTGATATATCGTTCCCAGGCTTAGGGACGCCGAGCCTAGCTGATACCCCCCATTTTCAAGCCTGATCAGAAAGCGATGGTGACATAACGCGCTCACCAGGCGCAGGGCCGTACTTTTGTACAACCCCGTGCGTGCGGCAAGTTCGGTTAGCGAGAGATGCGGGTCATTCGGTCGAAAAGCAAAAAGAATGGAGAACGCCCGATCTAGGACGTCAACGCCGCTGGAGATGGCGTCGATCGGCTGTTGAGCTTTCCCACGTGACCTTTCCATGTCCCTGCTGTTCTTTCTGGTAGAACTAAATGCTATTCAGGAGAACAAATGTCATCGCCGATGTTGAAAGTCAATCGAAGGTCAGGGCGAATGTCCGCATGTCCACCGATCGGGGGTGGCGAGATCCAATCATAGTCCGGAGGCTCAAAAGGCCACTGAGATCAGCAAAAGATCCGAGGCAGAGTTAACTCTCGGTGGTTTCGTGCCCCCGCAACCAACTTCATTTGCTGTGCAAGACAACACACCGAACCGTCCACGCCAGCGTGGGCGGTTTTGTTGTTTGGGGCCGAAATCTCCAGGCATCCCTGATGCGATGGATAAGCTCCGGCGCGTTGCAATCCATATGCTTAGAAAAACTAACTACTTGTTTATGGTCGTCACTCGGACAGTGCCTGGGCGCGAGGCGCCGTGCGCTTGGCGCCAACTATGCGCAAAGCACCGCCCTGGTGATGATTTGTCTGGCACTTGCCTTCTTCGGCAATGGTTTCGCTTCGCAGACCTGGGCGCCGGTCGCTGCCATCGCGCCGCGGCGCTGCCTGGGGCTCACCGGCAGCGTGTTCAATGTATTTGGCAATCTGCCCGGTATCGTCGTGCCGCTGGCCGTAGGGCTGCTGGTGAACGGCGGCGATTTCGCCCCGGCTTTGCGCCTGATCGCGTTGCTCGCTTTGCCGGGCCAAGCGCGTGGGCGAGGAACAATTGCGTTAACTTGTAAGACAAGTTTATAACCTGATCATAACGTCTCGGAGGACAGCATAATGAGCTTTACCGCCGCGCAATTCCGTGGCCGACTGACCGGCATTTCCGGCATTCTGGTCACGCCTTTCGATAAGCAAGACGGTTATGATCCGGCGCCGCTGAAGCCGATCGTGGACCGGGCCGTGGCCGCGGGCGTGCATATCCTGACCGCTAACGGCAACACCGGCGAGTTTTACGGCCTGACCACCGCCGAGGCGGAACGCGCCGTGCATGCGGCGGCCGAGGCGATTGACGGGCGGGTGCCGTTGCTGGCCGGCATTGGCCGTTCCATCGGCGATGCGCTGACGCTGGTGAAGGCCTCGCGCGCCGCCGGCGCTTCCGCGCTCATGGTGCATCAGCCGCCCGACCCGTTCGTGGCGCCGCGCGGCGTGGTGGAATATGTGAAGCGCGTGGCCGATGCCGGGCAAGGGCTGCCGGTCGTCATTTATCTGCGCAATGACGGAATCGGGCTGGATGCCATCGCTGCCCTTTGCGCCGTTCCCGGTGTAGCGGGCGTGAAATGGGCGACACCGGCGCCGATGCGTTTGGCGGAGGCGATGCGCCGGGCGGATCCGTCCATCGTCTGGGTCGGCGGTCTGGCGGAAACCTGGGCGCCGCCCTTCTACGCGGTGGGGGCGCGGGGCTTCACCTCCGGGCTGATCAATGTCTGGCCCGCCCATTCTGTCGCCATTCATGCGGCGCTGGAGGCGGGGGACTATGTCAAGGCGCGCGGCCTCATCGCTACCATGGAAAGCTTCGAGGCGCTGCGTGCCGAGGAGAATAATGGGACCAACGTCTCTGTGGTGAAGGCGGCGCTGAAGCTGATGGGTCATGATTGCGGCGCCGTGCGCCCGCCGGGCGCCTGGCCGCTGACTGCCCGTCAGCAGGATGATCTGGCCAAGCGCCTCGTCGAATGGGGCCTGGCCAAGGCGGAGGTGGCGTGATGGACGGGCTGATCTGGCTGAACAGCGCTGGCGCGTCCTTCGGCCCGGCGGCTTTTCACGGGCGCGAAGCGGCGAGTGGCGCCGAACGTGGCCGCGCTTTCGGTGAAGCGGGTGCTGCGCAATTGCAGCGCGCCTGCGACCTGGCCGAGGCGGCGTTCGAGCCCTACCGCGCCACTTTGCCGGCGGCGCGGGCCGCGTTCCTGGAAGAGATCGGCGCGCGGATCATGGCGATCGGCGATGCGCTGGTCGAGACCGCTTGCGCTGAGTCCGGCCTGCCGCGCGGGCGGATCGAGGGGGAGCGGGCGCGCACCGTGAACCAGCTGAAAATGTTCGCCGCCCTCCTGCGCCAGGGGCGTTGGCTGGATGTGCGGATCGACCCTGCCCAGCCGGAACGCAAGCCGCTGCCGCGCGCGGATCTGCGGCTGCGGAATATTCCGCTAGGGGCCGTCGCGGTGTTCGGCGCCAGCAATTTCCCCTTGGCCTTTTCGGTGGCCGGGGGTGACACGGCCTCCGCTTTGGCGGCGGGCTGCCCGGTGGTGGTGAAGGCGCACCCGGCGCACCCCGAAACCTCGGCCCTGGTGGGGGAGGCGGTTGCCGCCGCCGTGGCAGCCTATGGGCTGCCGGAGGGGGTATTTTCTCTGCTATTCGGCGCCGGGCACACGCTGGGCGCTGCGCTGGTCGCCGAGCCGCGCATCAAGGCCGTGGGCTTCACCGGTTCGCGCGCCGGCGGGCTGGCGCTGTGCGCCATTGCCGCCAGGCGGCCGGAACCGATTCCGGTCTATGCCGAGATGAGCTCGGTGAATCCCGTGCTGCTGATGCAAGCCGCACTGGCGGCGCGCGGCGCGGCGCTGGGCGCGGCGTTCGTGGGCTCGCTGACCTTGGGGGCGGGACAGTTCTGCACCAACCCTGGCCTGTTGCTGGCGGTGGAAGGCGAGGGGCTGGAAGCGTTTATCACCGCCGCCAAGGCCGCCTTGGAGGCCGCGCCCGCGCAGACCATGCTCACGGCGGGCATCCGCGCCGCCTGTGAGAGAAATGTGGCCGCGCGCGCGGCGGATCCGGCGCTGACCACGCTGGCCAGCGGACCGGGCGGTGCCCTGTTCGTGACCGATGCCGCGCGCTTCATGGCCAATCCCGGCTTGGGGGCGGAAATTTTCGGGCCCGCCGGGCTGCTGGTGCGCTGCCCGGATGAAGAAGCGCGCCGCCAGGTGCTGGAAGGGCTGGAAGGCCAGCTGACCGCCACGCTGCATATGGATGCGGCGGATACGGAGCTCGCGCGTTGCTTGCTGCCCGTTCTGGAGCGCAAGGCTGGACGCATTCTGGCCAATGGCTGGCCGACGGGCGTGGAGGTGGGCAACGCCATGGTACATGGCGGGCCATTCCCGGCCACGTCCGACGCGCGCGGCACGTCGGTGGGCGCCAAGGCGATCGAGCGCTTCCTGCGTCCGGTTTGCTATCAGGATCTCGATCCAGCCTTGCTGCCGCCGGAGTTGCGTGATGAGAATCCGCTCGGTGTGCCACGCCTCATCGATGGCGTGCCGGGCTAAAAGAACAGGATAGAGAGGAAAAGACGTTTATGAATTCAAGAAACTTCGCGTCGCAAACGGCCGGAGGAGTTGCGTTCCGCCCGTTGGTTCGGCCCGGCGGATCTGCGCTCGTTCGGCCATCGCTCCCGTGCCATGCAGATGGGTTACGCCCCCGAGGAATGGCAGGGAAGGCCGGTCATCGCCATTCTCAACACCTGGTCGGACCTGCAGCCCTGTCACTCCCATTTCAAGACGCGCGTTGAGGATGTGAAGCGCGGCATTCTGATGGCGGGTGGGTTCCCGGTGGAATTGCCGGCGCTCTCGCTTTCGGAAACCTATCTGAAGCCGACCTCGATGCTTTATCGCAATATGTTGGCGATGGATGCGGAAGAGCTGCTGCGCGCTCACCCGGTCGACGGCGTGGTGCTGATGGGCGGGTGCGACAAGACCACCCCGGCGCTGTTGCTGGCTGCGACGAGCATGAACATTCCCGCCATCTTCGTGCCCGCCGGGCCGATGCTGCGCGGGAACTGGCATGGCAAGACCCTGGGCTCCGGCTCCGATAGCTGGAAATATTGGGATGAGCTGCGCGCCGGAAAAATCACCGAGAAGGATTGGGGCGGCGTGGAGGCGGGGATTGCGCGCTCCTACGGCACCTGCATGACCATGGGTACGGCCAGCACCATGACGGCGATCGCCGAGGCGGTGGGGATGGTGCTGCCGGGCGGTTCTTCCGTGCTGGCGGCGGATGCGGGGCATATCCGCCTTGCGTCCGAATCCGGCCGGCGCATTGTTGAAGCGGTATGGGAGGATCTGACACCGCAAAAGATCCAGACCCGCAAAGCCTATGAAAACGCCATCGCGGTGGCGATGGCGATGGGTTGTTCCACCAACGCCATCATCCATCTCATCGCCATGGCCAAACGCGCCGGACAGGATATCGGGCTCCAGGATTTCGAGCGTTTCTCCCGCAAGGTGCCGGTGATCTGCAATGTGCGGCCGTCGGGCTCAGACTATCTGATGGAAGATTTCTTCTATGCGGGCGGCATATTGGCGCTGATGAATCGCATGAAGGCGCATTTGCATCTGGATTGCCTGACCATCAATGGCCGCACGCTGGGCGAGAACATCGAGGGGGCGGAAGTCCATAATGACGACGTGATCCGCGCGCTGGACCAGCCGATCTATGGCGAAGGCTCGCTCGCCGTGCTTTCCGGCAATCTGGCGCCGGGTGGCTGCGTGATCAAACCAGCCGCGATGGATCAGCGGTTTATGAAACATTCTGGACCGGCTTTGGTGTTTGACGATTATGCCAGCCTGAAGAAGGCCGTGGATGATGAGAGCTGGGATATCACCGCCGATCATGTTCTGGTGCTGCGCAATGCCGGGCCGCAGGGCGGACCGGGCATGCCGGAATGGGGCATGTTGCCGATGCCGAAGAAGTTGCTGAAGGAAGGCCACCGCGACATGCTGCGGCTTTCGGACGCGCGGATGAGCGGTACCAGCTACGGCGCTTGCGTGCTGCATGTGGCGCCGGAGAGTTTCGTGGGCGGGCCGCTGGCATTGTTGAAAACCGGCGATATTGTCAGCATCGATGTCGAAGCGCGGAGCATCCGCGTGGAGATCTCGGATGAGGAGATGGCGGCCCGCAAAGCCGCCTGGACGGCGCCGGAACCGCGCTATGAGCGCGGCTATGGCTATATGTTCTCCAAACACATCCAGCAGGCGAATGAGGGATGTGATTTCGACTTCCTGCGCACGGATTTCGGCGCGCCGGTGAAGGAGCCTGCGATCTACTGAAGCGTCGGGTGCACGGGCCGGCCCCGTGCGCCCGTTTTCAGGGCCGGCCGTCGGAATGAATTCGACGGATTGCCGAAGCTGAGGGCGAAATTCTTGCTCTCTAAATCGCGCTGTCCTTCGGTCTCGCAACGATCGTTTTGAAATCCGTCCTCTGGTTCGTTGCACAAAAAGCGGGCTGGCCTTAGCTGGCGGGAGGTAAGCGAGTTTGCACGTGCATCGGGCAAATGTTCTATGAGGGCAGGATTGAAAGGGGACAGTTCATTGTCCGTTTTGTTGTCAGACGATGCTCAGCAGCCAGGATCGGGCCTGCCCAAGCGGCCTGTCAGGCTGGCGGATCAGCTATATGAGCGGATTCTGAAGCAGATTGTTGGAGGCGACCTGCCTGAGGGGGAGAAAATTCCCTCGGAAGCCAGGTTTTGCGAGCTCTATGGCGTATCGCGGCCCGTGGTGCGGGAAGCGATATCCCGCTTGCAGGCTGACGGGCTGGTGCTCACGCGGCAAGGGGCGGGCACATATGTTGCCAAGAGGCCGGGAGCCGACTTGCTGCGCCTCGCCCCGATCGGCGGGCTGGCGGACCTCATGCGATGCTATGAGATCCGGATCGCCCTGGAAGGGGAAGCCGCGTCTTTGGCGGCGTTGCGACACGACCCGCAGACCATGGTCGGGATCGAAAAGGCGCTGCTGGAATTGAAGCGTGTGATCGAAGCGCGCGAGGTTGGCGTCGATGCGGATCATCAATTCCATCTGGCGATTGCCAAGGCGTCCCAAAATGATCTGTTCGTGCAGAGCCTGAACGCCATCTCGTCGCTGATTTTCACGGAAATGCGTGTGGCGCGCACGATCTCCATTACGGCGGCGGATCCTGAGCGCCTGCAGATTGTGCAGGCCGAGCATGTGGCGATTGTTCAAGCCATCCGGGCCATGGATGCCGAAGGCGCCCGCCAGGCCATGCGCCAGCATATCGGGAATGCCCGCGGCCGTATCCTGGCCAGCAGCTGAGCGCGGAACAGACGGCGCGGCTCGTTCATACGGCCTCATCGATCGCGTCTGCGTCAGTGCTTGTTAGAGTCATTCAATTGGTCAAAACAGTTGAATGCCATTTTGTTGTTTATAAAAGCGCTTGCTTTTCCTTGATCCTTGGGGCTTATTTGACTGAAATTTAAATCAACAGGCCAATAAGAGTAACAATAAGAGTAAGAAGAGAGTTCGGCATGTTTTCCAACGGTCGCGTTGGATAAGATTTAGTAACGATTTCTTTTTGTGTTTGAAGATCTTTGTTGCGCAAGGGCGCGCGGTCCCCATGGTGATCGCGGCATCGGGCGGTTGTTGATCCGCGTGCCGGGATCACCCGTTCCGCCTTGCTGTGGGGGAAAAGACGCGAATACCGCTGATCTCAAATGCGACCCAAAAAAAAGCAGGAGAAAACGTGTGTTGCAAATCGACGCCCCGGCTTTTGTGGTGCCTGTGGAGAAACGCTTCAATGCCAAGCCGATCATTCAGGTCGCGGCGGGAAATGCATTGGAAATCTACGACTTCATGATCTATGGCTATTATGCACGATACATTGCGAAGTCGTTCTTTCCGGCCAATGATGGCTACGTCTCACTGATGCTGGCGCTGCTGACATTTGCGATCGGTTTTCTCGCCCGGCCATTCGGCGCCATTATCCTCGGCGCCTACACTGATCGCCATGGCCGCCGCAAGGGCCTGCTCCTGTCGCTGACACTCATGTCCCTGGGCATTATCTCTCTCGCCTGTACGCCGTCCTTTGCGACGATCGGCATCATGGCGCCACTCATCGTGCTGGCCGGCCGTCTGCTTCAAGGCTTTTCGGCGGGCGCGGAACTGGGCGGCGCCGTGGTCTACCTCGCCGAAATCGCGCCGCCGAACCGGCGGGCCTTCTATACGTGCTGGCAGTCGGCCAGCCAGCAAGTGGCCGTAATGGTGGCTTCGCTCGTTGGCATCGCCCTGGTCTACGCGCTAACGCCGGCCCAGCTCGGCGAGTGGGGGTGGCGCGTCCCCTTGCTGCTTGGCTGCCTTGTGATCCCCGTGATGTTCTGGCTGCGCGCGAAGCTGGGGGAGACGGAAGTTTTCTCCCGCCGGAAGGCCACGCCCAGCTTTGCTGAGATTTACAGCAGCCTGGTCCGAAACTGGAAAACTGTCCTGCTCTGCATCGGCACGGTCCCCTTCGCAAACGTCGTCGCGATGACAATTCAGATCTACGCTCTGCCCTATGTCGCACGCCTGCATCTTGGTGCCATGGCCGCCTTCGTGACCTTGCTGTTCGTCGGTTTGACCGCGCTGGTGTGCCTGCCGCTGATGGCTCTGGTTGCCGACCGCGTGAACCGCCGCACCATGTTGATCGTGGTATCTCTGGTCGCGGCTGTCACGGCGTATCCGTTGCTGGCCTGGCTCGCCGCCGCGCCGAGCGTATTTAAATTCGCCATTTTCGAACTCTGGTTCTCCTTCATGTATGCGGCTTATAGCTCGGTCCAGGTGGCAACCATGGTCGAGCTGGTCCCGGCCGATACCCGCACCTCCGGATACGCGTTCGCACAGGCCGCGTCAGCGGCTATTTTCGGTGGGTTCACGCCGGCAATCCTGGCCTTCCTGGTCCACCGCTTCAATAATAACGCGATGGTTGGCGCTTGGCTCGCGGTGAGCGCGCTCATCGGACTGATCGCAGCGCTGACCATGGACAAACGCAAGGTGGCGATCGCCCAGCAGAGCAAACTACGGTGACGAAGATGTCTGGTCTATCTGGCCGCGTTACATGTCATGAGGCTTGGCTGATCACTGTCACCGGTTCGCGGATGAATAACAGCACAGCCAGCGCGCCCAGTATCACGATGCCTCCGGCCAGAAGAAATGACGGGCCGTAGCCTCCTTCATACTGGATGATGAAGCCGGTTGCCGCCGGGCCGACGATGCCCGCGATGTTCGACAGGAAATGGACGTAGCCGCCGACCATCCCGGTGCGTGAGGGCGGCACCAGTTCCTGGATCAATAACCAGCAGGATAACGGCGCCATCGAAACGAAGAACTGGGCTGCCGCGATCAGCACCAAGGCCGCCTTGACCGTGGTCACCCAGGTTACCGCGCCCAGCGCGCAAGCCGCCACGAACAAACCGAGGATCAGGATGATCTGGCGTGACAAGATCGGCGCTCCGGTCCGGCGCAAGATCCAGTCTGCGGCACTTCCGCCGACCAGATTCCCAAGAATGCCCATGAGCGGTGGAATCGCGACCAGCATTGCGGCGCCTCGCAACGGCAGGTGGTGGACGTTCATCAGATAGCTCGGCAGCCAGGTGAAGATGTAATATGAGATGTAATTGGCGCCGAAAAAGCCGGCCGCCAAAGCAAGCACTGCCGGGCGGGAGAGATAATAGCCGGCGCCGCGACCGGCGGCTTCAGGGCTGGCGGCCTCATGGCCCCGGCGACCTTCGATCGTCGAAACTTCCCCAGCGGAAACATAGCGGTTTGTGGCGGGCGTGTCGGTGGCCAACCACGCCCAGGCCGCCAGCCATAAGAAGCCAAGGAGCGTCACCACGATGAAGGGGGTCCGCCAGGAGCCGGCGGCAACCAGCAAGGCGACCAACGGCCCAGCTGCCACTGCGCCGAGCTGATTGCCGATATTCGGCGCGACCGCCAGCGCACGGCCGACTTCTTCGCGCGGAAACCAGTCGCGAACCATTTTGTTGCTGACACTTCCCATGGGGCCTTCGCCCATGCCGAAGATGACGCGATAGACCAGGAGCGAGGCAAAGCCTGTCGCGACGATGGTCATGCCGCAGAACAGCGACCAGACCGCCATAGCAAGGCCATAGACCTTCTTCGCGCCAAGCCGGTCGGAAGCGGCGCCGCCGATGAAGCAGAACACGACATAGCCTAAGAAAAACGCACTGAAAATCACCCCCATTGCCGCCGGTTTGAAATCCAGCTCTTTGGCAATGAGAGGTGCCACGACGGGAAGCGTCATCCGATCGATGTAATTCAGCATCGCCGCGCTGAACAGCAGCCCGAGAATGACGTAGCGGAATCTCGAAGCTGTGGATGTTTCGGTTTGTTTCATCGCACTCCCTCGCATTTAAGGCTTTATTGCCCTGTTAGCTTCTGCTGAGATCTGGCCTGCAAAATAATGGTTTTGGTGTTTTGCTTTTAAGGTCGGTTTGGTGTTTGTGGAATACTTGTCTTGTGGGGCGATATTTGTTATGTATCACGTTAACAACAATAATTGTTGCAGAATAGAATTCTGTTAACAAGCCGTTTGCCGCGGGGAAAATAAAAATGGCGCCTATCGCATTGCATCGTCGCTCGCTTTTGAAATCCGCGGCGGTTCTGTCGGCCGGGGCATTGTGCGCGCCGGCGGTGGTCGGCCGGGCACAGGCCGCAACCATGACGCTGAAATTCTCATCCTCGCAACCTGACGATCCGCAATACGGCAATGGCCGCGTCTATTACGACAATCTCATGAAACATCTGACGGCGAATGGTTTCAACGAGCAGATCCGCGTCGCGTTCTATCCCAACAATCAGCTTGGCCAGGAAATCGACGTTATCAATTCGGTGAAGCTCGGTGTCATCGACATGATGGTTTCGGGAAGTTCGATCTCCGCCAATCTGGTGCCGCTCGTCGGCACCTTCGATCTCGGTTATCTGTTTTCAAGTTTCCAACAACAGACAAAGGCGTTCGATGCCGGCGCGGCAAAGCCGGTCGAGGCGGAACTATTGAAGAACGGCAATATTCGGATTTTGGGATGGGCCTATAATTTCGGGCCGCGCAGCGTGCTGGCGAAGAAGCCGGTCAGGACACCGGCGGATTTGCATGGCCTGAAAATCAGGACGCTGCCCAACCCCGTGATTACGGAATGCCTGAGGCTTATGGGGTCTGTGCCGACGCCGATGGCGGTGGGTGAAGTCTACTCCGCATTGGAGGCAGGCGTGCTGGACGGTTTGGAACATGATCCGCCGACCATTCTCGCCAGCAAATTCTACGAGGCGGCGAAATTCTATTCGCTGACGGATCACAATTACTCTCCGCTCGCCGTCTATTTCAGCGAGACGACGTTCAACCGCATGAACCCGAAACTGCGTGATGCTTTCATCGAGGCGGCCAGCCAGGCCGCCATCGATACGCGGGCGCATGGCCTAGGCGGTGACACAGTTAGCCCTGCAGGGGCTGCAGCAGAAAGGGGTGACCATTATCGAGGTCGATAAGGAAGCTTTCCGGCAGCGCGTCGAGCCGCAGCAGATCGATCGTTTTGTGCGGCAATATCCCGACGCAAAGCCGGTTATCGACATGATTCAATCCGCCTCGGTCTGAAGGCCCGTGACCGTGCCAGTGGTACAACAAGCGTGGCGCGCCTTCGTCTCTTCTCTGCTGACGATCACGGACATCGTCGCCGCGCTCATGATTGCGGCTGACCTCGCGATTACCTGTGGCGCGGTGATGCTGCGCTCGCTGTTTGACGCGCCGCTCGTTTGGTCCAACGACGCGGCAACCGGGTTGATGGTGGGAGCGAGCTTCTTCGGTGTGGCGGGGGCGTTGGCGCGCGCGGAAAATCCCGGTGTGCTGTTTTTCGTGAATAAACTGCCCGCAGCACCACGCCGCATCGTCGATGCGGTGGGCGCGCTGCTGGTTGTTCTTGTCTCCGCCGCGGTTGCCTATGATGCGGTCAATCTCGGCATGGAGACGACCGGGCAGACGACCGGATCGGGCCTGCCGCTGGAGCTGAATTTTTATCCCATGGCCGTGGGCGGTTTTTGCATGACGCTGTTCGCGCTCGATCTGTTCCTGCGCCGGAAGGGCAGGGACATGGCGATCGCGCTCGGGATCACGGCGGTCGCGCTGGCACTGTATTTGGCGTGGAGCGCGCTGTTGCCGAACAGCGTTCCCTCCGCCGGCGCGCTCATGGCGCTGGGCTTTGTGGTCACATTATGTGGAGGCCTGCCGATCGGTTTTGCGCTGGCACTCGCGGCTTTGTTGTTCATCTGGGTTGGTGGCACGCTGCCCGGTGTTATCTTCGCCCAGCAGATGGCGCGCGGCATCGACGATTTTGTGTTGCTCGCGATCCCGTTCTTCATCCTGGTCGGCTATCTGATGGAGGCGAACGGCATGTCCGCGCGGCTGATCGTTCTGCTGCAACGCTTGGTCGGCCCAAGGCGGGGCGGCATGAATGTCGTCATGGTGATTGCCATGGTCCTGTTTTCCGGCATTTCCGGCTCGAAGACAGCCGATGTCGCGGCGGTGGGCACGGTGCTGGTGCCGGCGGCACGCAAGGCCGGACAGAATCCGGGCAATGCGGTGGCGCTGCTCGCCGCCTCCGCGGTGATGGCCGAGACCATCCCGCCCTGCCTGAATCTGATCATTCTAGGCTTCGTCGGCAATTTATCGATCGGCGGCCTGTTCATGGCCGGACTCATCCCAGCGCTGATGATGGCCGCCGTTCTGGTCGCCTTTTGTGTCATCGCCGGCAGCCGCCCAACTCTGTCCGACCGCGCGGCCGGACCGCGGCAATCCATGCTGGTCCTGTGGCGTGACGGCGCGCCGACCCTTGGCTTGATCCTGGCGATTTTCATAGGGTTCAAAAGCGGTTTTGCGACGGCCACCGAAATCTCGGCTTTCGCAGCGCTTTATGCTCTGGTGGTCGGCGGTGTGGTCTTTCGCGAACTGAAGCCCCGCACGATCGCACGCAGCTTCATTCATGCCGCGCGGCGTTCCGGGCTGGTGCTGTTCATTGTCGCCGCCGCGCAATCGGTATCCTTTGTGCTGACATTGCAGCAGGTGCCCGATGAGGTGGCCGCGATCATGATTTCGCTGTCCCATATCGGCGGCGTCGCGATGTTCATGGTGCTGTCCATCGTCGTGCTGGTGCTGATGGGCTCGATGCTCGAGGGGGCGGCGGCGCTGATCGTTTTCGGGCCGCTCTTGATTCCCGTGGCAAGCCAACTCGGCATCGATCCGTTGCAATTCGGCGTGGTGCTGGTGATCTCCATGGGGATCGGCCTGTTCGCGCCGCCGCTCGGTTCGGGCCTGTATGGCGCCTGCCTGATCGGCAACGTGCCGATGGAGGTGACGGTGAAGCCGATTCTCTTCTATCTAGGCCTGTTGCTTCTGTGCGTGCTGATCATCGCCTTCGTTCCGACCATCAGCTTGGCCCTGCCGCATGCCCTTGGCTACTGAGCGGCGCGCCCGGACATTGAACCTTTTCCCCTTGGAGACACGGCCCATGGCAAGAATCCTGCTGACCCACCCGGCAGAGGCGCGACGGAAATATTATGGTGAGCGTGCGCTCGCCGGGCTGCGCGCACTTGCCGATGTGCAATTGCATGAAGGCCCTGATGCGCTCAGCCCCGATGCGCTGATCGAAGCCGCGCGTGATGTGGACGTGATCATCGCAGATCGCCTCACAACCGGGCCGGCCGCGCTTTTTACCAGCCTGCCGGGGCTGAAGGCGGTGCTGCGTTGTGCCGTCGATATCCGCAATATCGACGTCGCCGCGGCCTCGGCGGCGGGCGTGCTGGTTACCCGTGCCAGCCCCGGATTTGTGCAATCGGTGGTCGAGCTTGCGTTAGGATATCTGGTGGATTTGTCACGCGGCATTTCGCGCGCCACGGCTTCCTATCATGCGGGCGACGTTCAGCCGGCGGCCGTGATGGGGCGCCAGCTCTGTGGCAGCACGCTGGGCATTATCGGCTATGGCAGCATAGGCCGGGCCTTGGCGAAGCTGGCTGCGACGCTGGGCATGGAGGTGCTGATCGCCGATCCCTATGCGACAATCGTGGATGAACGCTGCCGCCACGTGTCTTTGGAGGCGTTGCTGGCGGGCGCTGATTACGTCGTATGCCTGGCGGTGGCGACCGAGGAGACGGAAAATCTCCTCGACGCCGAGGCGTTTGCGCGCATGAAGCCGTCCGCGTTTTTCCTCAACCTCTCGCGCGGCAATCTGGTGGATGAGACAGCCTTGGCTTCTGCCTTGATGGAAGGGCGCATCGCGGGGGCGGCTTTGGATGTCGGGCGCGCGCGCGATCAGATGCCAAGCGCCGAACTGGCGCGTTTGCCCAACGTGATCGCGACGCCGCATATTGGCGGCCTGACGCCGCCTGCCATCGAGCATCAGGCGATGGATACGGTCGCGCAGGTCAGCGCTCTCCTGGCTGGCGAAATACCGCCGGGTGCTGTGAACCCGGACCATTGGACACGGCGCCTCTAATCCCCGCCCTCAGGAAAGGAAGCCCTATGTCCGACACGCCCCCGCTTCTCACCGCGCCGGCCGATGCTTGCGACTGTCATATCCACATCTATGATCCCGCGATGCCGCTGGCGCCGACCGCCGCGAGCGCAGGCCCTGCCTGGGCCGATGTGGCGGCGTATCGCGCCGTGCAGCGCCGGCTCGGCCTGACACGCGCGATCGTCGTGCAGCCGACCGCTTATGGCGCCGACAATCGCTGCACGGTGGGTGCGATCGCGGCACTCGGCCGTCAGCGCACCCGCGGCGTGGCGGTGATCCAGCCTGATATCAGCGATGCCGAACTGCGCCGGCTGGATGATGCCGGTATTTGCGGGGTGCGGTTCCAGATGCTGCCGGGCGGGGCGCTGCCGTGGGAAGCGCTGGAGCCGATTGCCGCGCGAATTGCCCCGCTCGGCTGGCATATCCAGTTGCAAATGGACGGGCGGTTGCTGGCCGACCGTGCAGCCATGCTCCAGCTTTTGCCGGCACCTCTGGTCATCGACCATGTTGGCAAATTCTTGGAGCCCGTGCCGGTTGAGCATCCCGGCTTCCAGGCGATATTACGCCTGCTTGATGGCGGGAAAACCTGGTTCAAGCTGGCGGCCGCCTATGAGGTCTCGCAGGCCGGGCCGCCGCTTTATGCCGATGTCGGCACCCTGGCCAAAGAAGCCGTGAAGGCCGCGCCGGAGCGGATGATCTGGGCCAGCAACTGGCCACATGTATCGATGCGCGATCTGCCGGACGATGCGGCGCTGCTGGACCTGTTGCTGGACTGGGCTCCCGACGAGGCGGTGCGGCAGCTGATTCTGGTCGATAATCCCGCTCAGCTTTACGGGTTCTGAACTGTCAGAAAGTGGCCGCTTTTTGGAAAAAGCGGCGCAACAACTTTTTTGACTTTGGGCCTGAGGCGCCCGTACGGCACGGGCCCAAAGTAGCAAAGTTTTTTTGCTACTTTTTGTTCACAAAAAGTAGCCTCCTTCTTTCTTTCCTAAGGCGCGCACAGCCGGAGCAGCCCGGCTTTAGTGTCGCTGTTGCGCCGAGGCTAGCTGCGCCGGATCCTCGATAGGCTGCGGCCGCCGCGCGAGATACGCGGCTTCCCATGCCTTCAGCCAGAAGCGTAATTTCTGAGCTGGTTTTTCGACGCAATGCCAGGAGAATGCGGCGACCAGCACCGCCAATGGCAGGCTGACCAGAATATTGACAAACCATACCCGCGCAAAAGGGCAGGTGGCGACGACCGTCTGTTGGATGATGAAGCCGTAAAGGAAAATCCCGTAGGAATAGTCGGCGCCGCGTAACCAGCGCCGGCTTGGATTTAACAGTCCGAGACAGATTGTCGCGTAGGCGGCGGGGATTGGGGCGAACAGATGCGCGTAGGGGAGGAACCCGAGACAGGCGATGCTGAGCAGGCCGGCGAGCAAGCCCGCCGCCGGCGTCCACGGCAGAAGCTCGCGGTACATATAGATCCCGACCCCGGCGAGGAACGAGACGACCAGCAAGGCGCCGCTGACCGGGCCAGGCACAAACATGATCGTCCAATGGTGGTGGAGCAGGGTGATGAACAAATAAGCGAGGGTGACCAGCACGATCGCGACCGGAATCAGGTGCCGCTGTCGCCTAACCCCGAGCAGCGCCAGGATGCTCAATGTCATATAGCACCCCAACTCAAACGGGACGGTCCAGAGCTGGCCATTGACGATGTCGGGGTCAGGATTTTGCGCAAACATCCCGGGCAGATGGAAGTGCACATCGCCGACCGCGTTGCGCAGATACAGGAAGAACCGCTGATCGCTGAAATAATGGCTGAGCGGCGCGGTGGTGAGCAGAGGGCCGAGAAGAAAGGCGGAAAGCAGCATTTCCACGGTCAAAGCCGGATAGATGCGTAAGATGCGCAGCCCCAGGAACATGCCGAGCGTGCGGGAACGTTCCAGGCTGCCGGCCACAAGAAAGCCGCTCAGGGCAAAAAAAGCCGGCAGGACAAAGCGCACCAAGGGGCGGGCCGGGCTGGTGAAGATCGCCTGATCGGCCGGCAGCCCATAGCAGACGATGCCGCTATGCAGGCAGACAACCGATATCGCGAGAAACAGACGCATGTAATCAAAACCGGAAGGATGGCCGCCCGTTTCGGCCAAACGCGTGGCAATCGAGTGTTTCATTGTGACGATGCACCTGCTTCCGATGGGGTGAAGGAAAGTTGCGCAGTCTCTCTCGGCGTGACTCGATAAGAAATCGGCCTCGCGATGATGCCCGAATGCACGGTTGGGCTGGTCAAGAGGAGCTTGCCGGAATGCGGGTTAAAGGCCGGTAAATGGCCACTCAGCGCGCTGCTGAAGACGAGGCCGCCGGAGGTCGCAAATGCCCCGGCATCCCAAGGCTGCCCAATCTGATATTGCCACACCTACTTGCGACAACGAAATATAAATTATGCTATGTGATACGGAAGCGCGGGGAATGAAATGAGCGCACAATTGCGATCAGCGCCGATAAATTTTCGACAAATTCCGGGCAGGGCGTTGTTGTCCCGGACATTCCCCGCGCGCCGAGGAAGTTAAGCCTATGCCGGGCGTCCAGCCCGGATCTGCAGGTCTAAGCGTCGATCACGACGCGCCCATGCACCGTGCCCAGACAGGCCAGGACATAGCCATCCGCGATGTCCCACTCATTAAGGACGGTCTGCTCGCCCATTTCGACCATGCCTTCGGTCTTCTGAATCTTGCAGGCCCCGCAAACGCCTGACCGGCAAGAACTCGCCAGCGCCAGGCCATGTTGCTCGGCGACATCGAGAATAACATCGCCATCGGCACAGCTCACCGTAACGCCGCTCTGCTGGAAGACGATTTCCGTTTGCGCGCTCGGGGGTGGTGCGGCGGGAGACGGCGCAACCATGGGCGCTGGGGCGGGTTCCGGCCGCTTGGGTTGCGCGGCGGAGGACGCGACCGGTTCGGGAAGTGGAGAGCCCATACGCCGCGCCGGGGCGGAAGGTGCCGGGGCCGGCCCGAACCGCTCCTGATGGAAACGATGCATGGGATAGCCCAAACCCTCCAAGGTCCCCCGCACCATCTCCACATAGCCGGGCGGCCCGCAAACAAACGTCTCCCGCTCCATGAAATCCGGCGCCAGCGCGAGCAAGGCGGCTTCGCTCCAAGGGCCGACCAGGCTTGGCCATGATTGTCCGAGCGGCAAATTGGTCGGGAGAATCCCCAGTTTGAGCGCTTCCCCAAAACGCGCGCTGAGATCCATCAGTTCCTTCTCGAAGATGATGTCGGCGGGGGTACGGACATTATTGATGAAAACGATGCTGGTCGGCGCTGACATGTCAGCCAGGAAGCGCAACATCGACATCATCGGCGTGACGCCGCTGCCTGCTGAAATCATCAGGAGCTGATCGGCGGGATGGTTCTCGCAGCTAAAATCCCCATACGGACCGCTCACCCTATATTCGGCGCCGACTTTCATCTCCTCATGCAGCCAATTGGAAACCCAGCCTTTGGGCACTCGCTTGACCGTGATGGCGAAGGAGTGGGGTCGGGTGGGGGATGACGAGATGGTGTAGCTGCGGCGCAGAACATGGCCGTCCATCGGCAGCTCCAGGGTGATGAACTGACCAGGCTTGTAGGAAAATTGGAAGGGGGGCTCGGCCACAAACGTGAATGTCCTGACATCGTGTGATTCCGGAGTGATTTTGACGCAGCGTGCCATGATGGGGCCTGCCGGACGCGTGCTGGCTTCCGCCGGCGGAGAGATCGGGGCGGGCAGCGGCATAACCGGTGTGGCGAAGAGTTGTTCGAGCTCGGCCCGCGCCCGGGACCGGCCGCCATCGCTGTTGGGAGCAGTGCTGGTGCGCAACGGCGTCGAAGATTGGTGAACGTTCCGCACGAATTCCGACGCCGCCAAACGCAGATCAGACGCTTGATTGGCTGGCAGTGCCTGACAAAGGAGGCCCCAGTGCTTGCCGATCGCGTCGAAGCCGATGGACAATTTATTGGCGGTATAGGCCGACCAGAACAATTCATATCGGAAGTGCAATTGCGCAAGCGCCTCCCGTAGCGCTGCGTTTTTTGTCCATTTTGGCGCCGCGATCAGCGCATGGAAATCCTCGACCTCTCCCGTCGTAATATCGTTTTCGCTATCCGTGAGATGGATGAAACACATGAAGAGCATCTGCGGGAAATCGGTGGTGGATGGCATCTAGATCATGTCCTTGCAAATAGAGAGTATGGAATTGGCAATGGGTGAATAATCAGGAGTTGCTGCGTTGCGTGGTCGTAAGCACTTTGCTGAGGGTGTAGATTTCGTCGGCATTGAGTTCGTCGACCGAGCGTCCGTCCAAATAGCGGCCAACATCGACCTGCGACCTCTTGAAGCGTTGCACCAGGCTGGGGGCCATTTTCTCGCGTTGATATTTGGCGGGAGACCGTTCAAGGGCCTTGCGCAGCCAAAGCAGAGTGAGGCCGAAGATCACGGCATCGATGCAAATGACGACAATATTGGGCATCAAAAGCAGATTCGGGCGGCCACCAAAAATATAGAAGGTGTTGATGGACACAAACGCGCTGAGGGAAAGACAATGGTTGATGATGATGTCCTCGGACATGTCCTGCCGTGCCCGGCACAGCCTTCGATATCCGGCTTCCAACGCTTTCCCGAGTCCCAACGCCGCAGTGACGGCCACGCCCAGCACCACTGGTACCGCGACCAATTTGGGAATCATGATCGGATGATTCGCAATGAACAGGCCGGGCGTCATGATGGCGGACAGCTGATCGCTCTCATGCGTCCAGATCCCGGAGAAATAATAACTCCATGTTCCCGAATACAAATAATAATAGCCGTAAAAGCCGATGATGAGGCCGAAGAACATGTAATAGACATTGCGTCGGGCCGGATCGGCGATGCCGTCCCAATATGATTTTTCTAGATCGATGTCGCCGCATGAAGTGGTACAGGCAACGCAGGCGCTCTTCTCGCCATTGGCAGTAGGCGTACGGCACATCGATTGAGGAATCGCCGGTTGCGCGATGTGGGGCTGGCTTTCCATCAGGCCGCCTGGCTCGGTGTAGATGCGCTGCACGATGTTCGCGGGGCAAAAATAATTGCACCAGCTCTTCCCGCCCCAGAGATAGCCCACCATGATAGAGGCGGCGATGACCGCGAGCAGCCCGATTGCACAGGCGGTCCGGTTGCTGTTGATGAAGAGCAGCCGGGCGCAAAGCCCAAGGAACAGCATGCCGAATTGCACATACCAGGCATTGCGATGGAGCCAGCTGTCACGCGCGATCAAGGCGGGCGCGCGCTCCAGGCGGCCGGTGCGCCGCTGCAGGCTCGTGCGCTGGCGGCGCAGACCAAAATAACGCGGCAATTGCGAGGCGAAGGAAAGCGGGCAGATGCGTCGCCATGCCTCATGGCCGAAAACCATTAGGAACAGCGGGAAAAGCGGAATCAGCATCGTCCAGAAAAAGCGGTTGCTGAGATGATACGGTTCCACTTGCATGGTCTTGCCTTGCATCGTGGTGTGGACCGCCTGGATCTGGAACGGGCTCCAATCATTGCCTGGCATCGTCATCATCGGCGTCATGGGGTCCCAGAACAACGAAGCAATCAAACAGAGCCAACCGACGAACAAGCCTGCCCGGACCGAGACCATTTTCCGTTCTGATATTCTTGCGAACATTCAATTCCCTTCTGAACAACATTAGTCTTCGCGTCCGGCATGGCAGACGCAAAGGCGGGGGTTGGAGATTTAGGCGGATAGGGATGCCTATGGGGGGTGATGGGCGGCACCGGCGGAAAGACGACCGTCGCTGCAGATGCTTGAGTTGATCAATGTCATCATGGCGGTGCTGATACCATGATCGTGAAAGGTGCCGTCAACGATTTAGACAAACGAAAGTTAATGTTAAAGTCTACCGTCCTTGCAAGCGTGATTCCGCCTTCTATTAAAAGGTTTTGTAAATATCAGTAAAAAGCTTGATCTATATGTTTGTGTTTGGTCAATGCCTATGTCTTGACCGGGGGTTTTTGAAACGGTTTTGCGGGGGTAACGCAAAGTAACGTTAATGTTGGCTTGCGGAACGAACGTCAAATTACTCCAAAATCTGAGCGGGTGAGACAGGCCCGGGCCCCTCAGCCATGCTCTGCTGCCGCCTTCAGGATGAGATTTGCGACCATATCGGGATGAGAAATCATCGAGACATGGCTTGACTGGATTTCGATCGTTTCCGCCCCCATGCGTTTTGCCATGAAACGTTCGAGATCAGGGTTGATCGTGCGATCCTCGGTTGAAACAGCGTAGTAGCTTGGTTTGGAGCGCCAGGCCGCATGCGCCGTCCGACCCAAGAGCACTGCCTTGTTGAAGGGCCATTGTACCGCGTAGAGCGCCCGGGCGCGTTCGGGCGGGACATCGCCGGCGAAATCCCGCAGGAAGGCTTCTTCGGTCAGGCGCCCTTCATCGCCGTCGAACACGATCCCCGCGCTCGCAGGGGGTGTCGGAAATCTTTTCGCAAGCGCTGAATAATCTTCCCCCGCGTCGGGCGCTCGCGCCGCGATATAGGTAACGGCTGCAACGTTGGGATGTACTCCTGCTTCCGTCACAATCATTCCTGAGAATGAGTGGCCAACGAAGATCGTGGGCCCGTCCTGACGATCGAGCACGCGCTCCGCCGCGGCGACGGCATCCGGTAACGTGGTCAAGGGATTTTGCACGGAAGTGACGTTCAGCCCGGCTGCCTGGAGGCGGGGGATGACGTCGCTCCAGCAGGAGCCGTCGGCAAAAAGCCCGTGCACGAGCACGATATTTTTCGCCTTCAACGGGGCCGCGATCTGCGCCCGCGCGCGCCCCGCAAGCATGGAGACCGCAGCGCCGGCCATGAGCGTGGTGGAAAAGCGCCGTCTATCGATCATTTAAAGACTCCTTCCATACCAGGACGGATCGCCCGGTCTAGGCACCTTCGGCGGCCGCGTGCGTCATTGAGCTGCCGATGTGCCGTTTCAATCCTGCCAAGTGCTCAAGCGCGCGATTAGCAATGGCACCGCGCCGACGAGCATGAGGATACCACTCCCGAGCTCGCCCATGACCATCCATTTGGCAGCGGCGCTGACAGGGTGGAAATCGCCGTATCCGAGCGTCGTGATGGTCACGCAACTGAAGTAAAGGGCGTCGAGCCGGCCTACCAACGGTTCTGGCGGCGATTGTGCGTCGACGACGCCGCCGCGTGTCGAGAGATATAATCCTCCGAATGCGGCGATCAGCGCGCCGAGCAAGACCGGCAACGTCACCAGCGCCGTTGTTCGCGCCGGCAGATAGGGGAATACATCCCATCGATTGCGCGCCGCCTTCCTGACAGCGCGACCAAACGGCCGGTGAGACAGATCAGGTGTCGCGGCGATTCCGCAGCATCGAAGCAGGCCCAAGACGAACGCATCGGCGACGATGACGGCGATCAGCCCCAGGACGGAAGAGGACTGCAAAAGTGCTGCCACGCCAACCAGGAGCAGCGTGCCAGCAAGAGCGAGATGGAGCGTGGTGACGCCCCATACGGGCCAGGGCGTATAATTCCTGTCTCCCTTGGGCATCACAACCTCTGGCATCGCGCATTTGCCGCCGGGTTAGCTGGCGCGTTTTCGCGACGGCCCGCATTCACGGCTTCATGTGGCGGGGTTGTCGTCCGTAAGCACACGTCACGGCAAGGCGAAGACCACCACCGCCGGCGGCCCGTTGCCGCCGAAGAAGGCCGATACGGCGCCAGATGTGATGGCGACATATTGTTTGCCATTCTGCTCGTACGAAACGGCGCCGCCGCCGACGCTGCCGCCGGTGTTGAAGCGATAGAGCACATTTCCGGTCGTCGAATTCATCACCAGGAAATTATTGTCGAGGTCGCCGGTGAACAGCACGCCGCCCGAGGTCGCGACGATGCCGGCAACCAGCGGTGTCGGCGCCTCATATTTCCAATTCACCTTGCCGGTCGCGGCATCGAATGCGGTAAGCCATCCCTTCGCCTGGGCGCGCGGATCAGGGGTTACCGAGCCGCCATAATAATGCTGTTCTTCCGTATAGGGGGGCGGCGCCGGGAATTTTTTGAACGTGCCACACCAGTCAACGGCGCTGACGAAGAGCTGCTGACTCACCGGATCGAAGGCGGGCCCATTCCATTCCAGGCCACCGAGCAAGCCGGGGCAGCGATGCGCGCCGGCGACGGTCGGCTCAGCGCCGACATTTTCATGCGTCGTGATCGGTACTTCGTAGAGCACGTCATGGCTTGTGCGGTCGACCACGCGAAGCAGCCCATCCTTGCCGGCAACCGCCATGAGGGAGCGATCCGCACCGCCAATTTTTAACTCAAATAAGGGACTCACCTGCGAAAGATCAGAATCATGTTCATCGTGCATGACGAACTGGTGATACCAAAGGAGCTTGCCGGTTTGCGCATCGAGGGCGAGGACAGAATCGGTATAGAGATCCGAACCAGGCCTAGCCGCGCCATAGAAATCAGGCGCCGGATTTCCGACCGGCACATATAGAACACCGGCTTTGGCGTCGAGCGAGAGCGGCGTCCAGAGGCTGCCGCCGCCATGCTTCAGGGCGCCCTGATCCTTCCAACTGCTGGCCCCAGGCTGGCCCGGCTTGGGCACGAGATAGAAGCGCCAGAGCGGGGCGCCATTTTCCAGTTTGAAGGCGCCAATCCAGTTCTGCGCGCCGTAATCCGCGCCGGCCGGCCCATAAATCACCATGTCTCCCCAGATCAGCGGCGGCATGCTGAGATACTGGCCGTTGGTGGCGCTGGCGATTGGCTGGCTCCAGAGGAGCGCGCCAGTCGCAAGATCGAGTGCGATCAGATGTCCGTCCGCGACGCCGCGCACGAGCTTGCCATCCTTGATGCCGACGCCACGATTGGTCGGTGAGATGATGTGGCCCTGCAAGGGCCAGCTATAGGCCCAGATCTGGCGGCAGGTGGTGGCGTCGATCGCCACCGTGGTCGCCCCGAATGTCAGGTACATCACCCCTTTATAGACGAGCGGATTGGTCTGGGTCGGAGCCTCTGCATCGGGGCGGTACAGGCAGACCGGCCTGAGTGTGGCGGCATTCGCCGGGGTGATTTGCTTGAGATCGACGAAGCGCGTGCCGGCATAGTCATGGGTGGCGTAGAGCCAGTTCTGCGTGTCGTTTGCCGCATTGTCGAGTTGTGCCTGGCTGGGCCCCACGATTTTGGCGACCGGCGCGGCAGGGGCGGCGCTGGCCGCAGCCCCTTTCAGCGTCGCGAGATAGGCGATGAGGTCGGTGCGTTCCACCGCGGAAGGAACAGTCGCCTGCATGGTCGTGCCAGGAACCATCTGGCCTGGGCCTGTCAGAAACTGGCTAAGCGTGGCTTGGTTCCAGACCAGGCCGGAACTTTTGAGCGCGGTGCTATAGTCAAATCCGGGCAGAGATCCCGCCTTGCGCCCGACGACGCCGGCAAGTGAGGGGCCAAAGCCCGAGCCGCCAGCAACATTGGAGTGGCAAACCGAGCACTCGGTACTGAAGATTTTCTGCCCGGCGCTGACATCGCTCTGCGCATTGCCTTGTGCCCATGCCAGAGCGTTCATGCCGATGCTGCCTGTTGCGGCCCAGCAGAGCGTAAAAGCGGCGATCAGAATGAAGCGGATATAAGAGCGGTCGATCCAGGGCCCGCTCAAACATTTTGTGCTTGGATTCACGTGGCGTGCCATCGTTGCCTCCAAATTGGGTCGACCCAACGATACTGCCCGGTTCGCGGTCTTTCAACATAATTGGTGAGTTCGCGATGGTTGTGCAGTTTTGCCGCTTCGTCGCTTTGCCGAATTTCCGGGACAAGAAATTTTTGATATCAAAACAATTGAGGCTGCTGCTTATTCGAAACCAAAGTATGCTTAGACGAGGCTAGGGCAACCCGAGCCAATTGGCGTTCAAGGCGTCGACATATGATTCATGGCTGGCGGCGGTGGCGTCTCGTTAAATGGCGGTTGCACGATGGGCGGCAGATTTGACAGGTTCGGCGGCGTTGCCGGTCGTGCGCCCGGTTGGGGTTGTGTTGAGGACGACGGCGCGCATCCAGAGAAAACGAACGCAAAAAACAGCAATGAAAATATCAGTTTCATCAAGAGCTCCCTGTCTTGACTGTAAAAACCATGAAACTTCAGGCGTCTGATGTTTTGTCGTGGCCTGATTTGTCAAGTCAAAATCATGGGCGGGTTGCGACAGGTCGCGTCTGTAATGGTGTCGAATCGAATTCTGGAAAATCCGGCGACAATACGGTAAAGCAAAAGCTGAAGGAGGGGACGGGAAGCATGGCAATGCTGCGTCGTTCCGTCGGGGCCGTATGGCTCGGCGTGCTGCTTGGCGCGGGTGCGATGGCGGGTGCTCAGCCGCAAGCCTCTCCCTTTGTGGCGCCCCAAAGCGCCACCCCCGTGAAGGCGGAAGCCTTCTCCAGCCCCGAGGTCGCCGCCGCCGCTCTGATCGCCGCCGCGCGGGCGGATAACGTCGCCGTGATGCACACGATCCTCGGGCCCGAGAGCGTGGCGCTCCTCTATTCCGGAGATCCCGTCGCCGACGCAGAGGCGCGGCGGAAATTCGTCACAGCCTACGATGCCCACCATGCGCTCGCGCGCGACGCGCGCGGCCGCATGATCCTGAGCGTCGGCGCGAATGAATGGCCGCTGCCGATCCCGATCGTGCAGGAGGGCGGCCAGTGGCATTTCGACAGTCTGCAGGGCGCGCAGGACCTCATCGATCGCCGCATCGGCCGCAATGAGATCGCCGCGATCAGAACCAGCCTCGCCTATGTCGATGCGCAAAAACTCTATTTCACAATGGCACCCGACCAAGGCCAAGCTTCCTATGCCGAGCGCCTGGTGAGCCGGCCCGGGCGCCGCGATGGACTCTACTGGCCCACGCAGGCGGGCGAACCGGACAGCCCGCTCGAGCCGCTGATCGAGCAGGCCACCGACGAAGGCTATCCGGGCGCCAACGCGTCCGGCAAGCCGATCCCCTATCAAGGCTATTATTTCCGCATCCTGAGAGGGCAGGGCGACGATGCACCGGGCGGCGCGCTCGATTACGTCGCCAACGGGCGCATGACCAAGGGCTTTGCCCTGATCGCCTGGCCCGCGATCTATGGCGCCTCAGGGATCATGAGCTTCGAGGTGAACCAGGACGATATCGTGTTCCAGAAGGATCTTGGTCCGGACACGGCTTCGGTCGTGTCGGGGGTCAGGCTGTTCAATCCGGACCTGAGCTGGGTTCGGGTCGACATCGTCGGTCAATAGCGCCTGGGCCGATCCTCGGCCCGGGGCCGGAACAGAGGAAGCCGCATGCCCGACAGACATCCGACATCGTCCCCCAAGGCCGCACGGCGTGGCGCGCGACGGATGGCGCGGATGCTGCGGCATGGGCTCGGCGCCCTGCTCTCCGTGGTGCTGATGTTGCCGCCCGCGAGCGCTTGGGGCCAGGCCGCAGCGCCGGCCCCGCCAACCGCAGCCGCAACGCCGAGTGCGACGACCTACAACCCTGAGCAGCTGGATGCGATGCTCGCGCCGATCGCGCTCTATCCCGACGATCTGCTGGTGCAGATGCTGATGGCGGCGACCTATCCGCTGCAAATCGTCGAAGCCGAGCGCTGGCTGATCAGCGATGACAACAAGAATTTGCAAGGCGATGCGCTGGCCAAGGCGCTCGCGCCACTACGTTGGGACCCGAGCGTGAAGTCGATCGTGCCGTTTCCCCAGATTCTCGAGCAGATGAATCAGAATCTCGATTGGACCCAGGAGCTCGGCTACGCCATGACCAACCAGCAGGAGGAAGTGCTGGACTCGGTGCAGCGGCTGCGCCGGCAGGCGCAGGAGGCGGGCCATCTGCAAAGCACCAAGCAGCAGATCGTCTCGACTGAGACGGAGACGGACGATCAGGGGCAGCCGACGCCTAATCAGACCATCGTGATCCAGCCGGCCGACCCCCAGACCGTCTATGTGCCGGCCTATAACCCGTCAGTGGTCTATGGGACCTGGCCTTACCCGTCTTATCCGCCCGTGTATTATCCGCCGCCGCCTGCTTACTATCCCGGCGCGGCATTGGCGTCGGGGCTTGCTTTTGCCACGGGCGTTGCGGTGGTCGGCTCGCTCTGGGGCTGGGCCGGCGCGAGTTGGGGCCATGGGTGCTGCGGCGGCGGCAGCGTTAACGTCAACACCGCGCGCTACAACAATCTCACGGTCAACAACGCCAATCGCGCCAATTTCAACGGGTCGAGCTGGCGCGCCTCTGCGGGTACCGCGGGCGGACGGCAGCTGCGTCCGCCTAGCGCTGGGCCGGTGAAGGCGCCGGGCCGTATTCAGGGCCTTCCCGCCAACGCGGTCGGGCGGCCGAACGTGCAAGTGCCGAGGAACGCTGTCAACCGGCCTAATATCGGGACCGGCGCCAACCGGACCGGGGGGAATCGCGCCGGCACCGCCCGCCCGGGACAAAACCGGCCGGGCGGCGGGGCGGGTCTTGGTGCCGCGAACCGGCCAAATGCGGGGGCAGGCGGCGCCGGGCAACGCGCGCAGCAGCGCCCCGCCGCGCGGCCCACGCAGCGCACGGCCAATCGTGGCAGCGCGTTCGGCGGCATCAATGATGGCGCCCGGGCCGGCCAGTTCCAGAATCGCGGCTCCCAGAGCCGCGCCATGCAGAGGAGCGGCGCCGGGCGCGGCGGGGCGGGCAGGGGAGGCGGCGTGCGCACGGGCGGCGGCGGCCGTGCCGGGGGGCGCGGTGGTCGGCGCTGACCAGGCGACGTGCCATGCTTCGCTCAAAAGATCGAGGATGTTACGTTGATGAAATGCAACGCGCCAGGCTGAAACCGCGTATAAAGAGGCTCTTGAACCCCGGCGCGAGAGGAGCCGCTGATGCCCAGGCATGGGGAGAGGGTTACCACCATTTCGAGCGTCCCACCCGGGGCCGATATGCTGGCGCACGGGGAGGCGCACGAAGAAAAGCCAGCCGTGGCAGAGCCCCTGCCGGGGCAGCGCAATGGGTCGCGCCTGTCGCCTGCTGAGCGGGCCGCCGCCGGCAAGGCCTTAAGGACGAAGGTCCCGCGCAACGTGCACGGTATCTGGAAGCGGCCGCGCGGCCGGGCGGATCCGATCGATCTGTTGCGCGCGGCCGATGCGGGGCGGATCCCGGAACTCGTGCCGATCCGTTACGGGCGGATGCTGCAAACCCCGTTCACCTATTATCGCGGCGCCGCCGGCGTGATGGCGGCAGATCTTGCCCATAGCGCGGGGACAGGGATCAGCGTCCAGGCTTGCGGGGACTGCCACCTCCTGAATTTCGGAGGCTTCGCCACCCCGGAGCGCAATGTCATCTTCGATATCAACGATTTCGACGAAACCTCGCCGGCGCCGTGGGAATGGGATGTGAAGCGTCTCGCCGCTTCCTTCGTGCTGGCCGCGCGTGCCAACGGGCTCTCTGACCGCGCCGGGCGCGATGTCGCCACCGCCGGCGCACGGAGCTATCGCAAGTGCCTGCGCACTTATGCCGCGCTGTCACCCCTGGAAGTCTGGTATGCGCGGGTGACGGCTGACGATCTCCTTTCCTTGCTGTCGGCATCAAAGAGAAATGTGGTTGCGGCCCGGATCGAGAAGGCAAGCCGGCACAGCGGTTCGGAGCTCGATTATCCGAAGCTCGCGGGAATGGTCGGGGGCAAGGTCACAATCCGCGACACGCCGCCTTTGATCTACCATCCCGAAATCACCCACACGTCCGAGTTTGCGGCGGTTTTGACCCAGGTTCTGGACGCCTATCGCGAGACCCTTCCCGACGACCGTCGCGTGCTGTTCGACCATTACCGCCTGGTCGACGCCGCGATCAAAGTGGTCGGCATCGGCAGCGTGGGTCGGCGCTGCTGGATCGCGCTGATGATGTCGGATGCGAATCATCCGCTCTTCCTGCAGTTCAAGGAAGCGGTTGGTTCCGTTCTCGAGCCCTATGCGGGGCGGAGCGTCTACGCACATCACGGCCAACGCGTCGTGGCGGGGCAGCGCCTGATGCAGCCCGCCTCTGATATTTTTCTCGGCTGGGTCACCGAGCCGACACAGAAACGCCAATTCTACGTCCGCCAGCTGCGCGACGCAAAGATCAAGCCGCTGGTTGAAACGTTCGATGCCGAGCTGCTTGAGATCTACGCCAGGGCCTGCGGCTGGGCGCTCGCCCGCGCGCATGCGAAGGCCGGCGACGCCGCAACCATCAGCGGCTATCTCGGATCAAGCGACCAGTTCGACGAGGCGATCGGTGATTTCGCGCTTGCCTATGCCGATGAGGCGGAGCGCGATCACGCTGCGCTCAAGGCCGCCGTGCGCGCCGGCAAGGTGGTTGTCTATCAGGAATAGGCCGCCTGCTCATTGCGTGGCCCGCAACGGGCATGAACGCGGGAGCTGTGGATATGGGGGCAGCAAGCGCTATGATTCGGCAGATCCCAGAATTGTGCTGGGATCTTTGAATTTTCTCCCGAATTTGGGCGTTTCGTCATGTGGCGGATTGTGGCAGAGCTGTTTGGAACTCATTTTTTTAAATGGTGCAAAAGAGCCTGACGGAGGGCACCAGCTCGTCCGCGAAGGTTCGGTATATGAACCGACTCCAGATCGACCGAGACACCAGCCTACGCGTTTTATGGGAGGACGGCGAATGTGTTGTCTGCCGGGCACGGTGCCTGCATGCCGACGGCAGTCGCCGCAATGTGCTGGTCGTACGGTCCGCCTCGGACCATCCGGCGCGGGCCACGCTCGACCGCCTGACCCACGAATACGCCTTACGCATGGAATTGGATGAAGACTGGGCGGTGCGCCCGCTGCAGCTGATTCATGATCTGGGGCAGACCAGGCTGGTGCTCGCGGATACGGGGGGAGAGCCGCTCGACCGGCTGCTCGGCGCGCCGCTCGGGACGGAACGCTTCCTTTCCCTCGCCATCGGCATCGCCGCTGCGTTGGCCAGGTTCCATCAGCGCGGTCTCGTCCACAAGGACCTGAAGCCGGGCCATATACTGGTGGATCAGGAGGGCGGGCACATATGGCTCACAGGGTTCGGCATTGCCTCCCGCCTGCCCAGCGAGCGGCAGGCGCCAGGGCCGCCTGAAACCATTGCCGGCACGCTCGCCTACATGGCGCCCGAGCAGACCGGCCGCATGAACCGCTCGATCGATGCCCGCAGCGATCTCTACGCTTTGGGCGTCATATTCTACCAGATGCTCACCGGCACTCTCCCATTCACCGCCGGTGATCCCATGGAGTGGGTACACTGCCACATCGCGCGCCGTCCGGTGCCACCCGCCGAACGGAGGGTGACCGTGCCGGCGGTGCTCTCGGCGCTTGTCATGAAGCTGCTCGCGAAGACCGCCGAGGAACGATACCAGACTGCTTCCGGCGTCGCGCATGATCTGCGGCGCTGCCTGGCCGCGTGGGAGCGTCATAGCCGCATCGGCGGTTTTGCGCTGGGCGGCAAGGACAAGCCTGACCGGCTGCTGATCCCGGAAAAACTCTATGGCCGGGCGCCCGAGATCGCGTCTCTGCACGCCGCCTTCGACCGCGTGGTCGAGAGCGGCGCACCGGAACTCGTTCTGGTGTCCGGCTATGCCGGCGTCGGCAAATCCTCGGTCGTCAACGAGCTGCACAGAGTGCTGGTGCCGCCGCGCGGCTTGTTCGCCGCCGGCAAGTTCGACCAGTACCAGCGCGACATCCCCTATGCGACGCTGGCCCAGGCGCTGCAGGGCCTCGTGCGGTCGCTGCTGGGCAAGAGCGAAGCCGAACTGGCGCCCTGGCGCGCGGCGCTTCGCGACGCGCTCGGCCTGAACGGCCAGCTCATGCTCGACCTCATCCCCGCGCTGGAGCCGCTGATCGGCCCGCAGCCCCCCGCGCCGGAGCTGCCGCCGCAGGACGCGCAACGCCGGTTCCAGTCGGTGTTTCGCCGCCTGCTCGGCGTGTTCGCCCGGCCGGAGCATCCGCTGGCCTTGTTCCTCGACGATCTGCAATGGCTGGACGCCGCGACCCTGGAGCTGATCGGCGATCTGATGAGCCAATCGGAGGTGAGGTCGCTGCTGCTGCTGGGCGCCTATCGGGACAATGAGGTGGACCCGACCCACCCGCTGGCGCGCAGCCTGCAGGAAATCCGCCGGGCAGGCGGCCGGGTGAGCGAAATCGTGCTGTCGCCTTTAGCGCGCGCGGATGTCGGAAGTTTCGTGGCGGACGCGCTCCATGCCACCGCTGAGACAACTGCCCCCCTGGCTGACCTGGTTTATGAAAAGACCGGCGGCAATCCGTTCTTCACCATCCAGTTCCTGACCGCTTTGGCCGAGGAGAAGCTGCTCACCTTCAGCCATGGGGCCGGGCGCTGGCTCTGGAACCTGAAACGCATCCGCGCCAAGGGCTATGCCGACAATGTGGTGGAGCTGATGGTGGGCAAGCTCGTCCGCCTGAAGCCGGCGGCGCAGGAGGTTCTGCAATGGCTGGCGGCCCTTGGCAACAATGCGGATTTTGCTGTGCTTGCGCTCATTCTCGGGCGATCCGCTAAGGCCATCCACGAAGCGCTCTGGGGGGCGGTGCAAGCAGGCCTGGTGCTGCGGCGGGGCGAGGCCTACGCCTTCCTGCACGACCGGGTTCAGGAGGCGGCCTATTCACTGATCCCTGAGGCCGAGCGGCCCGAACTTCATTTGCGCATCGGCCGCACCCTCTCGTCCAGCCTGCCGCCTGAGCAGGTCGTGGAACGGATCTTCGACATCGCCACCCACCTCAACCACGGCGCAGCACTCGTTGACGCGCCTGAGGAACGCGAGCGTATCGCCACGCTCAATCTGCAAGCCGGCGAACGCGCCAAGGGTGCCGCGGCCCATGCCACGGCCCTGACTTACCTTGCCGCCGGGACGAGGCTGCTGGCGGATGACCGATGGGCGCGGCGCTACGAACTCGCCTTCGCGCTCGAATACCACCGCGCGGCGTGCGAGCTGCTGACGGCCGACCTGGCGGCAGCGGAAGAACGGCTGACGATGCTCGCAGGGCGCGCCTGGAACTTCGTCGATATCGCCGCCGTCACTTGCCTGCGCATGACGCTTTATACCATGTTGGGGCGGAGCGACCGCGCTGTCGAGATGTGCCTCGATTACCTGCGACACAGAGGCGCAAACTGGTCGTCGCATCCCACAGATGACGAGGTGAGGCAGGAATACGCGCAGATATGGCGCCAGCTCGGCGGCCGTTCGATCGAAGAGCTGATTGACTTGCCACTCATGAATGATCCGGAGGCCCACGCGACTCTCGATGTTCTGATCGAGGCCGGGACGTCAGCATTTCTAACCGACAGGAATTTGCTCTCTCTGGTGACCTGCCGGATGGTCAATATCAGCCTCGAACATGGCAACAGTGATGCGTCGTGCTACGCGTATATCTGGCTCGGCATGATTCTGGGGCCGTATTTTGGCGACTACCAGGCGGGCTTCCGCTTCGGCAGGCTCGGCTACGATCTGGCGGAGACGCGCGGACTGCATCGCGACCAGGCCCGTGTCTACATGTCCTTCGGGGCGGTTGTCATACCCTGGACAAGCCACATCCAGACCGGCCAGGCCTTGTTGCGCCGTGCTTTTGATGCCGGAAATCAAACCGGTGATTTCACGTTTGCGGCCTTTAGCTGCAGTCACCTCATCACGAACTTTCTCGCTGCCGGCAATCCGTTGAGTGAGGTGCAGAGAGAGGCCGAGAACGGGCTTGAATTCGCCCGGAAAGGTAGGTTCGGGCTGGTGATCGATATGCTCTCCTATCAGCTCGGTCTGATCCGGTCTCTGCGTGGCCTGACATCCGCCTTCGGTTCCCTCAATAATGAAGGTTTCGATGAGAGCCTGTTCGAACATCGCTTGCAGAGTGATCCACGTTTGACGTTTGCGGGATGCTGGTATTGGATCCGCAAGCTGCAAGCGCGCGTCTACGCGAATGAATATATTTCCGCCCTCGAGGCGGCATCGCAGGCGCAACCGCTGCTCTGGACGTCGCCGTCATTCTTCGAAGGGGCGGAATATCATTTCTACGCCGCGCTGGCGCGGGCTGGGTTGTACGACGCGGCATCGGCCGATGAACGGGCTCAGCATCTGGAGGCCCTGGCCGCGCATCATCGTCAGCTCGAGACATGGGCTGAGAACTGTCCGGAGAATTTCGCAAATCGCGCTGCGTTGGTCAGCGCCGAGATCGCGCGCATCGAGGGTCGCGATCGCGATGCGATGGATTTTTACGAACAGGCGATCCGCTCCGCGCGCGACAACGGCTTCATTCACAACGAGGCGCTCGCCTACGAACTGGGCGCCAGCTTCTACGCGGCACGCGGCTTCGAGAAATTTGCCCGTGTGTATTTGCAGGAGGCCCGCTATGGCTATGCGCGCTGGGGCGCCGATGCCAAGGTCAGGCAGCTCGACCAGTCTTATCCCCACCTCCGGGATGAGGTGCAAGCTGTCAGGCCGACCGACACGATCGGGGCACCGGTCGACCAGCTCGACCTCGCGACGGTGCTCAAGGTCTCGCAGGTGGTCTCCGGCGAGATCGTCCTCGACAGGCTGATCGATCTGCTTCTGCGCGCCGCACTTGAGCAGTCTGGCGCCCAAAGAGGCCTGCTGGTTCTGACCCGCGCGGATCGACTGAGGCTCGAGGCCGAAGCCACGACCGGCGGCGATGCACTCCTCGTGCGACGGTGCGATCAGCCGGCGGATAAGAGCGTGCTGCCGGAGAGCGTTCTCCATTATGTCCTGCGCACAAGGGACAGCGTCATTCTCGATGATGCGGCGGCTGAGCCTTTGTTCGCTGCCGATCCCTACATCAGGCAGCTTGAGGCGCGGTCCATCCTCTGCCTGCCCTTGATTGCCCAGACCAAGCTCACCGGCGTGCTCTATCTTGAGAACAATCTGGCCTCGCATGTTTTCACGCCGGCCAGGAGCGCGACCTTGCAATTGCTGGCCTCACAGGCCGCGGTTTCGCTGGAAAATGCTCGTCTCTACGCTGATTTTCTCAAGGAAAACCGGGAGCGGCAAACGGCCGAGGACGCGATGCAGGTGAGTGAGGCGCGATGGCACAGCCTGTTCGGAAATGTTGCGGTCGGCATTGCCCTGGCGGGGGTGGATGGGCGTTTCGTTGAGGTGAATCCGGCCTTCTGCAAAATGACCGGCTATTCCCCGGCGGAATTGCGGCATTTGACGCCTGAGGACATCACCCATGAGGATGACCGTGCCGCCACCAAGGGGATACTCGCAACACAAGGGGGAGGTCTGTCATCGGCAGTGAGCATCGAGAAGCGCTACCGGTGCAAGGATGGCCGCATTATCTGGGGCGCGACCAGCGTCGTTATGTTGCCCGTGATCGGCGGGGAGCAGCTGCTGGCTGCCGCGGTGGTGACGGACATCACTGAACGCAAGCGCACCGAAGCAGCGCTGCAGCGCAGCGAGGCCTATCTGGCTGAGGGGCAGCGCCTGAGCCATTCGGGCAGTTTCGGCTGGAATGTCGCCCGCGGCGACATTTTCTGGTCGGCGGAAAGTTTCAATATTTTTGGCTATGAGCCGGTGCCCGTCGCCAATATCGATATGGTGTTGCAACGGGTGCATCCGGAGGATCTCGCTTTGGCGCGGCGCGCGATCGCGGAAGCTTCCAGCAGCGGGCGCGATTTCGATTTCGAGCATCGCCTGCTCATGCCCGATGGCACCGTCAAATATTTGCACGTGGTCGGCCACGCCGTGAGGGATCAGGCGGATGAGCTGGAATTCATCGGCTCGGTGATGGATGTGACCGCGGCCAAGCATGCGGAGGAAGAGCTGCATAAGGCCCAGGCGGATCTCGCCCATGCCGCACGCGTGATGACCTTGGGCGAGCTGGCGGCTTCGATCGCCCATGAGATCAATCAGCCGCTGGCCGCCATCGCCACCAGCAGCAATGCCTGCTTGCGCTGGCTGGCCCGTACGCCGCCTGATCTCGACGCGGCCAGCCGGGCGGCGGCGCGGATCTCGCAGGATGCGCACCGCGCGGGTGACGTGATCCGGAGCTTACGCGCGCTGGCCGGGAAATCAGGGCCTCACCTCATGCCGTTCGACATTGACGGTGCGATCCAGGAGGTCCTGGCCCTGACTCGCACCGACCTGCACCGGCATGGTGTGGAATTGCTGATGGACCTGTCCGTCCAGGTGCCGCCGGTCACAGGGGACCGCGTGCAGCTTCAGCAGGTGCTGCTGAACCTGGTGATAAATGCCATCCAGGCCATGGCCACAATCTCCGACCGAAGGAGGGAATTGACCATCTCCGCCTCTCCCGTGCCGCCGGAGCATGTTCAGGTCACGGTCGAGGACACCGGCCCAGGGCTCGATCCGGCCAGCGTCCAACGCATTTTCGATCCTTTCTTCACCACCAAGTCCGACGGCCTCGGCTTGGGGCTTTCGATCTCCCGGTCGATCATCGAAGCCCATGGCGGGAAATTATGGGCCTCTCGCCGCGCGCCGCACGGCACCGCTTTCCACTTTACCCTTCCCGTCACCGGCACACCTCCCGTCGTCGGCACGGCTTAGCAGGCTTCCGGCCGATCCTTTGCTCGCCCTGAATGAGCGCGCAGAGTGCCCGACATGCGGCGATGCGAATGCGTGCGGATCGGCCATTCGTTGGGACGGGATCGATCGTCACGTTCCTGTCACTATTTCGTGTCGTTTGAGCGGTTGTTTTGTACAAGCAATTGGTTCTTTTGGTCATGTGCAAGGAGGCTGAAAATCGTATCCTAAAGGCCCAGGGAAACACGCTCAGCAGGGGTATCGGGAGTCGTTCGATGCGGACACAGATCGTAATCATTGGTGCCGGCCCGGCTGGTATGTTTCTTGCGCATCTGCTGCGGCGTGAGGGGGTCGAGGCGGTCGTCCTGGAACGGCGCGACAGGCTTTATGTGGAAGGCCGTGTCCGGGCTGGTGTGCTGGAACAGATCACCGTGAACCTGATGCGCAGCCTGGGCGTTTCCGAGCGGCTGGACAGAGAGGGCTTGGTCCATGGCGGCATAAATCTCGCGCTCGACGGCGCGCTGTTTCATATCGACCTCGCGAGGCTGACGGACGGTTTCGCCGCGGTGACGGTCTACGGCCAGCAGGAGGTGATGCGGGATCTGTTCGACGCCGCGGAGCAAAGCGGCATCCCGGTCATCTGGAATGCCAACGATGTTGCGCTGCACGGCGTCGATGGGAACACGCCTTATGTGACCTGGATGGCGGACGGCGCCTTGCAGCGCCTGGATTGCGATTTCATCGCCGGGTGCGACGGCTCTCATGGTGTCAGCCGTGCCAGCATTCCCGCGAATGTGCTGAATGTCTTCGAACGCATCTATCCGTTCGGCTGGCTCGGCATCCTGGCGGAGGTGCCACCGGCGGAGCCCGAGCTGGTCTATGCGAATCATGAACGAGGCTTCGCCCTGGCCTCCATGCGCTCCGCCACGCGCAGCCGTTATTATTTGCAATGCCCGCTGGATGAGCGGATCGAGGATTGGTCCGACGAGCGCTTCTGGGACGAGGTCTGCATCAGGCTGGGTCCCGCGACCGCGGCGAAAACCGTGCGCGGTCCCGCCTTTGAAAAATCTATTGCGCCGCTGCGTTCCTTCGTCGCGGAGCCGATGCGCTGGGGGCGCCTGTTCCTCGCGGGCGACGCGGCGCATATCGTGCCGCCGACCGGCGCCAAGGGGCTGAATCTCGCGGTCTCGGATGTGATCATGCTTGGCGAGGCGCTGGGCGCGTATTACCGTTCGTCCGCGGCCGCCGGCATTGACGGTTATTCCGCCCGGGCCCTCGCGCGCGTTTGGAAAGCCGAGCGTTTCTCCTGGTGGTTCACATCGATCACCCACCGTTTTCCCGGTATGGACGGGTTCTCGCGCCGGCTGCAAATGGCGGAGCTGGATTACATCAGAACGTCTGAAGCCGCGCAAAGAACACTCGCCGAAAATTACGTGGGGTTGCCGCTGACGCCGTTTCAGCCGTGAAATTCATGAGGAAACAACATGAAGGATCATCTTTCCTACGCATCTGAGGATGCTGGATCGCCGCCCTCTCTGTTCACGGATTACCGTTCGACGAGGCTGCGCAGCCCGCGTCAGCCCGCGATCCGCATCGCGCAGACGCTGACGGAAACGACCGGACCCGGCGAGGGCTGGGAGAAGTTGATGGGCAGCACTTTGGCCGACCTCACCACGCAGCACAAAGCGCCGCCGCTGGGGCAGCGCATCGTCGTGTCCGGCCGCGTGCTGGATGAGAATGGCCGCCCCGTGCCCAACACCATGATGGAAATCTGGCAGGCCAATGCCGCAGGCCGCTACATCCACAGCAAGGATGATTGGGACGCGCCGATCGACCCGAACTTCACCGGTGCGGGCCGTGTCATAACCGATGGCGAGGGGCGCTATCGCTATGTCACCATCCGCCCCGGCGCCTATCCGTGGGGCAACCACAAAAATGCCTGGCGCCCGGCGCATATTCATCTCTCTGTGCTGGGCCCGGCCTTTGCGACGCGGTTGGTCACGCAGCTCTATTTTCCGGAAGATCCGCTGATCGAGATCGATCCCATCGCCAATGCGGTGCCCATGCCATACCGTCAGCGGCTGGTGTCTAGGTTCGATATCGGAACAACCGTACCGAACTGGGCGCTCGGGTTTATGTTCGATATCGTTCTGAAGGGGCGCGACCAGACGCCATTCGAGGAGCAAGAGCATGAGCACTGACAATCCCGATCTGGAGGCGCGCAACGCAGCACCACGCCAGGATAATCAGGACCCCGCTTTGTTCGGCCAGACGCCATCGCAGACAGTGGGGCCGTTCTTCCATTACGGCCTGGCTTGGAAGGGCGGGGCGGATCTGGTGGGACCCTCCGAGATGGGCGGGCGGCCGGATCTGTTTCCCGCCGAACATTACGTCCTCAATGTTTCCGCTCCCACCGGAACCCCGCGAGGCGAGGTGATCGAAATCGCGGGCTGCGTGCGCGACGGTGCGGGTGCGCCCGTGCCCGACGCGCTGATCGAGATCTGGCAGGCCAATGCGGCGGGGCGTTATGCCAGCGCGGACGATGTGCGGGGCGAGGTTCCGCTTGATCCGCATTTTGTCGGCTTCGGCCGCGCGGCGACGGACGCGGACGGGATCTACCGGTTCCGCACCATCCGTCCGGGCCGCGTGCCGGGCCCGGGCAACAGCCTGCAGGCGCCGCATCTCGCGGTCTCGGTCTTCGCGCGCGGCGTGCTCAAGCGCCTTGTCACGCGCTGCTATTTCGAGGATGGCGAGGGCAATGACACCGACCCGGTGTTGAACGCCGTGCCGCCGGCGCGCCGTGACACGCTGATCGCGCGGCGCAAAAGCGCGGGCAGCTGGTGGCTGGACATCGTGCTGAGCGGCGCGGGCGAAACCGTGTTCTTCGCGCTGTGAGCGACCTGCTGAGAACCCGCGCGTCCAGCAGCAAGGCGATGCTGGCGGTCTTCGACGACAGCAAAACCATCAGCCATGCCCTGGCCTTCGAGGCGGCATTGGCGGCGGCTGAAGCGGCCGAGGGGCTGATCCCTCAGGGCATCGCGGTGGACATCGCCCGGGCCTGTGGCATGCTGCCTCCCAACCCGGCAGAGTTGGCCGATGAGGCGGCGCTGGCGGGCACGCTGGCCATCCCCCTGGTCAGGCGGCTTCGCGCCGCATTGCAGGGCGAAGCGGCTGCCGCCGTCCATAAGGGCGCGACGAGCCAGGATCTGGCCGATACGGTCCTGATGCTGCAGGTGGCGGAGGCCGGGAAGCTGCTGGGGGCGGATTTGTCACGGGCCTGTTCCGCCCTGTGCGCGCTGGCGGAAAGATACGCCGCCACCCCGGCCATCGGCAGGACCTTGCTGCAGGATGCGATGCCGGTCGGCTTCGGACTGCGGCTGGCGCAGGCGGGGGCCGGCATCGCCAGTGCCACGCAGCGCTTGCAGGCCGAGATCACGAAAAATGCCAGACTCCAGTTCGGCGGGGCGGCCGGAACGCGTGCCGGCCTCTCGGGCAAAGGTGCTGCCGTTGCGCGCCGCATGGCCGAGGCGTTGGGGCTTGCCGCCGATGCGCCCTGGCACGCCCGCCGGGAAGGCGTTGCCGCCATTGCGGCGGCGCTTGGCATCGTCATCGGGGCGCTGGGCAAGCTCGCCCGGGACATCTCCCTGCTGGCGCAGAACGCGATTGGGGAGGCGAGGGAGCCTGCCATCGCCAGGCGGGGCGGGTCTTCCTCCATGGCGCATAAGCGCAACCCCACCGGCTGCCAGGTGGCGCTTTCCGCCGCCTTGCGGGCGCCGGGCCTGGTTGCCGGCATGCTCAGCGGCCTGCCTGCGGAAGAGGAGCGCGGCCTCGGCGGCTGGCAGGCGGAAGCGCCGGTGCTGGCGGAGCTGTTCCTGCTCGCCGCCGGCAGCGCTGAGGCGATGGCGCTCGTCGCGGAGAGGCTGGATGTGGATGAGGCCGCCATCGCCCGCAATCTGCACGGCGCCGAACTGGGCGGTGATATCGGCGAAAGTGCTGTCATCGTTTCTGAACTGCTTGCCCATCACCGGAAGGGGTAAACATGCCATTCGCCACGCGGGAGAATGTCCGGCTCTATTGGAAGTTGGAGGGTGCCGAGAACCGGCCTGTGCTGCTATTGTTGAACTCCATCGGCACGGACATGTCCCTGTGGGACGCAATGCTGCCTGATCTGCGGCGGGCGTTCCGGTTGCTGCGCATGGATATGCGTGGCCATGGCGCGTCCGACGCGCCGGATGGCGATTACAGCCTGCCGATGTTGGCGGCGGATGCGGCTGCCGTTTTGGAGGCGGCCGGCATCGGGCAGACCGCCATTGCGGGCGTTTCCCTCGGCGGGATGGTCGCCATGCAGATGGTCCTGGATTATCCTGAAAAAATCTCGTCCCTCGCGCTGATCTGCACGTCGGCGCAGATGGATGAGGTGGCGTGGGAGAGCAGGATCGCCACGGTGCGCAGCCAGGGCACGGAAGCCATCGCCGACATGGCGGTCGGGCGTTTCCTCTCGGCCGCCTATGTGGCGCAGCATCCCGAGATTGCCGATGGGTTGAGGCGCGGTATCGCGGCGCAATCCGACGCAGGCTATGCTGGCGCGGGGGCGGCGATCCGGGACATGACTTTGGCGGGGCATTTAAGAAAAATCTCTGTCCCCGCTTTGGTGGTGACGGGTGCTAACGACATCTCGACACCGTTTGCCGGACATGGCGACAGGCTTCTGGCCGAACTGCCCGACGCCAGGCATGTCGCTCTGGCCTCAGCGCATTTGCCGCCGCTCGAAGCGCCCGCTGCGCTGGCCGCGGCGCTGCGGCGCTTTCTGCAACCGCGCCCGGACGTCGAGGCAGCCGCCGAAGCGCTGTTCGAAGCGGGCCTCGCCAACCGCCGCCGCGTTCTGGGCGATGAGTGGGTCGAGACATCGCTCGCCAACCGCACCGATTTCAACGCGGATTTCCAGGAGATGATCACGCGGATCGCCTGGCAGAAAATATGGGGGCGCCCCGGCCTGGATGACCGCACAAGGCGCCTGCTGGTTCTCGCCATGACGGCAAGCCTGAGCCGCTGGGAGGAATTCGCGCTGCATGTCCGCGCCGGGTTGAGCCAAGGCGGCTTCACCAAGGATGAACTCAAGGAAACGCTCATGCAGATCGCGATCTATGCCGGCGTTCCCGCCGCGAACACGGCATTCGCCGAAGCCGGAAAAATCATCGCCCATGCAGACGGCAAATTTTAAGGGCTGTCCCCGCCATAATTTTTGTAAGGCGTTGCTAGATTGCCGTTTTTTCGATTGTTGCATTTTAGCTCGGTATCGAAACAATGCCTGAAAGCATGCCTATCTGGAGAATGGCGTAAAGCCGATCGCCGAAATTCGTGTTCACAGGCTTCACGGTAGAACCTGCAAGGTGGCGGTTTCCCGCGCGCCTTGTTCCAGAGATCTCAACCGAAAGCTTGTGGCCTCACCATTTGTAGGTGACGCCGGTCGCGATCGCCTGGACTTGGCTGTTGCCGGTGATCGAGCCATTGCCGATCGCCATGTTGCCGGGCTGGTGACGATGACCGTATTCGTACTGCACGAACAGGCTTAGATCCTTGCTGAGCACGTAATTGCCGCCGACGGCAATGCCGTATTCGGACAATGTCCGCGCCATGCGCGCGCCCGGCGTAAAAGCACCCGCGGTCTGCCCGTTGAAGTAATTCACGCCCAGCACATAGGGGCCGAAATCATAGGTCGCGCCGATCATGTAGGTCAGACCATTGCGGGTGCCGCGCGGCTGGAAGGCGTAACCATCGAGGGTTTGACCCGTTTTGATGTTTGCGCCCAATGTCAAACCATCAAAACTAGTCTGCACGCCGGCCTGATGTACATTCAAATTGTCAAAGCCATTGGCGAGGGCGCCGCTTGTCATTCTGACGCCGTCATAAGTGATCGGTGAGCCATGGATGATGCCGACGGACGCTTTCGTCACGAAACCATCTTCGGTTCCGACATATTGCAAAGCGGCGTCGATGGTGTTCTTGCGCCGCCTGCCGATATCGCTCGCGACCGGCGATGAGGAAAGATCGCCGCAGACGCTGGTGGCCTCGGTGCAGGCGGCGGTTCCTTCCTTCAAGCCATTCGAGTTCGGCTCGAAGCCGACCGCGGCGCTGAAGCCATAGATAGCCGGGCTGATATAGACGATCTTATCCGTTGCATACAAAGGGAGGAATTCGCATAAATGAAGGTGGTCGGTGCGGAACCGCTCGGCACCATCGAGTACTCGCCACCGTCAATGTTCCACTGAGCACCATCGCCGAAGGCTGAGATCACGCCGCTCTGCAACAGGCCGAACGCACTATCCGTCTGTCCGAGACGGACATAGCCGGCTTGGGGTGTGCCGATATAGCCATAAGCGCGCTTCACATAGATCAACTCCGTGCCGGCGCTGCCAGCGCTACCGGTGACCTTGCCTGCGCCGACGCCAGCGTCAGACGCGGTGGTGCGCAGCTCAATGTGCGCGCCGTAATCAATGCCGGTCAGGGTCTGCGCGTCAAAGCCCGCATAGAGGCGGGCGTCGCCATCAGTCGTGATCGGACTCAGCTTTGAATTGCCAACAACGTCGCCAGTGGCGCCAATGTCGGCGATCGAGAATTGCAGGTAGCCATTAAGGTGAACGGCGATGGTGCCAGGGGCAACCGGCTTCACGGGTTGAGCCAGTGCGGCGCCGGCGGTTGCGAGCATGGCGCCCATCATGGCCGCAGTGGTCAACAGTAAATTACGCATAGATATGTTTCCAGATGAGCCGTTATTTAGATTGGCGCGGTATAGCCGCTTGAACATATCGCGCAACCAGGAAGCATTGTTGGATAAACAGATTGTGAAAACTCAAGTAAATTGCTTATGGGAATCAAAAAGTTGTTGTTTATATTCAATCTGTTGAGTGTGTATTTTACACGCCAAATACGATTTTGATAGAGCTGCGTTATGGGTTGACAGGCTGTATTTATAGGCATTTTTTAGATCGGTATTAAAACAAAAATGGTTAATTGATAAATCTGTATGATTTGTTGGTGTCGTAAATTTTCGTTGTATAAAAATACACAGGATTTTGTTTGGGAAGATATCTGTGCGTTGTTGGTTTTGTGTTGTTTTATTCGTGGAAAAAACGACTGTTCTGCATGGGGCGCTCTGGCTTGTCGAACGTCGATGCCCGGCACCGCCAGTCGTTTTCGATGGAGGCGGTGCCGTCACAAGCCGGCGCGGGAATGAGCGGTGATGGCCCGGATTGCGCATTTAGGTGGCGCGGGGCCAGGCGGGCAGTTATTGGGTGGAACGTTCTGAAGTCAGACGTTCGTCCGCAAATGTCTTAAGGCGTTTTGTAACGTGGCGCAAACTGCCTCAGCCGAGCGGTAATACCTCGCAGCGGCGACGCCGAAATGAATGAAACTGTTCCTTCCCGAATGGAAGCTGATGCAGCCAGCCATTGAAGATGCGTTCCGTCTGGGCGCGTACGCGCTTTTCAACCGCGGCGGATTTCTGTCTCAGGCTGTCAATGGACACTTGGGCGGCGTTAAGCTCGACAGCATGGCCGACATACCATTCCTCGAGCTGCCGTGCCCCCACTTCGAGGTGAAACTGCAAGCCCAAACCAGATTTGCCAAATGCGAATGCCTGATTTTCGTAGAGCGCGGTTGAGGCGAGACGGGCGGCATTTTCGGGAAGATCGAACGTGTCTCCGTGCCAGTGCAGAACCTCCGCGTTTTGCTCCGCGAGGGGGCTGAGACTTGATGCACGCCCTTCTTCTGTGAGTTCGACACGCCCCCAACCGATCTCTTTGGCAGATCCCGGAAACACACGGGCGCCAAGAGCCCTCGCCATAAGCTGGCTGCCGAGGCAAATTCCCAGCGTGGGGCGGTTTTTTGCCAGGCGCCGCTCTAAAAGGGCGAGCTCCGTTCTGAGAAACGGGTAGCGATCATCTTCATAAGCGCCGATGGGGCCGCCAAGCACAATCAGAAGATCTGCCTTTTCGATCACCGGATCTCTGAGATCCTCGATTGAGGCATCGCAGTATGATACTGCCCAACCTTGCTGATCGAGCACCGCTGACAGAAGCCCCAGATCTTCAAATGCGACGTGACGAAGGGCGATGGCTGTGGGGAGGCTAGAGGGCATTGGTAGTCTTTCATGCTGCCAGAAAAAGTGACGCGGTATTCGTTCGTTAAAGATGCTAAGAGGCGTTCATGACCGGTCAGTTCGGTGCAGAGGGCGGAAAACGCTCGAGCGAGGCAAAGAATGTCGAGGCCGCGGAGCTTCGCAATGGCAAATAGCGCGTGTCGCTGCTGCGGCAGGATTTTTTGACCAGCGTCATGGCCTTGTGGCTGACGCAGTCGACAGGAAACACCACGATATTTGCTTTTGCCACAAGGCTGCCAAGAAGCAGCTCATTGTCTTCAACGCCGCCATCATGGTGGAGAAATTTCCCGCCTCTGGTTTCCGTAATGTCGCGAATATGCGGAATCTGATTGGGACGTCCGCCGACATAAAGGATTGTGGTGTCTTTCAGGGTGGCATTCGCGAAGGATGGGGCTTGCGCCAGGTCTTGATTTTCCAGAACCCGGTGAAGCGCAGTCAGCTCCGCAACAACGTCATCGAGCTTGCGCTCCAACATGATGCTCGTGTGTTTTGACGTCTCCAGCTCCTCTTTCGTTTTCGCCAGCCGGTCTTCAGCGGAGAGGCGCCGCCGCAGAGATGCATCGGCCTGCCTCTCCAGCTCCGTCACGAGCTTTTGGTACGAACGCTCATCTTCTTGTGCCGCGCTCGGCTCCATTCGTCCCGAAGTAAGTTTTTTCGCCAAGGCGTTTTGTAATTCTTGAATCGTCGTGTCGCGCCGTGTGATTTCCGCGTGGAACGAAGCCTGCTGACGTTCGCTTTTTTTGCGAAGCTGGGAATTTTCCTCTTGGAGTTTCTGCAGTTGCCTTATGTCGGCGCGATTCGCGGCGCCAACCAGATGAGACAGCATATGCACATGGCCGAATGCCTGCCGCTGGAGGCTTTCGGTGGTTTCCGGATGTGTCATTGTCGCCCAATAGGCGCCGGGAATGTCACCTGCTTTTACGTCCTCAAGCCATTGCTTGCGGACTTCCTCTTCAGTCTTGGCGCGGCCGTATTTTTTGACGGAAAGATTGTGGCGTTCGTCCAGCAACTTGTTCAGGAGCTTGCCTGCGGAATCGCTTTGCGCGGAGAGGGACACGCCCTGCCCATGCAATTCATGGTCGGACTTGTCCTCGGTTCGGATCCCTGCGCGCGTGAGGAGTTTACGTAATTCGGTCGTCGATAGGCAGGTGCCGATGATTGAACAATGGAGACTTTTATGAAGTTCCCAAAGCCGCCGTCTCGCCGCCGGTCGCGGCGGGGAGAGGTCGAGCCTCTCTTGGGCCGGCGTCAAATGAAAAGCGCCTTTTGAAAGGGTCGCAGCCGCACGGTCTTCGACACGCAGGTTGAAGAGGTTTGTCGCGAGGAGCCGCCTGTCCATTAGATTTTCTCACAGCCTTGAAGTCGATGGTCCGCCATCTTTCCCGGGGGATTCGCGGTACGTTATTCCCGATTGACTATATCGCGCAAGCCTGCTGTAGTTCCGTTGGATGCACGTTGAGAAAGGCAGGGTGTGGGAAAGGATCGTTCTCAGAGCTTGGAGCGGTCGATCGAGGTGTCTGAGCTGCATTGCATCGAGATCGCTCAAAATGGAAAAACGATATGCTTGCGCGTTCGCGATCGTGATGGGCGGGCAGCATCGGTGCGGCTGCCGGTAGGGTGCTTGAACGCGGTCGCCAACGCGGTTCCGCGTCGCGAAAGCGAACTCATCAACCAAACCTCGCCTCATGAGGTTGATAGCTGGTCATTGGCGCCCTGTTCGACGGGGCTGATCCTGCGCTTGAACCTGCCGGAAGGTGCGAGCATCGCTTTTCATATTCAGCCCTGGCAGCTCGCGGCCATGGCAAGCGTCGCACCACGAGCTACGTTTCCGACGAGCGCCCGGCTGCAATAGGGGCAGGCTAACGCATCTTTCCCGTTTTATGTTAAGGGTCGGCCAGACCTTTTGACGTGGTTTTGATGATGAAAAAGCCTTCCGCGCCAGACGCCCCTGCGATGGCGGTTCCCAACCTGAGCATCCGTATCAATCTGGGTAAAAATGCCAAGATCGGCCCTGGCAAGATCGCCTTGCTCGAAGAGGTCGAGAAGAACGGATCAATATCGGCCGGGGGACGAGCGCTGAAAATGAGCTATCGCAAGGCCTGGGAGCTGATCGAGGACATGAACCAGACCCTTGGCATTGCCGTGGTTGAAACAGTGACCGGTGGTGCCGGCGGCGGCGGCACGAGATTGACCGATGCCGGGCGAGAGATCGTCAGCCAATATAGAGAGCTTGAGGAGGGGGCGGCAAAGGCCGCGCACCAACATCTCTCCCGCCTCCTGCAGGTCTGCAAGCCGACATAAGGTGAGCGGCCAAATCAGAACCGTCCGAACCCGTGCCGGAAATGGCACGGGTTTTTGCATTTCCGCTACGCCCAGGTAAAGAAACGCCGCGAGATCACCGCGCAAGACCGGCCTGCCGGCGCCGGGGTCGCGGCAGTGCCGGGCGCGCCGGCAAATGATCAACTGAGACTGGAACTCACCGTGGACTATCTTCCCCCCTTGGAATTGGCGAGCGCGATGCTCGAGACTGGCACAAAAAAAGCCCGCCTTGGCATCTCCGACATGCTGATCCGCGGCGCGCTTGCCGGCGCCTTCGTAGGTTTGGGCATCATGGTGGATGCCGCTGCCGGGGTATTGAGCGGCAATGGGCTCGTCGGGGCCGTGCTGTTCCCCTTCTGCTTCGTCCTGATCACGCTTTTGAGCCTGGAATTTTTCACCGGCAACTGCGCGTTGCTGCCGTTTGCCGCCTTCGCGGGGCGCGTCAGCCTCGGTGCGGTGCTGCGCAACTGGGTGTTCGTGTATATCGGCCATTTGCTCGGCGCGCTGATTTGCGGCTTCCTCTATGCGGCTGTCAGCACGAAGTTTTTCACCGCGGCGCCCGATGCGACCGGTGCCAAGGTGATGGCGATCGGCGTGGCCAAGGTGGTGCCCTATCTGCATGCCGGCGCGGCCGGGTGGTGGACCGCTTTGGTCAAAGGCGTGTTCGCCACCTGGATGGTTTCCATCGCCGCCGTGCTGGGGCTGGTCTCGCGCAGCGTGATCGGCAAAATTGTCGCCACCTGGTTGCCGATCATGGCCTTCGTGGTGATGGGCTTCGAGCATTGCGTGGTGAGCATGTTCGCCATCCCGACAGCGATCATGCTGGGCGCGCCGATCACCGTCGGCCAGTGGCTGATCTGGAACCAGATCCCGGTCACCATCGGCAATATTCTCGGCGGTGTGATCTGCACCGGCCTGGCGCTGTATGCGACCTACAAGCCGGATACATCCGTTAAGGCTGCCGCGGAGTGAGGTAAGGAAGGGCCGCTTTTTGGAAAAAAGCGGCGCAAAAACTTTTGGTCTTTTAGGCCTATGGCGTTGAGACGGCATGGGCTTGTTCAATCCGGGGCGATGTGGCCCGGCCGGCGGACACGGGGTAGGCTCCAGCCGCGATACATCGCCATCAAACGCAGGGCGACGCACAACGCCACGCCCGGCAGCAGGGTCGCCGCCACCGGCATGCCAAGGGCGGAACCGCCGGCCACCACAGCCGCGCCGGCCAAAGCGGCGAGGGCGTAAATATCGCCCTGCAGCACCACCGGCACCCGGGCCGCGAGCACATCGCGCACCATGCCGCCGCCAATGCCGCTCACCATGCCGAGCAGCATTGCCATGATCGGCGGAATGCCGAATTGCAGGGCCTTCTCAGTGCCGGCCACCGCGAAAATGCCAAGGCCGGCGGCGTCGAAGAGCTGCACCGGAAAACGCAGCCGCTCGAGCGGTTTGGGGAAGCAGAAGGCGAACAGCCCGGCGCAGACCGACAGGGCCGCCGCATGCCAGTTCCGGACCGCGGCAGGCGGCACGGCGCCGATCAGCAGGTCGCGCATGACCCCGCCGGCGATCGCCGTGACGAAGGCGAGCACGAGCACCCCGAACAGGTCCATGCCGCGCCGTGCGCCGGCGACCGCGCCGCTAAGCGCGAAGGCCAGCGTGCCGGCCGTATTCAGCAGATCGAGCAGGGTCGTGCCGTTCATGGCGTTCAGCGCAAGGCAGGCGGGGCGGAGAGCCACATGCCGGCCGCCGCGAGCATCGCCTCGATGCCGGCGCTGAGGGTCGGATGGATGATGGGCGCGAAATCCGGCGCGTGATTGCCGGGCAGCTCGTCCAGCTTGCCGGCTGCCATCGCGGCGGCGAAGCGCTCAGGGTCCGTGCCGCCGACAAACCAGAACACCGAGGGCGCGCCCCAGGCGGCGCCGAGAAGGCTGAAATCCTCGCTCGCCGAGGCGGGTTCGATTTCCTGGATGCGTTCCTTGCCGAACTGGCGTTCGAAGGCCTCGACCACCTTGGCGGTCGCGGCGGCATCATTGCAAGTGGTGGGATGTTCGCCCAGCACGGCGATATCCGGCGGCCTGGGCGCGCCGGAAGCCTGGGCCTCGGCCGCAAGAATCCGGCGAATGGCGCTGAGCACACGTTCGCGCACTTCAGCCTTGAAGCTGCGGACGTTGAGGCGCAGCAGCGCGCGGTCGGGAATGACATTCTCGGCGCTGCCGGCCTGCAGCGCGCCGACCGTGACGACGGCCGCATCCGCCATCGCCACCTCGCGCGCCACCACGCCCTGCAGGCGCAGGACGGAAGCGGCGGCCATCAGCACCGGGTCGACGCTCTTCTGGGGCATGGAGCCATGAGCGCCGCGCCCGAACAATGTCACCTCCCAGCTATCGGAGGCGGCCATGATGGTGCCGGCGCGCCAGCCGACCATGCCGGCGGGCGCGGGCACGACATGCTGGCCGAGCACGACATCCGGGCGAGGAAAGTCTTTCACCAGCCCGGCCTCCACCATGGCGCGCGCGCCTTGGCCGGTTTCTTCCCCCGGCTGGAACAAAGCCATCACTGTGCCGCTCCATGCCGGCCTGGTCTCGGCCAGAAGCCGCGCCACCCCCATCAGCCAGACCATGTGCATGTCATGGCCACAGGCATGGGCGATCCCGCTCGCCGTGCCGAAGCGGTCCGTGCCCGTGGCCCGGCTGGCATAGTCGAGGCCCGTCGCCTCGGTGACGGGCAGCGCATCCATGTCGGCACGCAGCAGCACGGTAGCACCCGCGCCATTCCGCAGCACTCCAACGACGCCGGTGCCGCCGATGCCCTCCGTCACCTCATAGCCGAAGCGCCGCAGCCAGGCGGCAGCGATGCCGGCGGTGCGATGCTCCTGCATGGACAGTTCGGGATTGGCGTGGAGATCGCGATAGAGCGTCTCAAGTTCTGCAAGGAGGCCAGGGGAAGGTTCCGCGATCATGGGGCGATCCCTCCGACCGGCTCGCAGGCAAGGCCGCCATGGCCCGTCTCGGTGTGGGCGATGAGTTCGATCCCCAGCCGCAGCGCCAGTGCCGGCGGCAGCGCGCTTGGATGTTCGAGCAGGGCTAGCAGACCGAGCAGGTGCTGCCGCTCGCGCGCAGTGCCTGAGGCAAGGCGGCAGCAGGCGCAGCTGATGGTGGCCGGAAAGGGAGTGAAGGGCAAAAGCGGCACGCGCATGTTTGGCCTCCTTGCTCGGATTTGACAGGCTTAGCCTTCAGCGGGTGGGGCAGCCCAAGCTATTCACGCGCCGCTGACCCAATAGAAGCAAAAGTTTTTGCGCCGCTTTTTTCAAAAAGCGGCCGCTTTAGATCTGGTCGGCCATTTTCGTAGCATACAAAATGAACAAATGTGGGCGGGAAATTTCGTCAGCCTCTCACGGCGAGGAATGATGTCGCTCCCACCATCGAAATCGCGTATGAAACAAAAGCGATCCGACCGTCCATTTTGTTCTGGTGTCGGAAGGAAAACGTATTGCATACACCGCAAATAGTTGCCGAGGCCGCACAGCCCGGCAGGGGCGATCCGCTGCCCTCCTGGAATGACGGGGCAGCAAAACAATCCATTTTGGACTGGGTGACGCGCGTGAGCGCCAGTGGCGGCGGTGATTTCGTGCGGCCCGAACAGCGTCTCGCGGTCTTTGACAATGACGGGACGCTGTGGAGCGAGAAACCATTTTATTTTCAGCTGGCCTTCGCCCTGGCGCGGGTTCGCGCTTTGGCCAGCCAGCATCCGGAATGGCGGACACAGGAACCTTTCAAGACCGTGCTTTCCGGTGACCAGGCTGCTTTGGCGGGGCTTGGTGAAAAGGAGCTGCTGCTGATTGTCACGCAGACGCATTCAGGGATGACGGTACGCCAATTCCAGCAGGCCGTGCTGGATTGGATCGCCACGGCGCGGCATCCGCGTTTCAACCGACCTTATACGGATCTCGTCTTCCAGCCGATGCTGGAGCTCCTGGCCTATCTGCGCAGCCATTTGTTCCGTACCTATATCGTAACGGGCGGCGGGATCGAATTCGTCCGCCCATGGGCTGAAAAAATCTATGGCATTCCGCCGGAACAGGTGGTTGGGTCGTCGGGCGACACGCAATATCGGGAGATCGACGGCAGGCCCGAGCTCATTAAGCTGCCGAAAATCGAGTTCATCGATGATGGCCCTGGAAAGCCCGTGGGGATCAATCGTTTCATCGGGCAAAGGCCGCTCTTCGCTTTTGGTAATTCTGACGGTGACCTGCAGATGCTCGAATGGATTACGGCCGGCGAGGGCCCGCATTTCGCAGGGCTGGTGCATCATACGGATGCTGCGCGCGAATGGGCCTATGACCGCGATTCGTCCCTCGGCGCCTTGAACAAAGCCTGGGACGAGGCTGAGCGGCGCGGTTGGCTGGTCGTCGACATGAAAATTGATTGGAACGTGATCTATCCGTTCGAACGATGAGGCAAGCTGCCGAATGTGAGGTCGTCAATGGACATAAGCCTGACAACATCGCGCAATCTTTTGCATCGCAACATGGTCTATATCCAAGGCGGGACCTTCCGCATGGGGTCCGATGCGCATTACCCTGAGGAGGCGCCGGCGCATCGTGTCACGGTCGGCGGGTTCTGGATCGACAGTACGCCGGTCACCAACAGGAAGTTCGCGAAATTCATTCAGGAGACCGGGCATGTGACCTTCGCGGAAACCTTGCCCGATATCGTAGATTATCCTGGCGCTCTGCCAGAGATGATCTTTGCCGGCTCTCTGGTGTTCGTGCAGCCCAAGCATCCCGTGGATCTGCGCGATTGGAGCCAATGGTGGAGCCTGATGAAAGGGGCGAACTGGCGCCACCCTTATGGGCCGGGCAGCAGCATCAAGGGGTTGGAATATCATCCGGTGGTGCATGTGGCCTATGGCGATGCGCTGGCCTATGCGGCATGGGCCGGCAAGGAACTGCCGACGGAGGCCGAATGGGAATTCGCCGCCCGGGGAGGGCTGGATGGCGCCGCCTATGCCTGGGGCGACGAATTCATGCCGGATGGCCGCATGATGGCGAATAGCTGGCATGGCAGCTTCCCCTACGAACGCAAATCGCCCTTCCGGCGCACATCCCCGGTCAAGGCCTACCCGCCCAACTGCTATGGGCTGTACGACATGATCGGCAATGTCTGGGAATGGACCAGCGACTGGTGGTCAGGCCGGCATGTGGCGGATGCGGCGAAGGCTTGCTGCATCCCGCAGAACCCGCGTGGCGGCGCGGAGGCGCAGAGCTATGACCCGGCCATGCCGGACACGAAAATTCCCCGCAAGGTCATTAAAGGCGGTTCGCATTTATGCGCGCCCAATTATTGCCGGCGTTACCGCCCCGCGGCCCGGCACGCCGAGCCGGTCGACACGTCGACCAGCCATCTCGGCTTTCGTTGCATCGTCAGGGAAGGCAGCGATGATTGAAGCGCCGGAAGCCTTGCACGCACCAACGCCTTACTCGGCGCTGGAACTTTCCTCGAGGAACACGAGCCTCGCATTGGAGCGCACGCGCATGGGCGCGGACCGGACGCTCATGGCCGTTATCCGCACCTCGCTCTCCCTCATCAGTTTCGGGTTCACGATATTCAAACTCGCGCAGAACCTGGTGGAAGCTAAATTGATCAAGCTCAGCTCATCGGTGCCGCATTATGGCATCGGTCTTGTGCTGTTCGGGATACTGATGCTGGCGACAGGCATCATCTATCATGGGCAGTTCATGTGGCACTTGCGCGCGACACGGAAGACCCTGATGGAGGAAGGACTCATCCACGCGGAAGCGCCATTTCCGCCGTCCTTCACGCTGGCAACGGCTTTCATCCTGCTTGCCATCGGTGTTGCCGCCATCGTCAGCATGCTCTTTCGCGTTGGCCCGTTCGGATAAAGGCCGGCATGCGCACGCCACGGATTCGCATCAAAGCAAAATCGTCAGAGGCAATCGATGGGCATTCCGTTACCGCAGGATGAACCGTGCCGAGTTGCCGAAAAACATCTGCATCAGCCGCTCCTCTCCCAGCCTGGTGGCGAGGGCGCGGAATGCGAAATACGGGATCAGCACCAACAAGACGATGACGATCCCGGCGAGCGTTTGCTCGAGATGGACGCCGCCAAGGCCGCCGAGCGACATTGCGGCGGAGCGGCCATGAAAGAAGCCGACGATGATCTCCTCAAGGATCGTCAGGACCACGAGCAGCAGCAGATATGTCACGGCTCCGTATAAGGTCGGCCAGATCAGAGGCCCGATTTTGCTGCTGTCGCCGAGCTTCAGTGCGTGGCCTAGAAGCATGAACTTGGCCATGATGGCCGCCTTCACCGCGGCAACGCCCCACGGGGTGAAGTCGATGCCGTTCGCGTGCAGGATCGCGGTCTTCATGAGAATGATGGCGCCGAAAGTGATGTAGAGATACAGAAAAATGAAGGCGAAACTCTTGAACTCATGGATGGTTCGCCGCGTGAGTCCCTCATCAGGATTGGTTGTGGTCGTCATATATTTCCCTCCTGACGCAGGATGATGGTGGGAATTGACCAGGAGCGTAGCGTCGGCAAACACGTGAACCACGCGCTCATGGTGTTCTCGTGTTTAACAGAAAAGCTGGATCTTCGGGTGCAAAAACAGCGACGATATTATTGCTAAATAATAATGTTTCTGTGCCGTGGATTCAAATTAATGCTTGATAAGCCGTTTACCGGATTGGCGCAGCCTGAGGCGTCATGTTGCCGTCGGCACCGTAAGCGTCACCGGCCGGAAAGGAGCGCATGAGATGCGTCATCGTGAGATGCGTGATCGTGAGATGAGTCATGGAGTGAAGCTGGCCGCCTTCGCCGTCGCGGCTGCCGCCGCTGCGGCATGTCCCGCTCATGCCCAGGTCGCATCCTCCCCACCGCCCCAGGGACCGATGTCGGGCTGGTCCTTTTCGGTCGCGCCCTATCTCTGGATACCGACACTCTCCGCCGATCTGCAGGCCACCGGGCCGCGCGGTGCAACGGTGAGCACCTCGATCAGCGCCGGGATCGGCGACTACATCTCCAACATCAATTCCGGACTGATGTTCGGGGCCGTGGCGCGCCATGACCGCCTTTCGATCCTGACGGATTTCATTTACGTCAACACCAGTTTGACTTCGAGCGTCAGCCATCTTTCCACGGTCAATCCCGGGACGGGGCCGATCAGCATTCCGCGCTCGCAGCAGCTCGATACCGGCACGCGCGCGGCCATGGCCATCTGGTCGTTGGCGGGAGGTTATACGCTTCTGCAGGGCGACTGGGGGAATCTCGACGGTATCGTTGGCTTGCGCATGCTTTCCCTCAATGCCACCACCAACTATCTGCTCAGCGCCGATATTTTCGGGCCCCGTAACACGCTGGCTTTGTCGCGCAACGGGAGCCTCAATGTCGACAAGACTTATTTCGATGGCATCGGTGGCATAACCGGGCGTATCAATATTCCCAACAGCAAATTCTACCTCCCGTTCTATTTCGATGTCGGCAGCGGCGGCGTGCCGTTGACCTGGCAGATCTATGCCGGCCTCGCTTACAGCCTCACACGCTGGGCCGATCTGTCCGTTGGCTACCGGAATCTCACCTTCCAGAACGGCGGCGACACCGGCGCCGTGCGCAACTTCGCGCTTCGCGGCGCGCTCTTCGCGGCGAACTTCCGCTTTTAGGTGGTTGCTGCTTCTTTGGAGTTGAATTGCCGCGCTTGTATTCAGCCTGACGGCGTCAGGATGATTCATTATAGGCTGGAGTGCAGAGCAGTTTTTTGCTAGTTTCCGTGGCCTTTGAAAAACTTGAGAATCGTTCGATCAGAATTGCGACTGCCTTTCAGGAGGAGCGCCGTTTGAGGAACATTCCAAGCCCTATGCAAGCATTTCGTTCGGCCTGGCGTCGGGCTGGTGCGGCCGTCGCGTCGCTGCGCGACGCCCGAGGAAAGCGGCATGCCGTTGAAGTGAACCGGATCAATGACGAGGGGAGTCGTTCAGCCATGGGAATGAGTGAATACAAGTCCGGCACCGCCTTCACCGGCGTCATCGGCCGCACCTATGACGTCTCAAGTCCGGCATGGCCACAACCCCTGCGCGCCAAGACAGGCGCGCCCAATGTGCTGTTCATCGTCCTGGACGATGTCGGATTCGGGCAGCTCAGCTGCTTTGGCGGTCCCTGCGAAACACCGACGATGGATCGCCTGGCAGGAAATGGCCTGCTGTACAACAACATGCATACCACGGCGCTCTGTTCGCCGACGCGCTCATGCATCATGACCGGACGAAACCATCATGCCAACGCCATGGCGTGCATCACCGAAGGATCGACAGGCTATCCCGGTTCGAACGGCTATATTCCGTTCGAGAATGGCTTCCTGTCGGAAATGCTGCAGCAGCAGGGCTACAATACCTATGCCGTCGGCAAGTGGCATCTGACGGCGCTGGATCAAAGCTCCGCGGCCGGGCCCTATGATCGCTGGCCCCTGGGGCGCGGGTTCGAACGTTTCTATGGTTTCATGGGGGGTGAGACGAATCAGTATTATCCCGCGCTCTATTACGACAACCACACGGTGACGGCTGAGAAAACACCGGCGGAAGGCTACCATCTGACGGAGGATCTGGTGGACAAGGCGATGAGCTTCGTCGCCGACGCCAAGCAGGTCGCGCCGGAAAAGCCGTTCTTTCTGTATTTTTGCCCCGGGGCCGGGCATGCGCCGCATCAGGTGCCCAGGGAATGGGCCGATCACTATAAAGGCAGGTTCGATGGCGGCTGGGAGAAACTGCGCGAGGAGACACTCGCGCGGCAGAAGCAGAAAAACATCGTTCCAGCCGATGCCACCTTGTCGCGCCACGATCCGGACGTTCAGAAATGGGAGTTGTTATCGGCGGATGAGAAAAAGCTTTATGCCCGCATGATGGAAGTCTATGCGGGGTTCATCACCCATACCGACCATCATATCGGGCGCCTGATCGAATTCCTGCAGACATTGGGGGAACTCGACAACACGATCGTCATGCTGATCTCCGATAATGGCGCGAGTTCCGAAGGCGGTCCCCAAGGCATGGTGAATGAGGCGCTGTTCTTCAATAATGTCTCCTCCACGCTGGAGGAGAATCTGGCAGCCATTGACAAGCTCGGCGGCCCGGAAGTCTGCAACCATTATGCCTGGGGCTGGACCTGGGCGGGCAATACGCCGTTTCGCCGCTGGAAACGGGAAACCTATCGCGGCGGCACGAGCGATCCGTTCATCGTGCATTGGCCGAAAGGCATCAAGGCCAAGGGCGAGGTGCGCACCCAATATGCTCACGCGATCGACCTGGTGCCGACGATTCTGGAAGCGGCAGGCTACGAGGCGCCTGAGACGATCAAAGGGGTGACCCAGTCGCCGATCCAAGGGCTGAGCTTCGCCCATAGCTTTGACAATCCCAAGGCGGAAACCAAGCATCTTACGCAGTATTTCGAGATGATGGGGCATCGCGCGATTTATCACGATGGCTGGCGGGCGGTCTGCCCGTGGCCGGGACCGTCTTTCACCGAAGCCGGCGCCTTTTTCGGCGCACCGTTGAACAAGGACAAGTTGACGGAAATCGACGCCACGAAATGGGAACTCTACCATGTGGCCGAGGATTTTGCTGAGAATAATAATGTGGCGACGGAGAACCGGCCCAAGCTGATCGAGATGATCACGACCTGGTATGTCGAGGCCGGCAAATATAATGTTCTGCCCATCGATTCGCGCGGCACGCAGCGTTTCGTCGATGAGCGCCCGAAATTGGCGACCGAGCGGGCACGCTTCACATTATTTCAGAACACCCAGACCGTGCCGGCCGATGCGATGCCGAGCCTGATCAATCGCTCTTTCAGCATCACCGTCGAGGCCGACATTCCCGCGCAAGGCGCTGAGGGTGTGCTGCTGTCGCAAGGCGGCAATGATGGCGGCTATGCGTTCTTTCTCCAGGGCGGCAAGCTGCATTATGCCTATAACTATGTCGGCCGCGCGATCTATGAGATCGAATCCCGTGAAACGGTGCCCAGCGGATCCCATCAGCTGCGCTTTGAGTTCGAAGTGAAGGGAGTGCCGGATATCGCGCACGGCAAGGGGGCCACGGGCGAAGGCCGGCTCTATATCGACGGCAAGCTCGTCGGGCAGGGGGATATCGCGCAGACGATGCCGATGATCATCGGGCTGACGTCAGGCCTGACCTGCGGCATCCATCAGGGCGCTCCCGTGACGCCGAAATTCAAACCGCCCTTCGCCTTCACCGGCACGATCAGGACCGTGACCGTGGATGTTAGTGGCGACCTGGCGCGGGATCGCGAAGCTGAAATGCGCATGGCCCTGGCGCGGCAATAAGGAAGCGGACACAAATTATGGTGGTAAGATGCAAGACAGAGGAGGCCGCTTGTTTCTGATTGCATCGAAGTTCGTTGCGTCGTAGAATTAATTAAAGCGCGAGGATTGTACAATGCGACATTGGGCTCGATTTGTACTTGTGCTGTCATTTCCTCTTGTTATTTTTACGCCGGCGCGCGGCATAGGCGCACTCTCAAGTGACGAGTTCCGCGCCAGTACCACAGGGCAGCTCGTGGCCTTATGTTCCCCGCCACCAGGCGATCCGCTGGCGACGCCCGCGGTGAATTTCTGCCATGGTTTTGCGGTGGGCGTGGTGCGGGTGCTGCAGGAGCAAGACGCGGCCAATCCCGGCACCAAGGCAATGTTCTGTCTTCCGAAGGATGTGGACCGCGATCAGGCGGTCGCGGATTTCGTGAATTGGGCCTCGGCCGATCCGTCTCGTATGTCGATGCCTGCTGCTGACGGCCTTGCCGCGTTTCTGGCTGCACGTTTCCCGTGTAGCTAGTAGAGGATTTTAGAGGGAGATGGTTGCGATGAAGGCGGTTATCGCTCTTTCGGTTTGCATCCTCGCTCTGGCTAGCTGCGAGAATCTCTCGCCGACGCAAAACCGGCTCCTCGGCGGCACTGCGGCCGGTGCCACTGGCGGTGCGATTATCGGGGCTGTGGCGGGAAATGCCGGGCTCGGGACCCTTATCGGCGCCGGCGTCGGGCTCGCCGGCGGCGCCATTTACAATCACGTCAAGAACAGCGAGCAGCAATCGTACCAGGAGGGTTACTCGGCCGGGCGCCAGGGCGAACCGCCCTCGTCTCAGTAAGGACCAGACAGTAAGCACCAGACTATCGGCAAGCCCGGGCGCACTGCATGCAGCTGCGCCCGGTCTTTTTCATGCCGTCAGAACCAATTTTTCTGGGCAGGCTCGATCGAAACGGCGACGGCCTGGCTGATCACAGCGGTAATCGTGTCTCCCACCTTGATCGAGCCCAGCATCGCCACGCGCGAAGGATTGGTCACATCGATGGTATAGACACCGCCGCCGGACGGGTTAACGAGATTGACACGATTCGCGGCCATATCGATCCCGACGACCGTCCCGCTGACTTTCGTTAACCGGACGCCGATGCCGCCAGGGGTTTGCGCCGATTGGGCAACCAATTGGGTCATCTGACTGTCGTTAACCGGGGTCCCGTTGCCGCCGGATGGCGGTCTTACCATGAAGGCAACCGACCGGTAATATTGCACGGTCACCTTGTCGTCGGTTTTCAGAAGATCCAGGCGAACGGCGGGGCCGGCGGTGACCGTGACGGTTTCACCCGACCGTCCGCGGAGCGACACTTCGCGTGTCGTCGGGTTGATTCCCGTGATCGTCGCCTGCAGCGTCGCAGACTCGGAGTCAGGGATGACGTTGGTCAGGACGGGATGATTGTTGCTCTGCGGCTGCGCGTGAACGGGCGCGAGCAGCGGCGTGCTGGCGACAGCGGCAATCGCCAGGAGCAGGGGGGCACTCTTGCGCATACGGCTTTCCTTTTCGAGAGGGGGTTGTCCGAGAGGGCTTTGCCATTGTGAAATGACTTACCGGATCCCCGCATTGATAAGGATCAAACGCCCCTTGCCGGAACGGTGCATGGGGCAAAATTGCATTCAGCCGCTCGAACCGGAAGTGCGCGTGGCGCTAATCCGCGTAATCCGGCTCCCGGCGATCGAGCAATCGTTTTAGCGCCGCGAAATGGTAATCGTACATGTTTTGCCCTTCGGGCAGCTGCAGCTCGTTGATCTGGTGCCGGGTTTTTTCCGCAAGTTCGGGGGACAGGCGGCGCATTGTTTTCCCCGTCGACATCGCCAGAATTTGCGTCTGGCAGGCGCGCTCCAGGAAATAGAGATTGTTGAAGGCCTCCGCCACGGATCTGCCGCCAATAATCACGCCATGATTTGCCAGCATGAGCACTGAATGTTTGCCCATGATCCCGGCCATTCTCTCGCCTTCGGCGAAGTCGAGCGCCAGCCCGTTATAATTGTCGTCATAAGCAATCTCGCCATGAAATCCGAGGGCGGTCTGGCCGACCATCTCCACCGTCATGTCCTCAAGCTGTGTCAGCGCCGTTGCGAAGGGCATGTGGGTGTGCAGCACGCAGGCAAAGCCGCGCCGATGGATCGGGCCATGAATGCACATCGCGGTGCGATCGGCGATGCCGCTCCCTGCAATCACATTGCCGTCGAAATCAACTTCCAAAAGATCGCTGGCGCGTATCTCCGACCAGTGCAGGCCGTAGGGATTCAGCAGAAAACTGTCTTTCTTGCCCGGCATTTCCAGGGAGAAATGGTTGTCGATGCCCTCGTGAAAGCCGTTGGCAACGGCCAGCCGCAGGGCCGCGGCGAGATCGATGCGCGCCAGGCGTTGGCTGCTGGGCGCCGCGGAATGATCGGACGTTTCGGGCATTTCGGAAGTCCTTCTAACGGGTTGAGCTTGACGGAGACCATAATGGCTGACGGGGCCGCTGGCCAGGGCGCCAGATGGCCGTGGCAGAAGCTTCGGCGCTGGAAGCCTGCAACAAGCGGTCAAGTGGACAATTGCCGTATTGCTCGGTCATGTTCCGATCGTTACCCAACCAAATGTGAATTTTTCTCACAACATTGATCGTTTTCGTGCATTGCGAAGCCGGCGTCACGCCAGTTTTATGGCGGAATGATTGCGATCAATCTGGCGGAAGGCAATAAATGACTCTCAGCACGCTCAAGCCGGCAATTTCCGACTCTCTGATGAAGCGCATCGCCTGGCGTCTCGCGCCGCTGATGATCGTGATCTATATCGCCAACCAGCTCGATCGGGCCAATGTCGGCTATGCGGCGCTGACCATGAATGCCGAATTGCATATGAGCACGGCACAATATGGCCTCGCCACCAGCCTGTTCTTTCTCGGTTACATATTGTTCGAGGTGCCGAGCAATCTCTGCATGCATCGTTTCGGCGCACGGCTATGGATGATGCGCATCCTGGTCAGCTGGGGCGCGCTCTCCTCGCTCACCAGCCTGGTGCCGAACTCGCATTGGCTGTTCGTCGTCCGGTTCTTCTTAGGGGCGTTCGAAGCGGGGCTGTTCCCCGGCATGGTGTTCTATCTTACGCTCTGGATGCCGGCCCGCAACCGCGTCTGGATGATGTCCTTGTTCGTCACCGCGATTCCGCTCACGGGCACGCTCGGCGCGCCGGTATCGACCTGGCTGATGGCGCATGCCGATCTGTTCGGCGTCACCGGTTGGCGCGCGATGCTGCTGCTCGAGGGGGTACCCGCCATGCTGCTCGGCGCCGTGGTGTATCTCTGGCTGCCGGACGGGCCGCAGACGGCACGTTGGCTGTCGGATGGCGACAGACGGGAAATCGCCGCGGCGCTGGCGAGCGAGCAGGCGCGGGCCTCTGCCGCCACACCGTCAGACAGCGCCTGGAGCGCGCTTGCCAATGCCAAGGTCTGGGCGCTTGGCCTAGTCTATTTCGGCACCAATGCCGGCGTCATCGGCCTGCTCTATTTCCTGCCGCAGGTGGTGAAATCCTTCGAGGCGGCGTTCCACGTGAAATACACGCTCACGCAGATCGGCCTGGTCACGGCCATTCCGTTCGGGACGTCCGCCATCGTCATGCTCATCTGGGGCCGCCTCGTCAGCCGGCATAACATGACTGCTTGGCATGTTGCCGGGCCGCTGCTGGTGAGTGCTGCCGCACTCGCCTGTGCCTTGTACCTGAAATCTCCTTACGAGACGATCGTGGCACTCGCCATCGGTACCTCCGCCTGCTTCAGCAGCATCACGACCTTCTGGCAGCTGCCGAGCCGGATCCTCACCGACCGCGCGGCCGCCGCGGGTGTCGGGTTGATCACCAGCATCGGCGTATCGTCGGGCTTCCTATTGCCCTACTTTATCGGCTGGATCAAAGATGCGACCGGCAGTTTCGCGCTGGCTTTCATCGGCATCGCTGTCGCCATGGTGCTGGCCTCGGCGATCGTGATTCTGCTTGAAGCGCGGCTGCCCGCCACCGGCGAGGTTCAACTCGCCGCAGAATAAGCGGAGGGTTGTCATGCGTCGTGGGGTTCCGAGTCTGAGTACGCTGCAAGCCTTCGAGGCCGCCGCGCGGCACGAGAGTTTTTCCAAGGCAGCCCTTGAGCTTTCGCAAACCCACGGCGCGATCTGCAAAAAAGTGAACGAGCTGGAAGCGCAGCTGGGCATCGCCTTGTTCGAGCGGGTGCGCCAGCGCCTGGTTCTCTCTTCCCCCGGGGCGGAATATGCAAGGCGCATCCGCGTTCATCTCGACCAGATCCGTCGTGACACGCAGGAGCTGGTGCGTCAGCGCAACGAGGTGCAGATCCAGCTTGCCGTCGGCGTCACCTTCGCGGCGCAATGGCTGATCCCCCGGCTGCCGGATTTTTATGCCGAAAATCCCGATCTGCGCTTGCACATCATGGGCCGCGACCAACCGACCTTCTTTGACAATTTCAGCTTCGATGCGGCGATCTATTTCAGCCAGCATCCCTGGCCGGCAATGCCGGGATGCAAACTGCCAAGCGACGGCGACCTTCTGGCGGTGGCGGCGCCGGCGCTGGCCGGCGATGGGCTGAGCGTGGCGGAGATAGCCGCATTGCCGTGGATCTACACACGCGACCTGCCACGCGCCTGGCTGTCCTGGTCGGAGACGGCGGCGCCCCGCTTTGTGGAGCACGCCGCCGAAAGCCGGCATTTCGACATGTTCATCATGGCGATCAACGCGACGCTTTCGGGGCTTGGCGTCGCTTTGCTGCCGCGCATCCTGATCGAGCGGGAATTGCGCGCGGGCACGCTGGTGCAGGTGCATCCGCATACCGTCGCCAATCCCGAGACGCTCTATTACGCTTTTCCTGAGCAGAAGCGCGAGTGGGAGCCGTTGCGGCGGTTCGAAAGTTGGTTGCTGGCGGCGGTAGGTTAGAAAGAGAGTAAGGCTTCTTTTTTGGAAAAAAGAAGCAAAAAACTTTTTTAACTTGGGCCCGTGCCGCTCCAACGCCACAGGCCCAAAGTCCAGAAAGTTTTTGCGCCGCTTTTTTCAAAAAGCGGCCCTTACTTGCTTGCTTCCTTAACCCAACCCAAGCTCCGCATGGAGAGCCCGCAGGTCCGGTGCGTCGCGCAGCAGCTGCTGATACAGCCCCTGGAAGCCGAGCCAGAGGACATAATCCGAGCTGAGTGCTTCATACGTGGCTTGTACATCCGCCTCCGGCAGTTCTTCCAACGGCCCGGCGGCTTCGGCCAACAGCTGCACCTGGCAGCAGCGTTCCATGACGATGAAGCGGAAGGCGGCGGAGTCGACCGTGGAGCCGACCGTCAGCAGGCCGTGATTGGCCAGAATGGCGGAACGCGCCTCGCCCATGGTGGCGGCGATGCGCCGCCCTTCATTCTGTGCGAGCACGACGATATCGCCCTTGAACACCACATGGTCGCCGTAGAAGAAGCAGGATTCCTGGGTGATCGGCGCGAGCAGGCGCGCGCGGGCGGAGAAGGCGCGGCCATAGGTGGTGTGGGTGTGCGCCGCGGCGACGACGTTCGGGTTGGCACCGTGAATGCCGCAATGGATCGCCGCCGCAGCCGCGTTCACCGGGCCGCTGCCGTGATAGACATTGGCCTCTTCGTCGATGCAGATCAGGTCGTCGGGATGGATCGTGGAGAAATGCTGCGCATAGGCATTCACCCAGAACCGGTCATGGAATTCCGGGTCGCGCACGGTGATATGGCCGGCGATACCCTCGGCCATGCCGAAGCGCGCAAAAATGCGGAAGGCAGCGGCAAGTTTCAGCTTCCGATGGCGCCGCTCTTCCTCAAACGTTCCGAAGGTCGGCGGCTCCGGCAGCGGGCCGCCAATCGGTTTCGGGATCCGGCGATCGTCGGCCTGTAAACTACCCATGGCGCACTCCTCTACGTCGTTGCGAAATGCGCATTTGTCATCCCTCCCGAACGCACCGTCCAGCGACAAATCCTCACAGTCCTGATCCGAGCGGTCACAGCGGCGCCGGAAACCCCAAGAAACGCTCAGCCGGCGAAATCGAACATCGTGCCGAGACCAGCCGTTTTTGCCAGAGAGACGATGGAGCGGCTTACGGTCGCATCGATGATCGCCGATCCGACCGAATCGAAAACGCAAAACCGCGCGCCCTGGGTGGCAGGCGGCGCGATTGGCGATCCGCCGGCCAGCAGCGCGCCCAGTTCCGCCACGATCCGATCCGCGCCATCCGCCGGCAAATAGGCTGATTTACCCACTTTCAGGACATCCTCGCGTTGATCGGCGATGATCTGTGCGGCTTCCAGGACCGAGGCAGCGAGTTCGCGCTTGCCCGGGCTATCGGCGCCCATGGCGAGGAGCAGCGCGCCATCGGCAATATCGCCGGCTTCCAGATAGGGTGTGCGTGACGGGGTCGCGGTCACGATGATATTGGCCTGCCGCGCGGCCTCGCCGGGCGTGTCGTAAATGTAGGTCGGCACATCCACACATCGCGTGAGTGCTTCAGCCCGCGCCCGTCCCCGGCTCCAGAGATGGACGCTGGCGATATTGAGGCGCTGCGGCAAGGCAGCCAGAACCTGGGCTGCGAGCGGCCCGGCGCCCAGCACAGCGAGATGCACCGGCCCGGGCGACGCCAGCGCTTCCGCGGCGACGGTGGCCAAGGCGGCGGTCCGCATGGCGGTGATGTCGGCGGAATCGAGGATCGCCTCGACCCGTCCGGCTTCGGTATCGTACAGCACCACGACGCCGCTGGCATTGCCGCCCGTCGGTCGGATGTTCGCCTTCACCGAAAGCGCGCCGGGATCAAAAATCGCGCCAGCCTTGAGATGCAGCAGCGCCGTGGGCATGGCGATCTGGCCTGAGACCGGCAAGGCGGTCTGCCCTTTGGCGCGGAGCAGAAGCCCGTCGCGGACGGCGTCAAACAGCGCGGGCCACTGAACGACCTGGCGAATGTCGGAACGGGTGAGCAGCAAGGTTCCAGCCAATGATTTATCTCCTGAAGAGGAACATTTCAGTGCAATCTCAGCTAACTGATAGCTAGATTATTTGTTGGGACGTGAAGCGGTTGTGGCGTCCCCAATGGATTTTCCGGGCGTCCTGGTCAAGACGAAAGCGCTGTGTCGCGCGGCGCTCGCCAGGGCACGGGCTGCAATGCGGCCTGCAAATGCTCGATGAAACGCGTGGTCCGCGCCGAGCGGCCATGGCGGGCATGGACCAAAGCCACGACATTGGCCGGGGGAACATGCCAGCCGGGCAGTACCTCCACCAGTTTGCGCGCGGCGAGATCCTCCGCGACATCCCATTCGGACCGCATCACGATGCCCATCCCAGCGAGCGCCCAGGCCCGCGCCACAGCCCCGTCATTGGTGGTGAGCGCCTGGTGGATCCGCACGCCGACCGCGTTCCCACCCCCTTCAGGTGCCAGGCGCCAATGGGTGGTGTTTTCGTCATTTTCCTTCAGCACGATGCAGGAATGGCAGGTGAGATCGTTCGGGGCCACCGGCATGCCATGGCGGGCGACATAATCGGGCGAGGCGCACAGGAACCGATCGTTCGGCGCCAATGTCCGCCCGACCAGGGAGGAATCGCGCAGCTCGCCGATATAGATCAGCACATCCCAGATTTCCTCGCGGAACTGGAAAGGGCGGTCGGAGAGCATCAAATCGATCTGGACATCAGGAAACGCCGTGCGAAACGAGGCCGCAACGGGGGCTACGTAGCGGCGCCCAAAGCCGAGTGGCGCCAGGATCCGCAAACGTCCCGAAACGACCCCCCGCCTGGCAGCCAGCATGTCGGTGATCTGCCCGATATCATCGAGCACGGTCTGGGCACGCTGTGCCAGCAATTGCCCTTCATCCGTCAAGGCCAGCCGCCGGCCGGACCGGTCGGCCAGCCTGACCCCAAGCCGCTCCTCCAGCAGCTGCAACCGTTGCGTAATGGCTGACGGGGTAACATTCAACGCCCGCGCGACCGCTGCGAGCGAAGCAAAGTTAGACATAACCACAAAAAACTTCAGGTCATCGGTAGAGATCATTAAGCCTCAGCTTATTGTTGGCTTCACTAAACACTAAATTCTCAATCCTGCCGGCCTGTTTATAGAATGCGTACGAGGGCGGCAAAAAGCCGGTCGTCGTCAAAATTTAAGCAAAATTGGAGAGTCTATGGTCCAGAAACTGGGCATCATGCCGATACCGCGCCGAAATTTGGCGCAAACTTCCCGGTTGCGGATCCAGATCTCCCATGCCTGACGATCTCGCATTGGGCCGTGGCGCCCTCGGCGTGGCCGCGGCCGGCGCGCAGGTCAAACCGACCAAACGCCGCTTTCTCATCATGGGCATGCTGTTCATCACGGTGGTGATCAACTACCTCGATCGCAGCAATCTCTCGATCGCTTCGCCGCATATATCGGCGCAATTTCATCTAACGCCGACGCAGATGGGCCTCATTTTCTCGGCCTTCGGCTGGATCTATGGGCCGATGTGCCTTCCCGGCGGCTGGCTGGTGGACCGCATCAAGCCGCGGATTTTCTATCCCGCGACCATCTTCTTGTGGTCGCTCGCCACCTACGGCTTCGGCGTTTCCACCGGCTTTGCGATGCTGATCGCCGTCCGGCTGCTGGTTGGCCTGTTCGAAGTGCCGAGCTTTCTGATCAACAACCGCATCGCCACCACCTGGTTCGGCGAAAACGAGCGGGCGACCTGCGTCGGCGCCTATACGGCGGCCGAATATGTCGGGCTGGCCTTCCTGCTGCCGGTCCTGGCCTGGCTGTTGACCACGTTCGGCTGGCCCTCGGTGTTTTTCGTGACCGGCACGCTCGGCGTGATCTGGTCCGTGATGTTCTTCCTGCTGTACCGCGAACCGCGCGACATGAAGGGGGTTAATCAGGCTGAAATCGACCTCATCGCGGCAAACGGCGGCATCCCCGATCTCACCGACCGGATCGAAGACCGCCGCGGCTCGCGTGAGGCCGGCTCGCTCTGGGCGAATCTCGCCGTGGTGCTCGGCCGGCGCAAGCTTTGGGGCATCTATATCGGCGAGTTCTGCTGGGCGACGACGAACACCTTCTTCCTTACCTGGTTCCCGACCTATCTCGTGCAGTACCGGCATTTCAGCTTCATCAAGGCGGGCTTCTACGGTTCGGTGCCGTTTCTTGCGGCGTTTTGCGGGGTGATCTGCTCCGGGCTGCTGTCGGATTTCTGCGTTCGCCGCGGGGTAAGCCTCAGCGTCGCGCGCAAGACGCCGATCATTGGCGGCATGCTGCTCGCCTCCATCATCATCGGCGCGAATTTCGTCGACAGCGCGCCGCTGGTGATCATGTTCATGGCGATTGCGTTCTTCGCGAATGGGCTGGCCTCGATCCATTGGTCCTTGGTTTCCGCCGTGGCGCCGGAGCGGTTGATCGGCCTGACCAGCGGCACGTTCAACTTCATCGGGTCGCTCGCCTTCATCACCACGCCGATCGTGATCGGCCATCTGCTGTCGCGCGGCAGCATCAGCGGTCCTTTGACCTTCGTTGCGGTCACCGCGGCCGTCGGCGCCTCTGCCTATATCTTCCTGGTCGGCCGGGTCGAGCGCGTGACCGCATGAGCGGCGCCGCTTCCCAATTCCATGAAATGAAAGAGACGATGATTATGCCTAAAATCGCGATTCTTGGTTTTGCCATTGAAAGCAACCGCTTTGCGCCGGTCTCCGGGCGCGCGGATTTTGTCTCCCGCTGCAATCTGGCGGGGGAGGCGCTCCTTGCTGAATCCCGGAGCCCGGCCCCGGCGATGACGCCGGAGATCCCCGCTTTCGTGCGCGCCATGGATGAGGCGGGCGCGTGGACGCCCGCGCCGATCCTCTTCGCCAACGCCGAATCCGGCGGGCCGGTGGATCATGCTTTCTTCGTGGAAACATGCGCCGCCTTCCGCGCCGGGTTGCAAGCCGCCATGCCGGTCGATGCCGTGTATATTTGCGAACATGGCGCGGCGATCACCACGGAAGACCGCGATCCGGACGGGGCCGTGTTCGCGCTGGTCCGCGAGATTGTCGGGCCGGATATCCCCATCGTCGCCACGGTCGATCTGCACGCCAACATCTCCGATCGCATGGTCGATGCCGTGGATGTGCTGATCTCCTACAAGCGCAACCCGCATACCGACATGGCCGAGCGCGGCGCTGAGGCGGCCGCCACCTTGAAGGAATTGCTCGGTGGCATGAAGCCGTCCGTCGCCCATATCCGCATGCCGATCTGCTCGCCTCCGACCCAGCTTCTGACGGCGCGCGGCCAGGGGCCCTATGCGGATATGATCGAAGCGGCTGAGGCGATCGCGCATCCCGACATTCTCAACATCTCCATCCTCGGCGGTTTTGCCTATGGCGACACGCCGAAAAACGGCCTGACAGTGATCGTGACCACGCGTGACAATGCCGCCCTTGCGCGGCAGACCGCCGAGCAGCTGGCGGCACTCGGCTGGCGCGAGCGCGCCCGTTTCACCCCGCAGCTGACCGCCCCCGCAGAGGCCGTGGCGCTGGCCAAGGCAACGGGCGACGACACGAGCCGTCTCCCCATTCTACTCGCCGATGTCGCCGATAATCCGGGCGGCGGCGCGCGCGGCAACACGCCCTTCCTGCTCCGCCAGCTTCTGGAGGCTGATGTGCAGGGCGTGCTGTTCGGCGTGTTCACCGATCCTGAACTCGCCGCCGAGGCGCATGCGCTTGGTGTCGGTGCGCAGTTCGACGCTTTGTTCAACCGCGCCGAGACGACGGTGTTCTCCGAGCAATTCCAGGCGCCGGCCAAAGTGGTCAAGCTCCATGATGGCAAGGAAGTCGGCCGGCGCGGGCAGCTCGCGGGCTGCAGCTTCGACCTCGGGCCCTGCGCCGCGCTGCAGGTGGGCGGTATCACCGTGATTGTGATCACCCACCGCCATCAATGCCATGAGCCGATGATGCTGGAGATGTTCGGCTATGACATCGCTAAGGCGCGGACCGTGGTGGTGAAATCGCGCGGGCATTTCCGCGCCGCCTTCGACGAGTTTTTCCCTGATGAGCGGATCATCTCTGTCGATGAGCCCGGCCTCACCTCGCCGATCCTCGCGCGCTTCGACTTCACCCATTTGCCCCGCCCGGCCATCCCGCTCGACCCTATCGAGCATTGGGCGCCGGCGGCACGCATGGTGCGGGGAGGGAGCCAATGAGCACGACCGCGACGTTGCCCACCCTGGAGGCGCAGGACACACCGGCGCTGCTGCTCGACGTCACGCGGCTGGACCGCAACATCGCGCGCATGCGGGCGCAGCTTTCCAAGCTCGGCCCCAGGCTTCGCCCGCATCTCAAGACGGCGAAATGCCTGGAAGTCGCACGCCGCGTGATGGATGGTCCGGCAGGGCCGATCACGGTCTCGACGCTGAAGGAGGCCGAACAGTTCGCGGCCGGGGGCGTGCGGGATATACTGTATGCGGCTGGCATCGCGCCGGGCAAACTCGCGCGCGTCACCGCCTTGCGCCGCAGCGGCGTCGATCTCTCGATCGTGGTCGATAGCGTGCAGGCCGCCGAGGCTGTGGCGCGGCATGCGCGTGAGACGGCGGATCGCCTGCCGACGCTGATCGAAATCGATTCAGACGGCCACCGTGCTGGGATCCGTCGCACGGACGCTGCCCTCATGGTCGAGATCGGCCGCATTCTGCATGAAGGTGGCGCCGAACTGCGTGGCGTCGTGACCCATGCCGGCGAATCCTATCACTGCCAGGGGGATGAGGCGATCATCGCCATGGCCGAGCAGGAACGCGCGGAGGCTGTCGGTTGCGCCGAATTCTCCGCGCGGCTGGCCTGCCGGCACCGGTGGTGAGCATCGGCTCGACCCCGACGGCGCGCTTCGCCCAAGGGCTTGAAGGGGTGACCGAAGTGCGCACCGGCGTGTTCATGTTCTTCGACCTGTTCATGACCGGCCTCGGCGTCTGCACCACGGACGATATCGCGGTCAGCGTGCTCGCCACCGTGACCGGCTATAATGCCGAGAAAGGCTGGATCATCGTCGATGCCGGATGGATGGCCATGTCGAGCGACCGCAATACACGAGGCCAGGCGGTCGACCAATATTTCGGCCTGGTCTGCGACATTGACGGCACGCTTTATCCCGACCTCGTGATGCTGAAGGCGAATCAGGAGCACGGCATCATCGCCGCGCGGCCGGGTAGCAGCGCGGTGCCGCCGGCTCTGCCGATCGGCGCGAAATTGCGCATCCTGCCCAACCATGCCTGCGCGACCTCGAGCAAGCATGACCATTACAATGTCCTGAAAACCGGCTCGCGACAGATCGACGCGATCTGGCAGCGTTTCAACGGCTGGTAATCGTTGACAGGGAGCATGGCGTTAGATCGATCATGCTCCCATCTTTTTTCCACGCGAGAGATCGTTTTCAACGCCAAGTTCCGAAAGAGTAAAGACAATGAAGATCACGAAGGTTGAGCCGCTGCTCGTCGACCGTTTCTGTTTCGCCCGTATCGAGACGGATAACGGGATCGTCGGCATCGGCGAGTCGGGCGCCTGGGGGCAGCTTGAAGCCTCCGCCGCGGCGATTGCGAAATATGCCGATTATCTGGTTGGGCGTGACCCGCGGCCGATCGAACATCATTGGAACGTGATGCTCCGGGCGACGCATTTTTCCGGTGCCGCGATCAACGGCGCGGTCTCGGCCATCGACATCGCGCTCTGGGACATCAAGGGAAAATTCCACGGCGTGCCGGTCTACGAGCTGCTCGGCGGGCAGGTGCGGAACAAAGCGCGGGTCTATGCGCATCTGAAGGGCCGCACGATCGAGCAGCTGGTCGAGGAAGCCAAGCGTCTGAAGGCCGCCGGCTTCAATGCGCTCGGGCATTTCAACCCGCTGCTGAACGAGGATGAAAGCATCCCGTATTTCAAGACGCATGCTGCGAAGATCGAACAGGCGATTGAGAATGTGCGCCTGGTGCGCGAGGCGGTGGGGCCGGAGGTCGATCTCTGCGTCGAAATCCATCGGCGTATGACGCCGCCGGAAGCGATCGCGCTGGCCCGCGGCATCGAACGTTATACGCCGATGTTCTACGAAGACCCGATCCGCCCGGACAGTTTCGATGCCATGGGCCGTGTTGCCGACCAGATTTCCATTCCCATCGCCACCGGCGAGCGCTTCATCAGCCTGCACCAGTTCCAGAACCTGCTGTCCAAGCGTGGCGCGGAATATCTGCGGCCGGATGTCTGCATGTGCGGCGGCATCACCGCAACGAAGAAAATCGCCGCACTCGCGGAAGCGAATGACACGATGATCGTCCCGCATAACCCGCTCTCGCCGGTCAGCACGGCGGCCTGCCTGCAGATCGCCGCCTGCATTCCGAACTTCGCGATCCAGGAATATCCCTCGGGCACGCCGGGCATCGACAAGAACGGTAATCTGCTCGGCGACGAAATGGTGATCGGCCTGTCGCAGCACGAATTGGGCTTTATCCCCATTCCGTCCGCACCCGGCATCGGCGTCACGCTGGCTGAGGATGTCGAGAAGCGTTTCCCGTATAAGCCGAAGCCCGTGCAGATGCGTGCGCATGTCGATGGGTCGTTTGTTGATCAGTAAGAAAGAGGCCGCTTTTTGAAAAAAGCGGCGCAAAAACTTTTGTGACTTTGGGCCCGTGCCGCTGAAACCGCACGGGCCCAAAAAGAATAAAGTTTTTTTGCTTCTTTTTGTTCACAAAAAGAAGCCCTTTCTTCGAGGGGCCGATCACATTCTAACGCCATGTCACGATTGATCTGGGGCTTGCCATTCGCCCCATACGTGTCGGAGGCTCGTGGGTGAGGAGAAATATCTCGTGATTAGCGTCTTCGAACTCTTCAAAATCGGCATTGGCCCGTCTTCCTCGCATACGATGGGGCCGATGCGCGCGGCGCGGAATTTCGTTGAAACGCTGCGCCGGAGCGGCCTCCTCGACACCACCGCGCGGGTGAAGACCGAATTGCTCGGTTCGCTCGCCTGGACGGGCGAGGGGCATGGCAGCGGCAAGGCGGTGATTTTCGGTTTGGCCGGGGAGACGCCCGAAGAGATCGATCCGGCACAGGCCGAGGCGTTGATCCTTGCCGCCACGGCGTCGCAACGGCTGCGCCTTGGCGGCACGCATGAGGTGATCTTCAATGTCGCCGAAGATGTGATTTTCGACCACGTCTCCCCCACGCCGCGCCACCCCAATACGCTGTGCTTCAGCGCCTATGCGGATGATGGCAGCTTGCTGTCGAGGGAGCGCTGGTGCTCGGTGGGTGGTGGCTTCGTGCTGCCCGAGGATGCCGCCGATATGTTGGCTACGGAAGCGCGCTTGGTGCCTTACCCGTTCATCTCCGGCGCCGGGCTGCTGCGGCTGGGGAGCGAGACGGGCCTGTCGATTGCGCAGATGGTCCGCGCCAATGAGCTCGCTTTGCGCTCAGAAGAGGAGCTGACGGCTTATCTCGACCGGATCATCGATGTGATGATGGACAATGATCGATCGCGGCATGAAGGGGCAGGGGCTATTGCCAGGCTCGCTCAAAGTCCGCCGCCGTGCCGCCGCGTTGCGCGAGAAGCTCGAAGCCGAAGCAAAATCGAACAATCAGGCGCCGCACATGATGATGGACTGGGTCAGCCTGTTCGCCATGGCGGTGAATGAGGAAAACGCCGCGGGCGGGCGCGTGGTGACAGCGCCGACCAATGGTGCTGCCGGCGTGGTGCCGGCGGTGCTGCGCTATTACCGTGAATTCTGCCCAGGGGCGACACGCGAGGGCATGCACCGTTTTCTGCTGGTGGCCACTGCGATTGGCGGTTTGTTCAAGCAGAACGCTTCCATCTCGGGCGCCGAGGTGGGGTGCCAGGGTGAAGTCGGGGTGGCCGCCTCGATGGCCGCCGCCGGCCTCGCCGAAGCGCTTGGCAGCAGCAATGAGCAGATCGAGAACGCGGCCGAAATCGCGATGGAGCATCATCTGGGCATGACCTGCGACCCGATCGGCGGGCTCGTGCAGATCCCCTGCATCGAGCGCAATGCGTTCGGGGCCGGCAAGGCCATCAGCGCCGCCTCGCTGGCACGCCGTGGCGACGGCATGCATCGCGTCTCGTTCGACCATGTGCTGCACACCATGCGGCAGACGGGCCAGGATATGATGGCCAAATATAAAGAGACATCGCAAGGCGGGCTGGCCCTCAACTTCGTAGAGTGCTGAGCGGCGTTAGAGACGGCGGCGCCATGCCGCCGGCGGCCGCCCGCGCGACCAAATAAAAGTTTTTGCGCCGCTTTTTCCAAAAAGCGGCTTCTTTCTCCCCCTTTCTGAATTCCGAATGGGCCGCATCGCGCGGCCAATTCGTTTCGTATATTGACCGGACTAATGTGGTCCTGTATTTCACGTCTTACCGAGATGCGAATAATTCTCATTCGCATCTAACGCGAAACAGGGAAGGAGAGGAGAGAATGGCATGGGGTCGTCCTGGACGTATTTCGTTCGGCGCGGGGGCAATGGTGGCTGCCTCGTGGATCGTGCTCGGCTTGCAGCCGGCTGCGGCAACGCCGGTCTCGATCACGCTCTACAGCGCGCAGCACGAGCAGGTGGTCGACATGCTGACGGCGCAATTCACCAAAGAGACCGGCATCGCGGTGCGGGTGCATGAGGGGGAAGGGCCGGAACTCGCCAGCCAGCTGCTCGCCGAGGGCACGCATTCGCCGGCGGATCTGTTTTTCACCGAAAATTCGCCCGAACTGGTTCTGCTTGACGAGCACGGGCTGTTGGCGCCGGTCGATGCGGCCACGCTGGCCCGCGTGCCGGCGGCCGACAGCGCGCCGGATCGCAACTGGATCGGCCTGCTCGCCCGCGAGAACGTGCTCGCCTACAATACGCGCCTGATCAGCGCGGATGCGCTGCCCGCATCGCTGATGGATCTCGCCAACCCGGCCTGGAAGGGCCGGATCGCGATCGCGCCGGCGGATGCCGATTTCCTGCCGCTGGTGAGCGCGGTGATCCGGCTCAAGGGCCGGGCGGCGGCGCTGGCCTGGCTTAATGGCCTGAAGGCGAATGCCGCGATCTATGATGATGACGAAGGCGTCGTCGCCGCGGTCAATCGCGGGTCGGTCCCGGTCGGCGTGATCAATTCCTATTACTGGGAGAGGCTCGCGACCGAGCTTGGCGCGAGCGGCATGCACAGCGCCGTGTATCATTTCGGCGATCACGATGTCGGCGCGCTGGTGAATGTCTCGGGCGCCGCCGTGCTGAAATCCGCGAAAAATCCCGCCGGCGCGCAGCAATTCCTGGCCTTCCTCGCCACCGGCGAAGCGCAGCGCATGCTCGCGCAATCCGCTGTCGATTTCGAATATCCGCTGGTTCAGGGGATTGCGGCGAATGCCGCGCTGAAGCCGCTGGATGAGCTTTCGCCGCCCGCCATCGGCCCGGCCGCGCTTGGCGACGATCATGAAGCCGCCATGCTGCTGCGCGAGGCGGGATTGATCTGATGGCGCGACATCGTCGCCTCTGACGGAATGCGCGGTCCCGCGATGCGGGGGCTCCTGATACGGGGCCTCCAGATCGCGGCCGCTTGCGCCGCGCCGCTGCTCGTCCTGCTGCCGATCGGCGCGACGCTGCAGGCGGCGACGGCGGAAGGCCTCGGCCCTTTGTGGGACGAGCTTGCGCGGCCGCTGGTGGGCGCGTTGCTCGGCAACACCGCCGGGCTGATCGAGTCGACCATGGCCTGTTGCGCGCTCCTCGGGGTCGGCACGGCCTGGCTCATCGAACGCACGGACTTGCCTGGGCGGCGGGTTTTCGCGGTGCTCGCCGCCAGCCCGCTCGCCGTGCCGCCTTTCGTGACGAGCTATGGCTGGCTCTCGATGAGCCCGCATTTCGAGGGGTTCGGTGGCGCGCTGCTGGTCGTCGCCACGTCTTATTATCCGCTGGTCTATCTGCCGGTTGCGGCCGCGCTGCGCGGCATGGACCCGGCGCTCGAGGAAAGCGCGCGCACGCTTGGCCTGTCGCCCTTGGCCTGTTTTCGCCGCGTGGTGCTGCCGCAATTGCGCCCGGCGCTGATGGGCGGCCTGCTGCTGGTCGCGCTCAACACGCTGACCGAATTCGGCGCCTTTGCGCTGCTCCGTTTCCGCACCTTCACCACCGAGATTTATGCGGCCTACCGGACCGGATTTTCCGGCCCTGAGACAGCCTCGCTCGGCCTCGTTCTGCTCCTGCTTTGCCTCGCCTGCCTGGCGGTGGATGTCGTGCTGCGCGGGCGGCGGCATTATGCGCGCATCGGGCGCGGCGCGAAGCGCGCGGCGCTCCGCTATGAGCTGGGCCGGGCAAAGCCCTTCTGGGTGGCGGTGCTGGTCGGGCTGAACGCGGTCACGCTGGGCGTGCCGCTCGGCATGATCGTCTATTGGCTGACGCAGCGCGGTGCCGCTGCGATCACGCCGGCTGAAGTCGCCCCAGGCCGGATCATCGATGCGACGCTGAATTCAATCGGGCTCGGTCTGGCCGGCACGGCACTGACCATGCTGCTCGCGCTGCCGCTCGCGACCTTGGCCGCGCGCCATCATGGCTGGCTCATCGCGGGCCTCGAGCGGGTTGGCTTCCTCGCCCAGGGCATGCCGGGCATCGTCCTGGCACTCGCCCTCGTCTCGCTGGTGATCGGGGCGGTGCCGGCGCTTTATCAAAGCTACGCGCTGCTGCTGGTCGCCTATGCGATCCTGTTCGTCCCGCTGGCGCTGGTCGGGATCAGGAGCGCCCTGCTGCAGGCGGAGAAGCGGCTGGAGGAGGCGGGGCGCAGCCTCGGCCTGAGCTGGTTCGCTTCCCTGCGGCGGATCACATGGCCGCTTGCCGCGCCCGGCCTCGGGGCCGCCGCGGCGCTCGTCTTCATCTCCATAGCGACGGAGCTCACCAGCACGCTGCTGCTCGCGCCGATCGGCACCACGACGCTCGCGACCGAACTCTGGGCCAACGGTTCGGCGCTCGCCTTCGCGGCGGCGGCCCCTTATGCGGCGATCATGACCGCGATTTCGATCGTGGCGAGCTGGCTGTTCGTGCAGCGCTACGGCGCAGCACCGCTGCTCGCGCGGCAGGAGGGCTGAGATGGCAAACCTGCATATCGAAGGCCTGTGCAAGTCCTTCCGCGATGTCGCCATTCTCGACGGGGTCACTCTCGATGTCGCCGCCGGCAGCCTCGTCGCCGTTCTCGGCGCCTCGGGCAGCGGCAAGACCACGCTGCTCCGCCTCGTCGCGGGATTTGAGCGGGTGGCGCGCGGCGCCATCGCGATCGGCGGTCAGCCGGTCGCGGGCCCCAACCTGCACGTGGCGCCCGAGCGCCGTGGCGTCGGCTATGTGATGCAGGAGGGGGCGCTGTTCCCGCATCTGTCAGTCGCGGAAAACATCCTGTTCGGCGTTGCCTCTCCGGCAAGGCGCGGTGCCGGGCGCGTGGCGGACCTGCTCGATCTCGTCGGTCTGCCGCAGCGTTACGCGCAATGGCAGCCGCATCGTCTGTCCGGCGGCGAGCAGCAGCGCGTGGCGCTCGCACGCGCGCTGGCCCCCGAGCCGCGGCTGGTTCTGCTCGACGAGCCATTCTCGGCGCTCGATGCCGCGCTGCGCGGCGACACGCGCCGCGCGGTCGCGAATGCGCTCCGCGCGGTCGGTGCCACGGGAATCCTCGTCACGCACGACCAGAGCGAGGCGCTGTCGATGGGCAGCAAGGTCGCGGTCTTGCGGCGTGGCAGGCTGGTGCAGGTGGCGACACCGGTCGAGCTCTACCGCCATCCTGTCGACGCCGAACTCGCGCGTTTCATCGGCGAGGCGGTTCTGCTTCCCGGCATCGCTGCGGGCCATGTCGCGCGCTGCGGGCTCGGCGCGCTCGCGATCGGCGCGGGCCCGGGTGAGGGGCAGGTCGAGATCATGGTGCGTCCCGAGCAGATCAGGCTGCTGCCGCCGGACGAAGCGGGCTGCGCACAGGGCCAGGTCGTGGGCGTGACCTTCTACGGCCATGACGCGGTGGCGGAGATCGCCCTGGCGGGCACGGACGCCGCCATCTCCGCGCGGCTGTTCAGCCGCAATTTGCCGGAACCGGGCGAGATTGTCGGCATCGCGGTGCAGGGGGCGGTTGTCGCCTACCCCGCACCGCCATCCGGCGCCGTGCTTCCGCAGGAGCGAGGCGGCGTTGCGAACATGGAAAATTCTTTGCCGCCTGCGTGCGCGTGACGCGCCGGCGCGGATCTATGAGGAGACATACAAGATGTGGCGTGGTTTGAGGTCTTCGGCTCTGAAAAGCTTCGTCTGGTGCGGCCTGCCGATCGTGCTCGCGGGAGGTATAAGCCTGCCTGCCAGTGCCGACAGCGCGGGAAGCTACCTTTCCGGCCTGCACAAGCATGAGCTGCTCGGCTCGATGATACCGGCCAATGGCGACCAGAACCCGTACGCGATTTACGTGGCACCGGTTTCCAGCGGCGCCATCAAGGCGGGGGACGTGCTCGTCGACAATTTCAACGCCCGCAGCAATTACCAGGGCACGGGCACGACGATCATGGCTTACGATCCGGCCACCAGACAGACGAGCCTCTTTGCGACCATTCCCGCGAAGCTCGATGGTTGCCCCGGCGGCGTCGGGCTCAGCACCGCGATGGCGATGCTGAAATCCGGCTGGATCATCGTCGGCAGCGCGCCGAGCACGGATGGCACGACCAAGACGCTGGGCCAGGGTTGCCTCATCGTGCTCGATTCAACCGGTAAGGTAGCCGGCACGATCAGCGGCCCGGAGATCAGCGATCCCTGGGGCAATATGGCGGTGATCGACAACGGGGACACGGCCAGCCTGTTCGTTTCCAATGCCGGATTCGGCATCGGCGCGGCGGGTCAGGCACCGGTCAAGCGCGCGACCGTGCTGCGGCTCGACCTCAAGATCCCTGAAGGCAAGCCTCCGGTCGTGACGGGCCACACCGTCATCGGCAGCGGGTTTGGCGCGCAGCCCGATTCGAGCGTGTTCCTGATCGGGCCTACCGGCCTTGCCTTGGCGGAGGATGGCACGCTCTACGTTTCCGATGCGATCGGCAATCGTGTCGTCGCGATCGACCATGCCGCGACGCGCACGGAGAGTGCCGGCACCGGGCGTGTGGTCAGCGCCGACGGGTTGCTCAAGCGTCCGCTCGCTATGGCGTTTGCGCCAAACGGCGATCTGCTGGAGGTCAACGGGCTCAACGGCCAGGTGGTGGAAATCGATCCCAGAAGCGGAACGCAGCGCGGCGCCCAATGGATCGACGCCGATGCGGCGCAGAGCCCGCCCGGCAGCGGCGATCTGTTCGGCATCGCGATGACGCCGGACGGCAAGGGTTTCTACTATGTTGAGGACGACGCGAACACGTTGATGCTGGCGCGATGACATCGCGGCGCGGTTTTCTCGGCGGTGTCGGTGCGGCAGCGGGAGCCCTTGCCGCGCTCGGCGCGCCCGCCATGGCGCACGCCAATGCGGAGCCCTTCTTTGGGCCGCATCAAGGCGGGATCGCAACGCCGCTCCAATCCCACGTGTTTTTCGCGGTGTTCGATCTCACGACCGACCGCCGTGACGAGGTGATTGGCGTGATGCGCGACTGGACCCTCGCTGCCGCCTTGCTGCAAGCCGGCCTGCCGGTGGATGGGCTTGGCCAGGACAGCGGATTGCCAAGGGCGGATAGCGGCGAGGCGATCGGGCTCAATCCGGCGCGGCTGACGCTGACCTTCGGTTTCGGCCCGGAGCTCTTCACCTATCAGGGCAAGGACCGCTATGGCCTGGCGGCGCGCCGGCCGGCGGCCCTGGTCGACATGCCGGTCTTTCCCGGCGACCAGCTTCAGCCGGATAAGACCGGCGGGGCGATCCTGGTTCAGGCCTGCGCCGACGATCCGCAAGTGGCATTCCATGCCGTGCGCCAACTCGCCCGGATCGCCGATGGCGCCGTCGCGCTCAAATGGACCCAGACAGGCTATTCCTCGGCGGCGCCGAACGGGGCCACGCCCCGGAACCTGATGGGGTTCAAGGATGGGACGATGAATCCGAGCGCGGCCAATCCGAAGGCGATGGCGAGCTCCGTCTGGGTCGGTCCCGAGGGGCCCGGCTGGATGCAAGGCGGCAGCTATATGGTGGCGCGGCGCATTCGCCTCGCGCTCCAGCATTGGGACCAGATGAAGGTCGCGTTCCAGGAGCAGGTCTATGGCCGGCACAAAATCTCCGGCGCGCCGCTCGGCAAGAAGGACGAATTCGCGTCGCTCGAGCTCGATGCGACGGATGCCGACGGCAATCCGGTCATCCCCGCCAATGCCCATGTGCGGCTTGGCGCGCCGGAGGTGAATGGCGGCGTCGAGATCCTGCGCCGTTCCTTCTCCTATAGCGACGGTGTGAGCTTCACGGCGGAGCGCTGGCCGCCATGGCGGCAGGCCATGGAGTATAATGCGGGCATCTTGTTCATTTGCTATCAGAAGGACCCGCGCGCCGGGTTCATCCGGATCTTCAATGGCATGTCCAGGCTCGACGCGCTCAACCAGTTCACCACACATGAGGGGAGCGGGATTTTCGCCTGTCCTCCGGGCGCGGGGAAAGGCGGGTATATCGGTCAGGCGTTGTTTGAGGAGGCTTAAAGAAGGAAGAAAGTAGCCGCTTTTTGGAAAAAGCGGCGCAAAAACTTCTTCGACTTTGGGCCTGAGGCGCGGAAACCGCACGGGCCCAAATTACAGAAGTTTTTTTGCTACTTTTTGTTCACAAAAAGTAGCCTTCTCTTCCTTTGACAGCGGCCGCGCATGATGAAGCCAAGGCTACGTTTTGCCTTCCTCATGATACTCATCTATGGCCGAATTTTTCCCCACGAAGGCGACGCGCATGCAGCAACATGAACATACCGGCGCGGGGCTGCGTAAGCTGGCGAGCCGTGTGAGTCTGACGATTGCCGTGACGCTGGTCGCCCTGAAGCTCGCGGCCTGGGTGGCGACCGGATCCGTGGCGCTCCTGACCTCCGCGGTCGATGCCCTGGTGGATACGGGGGCCAGCCTGGTGACGTATTTCGGCGTCCGCTACGCCGAGCGGCCGCCCGATCGCGATCACCGTTTCGGCCATGGCAAGGGCGAGGCGGTGGCGGCCTTCACGCAGGCCGTGTTCCTGGCCGGCACGGCTCTGATACTGGCCTTCCAATCGATCGACCGGCTGATCGCGCCCGAGCTGATCACCTCGATCGATCTCGGCCTATGGGTCATTGCCGGCAGCCTGGTTGTCGCCGCCGGCCTCGTCGCGATGCAGAGCTGGGTGGTCAGCAAAACCGGGTCCACGGCGATCGCCGCCGATCGGGCCCATTATCTCACCGATGTCGCGGTCAATGGCGCTGTGCTGGTCGCCTTGGGCGTGACCAAGCTGACCGGCTGGACGCGCGTCGATCCGCTCTTCGCGCTGGCGATTTCGGTCTACATGGTCTGGAGCGCCTACGGGATCTCCCAGCAGGCTTTGACCCAGCTATTGGATCGGGAACTGCCGGCGACGGAGCGGCAACGTATCAGGACGGTCCTGCTTGGCTGTGACGGTGTGCAGGATGTGCACGATCTGCGGACACGATATGCCGGCGATCGAACCTTTGTTGAGTTCCATCTGGAAGTTGACGGGGGCCTTACAGTCGATCGTGGGCATGAGATCGGCGATGTGGCCGAGCGCGCCGTGGCGGCGCTCCTGCCCGGCACGGTGGAGGTCATCGCCCATCTCGAGCCGGTCGGTATTGAGGATGATCGGCTGGACAGCAGGGTCAGGCGGCGCGGCCAGCCGATCTATTAAGCTAAGTAAGTAAGCAAGTGGCCGCTTTTTGGAAAAAGCGGCGCAAAAACTTTTGCTTAGCGACTGACCTGGATGGCGATCTTGCCGCGCGCATGGCCGGTCTTGCTCAGCGCCAGCGCATCGGCGGCTTCTTCCAGCGGGAACACGCGCGCCAGCGGCACGCTGAGGCGGCCGGCATCGGCCAGATCGGCGAGCTTCTGCAGGTCCGAGCCGTTCGGGCGCACCCAGGCATAAAGGCCACCATCGGGCAGCATGCTGCCATCGACGATCGAGCCCATCCGCCCGCCGGTCTTCAGGACCGCCTTGCTGACCTCGGCGACACCGCCCACGAAATCCGCGACGATATCAACGCCGGCGGGCGCTAGCGCGCGGATGCGCTGCTCGAGCCCTTCGCCATAGGCCACCGGCTCGATGCCGAAGCCGCGGAGGAACTCGTGATTCGCGGGGGAGGCGGTCCCGATCACGCGGGCGCCGGCCGCCACCGCGACCTGAGCGCCAAGAATGCCGACGCCGCCGGCCGCGCCATGGATGACCACCACGTCGCCCGCTTTCATGCCCAGCCGCGTGAGCAGTTGGTAGGCGGTGAGCCCGGCCAGGGGCAGGCCGGCGGCCTGGTCCCAATCCAGCCGCGCCGGTTTGCGCGCCGCCGCCTGCGCCGAAACGGTGATGAACTCGGCGAAGCTGCCATCATGGATGACGCTCTTGCGCGCATAGGCGATGACCTCGTCGCCCGGGCTGAACTCGGGCGTGTCGAAGCCGACCGCCTCGACCACGCCGGACACATCCCAGCCGGGTGTGACCGGGAAGTAGCTCTGCATGATGCCGTCCAGCATGCCCGCCATGATCTTCCAGTCGACCGGATTGACCGCGGCGCTGCGGACGCGGATGAGGATTTCCCCCGGACCGACCTTCGGCATCGGCACATCCGCCGCACGCAAAATCTCGGGGCCGCCGAAGCGATCGAAAACCATAGCCTTCATGAATTTGTGTCCCTGTCTCTTGCCCATGCCAATCCGTTCGCGCGGCACCGGCGCAAGCGCCATGTATTCGTGGTTTATCAATGGTCAAGAGGGGGTAAGACAGAAGCCGCTTTTTGGAAAAAGCGGCGCAAAAACTTCTTTGACTTTGGGCCCGTGGCGTTGGAACGGCACGGGCCCAAGTTACAGAAGTTTTTTTGCTACTTTTTGTTCACAAAAAGTAGGCACTTCCTTATTTCTCAAGCCCTATAATCCCGTCGCCAGACGTTAGGCGGCGTGCCGATTTCACGGGTGAACATGCGCGTCAGATGGCTCTGGTCCGCAAAGCCGCAGGAGACGGCAATTTCGGCGATGGCATCGCTGCTTTTGGCCAGCAGGTTCCGGGCGTGGGACAGCCGATGTTCCAGCAGCCAGCGATGCGGCGTTTTACCAGTGCTTTCCCTGAAGGATTTTATGAAATAGCTGCGCGACAGACCGCAGGCGGAGGCAACATCGGCGATCGAGACATCATCGGCCAGATGCGTGGCGAGATATTCCTTGGCGCGGCTTTCCTGGATTGGCGTCAGGCCGCGCTTCGCGTTGAGGCCAGGCAAGGCCAGCGCGCCATAATGCTGCGCGATATGTAGATTGAGCGCGAAGGCAAGCTGATCGACAAACAAGGCTTTCTTTCTGGCGGGGCAGTACAGCGCCGGCATCAGGGCCCGGCCCAGCCCCGCCAGTACGGGGTCGGTCATCCCCGCCATGCAGCGCAGCCGCTGAACCGGCGCCGCGCCGGTCTCCTGTGCCACATCATCCAAGGCGGTAGCGGAGATATAGAGAAATAAAATATCGAAGGAGCTGCCGATATAGGCTTCGAAAGGTTGCGCGAGGTCGTGGATCAGCACGCTGTCCGGCGCAAAATGCTGCATGGGCCGGCGGCCGAGGCGGAGCTGATAGGGGCCAAGGGCGAGCGCGACCAGAAAGCCGACGAACGCTGGAGGGGCGGCGATCTTGCCAAAGACCGGTTGGCGGAAATGCTTGCGGTAAATTTCCAGCCCGGCTTTGGCGCCGGCGCTTGTTTGCAGGACCACGGCGTCCTCTACCGAAATGGTTGTGAGATAGCCGGCGAGAGAAAGCGGGGTGCCTGAATGGTTATCATTCTGTGCGGTCATGGCGACCTCCGGAGAGAACGGATCTTGCAGCCATTCGCGGGGCATTACGTAACACATAGGGCCATCAATCGGCTGATAAATTCCGGCCCGAGGCGCTCCGCATGGTATGGTGAAGACGATGCATGATCGGATCAATCGGGAACTTCCGGGATTCATTCAGGGCTGATCCTGTTTCGCCTTGACAAAAAACATCCTGCGTCGGCGGAGTGTTTCCGGTAAAAAGTCGTTCCGGTGCCGACAGCGCCGGCGCTGCACGCACGAACAGGAGAGCAACAATGTCCTGGTTGCATGATCCAAGAACCGGTGGTCCCGAGGGCAAGGCGGATATCGTCATCACGCCGGCCACGCATGACATTGGCGGTTTGCGCGTGCGCCGCGCCTTGCCGCACAGCAAGCGCCGCATGGTCGGGCCATTTGTCTTTCTCGACCATATCGGCCCCGCCATCTTCGTACCGGATACGGGGCTCGATGTGCGCCCGCATCCGCATATCGGCCTCGCCACCGTCACCTATCTCACGGAAGGCGCCATCTTCCATCGCGACACGCTGGGCAGCGCCCAGGCCATTCTGCCGGGCGACGTGAATTGGATGACGGCCGGGCGCGGCATCGCCCATTCCGAACGCTCTCCGACCGAAACGCGCGCGCAGGAAAGGAAACTGCTCGGCATTCAAAGCTGGGTGGCGCTGCCGAAGACTTTCGAGGAAACAGCGCCGGGTTTCTTCCACCATCCCGGCGCCGAACTGCCGCAGCTTGAGGATGCGGAGATCACGCTGCGGGTGATCGCCGGTACCGCTTACGGCGCGAAATCTCCTGTGAAAGTCTATTCGGAAACGCTTTATTGCGATGCCCGCCTTGCGGCCGGCAGCCTCCTGCCATTGCCCGATGATCATGAAGAACGCGCCGTGCACGTGCTCTCCGGCGAGGTGGAAATCGCCGGCGAGCAGTTTGGCGAAGGCCAGCTGCTGATTTTCCGCCCCGGCGATGCCATCACCGTGCGGGCTCTTTCGCCCGCGCGCGTTCTGTTGCTCGGTGGCGAGCCGATGGACGGGCCGCGCCATATCTGGTGGAATTTCGTCTCCTCCTCGCAGGAGCGCATCGAACAGGCCAAGCAGGATTGGCGTGAGCGGCGCTTTGGCCTGGTGCCGGGAGATGACGCGGAATATATCCCGCTGCCGGCGTGAAGGGTCCGGAAAGGTGAAGCAAGAGCCGCTTTTGGAAAAAAGCGGCGCAAAAACCTTTGGCCCCTGAGAGCGGCGTCGGCGCCCGGGGGATCAGATGGGCCGGGCGGAGGTCCAGCCGATTGCCGCAGCCCTGGTGTTGCGCGCCACGCGCCTGACCGTCTGCGGCGGCTGGCCGACGGCGCGCAGAAAGGCGCGGCGCATCCTCTCCCGGTCGGTGAAGCCGTTTTCGATTGCGACCACATCGAGCGAATGGCGGCTTTGTTCCAGCATCAGCCGAGCGGACTCCACCCGCAGCTTCTCGACGGCGCGGGCCGGGCTTTGCCCGGTTTCGGCGCGGAAAGCCCGGCTGAATTGGCGCGGGCTCAAATGGGCGATCTCGGCCAGTTGTTCGACGCTGAGGGTGGTGCGGAGATTCTGCCGCGCGAAGGCGAGCGCGTTCTGAATACGGTCCGACTTGGCGTTCATGAGCAGGAGGGTCGAATGCTGGGACTGGCCGCCGGCACGTTGATGAGAAATGACCAGGGTGCGCGCCACTTCGAGCGACAGATCGGCCCCGTAATCCTTCTCGATCATGCCGAGCGCGAGATCGATGCCGGCGCTCATGCCCGCCGAGGTCCAGATCGGATCGTCGATGATGAAGATGCTATCAGCCTCCATCTTCACCTGTGGAAAACGCGCCTGCAAATCATGTGCGAAGAGCCAATGGGTGGTCGCGCGCCGGCCGTCGAGCAGACCCGCCTCGGCGAGTGCGAAAGCGCCGGTGCAGATCGACGCCACGCGCCGGCATCGTACGCTGGCTTCGCGCAGGAAGGCGATCACACTCTTCGACGATGGCGCCGGTGCCATCAGCCCGCCGACGATGATGGTGTCGAAATCGCCGGGATCTTCGAAACGCTCGGTCTCGAGCGCCGCGCCGAGCGTGCTCCGCACCGGCCCGCCTCGTTCCGAGAGGATGGTGATGTCGTAGCATGATGCGTCGGCGGCGACATTAGCGACCTCGAAGGCCGAAATCGCCGCGAAGCACATCATTTGAAATCCGGGCGAAAGAACAATTCCGACGCTAGGCACAGCAGGCTCCTCAAAAATTTAGCGCCTCATTGCACTTTGTTGATATGCGCCACGCCATTTTCAATGATCGAGTAAAATTTTTTGCGCCGGGACTGCCTAAGAAAGCTAAGGACGGCTACTTTTTGTGAACAAAAAGTAGCAAAAAACTTTGTTAATTTGGGTCAGGGCGGTTTCCGCGCCTCAGGCCCAGAGTCAAAAAAGTTTTTGCGCCGCTTTTTTCAAAAAGCGGCCACTTTCTCACTTTTTCATTTCCTACAACCATGTCGTAAATCAACCGCCTTTTTGACCTTCTTCTCATGGTTTCACCTGTCTAAATTCGCGGTAGGCCAGGAGGGACCGGCATGGACCTCACGATCAACGGCGCCAGCCACAATGTCGATGTTCCGCACGAAATGCCGCTGCTCTGGGTGCTGCGGGATGTGCTCGGCATGACCGGCACCAAATTCGGCTGCGGCATCGCCCAATGTGGGGCCTGCACGGTGCAGCTTGACGGCGTGGCGGTGCGTTCCTGCCAATTGCCCGTTGGCGCGGTCGGCGGGCGCGCGATTACCACCATTGAGGGCATCGGGGCCACGCCGGCAGGGACGAAGATCCAGCGAGCCTGGCTCCAGCTCGAGGTGATCCAATGCGGCTATTGTCAGCCCGGGCAGATCATGTCCGCCTCTGCCCTGCTGGCTGCCAACCCGAACCCCGACGATGAGGCGATCGACGCGGCGATGGCCGGCAATCTCTGCCGCTGCGGCACCTATGTGCGGATCCGCGAGGGGATCAAGAATGCTGCGCAAGCCTCATAATCCTGATCCGGGCGGGCTCTCACGCCGCGCTGTGCTGGCCGGTGGCGCCGCGCTCGCCGGGGGCCTGTTGATCGGCATTGAGCTGCCGTTGGGGCGGGCGCGCGCGGACGAGAAGGTGCCGGCCGGCGCGCGCTTCAACGCCTTCATCCATATTGCGCCCGACGATACGGTGACCTTCACCCTGCCGGCCGTGGAAATGGGGCAGGGGGTCTATACGTCGCAGACTCAGTGCCTTGCCGAGGAGCTCGATGCCGTCTTCGACAAGGTGGTCATCGCGCATGCGCCGCCGGACCAGGCGGACTATGGCAGCCCGGTCCTCATCGTCCAGGCGACCGGCGGGTCGACGACGACCCTGGCCTGGTCCGGGCCGCTGCGCAAAGCGGGGGCGACCGCCCGGGCAATGCTGGTGCAGGCGGCGGCGGCCCAATGGGGCGTCGACCCTGCCGGGCTGACCACCGAGAACGGCGTGATTACGAATAAAGCGAGCGGGCAATCGCTCCGTTATGGCGAGGTGGCGGATCGCGCCGCCGGCCTGTCGGCGCCGGCCACGGTCAAGCTGAAGGATCCCTCGCAGTTCCGCCTGATCGGAAAGCCGGTGCACCGCATCGACACGCCGGACAAAGCCATCGGCAAAACCGTCTACGGCATCGATATGATGCTGCCCGGCATGAAGTTCGCCACGTTGCGGGCCTCGCCGGTGCTGGGCGGCAAGGTCGGCACCGTCGATCAGTCCAAGGCGCTTGCCATCCCGGGCGTGCGGCAGGTGGTGGTGCTGGATAATCTCGTCGCGGTGGTCGGCGACAATACATGGGCCGCGATGCAGGGGCTGAACGCGCTCGCGATCGTATGGGAGCCCGGCGCTAATGCCGCGCTCGACCAGGCGCAGCTCTGGGCGGAGCTGGAAAAAACCGCCGAGGGGGAGGGGGTCGTCGCCAGGAAAGTGGGGAACGCGCCGGCCAGGCTGAAGGAAGGCACGCTGTTCGAGGCGAGCTACGAGTTGCCCTTCCTCGCCCATGCACCGATGGAAATGATGAACTGCACCGTGCACGTGCATGACGGCGTCTGCGAAGTCTGGGTCGGCACACAGGTGCCGGGCTTCGCGCAGGACGGCGCGGCCAAGGTGCTCGGCATCGCGCCTGAGAAGGTGTCGATCAATAACCATTATATCGGCGGCGGTTTCGGCCGCCGGCTCGAACCTGACAGCGTGGTGAAGGCGGTGCGCATTGCCGCCCATGTCGATGGGCCGGTGAAAGTGACCTGGTCGCGCGAGGAGGATATCCGCCAGCAGATCTATCGCCCGCTCTACCACGACCAGCTGAAGGCGCGGCTGGAGAACGGCAAGATCACCGCCTGGCAGCACCGCATCACCGGCACCTCCATCATGGCGCGCTGGCTGCCACCGGCCTTCCAGCACGGCATCGACCCCGATGCGGTCGATGGGGCCACCGCGATTGCCTATTCGGTCGGCGACATGCAGGTGGACTATATCCGCAATGAGAGCGTTGTTCCCGCTGCGTTCTGGCGCGGTGTCGGCCCGAACAGCAGCGTCTTTTCCATCGAGTCCTTCATGGACCTGATGGCGCATAAGACCGGCACCGATCCGCTCGCCTTCCGGCGCGACATGCTGGGGCAGAGTCCCCGCGGCCTTGGGGTGCTGAACCTCGCCGCGGAAAAAGCGGCCTGGGGAACGCCGGCACCGGCTTCGTCTTTTGGCGGTCGGCGGGGACGGGGCATCGCGCTGATGGATGCGTTCGGCAGCTATCTCGCCGCGGTCGCGGATGTGGCGGTGAGCGATGAGGGGGATGTGCGTGTCACAAGGGTGGTCGTGGCCGCGGATGTCGGCAGGGTCGTCAACCCGGATATTCTGGTCGCGCAGATCCAGGGCGGCGTTATCTTCGGGATCAGCGCGGTGCTGCACGGCCAGATCACCTTTGCCGGCGGGCGGGTGCAGCAAGGCAATTTCAACGATTATCGTATCCTCCGCATCGACGAGGCGCCGTTGATCGAGGCCCATATCGTGCCCAGCACCGAGAATTCCGGCGGCATCGGCGAGCCGGGCACCGTGGTGGTGCAGCCCGCGGTCGCCAACGCCGTTTTCGCGGCGACGGGCGTGCAGCTCACGCGCATGCCGATCAACCCGGCGCTGATCGCGCGGGCGGTCTGACCCATGCGCATGAAACCGGTCCTGTCCACGCTGATCGGGATTGTGGTGATCGTCGGGATTGCGGCCGCCGGGTGGGTCGCCTGGCTGGTGTGCCAGCCCGGCCCCTCTGCCTTCGCTACAGGCACGCCGGTCGCACTCTCCGCCTATCACGGCGCGTCGCCCACCGGCGCGCCAGCGGACCTCGTCAGTGCCGACGCGGCGGCGAAGGGCGCCTATATCGCCGATATGGCGGATTGCGAACCCTGCCACACGGCGAAAGGTGGGATACCGTTTGCCGGCGGGCGGGCCTTCGTGCTGCCATTCGGCACCATCTACGCGCCGAATATCACGCCCGACCCCGAAACCGGTATCGGCAGATGGACCGATGCCGAGTTTCTCAACGCCGTGCATCGCGGCATCGCGCCGGATGGCTCACATTATTATCCGGCCTTCCCCTATCCCTCCTACACGCTGCTGACGGACCAGGACGTGCTGGCCATCAAGGCCTATCTTTTTTCGCTGAAGCCGGTGACGCAAGCGAAGCAGCCGAACAGCTTCGCTTTCCCCTATAATCAGCGCTGGCTGATGACGATCTGGGCGGCTCTGTTCAACCCGAACCATCGCTTCCGCCCAGTGCAGGGGCAAAGCGATTCCTGGAATCGTGGCGCCTATCTGGTCGAGGCGGCGGGCCATTGCGGCGAGTGCCATACGCCGCGCAATCTGATGCAGGCCCTTAACGAGCGCCGCAAATTCGCCGGCGGCATCGCCGAGGGCTGGAACGCCTATAATATCAGCACCGACAAAATGAGCGGCATCGGCGACTGGTCGGCGCAGCAGCTCACCCAATATCTCGCGACCGGCTATACAAAAGGGCACGGCGTCGCCTCAGGCCCGATGGGTGAGGCGGTCGAATTCAGTCTCGCCAGCCTGACGCCATCCGATATAGCGGCGATCGTCACTTATCTGCGCACCGTGCCGCCGGTGGCGAGCGACCTGCCGCCGCTTGCCGGCCCGGCTCCGGCCACAGCCCAGCTCGCCGGCATTGATAATCCCATCGGCGCGCGCATGTTCGAGGGCAATTGCGAGAGCTGCCACGCCTGGACCGGCGCCGGGGCGATCATCCCCCAGGCGCAGCTCACAGGCGTGCGGGCGGTCAATGACCCGAGCGGCGCCAATGTCGTTCTGATGATCCTCAGCGGCGCCGGCAAGCCTGGCACGCCCGAACCCTATATGCCGGGCTTCGGCCATTCTTATTCCGACACTGAAATCGCCGCGGTTGCCAATTACGTAACCGCGCGCTTCGGCAGCACGCCATCGCACGTGACGGCGGCCGATGTCGCGGCGTTGCGGCGGCAGCATTGAAGTAAGGAAGAAAGGCCTACTTTTTGTGAACAAAAAGTAGCAAAAAAACTTTGCTAATTTGGGCCCGTGCCGTTCGAGCGCCTCAGGCCCAGATTCAAAAAAGTTTTTGCGCCGCTTTTTTTAAAAAGCGGCCTCTTTCTTACGCAACCCATTGAGAAACGTCCGCGCGCACACCTTGGCGCGTATCGCGATTTCGGCGGCGTCGGGCGGCGGGCGGATGCCCATCATCACGGCGCGTTGCGGTTCCATCAGCATCATGCCTCTGAGCATGCCCGCGGCCATGTCGGGATCGTCGAGTTCGATCAGGCCACGCTCGTGCTGGGTTCTGAGCCAGCCCGCCATGGCGGTGTTGATGCGCATGACGGCGCGTTCGTAGAAGGTCGCGGCGATGTCGGGAAAACGGTCGCTCTCCGCGATGGCCAGCCGGTTAACGCCGATTGTTTCCGGGGAGAGCGTGAGGGTGCCATAGGCGATAAGGATACGTTCGAGCGCGTCATCGATGTCGAGCGTGTCGACCTGAATTGGGTTCACCGCCTCCAGGAAACGGTCGATGCGATCCGTCACGAAGATGCTGAACAGCTCTTCCTTGGCTGGGATCAGCCGGTAGAGCGTCTTGGTTGAGACGCCCGCGGCGCACGCGACGTCGTTCATGCAGGTTCGCGCGTAGCCGTTCTTGCGGAATTCCTCCCCGGCCGCCTCGATGATCATTCGCCGCGTTTCGTCGTCGGAGCGCAGCTGCGGCCGTCCACGTGGGCGCCGCTCAGCCATTCGATTTGGGAACATCACAATTTTCCAAATCTTCTTGACGAAACCGATATAAATCATATTATGGAAAACATCAAGTTTCTTAAATAGCTGTGTGGCTCAGCGCCGGTGGCGCGCTAGGGAGCAACGATGATGGCCAAGCACGCAAGCCTGATCGAAGCCGAAAACGATGCCTCGGTGATGGGTAAAGATCTCGATTTCGCCAGGAATTTGCTCGCGGAGGAGGCAATGCCGTCAAGCCCCGTGGCCGATGCCGGCGATACCCCGTTCGAGGCGGCAAAGGCGGATAAGGTCTCCGCGGCCGAGAAAATGGTCCGCCGCCGGCGCGGCATGCGCAATCTGCTTCTGGCGGGCGCCGCGGCGCTTATTCTCGGCGCGATCGGCTATTACGGCCATTCTTATTGGACGGTGGGTCGTTTCGAGGTCTCGACCGATGATGCTTACGTCCAGGCTGACAATTCGACCATCGCCCCGAAGGTTTCAGGCTATATCGCTGAGGTTCTTGTCGACGATAATGAGACCGTCAAAGCGGGCCAGGTCCTTGCCCGCATCGACGATCGGGACCTGCGGATTGCTCTCGCCCAGGCGAAGGCTGACATTGGGGCCGCGCGCGCTGACATTGCCGGGCGGCAGGCGGCGCTGGACGTGCAACAATCCATCATCGCTGCGGCCCAGGCCGATCTTGTCGCTGACCGTGCCAGCGAGACTTTCGCCCAGCAGGACGATCTGCGTTACGCGGCCCTTGTGACCACAGGTGCAGGAACGCGCCGGAGCGCACAGCAGGCCGATGCCGAGATCGCGGAAGCCCACGCCAAGGTCGCGCGCGACCAGGCATCGCTGACCACGGCGGAAAAACAGGTCGAACTGCTGCAGGCCAATCTGGGCCAGGCGAAAGCCACGCTCGCCCACGACATCGCGGTCGAGGCGCAGGCCGAGACCAACCTCTCTTACGCCACCATCACCGCGCCGATCAGCGGCACGGTCGGCGACCGGACCGTCCGTGTCGGCCAATATGTCCAGGCCGGTACGCAGTTGATGACTTTGGTGCCGCTCTCGCGCACCTATATCGTCGCCAACTACAAGGAGACGCAGCTTACCAATGTCCATCCTGGCCAGAAGGTGGAGATCTCGGTCGATACGTTTCCGGGCGCCATTGTTCATGGCCATGTTCAGAGCATCGCCCCGGCGAGCGGCCAGGAATTCGCGCTGCTGCCGCCTGATAATGCCACAGGCAATTTCACCAAGATCGTCCAGCGCATCCCGGTGAAGATCAGCCTCGATGCCAGCGATCCGCTCGCCGGCGAACTCCGGCCCGGCATGTCGGTCGAGCCCTCGATCGACACCAGGAACGCGGATCGATCCGCGCGCACGGTCGCGGAGGAATAATTCCATGTCCCGCTCCCAACCAGCCATTTCGCAGCCCATGCCGAGCGACGGCAAGGCCAGCCTGAAGACCTGGATCGCGGTGACCGCTGGCATGATCGGCGCCTTCATGGCCGTGCTCAATATCCAGATCACCAACGCGTCGTTGCTCGATATCGAGGGCGGCATCGGCACCGGTATCGATAACGGGGCGTGGATCTCGACCTCCTATCTGATCGGCGAGATCGTGGTGATTCCGCTCACCGGCTATTTCAGCCGGGTTTTCTCGTTCCGCCGCTATATGATCACCAGCACCATCGCCTTCGCCTTGTTCTCAATGGCCTGCGCCTTTGCGACCAATCTCGGCACGATGATCATGCTGCGTGGCGTGCAGGGTTTTGCCGGCGGCGTGCTGATCCCGATGGCCTTCACCATGGTCGTCACGCGCCTGCCGAAAGGCCAGCAGCCGATGGCACTGGCGATGTTCGCGCTCTCCGTTACTTTCGCGCCGGCAATCGGCCCGACCATCGGCGGGTATCTCACCGAGAATTATGGCTGGCAGACGATCTTCTTCATCAACACCATCCCCAGCATCGCCATGGTGATCGCCCTCTGGTTCACGCTGGAACGCGAGCCCGTGCGGCTGTCGCTCTTGAGGGAAGGTGATTGGGCCGGCATCGCGACGATGGCGATCGGGCTTTCCGCGCTGCAGACCCTGCTCGAGGAAGGCAACAAGGACGACTGGTTCGGCTCGCTTTTCATCGTGCGGCTGACGGTGATCGCCGTAATCTTCCTCTCGGCGTTCGTGGCGATCGAGCTGAAAATCTCAAAACCGCTGGTCGATTTGCGGCTGCTCATGAAGCGCAGTTTCGGCATCGGCACGCTCGTCAATGTTCTTGTCGGCGTGGCGCTGTTCGGCTCGGTCTATGTTCTGCCGCAATATCTCGGCCAGGTTCAGAACTACAATGCCGAGCAGATCGGCGAAGTGCTGGCCTGGACCGGGCTGCCGCAGCTGATCCTCATTCCGTTCGTGCCCGTTCTGATGAAATGGGTGGATGCGCGCTACATCGCCATGGCGGGGATCGCGCTCTTCGCCACGAGCTTTTTGCTGAACACGCATATGTCCGTCGATTATTCGGGGCCGCAATTGCTGATCCCGAACCTCGTGCGTGCCGTGGGACAGGCGATGGTGCTGACACCGCTTTCGACGATCGCCACGGCCGAGATCATGCCGAAGGACGCCGCCAACGCATCCGCGCTCTTCAACATGCTGCGCAATCTCGGCGGTGCGATCGGCACGGCGGTGCTCGCCACCATCATCACAAGGCGTGAGCAGTTCCATTCCAACATTATCGGCCAGTATGTGACGGCGGAACGCGGCGCCGTCGGCCAGGAGATCGCCCGCATGCAGGGCTATTTCGCCTCGCGCGGCGTCTCGGATGCCGCCGAGGCGCACCAGCAGGCCATCATCGCACTCGGCCGCCTCGTTCACCGCCAGGCCTTGGTGATGGCGTTCAGCGACGCTTTCGCCGTCATGGGTATCGTGCTTGCCTTCGCGGCGGCGGCATTGCTTTTGATCCGTAAACCGGCGGCGGTCTCGAAGTCGGGGGTAGGCGCGCATTGAAAGAAAGTGGCCGCTTTTTGGAAAAAAGCGGCGCAAAAACTTTTTTGAATTTGGGCCGGGGCGGTGAAGGCTGCTCCGGCCCGTTGTCGATTTATTCGGCTGCGGGCAGGGGCGCCGTGACGGTGCGCGCGGACAGGATGTTCGCCAGCTTTTCAGAGACGAAGCCGAAGAGTGCGCCGACCAGCATAGCGAGACCCGAGACCAGAACCGGATTGGCGAGGCCGGGGGTTGTGACAGGGTGGTTGGTGGCGATGCTGGTGCCGACGAAGGAGGCAAAGCCGAAAACGATCGCCGGCGCATAGGGAATTGCCGGGCTCTTGGTCATGACGATCATCGCCGCGCTGCCGACGCCGACGCAGATCGCAGCGGCCTGGGAGCCACCGCCCAGCAGCCCGGCAGAGAATAGAGACGCCGCAGCGATGAGAATGCCGGTCCAGTTCGAGGCCACGGATTGCAGCAAGCCCCGCATGCCGCCACCGCAGGCAAAAAACGATGCCCAGGCAATGAAGGTGACCCATACTGGGATCGGCAGGATCGTTGCCGTCAAATAGGTGTCGAGGACGGCAAGAATACCGATGCTGACGATCTGCGCAACATAGTTCGACATGGTGGGACTCCTTCAGGCCAGTGGTAAGCGGGTGGTCAGGCGACGAAACAGGCTGCGGATAACAGGAAGTTCTCGAAGCCGTGTTGCAGACCTTCGACGCGGGTGTTGCTCGTGAGCGAAAGGGCGCAAGGCGACATCATGATTCCAAAATCGCAAACAATTTCAGTTAAGTTTCTGCCGGATTCCTAAGGTTTGCTTAATTGCAAGGCAAGGCGTATTTTGCTGTGCAAAATGCAGGCAAGTCAGAGGCTGAAAGCCCAAAAATAAATCTGATTATGTCGCTGCTCTCTGGGCGCTTGTGCTGAAACCCAAAGACTCAACGCCTATGCTTGGCAAATATTGAAGTTCAGGAATGGCGGCCTGTTTTTCACGGAAACGCTTTTGCCTCTTTCCGGTTCAGTGGCGCGGAAACGTAAAAGAGGCTCTCCGGCTTTCCTGCGTTCACAAAGCTGAGAGGCATAGAAAGCGCAGCGCGTTCTCGAGACGCGCTGTGTCAGCGCAGCAGGCCAAAATAAACAAAAGTTTTTGCGCCGCTTTTTTCAAAAAGCGGCTGCTTTCTTCAACCCTGATCGTTTTCCGCGAAAAGCGCGCTCAGCTCATCTGGCGAAACCGATCCTGCGGCGAGGATGGTTTGTTCGAGCGCCTCCAGCCAGCAATTGTAATAATTCCAAGAAGGGTCATCGAGCGCATGGCTACGCTCCGAGCGCGCGATCGCCGCGATGAGGTTCTGATGAAAGGTTTCCCACTCGAAGATGCCGCTTTTCGCCAGGGCAAGAGCCATGCCGAAAACCGTGCGCTCCCAAGGTTCGGCGAAACATAAATTGCCGTTCAGGCGCGGCGGAGGATCGCCGGCGCCCATCAGATCGGTCACGGCGAAATGCTCGAAGCGCGTGATCATGGCGTCTTCGCGGCGGCGACACCCATCATGGCCTCGGGCGTGACCAAGGCAGCCAGCTGTTCCTCGGTGAAGCCATCGGTTCCCGCTGGGCGCTCAGGCACGACAAACCAGCGGATTTGCGCGCTGCTGTCCCAGACCTTGATCTCGGCCGCAGGATCGAGCGGCAGGCCGAACTCGGCGAGGACCTTGCGCGGCTCACGCGCCGCGCGCGCCCGAAAGGATGGATCCTTGTACCAGTAAGGCGGCAGGCCGAGAATCGGCCACGGATAGCAGGAGCAAAGCGTGCAAATGATAAGATTATGCACGCCGGGCTCGTTCGCGACCGCCTTCATATGTTCCCCTTCGGCGCCGGTCATCCCTTCCGGAAAATCGAGTTCGGCGATGGCGGCGGCGGTGTCGGCGATGAGGCGGGCTTTGAAGGCGGGATCGACCCAGGCGCGGGCTACCAGTTTGGCGCCATTGAACGGCCCCATGCGGGTCTCGAAATATCCCAGCACCTTATCGACGGTCTCGCCCGTGATGACGCCCTTTTTGATCAGGAGCTGTTCCAGCGCCTTGACGCGTGCGGCACTTCGGGTCTCGCGCTCCGTAGGAAATTTGAAAAGCTCAGTCATGGTGTCGCCTTTGCATCATGTGCCGGCGCGGGGAGCGGCGCCAGATAAGCATCGAAAAGATCGGCATAGATGGTGAAACCGTCCTCAACCCTCACGGCCCACAAATCGCCGGGCTCGAATTTCACGCAATAGACGGGCATGGCGGGACCGATGCCGTCGCCGGTCTCGTTGAAATAGCCATAGGCGCCGGGATAGACCGCCTCGACAGTGCCGACGCGGCCGCGCAGGAAGCCGGGCAGCCGCGTGTGCGCGGCGGCCGGCACGTCTTTGACCTGCACCATGTCGCCGACATCGAAACGATTGACGAAGGCGACATCCTGTTTCGGGGAATCGCCAATTAAGAGATATGTTTCCACACGCGCATCGATCTGCGGATCAACCGGTCGGGCGGCCGGATCATGCTCTGTTGTCTTCGCCCCCGCGAGAATGGCCTGGGTCTCGGCTTCCAGCTCTTCCTCGGTGATATAGCCTTCTTCAACGAAGAAGCCGGAAATCCCGCCGAGCCATTTCTCGTAATAGCGGTATTTGAAATAATCGAAAGGATTCATCCCTTCCGCGCCCGTGCGCAGGTCCGCCCAGCTCCATTTGTTTTTGAAGCTGCTCTGGGTCGGTGCGAGCGGCAGATGCGTGCTCAGCGCCATCATTGCGACATGGATGCCGAAAATACGTTTTTCCCATTCTTCGGCAAACACGCGCTTATCGAACTCGAGGGGCCCGAGCCCTTCAAGCCCGCCGATATAATGCTGGATCTTCATGACAATGTCTCCGGATCGGACAAAAGACGGGACCTGAGGCCGTGACGGTGTCAGCGGGCGAGGTGGGCCTCAGGCAGAAGGCAGGTCTCGAAGTCGCGCTGCAATTCTTCGGCGTCCAATCGGCGTCCGATGAAGACGAGTTCGTTCACCTTGTCTTCGTCGCGCCCCCAGGGTCGGCCCGGTGCGCCGTCAAAGGTCATATGCACACCGTGGAAAACGAAGCGCCGCGGCTCGTCGGCCAGGTTAACGATGCCTTTGAAGCGCAGCAGGTCGAGCCCACGTTCCTGGACCAGCCGGTTCAGCCAGCCATTGAGCGCCACCCCGTCGACGTCTCCTTGTCGGCGGATCGCCACGCTCACGATATCCGCATCATGTTCGTGGGCACTTTCCTCCAGGAGCTGTGGGTCGATGCGCAGGGCGTTGCGTACGTCGAAGGCGCCGACGCCCAGGATCGCGTTCATATCCACGGCGCATTGTTCGGTCACATGGATCCGGGCGACGGGATTGAGCTGGCGTAGCTTCTGCTCGATGGTCGGGAGATTGGGCCGCGCACGGTCTTTCTTGTTGAGCAGAAGCACGTCCGCGAAGGCGATCTGTTCCCGCGCTTCCTCGTGCTCGAGTTCATCGAGCAGATATTCCGCATTCACCACCGTTACGATGGCATCAAGCGCCAGGCTCGCCCGGAGAACTTCGTCGAGCATGAAGGATTGAATGACCGGCGCGGGATCGGCGAGGCCGGTGGTCTCGATCACAAACCGGTCAATTGCATGACCCGCTTCAAGGATGCGGCCAACGGCCGAAATGAGGTCATCGCGCACGGTGCAGCAGATGCAGCCATTATTGAGTTCGACAAGGGTCTCGTCGGTGCCGATGACCAGTTGCCCGTCAATGCCGACGGCGCCGAATTCATTGACGATCACCGCGATCTTTTCCTGATGCTTTTCGGTCAGGATACGGTTCAGAAGTGTCGTCTTACCCGCGCCGAGAAAACCTGTGAGGACCGTCGTCGGTATTTTGCGCATTGTTAAAAACTCATCTTGTGGCGGGAGGAAGCACGGTTGTGAACGGTCCGGCATGCGATGAGCGTCTGAGCGCACGGAGCTGGGGATAGTAATCCTGGAAGCGTACAGTTTTTGCCGCATGAGAACGAACCGCCTGAAATACCTCAGGTTGTTTTCTAGGTGCTGCAATAGTTTGTTGCGATGATTGTTAGGCGTCGTTTTCGGCCAAAAAACCGACAATTCCAGCCAAATGGGCGGTGAATGGCCAGCGATTATGGCCAAACCTCCGTTGCTTCGGCCGTTGCGGCGGCGTTGGGCGCATTGGCTGTTATAAGTGTGCGGCGCGGCTGGCGGCCGCGCCGGGGCGCTGAGGCTTTATTAATGGGGCGAAGGCGGCTTACAGCCGCCTAAAATAGCAAAAGTTTTTGCGCCGCTTTTTTCAAAAAGCGGCCGCTTTCTTAACCTTGATCGTCTGCGCGCCACGTCAATCCGCCGGACTCGGCGATGAAACGGGCAATTTCCTGCGTGCCTTTTCCGGCTTTCACATTGGCGAAAATGAAGGGCCGGTCGCCGCGCATGCGTTTGGCGTCGCGGTCCATCACCTCCAGGCTGGCGCCGACCATCGGGGCAAGGTCGATCTTGTTGATCACCAGAAGATCGCTCTTGGTGATGCCAGGGCCGCCTTTGCGGGGGATCTTGTCGCCGGCGGAGACGTCGATGACGTAAATGGTGATATCCGCGAGTTCAGGTGAGAATGTCGCGGCCAGATTATCGCCGCCGCTTTCGATCAGCAGCAGTTCCAGCGCCGGGAATTTCTTGCACAATTGCGCGACGCCGGCGAGGTTGATGCTGGCATCCTCGCGGATGGCGGTGTGCGGGCAGCCGCCGGTCTCGATGCCGAGAATCCGTTCCGGCGGCAGCGAGCCGGCGCGGGTGAGGAATTCGGCATCCTCCTTGGTGTAGATGTCGTTGGTGATCGCCGCGATCTCGATCTTGTCGCGAAAGATCTTGCACAGCGCATCCATCAGCGCGGTTTTGCCGGTGCCGACCGGGCCGCCGACGCCGACGCGCAGAGGTCCATTATGTGTCATGAGCGGAATAACCTCGTATATTGTGTTTCGTGCCGCATGGCGGCGATGTCGGAAGCCCAGCAGGCCCCGCCCAGCTCGTCCGCGCCGGACGAGGCGCTGGCCTGGGCGATGGCCAGGATTGTCGGCTCGAGCGCGGCCTGGACGCGCAGGCCCGCCGCCTGGCCGAGCGGGATGAGGCGGATGGCGGCGGAGACCAGATTGGCGCTGGCGGCGTGCAGGAAAGCGAGCGTGGTATCGTCCTCCGCAACGCCATGCGCGGCGGCGAGCCGGCCGACAGCAACAGCATAGGGCAGGGGCGCGTCATCCCACGCCACGCCGGGCCAGGCGGCGGCGGCGAGGGCGAAGGCCGCCCCTTGCGCGCTGCTCTCCAGGCGCCGCTCCGCTGAGGGGCACAGCGCCAGGCCGAGTGCGGCTACATCCTCGCCCCGATGGGCGAGGCGGAGCAGGATCGTGTCGGACCATAGCGCGCCGAGGCGCAGCGTGTCCTCCATCCAGGCGGTCAGGCTCGCCTCGTCACGCACATCGCCGGCCTCCACCGCCCATTCCAGCCCGTGCGAATAGGCGAAGCCGCCGGTGGGAAAAGCGGGGGAAAGCCAGGTGAGCAGGTGCAGAAGCGATAATTCAGCCATGATAGGCGCCGGGCTCAGGATCGAACGGCGCGGTGATTGGCGCCGCCGTGCCGCCGAGGCCGCGGACCATCTCGGCGATCACATGATCGTCGAGGATGCGTAGCGCGCCGGGCAGGAACTGCGCCGAGAGATGGCGGTTGCCGAGATGCCAGGCGAGGCGGATCAGCAGGTCCGGCGAGGGCGCGGAAATTTCCAGCAGCTGCTCCGCCGCGGCATGCACCGCCACCAGAGACCCGTCTTCCAAGGTCAGCGCATCGCCGTCGCGGATATGGATCGCTTCGGGCAGATCGAGCAGGATTTCCGCGCCCTGGTCGGTGCAAAAGCGCAGGCGGCGGCGAAAGCGCCGGTCGAAATCCAGCGTCACCGTCTGCGCGGCTTCGCCCGGCCACTCTCCGGCGCGGAGGATTTTCTGTGCGCGGCGCATCAGAACAGGAAATAACGCTGCGCCATCGGCAGAACTTCCGCCGGTTCGCAGACCAGGAGCTCGCCATCCGCGCGCACTTCATAGGTTTCCGGATCGACCTCGATATGCGGCGTGGCGTCGTTATGAATCATGGATTTCTTCGAGATTGTGCTGCGCGTGTTGCTGACCGCGACCAGCGGGCGCGAGAGCTTCAGGGATTTGCCGAGATCGGCCTCGAGCGCCGCGCCGGAGACGAAGAGCAGGGAGGATTCCACCAGCGCCCGCCCGAAGGCGCCGAACATCGGCCGGTAATGCACCGGCTGCGGCGTCGGGATGGAGGCGTTCGGATCGCCCATCGCGGCCATCACGATCGAGCCCGATTTCAGCACCATGTCCGGCTTGACGCCGAAATAGGCGGGCGACCACAGCACCAGATCCGCGAGCTTGCCTTCCTCGACCGAGCCGATATGCGTGGCCATGCCCTGCGCGATCGCCGGGTTGATCGTGTATTTGGCGATGTAGCGCTTCACGCGGTTATTGTCGGCGCGTCCGTCGCCGGGCAGGGAGCCACGCTGCACCTTCATTTTATGCGCGGTCTGCCAGCAGCGCAGCACGACCTCGCCGACGCGGCCCATGGCCTGACTGTCGGACGAGATCATCGAAAGCGCGCCGAGATCGTGCAGAATATCCTCGGCGGCGATCGTTTCCTTGCGGATGCGGCTTTCGGCGAAGGCGATGTCTTCGGGGATCGACGAGTCCAGATGGTGGCACACCATGAGCATGTCGAGATGCTCATCCAGCGTGTTCACCGTATAGGGGCGCGTGGGGTTGGTGGAGCTGGGCAGCACGTTGGCCAGTCCGGCGACGCGGATGATGTCCGGCGCGTGGCCACCGCCGGCGCCTTCGGTGTGGAAGGCGTGGATGGTGCGGCCCTTGAACGCAGCGATCGTGTCTTCGACGAAGCCGCTTTCGTTCAGCGTGTCGGAATGCAGCATCACCTGCACGTCGAACCTGTCCGCCACTGACAGGCAGCAATCGATGGCGGCGGGCGTGGAGCCCCAATCCTCGTGGAGTTTCAGGGAGGATGCCCCGGCGCGGATCATTTCCTCCAGCGCGGCGGGGTGGCTCGCATTGCCCTTGCCGGTGAAGGCGAGGTTGACGGGAAAGGCTTCCGCCGCCTGCAGCATGCGGGCGAGGTGGAAGGGGCCCGGCGTGCAGGTGGTGGCCGCGGTGCCGGTGGCGGGGCCGGTGCCGCCGCCGACCATGGTGGTGATGCCGGAGGCCAAAGCCTCCTCCACCTGCTGCGGACAGATGAAATGAATATGCGAGTCGATGCCGCCGGCGGTGATGATTTTGCCCTCGCCGGCGATGATCTCGGTGCCCGGGCCGATCACGATATCCACGCCCGGCTGGACGTCCGGATTGCCGGCCTTGCCGATCTTCTTCACCCGCCCGCCGGAAAGGCCGATATCGGCCTTCACGATGCCCCAATGATCGACGATCAGCGCGTTGGTGATCACCGTGTCCATGGCGCCTTCGGCATTGGTGCGCTGCGACTGGCCCATGCCGTCACGGATCACCTTGCCGCCGCCGAATTTCACCTCTTCGCCGTACAGCGTGAAATCGCGCTCGACTTCGATGAACAGTTCGGTGTCGGCGAGGCGCACGCGGTCGCCGACGGTGGGGCCGAACATGTCCGCATAGGCGCGGCGGTCGATGCTCGTCATTATTTGATCTCTCCCATGGTCAGGCCGCGGAAGCCGACGGCAAGGCGTGCGCCGCGCAGCGGGATCAAAGTGACCTCGCGGCTTTGCCCGGGCTCGAAGCGGATCGCGGTGCCCGCCGCAATGTCCAGCCGCTGGCCGCGCGCCTGGTCGCGGTCGAAGGCCAGCGCGGCATTGGTTTCGGCGAAATGATAATGGCTGCCGACCTGGATCGGCCGGTCGCCGGTATTGGCAACGGTCACCGCCGTGCGCGGCTGGCCTGCATTCAGCTCGATCTCGCCGTCATCGACGAGCAACTCCCCGGGGATCATCGGATTGGCTCGTGGACGGTCACGAGCTTGGTGCCGTCGGGGAAGGTCGCCTCGACCTGTACATCATGAATCATCTCGGCCACCCCCTCCATGACCTGATCGCGGGAGATCACATGCGCGCCTTCCGCCATCAGCTCCGCCACGCGTCTGCCGTCACGTGCCCCCTCGACGACGAAATCGCTGATCAGCGCGATCGCCTCCGGCACATTGAGTTTGACGCCGCGTTCCAGCCGGCGCCGTGCGACCATCGCGGCCATGGCGATGAGCAATTTATCCTTCTCGCGCGGCGTCAGATTCATATGTCTCTACCCCTCTTACCCTCTTATTACCGCCTACCCTCGTACGCCCTCTTTCCGCGGTCCTATCCCTGCCAGACTCGCGGCAATTTTCCGCGCTCCCGGCACGCTTCCAGAGCGGGCAGTAGGCACTGTCGCAATGAAGCGCCGTCCGGTGCAAGTAGGCGCGCAAAAATTATGCCTTCGAAAGCAGAGGCCCCGGCGACGATCCCGGGCGCGGCGTGGAGCACGTCGCGGAGCTTGTCTAGCTTTTGCGTGGCGCCGGGGCCGGCGATGATCAGGCCGGCGACGGCGCAGGCGCCGCCGGCCACCGCGCCGCGCTCAAGCTGCGTGGCGATCTCGCCCTCCAGCCGCGTCATGTCCTGAAACACCAGGCGTCCGTCGTGGCGGAGGCGGATCCGGTCGCGCAAGGAGCCCAGCCGGACCGTCTCGCCCATCGCCTGCCTGCCGAACAGCAATGTTTCGACGCCGACAAATTCAGCATCGCCATGGAGGTCGATCTCCAGAGTACGGTCGAGCGCGAAACGGTCGAACAGGATCGTCTCCTGCGGCAGATAATCCAGCTGGGCGCCGTCATGAACGGTTAGCTGCGTGCTGATCCGCGCGGCGGGGCCGAGCGTGCGATAGATCCGTTCCGCCGCCTGCGAGGCCAGGGCCACCTGCGCGCCGGGCGCCAGAGTCACCCTTGTGTCCAGCCGGTCGCCCCCGGCCACGCCTCCGGAAATGTTCAGCGTCACCGCCTCGCAGAGCGTGGCATCCTGCGGGCGGGGCAGGCGGGCTTTGAGCGCGCCTTCCTGGAACAGCGTCTCGATTTTTGTCGCGGCGCCGAGCCGCTTGAAGCCGAGCACAAGCCGGCCTTGCGCGCGTTGCGCCGGCGTCTGGCCACTCTCTGGCAAAGCGGACAAATTCATATCGTGCCCTTACGGGAAGCGCGGTGGCGGCAAGCGGTTAACATCTAACCATGCTTCCTACGTCAGGGGGGCGCGTGCAGGCAACCCGAAGCCGAGTTTCCATACGCGGAATGACGCATAGGCACCGGACAAATGCCCATACGCAGCAGGCGCCGGTTATGGCTTGATGACATGCAACAAGGAAAAGCCAGCCCTGGCCATGGAAACCGCAATGGCGCGCCCGCGCCTCGAGGAGATTGTGCATGTCGACAACAACGAATGACCGCGCCGGCGCCGGCGTATCGCGACGAAAATTCAACAAGCTCGTTTCGAATCCGGTCTTTGAGGATTATTCCCTCCGCTATGCGCCGAAGAGCTTCCGCACCTGGTCGCAATATGCGGTGTTCTCGGCAGCACTTGGCGGCATTGCCTATCTCGCCGACCAGGCGATCGGCGGATCGCTTGCCGTGCAGTTCGGTTTCGAGAATGCGTTCTTCGGCATTCTCGCCGCCGCCACCATCATTTTTCTGACCGGAATTCCCATCGCCTATTATTGCGCGAAGTATAATGTCGACGTCGACCTGCTCACGCGCGGTGCTGGTTTCGGCTATCTCGGCTCCACCATCACGTCGGTCATCTACGCCTCGTTCACCTTCATATTCTTCGCGCTTGAAGGCTCGATCATGGCGCAGGCCTTCAATTTGTATTTCGGCGTCCCGCTGCCGATCGGCTATGCCGTCGGCTCGCTGATGATCATTCCGCTGGTCACGTTCGGGATGACGCTGCTCTCGAAATTGCAGGCCTGGACACAGCCGATCTGGCTGACCCTGCTTTTCGCGCCGCCGATCGCGGTGCTGGCGGTCGACCCGCATGCGATTTCCAACTGGACCCATTTCGCCGGTTCCTCGCCCAGCGGCTCCTCCTTCAACCCGCTGCTCTTTGGCTCTGCCGCCGGCATCGCCTTGTCGCTGATCGCGCAAATCGGCGAGCAGGCGGATTATCTGCGTTTCATGCCGGACAAGACCAAGAAGAGCTCGTTCGGCTGGTGGCTGGCCGTGCTCGGCGCCGGGCCGGGCTGGGTGATCCTGGGGGCGACGAAGCAGCTGATGGGCTCGTTCTTCGCGTCGCTCGCCTTTACCCATGGCACGCCGCTCGCGAAGGCCAACGAGCCGATCCAGATGTACCATACCGGCTTCACCTATATTCTGGGCGGCGGCATGGCCGCGGTCTCGGTGGCGACCTTCTTCGTGATCCTCTCGCAGATCAAGATCAACGTCACCAACGCCTATTCCGGCTCGCTCTCCTGGTCGAATTTCTTCTCCCGCCTGTTGCACGCGCATCCGGGCCGCGTGGTCTACATCTTCTTCAATGTCGGCATTTCGCTGACCTTGATGGAGCTGAACATGTTCTCGGTGCTCGGCCATATTCTCGGCTTCTATTCCAACGTCGCCGTGGCCTGGATTGGCGCCGTCACCGCGGACCTCGTCATCAACAAGCCGTTGCTGAAGCTCAGCCCGTCTTATGTCGAGTTCAAGCGCGCGCATCTTTATAATTTCAATCCGGTCGGCTTCGGCTCGATGGTGGTCGCTTCCATCATCTCCGTGCTCGCTTTCTTCGGCCTGTTCGGCGAATATGCGGCGGCCTATTCCGCCTTTATCGCGCTGGGCGTGTCCTTCGTGCTGTCACCGATCGTCGCTATCATCACCAAGGGCAAATATTATATCGCCCGCGATCCGGACTATCATGCCGGCGTGCACCATAGCGCCATGAGCTGCGTGTCCTGCGGCTTCGAATATGAAACCCATGACATGGCAGCCTGCCCCTTCCATAAGGGCAGCATCTGCTCGCTCTGCTGCTCGCTCGATTCTGCCTGCCATGACGCGTGCAAGAAGCCGCATGCCTCGCCTGTGCTCAGCTACGGTTCACCGACCGTCTGATGCCATTGAAGCCGGAGACCTCGTGTCTCCGGCGTTTTTTTAACGCGCTATTTTCAGGAGCTTATAATGCTGCACGGAGATATTTCCTCCAGCCATGACACGGTCGGTGTCGCCGTGGTCAATTACAAGATGCCGCGTTTGCATAACCGCGCCGAGGTGCTCGCCAATGCGCAGAAAATCGCCGACATGGTGAAAGGCATGAAGCAGGGCCTGCCGGGCATGGATCTGGTGGTTTTCCCAGAATATTCCACGCATGGCATCATGTATGACCGCGACGAGATGATGGCGACTGCTTCGGTCATTCCCGGCGAAGAAACCGAGATTTTTTCCGCCGCCTGCCGGGAGGCGAAAGTGTGGGGCGTGTTTTCCCTGACCGGAGAGCGGCACGAGGAACATCCGCACAAGGTGCCTTATAACACGTTGGTATTGATTAACGACAAAGGCGAGATCGTCCAGAAATACCGCAAGATCCTTCCCTGGGTGCCGATCGAAGGCTGGTATCCCGGCGGCTGCACCTATGTTTCCGAAGGCCCCAAGGGCATGAAGATCAGCCTGATCATCTGCGATGACGGCAATTACCCGGAAATCTGGCGCGACTGCGCGATGAAGGGGGCGGAGCTGATCGTGCGCTGCCAGGGTTATATGTATCCGGCCAAGGACCAGCAGGTGATCATGGCGAAGGCCATGGCCTGGGCGAACAATGTGTATGTCGCGGTGGCGAACGCCGCCGGATTCGACGGTGTGTATTCCTATTTCGGCCATTCCGCGATCGTCGGCTTCGACGGCCGTACGATGGGAGAATGCGGCGAGGAGGAATATGGCATCCAATACGCCGCTTTGTCGAAATCCCTGATCCGCGATGCGCGGCGCAACATGCAATCGCAAAACCATCTCTATAAGCTGCTGCATCGCGGCTATACAGGCATGATCAATTCCCGCGAGAACCTGCCCGGCCTCGCGGTCTGCCCGTTCGATTTTTATAAGGAATGGGTGACCGACCCGGAAGCCGCGCGCGCGAAGGTGGAGGCGCTCACCCGTAGCAGCGTCGGCACGGCGGAATGCCCGATCGAGGGGCTGCCTTATGCGGCGGAGTAAGTAAAAAAAGAAAGTGGCCGCTTTTTGGAAAAAGCGGCGCAAAAACTTTTTTGGCTTTGGGCCTGTGGCGCTCGAGCGGCACGGGCCCAAATTAACAAAGTTTTTTTGCTACTTTTTGTTCACAAAAAGTAGCCCTTACTTTCTTGTCTTCCGCTAATGACTGATCATCCAGGGCCTGGTCCCCGGAAAGCTCTTCGCCGCCTCGGGCTTGGTCTTGGCCTTGCGCGGCGTGCCGCAGCAGCCGCAGCCGGGCGGGTGGCGCCCGGAACGTGCGCTGGTCTCCGGCGCGTGGGCGTTCTTTTCATTGATCGCCTGCGCTTTGAAACGCGTTGAACCCATGGCGGAAAAATGTGGCACCGAGAGCAAAGCTCTCGGTGCGCCGGCGCCGCAATCCGGGCAGATGGCGTCGTCGGCATAATTTTCCATCGACGCCATTTCCGTGAACGGGCCGCAATCTGTGCACAGATAGTCGTAGAACGGCATGGCAGTGCCCTTACAGGTCGAGCGAGATCGGCATGTCGATGCCGTTCATGTTGAACGGTTTCGGCCCATCAGCGCCGGGGTTGATATCGAATTCGAAAATTTCCGTCGGCAGATACAAAGTGGCGCAGGCGTTCGGCACGTCGACAATGCCCGAAAGATGTCCCTGCACCGGCGCGGTGCCGAGGATCGAATAGGCCTGGGCTCCGGAATAACCGAATTTCTTGAGGTAATTGATCGCGTTCAGGCAGGCCTGCTGATAGGCCGTGAACATGTCCAGATAATGTTGCGTACCGGAATCGTCGACGGAAATGCCCTCGAAAATCAGGAAGTCCTGATAGTTTGGCTTGATCGGGCTGGGTTTGAAAATCGGATTCTTGATGCCGTATTTCGCCATGCCGCCTTTGATGAGCGAATGGATGCCGAGATGGATGAAGCCCGGCATTTCGATCGCGCCGCAGAAGGTGATCTCACCGTCGCCCTGGCTGAAATGCAGGTCGCCCACCGAGAGGCCGGCGCCCTTCACATAAACCGGGAAATAGACCCGCGCGCCGCGTGAGAGATCCTTGATGTCGCAATTGCCGCCATGTTCGCGCGGCGGCACGGTGCGCGCGCCGGTGGCGGCGGCGTCATTGCGGGCCTCGCCTTTCATCCGGCCCATATGCGCGGTGGCGGCGAAAGGCGGGTTGGCCAGGCCCGGCACGCGGGTCGGGTTGGTGGCGATCAGCGCCGCTTCGCGGCGGTTCCAATCGGCCAGCATTTTCGCATCCGGCAGGCAGCCGATCAGCCCGGGATGGATCAACCCGGCGAAGTTCACCCCCGGAATATGCCGGGAGGAAGTGAACATGCCCTTGATGTCCCAGATCGATTTCTGTGCCGAGGGGAAATAATCGGTGAGGAACCCGCCGCCGTTATTTTTGGAGAAGAAGCCGTTAAAGCCCCATTCATTGCCGGGCAGCACGCCGATATCGAGGAAATCCACTACCAGCAGGTCGCCCGGCTCCGCGCCTTCGACCTCGACCGGACCGGAGAGGTAATGAACGGTGGTCAGGTCGACATCGCGCACATCGTCGGCGCTGTCATTGTTCTTGATGAACCCGCCGGTCCAGTCATAGCATTGGAGAATGAAATCATCGCCCGGCTTCACCTTCGACACCATCGGGATGTCGGGATGCCACCGGTTGTGGATCATGTCATTTTCCAGCGGCGATTTCGTTAAGTCGACCTTGATCAATGTTTCTGTCATGAATTGGGCCTCCAACTCCCATGGGTTGCGAACATTGGTCCCCCATTCCGCGTGGGCGGGGACATCCGAAACAGGGTGGGAAATCCGGTTGGCCGGCGGAATACGGCGGAATGCGTATTCCCTTGCGCGTTTTACCGGTTCAGGGGTGGCAAAGCGAGATAAATCGATTAACGTCGGCGGTGTTCAGGGAGTAACGCCTCGATAGAAAAGCGAGGTGGGATGGCATTACAGCAGCGGGTGCTCGCGGTTAGACGCTCGTATAACCAGCTTGTGGCCAACGAGACGATGGAGGATTACGCGCTGCGCTATACTGCGACGGGCGCGCGCCAATTCTCGACCATGCGCATCACCCAGACCGCGTTCGGCGCCACCTCTTTCCTGGCGCTGGAGGCGATCGGCGGGTCCATGACCCTGCAATATGGCACGGTCAACGCGGTGTGCGCGATTTTCGCCGTTAGCCTGCTCATTGCGCTCGTTTCGGCGCCGATCGCCTATGTCGCGGTCCGGCATGGGGTGGATATCGACCTGCTCACCCGCGCCGCCGGCTTCGGCTATATCGGTTCCACCATTACCTCGCTGATCTACGCGACCTTCACCTTCATCTTCTTCGCCATCGAAGCGTCGATTTTCGCCGGCATGTTGCGCATGGTGTTCGGCCTGCCGCTCTGGCTCGGCTATATTTGCAGCGCCGTCGTGGTGATCCCGCTGGTCGCCTATGGCGTGACCTTCATCAGCCGCTTCCAGATCTGGACGCAACCGCTCTGGCTGTTGTTGAATTTCTTGCCCATCCTGTTCGTGCTCCTGCATCCGGACTTGTTGCAGGGCTGGCGGCATTATCGCGGGGTTGCAGCACCGGCCGGGTTTTCCTTGCTGCCGTTTGGCATCTGCGCCTCGGTTCTGTCGGCGCTGATCGCCCAGGTCGGCGAGCAGGTCGATTATCTGCGCTTCCTCAAACCCGCTTCGCCCGGCCGGCGGTTCGGCTGGTGGGCGGCGCTGCTCTGCGCGGGGCCGGGCTGGGTGCTGCCCGGCATGGTGAAAATGCTGGCCGGTTCGGTTTTTGCAGTGCTGGCGGTGGAGGCGGGGATTTCCGTCGCCGAGGCCGGGCAGCCCGCGATCATGTACAGCGTGGCCTATGGCATGTTCATGAGCCCGGGGCTTGCCGTGCTGGCGATGGCTCTGCTGGTCCTCGTGGCGCAGACCAAGATCAACGTCACCAACGCCTATGCCGGCTCCATCGCCTGGTCGAATTTCTTCTCCCGTCTCACGCATCGCCATCCGGGGCGGGTCGTCTGGCTCGTGTTCAACGTCGTCATCGCTTTGCTGCTGATGGAACTTGGCATCTACCGCGCCATCGAGCCGATCCTCACCCTTTATTCCATTCTCGCCTGCGCCTGGATCGGTGCCATCTGCGCGGATCTGGTGCTGGTGAAATTTTCCCGCCTCGGTCCGCCGGAGATCGAATTCAAGCGCGCCCATCTGTTCGACATCAACCCGGTCGGCACCGGCGGCATGGCGTTCGCGGTGCTCGTCGGGCTGCTTGCGAAAGCCGGCTGCGGGGACCAGGTGGCGCATGCCTTCGCCCCGTTCCTGGCTTTGTTCGCGGCGTTCGTGGCGGTGCCGCTGCTCGCCATCGCCACAAGGGGCCGCTTTTATCTCGCACGCAAACCGCGCCGCGCCTGGGCGGGGAAGCAGGCGCTGCAATGCGGCGTCTGCGGCAATCATTTCGAAGCGCCGGATGTCGCTTTCTGCCCCGCTTATGCGGCGCCGATCTGCTCGCTCTGCTGCACTTTGGAGTCCCGCTGCCGCGACGGCTGCAAACCCCATGCCCGCTACACGATGCAGCTGACCGGGGCGCTGAAATCCTGCCTGCCGGCCAGCATCCGCCGGCGGGTCGAGCCGGTGCTGCTGCGCTTCCTGTTCGTGTTCTCTCTCTCGGCGCTGGCCATCGGCCTGGTCCTGCTCACAGTGTATTGGCAGGCCAGCAGCTTCCAGAATTCCGGCAATGCGCTGGCCGGGGCCTTATGGCGCGTGTTCTTCTGCCTGATGCTGATCGCCGGCGTGTTCGCCTGGCTGCAGGTTCTGGCGCGCGAATCCAGCGCCGCCGCCGAGGAGGAGCGGCACCGCCAGACCCGCCTGCTGCTCGAGGAGATCGCCGCGCACAGCAAGACGGACGCCAAGCTGGCCCGTGCGCGCCAGGTGGCTGAAGCCGCCAACCTGGCGAAAACCCGTTTCGTGGTGGGTGTGAGCCATGAGCTGCGCACGCCGTTGAACGCCGTGCTCGGCTATGCCCAGCTGCTGGAGCTGGACCCGTCCATCCCGGAGGCGCGGCGCGAGGCGATCCGCATCATCCGCCGCAGCGGCGAGCATCTGAAGGGGCTCATCGAGGGGCTGATGGATATTTCCAAAATCGAGGCGGGGCGCATCGAGATCGAGCGCAAGGAAATCCGCTTGGCGGAATTCCTCGAGCAGATCGCCGGCATGTTCCGTGTGCAGGCGGCGGCCAAAGGCATCCGTTTTCGCGTCCAATATCCTCCCAACCTGCCGCGGAGCGTGGCCACCGACGAGACGCGGCTGCGGCAGATCCTCATCAACCTGCTTTCCAATGCGCTGAAATTCACCGAGCATGGCGAGGTCGGCTTTCTTGTCCGCCTGCCCGGCGAGGTGATGGAATTCGAGATCACCGATACCGGGCCCGGCATTCGGCCTGAGCATCTGGGCCGGATTTTCGAGCCGTTCGAGCGTGTCGCGGCCGTGCCGGTCCAGGGCATCGGCCTCGGCCTCACCATCACCAAGCTGCTGGTGGAAATTCTCGGCGGCCGCATCACGGTCGAGAGCGAGCCCGGCATCGGCAGCCGCTTCCGCGTGCAGCTGCGCATCCCCGAAGCGGCGCCCGCGCCGGTGCCCGCGGCATCACGGCCGGTGATCGGCTATGAGGGGCGGCGGCGCACCATTCTCGCCGCGGAGGATAACGCTTTGCATCGCGGGCTGCTGATCGACACGCTCTCGCCGCTCGGCTTCGATCTCCTCACCGCGCCGGATGGAGCCGCCTGCCTGCGCCTTGCCGAAGCGCACGAGATCGATCTGTTTCTGCTCGATATTTCCATGCCCTCTTGCGGGGGCACGGCGCTCGATGGGCTGGAGGTGGCGCGCCGGCTTCGCGCCGGTGCTCATGCCGCCACGCCGATCATCATGCTCTCCGCGCATGTGCCGGAGATCAAGAAGCCGGCCGGTGTGGCGCTGCCTTATGACATGGCGATGGCCAAGCCGATCGATATCGCCCGGCTGCTCGTCCATATCGGGCGGTTGTTGAAGCTCGGCTGGCACTATGGCGAGGCCGCGCCGGCGGCCGCGTCCGCCCCGCGCGCGAGCAACGAGGCGGCGCGCGTCGCAATTCAGCCTTATCTGCGGCAGCTGCGCGAGGCGGCCCAGATCGGCTTCGTGCGGGAGCTGAAGGAGACGCTCGGCCGCGCCGCCGCGGAGGCGCCGGAGGCGGCCGGGCTCGTCGCCTCGCTGCTGGACATGACGGCCGCCTTGCAACTGCCGGAACTGTGCGGGACCCTCGAGGAACTGACGATGGGAGCGAACTGACAAAATGCCGCGTCCCACGATCCTGATCATCGACGATCAGCCGGCCATGCTGAACCTGCTGATCGAGGCGTTCGAGCCCGCGGGCTTCGACGTTCTGGTCGCCCTGCAAGGGGAAATGGCGTTGATGCTGCTCAACCAGGTGACCCCGGATGTGATCCTGCTCGATGCCATGATGCCGGGCATTGATGGGTTCGAAACCTGCCGGCGTCTCAAGCGGCGCCCCGGTCTGGCCCTTGTGCCGGTGATCTTCATGACCGGCCTGTCGGAGACGGATGACATCGTGCAGGGGCTGCAGGCCGGCGGGGTCGATTACGTGACCAAGCCGGTCGCCCCGATGGAGGTGATCGCGCGGGTCAGGGTGCATCTGGCCAACGCCCAGCTTACCCGCAGCGCGCAGCAGGCCATGGATGCAACCGGCCGTTATTTGCTGGCGGCGGATGATGAGGGCGGGGTGCGCTGGTGCACGGCGCAGGCCGCGCGGCTGCTCGGGGCGTTGGCGCCGTCCGGACTGTTGCCGCCGGAGGTCACAATTTGGCTCAGAGCGCATGTGGCGGGCGGCAAAGCGGTCTCTGAAACCATCATCGCCGGACCCGCCGAAGCCGGGGAGGGGGCGCGCGTGGAATTCTCCCTGGTCGGCCCGCTGGGACCGGATGAGCATCTGCTCCGCCTGGTGGCGTTGAACCAGGACCAGGATCTGGACCGGCTGCATGCCCGCATGAAACTGACGCGCCGGGAGGCCGAAGTCCTGCTCTGGCTGGCGCGCGGCAAATCGAACCGCGATATCGGGCAGATCCTCGAGGTCAGCCACCGCACCGTGAACAAGCATCTCGAGCAGATCTACCCCAAGCTCGGTGTGGAGGGCCGCACGGCGGCGGTGGCGCTCGCCGTGCGCGCGCTGGATGATCGTTAGGAGGTCGCAACGCGAAGTCACGCAGCTTCTGCTCCACGTGGCGCGCTCGCGCGGCACGGCTTTCCGAGCGGAGCGGGATGGAAGCCGGACGCTCTGAAAGTCCTGTTAAAAATCCTTCAGAGTTTTTGCCATTCAGCGGCGCTGTGGCCAGCTTGGCCACGGTGGCGCATCTGTGACCTGACATTTTTCACATCACAGTTTCATGCCGAAACGGTGGTATTCGTCGCCTTCCGTGGCCAGTTCCCGCCTCTGTCACAAGCACAGAAGGGAAAACGAAATGAAATCACGCATCATGCTCGCGACGGCTTTCGGCGTTTCGCTGCTTTGCTCCGGAGTGGCTCTGGCGCAAAATGGCGGTGGCGCGGGCGGCGCGGCGGGCGGCTCGGCCGGAACGGGGACAAGCAGCGGTGCCACGGGAAACATGAATAACGGCACCGGGGCGATGAGCGGCAGCACTGCCGGAGATGCTGGCGGTGCGTATGGTAGCCGCAGCAATCAGAGCGGTATGGGCACCGCAGACCCGATGTCGAACTCAAACGGTTCCGGTACAAATGGCAATGAAGCAATGGCGCGGTCAGGTCCGGTAACCCCGGCGGCGGGGTAAGCGGTGGGCCTGCGGGCTCCGGGTCGAGTGGCGGCGGCAAGTAAGGGGCTTCGCGCCGACGGTCTGGGGCGCCGATAGGGCCAGGTGCCGGGCTGCCCGCCTTACGACCCATTTGATCGGAATTTGAACCCCGATCGTCGTATGATGGCGGCGCAACCACGGGACCAAAGGAAACGCTCATGAACGGAGCTGAATTACTCGTCGCCGCCCTGGAGAATGAGGGGGTTTCCCGGATCTTCGGCGTGCCGGGGGAGGAAAATCTCGCCGTTGTCGAGGCTCTGCGCCATTCATCGATCAAACTGATCGTCACGCGCCACGAGCAGGCCGCTGCCTTCATGGCGGCGACCTATGGGCGCCTGACAGGCAAGGCCGGCATATGCCTCACCACGCTCGGGCCGGGCGCGCTCAACCTCACCACGGGTGCCGCCTATGCGCAGCTCGGCGCCATGCCGATGGTGATGATCACCGGCCAGAAAGGGATCCGCAGCCGCGAGCAGGGCCATTTCCAGGTGGTCGATGTGGTTTCCATCATGCGCCCCCTGACCAAGATGGCGCATCAGATTGTCAGCCCCGCGACCATCCCCTCGATCGTGCGCGAAACCTTCCGCATCGCGCAGCATGAACGCCCGGGTGCGGTGCATATCGAGCTGCCCGAGGACATTGCCGCCGAAGAGGGCCCGGATCTGAGTCCGGTGCCGGCGCATGCGCCGGAACTGCCCGTGGCGGCCCCCTCAGCGTTGGACCGCGTGGCCGCGATGATCCTCGCGGCCACGCGGCCGCTGGTGATGCTGGGCGCCGCCGCAAGCCGTCCGCATCTGGCCGATGCGCTCTCCGATTTCGTGCGCCGCCTGCAGATCCCGTTCTTCAATACCCAGATGGGCAAGGGCGCGGTGGCTGGCGGTTCGGGCCTGTATATGGGTACCGCCGCCCTCTCCGAGCGCGACTATGTCCACAGCGCCATCGACCGCGCCGACCTGATCATCTGCATCGGTCATGACACGGTGGAAAAGCCGCCTTTCCTGATGGGGCCTAAGGGGCCGAAGGTGCTGCATGTGGGCTATAACCCGGCGACGATCGAGCAGGTGTACTTCCCGCATGCGGAACTGCTTGGTGCCGTCGGCCCGACGCTGCAGCAGCTCGCAGATCGGCTGGAAGGCAAACTGCCCCATGCCGGCGCGCTCCTGCCGCTGCGTGAATCGATCCTGGCGCGGCTGCAGGACCGGGCCACGGAAAGCCGCTTCCCGCTAACGCCGCAGCGCATCGTGCATGACGTGCGCGCGGTAATTCCGCAGGACGGCATCGTCTGCCTCGATAACGGCATGTACAAGATCTGGTTCGCGCGCAACTACCGCACGGCCGTGGCGAACACGCTGCTGCTGGACAACGCGCTGGCCACCATGGGGGCGGGCCTGCCTTCCGCGATGATGGCCGCGATGCTCTACCCGTCGCGTCGCGTGCTGGCGGTGTGCGGCGATGGCGGCTTCATGATGAACTCGCAGGAGCTGGAGACCGCGGTCCGCCTCAAGCTCAACCTCGTGGTGCTGATCCTGCAGGACAATGCCTATGGCATGATCCGCTGGAAGCAGGCGGTCGACCAGTTTCCGGATTTCGGCATGACCTTCGGCAACCCGGATTTCGTCGAATATGCCAGGTCCTATGGCGTGACGGGCACAAGCGTGGAGAGCGCCGATGGCCTGGCCCCGGCGCTGGAAGAGGCCTTCGCGCGCGGCGGCGTCAACCTCGTCGTCGTGCCGGTCGACTACGCCGAAAACACGCGCGTCCTCGTCGATGAGCTGCGGGCGTTCAACGAGAAGGGCCGTCTGCCGGCCTGAGGCTTTCGCGGGTGGCTCTGCCGCCCGCGTCATTGGCCGAGGGCGGCGCTGTCTCGGGCGCTGTCTTGGGCGGTATCGGCCACGCCCCATGAAGCCGGATCCGGGTGCAGGACAAACTGGAAGATCGCGCCGTGAGGGTTGTTCGGGGCCACCCATAAATGGCTATCGTGGCTTTCAATGATCGAGCGGCAGATCGACAGGCCCATCCCCATACCTTCGGCTTTGGTCGTGAACAGAGGATTGAACACGCGCTCTATATCCTCCGGCTTGATGCCCCGTCCCGTATCCGCAACGGAAACCAGGATGCCGCCATTCTGCAGCTCGGCATGCACGGCCAGAATGCGTGGCCCCGAGGCGGTCGCCATCGAATCGATCGCATTGGTCATCAGGTTCAAAAGCACTTGCCTGAGCTGGATCGGCTCCCCGATTATCGCGGGCAAGTGACCGTTGGAGGCGGCGTCGACGGTGATTCGGTGCTTCTGCAGATCGGCGCGCAGGAAGAACAGCGATTCCTCGATCAGCTTATTCACATCCAATGGCGTCCTGCCCTGGATTTCGCCCTTGAACATCGCCCGTATGCTCTCGATCACGGCGCCCGCACGGTGGCCGTCGTCGGTGATTTTCCTGAAGGCCGCCTTCGCCTTTTCGAGATCGGGGGAAGCGCGATCAAGCCAGCGGTGGCCGGAATAGGCATGCATCGTCATGCCGGTTAAGGGCTGCTTGATCTCATGCGCGATCATGGCCGCGACCGTGTTTCCGGTCATCAGCCGTGCCTCACGCTCGCGGCGCTGGGTGAGAACGGCAGAGAGCAGCTGCGCGTAGAGCGAGGTGATTTCGCAAAGAAGAACGATCAGGACCAGGCTGCCGGACAAGAGCCCGAACACGCGCCCGACATACCAGCCGATGGTAAAACGGCCCGGCACAGGAAATCTGATGAGGAGGATTTCGATCACAAACGCCCACATCACCACCGTCAACCAGAGATCAAGGATGGATAACCGCCGGATCCACAGCGCAAGGATGGCGAGGAGGCAGAGCAGAATTGTGATGCCGGCGACATAGTTCCAAAGATCGGAAAGATGCGTGTTGTCATAGGTCAGTGCGGGAAGCTGTGTATTGTCCGCGGTCGCGACGAGTGTTGCCGCGCAGACCAAGGCGATCACGGCGATGCCGGCCAGCATGGCGGGATAATAGGAGGTCTTCCATGCCGTCATTGCCGGGCCGAACCCTTTGATGAGCGCATAGGCGATCACGAAGAGTGCGAAACCGGCATGCCACAGCATGTAGATCCAGGTCGTGGTGTGCGGTCCGGCCCCGAGGAGCCCTTCAGGCGCGAACATGCCGGGAAAGGTCAATATCCAGGGCACGACGATCAGAGCCATGTAGAGATAGCCGCTCGATATCACGAGAAGGGCCGGAGATCGCAGGATCGAGAACTGCGCAAATAGCAGGATCGCGGTGAGCAGATTATTGCCGAACATCGCCGACGCGTAGGCGGGAACGAAGATGGCGATCCGCGGCGGATGTAGGGAGGAAAGGGGGCCCGCCATGACGAAGAAGACGGAGATCAAGCCAAATACGACGGCAAAGGCAAATCGTTTTTGCGCCATGCTCGGCGGCAGATTCGATAAAATAGGCAGCTGTTCATCCGGGCGAACGGAACCGGCCTCAGGCATCGGAACGTCTCTCAACGGCGGTGTCAAACAGATATCGCTCGGCTGATGTCATGGCAAGGAAGTGGCCGCTTTTTGAAAAAAGCGGCGCAAAAACTTTTTGACGCTGGGCCTGAGGCGCTCGAAGGGCACGGGCTGCAACTAGCAAAGTTTTTTGCTACTTTTTGTTCACAAAAAGTAGTCTTGTACTTATTTATTTCTGAGCCTGGGCGAGTTGCGCGAGATAGGCGATCACGTCGCCGCGCTGCGTGGCATCGGAGAGGCCAGCATAGGGCATTTTGGTGCCGGGCACATCGGTTTGCGGCGAGGTGAGGAATTTATTGAGCGCCTCCGCCGTCCAGGTGATATGCGCGTTGGTGAGCGCCGGCGAATAGGCATAGCCCTTCATGCCCGCTGCTGGCTTGCCATAGACATCGGCGAGGCTCGGCCCGAACAGCGTGACGCCGGGGCTGGTGGAATGGCATGAGGCACATTGGCTCTGAAAAACCGTCTGGCCTGCCGCCGGGTTTCCGGCCGCCAACGCAGGGCCGGAGCCCGCCATCAGAGAGACCCCAAGACAAAGCCAGCCGAAAGCCAATTTCGTGCGGATGGTCATGTGCATGTTCCTTCCTGTATCGGGTCCCGTATCAGGGCTTTCCCTTGATTTTCACAAGATAGTCGACAATCGCCGGGATATCGGCCGCGTTGATGGGCGCGTGGTAGGATTTGATCATCTTCATCACCTCGCCCTGCCAGGCGGCGCGCGTCAGATCAGGCTGGTTGAGGACCATGTCGGCCGAATGGCAGATGAGGCAATTGGCGTTGGCGGCCTGCGCGGCAGCACCTCCCGGGAACAGATCGACGCCAGGGGGATAGAGCACGCTGCGCGAGGTGAGCGTGACGCCGGAGGCGGTCACGGTGGGGGGCGCCGTGCCGGCGGCGTGCGCGACGATGAGGCCGGCGATCAGCGCCAGGCACGATGCCATAAGAGCGTTGGGAAACAATGTTTTGTTCAAGCGGGTCATTGGCAAATCTCTTGAAACTATGTGCGTGCCGGCGGTGGATAGCCTTGCTGTGTTCAGGCGATGTTCAGCGTGGTTGTCTGGATCGCGTTGAGCATATAGCCGCCCGGATTCCAGATCGGCGTCCAGGGCTGCATGGTGCCTTTTGTGTTGGTGCAGCGGACGCTGAGCGTGAGCACGCCGGCGGCGGGCGCGGTGACCTGGGTCTGCCAGCGGCGGAAACTATATTTACCTGCGTCGGCGCCAAGCTCGGTCGCCTGCCAGCTGATGCCGCCATCGGTTGACAGGCTGACGCCGGAAACCCCGCAATCGCCGCCGAACGCGATGCCGCGCACCATGACCGGCGCGCCGGATTTCACAATGTTCCCGGTTTGGAAGTTGGTGATGAAGGAGCGCGGAATCAGGCGGGTGATCGGCACGGTTTTATAACCGGTTTCGGTCGGAGACACATTGGCGCCTGGCGTGTCGGGGACGCGATAGGCGGCTTTCGTCCAGTAATTTTCGTCGGGCTGATCCAGAACCTCGATGTGGGAGAGCATTTTCACCCAGTAGGTGGAATACCAGCCGGGCACGATCAGGCGCAGCGGAAAACCGTTCAGCAGCGGCATCTGCGTGCCGTTCATGAGATAGGCAACCATCACCTCGCCGTCGCGTGCATGGTCGATGGAAAGAGATTTCTTGAAATAGGGCATGGTGGGAAGTGCTGGTGTCTCGAGCCCGTTAAAGCGTACCTCGACGGCGCCCGGCTTCACGCCGGCGTGGTCGAGCAGATCGCGCAGGCGAACGCCCGTCCATTTCGCATTGCCCATCGCGCCATTCTCCCATTGCCCGCCCGGCACGCGGGGCTGGAAGAGGCCGCGCGAATTCCCCGAACATTGGTTGAGGGCGACGAGCTCGAACGGCGGCAGCGCGAGCAGCTCCGCCAGCGAGAGTGACAATGGCTTTGCCACATGGCCGTCCACGGCGAGGCGGAATGTCGTCACATCGACCTGCGATGGAATGACCGACAAATGCCAGCGCACATAGAATTGGTCATTCGGTGTCAGAACGCCCTGGTCGAACACTGAAAGTGGCGTTTCCAGGAGCGGCGGCCGCGTTCGCTGCAGGATCATCTCGCCTTTTTCGGGAAAGGCGGTGGTGAGTTGGCGCGCATCGGGGCCGCCAGGCAGCGGCAAATCAACGGTCGTCTCCGTCGGAGCGGCGGTTGCTGGGAATGCGGCCAAAGCGCCAAAAGCGGCGGCCTGCCCGAGAAACTTTCGTCTGCCGTTCAAATAAGCGATAGGACGTGCTTCGACCACGGCGCGGTCCTCCTTCGGCCGATAGCAATTACGGCCATGAGTCCTTTGGAAACGAGCAGATCTTTCGTAGTCCTTGTCGTGGCTGGGCGGCAATCAAAAGTTCATGATCGCCGCGATGCGGGAGGATATGCCGCTCCATTCGATGGCCGGTTGGTGTTCATTCGGTGCATGACCGTTCGTGAAAATCGGTTGATACCTACGGAAAAAACGATTGTATTGTTCTTTCTGCCGCGTTGTATGGTCCGTTCCGCTGGAAGCAGGATGGGCTTTTGAGATTTGATGACATTTGAGCAGCTGAGAATCTTCATCGCCGTTGCGGAACGAGAGCATGTGACGCGCGCCGCGGAAGCACTGAATCTTTCCCAGTCGGCGGTGTCCTCGGCCATTTCTCTCCTGGAACAGCAGTTCGGCCTCAATCTGTTCCATCGCGTCGGGCGGGGCATTGTCCTGACCGAAGCGGGGAGATTTCTCCTGCCGGAGGCACGGGTCATGCTGTCGCGTGCCCGGTCGGTTGAAGACGCGATCCGCGAGTTTTCAGGCCTGCGGCGCGGCCGCATCACCATTCATGCCAGCCAGACGATCTCCAGCTATTTTCTGCCACCGCTTCTGGCCCGCTTCCATGCGCATTATCCCGGCATTGAACTCGTGGTTGTCGCGGCCAATACCGCGCAGGTCGCGCGCGCTGTCGCCAATGGAGAAGCGGAGCTCGGCTTCGTGGAAGGTCCCATTGCGGATCCTCATCTGGCGGTCGAAGCGGTCGGCAGCGATGAGATGATGATTGTCGTTCCCCCGCAGCATCCTTGGGCAGAAAAGCAAGCGCTGACGCCGACGGACCTTGTGTCCGAGACCTGGATTTTGCGCGAGGATGGATCGGGAACGCGCAGCGTCATGACCGAGGCGCTCGCCGCGTTCGGCGTTGATCCACGGCAGTTGCGCATCAGCATCGAGCTGCCTTCGAACGAAGCGGTTCGTGTCGCGGTGGAGGCGGGTGTCGGCGCGACGGTGCTGTCCTCGCTGGTTTGCGCCGACAGTCTGGCCGCCGGCAAGCTGGTGCGGGCTGGCGTCAGCCTGCCTGAGCGTCATTTCAATGCCGTGCAACATAGCGAGCATTACCGGTCACGGGCTGTGGCGGTTTTTTTGAAGCATATGCAGTTAGGAAGAACTACTTTTTGTGAACAAAAAGTAGCAAAAAAACTTTGCTAACTTGGGTCGTGCTGGTGGAGCTGCCGCGGGCCCAAAGTCAAAAAAGTTTTTGCGCCGCTTTTTTCAAAAAGCGGCCTCTTTCTTCCCTTCCTTACTTCCCTTGTGATGGCGTAGGGAACCAGCCCGGAACCGTGCGCGTATCGGCGCGGTCGATTGCGATCAGTTGAGCCTGCCGGCGTTGCAGGAACACGCTGCGAAACACCGCGTAAGGATCGAGCGCGGTATGTTTTATGGTTTCGATAGCGCTCTCGGCGTTGGCTCTTTGGTTAGCGTTGTTGACGATCGAGATGCCGAAATTGACCCCGGAAAACGGCGCGGATTTCGGCAGCAATAAATAGGGCGATGCAAAAAGTCCCGCGATGGCGGCTGAACCGTCACGAATGCCGGTTGGCCCCCAGAGCGGAATGAACAGATACGGTCCTTCGCCGACACCGTATCCCGCGAGGACCAGCCCAAGGTCCGTATAGACCGACTGATAGCCCACTCGCGCGGCCGGGTCGAACAGCCCGCCGATGCCAATTGTGGAGTTGATCAGAAAGCGCACCAGCATGGTGCCCGCATCCCGTGGCTTGCCCGAGGCCATGAAATACAGAACGTCCTTCGGTGCTTCGACATTGCTTGTGAAGTTATGGATGCTGGTGCGGAACCAGAGCGGTGTCAGATGATTATAGGTTTTTGCAGCCGGGCTGATGACCAGATTGTCCAGCCGGTCGTTAAAAGCATAGAAGGCTTGGTTCATGGGCTTGAAGGGATCGCCAGGCTCGGACGCGCAGCCGAACAACCAGACCAGCAAAAGAATCGAGGTCGTAAACCGCGTCATCCCGGCCTCCTGCGTGAAAAGAGAAGGCTTCTTTTTGTGAACAAAAAGAAGCAAAAAGCTTTATCAGTTTGGCCTGTGCTGGTTCCAACGCCACCGCATAAACTCATAGAAGTTTTTGCGCCGCTTTTTCCAAAAAGCGGCTACTTTACTTTCTCCCTATCACTTCCACCCTCCGCCAAGCGCCTTGAACAGCCCGATCTGGTCCTGCACCAGAGTCGTATCCGAGGCCGCCAAAGCGGCGTCGGCGGAAATTAGCGTCTGTTCCGATGTCAGCAGGTCGAGTGCGCTGATGGCGCCGGCCGCCATCTGGTCTTCGGCCTGGGAGAAAGCCTGCGTCGCCTCGGCATCCGCCTGTGCCAGCGCGGCATGTTGGCCGAGCTCGGACTCATAGGTCGCGAGCGCCTGCTCGGTCTCTGTCAGCGCCCGGAGCACAACTGAATCGAAGCCTGCCAAAGCGGCCCGGCTTTGCGCCCTGGCCTGCGCCAATTGCGCAAACTTGCCGTACAGGTTCGGAAAGCTCCAGCTGATCGCCGGCCCCACGCCCCAGACGAGACCGCTATTGCTGCCCAACAGGGGAATCTGGTCGCTGGCACCGCCATAAAAGCCGTTGAGGGTGATGCGCGGGAGCAAGTCTGCCGTGGCGACCCCTACGCCTGCCAGAGCGGCGGCGTATTTGCGGTCGGCCTCGCGGATGTCCGGCCGCCTGGCCAGCAAAGCGGCGCCGTCGCCCACCGGCACCGGGGCGGAGAGGGAAGGCGGGCTCTGGCAGGACAGCACCGCTTGCGGAGCCTGCGCCGGGGGTTCGCCCAGCAGGTCGGCAAGTTCGAACAGGGCCGCCCGGCGCTGGCCTTGCAGCGGCGGCAGCGTCGCCAGCTGCTGCGCGACCACAACGCCCTGGCGTGTGACGTCGAACTCGGTGCCGCCCCCGGCGGTGAAGCGCTGCTGCACGATCCGGTATTGCCGGGTGGCGAGGTTCAGGGCGCGCTGTGCCACCGCGATCTGCTCGCCAAAGGTGCAGATCTCGGCATAGGCGCGCGCAGTCTCGGCGGCGATGGTCACGCGCAGATCATCCCGCGCCGCCGCCACGGCTTCGGCATTGTCTCGCGATTCCTCGATCGTCCGCCGCACATGGCCGAACAGGTCGAGCTCGTAGGAGGCATCGAGCAGATCGTCGTAAAGCCAGATGGTCTGCGGCTGGCGGCCGGTGAATTCGAGGATTTCGTTGGTGACAGGGTCGCGGCCATAGGTGCCGGCGAGCTGCGTCTGGGTCTGCGGGAACAACCCGTTGCGGGCATTCTCCAGCATCGCCCGCGCGGCGGCGAGATCCGCCTCCGCCACCTTGAGATCGGTATTGGCGGCGAAAGCCTGGGCGATCAGCCGGTTCAATTCCGGGTCCTGGTAGAGCACCCACCAATCATCCGGCAGCGGCGCCTCAGTCACAGCCGGGTCGGTGGAGACGAAACCGCCCGTGGCGCCGGCGGGCAGGCCGGGGGGATGGTAGTCAGGCCCCAGCGCACAGCCGGCGAGCAGCGTCAGCGCCGGCAGGGGCGCGCGGCGTAGGCTCATGGCGTGCTCTTCGGGCGGAACAAAGGCTTGTGCGAGGCCGGGCCATGCGGCGGCCGCGGCACGATCAGCACGAACAAGGTCAGGCCAAGGGCGGCCACCGCCGCCACCAGCACGAACCCGTCGATGGTGGCCTGGGTGGTGGCGGACACCCGCACCACCTGGTCCAGCACCGCGGGCGCAGCCGTGGCCGGATGCCCACGGGGGGTGAGCACGTGCCGATAGGCGGCCAGCCGGTGCTGCACATCCAGCGCCCCTTTCTGCACATGCAGGCCGATCAGGTTGGAGGCGCGCTGCTCGCGTATCCGGTCCCAGGTGGTGATCAGCGAGGAACCCACCTCGCCGCCAAACAGTCGTGCGATCTGCAGCATGGCGCCGAAGGAGAGCGCATCCTCGATACGCAGATTCAGCACGGCGTTGAACACCACGCCGGACAGCGCCAGGCTCTGCCCCAAAGCCTGCAAAAGCTGCGAGACCAGGAACTGGTCGGACCCCCAGGCGGGTGTGAGCGTCCAGGCCACCAGCATGCAGGCCAGCCCCACCAGGCACATGCCCAGCCCGGCGGTCAAACGCGCGTCGAAGCGGCGCAGCATCCAGGCCGCCACCAGGCAGGTCAGTAATTGCGGCATCGCGATCCAGATCAGCGTGCCGCCGATTTCCAAGGCGCGGAAGCCGCGCACGCCGCCGAGATAATAGGGGATCAGCACCGCCGTGCTCTGGATCGTCAGGCGCAGGATGGAGATCAACAGCAGCAACAGAGGCGACGGCCAGCGGAGCGGGACATGCGGGTCCAGCCAGGGATAAGGATCGGTTATCTCATGGATCACGAAGGCCACCAGCAGGATGCCGCCGGCCAGCAACAGCCCGCAGATCAACCCGGAATTCAGCCAGTCCAGCCGGTTGCCCTGATCCAACGCGGCGTAAAGCAGCGCGAACCCCGCCCCGCAGGCGGTGAGCCCGTACGGGTCCCAATGAATGTCATCGGTCGGCGGCTGGTGCTTCACCCCCCACATCAGGCAGGCCGCCATGCCCAGAGCCAGCGGCACGTTTTGCCAGAAGATCCAGTGCCAGCTGAGATGGTCGACATAGAAGCCTTCCAGCGAGGCGGAGATGTTCAGCGACAGTTCCAGATTCAACGCATAGAGCGCCACGCCATAGGCCCAGAGCCTGGGCGGCATCGAACGCAGCACGAAGCTGAGGGTGAGCGGGATGAAGCAGCCCGAGGACAGGCCGGCGATGAATTGCAGCCCGAGGAAGATGTCCAGGTTCTGCGAGAAGGGCAGCATGAAAGAGGCGGCGGCGAAGACCAGCGCCGAGACGATGAGAATTTGCCGCGGCCCGTACACGCCGCCGATCCAGACCGCGTAAGGGGTGACCAGCATCTGGGCGACGGTGAAGGCGGTGGTGATCCACGCCCCTTCATCGAACCCGGCATGCAGCGCGCCGCGCACATCGGCGAGGCCGAAGGTGGAAAGCCGGCTGGTGAGGGTGGAAACGAAGGTGCCGAGCAGGACCCCTGCCAGGCCGAGCCACGGGATTGATGGCGTCGCCGGCGGTGCCGGCCCGGCGGTGGCAGTGGCCGTGCCGCTCATGATTGCGGCACCGAAGTTGATTGTGTGCCTGAGGCGGTGTCGATGCTCGGCACCGCCGACATGCCCGGCCGCAGCAACCAAGCCAGCTCGCCCGGATCGTCGATGACGATCTTCACCGCGATGCGCTGCACGATCTTGGTGAAATTGCCGGTGGCATTGTCCGGCGGCAGCAGAGCGAGCTGTGCGCCGGAAGCCGGAGAGATCGCCGCCACATGGCCCCTGAGCCGCGCCCCGGGGAAACTATCCACCGTCACCGTCGCTTCCTGCCCGACGCGCACATGGGTGAGCTGGGTTTCCTTGTAATTGGCCAGCACATAGACATGCGGCAGCTTGGAAAGGGTCGTCACCTGCGTGCCGGCGGCGATGAACTGACCGGGAAAAACCTGCCGCAGCCCGATCACCCCATCTTCCGGCGCGGTGATGCGCGTATAGCCGAGATTGATCTGCGCCAGTTTCAGGGCCGCCTGCCTCGCCAGCAGCGCCGCCTTCGCGGCATCGAGCTGCGCGTGCAGCAGATTGATCTGCCGGTCCACCGCATCCGCCTGGGCGCGGTTGGCGGCGAGCTGGGCCGTGAGCTGCGCGCGGCTTGTCTCGGACTTTTCTACATCCTGGGTTGAGCTGGAACCGGTGGTCAGCAGCCGCCGCGCGCGGGTGAGGTCCCGCCCGCTCTGGACGAGCTGGGCCGCGGTAGCATCGGCCGTGGCCAAAGCGGCGCGCAGATTGGCCTGCAGCAGCGGAAATTGCGCCTGCACCTGCTCGATCTGCGCTTGCGCCGCCACCACGTTGGCTTGCGCCTGCTCAACGTCGGCGCGGTACTGGGCGGCATCGATCTGCACCAGTAGTTGGCCGGCCTTCACGGCGGCGTAATCCTGCACCGGCACGGCCTGCACATAACCTGGGATCTGCGCGGAAAGCGGGGTCAGATCGGCCTGCAGATAGGCGTCATCCGTGGTTTGCCAGCGCGCATCGCCTTCCCAGCGGTTCCATTGGCTGACGAAGACATACAGCACCACCGCCGCCGCCACGAAGCTGAGAACCCGCCAGACACTCTTGGGCACTCTCAGCCGGCGCCATGGGGGCGCTTGTTTTTCTGGCATGTCGTTTCCCCGTCAGCTGCTCCCGGACCGGCACGCGGGTGATGCCAGCATAACAGCACACAAGCCGAACGGATTGAACAATTTTCGAGGCCGTAACGGGCGGCGGCGCTCCGGCCTCGCCTGGGTCAGCTCATCCAGTTGCCGCCATCGACATTCAGCGTCTGCGCCACGACATAGTCAGAATCGTCGGAGGCGAGGAACAAAGCCGCGCCAGTGAGATCTTCGGGCCGGCCCATGCGCCCATAGGGCACCGCCTCGCCGACGAGGCGCTTCTTCTCGCCGATCGCGCGGCCCTCATAGCGCGCGAACAGCGCGTCCACCTCCCTCCACATCGGCGTATCGACAACGCCGGGCGCGATGGCGTTCACGCGGATCCCGTGGCTGATCAGGTTCAGCCCGGCAGACTGCGTGAGGCTGATCACCGCCGCCTTGCTCGCGCAATAGACGCCGACCAGCGGCTCGCCGCGCCGCCCGGCCTGGGAGGCCATGTTGATGATCCCCCCGCGCCGTTTGGCCGCGATCATCTGCCGGGCCACGGCTTGCAGCGTGAAGAGCAGGCCCTTCACATTGACCGCGAAAACCCGGTCGTAGCTCGCCTCGGTGATGTCGACGATCGGCGCCAGGTCGAAGATCGCGGCATTGTTCACCAGTATGTCGAGCCCGCCTTGGGCGGCGGTGAAGGCGGCAAAAGCCTCGATCGAACTCTGCGTAGTCACGTCGAGGACGCAGCCATGGGCCATCGGCCCCAGCGTTGCGGCCGCCTGCTCGGCGGCCTCGCGTGAGACATCGGCGATGCAGACGCGCGCCCCCTCGGCGACATAGCGCGCCGCGATCGCTCGCCCGATGCCGCCGGCACCGCCGGTGATCGCGGCATATTTCCCTTCCAGACGCCCGCTCATGGCGCCCTCACCAGCAGCTATAGCCGCCATCGGCGAGCACGATCGAGCCGGTCATCAGGCTCGACGCGTCCGAGGCGAGAAACAGTACGACGGAAGCAATCTCATCCATGCGCCCGACGCGATGCATCGGCGTCATCTCCAGCCAGGCTTGCTTGAGCGTCGGATTCTCCATGCCGAAACGCGTCAGCGGCGTGTCGATATAGGTGGGCGCCACCGCATTCACCCGCACGCCACGCCCGGCCCATTCCGCCGCGAGCGAGCGGGTGAGGTGATGCACGGCCGCTTTCGATGCGTTGTAGAAACTCTGCTCCTGCGGCTTGTTGACGATAAAGCCCGACATCGAACCGATATTCACGATCGCGCCGCGCTCGCGCGCCAGCATGCGCTTGCCGAAATCCCGCGCGCACCAGAACACGCCGTTGAGATTGACGTTGATATGATCGAGCCAGTGTTCGTCCGTCACCGTTTCCGCGGGCACGCCGGAACGGGCGATGCCGGCATTGTTCACCAGAATGTCGATGCCGCCGAGCCGCGCCTCCAGCGCGCCGGCCACATCGTCCACCTGGGCCGAATTCGTGACGTCGAGCAGCACGGTATCGGCCTGATAACCGGCGGCGGCGAGTTCCGCCTTGCTCGCGGCGAGGCCCAGCTCGTCGCGATCGGCGATCACCACATGCGCGCCGGCCTCGGCCAGCGCCGTTGCACAGGCAAGGCCGATGCCGCGCCCGCCGCCGGTGACGACGGCATTGCGGTCTTTCAGGTCGTATTTTTCGAGATACATTTTGGGCGTTTCTCCTGGGTATTTATTAGAAAGAAAGGAAGTGGCCGCTTTTTAAAAAAAGCGGCGCAAAAATTTTTTAAATTTGGGCCAGTGGCGTTGGAACCAGCACGGCCCAAATTAACAAAGTTTTTTTGCTACTTTTTGTTCACAAAAAGTAGCGCTTGCTTAACGACTTGCCTTCAGCATCGAACAAGCAGGCGCGTTCGGTCTTGGCCGCAACCGCCACCTGATCTCCGGGTTTCACGGTAGAGAAGCCGGGCGCCTTCACGATTAGTGAGCCCTGATGAACGCCTTTTACATAGACGAGCGTCTCGCCACCGAGATGCTCGACGATGTCGGCTGTTCCCTTGAGCGGCCCGTCTGCCGAGAGTTCGAGTGCTTCCGGCCGCAGCCCGAGCGTGATCGAACTGCCCTGCGCCGCCTCAAGCGCCGGAGCCTGAATCTCGAGCGCGGCACCGCTGGGCAAAGCGACCCGCACGGCGCCATCCTCATGCGCGGCCACCACGGCGTCCAGCATGTTCATCATGGGGGAGCCGATGAAGCCGGCGACGAAACGATTGGCCGGGTTGTGATAAAGCTCGAGCGGAGAGCCGACCTGTTCGACCCGCCCGCCATTCAGCACCACGATCCGGTCGGCCATGGTCATCGCCTCGACCTGATCATGCGTCACATAGATCATCGTCGCCTGCAGATCCTGGTGCAGCTTCACCAGTTCCGTCCGCATCTGCACGCGCAGCGCCGCATCGAGGTTGGAAAGCGGCTCGTCGAACAGGAACGCCTTGGGGTGGCGGACAATGGCGCGGCCGATCGCCACGCGTTGGCGCTGCCCGCCCGAGAGCGCTTTCGGCCGCCGTTCGAGCACCTTCTCGAGTTGCAGGATGCGCGCGGCCTCCGTCACTTTGGCATTGATTTCGGCCTTCGGCCGGCCCGCCATTTTCAGCGCGAAGCCCATATTCTCCGCGACCGTCATATGCGGATAGAGCGCGTAGGACTGGAAGACCATCGCGAGCTGACGCTGATCGGGCGGCACATCGTTGGCGCGGACGCCGTCGATCAGCAGATCGCCGCTGGTGATGTCCTCGAGCCCCGCGATCATGCGCAGCAGCGTCGATTTGCCGCAACCGGAAGGCCCCACGAACACCACGAATTCGCGGTCGGCAATGGTGAGATCGACACCTTTGATGACTTCGAGCGCGTCGTAGGATTTGCGCACATCATGCAATTCGAGAACGGCCATCGCGTTGCTCCTATTTCACCGCGCCGAAGGTCAGGCCTCGCACCAGGCGGCGCTGGGTGAGGCTGCCGAACACCAGGATCGGCGCCACCGTGAGCACTGAGGCTGCCGAGAGCTGCGCCCAGAACAACCCCTCCGGCGCCGAGAAGCGCGCGATATAGGCGGCGAGCGTGCCGGCATGGGCGGAGGTCAGGTTGATGCTCCAGAATGCTTCGTTCCAGGACAGGATGATGGCGAGCAGCGCCGTCGAGGCGATCCCGGGCGAGGCGAGCGGCAGCAGCAGATGGATCATCTGCTGGCGCGTGCCGATCCCGTCGACGCGCGCCGCCTCGAGGATTTCGTGTGGGATATCCTTGAAGAACGAGTAGAGCATCCAGACGACGAGCGGCAGGTTCATGAGCGTGTCGACGATCACGAGGCCGCTGCGCGTGTCGAGCAGGCCGATATCGCGGAAGATGATATAAACGGGGATGAGCGCGCCGACCGGCGGCAGCATCTTCGTGGAGAGCATCCAGACCAGAAGGTCCTGCGTATGCCGGCCGGGCCGGAACGCCATGGCATAGGCGGCGGGAAAGGCGAGCAGCGTCGCCAGCACGGTCGAGCCGAGGCTCACCACCACGCTGTTGAGGGCGAAGGCGAGATAGTCGGTCCCTGACGTCGCCGTCGCGAAACTTGCGAGCACAGGGCGGAAGATCAGCAGCGGCGGAATGGCGATGGCCTGCGTTTCCGTCTTGAAGGCGGTGATCAGCATCCAGATGATCGGAAAGGCCATGCCGAGTGCCGCCGCCCAGGCGATCGCGCCGAACAATGCCGATCCGGTACGGTTTTTCATCCTCTCCTCCTCAGCGATTGATGCTGCGCGCGACCGCGCGCATCAGGAAGAAGGCGACGATATTGGCGAGCACGATCGCCAGCACGCCCGCCGCCGAGGCGCCGCCAATATTGAAATTCAGCAAAGCGCGAATATAGACGAGGAAGGTGAGCGTCGTGGTTGCATCGCCCGGTCCGCCCGCGGTCGTGGTGAGGATCTCGGCGAACACCGAAAGCAGGAAGATCGTTTCCATCATCACCACGATCGCCGCTGGGCGGCCGAGATGCGGCAGCACGATGTAGCGCAGCCTTGCCAGCGGGCCGGCGCCATCCATGCGGGCGGCTTCGATCTGTTCGCTATCGAGCGATTGCAGCGCGGTGAGCAGAATCAGCGTGGCAAACGGGATCCATTCCCAGGCGACGATGATGATCAGCGACAACATCGGAAACTGGGTAAACCAGGCGATCGGCGGCAACCCGGCGAGGCCGAGCAGCCAGCCGACGAAACCGTTCAGCGGGTCGAGCAGCAGATTCTTCCAGATCAGCGCCGCAACTGGCGGCATGATGAAGAAGGGGGAGATGGCGAGCAGCCGCGCGACGTTCCGCCCTGCGAACTCGTTGTTCAGCAGCAACGCGAAGGCGGTGCCGAGCACGACGGAAAGAACGAGCACGCTCGCCACCAGCACCACGCTGTTCTCGATCGCGCTGCGCAGCGAAGGGTCGCTGAACAGAAAGGCATAGTTGCGGAAGCCCACGAAGAAGACCCGGCCAGGGCTCATGAGGTTGTAGTGCTCGAGCGAATACCACAATGTCATGAGCAAAGGCACGATCGACCAGATCGCGAGCAGCAGGACTGACGGCGCCAGCAGCAGAGCGCCCGCCCGGCGTCGCCGCCGCGCGGGTTTGCGTTCCTGCGCGGCGCCGAACGAGGCTGGTGCGGATGCGGTGCTCATTGTTCCCATCCTCCGCGCGCGTGGCCGATGCGGCTATTGGATATAGCTGGCATCCTCCATGGTGCGCCGTGTCGAATCCTGCGCCTGCTTCAAGGCGTCGGCGACGCTCTCCTGCCCGGCGAGGGCGGCGGCGACATCCTGGCCGACCGTCGTGCCGATGCCCTCGAATTCAGGAATGTCGACATATTGCACGCCGGTATAAGGCACCTTCATGGCCGTCGGATGATTGACGTCGGCGCTCTTGATCGAGGCGGCGACCAAGGGCGCGAAGGGCGCAGCCTGGAGATAATCCGGATTGCTGTAGGTGGATATGCGTGTCCCGGGCGGCACCGAGACCCAGCCCTCGTTCTGCGCGACCAGATTGATATAGTCCTTGGACGTTGCCCAGGCGAGGAACTGTTTCGCCGCCGCCTCGTGCCGCGAGGTCGTCGGGATCGCCAAAGACCAGGCCCAGAGCCAATGCGATCCGTTCGGCGTGACCGCGATCGGCGCCGGCGCCACGCCCACCTCATTCGCGACGCTCGATGTCTTCGGGTTGAACAACGTGCCGGCGGCGACCGTCGCGTCGATCCAGATGCCGCATTTCCCGGTCGAAAACAAAGCGAGATTTTCGGTGAAGCCGTTGGAGGTGGCATTCGGCGGCCCGTCGCGCCGCAATAGATCGACATAGAACGAAATCGCTTTCTCCCAGGCCGGGCTGGTCAATTGCGGTTCCCAGTTCATGTTGAACCAGGCGCCGCCGAACGTGTTCACCAGCGTCGTGAGGAAGGCGAAATTCTCGCCCCAGCCGGGCAGGCCGCGCAGGCAGATCCCGTATATGCCGTGGGCTTTGTCGGTGATCTTGTCCGCATAATCGGCGATCTGCGCATAGGTTGGCTGCGCCGGCATGGTGATGCCCGCTTTCGCGAAGAGATCCTTGCGGTAATAGGTCATCGAACTTTCGGCATAGAACGGCACCGCATAAAGCGTGCCGTTATAAGAGAGCGCGTTGCGCACGGTCGGGAACAGATCGTCCATATCATAGGACGGGCCGAGATCGCCGACGCGGTCGAGCCAGCCCGCCTTGGCCCAGAGCGGCGCTTCATAGGTGCCGATCGTCACGATGTCGAACGACCCCGCGCGCGTCGCGATATCGGTCGTGACACGCTGGCGTAGCGTATTTTCCGGCAGCACCACCCAGTTGAGCTGGATGCCGGTCTTCTTGGTGAAGGCTGGAGCTAGTTTCTGCATCACCACCATGTCCGGATTGTTCACGGTGGCGATGGTGAGCGTCTCCGCTCGTGCGAAGCCGGCGGCGGCGACAAGCAGTGTGGTCGCCATCATCCCAAGACGCAGCATGGATCGCATTCTGGCTCCTCCCTTTGTTCTTTTCTGTCTTCAGGCCGAACGCTCGGACGAACGCAGGAACCCAACCGGCCTGCGGCTCAATGCCGACGCAACGTCCTTATTCATCCGGATCCCAAAGATGGGCGGAAATGCCACCTTATGGGCACGCTTCCTCCAAGCTTCTTGTTATTTCGATTAAGGAATTATGATTTGTTCGTGGTAAAGCATAGTTAGATATTTTTCATTTGGAAAGTCAATTGGTGGGCACATCGTCCTGCATCAGCGCCCGATAGATCATCTGATCGGCGAATAGCCGGTGAAACACGGCATATTTTCGCGCATGGTACGCTGCCGAATGGGATGAGGGCGCGATGATCGCGCCGGCGCCGCTCATCGCCGCCATGGCCGCGCCGAGATCGGCAAAGGCGTTGCCTGCAACCGCGCCGAGCATTGCGGCGCCGAGCAGCACCGCCTCGTTTTCCCGCGGCAGGATGATGCGGCAGCCGGTCGCATCCGCATGTTCGCGCAGGAACAGAGGATTCTTGGCACCGCCGCCGGTCGCGATGATGGTGTCGATCCGATAACCGCTCTGGTTGAGAGCGGTGATGATATGGCGCGTGCCGTAGGCGATGGCCTGAACGGCGGCGAGATAGAGCAAGGCAAGCTCATCCGGCCCGGCTTCGAGCGCCAGGCCCGAAATCATCCCGCGCAAGCTCGCATCCGCGCGCGGCGAGCGGTTGCCGTGAAAATCCGGCAGCATATGCAGGCGGCGGGTCAGCGCGGCGGGCAAATCGGCGAGCCCGCGGGCGGCCGCCAGATGCTCAAGGCGCGTGTTCAACCGTTGATAGATGGTCTCGCCTGCCGCCTCCGCCTCGGCACAGAGATTCGGATAGGCCGCATGCGTGGTAACGATATGGTCGATCAGCGCGCCGGTCGCGGACTGGCCGCCCTCATTCAGCCACAGCCCCGGCAGCATGGCGCCGTAATAGGGGCCCCATATGCCGGGCACGAAGCGCGGCACAGGCGAGACAGCCATGTGGCAACTCGACGTGCCGCCGATCAGCGCCAGGCGCCGCGCGAACGGCGCCTCATCGGCGTCAAGCGCCGTTCCGATCACGCCGATCCCGCCAGCATGGGCGTCGATCACCGAGGTCGCGACCGGCGTGCCCGGCGCCAGGCCGAGTTCCGCCGCGGCACCGGCGGAAAGTCCGCCGGGCACCGGCCGGCCCATTTCCTGCACCTTTGTGCCGATCCGTGCGAACCCTTCATCGGCAAGTGCGCCGAGCCCGATGCGGCGGAAATAATCCTCGTCCCATCGTCCCTCATGGCCGAGATAGGTCCATTTACAGACCGTCGAGCAGAGCGAGCGCACCGTGCTGCCGGTCGCGCGCCAGGTCAGGAAGTCCGGCAGATCGAAGAAATGCGCGGCACGGGCAAAAGCCGCCGGCATCGCCCGGGAGAGCCAGAGCAGCTTGGGCGTTTCCATCTCCGGCGAGATGCGGCCGCCGACATAGCGCAGCACGGCTTCGTTGGTCGCGTTGATCGCCTCTGCCTCGGCCTTGGCCCGGTGATCCATCCACAGGATCACGTTCTGCGCGGGATCACCCTCCGGATCGACGGAAACCGGGCCGCCCGCCGCATCGAGCAGCACGAGCGAGCAGGTCGCATCGAAACCGATCCCGCCGATCGCGACCGGCCCCGCCGCCGCGCACGCCGCACGCACCGCCTGCACCACCGCGTCCCATATATCGGCGGAGGATTGCTGCACGAAATCCGGCCGTGGTCGCCAGGTAAGCAGTGGGCAACTGGCATGGCCGAGCAATTCGCCCTCGAGCGAAAACACGCCCGCCCGGGCGCTGCCGGTGCCTACATCGACGCCGATGATTGCTGGCCGCATTGTGGGTTCCTAAGGGGGGAGGGAGAAAGAAAGGGGCCGCTTTTTGGAAAAAAGCGGCGCAAAAACTTTTTGGACTTTGGGCTGGGGGGCTACGAAATCGGCAGGGGCTTTCTAACCGGGGGCAGTGATCAGGTTGCGCATTTCCTCGAATGAGGAAATACCTTCCATGCCGCCCCGTCGGCTTACCGCCAACGCCCCGGCGGCATTGGCATAGCGGAGGCAATCGGCGACCTTCATGCCCTGGAGCAGGCAGGTGACGAAGGTCGCGCCAAAGCAGTCGCCGGCGCCGGTCGGATCAGCCTCGATAACGGGATAAGCTGGCATGTCGAGCGCCGTCTCGCGGTCGCGATAGCTGGCCCCCTGGGCGCTGCGCTTGATGACGATTTGCGATACACCGCGCGCGAACAAAGCCTCGATGGCTTCGGCTTCGCTCTTCGCCTCGGTCGGCAGCAGCAGCTCCGACCCGCTCGGGAGAAAAATATCAGTGAATTGCAGCATGAATTCGAGTGCCGCGCGCATCTCCGGAATATCCAGCATCTCCTTGCGAATATTCGGATCGAACGAAACCGTGCCGCCTTTCGCTTTCACGATCTCCATCGCCTTCTTCACTTCATCGACGATCTGGAAGGAGAAGAGCGATGATCCCATCACGTGGAAATGCCCGCCTTCCTCGAGCAGTTTGCGCGCCGGCGCGTCGAGGGCAATCTGGCCGGCCGCACTGCGCTTCAGATTGAACAGGAAATCGCGGTCGCCATCCTCGCGGTAGCGCAGGAAAGCGCTGGCCGTGACATGGTCATCATCGATCCTCACCGCGCTCACATCGACGCCGTCGCGCTGCAGCCGCTCGATATTCAGCCAGCCGAAATCGTCATTGCCGACGCAGGAAATGATCCCGGCCGGATGGCCGAGCCGTGCCACCTGGGCGGCAAAAATCGCCGGCGCGCCGCCGGGATAGGGACCGCTGAGCGCCAAAGGTTCGCGAAACCCTCGGCCCCGTTCGAGCGCGATGATGTCGACCAGAATTTCGCCGATCGTGACGATCTTGCTCTTCCGATCCACCCTCACCCTGCCGTCTCCTCACGAAAAAGCGCGCGGCCGAACCAGAATCCTCGGCACGTATCGCGGAACATAGCCTGCAATTGCCTGCTCATATATCGGTCTGACATTTCCTATCCCGCCTCGATCTTAGCGCCGAGGGAGAGGTGACCAATAAATCATGGAAGTTTTGTTTTTGAAAGTGCAGAATTTGTTTTGAAAACATCGCGGATTTGCGCACGGGCCGTGAAGGCGAAAGACCGCCACCGCGGGCGAGGGCTGGCCACGCAGATGGCAGGGCCCCGACCGCCAGCGCCCATAACGTGCGGTTCGCATAATGTCAGAGGCTGTCGTTAGATAATATATGCCGATTGCCAGATTTTATATCGCTGTTTTTGTTGCCTGGCGTCTTTCGCTCCCCAATCCCCGAGGGCGAGGGCCAGGGGATGTCGCCCGTGATCGGCAGCAATCAGGCAAGCTGATTGCCCTTTAACTTTCTACTTGCACAAGAATCGTGTGGTCGGAAAAAACCTAGGGCAGAGCGTGATAATCACGGATTTTTTACCCGTCTTGTGCCGCATGATTCTCGCGGCTCAGTGGGATGGTGAGGGCGCGACGGTATGCCGGTCTGGTTTTGCCAGTATTGGCCAAAAGTCACGAAACCTTCTGCACCGCTTTTGATCAAAAAAGCAGTGTCTTTATTCGATATGAGTGTGCGGCTGTAATGAACGTGCAGGTGTAAGTTTGACGCTTGCGCGACGAACCTCACCCGCAACTTCCATCCTATGTAATTGTAAGGCCGCTTCTATGGCGTCGATTTATCATCCGCCATGGCGCGCCTCTCCGCCGCCGGGAACGTGGCGGCTCGTGCCTGGAATTGGCTCGGGGCTCTTATGGCCCGATATGGTAATACCAGCGATTATTGCCGGCGCAGCTTGTGGCCTGGGCCGGCGTCATCCCCGCGCAGTGGCCGTAATAATACCATTGCGAGACGTGGGCGGGGTATCGCGCTGTGCAAGCCACCGCGACCGGTGCGACCGAAACGACGCCTGCAACCAGTAGTAAAGAAGTCAAAAACTTTTTCATCTGCTATGCCTTTTCATCTCGTCGAACCAAATGACGAGAGACAGACCTTTAACCCGCGCGCAGTCGCGGGCTTAAGGGGGGCAAATGCAGACCTCATCTGTGAGGAGTGAAGGCCGGTCCTATACGTATCGTACTAGCAATGAAGTGTTTCTCTACCGGACATTGAACGATCCGATTCTGGAACAAGTATGTCAGCGTGTAGAGATGATGAACGTTGCCACTTTAAGGTCGCACCGTATGGGTGTTATTGGCGCTTCTCTGGAAGAAAATATATTGACTGGCTGGAAGCCAGCCATGCGCACGCATGGCTGGCCCCTATGTGGGAGATGTTAGTGCAGTACGATTTCGACGCGCCGATTTTGCGGCTCGCGAACGCCCGGGCCGGTCGGCACCAGCAGATGCGTCGCCCCGAAACCATGGATCTCGATTTCGGAAGCCGGCACACCGTCGCTGATCAGCTGAGCTTCCACCGCCTTGGCGCGGCGTACTGAAAGCCGCTGGTTGTAGGCGGGCGAACCCGAAGTGTCCGTGTAGCCGGAGACGTTGATCGTCGTCACCGTCTGCGCGCGGCTTGCCGCGGCCGCATTGCTGACCACTTCGATGGCACGCGGCGTCAGGTCAGTCTTATCCCAGTCAAAGAAGACCAGGTAGGTCTGGGCCGGTGCCGGGGCAGGGGCGGCCACTGGAGCCGGCGTCGGGATGCCAGGCACCGCCTGCGGGGCGGGTGCAAGGCCGAGCAGGTTCGCGACGTCGACCTGGAACTGCAGGCCCAGAACCAGAGCATTATGCTGGTTTGTGGTCGGGTAAGGGAGCCCGCCGCCAAGACCGTCCGGATTCACGACATATTGGATGTTCGGCGTGAAATTAAGCCAGGGCGTGACCTGGGCGGTATAGTTCAACTCCATCATGATCAGATTCGCGTTCGGCCTCTGCGTTCCCCCTTCGGAGAGACGCTCAGCATAGAGGGAATTCAGGAACCGATTATTATAATGAAGTTCGTTCACCATCAGGCCGACATAGTCCAGCGGACGGCTGGGAAAGAGCCCCTGATAGATCGCGCCGGCTTCCACTGAATAATTGGACGGCTGCTTCGAACCCTGCGTGCCGATCATGCCCACCGCGAAAGCGTAAAGGCCTTGAGGGGCATTGGCCACGGGCTGGTAAAGCATTTTCTGCGCCTGGGCATAAACGAAATTCTGCCCGAATTGATCGGGAGATTCGGAATTATACCAAGGAGCTTCGAAATGCGTGCGCGACACGACAATGCCGACATCATATTGGTTGGGTTGCGCTGCACCCGGTGCGGTGTCCGCATAGCCGATTTCCGCCGCGCCCTGCGCACCGTCGGTCGGCCCACCCCAGTTAAAACCGTGGCCGGCAGTGGGAGTCGGGTTCGGGACGCCTTGGAAAACGCCCACCTTCCCATAGATATTTTTGGTCGCATTGAACTGCACCAGGCCACCCCAGACGGCGACGGGGTAATATGACGACTCGATACCGCCGGCCTTGCCCGCGAAGCTGGGGTTACCGCAAGCCGCGTTGCTCTGGAAGTCGCAATAGAGTGGCGATGCCACGAAGTAGTTGAAGAGATCGGTGCGGCCGACCGTGATGTCGACGGCATCGTTGAGCAGCTTCTGCTCGTATGTGAGCATCGTCAGCTGATAGGTCTGGCCGCCGCCATAGATCTGCTGAACGGAAACGCTGTTATTAATGGACTTGTCGGCGAGATTATTGCCGGCGCGTGCGGTAAACAGCGAATGGATGGTGCCGCCTTGCCAGCCGAACAGCTTGTCAAGATCGAAGTCCGCACCGAGATTCAATTCGCCGGTGAAGTCTGCGCCCTGCCGTTCACCGCCTACAGGGTTTGCGGCGAATTCGCCATTATAACGGCTGTTAACGGTGATGCCGTTATCAACGAGCGTCTGCCCGAATTGCGCAATAGGCGGAAGAGCGAGATTGACGGAAGACGTCGTCGTCTGATCCGTCGTCGTCTGCGCCGAAGCCTGATTTGCGAGCGCCAAAGATAAGGCCGCCATCCCAACGGAACTTAAAAGCCAGATCGCCCTGTTTTTTTTTGTGAAAACCGAATTCATCCTGATTTCCTTGTGGTTTTTGTTTTTATCCATAGAATCAGACAGGCTTGTTTTGCATCAAAATCGAAAATTCTATCGATTTCATCTCCTCACGCTTTGGATTGAGATCACGCCATCCTTTTCATGCCGCCTCGTCACGATATTCACGGCGGACGATCTCCAGCAGTTCCGCCGCCGAGGTGTCGGCGGAACGGCCTTCAAAGGTGCAGGTGCCGCGCTGAATCATCATGATCCGGTCGGCAACATCCAAGGTTTGGACGTAATTATGCGCGATCATGATCATCGAGATGTCGCCTCTGGCCTTCAGGCGCTCGATCAGGGCGATGATCAACCCGGCCTCACGCGCCCCCATGGCGGCCAGAGGCTCGTCAAGCAACAGGATCCGCGCATTCGATGCGACGGCACGGGCGATGGCGATCGCCTGGCGCTGCCCGCCCGACAGGGCGCCGACCTCGACATCCATCGAGGGCACGCTGACGCCGATCTCCTCCAACGCGGCGGCCGCGCGTTCGCGCATGGCGCGGTGGTCGAGGATTGCCACCGGCCAGCCGCGCTTTATTTCGCGGTTGAGAAACATGTTGTGGTAAACGGAGAGCGAGTTGATCAGCGCCAGATCCTGATAGACGCATTCAATGCCGAACGATCGTGCGTGGTCGACCGAGAGCAGTTGCGTGGCCTGCCCATCGACCCGCAGCTCTCCGGTGGTTTGCTGCTGGAATCCGGACAGAATCTTCATCAGAGTCGATTTTCCGGCACCGTTATCGCCGAGGATGCCAAGCATCTCCCCGCGTGCCACGTTCAGGGAAATGCCTTTCAGCACCTGTGTCTGTCCGAAGCTCTTGGTGATGTTCCGCGCTTCAAGGGTGGGGATTGTTGTTTCCATGGCTCAGATACGCCTTTTCCGCCGCAGGTCCGCGAACTGGACATTGGCGATCATGGTGATGAGGATGGCAGCACCGGTGATGATATCGAAGGCGAAGGCATTCACCCCGAGCAGCGTAAAGCCGTCTTGCAGGATGCCCAGCACCAAGGCGCCGGCCAGCCCGCCCAGAACCGTGCCCGATCCGCCCATGAGAGAGGTTCCGCCGATCACCGACGATGCGATCGCCAGGAACATCACATTCGAGCCGCCGGCATTCGGGTCGATGGAGGTGACGTGGAAGGCGTTGATGATGCCGGCAAAGCCGCCCAGCATGCTGCACAGAATGAAATTGCCGATCTTGATGCGCCGCACATGGATGCCCGCCTCAGCGGCGCCGGTCGCATTGCCACCGACCGCGATCGTGTGCAGCCCCCAGCTGGTATGGCGAAGCAGCCCGTGCATGAGGAAGGCGATTGCGACCGCCCAGGCAATTTCGCTGTATTGCCAGCCGCCAAAGAAAGGTGCGAGCGGCGTATTGGGCGTGTCGACAGGAAAGGCGCCACTCAGGGTCAGCGTCAAGCCGTTGAACAGGAGCAGCGCCCCTAACGTGGTGATAAAGGAGGGGACGCGGAAAATGACCGAGACCACGCCGATGCCAAAACCAAGGAAGGCAGATACGGCAAGTGCGATGACCATGGCCAGCAGGAACGGCACGCCGGCCACATAAGCGAAATTCATGATAAACGGCGCCATGGCAAAGACCTGGCCAACGGACAGGTCGACCTCGCCGCAAATGAGCAACATGATCTCGCCGGCTGCGAGAATCGCCCAAGGGGCAACAAACTGGCTGACGGTTTCGAGGTTTGCGTTCGACAAAAATGTCGCCCGCATCGCGCCGAACGCGATTGCCAGGATGACGCAAACGACCGCGACCCCGGCTTCCGGGGCGCGCAGCATGAAGCTGAGCGCCCGCACCGTATGGCCTTGATCCTGTTGTTTCGCTTTAACGGCAGCGGCCGTTCTGATGTTGGCCATGTCAGATCAGCTCGCGATGGCGCCGGTTCTGGAAACGATGGATTCCTTCGAACTCTTGCCCTCATACCGCGTCGCGGTCGTGAGATAGGGCTCAACTGAATCCTTGGCGACGAATTTCAGGCCGGTATTGATATCAGCCGGACCGACCAGACCGCCCGACACCAGGAACATGACCATTTCCGCAACGGTATAGAAGCCTTGCAGATAAGGCTGCTGATCAATGGCAAAATCGAGGATGCCCTGGTTGATATATTCGAGCGTCCGCGGCAGCAGATCAAACCCGCCGCCATGTACGCCTTTGGCGGCGAGGCCGAACTCCTGCATCGTCTGCCCGACCGACTGGGTTGAGCCCGCATCGACCGCGAACATGCCTTTCACGTTCGGATTGCCCAGATAATAGGCTTTGACCTTCGGCACTTCCTCGTCGATGGTGGCGCCGGTGGCGATCGCCTCATAGGTGATCGGCTTGCCGGACGCCTTGATAGCCGCGATGGCGCCGTCGATGCGCGGCTGGATATTGAGCTGGCCCGGCGTGGCAATGAACAAAGCGACATGGCCGGAGCCGACCTGATCGACGATGCGGTTGCCCATCATGAAGCCGGAGCGAAACAGATCCTGGCCGATATAAGCAAGGCGCTGGTTGTTGCTGCTGGCCGGCGCGTCGGCGTTGTAAGCGAAGGTGGGAATTCCCGCCTTCAATGCCGCTTCGACCGGGCCGTTGAAAGCCGCGGGGTCGACGATGGCAACCGCCAGGGCATCCGCGCCGCTGGCAATCGCCGCATTCATGGAATTGACCATTTCGCCGACGACCGCGTTCTCGGACCCGGTCCATTGATAATCGCAGCCGAACAGCGCGCAGGCATCCTGAATGCCGTATTGGGTGGCCACGAAGAACGGGTTGGTGGTGACGTGATTGACGAACACCAGGCGCCATCTCTTATGGGCAGGAAACGGCCCGCCGGGCGCATCGGCCTTGGCTTGTGACACCATGCTGGTCATGGCGCCGACCGCGGCAAGCATGCCGGGGCCTGCCTGCATCAGCAAGCGCCGCTTTATGGAAATTCCGTTTGATTTGGCATCATCATTCGTCATCGCGTTCCACTCCCTTTTGTTATTATCTTTGTCGTGTGCTGCGCCGCGTGGATCGTTGTTTTTGGCGGCGGCTCTTTGGGCTTTGTGCTGGTGGCAGGCGGCGGCTAGGTCCAACCGCCGTCGACCACGAATTCCTGCGCCGTGCAGGCGATGCTGTCATCCGCGGCCAAAAACAGCGCCATGGCGGCGATATGTTCGGGCATCACGCGCAATGGCAGGCATTGTTCCTGCGCGCGCGCGGCGTCGGCCTCAGGGGTTAGCCAGAGCTTGATCTGGCGCTGTGTCATCACCCAGCCGGGTACCAGCGTGTTGACGCGGATATTGTCGCGCCCCAGATCGCGGGCGAGCCCCCGCGTCAGGCCATGGACGGCCGCTTTCGCCGCCGTATAAGCGGGCATGCCGCCTTGCCCTTTTTTCCAGCTGACCGAGCCGAAATTGATGATCGCACCTTTCTTCTGGGCGCGCATGTCGGCGATCACCGCCTGCGCCGCAAAGAACATCGGGCGCAGATTCACTTGCATGCGGTTGTCCCAATAGTCGGGCGTCACCTCTTCAATGGCATGGCGCTCATCATTCGCCGCATTATTCACGAGAATCTCGATCGGGCCGAGCTCAGCGCGGATCTCGGCCACAGCCTCGCGCAAGGCGCTGATGTCGCGAATATCGCAAGGCAGGAATAACGGCGCGTTCCCGCTCGGCGCGATCGATTCGACCAGGGCACGCAATTCTTCCAGGGCGATATCGACGAACGCAACCTTGGCACCTTGCCGCGCGAAAGCTTGCGTGAGAGCGGCACCGATCCCGCTGCCGCCGCCAGTGATGAAGACGACCCGGCCATGCAGGCTCGGATAGATCGCAGCTTCGCTCATGCAAACCTCGCGCAAGGCGAAAGCTGAACAGGTGCAGGATAACTATCACCCCGTTCGTGCCGGCTTCCGGCCGTGATCCGGCTTTCGCCAGACATGTCTGCAACGGATATCTTGTTGGACGGCATTGTGTTTCCTCAACGCTCTTACAAAATTACTAACGCTAAACAATAGCTCTTAAAGTCGCTTTGCGATGGTCGTCAAATACGAAATTTCGAGAGAGTAATATCTAAATCGATATCAAACTCGCGTCCGCAGAGCGTGGCGGATTGCTCTTTGTTTGTGCCAGTTCGACGATGCTTCGGTACAATGTGGCAGCACCTGGAGAGAGTTTACGCTCGGAAAGACGCAATAACCCGTAGGGTTCCAGCCAGATTTTTCGATCTGTCGTGAGGACACGGAAGCGGCCGATTTCCGACAGGAGTTCCGCGACGCGCCATTCCATGGCGGTGATATAGGAGGAGTGGTCGAGCATGATCAGCGCGGCCAGCGCGGAGGTGGAGTTGATAACATTCTCATTCAGTGCCACGCCTGCCGCGGAAAATTCCCGTTGGAGCGCGGTCCGCAACGGCGATCCGGGCGGTTGTAAAACCCACGGCCAGGTTGCAAGGTCGGCAAGCGACAAATGTCTTTTTTTCGTCAAAGGATGATTGTCGCCGCAAAGGAAGTGGATGCCTTCACCCCAGAGCTCATGATACGAGAAGGTCGCGTGGTCTTGTCCCTGCGGTAGGCGCGCGAGCGCGAAATCGATTTTTCCCTCGATCAGTTTGTTTGCCAGCGTGTCGCTGACATCCAGATCAATGGTGATTTTCAGCTTCGGGTATTTGGCGTTAACGCGTGCCACGGATTCGGCCAGAAGTTCGACCATCGGCGCGATCACGCTGCCGACCGTCACGCATCCGGAATGCCCCTGAGACAAAGCGCAAATTTCCTCATCAGCCTGCAGCAGGCTGCGGAGCGCGATCGTGGCATAGCGAACCATCACCTCACCATGAAGATTCGGTGCGAGGCCGCGCGCATGACGAATGAAAAGCGGTTGACCCAGTATGGCTTCGACTTCGGCGAGAAGTTTCGAGGCGGCTGGCTGGGGCATGCAGAGGCTCTCGGCCGCGCGATGCAGATTCTTATGCTCGTCGAGGGCGATGACCAGCCGAAGGTGACGAATTTTCAGGCGGGATTTGAGAAGCCGGTCGTTTTGAAAGGAAGGCATGCTGTATGCTCCAGTCACAACAAGACGGTCGCAACAAGACTGAACGGTTGCGGCTGGCACCCGCGTTTGCCCCGTGTTTTCGCAAAGGCCCTACAAAGACGCGCTACATTTTGTTTGTTCTTCTGCAGGCGCGTCTGTCTGCAAGGCCCGCGCGGGTAAAAGGGATGTCAGCCTCGCGCGCGGCGTGGTCGGCCGCGCGATCGCTTAAGGCCGTAGCGCCCCTTGTGTGTCGACATAGAGGGCATAAACCGACGTGCTCGCGGTCATGAAGAGGCGATTGCGCTTGCGGCCGCCGAAGCACAGATTGGCGCAGCCTTCCGGCAAATGGATTTTGCCGAGAAGTTCGCCCTCAGGGTTGTAGCACCGCACGCCATCTTCGCTGCGATCGGCCCATCCCATGCTGCACCAGACATTCCCGTTCACATCTGTGCGCAGGCCGTCGGTCAGGCCTGGCGCAAAATTCTCGGCGAAGACCCGGCCTTTGCTCAGCCTGCCATCGGCCACTTCAAAGCAGCGTATATGGGAAGGGCCGCCATGCGTAATGCCGGAATCGACGACATAGAGGCGGCTCTCGTCCGGCGAAAAGGCCAACCCGTTCGGCCGAACGAAATCATCCGCGACGACCCTGGCTTCGCCCGTACGCGGATCGAGCCGATAGACATTGGCCGATAATTCAGGCCTGTCCTTATGCCCTTCGTACTCGCCGTCAATCCCGTAGCCGGGATCGGTGAACCAGATTGCGCCATCGGACGTCACGACAACATCGTTCGGCGCGTTTAAGGGGCGTCCTTCGAACCGCTCGATCAGGGGCGTGATGGTGCCATCAAGCTCGGTGCGCACCACGCGGCGCGCATCATGCTCGCAACTGATCAGCCGCCCCTGCAGATCGCGCGTATTGCCGTTGGTGTAATTCGAATGACGGCGAAATTCACTGACATGCCCGTCTTCCTCCAACCATCTCATGATCCGGTTGTTCGGAATGTCGCTCCACAACAGATAACCGCCGTCAGGAAAATACACAGGTCCTTCCGCCCAGCGGAAGCCGGTGGCGATTCGTTCGATCCCCGCATTTCCCTGCCGGGGAAAGCGCTTATCGAAGGATTCGATGCGCTCGTCAGGATAACGTGTTCCTGGAAGATGGCCCAAAGGCAGCGATAAATCTTTGTTCACAACCTTAACTCTTTTTCTTGTTCATTGGTTGTATCCTTCCCGCCGAAATTTTGGTTTCTATCGCATGTTTATTTTTCTTGGTACATACCGTGAAGGGGCGTGATCGACGAGGACCGGAGATACCGATCAGGCGCCGGATGTCATCGATATGACATGCTTTAGATCATAACGAAACAGATATCAATATCCCGCAATTTAGAATTTGACAGAGATGGTAGCGCTCCGTACTCCAGTATAAAATAGCGGTCGATCTGGCCGGCTCGTACAATAAGTTAGAAAAACAAAAACGAGGAAATTTAACATGTTGTTGGCCAATTCAGGGGGCGTGTTTGAGGCCGCTATCGTCATTGGCTGACGTTGCGGAAGACAGGTTCGCGCCTGATTACCAGCACATCGTGCGTGCCGAAGCGATCAACCTGTCCTACGGAAAAATCCGTGCGCTCTCCGATATCGACCTGGCGATCGGCCGCAACGAGATCGTCGGGTTGATCGGCGATAACGGGGCTGGAAAATCGACCCTGATCAAGGTGTTAACCGGGGTGGTCCGGCCCACTTCAGGGCGGCTTTTCATCCGCGATACCGAGGTGGATTGGGCGCGTTACTCGGTGCATGAAGCCCACAGGTTACGGTTTGAGACCGTGTACCAGGAGAAGTCGCTCGGTGAAAAACAGCCTTTATGGCGAAACATCTTCGTCGGGCGGCAGATCACCAACCGGTTCGGCTTCATCAAGGTCGCCGAAGAACGCCGGATCGCCAACGACCTTCTGACCAAGAGGCTCGGTTTCCGCGGTGTGGGCATCGACGCCGATTCGGCTGTGGCAAAACTCTCCGGCGGTGAACGGCAAGGGGTCGCGATCGGCCGGGCGATGCATTTTGACTCCGATCTGATTGTTCTGGACGAGCCCACAGTGGCCCTGGCCATCGGCGAGGTCAGGAAAGTTCTGGACTTCGTGCGCTCCATCAAGGAATCGGGCCGCGCCTGCATTTATATCGAACATAATCTGGCCCATGTGCACGGGCTGGCGGACCGGCTGCTGGTCTTGGATCGCGGCCGCCTGGTGGCCGATATCAAGCCGGGTGAGATCAGCCTGGAAGGGCTCACGAAATTTCTGATCGACCTGCAACACCGCTTGCCGGCGACACAGGCGGGGCGGTGATGGAAAGCGTTATTTCGCCTGGCAGCGTCGCGAAAAAGCCGCGCCCTTGGCAAAACCTGGCGCATCTCGAAGGCCTGCCCGTCATCGTGGTGTTGCTTCTGCTGATCGGCCTGTTCATGGTCGCGGCACCAAGCGTGTTCTTGCGCTGGCCGATCTATCTCTCTTTCCTCACCACCGTGCCGCCGATGCTGGTGCTGTCGGTGGGATTGACGATGGTGGTCGCCGCTGGCGAAATCGACCTGTCCTTTCCCTCCGTCCTGGCTTTTTCCGGCTTTCTCTTTGCCTGGGTGGTGGGGGCGACGGGCAGTGCCTGGCTGGGCTTTCTGGCGGCTCTGGCCGGCGGCGCGTTTGTCGGGTTCACCAATGGTGTGCTGATTGCTATGATCGGGGTACCGTCGATCATCACGACCATCGGCACGCAGTTTTTCTGGGCGGGTGTGGCCTCGATACTTTCGGGTGGCATGTCGGATGCCCTGCAGCAGCTGGCGACCGGATCGCTCTATGCGGTGTTCGCTTCGTCCCTCTTCGGCGTGGTGCCGATGCAGGCGGTCTGGGCCGCCGGGCTCACCGTGCTGATGTGGTTCATCCTGAACCGCCATCGCTTCGGCGAGCATATTCTGTTCATCGGCGATAACCGCAACGTGGCCAAGGTGGCGGGCATCAATATCACCCGTGAGACGGTGAAATTATTCACGCTCATGGGGCTGTTGAGCGGCTTCGCCGCCGTGCTGCTGACGCTGGAAAACCTGAACTATTTTGCGACGCAGGGCCAGGGCTATCTGTTGCCGGCTTTGGCGGGGGTTTTCATCGGCGGCACGTCGGTCTTTGGCGGCACGGCCACAATGGTCGGCACATTTTTTGGCACGTTCATCATCGGCATGCTGGAAGCCGGGATCGTGGCGACGGGCATTGCCGGGTTCTGGGTCCAGGCCATCGAAGGCGTGGTGTTTGTCGTCGCGGTGATCCTGCATCTCATCATCGAGTCTCCGGCGAGGCTGCGCGCGTTTGCCGGCATGACAAGCCGTTGGCATCGCAAGGAACGGTACAGCTCTGGGACTGACGGATCGCGTTTATAACATGGCCGGCGCAGCGGAATAACAAGGAAAAATATCATGCGAGCAAGGCAATTATGGTTGGCGGGACTGAGCCTTTTGGGGTTGGCCGCGGCGTCGAGCGCCTCGGCGATTCAATCCACCACGCCTGGTCCGCTGGGGGCGGGCATGAGCATTTACATGCAGATGGGCGGCAATCCCGGTGATGGCGCCACCTTGGGGCGGGAGTTGGGGGCGGCGGATGCCGCGCACGCTTTTGGCATTAAAATGGTCGAGCAATTCTCGGCCTGGAGCCCGGAGACGATGCTGACTCAGTTCCGCCAGGCCATGGCGGCGCACCCCACCTGTATCGCCATCATGGGCCATCCGGGCGATGCCGCGTTCGACCCGCTCATCAAGCAAGCGGAAAATGAAGGCATCATCGTCACAGTCGGCAACACACCTTTGCCCGATGCGGCGAAAAATTATGTGGGGAGTGGTTTCGGCTATGCCGGTGTCAATCTCTATGTCGGCGGTGAAATCACGGCGCAGGCGCTGCTGCAGGCCGGGTTGAAACCGGGCGACGAAGCGCTGGAATACGGCATTTTCAACGAGACGGAACGCAGCCAGTCCGATCGCGGCTTGCGCGATACTTTGGAGAAGGCCGGCGTGAAAGTCACCACGCTCGAGGTTTCACCGCAGGTCGATGCCGATCCGTCTCTGGCCGTGCCGATCCTCGTCGCCTTCATCGAGGCGCATCCCAAGCTGCGCGCCATCGGCACGCAACATGGTGGCGTGACCGAATTCATCCCGCAGGCGTTGAAGATGACCGGCAAAAAGCCGGGTGACATTCTCGTCGGGGGGATCGATCTGGCGCCGGCGACCATTTCCGGCTTGCAGAGCCAGTACATCACCGCGACATTGGATCAGCAGCTCTATTTGCAGGGCTTCTTGCCGGTGACGCAATGCGTTCTGTCGGCCGCCTATCATTTCAGCAGCTTGAACATCAATACCGGCGCCGGGGTTGAAACGCATGCGACCATCGCTGCGCTCATTCCTCTGATCAAACGCGGCATTCGCTGAAGGGGGGATTGGCGCGGTGGATATGAGGGGCGAGGGGAAGAGTGAGGGGGGCCGGCCGGGCAGTTTGGAGGCGCGCGCCCCAACTTCCGCCGGGGCTGCCCATATGGGCTGGCAAGCGGCGGCGTCTCTGCCTTTCGGCCGTACGGCGGCGGGCGCGCCGGTGCGGCTTTACCGGTTGCGAAACAAGAGCGGCCTGACCGTCAAATTCCTCAATTATGGGGGTATCGTCACGGAGATCCTGGCGCCCGACCGCGCCGGACAGTTAGCCAACATCGTGCTCGGCTATGGCAGCGTCGCTGAATATGAGTCGCCGGCGGGGCGCTATGTCGGGGCGCTGATCGGGCGCTTTGCCAACCGCATCGCCGGCGGGCGGTTTCGTCTCGAGGGCACGGATCATGATCTCGCGGTCAATAACGGGCGCAATGCGCTCCATGGCGGGATGAGAGGGTTTGATCGGCAGCTTTGGAGCGTCACTCTGGATCATGCATCGAGCGCGACGCTGCGTCATGTCAGCCCGGATGGCGAGGAGGGCTATCCGGGAAACCTCGTTGTCACCGTGACATACACGCTCACCGAGACGAATGAGTTCATCATTCGCTACCAGGCAACCACCGATAAAGCGACGGTCATCAACCTGACCCATCATGGCTATTTCAACCTGTCCGGCGCGGAGGGAGGCACGATTCACGATCATGTCCTGATGGTGAATGCGGCGTCGTACCTGGCGGTTGACGAAAATCTGTTGCCTTTGGCGCAGCCGGCTGGCGTGGCGGGAACGGCTTTTGATTTCCGCACCCCGACGCCCCTCGGCCAGCGGCTCTCTTCCGACGATCCGCAGGTCCGCCTCGTCAATGGTTTCGACCATAATTTTGTGTTGACCAAGACGGGGGATGGAAGCGAGGCGCAACTTGCCGCCAGGGTTCATGATCCTGTGAGCGGCCGCGTGCTTGAATGCCTGACCACGGAGCCGGGACTGCAGATCTATACGCGCAATCTCGTTCATGGGGCTGAGGCGCCGCACGGCGCCCTAACGCTCGAGACGCAACATTATCCCGACAGTCCCAATCGCCCGGATTTCCCGAGCGTTGTCCTGCGGCCGGGGGAGTCATTCGACAGCATGACGGTTTTTCGTTTTTCGACAGATAAGGAGCGCCATTGATGTCGCTTCTCGAATTGCACGGCGTTGGCAAATCCTACGGCGCGGTCCAGGCGCTGAGCAATGTCAGCTTTTCGATTGCCCCGGGTGAAATCGTCGGCCTCATGGGGGATAACGGCGCGGGCAAATCGACGCTCGTCAAAATCGTCGCCGGTGTCTTTCCGCCGAGCGAGGGAACCATGCGCTTCGATGGACGCGATGTGCGCTTCCAGGCGCCGATCAATGCGCGCAGCGCGGGGATCGAGGTGGTTCACCAGGATCTGGCGCTTGCCGATAATCTCAACGCTGCGGCCAATATCTTTTTGGGCCGCGAGCTGCACCGCCGCGTCGGCCCGTTCCGGTTTCTCGACCATGCGGCGATGGAGGAGCGCTCGGTGCAGCTGTTCCGGGAGCTGAAGAGCGAGACGCGCGCAAGCGAGCTGGTTCGCCGCATGTCAGGCGGGCAACGCCAGGCGGTGGCGATCGCGCGCACGCGCCTGGCCAATGCCAAGCTGATCATGATGGACGAACCGACGGCCGCGATCAGCGTCCGGCAGATCGCGGAAGTGCTGGCCTTGATCAACCGTTTGCGCGAGGCGGGCATTGCCGTTCTGCTGATCAGCCACCGCATGCCCGATGTGTTCGAGGTTTGCGACCGCGTGGTGGTCCTGCGGCGCGGCCGGCTGGTCGCGAATAAGGCCATTGCGCAATCTTCGCCACAGGAAGTCACCGGGCTGATCACCGGCGCGCTGGAGAGCGCATGATGCATCTCCCGCCATCCACGTTAAGAGAAAGTTTGGAGCGCCGATGAGCGATTTCACCAATGTTCGCCCTGTTCTATGGCATTCGCGCGGGATCTTTGCGTCACAGACCGCTTATGTGGCGCTGGCGCTGGTGCTGCTCAGCCTAACGATGGCCGCCATCTCGCCGGTGTTTCTCACGCTTGGCAATCTCAGCAATGTCCTGACGAACTTCTCCTATCTCGGCATCGCCGCGTTAGGCTCGACGGTCGTGATCATCACCGGGGGTATCGACCTGTCCGTCGGCTCGTCCATGGCGCTTTCGGCGATCATCACCGCCTTGTTGTTCCGCACGCTGGGCACCAGCGCCATTGCCGCCATACCGGGCGCGGTCATGATTTTGTCCGTGTTCGGGGGGCTGGCCGTGGGCGGGCTGATCGGCCTGGTCAACGGCCTGTTCATCGCGCGGGTGGGGTTGGCGCCGTTCGTCACCACGCTTGGCATGCTCAGCATCGTCCGCGGCCTGTGTTACGCGATCACCGGCGGCCAGGGCGTGGATATTAATGGCGCCGACAGCGCCTTGTTCTTTCGCCTTGCGGACGGTCTGCTGTTCGGGCTGCCGGTGCCGCTATACTACATGATCGGCCTAGGCCTGTTGATGGCATTGCTGCTGCACCATACGGCACGGGGCCGCTATATTTTTGCCATTGGCGGCAATGAGCCGGCGGCGGCGCTGACCGGTGTGCCGGTCACCCGGATCAAAATCGGTGTGTATGTCATTTCCGGATTGTCGGCGGCGATTGCCGGCATTCTGCTCGGCGGCTGGCTCGGCTCGGTGCCCGCCAATCTCGCCGATGGTTATGAGCTGCACATCATCGCCGCCTCGGTCATTGGCGGGGCCAATCTGCTCGGCGGGGTGGGTGGTCCTTTGGGCGCCATTGTCGGTTCCGCCTTGATTGAGGTGATCCGCAACGGCCTCGTCCTGGCGCGGGTGAACACTTATTGGCAGGACAGTTTCGTCGGCGCGATCATCATCGCCGCGGTGTGTGTCGACCGTCTGCGCAGCCGCCTTAGCCGATAGCGCAGCGATTCTAAGCGCCTGATACAATCAAGATCATAACGGAAAACAAAATCATAGGAGGGGATTATGAAGAAATGGTTTCTCGCCACGGGTGCGGCCGCACTGCTCGCCACGACGCTGCTCACGCCGGGGCCGGTGAAGGCGGACAAGGTCTATGATTTCGCGATCATACCGAAATCCTTGAACAATCCGTATTTCGACCTGGCGCGCGACGGCTGCATGGCCGAAGCCAAGAAGCTCGGCAACGTCAAATGCACCTATACCGGGCCGGTGAACCAGGATGCGGCGGCCCAGGTACAGACCGTGGAGGATCTCATCACGCGCGGGGTCAGCGGCATGGCGATTTCGGTCGCCGATGAGGGGTCGATCCAGCGTGTGATCGCGCGCGCCCGCGCAGCCGGCATCCCGGTCATCACCTTCGACGCCGACGCGCCGAATTCGGCCCGTCAGGCCTATGTGGGCACGGATAATTATGCCCTGGGCAAAGCGCTCGCGGAGCAGCTCATCAAGGCTCATCCCACCCCCGGCTCCTACGCGATGATCTCGGGTGGCCCGGCGGCGGAGAATTTGGCGCAGCGCGTGAACGGCGCGCGTGAGGTCCTCAAGGCGGCCGGTTGGACGGAAGTCGGCGGTTCCCCGACCTTCTGCAATGACGACAGCGCGCTCGGCATGCAGCAGCTGAATGACCTTGCCACCGGCAATCCCAATCTTGGTGCTGTGGTCATGGTCGGTGGCTGGCCCTTGTTCACTGAGAATGCCTACAACGCTTTCTATACCGCCCATAAGGCGGCGATTGACGGCGGCAAACTCACGATCGTCTCGGCCGATACGCTCCCGGCCGAGCTGAACGAGCTGAGCAAAGGCCAGGTGGCGGCCCTCATTGGACAGCAGCCTTATGCGATGGGCGCGAAGGCGATGGATATCCTGCTCGCTCTCGCCCAGGGCAAGACCGAAGCGCCGATCCAATATGTCGGTCTGGATGTCGTCACCAAGGACAATGTCGCTCAGTTCATGACGAACTGATCCGTAATGACAGGGCCGGTCTCCGGCCCTGTCCAACAAAGCGTTAGGGAGTGGAGAAACGATGGTATCAACGATCAAGCGGCGTGGCCTGTTTCAAGTTGCGGGACTCGCTGCGACCGCCTACGGGGCGGGCCTGGTCTTTCCAGGGGTGCGCACGGCCGGTGCGGCGGAGGCGCGGAAATTCAAGATCGCGCTGTCCAACTCATATATCGGCAATAAATGGCGGATCGAAATGGAGAATGTCTATAAGGCGTCACTCCAGGCCGAGCCCTATGCCAGCCAGGTTGACGGGTCCTGGTATAATTCAGGCAATAACGTCACCGAGCAATCCCAGCAGATCTCCAATCTCATCGCGTCCGAGGTCGATGCCATCCTGATCGATGCGGCCTCCCCCGTCGGGTTGAACGGCATTCTGCGGCAGGCGACGGCGCGCGGCATCGTCGTCGTGTCGTTCGACAACATCGTGACCGAGCCGTCAGTTCTGAAAGTGAATATCAGCCAGTACGAGCTGGGCAAAACGCTCGCATCCTGGCTCGCCAAGAAACTGAACGGCCAGGGCAATGTCATCATGGTGACGGGTGTGGCCGGCACGCAGGTTGATGAGGACCGCAACAAGGGCGCCGACGATGTGTGGCGGAACTATCCTGGCATCACCGTGGTCAATCGCTATAGCGGCATGTGGGATTCCTCGACCGCCGAACGTAACACCGCGGCGGTGCTGCCATCTTTGCCAAAAATAGACGGTATCTGGTGCCAGGGCGGCACGGACGGCGTGCTGAAGGCTTTCATCGCCGCCAACCGTCCTTTGCCGCCGACGGCGGGCGAATGCGAAAACGGTTTCCGCAAGTTCATGCTCGGCTATATGGGCCATAAAGTGGACGGGATTTCCATCGGCTCGCCGCCCTTCCTCTCGGTGATATCGCTCGAACTTGCCAGGCGGGTGCTGAATAAATCCTATCCGAAGCAGAGCATCGACGTGCCGTTGACGGTCGTCACCAGCGACATGATCAAGGTGGGTGAAACGGTCTTCCCGGATTTGCCCGATAGCTTCTTTGCCGACTTCACCGGGAGCGGGCCGAACGCGATCGTCAAGCTTCCCGTCGAGGCGGCGCTCAACGGCACGGCCAGCGGTTCGCTCGACGTCAATCTGCCTCTGGTCTGAGTATTGATGTTGCAAATGGTGGCAAAGGCAGATCTTGTGCCGGCGGTTGAAGGTATCGGTTTGAGCCGTTCCTATGGCGGCGTGCGCGCGTTGAACAACGCAACGTTCAGCGCGCTGCCCGGTGAGGTGCATGCCCTGGTCGGTGAGAACGGGGCCGGCAAGAGCACATTGATCAAGATCCTTGGGGGCCGCGTGCGGGCCGAGGACGGCATGATACGCATGATGGGCGAAAAAATGTCGTTCGCCGGCCCGCACGATGCTCACCGGGTCGGGGCCTGGACGGTGTTCCAGGAGCTGACTTTGCTGCCATGGATGACGGTTGCCGAGAATCTGCTGCTCGGGCGGTCGCGCCGCAACCGGCTCGGTCTGATCGACAGCGCCGGCACGGAGCGCGCCGCCGATGAGATGTTGAGCGGGCTGGGGATCACGCATATCGACCCGTGCGCCTTGGTGGAGGATATCTCGCTCGCCGAGCGCCAGGTCATCGAAATCGCCAGGGCCATCACGCAGGATGCGCGAATCCTGTTTCTCGATGAGCCGACATCCTCGCTGGTCGAACGTGAGGTGGAATGGCTGTTCGGACAGATCCGCCGGCTCCGAGCCGGCGGAACCAGCATCATTTTCACCTCGCACCGCTGGCACGAAATCCGCAACATCGCCGACCGGATCACGGTATTTCGGGCGGGACGAGAAGTCGGCACATTTGCCGAGCTGGATGAAGACCATGCGGTGACGTTGATGACGGATCGCCGTGTCGATGCGCTTTATCCGGTGCGCACGAAGTTGCCGCCCTCCAAGCCTACGCTGGAGGTGAAGGGGCTGACCGGGCATGGCGTGGCCGGTGCGGATTTGGCGCTGCAGAAAGGCGAGATTCTCGGCATTGGCGGTCTGGCCGGGCATGGCCATCGCGAATTATTCTTCATGCTGTTCGGCGCGGCTCCTGCCACGGGCGGCACGGTCGTGCTCGACGGAAGGCCACTCCGCTTGCGCAACCCGCGCGCCGCGATCCGCGCCGGCATTGCCCTGGTGCCTGAGGACCGCAAATCCGAAGGCCTGCTGCTCTCCATCGGTGTCCGTGAGAACCTGACCTTATCGGTGCTGGGCCGCGTGTCGCGCTTTGGCGTGATCGGCCGGCGCGGGGAACAGAATTTGTGCCGGCATATGGTCGAGCGCTTGAAAGTCCGTGCGGCAGGGCTCGGCGCCCGGGTTGGCACGCTCTCCGGCGGCAACCAGCAAAAAGTCCTGCTTGGCCGCTGGCTTTTGGCGGATTGCAAGATTCTGCTGCTCTATGACGTGACGCGTGGCGTGGATGTCGCCACCAAGCATGAGATTTATGACCTGATGATGCGGTTGGCCGAGCAGGGCAAGGCGATCCTTTTCTATTCGTCGGAAGCGGAGGAGCTGGCGCATCTCGCCCATCGTGTGCTCGTGATGCGCGAGGGGCGGATAGCCGCGGCGCTGAGCGGCGAGGCGCTCACGGCGGAACGGATTGTCTCGGCAGCGGTGAGGGATAGAAATGCCGTCTGAAATGCTCATTGGTACTCTGCCGGCGGCGAAGCCGCGCCGGCATCTGCTCACGCATCGGTTGACGCAGAATGCACCCCTGCTCCTGGCACTGGCGATGCTGGTCATCAGCCTCGTGCTGTATGTGGGGATTTTTCTCATCGCCCAGGGTCATCTGCCGGGCGGATTCGAAATCACCACCACGGTCAATGACACGATGCCGTTGGCCGCCGCGGCGGCGGGGCAGAGCCTCGTGGTCCTGACGCGGGGGATCGATCTGTCGGTCGGTGGCATCATCGATATGAGCAATGCGGTCGCCGCCGTCACATTGCATGACACGCCCGCCAGCATGATTTTCGGGACGGTGATGATCCTGCTGATCGGCGCCGTGGCGGGGCTGGTGAACGGCCTGCTGGTCGCGGTCGGGCGTTTGCAGCCGATATTGGTGACGTTGGCCACGCTTTCGATTTACCAGGGTATTGCCATCCGCATTCTGCCGCAGCCGGGCGGCAGCATTCCGCAAAGCTATACGAATATCCTGGCCAATACCGGCGCCCCTTGGTCCCTGGTCTATGTGGCGCTGCTGGGCGCGCTGTGGTGGGCGTTCCGCCGTAGTTCGCTCGGCGTTGCGATCATGGCCATCGGCAACGACCCCATGGCCGCCAGCAGCAATGGCATCAACGTGCTCCGGGCGCGGATCATGGCCTATGTTCTGGCCGGCGTGCTTGCCGCGGCCGGCGGGCTGTTCCTCGCCGCATCGGCCACGGGGGGCGATGCCACCACCGGGGACAGTTTCACGCTGCGTTCGATCGTCGCCATCGTGCTCGGCGGGGTCAGCCTGTTCGGCGGTCGTGGCAGCGCGACCGGCGGCATCATCGGTGCGTTCATCACCACCATGATCGTCAATCTGCTGTTCTTTGCGCATGTGAACCAGCTCTATGAGAGCTTTTTCGAGGGCGTGTTCCTGCTGATCGCGGTGGTTGCCGCCTCCGGCATCGGTTACCTGGCACGGAGGCGCGCATGAGCGGCGCAATAATGCGGCAATGGCTGACGGCCGAGCGCAGGCGGGTGCTTTATGCCTGTGGCGCGGCCATCCTGCTGTTCGTGATCGGCAATCTCCTCCGTCCGGGTTTCGCCAGCGTGAACAGCGTCGAAGCGGTTCTCGTCGTGGCGAGTTTCGTCGGCCTGGTGGCCGCCGGCCAGACTTTCGTGATTCTGATCGGCGGCATCGATCTTTCGGTGCCGTGGATTTTGAATGCCGCGGCCATTCTGCTGGTGACGAGTTCGCTGGGCGAGAATGTTCGGGCGCCCTATGCGCTTCTGCTGACGCTCGGCATGGGGGCGCTGGCCGGCGCGGTCAACGGGTTGGGCATCGCCTTGCTGCGGGTGCCGGCCGTGGTCATGACCCTTGCCATGAACGGCATCATGCAGGGCCTCACGCTTGGTTTGAGCGGCGGCCTGACCTGTGCCGCCTGTGCCTCCTACGCGCCGCCTTTGATCCAGCAGGCCGTGCATGACCGGTTGCTGGGCATTCCCATGGAATTATATCTGTGGCTGGCGGTGATCCTGCTTGTGTCTTTCGTTCTGTCATTCACGGTGTTCGGCCGGACGACTTACGCCGTCGGCACTAATGCGCGTGCCAGCTACCTCGCCGGGCTGAATGTCAGCGCCGTTACCGTGACGCTCTATGCGCTGAGCGGCCTGTTCTCGGCCCTGGCGGGCATCATGCTGGTGGGCTTTGGCGGGCAGGCCTCGCTTGGCATGGGCGATCCTTACCTCTTCCAGTCAATCGCCGCGGTGGTGATCGGCGGCGTGTATATTCTCGGGGGGCGCGGTCATTATCTCGGGACCGCGGCGGGGGCCGTGACGCTGGTGACGCTGGTCAGCGTGCTGCTCACGATGAACATGCCGGAATATGGCCGGAGCATCACCTATGGGGTGATCATCCTGTTGCTGCTGTTGCTCTACGGCCGCGAAGAAGCCGGAAGCTAAAAAGCCCGTGGCGCATCAACGCCACGGGCCCAAAATGACAGAAGTTTTTGCGCCGCTTTTTCCAAAAAGCGGCCACTTCCTTACGTCACTTTATTTGACGGCTTCGCTCGCAAGCTGCACCCGCCGGCCCGCGGTTGCCGCGCTAACGACCGCCAGCACGATCACGTTGACGAGCAGGGCGACGACACCGACATTGATGTCCTTCACCAGGTCCGGCAGGCTTGGCCACAGCTTGCCGATGGTCTGATGTGTCAGCGTGAAATAGACCACGGTGGCGACACCGGCGACGATGCCGGCGAACGCGCCTTCCTTGGTGACCGGGTTGCGCTCGCGCAGGCTGAGGACCACCGCCGGGAAAAGCTGCGTGACGAAATTATAGCCCATCAACAGCAGGGCAACGATGGTGCTGCTCCCGGAAATCGCGAAGTAGCAGCCGATGGCGGCCATCACCGGCACGAGGCATTTCGCCAGCCGCACGGTGCCCTCATCGCTCTGCCGGGGGTTCAGAACGCCGACGAAGTTGCGTGAGAACAAGGTCGCGGCGCACATGATGATCAGCGAGCCCGGCACCAAAGCGGTGAATACGCCCGCGGCGCCGATAATGCCGACCATCCAGGAGGGGAAGGTCGCGACGGAAATTTTCAGCAAGGCCATGTTCGTGTCGCCGCCCTTCAGCCCCGGCACCACCATGAGCGCGGTGAAGCCGACGAAATAGACGAGCAGCATGAGCAGCTGATAGAGCGGCAGCACGGCGGCGTTCTTGCGGAACACCTTGGCGCCGCTCGCGGTGAAGACGGCGCCGAAAGTTTGCGGCCACATCAGCAGGCCGAGCGACGTGAGCAGGGTGGTGGAGACGAACCAGGACACGTCCTGCCCATGCGCGGGCAAAGCCAGGAAGCCGGGCTTGGCCGCATTCACCGCCGTGAACATGTTGCCGATGCTGCCGTAATAATGGATCGGCAGATAGAAGCCGAGGAAGGCCACGACGCTGATGATCATGATGTCCTTGACGATCGCCGTCCAGGCCGAGCCGCGAATGCCGGAAATGATCACATAGAGCGTGACCACGGCGGCACCGATGATGATGGCCGCCGCCTTCGGCACAGCGCCATAGCTCGCCGCCTGCACGATGATGCCAAGGCCGGTGAGCTGCAGCACGAGATAAGGCACCAGCGAGACGACGCCGACCAGCGCCACCAGCACGCCGAGCGCCGGGCTGTCATATTTACGCGCGAAAAAATCCGGCTGCGTCACCAGCGAATGATTGCGCGCGTAACGCCAGATTTTTGGCAGCATGTAATAGGAAAAGATGTAGGCGAGCGTGGAATAGCCGATAATGTAGAAGGCCGGCCCGCCGACGCCATAGGCAAAGCCGGATGCGCCGAGAAAGGTGAAGGTGGAATAGATTTCACCACCGAGTAGGAGAAATACCAGCAGCGCACCGAAATGGCGGCCGCCGACGGTCCATTCCTCGAGGCTCATCTTATGGTTGGAGCGCGCGAAGATGCCTAGAGCCAGTGCCAGGATCGTGCTGGCCGCAATGATGATCAGGGCGATGTTCATTAGATTGTTTCCTCGTCAGCGTCGCGCTCAGGGTCCAGCCAATAAATAACCGCCATGGTCAGCGAGGTGAGGAACACCCAGGCGACCATCCAGGCGAGGATGAACGGCATGCCGAGAATGAACGGCGTCGCGCTGTTATGAATGATGGGACCGGCACACATGCCGATAAAGGGAATGGCGGCCAGCCAGCCGGTACGCTTCATGGGGAACCTCTCAAGCGGTGCTGCCGGTGCCGCGTGTAAGCGAGACCGGTTTGAAACGTCCGGACCATGGCCATTCCGTGGCATGGAGACAAGATATCTAGGCCACGCTATTTCCGAATTTTGATCCTGATTTGCGCGAAATGCGATCAGGCGGAATATTAAAGAGGCATATTCTGACTGGATAGACGAGCAGAGTTCTCCGTAACAAATACGCAGAACTGTTAACGGACTTTGCTTCAGGTCAAAAGTTTTTGCGCCGCTTTTTTCAAAAAGCGGCCGCTTACTTCCCTTAACGCAGCGTATGAACGATGTGCGCGAGGAAAGCGTCGCCGGCGGCGAGTTCTTCCCTGGTGATGAACTCGTCGGGCTTGTGCGCGCGGTCGATCGAGCCTGGGCCGCAGACCACGGTCGGCACGCCGAGCATGTCTTTGAACAGCCCGCCTTCGGTGCCGAAATTCAGCTTCACCGTTCCGCTTGCGCCGGCCTCTTTGACCAGGCTGCGCGATCGGCGCGTCTTCTTCGGTTTGCAGGCCGGGATAGGCATTCTGCACGCTGATCTCGATGCCGGCGGTGTGGCCGCGGGCGCGCGCGGCGGCGGCGATTTCCTCGCCGCGCTTGGTCAGCCGCGCGAGCAGGTCATCGGGCAAGTCGCCGGGCAGAAAACGGATTTCGAACCCGATGCCGCAGCTCTCCGGCACGATGTTGAGCGCCGTGCCCCCGGTGATCGTGCCGACATGGACGGTGCTGTACGGCACCGCATAGGCGGCGTCGTGCGCGCCGTGGCGGATGAGCCATTCCTGCAAGGCCTCGGTCTCACCAATCATGCGGGCAGCGAGGTTGATGGCATTGCATCCGAGCGTCGGGTTGGCGGAATGCGCGGCCTGGCCTTGGGCGCGGATCGATCCGGCGATTTTCCCCTTATGGCCGGTCGCGATCGCAAGCTCCGTAGGCTCGCCGACAATGCATCCGCGCGCGCGGAAGCCCTCAGCGGCGAGCTGGCGGAGCATGCTGCGCACGCCGACGCAGCCGATCTCCTCGTCATGCGAAATGGCCATATGCAGCGGCCGCGAGAGAGAGGCGCCACGCAGCCCGTCAGCCACGGTCAGCATGCAGGCGAGGAAGCCCTTCATGTCCGAGGCGCCGCGCGCATAGAGCCGGCCATCCCGTTCGGTCAGCGTGAACGGATCGCTGGCCCATTCCTGGCCGTCGGTCGGCACGACATCGCTGTGCGCGGAGAGCACGATGCCGTCGCCGCCCTCAGGACCGAAACTCGCGAACAGATTGGTCTTGCCGGGCAGCTCGCCGGGCAGCACGCGCACCCGGCCGCCCGAAGCGGCGAGACGCTCCGCCGCGTAGCGGATCAACGTTTCATTGGAATCACGGCTGACCGTGGGAAAGGCCACCAGCTGGGCCAGCGTTTCGACAGTGGAGTGCGCAACCATGCGGGGTTCCTTATCAGTTGCGCGTGAGGGAAGGAAGAAAGTGGCCGTTTTTTGAAAAAAGCGGCGCAAAAACTTTCTTGAAACTGGGCCTGAGGCGCTCGAACGGCACGGGCCCAAAGTAACAAAGTTTTTTTGCTACTTTTTGTTCACAAAAAGTAGTCCTTCTCTTTTCTTCTAAGCACTTTTCCCATGCCGGGCGACGCTAACGAAAGCGGCGACAAAGGCAAAAGCGGCGCCGGTCAGGAGGCTGATCCTCGCACCTTCGGGCCCGGCGATATGGGCGAGGATGAGCGCGACCAAGGCGGCGCCGAGGGCCTGGCCGAGGAGGCGGGCGGTGCCGAGCATGCCGCTGGCGGCGCCGGAGCGGGTGCGCGGGGCGGAGGTCACGATGGTGCGGTTATTGGGCGTCTGGAACGTGCCGAAGCCGGCGCCGCAGATGACCATGCGCCAGACGATATCGGCCGGGCTGGCATGAGCGGGCAGGAAGGCGAGCAGGAGCAGGCCCGCGACCAGAAGCAGCAGGCCGATGAAGCCGAGGAGGCCTGAGGAGACGCGGTCGGAGAGACGGCCGGCGATGGGGGCGCAGACGGCGACCGCGAGCGGCCACGGCACGATGAGAAAACCCACGGTCGTGGGGCTGAAGCCGAGGCTGGTCTGCAACATGAAGGGCAGGGATACGAAAGCGAGCATCTGCGCCGAGAAGGAGCAGACCGAGGTGCCCATTGAGAGGGCGAAGACCGGGATTTTGAGCAGGTCGACCGGCAGCAGCGGGGCCGGGCGGTTGGCCTGACGGCGGATCGCCCAGACCGCGGCGGCGAGGCCGACGGCCACTTCCGCTACGGCCCGGGGCCAGGAACCGCCGCCGCGCGAGAGGGAATCGATGACGCCGAGCAGCATGGTGAACATGACTGCCGAGAGCAGCGCGGAGGCGATGTCGAATTTCTGCGGGGTGCGGCGGCTGTCCGGCAAGGTTTTCACGCCGAGCAGATAGGCGATGATCCCGAGCGGGACATTGACGGCAAACAGCCAGTGCCAGGAGGCGATGGCGAGCACGACCCCCGCGAAGCTCGGCCCCAGCGAGGAGGCGACGCCGACAGCGAGCGTGTTGAAGCCAAGCGCCTGGCCGAGCTTGGCGGTGGGAAAGATGTAGCGGATGAGTGCTGTGTTCACGCTCATGATGCCGGCGGCGCCGATGCCCTGGAGAATGCGGGCGGCGGTCAGCAGGTCCAGCGACCAGGCGCAGGCGCAGCAAAGCGAGGCGACCGTGAACACCGCGACGCCGGCGCTGTAGACGCGGCGGTAGCCGTAAATATCGCCAAGCGCTGCGAGCGGCAGCAGGAGGATCACGATGACAAGCTGATAGACGCTGACGATGGTGATCGACTGCGAAGGGGTGGCGTGGAAATCCCGGGCGATGGTCGGCAGCGCCACATTGGCGACCGAGGCATCCATGACGGCCAGGATGAGCGTGATGATGATCGCGCCATAAGCCCAATAGCGGCGGGGAATCGCCATGCCGTCCCGGTCGATCGCCTGCTCCGTCAAATCCACACCCATAATCTGTTGCGCTCTGGGTGCCGTCATAGCGGCAAATGCGCGGAAACGAGAGCGGTCGGCTTGTACCGCGCCACCTGGCGGCTGGTGATTTGATAGGCAAGTCTGTCGTAGCGGCGGGTGTGTTTATCCAATACCTCTTTCAAAGCGAACTATATGCCTATAAACGCGCCACAAATTTCTAATGGCGGAAGGTTCGATGGCTAACGGAACGGGCGTTAAACTAAAACGAGAGGCAGGCCTGATCGGCCTGTTGTTTGCGAGTCTGGGCGGGATTATCGGTTCCGGCTGGTTGCTGGGACCCTTGCATGCTGCAAGGATCGCCGGACCTTCCGCGATCATCGCCTGGCTGATTGGCGGCGTGGCGGTTCTGTTGCTGTCCTTCGTTTATGCCGAGCTTGCCGCTGCCTTCCCGCGCGCCGGCGCGGTGATCGCTTTCCCCAAGCTGTCTCACGGCCATCTGATGGCGACCGTGCTGAGCTTCGTGGTCTTTCTTGGCTACTCGTCGGTCGCGCCGGCGGAAGCCTCCGCCGTCATCACTTACGGCAGCAATTATATCGGCGGTCTGGTCAACAAGGCCGGCGCACTCACGCACGAGGGCTTCTTTGCTGCGGCCGCGCTGCTTGCGGCCTTCGCGGTGATCAACATGCTGGCCGTGCGGCTGGTCCTGACCATCAACAGCGCGCTGACCTGGTGGAAGCTGGCGCTGCCGGTGGTGACCATTCTGGTGTTTCTGCTGGCCGGATTCCACGGCGCGAATTTCACCTCGCACGGCTTTGCGCCGGGCGGCGCGTCGGGCGTGTTCTCGGCGGTGGCGACCTCGGGGATCGTGTTCTCCTATCTCGGCTTCCGCCAGGCGGTGGAGCTTGCCGGTAAATCGAGCAACCCCAAGCGCAATCTGCCGATTGCGATCATCGGCTCGGTGACGATCGGGCTCGTCATTTATCTCGGCCTGCAGGTCGCCTTCATCGGCGCGCTGAGCCCGGCGGATATTGCGAATGGCTGGGCCAATGTGACGTTCAAGGGCGCCTTCGGCCCGTTCGCCGGGCTCGCCTCGTTGATCGGGATGGGGTGGCTCGCGGTGCTGCTCTATATTGACGCATTCCTCTCTCCCTCCGGCACCGGCATTATTTATTTCGCCACGTGCTCGCGCGTGCTGTACGCCACGGGCCGGGAAGGGCTGATCGGCGGAAACATCTTCGCGAAGCTCTCGGTCGGGGGCGTGCCGATCGTAGGCGTGATCGCAACCTTCCTGGTCGGGCTGCTGTTTCTGATGCCGTTCCCTTCCTGGCAGGGCATCGTCACCTTCATCTCTTCCGCCACCGTGCTGTCCTACGGCACCGGCCCGGTCGTGCTGATGACGCTGCGCAAGACCATGCCGGTCGAGCAGTATAACCGCCCCTATTTGTTGTCCGGCGGCATGCTGATCTCGGCGCTCGCTTTCATCATTTCGAATTTCATCATCTTCTGGAGCGGCGCTGCGACCGTCAGCTTCCTGTTCGAGTTGGTCCTGGCTTTCACCATTCTCTACATCGCCTACGAGGCGGTGGCGGGGGCAGGGCTGCGCAACCTGCATTGGAGCGGCGCCTGGTGGCTGGCCCCCTATTTTTTCGGTCTGTGGCTGATCACCCATCTCGCGCCGAAGAACCTGACCGGTGGCACCGGTGCGCTGAGCCAGCTGGCCGCGTCGCTCATCCTGGTCGGGTTCAGTGTCGTCATCATGTTCGTGGCGATGAAATCGGGCGTGCCGGACCCCGAAGAGGCCAAGGCGGCTATCCTGGCTGGTGAACCCGAACTGCTCGGGTAAGAAGAAAGCGAAGGTTACTTTTTGTGAACAAAAAGTAGCAAAAAAACTTTGTTAATTTGGGCCCGTGCCGCTCGAGCGTCACGGGCCTAATTTCAAAGAAGTTTTTGCGCCGCTTTTTTCAAAAAGCGGCTCCTTCTTCCTTTCTTCCTTTACCTGCCAGCGCCGAGCCCGGCGATGCCGGCCGCCAGGGCCTCGATCGCCCAGGGCAGATCCGCCTCGTTGATATCGAAGGTCGGTGTGTGGTGGCCTGAGGGAATGTCGGAGCCGACCACCGCATAGATCGCCTGACCACCACGTTCCTGCACCCGTTTCATGAAATAGGTTGCGTCCTCGCTGCCGCCGGTGACATGCGATGCGGCGTCCACCGTGACGCCGTCGAGCCCCGGCAGGGCCGAGGCCAGTTTTTCGGCGAAGGCCTGGTCGGAGGCGGCCGTCGTCGTGCGGCCGGCAACCTTGATGTCCACCTCGACATCCTGAGCCATCGCCGCGCCGCGCAGCACCGCCACGGCGCGCTCATACATATAGTCGGCGATCTCCTCGGTTTCGCCGCGCACTTCCATCTGCATCACCGCCTCGTCGGGGATCACGTTGCGGCCCGAGCCCGAGCGCAGCGTGCCGACATTCACCCGCGAACGCCCGGCATTGTGGCGGGAAATGCCGTAGAGATTGAGCACGGCGGTCGAGGCCGCGACCAAAGCGTTGCGTCCTTCTTCCGGCGTGGCGCCGGCATGGGCGGCATGGCCGCGGAAGGTGACGTCAAGTTTGATACTCGCGAGATGGCCGCGGACGGAGGGGCGGAAAATGCCGCTCGGCACGCCGGTGCCGAGATGGATCGCCACGAAATAATCGACATCGTCGACCACGCCCGCCTTCACCATCGGCAGCGCGCCGCGGCCGCCTTCCTCGCCGGGCTGGAAGATGAATTTCACCGTGCCGTGCAGCTGGTCCCGGGCCGCGCTCAGCAACTCGGCGACGCCGAGGCCGATCGCCGTGTGCCCGTCATGGGCGCAGGCGTGCATGATGCCGGGATGCGCCGAGATGAACCCCTCGCGGGCCGGCAGATGCGCCTGGGTGTCGTCCTCGATGATCGGCAGCGCGTCCATATCGACACGCAGCGCCACCACGGGGCCCGGATACGCGCCTTTGAGCGTCGCGACCACGGCGGTGTGCCCACCGGCAAGCGGTTCGAGAAATTCCGCTGGTGCGCCCTCGGCGGCAGCGCGCGCATAGGCCTGGTCGAGCACCTGCTCCGAGGGCAGACCGACGCGGCTTGCGGAATCCATAACCTCACGCCCAAGCCGGACTTCGAGCCCAAGCTTGGTCAGCCGCTCGGCGACGAGGCTTGCGGTGCGGAATTCGGTGAGGCCAAGCTCCGGATAGCGATGCAAATCCCGCCGCGTCGCCACGGCCCGTGCCGAGATGTCCGGTAATAGCGGAGAGAAATCGATCGACGCCATGCTCTTTCCTTTCTGTCGTCCGAAGCCAGACGCACCGTTAGCAGGATCGGCGGCGGGAGCATATGCCGGGCTTTGCGCAGGCGCTTGAAGAAAGGAAGCGCTACTTTTTGTGAACAAAAAGTAGCAAAAAAACTTTGCTAATTTGGGCCCGTGCAGTTTCAGCGCCTCAGGCCCAAAGTCGAAGAAGTTTTTGCGCCGCTTTTTTCAAAAAGCGGCCGCTTACTTTCCTTGCTCCGGCTGCGCCCCGGGCGTTCGAAGAAAGGAAGCGCTACTTTTTGTGAACAAAAAGTAGCAAAAAACTTTGCTAATTTGGGCCCGTGCGGTTTTCAGCGCCTCGGGCCCAGAGTCCAAGAAGTTTTTGCGCCGCTTTTTCCAAAAAGCGGCCACTTGCTTTCTGCCTTACTCCGGCTGCGCCACGATACGCAGATAGGGCTTCACCGCATTCCATCCGCCCGGAAACAGCGTCTTGGCTTCGTCATCCGTCACCGATCCGGCAATGATGACATCCTCGCCCGGCTGCCAGTTCGCGGGTGTTGCGACCTTATGCCGCGCGGTCATCTGCATGGAGTCCAGCACGCGGACGATCTCGTCGAAATTGCGGCCGGTGGTCATTGGATACGTCATCATCAGTTTGATCTTCTTATCGGGACCGATGATGAAGACGGAGCGCACCGTGGCGTTGGTCGCGGCGGTCCGGCCGTCGCTCGAGCCCGTCTCGTCCGCCGGCAGCATGTTATAGAGTTTGGAAATGACCAGGTCGGTATCGCCGATCATCGGGTAATTGACCGCGGCACCCTGCGTTTCTTCGATGTCGGCCGCCCATTTGCTGTGATTTTCCACGGGATCGACGGACAGGCCGATGAGCTTGGCATTGCGCTTGGAGAATTCCGGTTCGATCCTGGCCATATAGCCGAGCTCGGTCGTGCAGACCGGGGTGAAATCTTTTGGATGAGAAAAAAGGATGGCCCACTGGTCACCGATCCATTCGTGAAACTTGACGGTTCCATGTGTGGTTTTTGCCGTGAAATCCGGTGCCGTGTCATTGATGCGCAGCGACATTTTATCCTCGTGATATATCTGTTGATGAAATTATAACGTATTCCGTGTCTACGTGGAAACACCGGCCCGCAGGCCGATGGCGTGTCTGATCAGCCCGACACGGCCGATATGCGAAACGCGACTCTCCGGCGAAGGCTGGCCTGCGTGGTGCCGACGACCAGGATGGAGAGAAGCCCGGCGCCGATCAGATAGAAAGCGGGGACCAGGTCGCTGCCGGTGGCATGGATCATCCAGGTCACGGTGAGAGGCGCGAAACCGCCGAAGGCGGTGACCACGACGTTATAGGAAATGGCCATGCCAGTGGAGCGCACCTCGACCGGGAAGAGCGATGCGAGCATCCCGGGCGTGAGCGCGATGAGCAGGCCGAACAGCGTGAGGGCGATGAGCTGGGCTTCCAGCAGGCGGGTGAAGCTGGGTGCTGCGAGCACGTAGGAGAATAGCGGGTAGGATATCGCGGCGGTGACGGCGGTTAGCACGAAAAACATCTTGTAGGCGCCGATCCGGTCGGCGAGCCAGCCGCCCAGCATGCAGACGAAAATGTCGAGCGCCGAGGTCAGCGCTGTGCCGAAAAGGTCCTCCCAGAGCGGCAGGTGCAGCTCGCGGACGACATAGACCGGCAGGTAATTGTTCCAGATATAGGTGGTCGCTGTCCCGATGATGACCAGTCCGAACGCGCAGAGCAGCGGCAGACCGTAGCGGCCAATAACGGTGCGTACCGGCGCCTTGACCGGATCGGGCGTGGCATTCCGCAGATGCTGGTATTCCGGGGATTCCGCCATGCGATAGCGGATATAGAAACCGAACGGGCCGATCAGCGCGCCGAGCAGGAAGGGCAGTCGCCAGGCCCAGGCATGGATGGTGGCCGGCGAGAAGGCGGCGATCACCGCCAGCCCGGTGCCGGCGGCAAAGACACGGCCGGCTGCCTGGGCCGACATCTGGAAACTGCCGAACAGCATGCGCCGGCTCTCCGGCACATATTCGACGAGCAGGGCGGTTGCGCTGGCAAACTCGCCGCCGATGGAAATGCCCTGGACGATGCGCCCGAGAATCACGATCAGAGGCGCGGCAATGCCGATCGTCGCGTAGGAGGGGGTGAGGCCCAACGTCAGGGTCCCGAACGCCATCATGCCGATCAGCAAACTCAGCGCCCGGCGTCGGCCATGCCGGTCCGCATAGGCGCCCAGCAGGATGCCGCCGATCGGCCGCGCGATGAAGCCGATCGCGAAGGTGGCGAAGGTGAGCATGATGGACAGGAAGGAGGAGGCCGGAAAGAAGGCCCGGGAGATCATCGTGGCAAAATAGCCGTAGGAGACGAAATCGAACCATTCGAGGCCGTTGCCGATCACCGAGGCGATGACGATCTTGGCCAGGGCAGGTTCCCCGGTGGCGGTTTGCGGCGCGTCCGCGCTGCGATCCAGATCCATACTGCTTTCCTCAGTTTCAGCCGTGAGGGGCAATTAAACTATATGAATTGAGTAGGCAATTTGGAGGAGGGGGAGGGAAGGAAGGGCCTACTTTTTGTGAACAAAAAGTAGCAAAAAAACTTTGCTACTTGGGCCCGTGCCACTCGAACGCCTCAGGCCCAAAGTCAAAAAGTTTTTGCGCCGCTTTTTCCAAAAAGCGGCGACTTCCTTACTTCCTCACGCCTGCCGCGCGCACATCCTTTGGCGTATAAAAATTGCCGACGATCTCCCCGAACGGGCCATGATTAGCCGCACCGGAAGCGGCCATGACCGGGTGACGGATCGGCAGTTTGGGGAAGACCAGCTCCGCGAAGCGATAGGCTTCCTCCAGATGCGGGTAGCCGGACAGAATGAAATGGTCGATGCCCAGTTCCATATATTCATGGATCCGCGCCGCCACCTGGTCCGGGCTTCCGACCAGAGCGGTGCCCGCGCCACCTCGCACCAGCCCGACCCCGGCCCAGAGATTCGGCGAAACTTCCAGTCTCTCGCGTGAGCCGCCATGCAACGCGGTCATGCGCTGCTGCCCCACCGAATCCATCCCGGAAAAACGCTGCTGCGCTTTGGCGATGGTCGCATCATCGACATAGCGGATCAGATCTTCCGCGGCTTCCCAGGCTTCCTGCGCGGTCTCGCGCACGATCACATGCAGCCTGATGCCGAAATTCAGCTTGCGTCCGCGCTGTTCCGCCGCGCGCGCCACGCGGGTGAGTTTTTCCTTGACCAGAGCCGGCGGTTCGCCCCAGGTGAGATAGGTGTCGACCAGCTCGGCCGCGACATCGATGCCCGCATCCGAAGAGCCGCCGAAAAACAGTTTGGGATGCGGCTGCTGCAGCGCGGGAAACAGGATCTTGCCATCCTCGATGCGCAGATGTTCGCCGGTGAAATCGACCGTTTCGCCGTTCAGCAGCGATTTCCAGATCTGCAGGAATTCTCGGGTGATTTCGTAGCGCGCATCGTGGGAGAGAAAAATGCCGTCGCCGGTATTCTCGGCCGGATCGCCGCCGGTGACGATGTTGATCAGCAGTCTGCCGCCGGAAATGCGGTCGAAGGTCGCGGCCATCCGCGCGGCCAGAGACGGGTTGAGCAGGCCCGGCCGGAAGGCGATGAGATAGCGGAGTTTCTCCGTCAGCGGCACCAGCGATGAGGCGACCACCCAGCTATCCTCGCAGCTGCGGCCGGTCGGGATCAGCACGCCGTAATAGCCGAGCCGGTCCGCCGCGCGCGCGATTTGGGAGAGATAGTTGTGGTCAACATGGCGGGCGCCGATTTGCGTGCCGAGATAGCGGCCATCGCCATGCGTCGGCAAAAACCACAGAATATTCGCATCAGTTGCGGGTTTCAGGGACATTTTCTTTCTCCTCAGGCGCTCCAGGCGGCGCTGGACACATCGATGCGGTTAGGGATCAGGCCAAGCTTGAAGAACGCGTCGGCGATTTTCTGCTGGCCCGCGAAAATCTCGGGCGTCAGCCTGTATACCCCGTATTTCTGGCGATCGAACCAGGTTGTCAGCACGGCAGCGGGCAGTCCGATTTCCGGCGCGATATCCGCCGCGGCAGCGGCGACATTCTGTGCCTCCCAGGCTTCCTCCTCATTGATCACATCGATCGCCGCTTTCAAGGCATCAGGATGGTGCGTGGAGAAATCCCGCGTCGAGGAATAGAAAGAGCGGTTCGGCATCAGGCCAGTGCCGTCGGTCAGCACCTGCGCACCGGCCGCCTGCGCCCCGGCATAATACGGGTCCCAGATTGACCAGGCATCGACATCGCCGCTGCTGAGTGCCGCGCGCGCATTGGGTGGCTGCAGAAAAACTTTGGTGACCTGTTCATAGGGCACACCGGAAGCGGCAAGGGCGGAAACGAGCAGATAATGCGCGCTGGAGCCTTTGGCGACGGCGACCTTCCTGCCGGCGAGCTCATGCACGGCGCGCAGCTTGCTCCCCGGCGGCGTTAAAATCGCGACGGCGCGCGGGCTTGGCTGGGTCGCAGCCACGTAAACCAGCGGCGCGCCGGCCGCCTGGGCAAAAATCATCGGCGGTTCGCCGGTGAAGCCGAAATTCACGGCGCCGGCATTGAGCGCCTCGAGGAGCGGCGGGCCTGAGGTGAATTCAGCCCATTGCACGTCATAACCCAGCGGGTTCAGCTTGCGCTCAAAGGAGCCTCGGGCGCGGGCCAGAACCAGGGTGACCGAGGCTTTCTGATAGCCGATCCGTAACACGCCGCGTTGCGCCGCCGCGGCATAACGGCGCGTCATCAGCATCGGGGTGGCCAAAGAGGCGGTCACAAGGAGGGAACGTCTACGCATGGTTTTACTCCATACTACGAGGATAATTTCATTGCATAGTAAAACTACCTGTGCAATAGGGATTTGGCGATATAAAGGTGCCGTGATGCCGATCCTCTCCCCGACAATTGCTGCGTCCCTGCCGGCCTGGCGGCCGCCGGCCATGCTGCGCCGCGTCGCGGCCCCTTTGGCGCTGCTGGCCCTCTGGCAGGTGGCGGCCTCCTTGGGCTTCACCAGCCCGCAAAACATGCCGGCGCCATCGCTGATCCTGGTCAGCCTTTGGAAGCTGATCGTCACCGGCCAGCTCGGGCCAAACCTGCTGGTCTCGCTCATCCGGGTCGCGGTCGGGCTGGCGGCCGGTCTCACCGTTGGCACGGTGCTCGGTCTGGCGGCTGGCCTCAGCCGCATGGGCGAGGATTTTATCGACCCCACAGTGCAAATGGCGCGCACTTTGCCGCACCTTGCGTTGCTGCCTTTGATGATCCTGTGGTTCGGAATCGGCGAGATGCCGAAAATCGTCATCATCGCGCTCGGCGCCAGTTTTCCGATCTATCTGAACCTGTTCGCGGCGATCCGTGGCGCGGACCGCAAATTGCTCGAAGCCGCCGGCATGCTCGGCCTCTCTTCGCGTGAGGTGATCTGGCATGTGGTGCTGCCAGCGGCCCTGCCGGGCTTCCTGGTGGGGTTGCGTCAGGCCCTTGGCATCGCCTGGATCAGCCTCGTCGTGGCCGAGCAGATCAACGCCACCTCCGGCATCGGCTATCTGGTGATGAACGCCCAGGAGTTTCTGCAAACCGACGTGATCTTCGACGGTCTGTTGGTTTATGCCGTGCTCGGCCTCGCCACTGACCGGCTGGTTCGTAGCCTGGAACGCCGGCTGCTCGCCTGGCGCCCGGTTCTGCTCGGAAACTGAGGGAGAGTCCCATGAACGCGATGGCCGACGCGGCAACCCGCGCCACCACCCAACAAGCCAGCGCCGACTATGCCGTGGAATTGCGCGGCCTGACCCGCCGTTTCGGCGCGAATGTCATCCTGCAGGATCTCGACCTGACCATCCGGCCCGGCGAGTTTGTCGCTTTGCTCGGCCGCTCCGGCTCGGGCAAATCCACCTTGCTGCGCACGCTGGCACGGCTGGATCCGGTGCCGGACGGCACGCTGAGTGCCCCGGCTTCCACCACCGTCGTGTTCCAGGAGCCCCGGCTGCTGCCCTGGAAGCGTGTGTGGCGGAATGTTGCGCTTGGCTTGCGGGGGCCGGACCCACGGCAGCGTGCCGAAGCAGCACTCGACGAGGTGGAGCTTGGGCATCGCCACCAGGCCTGGCCGCTCACTCTGTCGGGCGGTGAGGCACAACGCGTCGCTCTGGCGCGCGCTTTGGTCCGTGAACCGGCGCTTTTGTTGCTCGACGAGCCGTTCGCCGCCCTCGATGCCCTGACCCGGCTGCGCATGCAGCTTCTGGTCAGCGCTTTGTGGCAGGCGCATCGCCCCGCCGTGCTGCTGGTGACGCATGATGTCGACGAAGCCCTGCGCCTCGCTGACCGGGTCTTGCTCCTCGACAAGGGACGGATCGCGCTGGACGTCCCCGTCGATGCGCCCCGACCACGCCGGCATGACAGCGCGGCTTTCATCACGCAGCGCGCCACGCTGCTGGCGGCACTTGGCGTCAGAGAATGAAGGAAGTGGCCGCTTTTTGAAAAAAGCGGCGCAAAAATTTTTTTGACTTAGAGTTGGTGGCGCTGAAACGCCACGGGCCCAAACTAATAAAGTTTTTTGCTACTTTTTGTTCACAAAAAGTAGCCTTCCTTTTCCATTCGCGTTAGGAAGTTTCGTTATGAAAATAACGTCATTCGCTGCGGCGATGGCCGCGACGTTCCTGCCGGCGATGGCATCGGCCGCCGGCAATCCGGTGACCGTCCTCCATCCCTGGTTTCGCTATCTTCTGCCGCAAATCCCGGCTGGCGGTTTCATGACCCTTCATAATGCGAGTGACAAGCCGATCGTGCTCGACGGCGTGAGTTCACCCGCCTGCGGCATGGCCATGCTGCATCAAAGCATCAGCAGCGGCGGCGCGGACATGATGATAATGATAAAGACGATCACCGTGCCGGCGAACGGCGATTTTGCCTTCTCGCCCGACGGATATCATGTGATGTGCATGCAGCCGCGCATGAAGGTCGGCGAAACGGTTCCGGTCAGGCTCCTGTTCCAGAACGCCCCGCCGCTCACCGTCGCATTCCCCGTGTATGGCGCAGGTGGCCCAAAGGCGGGGCCATGAAGCGGCTGATGCTGGCGCTGCTCGCTTTGCCATTGGGCGCAGCCGCGCCCAGCGGAGCGGACATCGCCTCGCACGGCACCGATCATGGCGCTCTGCCCTGCATGGCCTGTCATGGAGCGGCTTTGCAAGGCAATCCTTCGATCGGCGCCCCGGCTTTGGCCGGCCAACCCGCCGCGACGATTCTGGCGGCGCTCGATGCGATTGCGGCGGGAAAAAGCGGGACAAACACGGTGATGCAGAACATCGCCGCATCGCTGACGCCGGCGGAACGCGTCGCCGTTGCGAACTATTTGGCTGGTTTGAAGGAGAAGTGAAGGAAGTAAGTGGCCGCTTTTTGGAAAAAGCGGCGCAAAAACTTTTTTGACTTTAGGCCCGAGGCGCTGAAACCGCACGGACCCAAATTAACAAAGTTTTTTTGCTACTTTTTGTTCACAAAAAGTAGCCTTCCTTTTCTTAATCCAACCAGCTCGTTTCCTTGTCCTCAAGCGCATGTTGCAAATCAGCGCCGATCCCCTGAAAATCGGGATGTTGTGACAGGCTGAGGTCGGAGATCGCGAAATCGGCATTGCCCTGAGGGGTAAACACATAGATGAGCCCCGAGTGAACGACGATGTATTTGTCGGGATCCGGCGAGGGATGAACGGCAAAGACCACGCGATAGCGGCGCGCCAGGCGATAAAGCTGGTCGGCATTTCCCCGCAGCCCGACAAGATGCGGATCAAACAGCGCCAGATATTGTTTAAGAATCGGCAATGAATCCCGATCCGGGTCGACCGTGACGAACAGGAAGACGATGTTATTTTTTATGTCGGCTGGCAGACGGTTGAAGATCGTCTTAACTTTGTAGAGGGTGTCCGGGCAGACGTCCGGACAGTTCGTATAGCCGAAATACAGCATCACGACCTTGCCGCGGAAATCCTGCTCAGTCACGGGCTGGCCCGTGACTGTGTCGCGCATGGTGAATGCGAGTGGCGGCACCAGGAAGCTGACGCTGACATCGCCGGGCGCCAGCCGCCGGGTTTGGGCCTGGCCAGCCCAGGAGGGCGCGGCCAAGGCGAGCCAGATCATCAGACACCATCGGCCGAGCCGGATGCCGCGCATGTTTTGGTCCTCCCCGTCGCTGGGCCGACCATCATGCCGGTGGCCGGCTCCGCCTAAGTTCAGCCGTAGCCTTTATTCAGCAAGCGAGGCGTGCAGCACGTCAAGATGGGTCTCGGAGATCTCGTGACGCACGACAAACATATAAGAGGCCGCTGAGACCAGCGCGATCACGGCGCCGACCACGAGGGCGATGACGAAGGATCCGGTGCGCTGCACGATCAGGCCGGTCACGGTCGGCGCAAGCGCGCCCCCCAGATAGCCGCCGAAATTCATCATAGCACCGACCGAGGCGGTGAGGTTCGGCGGCACGGCGACTGAGCTCAGCGCCCAGGAGCAGGTGCTGGTGACATAGAGCAGGAAGATCGCCGCCGAAATGCAGGCGATGGCGAGCGGCGTGCTCTGTGTGTAGGCCGCTGCGATGGTGAAAGCGGCGGTGCCGACCAAGGCGAGCGAAGCCGGGACCTTGCGGCTGTTCAGCGCCGTTTGCCCAACGCGGATCAGGCGGTCGGCGATGTAGCCGCCGGTCATCGACCCGGCGATGCCCCAGGCGAACGGGATCGCCGCGGCGATGCCCGTATATTTCACGCTCATATGGCGTTCGATCTCGAGATAGCCGGGCAGCCAGGCCATATAGATCCAGGTCATGTAAATGCAGCCGAAATAACCGATGATCATCCCCCAGGTGGTGCGGAACCGGAACAGCATTTTCCATTCGCGGAACGTTACCGGGTTGCGCCGCGTGCCGGGATCGCCCTCGGTGCAATAGGCGATCTCCGCGTCGGTGAGTTGCACCTGCGACGGGTTGCGGTAGAGGGTGAACCAGATCGCGGCGACGATGAGGCCCAACACCCCCATGATGATGAACATCCAGCGCCAGCCGAAGGCGAGCATCAGGGCCGTGAGCACCGGCACGCCGAGCGCGGTGCCGAGCGGGCCGGCGCTATTCCAGATGCCTGACGCCAGTCCGCGGTTCCGCGGATTGAACCAGTCGCGCGTCACCCGTGTCGCGGTCGGGAATTGCGGCGCCTCGCCGGCGCCAAGGAAAAGTCGGGCGACATAGAATTGTCCGAAACTCGCGACCAGGCCGCTCGCGACCTGGGCCAGGGACCAGAGCGAGAGCCCGACGGTGAGCAGCAGGCGCGGGCGGAACCGATCCACCAGCCCGCCCGAGGGCAGCTGGGCAAAGGCATAGGCCCAGAGAAAGGCGGAAAGCAGATAGCCCATATCCGCGATCGACAGGCCGAGATCGTGGCGGATGAGCGGATTGCCAACCGCGAGCGTGGCGCGGTCGATATAATTGATTGCGCCTGAGATCAGCAGCATGGTCAGCGCGCTGCGCTGGATTTTTCGGACCCTTTCGGAGGCCGACACCGGCTGTGACATTGTTCCCCCTTGGATTGTTGTTCTGTTTTTCTTCGGCCGGAACGGCGGGTTTTTGTGTCCGTCCGTTGCGGATGGCCCTGGTCACCGTGTGCCTTCGGCGAAACGGTCTTGCGTTTCGCTGGCCCCGCAGATGGCGGCAAAATGCTATGGCCGCCCGAGGCGGTTCGTTTTTAACATAAATCGTTAGCCGGAGATATGTTTCCGGCGTCAGGCGCCAGGGGGCGGGGCCGCCTGCCCATGGGACGCCACTATGTCCGGCGCACCGGCAGGGCCTAGTCCGACAATCCGCACATTCTCAATGACCTGTGGCTGGCTGCCGACCAGGTAGAGCAGCTGGGCGATCTGCCCGTCGCTCAGCCGGACCGTGGCTAGGCAGGCGCCATCGTCCGGGCGGTGATCCATGACCGATGCAACGGTGATGTTCGCACTTTCAAGCGCGGGAATGGTATCGCTCGCCGCACGAAGAACGTCGAGGGCGAGAGGGGTCAGGATGCAAATCACGGTGCCCCCCTTTGGCATAACGCCACCGCACAGGGAAGGTTGGGGCGGTGGCAGAGCCGTCATTACCAGTTTGCATTGGTGGTGATGTCGCCATGATGGGGCCTGCGTTTGGCGAACGGCGGCGGGCTTGGGCCGGTCTGCGAATGTTGTGTTGCGAATACTAACATCGCATCAGCGGCGCGCGGAGCTGCGCTGCAGGCGGCGCAGAAGCAGATCGACCAGGTGACCGGGCAGAACGCCATGATGGTCGGGCAGTCGCGCAAAGCCAGCTATAATCTGGCCGAAAAGGCGGCCGAATTCACCAGCCTGGCCAGCCGGTTCCGGATCGGCCGGCATGAGCAATGGGATGCCGAGGCGGACCTTGTGCCGCGCGACGCCCCGTTAACATTGGCCGAAGCCGGATAGACCCCAAGCGCCGCAAGCCCGAAGGACCAAAAATTTTTGCGCCGCTTTTTTAAAAAGCGGCCGCTTTTCTTTTTGCGCTCCGCCTACTGGCCGTTCAGCATGCCATACAGCCAGTCGAAAGCCGCCGGTCCGACCAGGCCGATGACCAGGCCGAGGAGCAGGGCGCCGGTGACATAAAGCCGTTGATGCCAGACAAGCGCCGGCCGGGTGATGATTTCGGCGAGCTTTTTGCGTTCATCGGCCAGCAGCTTGGCCGCTGCGAGGCTGTCGGTGGCCGCCGAACTGGCCGAGGTTGCGCTATAGCCAACCCGCATCATGGCTTCGTTCAGCTTCTCGGTATTGCCTTCCAGCTTCGCGCTCAGTTCTCGAACAGCTGCGCCCAGATCGGCGTCATCGAGGGGCGTCGGCCTGTTCTGAGCTTCGGCATTCTGTTCCGTCATTGTCATCGATCCAAGTCCCCATATTTGCGCTGAAACCAACCCGAACCACGGACCGAGACATTGGCCGGAATCAGGCGCAGTCAGGGGGCTATTATCGGTTGTGATTTCTCGGTGAATGACACCGACTCAGGACAGTATGTCAAGCAACCTGACGGATCGTGGTGGAAAAACCGAAGAGAAGCGTACCAAAGCTGCGCCCACGGGTAAAAAGCGTGCCTTGTTTAAAAAGCAACCTTTCTTCGCCGCCTGGAGCGGGATTGATCTCGATCGAGTATCAATTATGCTCCAAGGCCGGAAAATACGGCGAAGACCGAGGGCAGGGGCATGGAGGATTGGTCGCGGATCAGGCTCGAAGGGGCGATCGGGCCGTGGCTTTACCGGCGGCCGGCAACGCGGGAGATCGTCGAGCTGGCGGTTGTCCTGGGTGCAGAAGTGGCGCTGCCGACGCATTTTCATGATGAAGACCAAATCACCTTCATTCTGTCTGGCCGGCGGCGCTTCCATATCGAGGGCCGTCTCATCGAGTTGCGTCCGGGGCAGGGCGTCTTCATGAGGGCCGGCACACCGCACAGTTCCCTGCCGGAGCCCGATGGTGTCGTATGCTTCAATGCCTATTTGCGCGCGGGCATGAGCGAGCTTTCCGCGCTGGTCGAGGAGATGGCGCGCCATTGGGCCAGGAAGGCGTGCTTCTCCCTGGAGGACCTCGCGGCAATGGTCTGTGGGCACCGGCAAAGACTGGATGATGCCGGCACGCCTCGTACGGTACTGGCCTTCGACATTCAGGGCAGGGTTCAAGACGCGGCGGCGCGGGCCTCCATGAGTTGCGAAGGGTTCTCACGCCGCTTTCGCCGTACCTGCGGCGTCTCGCCGCGCCTCTTCCGGTCCGTGGCAAAGCTCAACGAGGCCCGGCTTCTGCTGCGCACCGGCCTGCCTCTCGCGGCAGCCGCAGCAGAGGCAGGTTTTGCCGATCAAAGCCATCTCGGGCGTTGCTTCCGGCGCGCCTTCGGTGTCACGCCGGGACTCTACCAAGCGGGGTGGGCGCGATCACATTCGTTCCAGACAGGCGACTGGCCGGGCTTCTAGTTTTCACGGGCTTATCGTCCTTTCGGAGCCCGCAATGCCATCTGCCCTTGATGTCGCACGCTACCTGCTCGTGATCGGTGCCGGCGCGAGCCTTGCCTTGCAACAGGTGCTGAACGCCAGGCTGCGCGTTTCTCTCGCCTCCCCCTGGTGGGCCGGGTTCGCCAGCTATTTCGTTGGCATGCTGTTGATGTTGGCGCTCGCTTCCTTCGCCCCCGGGCCGCGTTTGTCGCTCGCGGCGGTCTCGCGCACGGATTTGCCGTTTTGGAGCGGCGGCTTTTTTGGCGCGGTCTTCATCATCACGGCCATTCTCACCGTCCCGCGTCTGGGGGCGGCGACCGTTCTGGCGCTGGTCGTCGTCGGGCAGATGATCGGTTCCATGGCCTTCGATCAGTTCGGCCTGCTCGGACTCCCGCAGCAACCGGCAACATTGATCCGCCTTCTAGGCGCGGGATTATTGATTGTGGGTGTTGTCATGGTTCGTAGTTAAAGTAGAAAAGTAAGCGCTACTTTTTGTGAACAAAAAGTAGCAAAAAAACTTTGCTAATTTGGGCCCGTGCCGTTTCAACGCTCAGGCCCAAAGTCGAAAAAGTTTTTGCGCCGCTTTTTCCAAAAAGCGGCCACTTTCTTAAAGCGGAGCGTTGGTATGAGTCACACCGTCACAAGCGTGGAGCAACTGGAGAGCATTTATGGCAAGCCCCATGAGCGGGCGCTGTGGAAGGAAATCCCCTTTCTGAACACGGATTATCAGGCCTTCGTCAAAGCTTCGCCGCTCATCGTTCTGGCCACAGTAGGGGAGGAGGGTACCGATTGCTCTCCGAAAGGAGATTTTCCGGGTTTCGTGAAGATCCTGGATGAACGGACCCTCGCGCTCCCCGACCGGCCGGGAAATAACCGGATCGATAACCTGCGCAACATCGTGGCTGACAACCGGGTGTCTCTGCTGTTTTTCATTCCCGGCGTGGGTGAAACGCTGCGTGTGAACGGGCGTGCCGAGATCACGGTGGATCCTCAATGTCTCGCCTCGTTCGCCGTCAACGGAAAATTACCGCGCACGGTCATCATCGTCAGAATCGATGCGGCTTATTTTCATTGTTCCAAGGCGCTGGTTCGGTCGGATCTGTGGAACCCGGAAAAGCATGTGGAACGTTCGAGCCTGCCCAGTACAGGCGCCATACATAAACGCCTTAGCGGCGGCGCGTTTGATGCGGCCGCCTATGACAAGGAACTGCCTGAGCGCACCAAAGCCGGTCTGTATTGATAAGCAGGGCCTATCTCAGCCATGTTCAAGGGCGCTGAGATAGGCGCAAAACATATCGGCCATGGCGCCGGCATAGGTTTCAATTTCCGCTTCGGTTCGTGGCCTCGTCGAAAACTGCTTGCCCATGGCACTGAGTGTCCCTTTGATCAACACGCCAGCCAATTGACGCGTTGTGTCTGAGGCTTTGGGCAGAACCTCCTGCATGAAGCGTTGGACCGCCCGGTCTCCTGATGCCCGCGCCTCCTGCGCTTCGGGAGCATCGCGATAAAGCGGGGCCGCGTCGCCAAGCGCGACACGCATCGCGGCTTCCTCGCATTCCGACAGGATGAAGCTGTGGACCAGGCTGCGCAACCGTTCGAGCGGCGGCCTTTGGACATCCTCAAGAATGCTGCGCAGCATTTCCGTCGTCCGCTGCCATTCATCGCTCTGGAGCCGGAAGAGGATCGCCGCCTTGTTCGGGAAATATTGGTAGAGCGATCCGATACTCACACCGGCCTTCTCGGCCACCCGCGCTGTGGTGAAGCGCTGTGCGCCTTCCTGCGCCAAAACCTGAACAGCCGCCTCCAAAATGGCGCCGACGAGGTCGGCCGAACGGGATTGCTTGGGCTGTTTTCGTGAGGAAAGCTGGGCTTTTCGGTGTTCGGTCATAGGGTACGGGGCAATGCGAATAGATAACATGACGAATTAGTCGTATTTTTTGTCGGGCGCAAGAAAACGCTCACCCCAAACCGGAGACCGCTATGACCAACAGCCTGACCACCGCTCCGCTTGCTCCCCTGCTGGACTGCCTGTTTGCCCAGGCCGAAGCGGCCAAGAGCCCGGCCCTCGCGGCACTTTCTCGTGAGGAACGGCAGCGCCTGATGCGGAGCAAAACGGAATATCTCGCTTTCTACGGGCGAATGAAAGATCTTTGGCTCCCCGTTTCGCGCGAGACCGGGGCGCTGCTTTACATGTTGGCGCGCAGTTCGGGGGCGCGGACGATCGTCAAGTTCGGGACATCCTTTGGCATCTCCACCCTGCATCTCGCCGCAGCCCTGCGCGACAATGGCGGCGGCCGGCTGATCACCAGCGAGTTCGAACCCTCCAAGGTTGCGCGCGCCCGTGAGCATCTCACGGAAGGCGGCCTCATCGATCTGGTGGAACTCCGCGAGGGTGACGCGTTGAAGACGCTCAGCGTCGATCTTCCCGAGACCATCGACGTGCTTTTGCTTGATGGCGCCAAGGCCCTTTATCCCGAGATATTGAGCCTGGTGGAGAGCCGTCTCCGGCCGGGCGCCTTCATCGTCGCCGACAATGCCGATTACAGCCCCGATTATCTGGCGCGCGTGCGTGCGCCCGCATCGGGTTATATGTCCGTTCCGTTTGCGGAAGATGTCGAGCTGTCCATGCGGCTTGGCTGAACACTCCTCACTGTCTCGTTGCCTCAGGCCTGGCTGAGCAAAAATTTTTGGCCGCGTTTTGTCAAAAAGCGGCCATCTTTCTTGATATGAAGTGATCTAGGACCGCGTTTTCTGCTAATATTTCCGGGCACATATCAAGCCAACGCGGCCGAACAAACCGCACGGCTGGAGGATTGGTGGCATGCATATACGCAATCCAATCGAATGGGCGGTGGCACAGCTTGACGCCCCCACCATCATCGGCAGCGCGGCGCCCGAGGCTTATTGGTCTGCGACGCGGCAGGCCGGAGCGCCTGAGGTTCAGAAAATCTCCCTGGCGGATCTGCGGGAGGCGGTGCGGCGGGGGCTGCATGATTTTTCCGCCGGCCGGCCCGACTGGCTGTTTCTTTGGGTGATTTACCCGGTCCTGGCCTTGTTCATCGTCGCTGCCGAGGCGCAAGGCGACTGGTTGCCGCTCTTGTTCCCCACCGCCGCGGGGTTTGCGCTGATCGGGCCATTTTTCGCGGTCGGCTTGTACGAGATGAGCCGGCAGCGGGAGATAACGGGCAAGCTCAGCTGGGTCGATACGCGCAATGTGCTGCGCTCGCCTTCGATCTGGTCGATCCTTGGCCTGGGCCTGCTGCTGATCGGCCTGTTCCTGCTCTGGTTGGTGGTGGCGCAGGGTATTTATGATGTGACCTTGGGGCCGGCGCCGCCTGTCTCGGTATGGTGGTTCATCCGGGCGGTGTTCACCAGCTCGGCGGGCTGGGCGATGATCTGCCTGGGCTTCATCGCGGGCCTGCTCTTCGGGGGCGGCGTGCTGGCGATCAGCGTGGTGTCCTTCCCCTTGCTGCTGGACCGGCCGGTCGGGCTCAACACCGCGATTGCAACCTCCGTGATGGCGGTGCGGCGCAACCCGGTCGAACTCGGCCTGTGGGGGCTGCTGGTCGTGGTGGCTCTGGTGCTGGGCGCGGTGCCGTGTTTCATCGGGCTGGTGGTGGTTTTGCCCGTGCTTGGTCATTCCACCTGGCATCTCTACCGGCGGATCGTTCGGCCGCCTGCGGTGCAGGTTTAAGGAAGTGAAGGGCCGCTTTTTGAAAAAAGCGGCACCAAAAACTTTTTTGACTCTGGGCCTCAGGCGCTGAAACCGCACGGGCCCAAAGTAGCAAAGTTTTTTTGCTACTTTTTGTTCACAAAAAGTAGCGCTTACTTTCCCTTTCCTTGAACGCATCGAAAATCACGATGGATAAAATCGAAATATAACGTCTTCTCCGAGGGGAGCGAACATGCTGAAATCTTGCGCCTTCTCCAAGGAAAGATCGTTTCATGGAAATCGGCATCGACAGTTTCGCCGCCCTTCTGCCCGATCCCGTCTCGGGCCGCGCGCCGTCTCCGGTCGAGCGCATGGCCGCCTTGCTCGAAGAGGTGGAGACCGCCGATCGCGCCGGGCTCGATCTGTTCGGGATCGGCGAACATCACCGCGCCGAGTATCTCGATGCGGCGCCCGCTATCATTCTCGCCGCCGCCGCCGCGCGCACGCGGACCATCCGCCTTGCCAGCGCGGTAACCGTGCTGAGCGCGGACGATCCCGTCCGCGTGTTCCAGGATTTCGCAACCATCGACCTGATTTCGCAGGGGCGCGCGGAGATCGTCGTCGGCCGCGGCTCGTTCGGCGAAGCCTATCCGCTGTTCGGCTATGAGTTCAGCGATTATGATGCGCTGTTCGCCGAGAAGCTGGACCTGCTGCTGAAGCTGCGCGACAGCGCGGAGGTGGACTGGACCGGGCGTTTCCGTCCGCCGCTCACCGGGCAGGGCGTTTATCCGCGCCCGCATCAGCCTCGCTTGCCGATCTGGCTGGGCGTGGGTGGCACGCCGCAATCCTTTGTGCGGGCCGGGTCGTTGGGGCTGCCGCTGATGGTGGCCATCATCGGCGGGGATTTCGGCCATTTCCGGCCTTTGGTCGATCTGTATCGCGAGGCCGGCGCGCGCGCGGGCCATCCGCCCGAGGCGCTGCGCGTGGGTGTCCATGCTTTCGGTTTTGTCGGGGAGAGCAATGAAGCCGCGAAGGCGGCTTTCTTCCCGGGCTGGCAGCTATATGTTCACGAAAATCGGCCGTGAGCGCGGCTGGTCGCCGGCGACGCGCGCGCAGTTCGAAACCTTATGCGGGCCGCGTGGCGCCTATCTGGTGGGCGATCCGGAAACCGTGGCCGGCAAAATGCTCCGGGCCAGCGAGGCGCTGGGTGGGATCTCCCGGCTCACCTTCCAGATGAGCGCGGCGTCGCTCGGGCCTGAGAGCATGAACCGGTCGATCGAGCTGCTCGGGACGGCGGTGGCGCCGATCGTCCGTCGCTCTGTGAAGGAGACTGCACATGGGTAGGCTGGTTGGGGGCGAATGGGTCATCGGCCCGGTGGCCGATCGCGCGGAAGGGGAGTGGCAACGTCCCCCTTCGATTTTTCGCAACTGGCTGAGCGCGGACGCCGCGGCCCGGTTCCAAGCCGCGCCGGACCGCTATCATCTCTACGTGTCCTGGGCCTGCCCGTGGGCGCATCGCACCTTGATCATGCGCAACCTCAAAGGTTTGGGCGGGCTGGTCGGCGTTTCGGCCGTGCATTGGTTCATGGGAGACGATGGCTGGACCTTCGCCGAGGGGCCGGGAGTCGTGCCGGATACGGTCAATGGCGTGGCGAGGTTGCGCGACCTCTACCTCCTGGCTGATCCGCACTGCACGTCGCGGGTCACCGTGCCGGTCTTGTGGGATAAAGCCGAGCGCACCATCGTTTCGAACGAATCCGCCGAGATTCTGCGCATGTTCAACAGCGCCTTCGACCAGCTCGGGTCCAGGCCGGGCGATTATTACCCCGCGCCGTTGCGGGCCGAGATCGATGCGGTGAACGAACGCGTCTACCGCACCCTCAATAATGGCGTCTACAAAGCCGGCTTTGCTGCCAGTCAAAGCATCTATGAGGCAGAGGTCACCGAATTGTTCCACACGCTGGGCTGGCTCGAGGAACGGTTGAGCCGGCAGAATTATCTGGTCGGCGACGCTCTAACGGAAGCGGATATTCGCCTGTTCACGACCCTGGTGCGCTTCGACCCGGTTTATTTCGGGCATTTCAAATGCAATATCCGGGCCCTGACGGATTATCCCGCGCTCTGGGACTACACGCGCGCGCTCTACCAGCACCCGGACATAAGCCCCACCGTGAATTTCACTCATATCAAGAACCATTATTACCGCAGCCATGTCTGGCTTAATCCGACTGGCATCGTCCCGGTCGGGCCGGATCTCGATTTCGACGCGCCAACGGCGAGGCAAGTGGCCGCTTTTTGAAAAAAGCGGCGCAAAAACTTTTTGTTAGTTTGGGCCGGTGGCGCTGGCGCGGCGCGGGCTCGAGGCTGAGGCTGCGCATCATATTGTAACGAAGCGTCCATTGGAAATATGGCTGGGGTGACAGTTCTCGCTTTTCCATGATAACGGTATGGAAAGGTCATAAGGATTGAGGAAATGAAGCCGGAATACCTGCGCAGAAAATTCATAACAATTTGAAAATCAAGGTGATTTTTTAGGTAATGCGCGTTTTGATCATCGTTTTTCAATAGTTCTGCCAGGTTGCATTGACTCTATTTCCTTGCCCAGCCTGTGAGTCGCGCCCACCGCGCAAGAGCGCGTCGCTGTGACGTGGCTGGTTCGGGTCGCGCTTTCGCGCCCTTACACTTTCATTGTCCTCGCCATTGTCATCCTGATCCTGGGGCCATTGGCGGCGCTCAACACGCCGACCGATATTTTTCCCAGCATCCGTGTCCCGGTGATCGGCGTCGCCTGGACCTATACAAATCTGTCGCCGGACCAGATGGCGGCGCGAATCATCACGCCTTACGAACGCTCGATTTCCACCACGGTGAACAATGTCGAGCATGTCGAAAGCAAATCGCTGCCCGGCATGGGCATCGTCAAAATCTATTTCCAGCCGAATGTCGATATTCGCACCGCGACCGCCCAGGTCACATCGATTTCACAGACGATCCTGAAGCCAGATGCCGCCCGGCGCGACACCGCCGCTGATTTTGAACTACGACGCCTCGACCGTGCCGGTGATCCAGTTAGTGACGTCGAGCAAGACGCTCAACGAGCAGCAGATCCTCGACCTGACGCAGAATTTCATGCGTCCGCCGCTGAGCACGATCGCCGGAACCGCCATTCCCTATGCGTATGGCGGTAAGGTGCGCCAGATCCAGGTCGACCTGAATCCCCAGGAGCTGCAGGCGCTGGGATTGTCCGCTGCGGATGTGCAGAACGCGATCACACAACAAAACCAGATTTTGCCGGCGGGCACGGTCAAGATCGGCTCGTTCCAATATACGGTGAATCTGAACGATGCGGCGCCGACCATCGCGGCGCTGAACAATCTGCCGATCAAGACCGTCGATGGCGCCACCATCTATGTGCGCGATGTGGCCAATGTGCGCGATGGCGCGCCGCCGCAGACGAACATCGTGCATGTCAACGGCCAAAGGGCGGTGCTGACATCGATTTTGAAGACCGGTTCGGGCTCCACCCTTGCGGTCGTTCAGGGCGTGAAGGACATGCTGCCCTCGATCGAGGCGACGATGCCGGCCGGGCTTCAATATCGGTACCATCAACGACCAATCAATCTTCGTGAAAGCGGCGGTCTCGGGGGTGATCCGCGAAGGCGTGATCGCCGCGTCCCTGACCAGCCTGATGATCCTGGTGTTTCTGGGCAGCTGGCGCTCGACGCTGATCATCGCCACGTCCATTCCCTTGTCGATTCTCTGCTCCGTGACGGCGCTTTCCGCGATCGGCCAGACCTTGAACATCATGACGCTGGGCGGCCTTGCTTTGGCGGTCGGCATTCTGGTGGATGATGGCACGGTCACCATCGAAAATATCAACTGGCATCTCGAGCAGGGCAAGGACGTCAAAACCGCGATTCTGGATGGCGCGCAGCAGATCGTGACGCCGGCTTTCGTCTCCTTGCTCTGCATCTGCATTGTGTTCGTGCCGATGTTCATGCTGAAGGGCGTGGCGGGCTTTTTGTTCGCGCCGATGGCGGAAGCCGTGGTGTTCGCGATGATCGCCTCGTTCTGCCTGTCGCGTACCCTGGTTCCGACTTTGGCGATGTACCTGCTCAAGCCGCATGACCAGGCACATGACGGAAGCCATGAGCGGCCCCGCGGAGTCTTCGGGTTTTTTGTGCGGTTCCGGCATGGATTCGAAAGCAGGTTTGAAAGCTTCCGCGAGAATCTATCGCAACCTGCTGGCGATGGCGCTGGACCATCGAAAAATCTTCGTTCCCGCCTTCCTGCTGGTCGCCCTCGGCTCCCTGGCGCTCGTGCCGTTCCTTGGGGAGAATTTCTTTCCCTCCGTCGATTCCGGAGAAATCGCCTTGCATGTCCGCCCGCCGGTCGGCATGCGCATCGAAGATGCCTCGACTCTGTTTGGCGAGGTTGAACAGCAGATCCGGCAGGTCGTTCCGCCGTCGGAGCTGCAATCGATCGTCGATAATATCGGCCTGCCGACCAGCTCGATCAATACGATTTATAATAATTCAGGTCTGATCGGTTACCAGGACGGCGATATTTTCGTCAGCCTGAAAGAGGGGCATCACCCGACGGCGGGCTATGTCAGGCAATTGCGGAAGATTTTGCCGGAGGCTTTTCCAGGCACGACATTTTCCTTTCTGCCGGCCGACATCATCAGCCAGATCCTGAATTTCGGCTCGCCCGCGCCGCTGGATGTGCAGATCATCGGGCAGCGTATGGCGGCCAACCAGGCCTATGCGGTCCAGCTGTTGCGGCAGATGCAGCGCATTCCCGGCATTGCGGATGTGCGCATCCAGCAATCAGCGGATAATCCGCAGCTGAATGTCGCCGTGAATCGCTCGCGCATCGGCCAGTTCGGCCTGACCGAACTGGACGTGACCAACAGCGTTGCCACGGCTCTTGCCGGGACGTCGCAGACGGCGCCGGCCTATTGGTTGGATCAAGTGAAGCGGCGTGGAATATCCCATCGTCGTGCAGGCGCCCGAATACCGGGTCGATACGCTCTCAGATCTCGACAAATCTGCCGATCACCGGTGCCGGGCGGCCTGGCGCCTTCCAGGTGCTGGGTGGTGTCGCACAGATCACCCGCGCGCAGTCGGATGCCGTGGTGAACCATTATAACGTCATGCCGGTGATCGATATTTTCGCCACGACCCAGGACCGGGATCTGGGCGGCGTCGCGGCGGACGTGCAGGCTCTGGTGAATCAGACGAAGAAAAATCTGCCGCGCGGATCGCAAATCGTCATACGCGGGCAGGTCGCCACCATGCACACCGCTTTCTCCGGTCTGCTGTTCGGGCTGCTCGGCGCGATCGTGATGATTTATCTGCTGATCGTCGTGAATTTCCAATCCTGGCTTGATCCGTTCGTGATCATCACGGCCTTGCCGGCGGCGTTGGCCGGCATCGTGTGGATGCTGTTCGCCACCCATACCACTTTGTCCGTGCCGGCTCTGACCGGAGCGATCATGTGCATGGGCGTGGCCACGGCGAACTCGATCCTGGTGGTAAGTTTCGCCCGCGAGCGTCTGGCGGCCGGCAGCAGTGCGGCTGTGGCCGCCGTTGAGGCGGGGGTCACGCGTTTCCGTCCGGTTCTCATGACCGCTTTGGCGATGATCATCGGCATGTCGCCCATGGCGCTGGGGCTGGGCGAGGGCGGCGAGCAGAACGCGCCGCTCGGCCGTGCCGTGATTGGCGGCCTGATTTTTGCCACCTGCGCAACATTGATGTTTGTGCCTGTGGTGTTCAGTATCGTGCATGGCCGTTCGGGCCATGCCGATCCATCCAAGGAAGAGACCAGCGGAGGTGCTCATGTCTGAGCCGGACGCTCTGCGCTACACGCCGCCGAAACGGCTGAAGCTGATCGGCGTGTTGGTGTTGTTGTTAGCGATCTGCGTCGTTGCCGTCGGTCTGCTGGACCGGCTGCGTGCGAGCCAGCGGCTTGCTGCGGTCACGGCGACGGAAGCCGTGGCAACCGTGAATATTGTGCAGCCGGGCTTGAGCGGCCACCGGGTTCTGGTGCTTCCGGCGAATATTCAGGCCTATTATGAAGCGCCGATCTATGCCCAGGTGAGCGGCTATCTGCAGAGCTGGAGCGCCGATATCGGCACGCGGGTGAAAGCCGGGCAACTGCTGGCGGTCGTCAGCACGCCGGATCTCGATCAGCAATTGCTGCAGGCGCAGGCTGATCTGCAGGTGGCGGAGGCGAACGAGAAGCTGGCGGCAGTGACCGCGAAGCGATGGGATGCTCTGCTGGCGCGAGACGCTGTTTCGCAGCAGGATGCGGATGACCGCGACAGCGATTGGCAGGCCAAGATCGCCGAGGTCAGGGCCGCCCAGGCGAATGTCCAGCGCCTGCAGGCGATGGAGACGTTCAAACATATCGTCGCCCCGTTCGCTGGTGTCGTCACCAGCCGCGCCACCGATATCGGCGATCTCATTTCCGTGGGAAGTCCAACTCAGCGGCCGTTATTCACGGTGGATGATGAACGCCGGCTGCGCATCTATGTGAGTGTGCCGCAATATTATACGGCGGATATCAAATCCGGCATGCAGGCAAGCTTCACGGTGCCCCAATATCCGCGGAAAATCTTTCACGCGGTTCTGACATCGACGGCCGATGCCATCGCAACCAGCAGCGGCACGCTGCTGATTCAGTTTCAGATGGATAATACGGGCGGGCTGTTGCGGCCGGGCGACTATGCCCAGGTTCACATCGACCTCTCGGACAGCGATCCGGCGATGACGGTGCCGGCCAGCGCCTTGCTGTTCCGCGATTCCGGCATGGAGGTGGCGGTGTTGGGGCCGCAAAACCATGTCGAGATACGCCACGTCTCCGTCGGGCGGGATTTTGGGGCTTTTGTCGAGATTGCCGACGGTCTGGGCCCGGATGACTGGGTCATCGCGAATCCGCCGGACACGCTTGAGGCGGGCGATGCCGTTCAGGCGGTGAAATTGAAATCTGCAAACAATTCGGGAAGCAATGCCGGCCGCTGAACTGAAATGGGCATCAGTGGCTGGTCTGGCCATGCTCGCGGGTTGTTCATTCGCCCCGAAATATGTCCCGCCCTCGCTGACGACGCCCGTTGCTTACAGCAATATGGGGCCATGGACGCCCGCCAGCCCGGCCGATACCAGGCCACGGGGCGATTGGTGGCTGATTTACGACGATGCCACTCTGTCTCGGCTCCAGACGGAGCTTGAGGCCAGCAATCCGACACTTGCCATTGCCTTGTCGCGTTACGAACAGGCGGAGCAATATGTGAATCAAGCGGCGGCGGCGGAATATCCGGAAATCGATGTCTTCGGTACCGCCACGCAGAATCGTCAATCGGCCCACCGGCCTCTGCGCGTCGGTGGATCTGATTATTACGAAAATGATCTGTTGCAGGGCTCCTTTTCCTACGAGCTCGATCTCTGGGGGACCGTCCGCAATACGGTGGCGGCCGGCAAGGATGAAGCCCAGGCGACCAAGGATGACGCGGCCTCCGTGCAGCTCAGTCTGGAGGCCATGCTCGCCGATGCCTATTTCAATTTGCGGGGGTTGGACGCGCAGGAGGACCTGCTGACCAAGACGGTCGCGGCCTATTTCCGCGCCCTGCAGCTAACGCAAACCCAGCATAGCGGTGGCATTGTGTCCGGCCTCGATGTGGGACAGGCGCAAACGCAATATGATACGGCCCGTGCGCAATTAACCGATGTCGTCGCTCAGCGCGCTTTGTATCAGAATGAGATTGCCAGCCTCATCGGGGTGCCGGCGCCGTCATTTTCATTGCCGGCTGATCCGGCCTTGCCTTTACCCCCGGCAATCCCGGTGGCCGCACCCTCGGTCCTGCTGGAACGGCGTCCGGATGTCGCCGCGGCGGAACGGCGCGCGGCGGAAGCGAATGCGCAGATCGGCGTGGCCAAGGCGGCGTTTTTCCCGACCGTGAGCCTCGATGCGTCCGGCGGGTTTGAGAGTGACGGCGGCGGGATTAATCTCATCAACCTCTCGAACAGCATGTGGTCGCTCGGCCCCTCGCTGGCGCTGACGGTCTTTGATGGCGGGTATCGCAGGGCGGCGGTGAACATCGCGCTCGAGCAGTTCAATGAGGCAAGCGCGTCTTATCGGCAGACCTCTTTGACCGCGTTTCAGGAGGTTGAGAACGAGCTGGCGCTTTGCAACGATCTTGCCGTGGAAGCGACGCAACAGAACGAGGCCGTCTCCGCGGCGAATCACACGCTGGACCTCTCGCTGGCTTTATATACCGAAGGTGCTGTCACCTATCTTAACGTAGTGACATCGCAGACCGCAGCACTTGACGCGCAGAGCACGGCCTTGGCGATCGCCACACGGCGCCTGGTGAGCAGTGTGGATCTGGTCAGGGCTTTGGGCGGTGGGTGGACGGGGTAGGAAGAAAGGAAGGAAGGCTACTTTTTGTGAACAAAAAGTAGCAAAAAAAACTTTGTTAATTTGGGCCGTGCTGGTTTCAACGCCGCCGGCCCAAAGTCCAAAAAGTTTTTGCGCCGCTTTTTCCAAAAAGCGGCCACTTACTTCCTTACGAAGACACAGTAAACTTAAAGCTTCCCTGCGTATGGTGAGTATCCACCGCCACGGCGTGCCAGGTCACGCTGTAGGTGCCGGGCGTGGTGATGTGCAGCGGCACTGTCATCTCGTTGTTGTGCCCGGACACGGCCTGCGGTTTGCCATTGACCACCGTGCCGGAGGCGCTGGTGACGGTCACCGAGCAGAACGGGATCTCCAGCCCCTCAGTATAAGTCATCAGCAACCGGGCGGGGGCGGTGGTGACGGTGCTGCCGACGGCTGGATCCGCCTTCACAAGAAACGCATGGGCGAAAGCGGGTGACAGGCCGGCGAGACTGGCCAGGAGAACAGAGGTGGTTAAGAGTTTCATATCGATGTTCCGATCAAAGGTTTGCCGATAGAATTGGGGAACATGTCGTCGAAATAAAGATGGAACTGGCCGATGAAGCCAACCCCGCGCCCGGCGGCGCCATTCAGCGGCAACAGCGCTTCTGCAGACAAGGAATAATAGGTGCCCGTCCATACCGCGCCGGTGCTGAGCTGGAGACTGGTCGGATAATCGGCCGGGCCGATCGCGGAGCGCCCGGCGGCAGAGCTCCAACCGAGTTCCACTAGCGGGGTGAGGTTGGCGAGCAGAGGTGGCAAGCCGTAATCATGGATCTGCGATTCCAGATACGGGATAGAATATTGCAGCGTCAGCCCGCCCGACCAGGTCTGGATGAACCCGCCGGTTCCCGACGCGAACCCTGAATCGGGGACGGTATAATCAAGCTCGCCGGTGAGTGCGAAAGGCCGGATCGGCGCATAGGGGATATCGCCCAGCCCCTTGCCGAAATAGCCGGAATAGGTCGTGGAATTATAGCCGTCGTCGAAGCCCGGGGTGCCGGCCCGACCGAAATTGCGCGTCACCGCCACCGAGCTGATGAATTCGTGTTCCGGCAGCACGATCCAACGATATTTCAGCTGCAGATACAGATCATCGAAGCCGCCATGCGTTTTGCCGCCATCGGCTTTATCATTCACCAGCAGGTGATAGGTGTCGCCGACACCGAGCGCGACATTGCTGAAAATGGTTTTGTCATATTCGACATTCGCCGCGATGTCCTTGGTTTGCCCATCCGGGCTTTGTTCCGAGAGCACGGGCAGGCTGGCTTCATCGCTCACGCCGGGATCGTCGATGAGCAAAGTGTTGACGAAAACGCGGGCACCCGCCACCGCATGCGCAGAGGCTTGAGAAACCGCAAAAGCGCTTAAAATCAAAGCTGTAGCGCTAACGCCGACCTTGCGCAATGGGCCCAACACTTGCCTCCTCCAGGCTCTTTGGGAGGATGCTTACACGAAACATTCCTACATAGGAAGGTTTGTCGTCGCTTTTGTCCGGCAAGTGTTTGACTATATCGATGGTGGATGGCTTGGCGCGACGCATTCGTGCCAAGCCGCCATAAGATTGTGCGGAGCTTCGTCAACAGCAGGAGGAACCTCACCATGTCTGCTTCAAAGCTAACAATCGCGCTCGCCGGGTTTGGCGTGCTATGTTTCGCGGGCGTGGCGCTTGCTCAGAGCTTGCCGGCCAACATCACGACGGCGCAAACCAAAATCGGCACGGTCTATGCCACGACCGCGGGGAAGACGGTGTACGAGTTCAAGCAGGACAACCCGCATGAGCAGCGTTCCGCCTGCTATGCCGGCTGCGCAAGATTATGGCCGCCAGTGGCCGCCCAGGCCGGCTTTGTGCCCGCCGCTCCCTGGGGGACCATAACCCGGCGTGACGGCACGCGGCAGCTCACTTATGACGGTTATCCGCTTTATACCTGGAGCAAGGACACCAAACCGGGCGACGTCACCGGCCAGGGGGTGAAGGATTACTGGCGGGCGGCCCGCCCCGGCGCCACGCCTTTGGGCTGGACCGCCGCGCAGTAGCGAAGCTAGCGAGTGAAAATTTGGGCCGTGCGGCTCTCAACGCCTCCGGCCCAAACGGCCAAAAATTTTTGCGCCGCTTTTTTTAAAAAGCGGCCACTTCCTTCGCTTAAGCCTGTTCCTGCCCGGCGGCGAGCAGGCCGAAGCCGACAATCAGAAGGGCAAAAATCGGACCGGCCAGATACAGGTCCTGGCGGTGCAGGAGCGCTCCCAGCCCCAGGCAGGCCATCAGGACGAGAATTCCCGTTTCGCTGGTGATGGCCAGCCAGAAACAAATACGATCTTTTGGACGCAGTGACATTGGATATGCCCTTTTTGGATGCACTAAAAGTCATACTCCGTCCGGCCTTGCCGCAAATAAGCCCGGGCACATTGCAGGCATGTCAAATGCGCTGACATGCATAATGTACTATACTGCATCGCGCACAAAGCGTTGCAGACGGCGCAGTGAGCCAAATTAACGTCATTGCTCTGCAATTCTGACGCAAGCCGGCGCCCAAGCGATGGCGCGTCCAGGCCACCGGCTGGACACAATTCCTGAATTCCCGCATGTTTTGGAAGAAAACCAGAATGCGATACCGGAATGATCACAGGCGTGGACCCTGAGCAGACGGCTTATAACGAGAGCGGTGTGCTCCGCGGCGGCCGAGAGCCGCTGGCGATGAGGAGCATCGTCATCATCGATGACTCGGATGCTAACATCAAAATCTTTTCGAAACTGGCGGAGGTGGCCTGTCCGGACGCCTGGGTGAAGGCCTTTTCCAGCCCGCTTCCGGCGCTGCAATGGCTGGAAGAACACGAGCCGTCGCTCATCATCGCCGATTATAAAATGCCCGGCATGACGGGCGCCGAGTTGACGCGCCGGCTCCGGCTTCTGCCGCTTTGCGCGGAAGTGCCGGTGATTGTCGTGACGGCTTACCAGGATCGAAATTTCCGCATCGAGGCGCTCGAGGCGGGGGCGACCGATTTCCTCTCAAGCCCGATCGATTTCAGCGAATTCCAGCCGCGTGTTCGCAATCTTCTCAGATTGAATAGCCGGCAGATCGTCGCACGTGAACGGGCGCGCCTGCTGGAGTGGGAGTTGCAGCAGAGCCGGCATTTACGGGACCAGGCGCTGCGTGACAGCCATGCGAAGCTGTGCCAGGTCATCGACAGCGTGCCGGCTTTGATCAGCGCGGTCGACCGTAGCGGCGAAAGCATTTTCAGCAATGCCTATCAGGCGCAGCTTTTGGGGCCGTCCTGGCGCCGCGGGATTGATGAGCGGGATCATCAGCTGTTCAACGCCGGTGAGGCGGTGGCTGGTTACGAGGAGCAGATCACCGACCAGAACGGGCAGGAACGTACCTTCCTGACCACGAAAACACCTTTGCTGTCGCCGGACGGTGACGTCATGGCTGTTCTGACCACCTCTTTGGATATCAGCGAGCGCAAGCAGGCGGAACAGGAGCGTCTGTTCCTGGCCGAACATGACCCGCTGACGGAATTGCCGAACCGCCATTATCTCAATCATTGGCTGACGCGGGAGATCGATGGCGCCGGCGCGACGCGCCGTCCCTTCGCGCTGTACCATATCGATCTTAACCGGTTTAAATATGTCAATGACGGGATGGGGCATCATTTCGGTGACCAGCTGCTGCAAGAAGTCGGCAAGAGGTTGCAGCGTACGGTGCGCAGCAATGATGTCGTTACCCGTCTGGGAGGCGACGAATTTGCAATTCTTCAGCTTGGCGTCAAGAGCCTTGAAGATGCGGTCCCCTTCGCCGAGCGCATCAAGCTGCAGCTCAAGGAACCGTTCCATATCGCCGGTCATGACATAACGACGAGTGCGAGCATCGGCGTGACAATTTATCCCTGGGACGGGAAGAGCGCCCAGGAGCTGTTGCGCAATGCGGACCTCGCTATGTATCGCGTGAAAGCGCGCGGGCGGGAGGGGGCGGACAGTTTCACCCAGACCATGTTCTCCGAGGTGCGCAATGAGATCCGTCTGCGCGACCAATTGCGCGGGGCGCTCGAACGGGGGGAGTTTGTCCTCCATTATCAGCCGCAATACGATCTCAGAACCGGCGACATCGTCGGCGCCGAGGCGCTGATTCGCTGGGCACCAGCGCCCGGCAAGCTGATCAGCCCGGGCGTGTTCCTGCCGTTGGCCGAAGAGAGCGACATGATGCGCGCCATCGATGCATGGGTTTTGCGGGAAGCCTGCCGGCAGGCGAAGCTCTGGAGCGTGAGTTCCGCACGACCGATCAGAGTTTCGATCAATCTCTCCTCGCAAACGTTCCGCTCGCCCCATCTCAGCACGACGATCCTGGATGCCTTGAGGCAGGAGGGGCTTTCGCCGGAACTTCTGGAGTTGGAACTAACCGAAGAGGTGCTGCTCGGCGCGGGCCGGGAGCATGAGGAAATCGCCACGCTGCACAGGAAGGGGGTGCGGCTGGCGATCGATGATTTCGGCACGGGCTATTCGTCCTTTGCCCGCCTGACGAGTCTGCCGATCGACATCATCAAAATTGACCGCTCCTTTATCGCGCTCGCCGCCGGCCAGAACAATGAGGCGATCATCAAGGCGGTTGTCAGCCTCGGTCGCGCCCTGGGCGTTGAGATCCTCGCTGAAGGGGCTGAGACCAATGCCCAGTTCGACATGGTCAAGGAAGCCGGCTGCGATCTCGTTCAGGGCTTTTTCACCGGGTTGCCCATGGAAGCGGCGCAATTCGAGACGGTTATCGCCGAGAGCCAATCGATGCCGCGGCCCAGCGGCAAAAGCAGGTGAACTGATCCATGTTTGAGTATTTCAGAAAGCTGGGCGCGGGCTGGCGGAGCCGGCCCATCCGCGATGATTTGGAGATGGTCGTCAACCGCTTCATCGCCGGGTTGCTCGTCCTGCTTTTCAATATCTGGCTGACGGTGCACCTGCGCGCGCCCTTCTATCAGGTCTTTGTCGCATTTCCCTATATTGTGGCGAATTGCGTCTTGCTTGCCCATGCCCTGCTATTGCCGGCCCGTGAGGAGTCGCGCCGGATCGGCGCCGTGCTCATCGATTGTGGGGCCATTGCCTATGAGGTTCATATGGGCGGCGGGGCGGCCGGATGGCTGGTCGCCGGCTTTCCATGGGTTATTTTCGGTAACGGCTTCCGTTTTGGGGTCCGCATGCAGGCCTATGCCATGCTGGCCTCGCTGGCGGGCTATGGCGCCGTGGTGGCCACCACGCCTTATTGGCGCAGCCAGCCGAGCCTGTGTTTTGGCATCATGCTCTGCCTCGCGATTGTGCCGCTTTACGGCATGGCTCTGGTCAAGCGCCTGTCGCAGGCGCGGTTGGAAGCCGAGGCGGCGAGCCGCGCCAAGTCGACCTTTCTCACCAGCGTCAGCCATGAGCTGCGCACGCCGCTCAATGCCATCATCGGCATGGGAGCTTTGCTGGAAAGCAGCGCGCTCGATGGCGAGCAGACCCTCATGAGCCGGTCGATCATGACATCGGCCCGGTCCTTGCTGAACCTGATCGACGGGCTGCTCGATTTTTCCCGGATCGAGGCGGGGAAGATGGTCATTGCCGCAGCGGATTTCGACCTGCTGCAGGTCATGGTGAATATCAAAACCATTTTCTATGTTCAGAGCCGTGCCAAAGGCCTGAGCTTCAACCTGCATTTGACCCCGCGCGCCCCGCTCCGGTTGCGTGGCGATGCCGGCAAGCTGCACGAAATTCTGCTCAACCTGGTTGGCAACGCCATCAAATTTACCGAGACCGGCGGAATCACGCTCGCCGTCGATGCGGTTGAGCAGAGCGTTGAAGGCACGAGGTTGCGCCTGGAGGTGAGCGACACGGGGATCGGCATTGCCCACGAGGCGCAGGCACGCATCTTTGAAAGCTTTACCCAAGCGGACGACACGATTCTGAACCGTTTTGGCGGCACGGGCCTGGGGCTTTCCCTTGTGCAAAAGATGGTGCACGGGCTGGGCGGCGAGATCGGGGTGATCAGCGCTCCCGGCAAAGGTACGCGCTTCTGGCTCGAGCTTCCTCTGCTTGCGCCGCAGGCGCCGGCTGTGCCGCCCGCTTGTTTCCCGGATTTGCGGGCCTTCGTAAGCGGGCGCCCCATCGAAACGGACGCCGCCTTGTTGGCGCGGATGGCGGCACATGGCGTCGGGCTCGAATATATCAGCAACATGACCGCCAAGAACGCGCCTGGCGGCGATCTGGTGCCGCCTTGCCAGGTCGTGTTCATGAAGGGAGAGGCGCGGTGGAAAGACGGCGATTTCGCTGCCCTGAAGGAAGAGGGCGCGCTCGTCGTTGCCGAGATGCGGGGGCGGCATCAGTCCGGCCTGCCGGATGAGGAAACGCAAAGAAGCTGCTTCAGCCTGCTCTACGAGTCGGTGACGGATGCGGAGCTGACCACGATCCTTGAGGCGGCATGCTCCCTGATCGCAACGACCAGTTCGGTGCGCGAACCCGGGACCGTCCCTTCGCAAAGCGCGCAATGTCTCAATCTTCTCGTGGCGGATGATAACGAGATCAACCGCAACGTCATGGAGATGATCCTGAAAAAAGCCGGGCATGCGGTGACGCTGGTCAGCAACGGCGAGGAAGTCCTGGAAGCATTGGCCCAGGCTGAATTCGACGCGGCCCTGCTGGACGTCAACATGCCGGTCCTGGACGGTATCGAGGCCGCGCAGATCTATCGCATGGTCGCGGAGGGGCATGATCTGGTGCCGCTGATCGCGGTGACCGCCGATGCGACCGGCGAAACGCGCGAGCGCTGCCTGGCCGCCGGCATGGCCGAATGCATCGTCAAGCCCGTCGACCCGGCGCGGCTCCAGGCGGTCATCGAAGGGGTGCTGAGTGCCGGCGGCAAGATCGCCGTCCCGCCGAAGCCGGCGGAGGAGGCCCGCATCACCGAAATCGCCGCCCATCCGCGTTTTCGCGGCAATGCGACGCCGGTCATCGATGCCGAGGTGATCCTGCAGTTGCAAGCGCTTGGCGGCAACGCCTTTGTCGACGACGTGATCAGCATCTTTCGCCGTGAGGCGCATGGAAAACTGGTAGCACTGCGCGATGCGTTGAGCCGGGGCGATGTCCAGCAATTCCGGTCCGTTAGTCATGGGCTACGGAGCGTTGCGGTTAATGTTGGCGCGATCAGGCTGGCGCAAAGCTGCGTGCCCTATCAGACATGCTCGGCCGATGATCTGCAAAAACGGGCGGAGCCGTGGGTGGAGCAACTGGTTTTGGAATTGGCGCGGGTTGAAAATGCCCTGCTGAAACTCGGGACGCCGGAGAGCATTCCCGGGCGGGGATGAGAGAGGGAGCCCTCTCTCATCATCGCGCGTGCGTTCAGGCTATTTTGGCAGCGGCGGCCTGAGTGGCCTGCTTGGCACGGAAGCGATCCTGCGCCGCGGCAATATGGCTCATGCGGCGCAGATCCTGCTCCTTGAGGCGCATTGCGGCATCCACCCAGATGTCGTTGACATCATACAGCTCTTGCAAGGTGACGGCGTTGACGCGGCGCCGGACCTTATAGACGCTGGAGAGGCTGTTCCGCCGCGTGCGGTTGCGCGCGATATATTCCTTAACGGCGCGTTCGCCTTCGCCATCTTCCACGACCTGATCGATCACGCCCATGGCCAGCATCTCCTCGGCGGAATAGCTGCGGCCGCCGAGAATAATTTCCTCGGCCTTCACCATGCCGACCCGCCGCGCCAGGAAGGTGTAGGCGCCCATGCCGGGAAAGAGGTTGAACAGGACTTCAGGAAGGCCGAATTTAGCGCGGCGCTCGGCGATCAGAACGTCGCAGCTGAGCGCGGATTCAAGCCCGCCGCCTAACGCGTCACCCTGAAACAAAGCGATGGTGACGATGCCTTGGTCATAGCCGCTGTAATTCGCATAGCCGGTGCGGGTGCAGGCATAGGCGTAGCGCCGCAGGCCCTCGCGGTCGCCTTTGCGGATCTTCTCGAGGAACAAAGGCAGGTCGCCGCCGAGATTGAAGACGCCGGGATAACGCGAGCCGAGCACGAAATAGTCGAAGGGCGCTTCGCCTTGCGCGCACAGCTCGCCGATCAGCGTCTGCATATCCGTCAGATCCTGCAAAAGCTGAGGCGTAAAGCTCGGCCGCGCCTGCGGGCGCATGAAGGCCCAGAACGCCCGATCTTCGGCCGTAATCTCTACGTCGAGCTCGGGGAAGCGGTGCTGGAAGCCGGAGGCCGGTGCGGAGACACTGCCCACGGCGGAATTTTCCTTGGCGGAAATTGCTGAAGATTGCGGGGCGGTGCCCATGGAAATCGACTGAACGCGAGCGGCAGCGTGCTTGGCATCGGAAATGAACGTCATGAGAGTGTCCTCTTGAAATGGAATGTTAAATGTGGAGTCGTGGCGAAAGCGGGATGAGAGAGCGTTGACCTCAAGATGATGTCTTTCGTTGCGCTCATGATGATCGAAGATCCCGCTTTTTCGCCCGCGATTTATTAATACAGAGAGACGGCGGCGCGTGAAGATATTTTGCGGCCTTCTAACGTTCCTGATATGTCGATTAAGCTGAAGTGATCATGTAGTTTGACATATTAACAAAGCTCTTCAGCCTTTTTTTAAAACGTCATGTTAAAGAAAAACGCCGCTTTCCGAAGAAAGCGGCGTGAAAATTTTTGCTTTTTTAGCTGGTGCTGGCCCCGGGGATCAGAGCTCTGGAAAAACCTTCATGCGCTTCCCTGGACAGTTGAGAAGCGCATGCGGGTGTTTGGGCTTAATGGGGGGCGCTGGCGTTCGAGTCGCGTGACGCGAGCTGTGACACGCGGGCCTGTAAATTCTCGGGGCCGCGCAAGGCAAGATCCGACAAAGCGAGGATGCCGATCATCCGTTTCTGCCGGCTCAGAACGGGGATGTGATGGATCCGGTTGGCCTCGAGCTGGTCGATGGCGGCCTCGATCGTGTCATCCTCGAAGCAGTAGGTGATGCCCTTGGTCATCACGTCCGCCGCTTTGGTGGTGGCCAGATCGGCGCCATCAGCGACGGCACGGCAGACGATATCGCGGTCTGTCAGTATGCCGACCAAACGGTCATTGTCACCAACAGGAAGGCAGCCGATCTTCTGGTCGCGCATTTTTCGCGCCGCCTCGGCGACAGAAAGCGTCGGCGGGATCCATTCCGCGCGCGACGTCATGACTTCCCGAACATACATGGTTCTCTCCTCCAATGGGTGAGACCATGGGGCCATCAGCCGCCAGGGAAATGTCAGCCCGTGGCCACCCATGGACTCGGGGTCGGTGATCGAAATGCAGGGACTGCGGCGTCGGAGATTATGCTGCCGAACGCCCACGGCATAGTACCATGATCGGCTGGGTGAAGCCAGGAAACTAGCCGCTTTTTGAAAAAAGCGGCGCAAAAACTTCTGGTAAGTTGGCCCGTGGCGCCGAAACGACACGGGTCCAAAATACAGAAGTTTTTTTGCTACTTTTTGTTCACAAAAAGTAGCCTTCCTTCTTTTTCGTGTTTTTTAGCTGCCCAGCCGCGCGGCATGCCAGCGCAGGTGATCCTCGATGAAGGTCTGGATGAAGTAATAGGAATGGTCATAGCCCGCCTGGCGGCGCAGCACGAGTTCCTGGCCGGAGGCGGATGCCGCCGCTTCCAGGGCCTCCGGGTGGAGCTGCTCTGCGAGGAACTGATCCTTCTCGCCCTGATCCACCAGGATCGCATAGGGCAGGGGGCCACGGCGCAACAGCAGGCTCGCATCATAGGCCTCCCAGGCGCTGCGGTCGGGGCCGAGATAGTTCGAGAAGGCCTTCTCGCCCCAAGGCACGGCGACGGGATTGGCGATCGGCGCAAAGGCCGAGACGGATTTGTAGCGCTCGGGATGCCGGAGCGCCGTAACCAGCGCGCCATGGCCGCCCATGGAATGGCCGAAGATGCCGCGCCGGGCGGGATCAGCGGGGAAATGCGCCTCGATGAGCGCGGGCAGTTCCGCAGCCACATAACTGCCCATGCGGTAATGGGCCGCCCAAGGGGCGGCGGTCGCATCCAGATAGAAGCCGGCGCCGGTGCCGAAATCCCAATGCTCATCCTCACCTGGCAGGCCCAAGCCGCGCGGGCTCGTGTCGCAGGTCACCAGCATCAGGCCGAGTGCCGCCGCCATGCGCTGGGCGCCGGCTTTGATGACAAAAGTCTCCTCGGTGCAGGTCAGCCCGGCCAGATAATAAAGCACCGGAACCGGCCCTGCCTTGGCCTGGGGCGGCACGAATACGCCAAAACGCATCTCCGTGCCGGTTTCGGTCGAGGCGTGGCTGTAGAAACCCTGGACGCCGCCGAAGCAAAGCTGCTCGGTTCTGGTCTCGATGGCCATGAATGGAACTCCTCTTGATGTGATCACAGGGGGCACAGCCGCGGCTGCAAGCGTCCCGGCCGGGATGTGCCGGCTTCTCCTCAACTATAGCCGGCTGTCCGCCATTTCCAATCGACCGGGCCTGCTCGACGGGCTGCGGCGAGGTTGTTAAGCCCCTTTGCGCAAGGAGGCGTTGGGTCGAGATATGACGATTGCGATCGGGATGGGACAAACAACGGCAGGCGCTCCGGCGGCGCTGGACCTTGAGGAGCTGCTGGCAACCCGCCTGCTGGTCCAGGGCAATTCGGGCTCCGGCAAGTCCCATCTGCTGCGCCGGCTGCTGGAACAGAGCGCTCCCTGGGTGCAGCAGACCATCATCGACCCTGAAGGCGATTTCGTGACGCTGGCCGAGCGCTTCGGCCATCTGGTGATCGATGCCGAGGCCCATAGCGAGCAGGGGCTGCAATTGGCCGGCGAGCGGGCGCGCATGCATCGCGTCTCCGCCGTGCTCAATCTCGAAGGGCTCGATGCGGAGAACCAGATGCGCCGCGCCGCCGCCTTCCTCGGCGGGCTGTTCGAGGTGGAGCGCGACCATTGGTACCCGATGCTGGTGGTGGTGGATGAGGCACAGCTGTTCGCGCCGGCCGCCGCAGGGGAAGTCTCGGACGAGGCGCGCAAATTATCCCTCGCCGCCATGACGAACCTGATGTGCCGCGGTCGCAAGCGCGGGCTGGCGGGGGTGATCGCGACCCAGCGTCTCGCCAAGCTCGCTAAGAATGTCGCGGCCGAGGCCTCCAATTTCCTCATGGGCCGGACCTTCCTGGATATCGACATGGCGCGCGCCGCCGATCTTCTCGGCATGGAGCGGCGTCAGGCGGAAGCGTTCCGAGATCTGGAGCGCGGGCATTTCATGGCGCTGGGCCCGGCTTTGTCCCGCCGTCCCTTGAGCCTGCGCATCGGCGCGACGGAGACGGCGCCGCCCAGCGCCACGCCGCGACTCATGCCGCTGCCGGAGGCGACCTTGGAGGATGCGCATGCCGTGATCCTGGCCGCCCCGCCCGAGACCGTGCGGCCGCAGCGCCGCCCGCCGCCGCCGCCGGCGCCCGACCTGATCACCCAGCTGATGGCCGCCGCCCCCGCCGCGGCCGAGAGCCGCGCCGAAACGGTGGAAGCACCGCCGAGCCAGGAGGAACTCGCGGAACGGCGCGAGCGGCTGGACCGGATTTTAACCGCCATCCTCGCCGATCCCGAGGCAGGGTTCCGCGCCATCGGCGTGCTTTATCAGGATTTTCTGGTCCGCTGCCGGATCGAGGGGCTGGGCAGCGGGGCGCCCGACCTGAACAGCTTCCGTCGCATGCTTACCCGCGCCCGTGCCGGTGTGAGCGCCGAGATGGCGGAGGATGATGTCTGGCAGGATATCGCTTCCCGTGCCGCCATTCTGCCTGAGGATATGCAGGGCATTTTCATGATGCTCGCCCGCGCCGCCCGCGAAGGCTCGCCCTGCCCGGGCGACCCGGCGATCGCCCGGGCCTATGGCACGCGCTCGCTGGGCCGCGCGCGGCGGGTGCTGACTTATATTGAGGAGCAGGGGTTGATCGTCTGCCAGCAGGATGGCGCCGGACGGCGGATCGTCACGCTGGTGGAGTTGGCCTGGGCCACCGCGCCGGGGGACCCCAATGCTGATGAGTAAGGAAGGAAGGAGAAGGCTACTTTTTGTGAACAAAAAGTAGCAAAAAACTTTTTTAATCTGGGCCGTGCTGGTTTCAACGCCACCGGCCCAGAGTAGAGAAAGTTTTTGCGCCGCTTTTTTCAAAAAGCGGCCACTTACTCTTATTTTACCCTACCGTCACAAAGCCGAACGCATTACCGGCGCGCTGCACGCGGCCAAATCCGGTGATATGGCTGCCGGCCACCGTCCAGCCTTCCGTCGCCAGCTGCTCGAGCAGGGTGCGGCGGGTGCGCAGGGCCAGCGCCGGGTCCGAATCGAACACCAGCCCGATTTCCGGATCGGCCGGCTGCTCGTCCTGAACATGCAGCACATCGCCCCAGATCAGCAGGGTTTCCTCAGTGTCGCGCAGGAGATAGCCGGTATGGCCGGGCGTGTGTCCGGGCAGCGGCACGGCCTCGATGCCGGGCAGGCCAGGGACCTGACCGTTGGGCAAAGCGTGCAGCCGGCCCGCATAGGCGCGGGCGAGATTGGCGGCGATGTCGAACGGGCCGCGCTTGGCTTCCGGCTGCGCCTCGCGGGCCGCCGCGTCCGTGAAGAAGGCTAGTTCAGCCTCGGGGACAAATAATTCCGCGCGCGGCAGCCATGCCGCGCCGTTGCCATCGAGCAGGCCGAGCGCATGATCGCCATGCAAATGGGTGAGCAGCACGTGGTCGATCTGTTCGGGCAGAATACCGGCCTCCTGCAGCGCCGCACGGGCCTTGCCGAGCGCCGGGCCGAACGCGTCCGCAGCGCCGGAGTCGATGAGGGTGATGCCGCCAGGCCCCTGCAGAACAAAGCAATTCACGTCGATCTTGATGCCGCGCCCAGAGCGTTTTTCGACTAGGCGGCGGCGCGCTTCATCGCCGGCGGCATGGAGCAGGACATCGGAAGGGGCCTCAAAGACGCCGTCGAGCAGCGTAGTGACAGTGTATTGGCCGAAGCGGCGTGCGGTAGGCATAACGGGTTTAAACTCCTAAATTGGGTAGACGCACGCGATATAGGGGTGAAACCAATTCGAGAAAGTGGTCGTACCCCCTTCTTTTGCCGCTTTTCATAAGCTCTGCCTATTTGTCCAATCCAGCGATTATATTTGGTTGTCCTGAGAATCGCGGCTAGTTGATGGCAGCCAATGAGCGAGCCGTGCGCGTCACGATCGTCGTGATGGGCGCAGGTTTGAATGACACACGGAGAAAAACTGTGGCTGAATATAAAGGCATGACCCATGCGACCGGCGCCCCGGTAGCGGACAATCTGAACTCGATGACGGCGGGCGCGCGCGGCCCGGTCCTGCTGCAGGACATCTGGCTGATCGAGAAGCTGGCGCACTTCGGCCGTGAAGTGATTCCCGAGCGCCGCATGCACGCGAAAGGCTGGGGCGCGTACGGCACCTTCACCGTCACCAAGGACATCACAAAGTACACCAAGGCGAAGGTCTTCTCCGAGGTTGGCAAGAAGACCGATATGTTCGTCCGCTTCTCGACCGTTGCCGGCGAGCGCGGCGCGGCTGACAGCGAGCGCGACATCCGCGGCACCGCGATCAAGTTCTACACCGAGGAAGGCAACTGGGACATCGTCGGCAACAACACGCCGGTGTTCTTCTTCCGCGATCCGATGCGCTTCCCGGACCTGAACCACGTCGTCAAGCGCGACCCGCGCACCGGCCTGCGTTCGGCTGACAATAACTGGGATTTCTGGTCGCTGCTGCCCGAGGCGCTGCACCAGGTGACGATCGTGATGTCCGAGCGTGGCATTCCGAAGAGCTTCCGTAACATGCACATGTTCGGCAGCCACACCTTCTCGATGATCAACGCGGCCAATGAGCGCGTCTGGGTGAAGTTCCACTTCAAGACCCAGCAGGGCATCCAGAACCTGACCGATGCGGAATCCGGCGCTGAGATTGGCAAGGATCGTGAGAGCCATGGCCGCGACCTGCTGGACGCGATCGAGCGCAAGGAATTCCCGCGCTGGACGTTGTTCATCCAGGTGATGACCGAAGAGCAGGCCCGCAAGCCACAAGCACAATCCGTTCGACGTCACCAAGGTCTGGCCGAAGGCTGAGTACCCGCTGATCGAAGCCGGCGTGGTGGAACTGAATCGCTGGCCGGAGAATTACTTTCGCCGAGACCGAGCAGTCTGCCTTCTCGCCGGCGAACATCGTCCCGGGCATCGGCTTCTCGCCTGACCGCATGCTGCAGGGGCGCCTCTTCTCCTATGGCGACGCGCAGCGCTACCGTCTGGGCGTGAACTTCAACCACATTCCGGTGAATGCGCCGAAGTGCCCGTTCCAGAGCTATCATCGTGACGGCGCAATGCGCACCGATGGCAATCTCGGCAGCACCGTCAGCTACTGGCCGAACAGCAAGGGCGAGTGGCTCGACAACAACCCGCACGCGACCGAGCCGGTTCTGGGCCTCGAGGGTGATGCCGGTCACTGGGATCACAACGTGGACGACGACCACTACGAGCAGCCCGGTAACCTGTTCCGGAAGATGACCCCGGCGCAGCAGCAGGTTCTGTTCGAGAACACCGCGCGCGCCCTGGGCGACGCCCGCGTTGAGGTGAAGAAGCGCCACATCGCCAACTGCGCCAAGGCGGACCCCGCCTACGGCGCCGGCGTGGCCAAGGCTTGCGGCCTGACGGTCGAATAAGCCTCGACCTTACGGTCGAAACATGAAGAGCCCGCCCGGGATAACCGGGCGGGCTTTTCTTTTGCCATAAGGAAGCGAAGTGGCCGCTTTTTGTAAAAAGCGGCGCAAAAACTTTTGGTCCTTTGGGACGGTGATGCTGAAACGGTACGGGCTTAACAGAAGCTTTTTCTTCAGATCTCGCACAACGAGAAATTCTAGCTATGCGAAAAACACTCTGGCGAGATTGGCTTTGTTGTCTTAGCGACGAAGCAGATGGGTCCTGGCACCGCTGCCATGGCGAAGGAGAGTTTGAAAATGCCGACGCTGTTCATCACCGATCGTGCCGGAGTCGAACATCGGCTCGAAGGTGCGGCCAATGACGATCTCATGCACATCATCCGCGATGCCGGTCTGCCCATGCAGGGCGAATGCAACGGCACGCTGGCCTGCGCCACCTGCCATCTCGTCATCGATCCGGACTGGTTTGAAAAACTGCAGCCGATGGGCGACGAAGAGGCGGATTTTCTCGAATATATGTCCACCGTCACGCCGACCTCCAGGCTCGGTTGCCAGATCTACCTCACCCAGGCGCTGGACGGGCTGCGCGCCACCATCGCCGAGCCCGACTGAAGAAGCCGTGCTGTCTTCACCAGCACGGGCCCAAAGTCGAAAAAGTTTTTGCGCCGCTTTTTCCAAAAAGCGGCCACTTCCTATTTCTGATTCCCCATGGAAACAACAACAGATTTGAACAGCCGGATCGTCATCATCGGCGGTGGCCAGGGCGGTGCCGAAATGGCGGCGCAACTGCGCCAGAACGGCCATGCCGGTGAGATCGTGATTCTCGCGGACGAGGCGCATCCGCCTTATCTGCGGCCGCCTTTGTCGAAGGATTATCTGGCGGGCAAGGTCGGCGAAGAGTCGCTGCCCTATAAATCGGCTCAGTCTTATGCCGGGGCAGGGATCACGCTGCGTACCGGCACACGCGCAGTGCGGATCGACCGCGCGGCAAGGCGCGTCAGCCTCGCGAGCGGTGAGGTGCTGGGCTATGACCGGCTGGTGCTGGCGACCGGCGGCCGGGCGCGGCCGATGGAGGTGCCCGGCGCACAGCTCAGGAACATTTTTTACCTGCGCACGTGGGACGATGTGGAACAGATCCGGCCGCAACTCATCGCCGGCCGGCGCATCGCCATCATCGGCGGCGGCTATGTCGGCCTGGAGACCGCCGCCGTCGCGGCGAAACGCGGGCTGACCGTCTCCCTGCTGGTGCGCGCGCCACGAGTTCTGAACCGCGTTACCTCCCCGGAAATGTCGGCATTTTACGAGCGGATGCACCGCGCTGAGGGCGTGCAGATCCGCACCAACACTGTGGTCAGCGGTTTCAGCGCAAGCGAAGGTGAGGCCGTCGCCGCGGTGGAGCTGGGTGCAGAAGGCCGCATCGAGGCCGATCTCGTCGTCATCGGCATCGGCCTGGTGCCGAACACCGAACTCGCGGCAGAGGCGGGGCTCGCGGTCGATGACGGCATCGTCGTGAATGAGCGCGCGCAAACTTCGGATCCCTGCATCTACGCCATCGGCGACTGCGCCTTGCACGCCCATCACGGGTTTCTGCAACGGCCGATCCGCCTCGAATCCGTGCCCAACGCGCTGGAACAGGCCCGCATCGCCGCCGCCGCGATCTGCGGGCGCCCTGTGCCTTCCGTCACACCGCCCTGGTTCTGGTCTGACCAGTACGAGCTGAAGCTGCAAATGGTCGGCCTGTCTGATGGGCATGATGCGTTGGTCATGCGCGGCGAGCCCTCCGCCGCCGGCTTCATGGTGTTCTACCTCAAGGACGGCGCCGTCATCGCCGCGGATGCGGTCAATCGCCCGGGCGAGTTCATGGTGGCAAAGCGCCTGGTCGCCGCGCGCAGGGCAGTGGCGCCGGAGCGTCTGGCGGATCTTGGTCAGCCTTTGAAGGAGTTGCGTTAGGGGGAAGGAAGTGGCCGCTTTTTGGAAAAAGCGGCGCAAAAACTTTGTTTGATTTGGGCCTGTGGTGGGTGAGAGAGCGCGGGCTGAAACAGGGGGCGAAAAGCAAGCCAAGGCCAGGCAAACCGCGGCACTGTGCAGCGCCATACATGGAAAATCCACAAGCTTATCCCGATTTCTGTGGATTTTTCTTTATCAAAACGATTTGGCGGGCGGTAACTTCGAGGGAGGAAGAGGCCGCTTTTTGAAAAAAGCGGCGCAAAAACTTTTTTGACTTTGGGCCTGTGGCGGTGAGAGCGCGCGGGCTGAGACAGCGGGCGAAAAGCAAGCCAAGGCCAGGCAAACCGCGGCTTGTGCAGCGCGATACATGGAAGATCCACAAGCTTATCCCGATTTCTGTGGATTATCTTTGGTCGTAACGATGCCCTGCTGCTCTCACCGCCTCTGGCCCCCAGGGAACAAAAGTTTTTGCGCCGCTTTTTTCAAAAAGCGGCCACTTTCCTTCCCCTGACCTTTTCCGCGGTGCATAAGGGCGCGTGGATCAGAAAATCTCTTTGCCTTATCGTGTCGCCGTCATCGGCGGCTGGTCCTGCCGGGCTGATGGCCGCCGAGGTGATGGCGCAAGGCGGCTTGGCGGTGACCGTGTTCGAGCGCATGCCGAGCCTCGGGCGCAAGCTGCTGATGGCCGGGCGGGGCGGCCTCAACATCACCCATTCCGAGCCGATGGCGCGCTTCCTGACCCGCTATGGCGAGGACGCGGACTGGATCGCGCCATGGCTTGCCGCCTTTCCGCCCGAGGCATTGCGCGAATGGTGCACGGGGCTCGGGCAACCCACGTTTCGTCGGCAGCAGCGGCCGGGTGTTTCCCACCGCGATGAAAGCAAGCCCGCTCCTGCGCGCCTGGATCAGGCGGCTGGACGCCTTGGGCGTGCGGCTGGTGACCCGCGCGGAATGGACCGGCTGGGCGCCCGGCGGGCTCCGTTTCGCCGATGGCACCGTCCATGAAGCCGATGCCGTGGTGCTGGCTGTGGGGGGCGCTTCCTGGCCGAGATTGGGGGCGGATGGCGGCTGGACCGCGCTGCTGCCGGATGTCGGCATCGCCCCGCTGCGCCCGGCCAATTGCGGTTTCAGGGTCGATTGGTCGGCGCATTTCACCCAGCGCTTCGCCGGCACACCGCTCAAACGCATTGCCCTTTCATGCGGCGATCTGACGGTGCCGGGCGAGCTGATGATCACCAAAGACGGCGTCGAGGGCGGCGCAATCTATGCTCTCTCGGCGCAAGCGCGGGAGATGATCGCGCGTGACGGCGGCGACGGAATTGCGCATCGATCTGCGCCCCGACCTGAGTGCAGAATTGCTGACATCGCGTCTGGCAGGCGCGGTGCGCGAGTCCTTGTCAAACCATCTGCGCAAGCGTGCCGGTCTCTCGCCCGTCGCCATCGGGCTGGTGCAGGAGGCGCGCCATGCCGGCAACGATTCACCCCTGGTCGACCTCATCAAATCCCTGCCTCTGCGCTTGGTGGCGCCCGCCGGCCTGGCCCGCGCCATTTCCACCGCCGGCGGCCTCAGGCGCGACGAGCTGGACGAGCAACCTGATGCTGCGCCGCCATCCGGGCGTGTTCGCGGCGGGCGAAATGCTGGATTGGGAAGCGCCAACCGGCGGCTACCTGCTGCAAGCCTGCCTGGCCAGCGGCCGCGCGGCGGGGCACGGCGTGCTGGCATGGTGTGCTCAGAAAGAAGGGAAGAAAGAGGCCGCTTTTTGAAAAAAGCGGCGCAAAAACTTTTTTGACTTTGGACCTGTGGTGGGGAGAGAGCGCGGGTTGAAGCAGGGGGCGAAAAGCAAACCAAAGCCAAGCAAAGCGCGGCATGTGCAGCGCCATACAGGGAAGATCCACAAGCTTATCCAGATTTCTGTGGATTATCTTTGGTCGTAACGACCTGGCGGATCATTGAGCCGTGCTGCTCTCACCGCCCCTGGCCCAAAGGAATGCCGATATCGATGAAGCGCCGCTTGCATTTCGTGCCGCGCTAGCAGGCCGGCAGCGGCGAGGCGCGGCAACACGTCGCGTTCCAGCGCGCAGACCGGTGCCAGATGTTCGACGATGCCTGCGGCGGAAAACATAGATGCCGGCATTGATCAGGCCGGGCGCGCTGGCGGCCGGGCGCTCGTGAAATTCGGTGATCAGGTCGCCCGCCAGTTCCACCACGCCGAAGCGCGCGGCGTTATTCAGCCGGTGCAGTGCGAGACGGCCGATTGTCTCGGGCGGGTCGCCGGCTGCGGCCGCCAGCAGGTGGGTAAGGTTGGCGTCCAGCAGAGAGTTGCCATTGCAGAGCAGGAAGCGTTCATCGAGCTGTCGGCGCGCATGATAGAGGGCGCCTCCGGTGCCGGCGCGTAAGGGTTCTTCCGCGCAGTCGATCCGCACCGCCGTCGGCAGGCGGCGTGCAAGCCCGGGCACGGCAGCGCGCAGGGCCGCCGACATATGCCCCGTCAGCAGCAGGAAATCGCGCAGGCCGAAGCGCAGCATCTCGCTCATCACCCAGGACAGGAAAGGCCGGTCGCCGCAGGGCAGGAGCGGTTTGGGGGTGGTGGCGGTGAGCGCGCCGAGCCCGACCCGCCAACTTTCCGCCCCCTGTGTGGTGAAGGAACAGGTCAAGACCTGTCCCGTCTGTTTGGAGAGCGCGCGGATGACATCGGCACGGCGCGGCGGATCGACCAGAAAAGTCATGAAGCCCCCGCCGCCGGCGCCAGAGACTTTCCCCGCCAGCGCCCCCGCCGCCGAACCGGTCGCAATAAGGCGAGACATCGGTCCCTCCGCCAGCGCAGCCCGAGCCGGAGCGGTGCGCGTGAACGGACAACCGCGCGCGGCACGGCGCTCATCCTGAGAGCTTCGGAGGTCAGGACATTCATATGAAATCTCCACTTCAGGTGGAGGAAAAGATTACGGAAAGTTTAGATCAACATTCCATTTTGAAATCAAATCACAAATAGGGCTGGATTTGTTTGCGCCTGTGGCGTGAGGGAGCGGGCCAAAACAGGGGGCGAAAATCAAGCCAAGGCCAAGCAAACCGCCGCTTGTGCACCGCCATACATGGAAGATCCACAAGCTTATCCCGATTTCTGTGGATCTTCTTTGATCGAAACGATATTCCGTGCTCGTTTCACCGCCCCCGGCCCAAAAGTCGAATAAGTTTTTGCGCCGCTTTTTTCCAAAAAGCGGCCCTTTTTCTTTACGCCGGCGGACGGCGGCGAGGCCCGAACCGCCGCTCAAGCGCCCGGCCGAGGGCGAGCATGGGCCCTTCATCGAACAACCGCCCCCAGAGGCAGATCGAATGCGGCACCTCATGTGCCTGCGTCGCGTCGACCGGCTCGGTGTCCCGCACATAACGCGACAGGCCGAGCGCGTCCCGCGTGGTTGAGCTGATGAAGCCGGCCGGCAAACAGAGGCAGGGATGGCCGGTGAAATTGGTGATCACCAGCATCGGCCCGGCCAGGCTCGGCCCGATCACCACATCCACCTGCCGCAAACACGGCATCCATTTCCGTCATCACCAGCCGGCGTAGCCGGTCGAGCTGGACATGGTCGACGGCTGAGAGAAAGCGCGCCTTGCGGAAGCCGTTCGGCCAGGCTTCCTTGTCTTGCCAGGTCAGCATGTCGTCGCGGTCGCTCAGCGTCAGCTCTTCGAAGGCGGCGGCGGCTTCGGCGTGAAGCAGGCCGAGCAGCGAACGGTAGGGCAGGATGCGGCGGGTGAGGGGGACCAGCTCCAGGCCCAGCGCGCGCACCGCCTCGAGCGCCTGATGGTCCAGCGCCTGAGCTTCCGGCAAGGCGAAATCTTCCGGATAATAGCCGACGCGCAGCCCCTCGACCGAAGCGTCGGAGGCATAGCCGAACGGTGCGACAATCTGGAATGCATCCTGCGGGTCGGGCTGGTTCAGCACGCTGAGCACCAGCGCCGTGTCTTCCACCGTGCGGCCGATCGGGCCGATCTTGTCGAGCGACCAGCAGAGCGGCATGGCGCCGCGGCGGGAGATGCGCCCATAGGTCGGGCGCAGCCCGGTCGCGCCGCAGCGTGTGGCGGGCGAGACGATCGAGCCGAGCGTCTCGGTGCCGATCGCAAACCCCACCAGACCGGCGGCGGTGGCGGCAGCGGAGCCGGCGCTGGAACCGCTGGAGCCTTCCTGCGGATTCCACGGGTTGCGCGTCCGCCCGCCGAACCAGAGATCGGCATAGGCCAGCGCGCCGACGGCGGTCTTGCCCAGCATGATCGCGCCGGCCTCATGCAGCAGGTCGGTGATGAAGGCATTCTGCTCCGGCACGCGGCCCTGATAGGGTTCCGCGCCCCAGCTCGTCTCGACCCCCGCCGTGTCGATAATGTCCTTCATGCCATAGGGGATGCCGTGCAGCGGGCCGAGCGTCCTGGCCCTGCGCCGTCATCAGGTCGAGTTCGGCGGCACGGTGCAGCGCCGCTTCGGCGGTGACGACCGAGAAGCAGAACAGACGCGGGTTCAGCCGGGCGATACGGTCGAGATAAATCTGCGTGAGCCGCGTGGCGGTTAGCTGGCCACTGCCGATCCAGCCCTGCAGCGCGGCAAGCGGTGCGAAGGCGATGTCCTCATCCTGCTCCGGCAGCGCGGCCGTGGCCGGCGTGATCTGGAGCGGCCCGACCGCGGGCGGTCGAAAACCCGGCAGCCTGGGGTCGAAACGCGTGGCCGGACCAAGGGCGGCGGGCAGGGCGACCGCGCGGCGCTGCTGCGGCCCAGGCGATCTGCTCGGCGAGATTATCCAGCATCAGCTGGCGTTCGGCCTCGGTGTAGCAGACGCCGAACAGCGGCTCGGCGGCGGCAAGTGTCGCGGCGGAAATCGGCAGCTTTTCAGGCAAAGGGGCCTCCCGTTCGATGGACGGAGGTAAATAAGGCTACTTTTTGTGAACAAAAAGTAGCAAAAAAACTTTGTTAATTTGGGCCGGTGGCGTCTCAACGCCACACGGCCCAGTTTCGAAAAAGTTTTTGCGCCGCTTTTTTCAAAAAGCGGCCACTTTCTTCCTTTATAGCTACGCGCCTGCGCGCCCTGCGCCGGCGCTGTGCCGGGTGTCGTGCTTTCGACGGCCACCGGGAGGCGCCGGGTTTTTGCCAGGACCGAAAGCCGCCAGGTGAGCGCCTGCGCGCAGGCCACGGCCAGCGCCGCCAGCAGATAGACCGAGGGATAGCCGAACCGGCCGATCACCAGGCCGGCGAGCGGGCCGGTGGCGCCGAGGGAGACGTCGAAAAACGCGGTAAAGAGGGCGATCGCGGCGCCGCGGTTGGAGACCGGCACGGTCTTCAGCGCTTCCACGCACAAAGCCGGGAAGATCAGCGACAGGCCGAACCCGGTCAGCATCGCCCCGCAGATGGCGGCCCAGGGCCCCGGCGCCAGCCAGATTATGCCCAGGCCGAAAAACTCGATGACGAACGAGGCGAGGCTGCAGCGATACCCGCCGAATTTGCGGATGGCGCCGGAGAAGAAAATGCGCACCGAGGCGAAGGCCGCGCCGAACGCGGTGAGCGCATAGGCGGCGCCTTGCCAGTGATGGCTGGAGAAATAGAGCGTGATGAAGGCGACGATGGTGGCGAAGCCGAGCGAGCCCAGCGCCAACGCGCTGCCGAAGGGCAGCATGCGGCGGAACACCGTCTGCAGGGCGATCGGCGTGCCGCGCACCACGGGCACGGGCTTTTTGAGGATGGCCAGAATCAGGGCGATCAGCGGCAGGGCCGTCGTGGCCAGGCCGACCGCGCCCAGCCCGTGAATATGGCTGAGCAGAACGCCGATCGGCGCGCCGGCGGCGATGCCGCCATAGGAGGCGACGCCGTTCCAGGAGATCACTTCAGGTGTATGGGTGGCGCCGACCCGGCCGATGGCCCAGGTGATGCAGCCGGTGCTGACCCCGCTTTCCGCCGCGCCGAGGAACAGGCGGCTCAGGCATAGCCAGACCAGGATCAGGCTGGGGCTGCTTTGGGCTGAGGCGGCGAGAATGCACAGCCCGCTGAACAGGGCGCTGGTCAGGCCGCCGAGCACCGCCCATTTCGGCCCTCTGGTATCGATGACCCGCCCCGCGATCGAGCGCGTTGCGAAGGTGGCGGCATATTGCAGGCTGATCAGAAATCCAGCGAGCGTCGCGCTCAGCCCGAGCTGATTGTGGGCGATGGCGGGAAATACCGCCAAGGGCAGGCCGATCAGGAAGTAGATGATGAAGTTGAAAAGTACCGTGGCGTAGATCTGCACGGTGACGCTGGATGACGGCGCGTGCGTAGCGGCGTTAGAGGGAATTTCCATGAAAGGCGGCAAATCCGGGGATAGGTTTAACCCCCAATTTGCGATGGAACTGCCTGAACTTCCAGTGCAAACATGACATATGTGCTGTCTGATTTAATGGGACGCAGCAGAAGCGCGGCCTTGGCGGCCGCGCTTCTGCCTTGTCACCCGATCGGTGATCAGCCTTTCGGCATGTCGTCTTCGATATAGATGCGGACGATCTCGTCGAAGGATTTGTCGGCGACGAAGCCCAGCGCCTCGGCGCGGCGCGGCGCGAAATCCTTGGCCCAGCCACTGATGATGGTGGCGATCTTCTCATCAGGCTGGCGGCGGATCAGGCTCACCGCCTTGTCGCCGGCGACGCGGCGCAGGGCCTCGATCTCCTCGGCGACCGTGACCGACAGGCCGGGCAGCATGATGTTCCGGCGCGCGCCAAGCGGGGCGAGGTCGATCTGCGCGGCATGGAGCAGGAACCCGACCGCGGCGCGCGGGCTCGCGAACCAGTGGCGCACCGTGTCGGCAACCGGCAGCACCGCTTCCAGCCCGGAGAGCGGCTCACGGATGATGCCGGAGAAGAAGCCGGAAGCGGCGAGGTTGGGCTTGCCCGGGCGCACGCAGATGGTCGGCAGGCGCAGGCCGATGCCGTCCATGATGCCGCGGCGGGAATAGTCGGCCAGCATCAGCTCGCCCATCGCCTTCTGCGCGCCGTAGCTGGTGAGCGGCGTTAACGCGAAGTCGTCTTCGATAACGTCCGGCAGCGGCGCGCCATACACCGCGAGCGAGGAGGTGAAGACCACGCGCGGAAAATAACCGGAACGCTCATGCTCCAGCCGCACCGCGTCGAACAGCAGGCGCGTGCCGTCGAGATTGATCCGGTAGCCTTTTTCCAGATTGGCTTCGGCATCGCCGGAGACGATCGCGGCGAGATGGAAGATCACATCCGGCCGCGGCGCGACGGCGCGCTCGGCGGTGGCGGGATCGGCGATGTCGGCGGCGTAGGCATTCACCGCGCCGGCAAAGCCTTCCGGCGCCGGCGGGGCGATGACGTCGATCAGCGTCAGCTGGTCGACCGGCTTGCCGTTGAGACCGCCATTTTTCACGATGGACGTGGTCAGTTTGCGGCCGATCATGCCGGCGGCGCCAATGATCAGAACATGCATGCGGAGCACCTTGGTTGGAGGAAGAGAAAGAAGGGAAGGAAGAAAGGAAGGCTACTTTTTGTGAACAAAAAGTAGCAAAAAAACTTTGTTACTTTGGGCCGGTGCGGTTTCAGCGCCTCAGGCCCAAAGTCGAAGAAGTTTTTGCGCCGCTTTTTTCAAAAAAGCGGCCGCTTGCTTACTTACTGCATCATCTCCAGCGCACGGCGGAAGAAATCCTTGCCGCCGAAATTGCCGGATTTCAAAGCGAGCAGCATGGCGCCGTCGCCCGCGGTGCGCAGCACCGGCACGCCGGGGGCGATTTCCGGCCCCACCAGGAAGGCGCGGATGCCGAGGCGGTCGACGACCGCGCCCGAGCTTTCGCCGCCGGCGACGATCAGCCGGCGCACGCCGCGTTCCACCAGCCCGGCGCCGATTTCCGCGAGGCATTGCTCGATGCGGCTGCCGGCATGCTCGCGCCCGTGCTGTTTCTGCAGTGCCGCAACTTCCTGCGGCGTGGCGCTGCTGGCGATCAGCACCGGCCCGTCGGCCAATCCGGTCTCGGCCCAGGCAAGCGCCTCCTGCGCCACCGGGGCGCCGGCCAGAATCCGCGCGGCATCCAGGCGCAGCACGGGGATTTCGCCCTCGATGGCGGCGATCTGCTCGAGCGTTGCCTGCGAGCAGCTGCCGGCCAGCAAAGCGGCCTTGCCGCCCACGGCGGCGGCGATGTCGGTTTCGCTGCTGCGCGGCGCGACCTGCTGGCCCGCGATCAAGGCGCGGGCGAGGCCGAGGCCAAGGCCCGAGGCGCCGACGGAAACCGGGTTCTGCAACGCCGCCTCGCCGATCGCCTGCAAATGCCGGTCGGCCACGGCATCGACGATGGCCGCCTTCTTGCCTTCGCCACGCAGCACTTCCATCGCTTCATGGATGGCGTAGCCGCCATGCTCCACCGTGGCGAAGGGGATCAGCCCGACCGGATGGCGGCTTTGCCGCGCCAGCACGCGCACCAGATTGGCGTCATGCATCGGGTTCAGCGGATGGTCCTTCAGCGGGCTCTCGTTCAGCGGCACCTGGCCGACGAACAGATTGCCCATGAACACGGTGCGCGCGGTGGCGGGGAAAGCCGGCGTGACCAGCACGGCGCCGGCGCCTGAAAATCCTCGCTCAGGGCGTCCATCACCGGGCCGATATTGCCGGCATCGGTGGAATCGAAGGTCGAGCAGATTTTGAACAGCACATGCTGAGCGCCCTGCGTCGCGCAGCCAGGCGGCCGCGTGGCGCGACAGCGCCACCGCCTCATCGGCGGCGATGGAGCGGCTTTTCAGCGCCACCACCACGGCATCGCTGTCGGGCAGGCGGCAAGGCCGGCATCCGGCACGCCGATGGTCTGCACCGTGCGCAAACCGGCCTGCGCCAGCGTGTTGGCGAGATCGGACGCGCCCGTATAGTCGTCGGCGACGACGCCCAGCACCAGGCTCATGCGCGCGCTCCGGCATAGGGTTTGAACCAGGAAAGCCCATCCAGCGTCTTGCCGCGCGGCCGGTATTCGCAGCCAACGAAGCCGGCATAGCCGAGCCGCTCCAGCTCCGCGAACAGGAACGGATAATTCAGCTCCTCATCGTCCGGCTCGTTGCGCGAGGGCACGCTGGCGATCTGCACATGGCCGGTGAGGTCGATATATTTGCGCAGCCGCGTGGTCACGTCGCCATGGATGATCTGGCAGTGATAGATGTCGAACTGCAGTTTCAGGTTGGGCAGCCCGCTTTCCTTGATCAAAGCGGCGGCGACATCGACATTGTTGAGGAAATAGCCGGGCATATCGCGGCCATTGATGGGCTCGAGCACGAGGTCGAGCTGTTTCGCCGCCAGCGCTTCGGCGACGCGGCGCACGGAGGCGCGGTAATGGGTCGCCACCGCCGGATCCTGCGCGTCGGCGAGGCCGGCCATCAGATGCAGGCGTTTGACGCCGGTTGCCTCGGCATAGAGGAGCGCCTGTTCGATCGAGGCGGTCAGATCTTTCTCACGCGCCGGCAAGGCGGCGAGGCCGCGCTCGCCGGCGGCGAAATCGCCCGGATAGAGATTGAACAAAGCCTGGGTCAGGCGGTTTTTCTGCAAAGCCGCCGCGATCGCGTCCGGCGAAAAATCATAGGGGAAGAGATATTCGACCGAGGTGAAGCCGGCATCGGCCGCCGCAGCGAACCGGTCCATGAAATTCCATTCATTGAACATGAAGGAAAGATTTGCAGCAAATTGCAGCACCTGACACGTCTCCATTCGAAAGTTATGTTTTGGCGGCCGGCTGCCACGGGGCAAGGCAAGAGAAGCTCAGGCAAGCTCCGGAAAACCAGGCGCGTCGAACGCATTGTCAATGCAATTATAACAGGCCTATCATGGCGGCAAGGTGAGGGTTGTTCGCCAACGACCCGATTTTCTGGCCGGGGAAGGATTGTCCGTGACGGATCTGCACGAAGAAACGGCATTGCGCGAAAGCATCTGCCGCTATGGGCGTTCGCTGTTCGAGCGGGGGCTGACGCCGGGCTCGTCGGGCAATATCAGCCTCAGGCTGGATGATGGCGGCTGGCTGGTGACGCCGACTAACGCATCGCTTGGTTTTCTCGATCCCGCGCGCCTCTCGCGGCTGGATGCGAATGGCAGGCTGGTCAGTGGCGACAAGCCGACCAAGGAGATTCCGCTGCACAGCGCGCTTTATGAAACGCGCGGCACGGCGCGCGCCGTGGTGCATCTGCATTCCACCCATTCGGTCGCGGTGTCGATGCTGCCGGGCATCGATCCCAGCGCGGTGTTGCCGCCGCTCACCGCTTATTACCTGATGCGCGTCGGCAATGCCGCTCTGGTGCCTTATTATCGCCCAGGCGATCCGGCGGTCGCGGATGCGATCCGCGGCCTGGCCGGGCGCCACGCGGCGGTGCTGCTGGCCAATCACGGCCCGGTGGTGGCGGGTGAATCGCTGGAGGCCGCGGTGTTCGCCACCGAGGAGCTGGAGGAAACGGCGAAACTCTATCTGCTCCTGCGCAATTTGAATCCGCGTGCTTTGTCTCCCGAACAGATTGCCGATCTCATCAAAGCGTTCAAATTGCATGAGCTGGCGCATCCTGAGGCTGGGCACGATCATGCCCATGACCATGCTCACGGGTAGGCGGGTTTCGCTGCCACGCGCCTGAAAAATCAAGACTTTTGTACCATGGCAGCGGGGCGGCCCGCTTCTGACGGTGAACGTGACGCCCTGCCAGACGAGGTAGGCGAGCAGGGCGAAGACGTAGGGCGGCGTATCGGCCAGCATCTGGACAACAAAACCCATCGTCACCCCCACTGAGCGATCAGCTTAATATAGAACACTCGACGAGAGCTGCGTCATGGTGCTCGGCAAAAGCCCTTATTTCGAAAGTCAAAAGTTTTGTGGCGCTTTTTCAAAAGCGGCCGCTTTCTTGCTCGCGTGCTGCAGCGCAAAAATCGTTTTGATAAAAAATCAAAACTTTAGTCGTTTTAATGTTCTCTGACCCTCCTGAACCCTTTCGGCTGGGGTGCCAATCTTTGGTAGAAATATTCCGGATATCACGAGGATCTGATACTTGAGATGGTATTTCTTGCTTGCGCCGTGACGGCTGGGCATGGTGGTGTGCGATGACTTTCCGGTTTCGAACCCACATGGATTTCGCAACGGGAGAGGGCGCCGGCCGAGGGCGCTATTGATCCAAAAGCGCGTTTCGGTGTAACCGTTTACCTGACAGTGCGTCTAAATTGTTGTACAATTTTCGTGGCCTTCCGGCGCTGTTTAAGTAAAACGTTTTGATTTTGTCGCCTTGGTGCGAAAACCGGCGTAATCATTCAGGGAAGAAGGCCGTTCTGGAAAGAGAACAGTGAACGTCGCGGTCATAGTGGCATCGGTCAGTCGCGGTGAGGAGATCGGTCAGCTCCTCGCGCAGCTTGCGCGGCAAACTTTGTTGCCGGTTAAAATCATCCTTTCCGTGGAGCGGCCGGAGGATTTGCCGGCTTTTGTGGATCCGCGGGTGAAAATTGTCATGGGGCGCCGGGGTCTGACGGCGCAGCGCAATCGTGGGCTTGATGCGCTGCAGGGTGCCGCCGACGTGGTGGTTTTCTATGATGACGATTTTCTGCCGACCCTGACCGCGCTTGAGGGCATCGCCCGGCTGTTCGCCAAATATCCTGACATTGCCGGTGCCACGGGGCTGGTGTTGCAAGATGGCGTAAAGCAGGGCGGCATCGCGTACGAGGCGGCGTTGGCGCTGGTGGATGCGCAGCGCGGGGCGGCCGGCGCGGTTTATTCCGTCACCCCGGTTGACGAGCTTTACGGCTGCAACATGGCGTTCCGCGTTTCAGCCGTGCAGGATCTGCGCTTCGATGAGAAATTGCCGCTTTATGCCTGGCAGGAGGATGTGGATTTCGCCGGGCAATTGCTGAGCAAGGGCCGCGTGGTGAAGACCGATGCCTTTGCCGGCGTGCATCGCGGCGTGAGCAAGGGCCGCACGCCGGGGCTGGCGCTGGGATTCTCGCAAATGGTCAACCCGGCCTATCTGGTGCGCAAAGGCACGATGCGGCCGAAAAAGGCCGCGCTGCTGATGGCGCGGAACCTCGTCGCCAACCATGTGCACGCTTTGAAGCCGGAACCTTTCATCGACCGGCTGGGGCGGGCGCGCGGCAACTGGCTCGGACTTTGGTATATTCTCTCCGGCAAATCCGACCCGACGGAAATTTTGTCGCTGCGGTAAAGCGAAGGAAGAGAAGGACTACTTTTTGTGAACAAAAAGTAGCAAAAAAACTTTGCTAACTTGGGCCCGTGCCGCTCGGGCGCCTCAGGCCCAAAGTCCAAAAAGTTTTTGCGCCGCTTTTTTCAAAAAGCGGCCCTTACTTTTCTACTTTCTCCTCCCCATCGCCTCATCGACCACGCTGAGCATCGTCTCGCGGAAGCGCTCTTCAGAAAAGCGCAAGGCATTTTCCCGGCAGGCGAACGGCGAGATGCGGCTTTCGAGGGCATCGAAGCGGCCGAGCGCATCGATGATCGCTTCCGGCGTCTGCGCGTCGAACAGGATGCCAGTCTGTGGCTCGGCGCCAGGGACGATGATATCCCCCGTGCCGCCTTTGGCGAAGGCGATCACCGGCGTGCCGCAGGCTTGCGCCTCGACGGTGGTGATGCCGAAATCCTCCTCGGCGGCGAACAGCATGGCGCGGGCGCCTTGCATCAGCCTGACCAGCTCGTCCTGCGGCGCCGGGGGGCGTAGCGTGATGTTGGGCGCGTTCTGTGCGGCCTTGCACACCAGCGCCTGGTTGGTGCCGGTGCCCAGCACGGTGAGCTGGTGCTGCGGCATGCGGCGGAAGGCCTCGACGATCAGTTCGATCCGCTTGTAGGGCGCGAAGCGCGAGGCGACGAGAAAGCCGTTGCGCGGCTCCTGGCCGAGGACGAAATTCTGCACCGCCACCGGCGGCGGGACGACGATGGCCTCACGCCGGTAGGCTTTCCGGATGCGGCGGGCGACATAGCTGGAATTGGCCACGAACAGGTCGACGCTATGGGCGGAGCTGACATCCCATAGCCGCATCCGGTGCAGCAGCCAGCGGACATAGAGGCTTTTGAAGCCGCGCTCGAGGCCGCTTTCACGCAGATATTGCGTCTGCAGGTCCCAGGCATAACGCATCGGCGAATGCACGTAGCTGACATGCACCTGGTCGGGACCTGTGATCACGCCTTTGGCCACCGCATGGTGGCTGGAGAGCACGAGATCGTAGCCGGCAAGGTCGAGTTGCTCGACGGCAAGCGGCATCAGCTGCAGATAGTTGCGAAATTTGCTGCGCGCGAAGGGGAGTTTCTGGATGAAGCTGGTCGTGACCTTGCGTCCGTTGAGAAAGCCGCGCTCCTCGGGGGGAGAAAATCGACGACGGCAAAAATATCGGCTTCGGGATAGCATTGCAGCAGCTGGGCCAGCACGCGTTCGGAGCCGGCATAATGCTCCAGCCACTCATGAACGATGGCGACCCTCATGATGGCACGTGCTGGTGGCGGGTGATGATGGCGATCAGCATGGCGGCGGCGCGGTCCCAGGTCATGGTTTGCGTGCGGGCGGGGCCTGCCTGGCGAAGCCTGGCATTGAGCGCCGGATCGTCGAGAATTTCGAGCACCCGGGCGGCGATCGCCTCGGGGCGGGCGGGGTCGGCATAAAGCGCTGCCGCCCCGCAGGTCTCGCGCAGCGCCGGAATGTCGGCCGCCACGACCGGGCAGGCGCAGGCCATCGCCTCGACCGCGGGCAGGCCGAACCCTTCATAGCGTGAGGGGAAGACGAAGCATCCGGCATGTTGATACAGGGCTTTGAGCTCTTCATCCGTGACGCGGCCGATATAGCAGGCCGGCTGCGGCAGGCCGGCCTGCCCGTCGGTTTGAAACGCCCCGCCTCCGAGGCTGCCGGCGATGACTAACGGCATGTTACGGGACGCCAGCTCCCGGGCGAGCCCGCCCAGCGCCTTGAGATTCTTGTGTGCGGACAGGGTGCCGACCGCCAGGACAAATTCGCCATGCCGGAGTCCGTGCTTGTGCAGGATGCCGGTATCGGCCTCAAGGCGCAGCGTGTGGTCGGCGCCTTCGGTCATGATCTCGACGCGCGCCGGGGGCACGCGCAGGTGACGGATGATTTCCTGACGTGAAAATTCAGAGACAGTGACGATCGGGACCTTCCGCCGCGCCAGCCAGCTCTGCATGAATTTGTACCAGGTGCGGAATTTCCAGGAATAGGCGTCGGGCGTGCTGAACACGCCGGCGTCATGGATCACCACGAGCTGCCGGCGGCCGAGCAGCGGCGCGGTATTGCCGAGATTGACCAGGAAACCATCGCGCGCGGCGCGCGGCAATTCCCGCTGCTCCCAGGCCTGGCCTTGCAGATGTCCGGTCTCCCGGGCGCCGCGCTGCAAGGCGGCGCCGCCGGCGGGCACCAGCAGCCGCGTGTCCGGGGTGGCGCGCAACAAGGCGGTGGTGATTTCCTGGGCGAAACGCTGTACGCCGGACAGGTTTTGGGTGGCGAAGCGGCCGTTAATATAAAGCGGTTCCAGACTGATCGACCTTTCCAAATCTATGGCGGCGGCAGCAGGGCGGTGGACGCCTTTGTGTAATTGGTAAAATTGTGAAATGAATAAAGCGGTACGCGTGAGAGGTTAAGATCTGACGTGAATGATCTGTGGGAGTGTAGAGATAATGGCCAATTATCAGGGTTTATGGCCAGCATCAATGTCGTGAAAATCGTGTTCAGGTTGTGGGTTTTTTCTTATTAATAAGATTTTCTGTTCGTCGATCAAGTTTCGGGATGGAAATGGAAAGGATCTTCTTTATTTAAACGAAAAAATCTGCGATATCGAAACCAACAGGCAGAACATCGAGGCAAGAACATGGACAAAAATCGTTCTGGGAAGACGGGTCGTATGCCTTTGATACCATTTATAAATCGTTACAAAAAGCAGCTGTCGGTTGTGCCGCTCTGCGCCGGTCTCGCCGCCTGCGCCGAGGGGCCGATGCAGTCGCACCCGATCACGCCGGTCACGGCAACCGTGCCGAGCGCGGTCGTTTCGACGATGGTGCAAACCATCCCGATGCCGCCGGCGCACGCGCCAGGCGAGTACAACACCAACCGTCCCTATGTTCTGGGGCAGAACGACGTGATTTCGGTTTCGGTCTATCTGCATCCGGAATTGTCGGCGCCCTCCCTGGGTGCGCAGAGCGCCAATGGTGGTGTGATGGTGACCAGCGACGGCACGGTCGGTCTGCCGCTGGTGGGCAATGTCAAGGTCGGCGGCCTGACCATTCCCCAGGCGCAACAGCATATTCAGGATGTCTATTCGACCTATATCAATAACCCGAATGTCACGGTTCAGCTGGTTGCCCCGCAAAGCCTGCGTTATTATCTCCTGGGTGAGTTCGCCTCGCCGGGCGTGAAATATCCCGGCCATGCGCTGGACCTGCTGGATGCGCTCTCGCTTGGCGGCAGCGTCAATCTGGCGAATGCCGACTTGTACCAGGCCTATGTGGCGAAGGGCACGCAGAAGGTACCGGTCGATCTGCATGCCTTGCTGGTCGATGGTGATCTCAGCCAGAACATCGTTCTGGATTCGGGCGATACCATCGTCATTCCGCCGTCCTCCACCGAGGATGCGTTCGTGTTCGGCTCGGTCGGCAAGCCGGGTGCGGTGCCGTTCGAGGCCGGCTCGCTGTCACTGCTGCAGGCCCTCAGCGTCGCGGATATGGATCTGACCAATTATTCCGCTTCCAAGCTCGGGCAGGTCCACATCATCCGCTCGAACGGCAACAGGGCGGATTTCATCATCGTCAATGCCGCAAAGATCGTCGATGGTCAGGCGTTGCCGTTCCAGTTGGAGCCGGGGGATATCGTGTTCGTGCCGGCGAACGGTCTGGCGTCCTGGAACCAGGTCATGAACCTGCTTTTACCATCACTTAATACGATCAACAGTATTCTTAATCCGTTCGTGTCGATTAAATACCTTTCCACCGGCACGCTTTACTAAGTACTCTACTGAGGAGATTGGTGATGGCGACCACCCTGCCTGCGACAACCTTTGCGCAGCCGTCTGAGACGATTGATCTTGGCGATGTCAGCTCGCTGCTGCGCCGCCGGGCCGGCACAATTGGCATTTTTGTCGTTGGCGCAACGATTTTTGCCGTCATTCAGGTGTTGCTGGCGACGCCGCAATTCACCGCGCGTGGCGCGATGTATCTCGGCGATGCCGGCTCCTCCTCGCAGGCTGCGAGCAGTGCCAGCAATTTGAATTTTCTGACCGATTACGCCAGCCAAAGCGACGTCAACACGCAGATCGAGCTGATCACGGCCGGGGCGCTGGTGCAGCATGCGGTGCTGGAAACCGGGCTGAACGCGCAGGTCATGCCCGCCGATACCCCGCCAATGACCTATTGGCGCTGGCGCTTCCTGAATGGCGGCAAGATCGATGCTTTTGCGCCCGGGGGCGACAGCTTGCAGGCGCTCTATGCCACCACGCCCGGTAATTATCGGCTCGTGCTGGGCAAGGATGGTAACTATACGTTGTCGACGCGCGGTGACTGGTTCATCCCGGCGAAGTTCGTGCTGCGTGGTGTGCTGGGCAAACCGGCCTCGGGCAATGGCGTGCAGATGCTGATCGAGGGGGCGCTGCCGAATTTCACGCCCGTTCCGGGCAAGGAATATGACCTGAACATCAGCTCGCCGGCGGCGCTGGCGGAGAGTTTGTTGGGCGGCCCCTTGTCCGTGTCGGCCGGCGGCTCGGTGGAGCAGCCGACGAAAATCGCCTTCCTGCAGCTCCGCTGGTACAACCCGTACCAGGCCCAGGCCTTCGTCAACCAGATGATGCAGGACTATATCGCCACGCAGCTTTCCTGGAAGACCGAGTCCGCCTCGACGACGGAAAATTTCGTGACGAGCCAGCTCGCCAATGTCAGCGCCGCCTTGGCCCAGGCCGATCAGAAACTTGCCAGCTACCAGTCGCAAACCGGCATTGTCGATGTGCCGCAGAACGCCCAGTCGATGATTTCGCAGCTGGCGCAATATCAGACACAGCGCACCACCTTGCAGCTGCAGCAGGAAGCCCTTGAGCAACTCAACAATGAGATTGAGCGTTCAAACGGGCCGTTGAATCCGAACCCGTATCTGATCAGCCAGGTGAACGACACGGTGTTGGCGAGTCTGACCAGCAACCTGTCGGATGCTGAAACCAAGCTGAACCAGCTGCGCGTGCAATATACACCTTATGCGGAAGAGGTGCGGATACAGAACGCGCAGGTTGAGCGCATGGAGGAATCGATCCGCTCGATCGTGCATAATGATCTGGGGGCTGCCACCAAGAACCTCGCCGACCTGAATGCGATCATCAATCGCCTGCAAGGCTCGATCAAACAAATGCCGGCGGAATCGCTGCGGGTCATTTCGCTCAAGCGCTCCACCGACGTGCTGGGGCAGCTCTATGTGCTGCTGATGGAGAAAGAGGAGCAGGCGCGGGTTTCCAAGGCCGCGACCATCATCAATACCCGCGTCGTCACGCCGGCGAATACGCCGCTCTTCGTCACGTCGCCAAAGGCCGCGATTAATATCGTGTTCGGCGCGCTGGCCGGCCTGGTGGTCGGGGCGGGGCTGGTGTTCGGGCAGCGGGCCATGTCAGGCCGTTACGAGACCGAGGAGCAGATTCGCTCTTCGGTGCGTCTGCCGGTCTATGGCACAGTGCCGCGCCAGCTGAAGACCGATCTCACAGCGAACGTCTTCGGCCAGGAACAGCGCAATCCGTTCTCGGAATCCTTCCGCCTGCTGCGGCGGAGCATTTACCGCAACACAACGGCCGGGAAGACGATGGTGATCCTCATCATCTCC
>CAWCRT010000011.1:0-138120 GCA_963798115.1 uncultured Pseudomonadota bacterium
CCGCTGGCGATCGCCGCCGGCATCATCGTCGGCGATGTTCTCTCCGTCGCGTTCTATGTGCTGAAAGTTCCGACGCATGATTTTAACATCGGTGCGGTCTGCCTTCTGATGAACGTGGTGATCCTCATCGGCGGCATATTGCTGGTGGTTCCCGGCAGGTGGCGCCGGTTGCGCTACGCCCAGCTGCGGCGATGCCCGCTCCGGGCGAGTAAGTCGATCGGCCCTCCCTCGGTGAGGGAGGGCCGGACGTGCTGTCGCAGATCACTCTCGATGATGCCAGGTTCGAAACCGGGCCCCAATCGCGCACGCTGACCTGCACGCCGCCCGCTCCATCGGCGCGCCGCTGATGAGCACCGTCGTGGCTGCCGTCGCTCATTTAGCTCATCGCCTCGATGGCATTGAGGATCAGTTGAGAGCGGCAAAGATGCGCGGCATGTGGCGCCAGACAAACCTCACGAATGGGCGACCGCTACTCCGTACCCATGGCCATTCTGGCGGGAGTTTTCCAAACGGTGCGACAGTACCTTCTATCGCTCCCGGCGCCACCTCGCGCGGAGCATGGTGAACCTTACCTTCGCTCGGCAATCGACTCGGCGAGGCGCGTGAACACCGGGATCGCCGCATCCAGTTCTGCAATTGAGACTGCTTCGCCCGGCGCATGGGCGACGCTAATGTCTCCCGGCCCCATCGCCACGCATGGTGCCAGTGCCTGCAATACGGAGGCATCCGTGCCAAAGGGAACGGTGCCGGGCTGCTTTCCGGTGATATCAGTGCAAAGCCGGACGAACGGGTGGCCCGCCGGCAGCTCCGGCGGCGAGCCCTCGCGCGCCTCGGTCACCGTAACGCCCGCACGCTTCGCCGCGCTGTACACCGCATCTAGCACAGGTGCCGGGTCGACTTTTGCCGAATAGCGAAATTTCAGGCGCGCAGTCGCCTTCGGGACAGTGACATTAATGGCCGCGCCATGGTTGTCGAGCACCAAGTTGAAGTCGCTGAACACCGGATCGTAATCCTGGTCCTGCAAAGCTGGGTCCGCGCGCAGCCGATCGAACAGCGCTTGCATCTCCACCAGGAACGGAAGCAGCGCCCAGTTGGCATTTCTTCCAAGCCCGGTCGAGCTATGAGCCTGCACGCCGGTCGCGACGCAGGTAAAAAGGATGTGGCTGCGATGGCCACGCACCGGAATCATTTTCGTCGGTTCGACGACCAGGATCATCGCCGGTTTCGCCGCCCGTGCCAACACGGAACGTTTCACGAGTTCGCGCGCGCCATCCTTGGTGATCTCCTCGTCGGTCGTGATGAACAGGCTGACCGGCACGCTGAGCGGCAGCTCGCGGGCCGCCAGGATGGCCGCAGCAACCGGCCCCTTCATGTCCGTGGCACCCAGGCCGTGCAACATTCCGGCATCGCTCCGTCCGGACCACGGGTCGTCCTGCCAGCCAGTATCCGGGACGGTGTCCATATGGCCAGAGAAGGCGATCCCTCCTGGGCCACCGCGATGCGCCACCAGCACGCGCTTCGCGATGCCATTCGCGTCCGCATAATCTAGCGTTTCCACTTCGAAATCGCCGAGTTCGGCGGCGAGGCGGTCCGCGATCGGGATATTCGAGACGAAGCTCCGGCTGTCGATCAAAATGAGATCCCGGGTCAACGTGGTAAGCTTGGCGATACGGTCAGTCGTGGCAGTGAGCATATGCAATTTTCCTATCGATCGCAGCTGACCCTTGTGGATCTTATGCATGATTTCAATACTAACGATTGGCCACCGAGGAGCGATGGCCGTCCCCCATCGCCCCAACATCCTGGCGACCAGTCAAAACTCTACAAAATTTCCGCCATAAAGCGTTCTTTCTTCTGGGGCGTCAAAATCGCAGCGACGATGGTTAGGACAACCCCGAAAATGAGGACGCTGAAGGCTACCTTGAATGAGAAAGCATCAGCCAAAGCTCCCATGACGAACGGGGTAACTACGCCGGCGAATTGGCCGCCGAAATTGACCGAACTTGTACCGACGCCGGCGAGTTCCGCCGGCAGAAGACGCATCGGCAGGCCGTAGATCGGCATGAAGCAGAGCTGACCGTCCATACACCACCGCTTCAAAGAGGATGAAGTCATGGACGGATGTCGCTTGGCTCATCAGCCAAAGGAAGAGTCCCGCGACAGCCATGACTGGAGCAATCAGGAGCCGAGGTTTTCCGTGAAACACCCTATCGAACAAGAGGCCACCGAGCACCGTAGTGCAACCGCCAACGAAGAATGGGATCGAGGTGAGAACGCCGCTCGACCGGACGTCCAAATGCCGGACTTCCATCAGGTAGCTCGGAGTCCAAGAAATGAGCCCCCAGCTCACAGCGTCCAAACCGCAGAACGCGGCCGCGACAAGCCACATCGATCTGCTGGACAGCACCTTTTTCACAGTGGATGCATCGAAACTTGGACGCGCAGACACGACGGAGCTTTGCTGGGCACCGGCGCGAGAAAGCGTATGCGGTAGATAGTATGCTAACGCAACAGCCATGATGATGCCGAGTGCCGCAATCAGAAAGAATGAATGGCGCCAACCGATGTATGCGATGGCGGGGCCGGCAATGAGCGGGGCCAGAGCAGCGCCCAAGCCATTCGAGCACTCGATGAATCCGTTTACGGTCAGCCTTTGCTCCGGGTTGGTGCGCTCGACAACGGCCTTCCGAAAAGCTGCCGGATAAATTCCTTCACAGATCCCAAAGAGCGTTCGGATAACCAGCAGAACGGAATAGTTGTATGCGACCGCGGTGAGACCGGTGAAGAGTGACCAACCAACCATAGCGATCGCCATGCTCTTGCGGGCGCCTATCCAGTCCACCAGGAGGCCGCCTGGTATCTGAATTACTCCATAGGTCATGAAAAAGACTGTGAGAATCAGGCCCTGTTCCGCCTTGTCCAGGAAGAATTCCTTGCCGATGAAGGGCAGCGCGAGGGTAATAACCAGACGGTCGATATAGTTGACCAGCCCGCCGAGGAAGAGAAGCGTGACGGTAACACGAACAATTTTAGCCGGGATATCGACGCGTGATCCGACCGTAATGTTGCCGGCCGCTACACTTAAATTTGGAGTCATAAGGAATCCTTTGCGTGATGGACTCATTCGGCCAGCCTGGCGCCCGCAACATCACTCGTGCGGCGCGCTTCGGAGCCGAATTCCGGAGGTGCATGAAGATCACGCCGAGTTCATCGCGATAGGCACGGATAGCATCAACAGAGGTCAGTTAACATTATTCCTAATCTGGAAGGAACACTGCCCGCGTTCGCAGGCGCCGTTGAATGCAAAAGATATGCGGTGGAGCGTGGAGAACATGGACACCTCTTCAGCTAAAGCGCAAGCGAGCCTACATTGACGTAGAGTTAGCCAAATCGACGCCAAGACGAGTGACTTCAATTGGGCGGAGGTCCTCGCTTTTTCTGTCGCGCTACCGGCGTTTGCACAGGAGGACGCTCCGCCTAAATCGGGTTGGTTTTTAACAAGTTTTAGTGGGCCGTGGCCTTTGCAAAGCTATCGTCGACATACCGACCATACATCACAGAGCCGGGCTTCTCGTTGCCGACAAATTCTTGCAAAGCGAGGGCATTTTGAAATGAAGACGGAGAGATACTGGCGTTGATGGGATAAATATGCTGAGCAATCAGACGATTGACCGCATTGTCAACGACAGATTTTGGTAAAGCAGGAAATTCCTTCTCGGCCACGGCCCGGGCCGTCGCAGGCGACTGATTTATGACGCCATCAGCCTGATTTAGAGAGGTCACATAAGCCTGTACCATTTTTGGCTTGTTTTTGATGGTCGAGGCGAGCGTCGCCATGGCAGAGAACGCATAGCCCCCAGGATACTGAGTGGCAAAAGAGTAGACAATTTTGTAGCCTGACGAAATGCCTTCGTCGGCCTGAGGCTCATAGACTGCCGCTGCAGCTGCTCGATCGGCTGCAACAGGAGCAAGCTCGGTGCCGACCTGTACCATGTCAATCGATGTGGACGTCATGTTTTTTTGTTTCAAAAGACGCTCAAGAAGATAGGCGCTGGTAGACGGTGCCAAGGCAGAGGAAATTGCTTTGTCCGAGAGGTCGGCCAGGGCCTTCGCCGATGAGTGAGGCGCGGCGATGATCCATACCGGGACGCCGTTAACCACCATTGCCACATTGATGACGCTCGCCCCTTTTTGGTCGGCAAGTACCGGAATCATCGGATCTCCCAAAGAGAAGTCCGCATGCCCGCCAATCACCGCTGCGACCGCAGAAGCACCGCTCCCGGCTGTGACCTTATTCACAGTTAAGCCATTTTTTTGAAAAATACCCTGATCAATGGCGACGTAGAGAGGTAAGTACATAATCGATTGAAATGCTTGGAATACGGTCACATTCTGAGTCTGTGCCTTTGCCGGCTGCGCCAGTAGGCCGGTGGCAAGCGACAACGCCAAGGCACTATAGCCGAAGCGTTTTAACGTTTTGGTTTTCAAGACATAATCCTTTCTTCTACGCATTAAGTGGTACGTAGCATGGGCCGTGCCAAGCGTGCCGTCGGCGAACATTTTTCTGCAAAGGCGATGGAAATTCGTCCGGATTTGAGTGCGCTAAAATAATCCAATGGGAATGACGCATAACCGGTAATTTTATTTGTTCCGGGAGGGGGTGCTGGTGAGCAGAAAAATGGGCCTTGTTTGAAACGGTGCACGCGATGCTTATTTCCTGGGCTCGGTGATTTGGTCCGCCCGGCAAGGGCGCAAAAATACGCCTGTTTCATTTCAGTTTGAAATTCGAACAAACAAACTGGACTTATACGCCCGGTTTCGGAAACTGACTTCTCTGGTGATTGAAGCCGATTTTCTGTGAGGTCGCCCCCAAACCCGCGCCGCTGCGCCGACGGTGCTCGACCTCACAGAAACCTTTAGATTCCCTTGGACCGGTTCATGTGATTCGTTCTCTGTGCACTCGATTCGCGGAGGTTAGCATGGGGACGGCGATCCAGATCACACGATCCGATTTCGACGCTGCTGGGCTTCGGCGAGAGGCGCGGCGTACAAAGGACGTGGCGGCTTCTCGGCGTATGCTTGCGCTCGCTTTGGTTCTGGAGGGCGCATCGCGCGCGGATGCCGCCAAGGCGGCGGGGATGGACCGCCAGACATTGCGGGACTGGGTGCATCGCGCCACCAAAGGCAGAAGCTGCAACGTACAGGCCGGTTCCTTTACATAGGCAAAAGGTTCGTCCAAACACGCCAAGAGCGCCTGGAAGTCCCGTTACGCCGCCAGCATCACATCATACCGCTCAGCTTGCACGGTGATCCCGGCGCGGCGAAGGGCGGAGCGGAAATCCTCCTCGTCCCCTTCCCTCATGCTCCCCTCATGGAGGGACGACGGTTGTGCCAATCGCTTGCCTGCTCGAGCGTATGCGCGATTTGAAACAACGTTGCCTCCTCAAACGGCTTTGCCGCGAGTTGCACGCTGACCGGCAGGCCGCCCATGCCGAACCCCGCGCGCATGGATATTGCGGGGTAGCCGCTGACGTTGAACGGCAAGGTAAAGCCTTCGGTTTCGAGCCCTCCCCATTTTGGAGCCGACTCCATCCGCGCCGCCTCTCCGGGCTGACAGGCGCAGAGCAGGATATCGATCTCCGCCATCGCGGCCTTCATCTCGGCCGCGAGCTCCCGGCGGCGGCGTTGCGCCTGCACATAATCTGCCCCGCCGATCAAACCCCCGAGTGCCAGCCGATCTCGCAGGATCGCGCCATACTGCCCCGGCACGGTCAGCATCCAACGCTGATGGATCGCAAACGCCTCCGTGGACATGATCACGTAGCCGCACGCGTTGTAATCGGCGAGCGGGGACAGCGTGACATCTCTGATGGTCGCGCCGAGGCCCTGAAGAAGACCGATCGTCTCTTCAATTCCCTTCGTCGTGGCATCGCTCACCGCCACGTCGTGCTCGTGGAAATGCCGCACCACACCGACGCGCAGCCCCTTTGCACCGGCGCCGAGTTTGGCGGAAAAATCGGGCACCTCCCGGTCAGCGCTTGCTGGGTCGGCAGGATCATATCCAGCCATCGCCTGGAGCAGCAGCGCGCAATCTTCGACCGTCCAAGCAAGCGGCCCTGCATGGTCGAGCGTGTGGGCGAGCGGCAGGATGCCGGCGCGGCTGCATAGTCCATAAGTGGGTTTGATACCGACCACACCGCAAAGCCCCGCCGGGTTGCGGATTGACCCCGCCGTATCCGTGCCTGTCCCGCCCAGGATCATGCCGGCCGCAAGCGCGGCCCCCGTGCCGCTGGATGATCCTCCCGTGAAATGTTCCGGATTCCAGGGGTTTCGCGCGGGCGGCCACGGCAGATCGAAGGACGGGCCGCCCCAGGCAAACTCGTGGGTCGCAAGCTTGCCGAGCATGACCGTGCCGGCCTCGGCCAACTTACGCACGGTCGTCGCATCGCTTGTTGGCACGTTATCGGCGAGCAATCGCGAATGTGCGGTGGTACGGATGCCGGCCGTGTTGTAGATATCCTTATGAGCGATCGGAATGCCATCGAGCTTCCCGCGGCGTGCCCCGCTCATCATCCGCTGTTCTGCGGCTTTGGCGTCCGCAAGCGCGCGCTCCTCGGTGCGCAACAGAAACGCGTTGATCGCGCCGTCATGCGCTTCAATACGTGCAAGGCAGGCTTTTGTTAGTTCCACCGGTGAAAGTGTGCGTGTCTCGAACTGCCGGGCAGCCTCCGCGATGGTCGGAATCATGGCAACGCCTCGAAAGTGACCGCAGGTTCCGCTTCTCTTTCCCGCTCGCCGCGGTTCCGAAGGAACATCGCCTCCAGACGTGGATAGACACGATGCATTTCTTTGATCGTTTCAGGTGCCAGATTGAGCCCCGCATGTCGCAGCAGCGCTCCAAAATCCGCCTCGGATATCGCTTCCATAAAAACTCCCATCAGCAGGTCGCAAAAATACGCCGGATCTCAGCCGGATCACTCGTCACAGTGAGTGCCAGCGCGAGCAATAGACGCGCTTTTTGCGGGTTGAGGTTGTCGGCAATGAGAAAACCATTCTTTGTTGCTTTCGTGCCCGCGAAGGCACGTCCGGAACCCGCGCGGGTGGACTGCACCACAATCATACCCTTTGCCACAGCCTCGCGAAGGATCGCCTCGTCCGCAACGCCCGGAAAGCCTGGCGCGAATCCCGCCGAGACGATTCCCCGCGCCCCGGCATCAATGAAGGCGCGCACCGCCGTGCCGTCGCTACCGGTATAGGCATAAGCGATATCCACGCGCGGCAGCGCATCGAGAAAGCGTATATCGAATTCGGTATCCGGCGCGGTCTTGCGAATAGGCTGGCGGTAGAACATCACCGCGTCGCCGTCTGCGTGGCCGAGCACGCCGAAGTCGGGGGAACGGAATGTCTGGAGGCGGAAGGTGGAGGTTTTGGTAACCTCCCGCGCCTCATGGATCTCGTCGTTCAGCACGGCAAGGACACCGAGCCCTCGCGCCGCAGGAGAAGCCGCGACACGGACCGCGTTCAAGAGATTCATGTTAGCATCCGTCGAAAGCGCGCTCGCCGGACGCTGCGCGCTTTCACCGGACGAATTTCCGGCGGGAGCGTGCCGAGCAGCGGCATCGCATCGGCAAAACCAGTGGTGGAACGGGTTTTCGGCATGGCACGCTCAGCGTGCCATGCCTTCGTTACGATATCAAATCTTCTTATGCCAAGGTCTATTCAAGAAAGAGGGCGATTTTTGGAAAAAGCGGCGCAAAAACTTTTTTGACTTCGAGTTGGCGGCGCCGAAACCAGCACGGCCCAGTTTAAAAAAGTTTTTTGCTAGTTTTTGTTCACAAAAACTAGCGCTTCGTTCATTCAGCAGGCCTCGGGCGTGCCATAAACGGCCGCCTTAATGCCTGTGGGCGCTCACAAGCCGGACCAGCTGGTGGCCGGCCGAGGTCTGCAGTTCGGCGGCGCTGATTGTGCCGTCATTATCGTGATTAACGTTATTGAAGAGCTTATCGACGACCGAAAGATACTCGGCCTTGTCGAGCGTCCCGTCATGGTCCGTGTCCGCGGCCGCGAATTCCGCCGGGGTCACCCGATTGCCAAGCTCCTGCTTGTCCAGAGTGCCGTCATGGTCGGTATCCAGCCGGGAAAACGCCACATCGCCGGCTTTGTTGATCTCGGCGACGTCGAGCGTGCCGTCATGGTCAGTATCCCACCGGGCGATGAAATGGGCGGCATGGCCAGTGGCGGCGTGAGCCTGCGGCACCAGCGATGCGGTTGCCACCAATGTGACGGCGGCAGCAGCCAGTGTAAGACGAAACATTTCAGATTTCCTTCAATGTTTTGTTGCTTAGCCGGTCTGAATGTGCCTTCGCATATGCGGGAATGCAAGGGTTCCTTGCCTGATGCGCAGCTTTCTTGCTCCCGGGGTATCGGAGGCGAGCGCCCCGCCTTATTCGGCCGGCGCCGGTTTCACCGCGGGTTCGGGTTCCGCCTGCTTGGCGCCGGCCAGAACCATATACACGGCAGGCACGACGAACAAAGTGAACATCGTGCCAATCGAGAGGCCGCTGGCGATCACCATGCCCATGGCGAAGCGCGACGCCGCCCCTGCCCCGCTCGCCACGATCAGCGGTACCACGCCCAGCACCATCGCGGCGGTGGTCATGAGGATCGGCCGCAACCGGATATTGGCGGCATATTCAATCGCCTCGCGCTTGCCCTTGCCGGCCAGGCGCGCCTCGTTCGCCACCTCGACCATCAGAATGCCGTGCTTGGAGACCAGCCCCATCAACGTGATCAGCCCGACTTCGGTGTAGATGTTCAAAGACAGACCACCGATGGCGAGATAGATGAAGATCAGCGCTCCGGCGATCGATAGCGGCACCGAAATCAGAATGATCAACGGATCACGGAAGGAATTGAACAGCGCCGACAGTGACAGGAAGATGATGATGAGGGCGAAGGCAAATGTAAGAATGAAGCTGCTGCTCTGCTGCACAAATTGCCGCATCTGCCCGCCATAATCGATATGGTCGCCCGGCGGCAGGATCTTCGTTGCCAATTGCTGTAACGTTTGCAACGCCTCCGCCTGGCTCACACCGGGCGCCGCAACACCTTGCAACGTCGCGGAATTCTGCTGCTGAAAATGATTGATGGTTTCCGGGATCACCGTATTCTGGATGGTGGCGACCGAGGATAGCGGCACGTTGATGCCGTTGATCGATGTCACATAATAATCATTCAATTGCGCGACATTCAGCCGCGAACTGCGCTGTACCTGCGGAATCACCTTATAGGAGCGGCCGTCAAGGTCGAAATAATTCACATAGTCGCCACCGAGTGCTTCGCCGAGGGCGGCACCGACATCGGACATGTTGAGGCCGAGATAGGACGCCTTGGCGCGGTCGACGACGATGTTCGCCTGCGGCTGGTCGAGCTTGAGATCGCTCTGCAGGAAGATGAACTTGCCGCTCTGCAGCGCCGCCTGCAACAAGGCTTGGCTGATCGGATAAAGCTGCGTGAAATTATCGGTTGTCTTGATCACGAACTGCACCGGCAAACCCTGGCTGCCCGGAAGCGGCGGCAGCTGGAAGGCCGCAACCTGCTGGCCGGCATCGTCTTTATTCGCTTCGTTCTGCAGGATCGTCTGCAGCGTGTTTGCCGTCCGGGTGCGCTGGTCCCAGGGTTTGAGCACCGAGCCAAGAATCTCCGTCCCCGGCACGTCAATATTGAACGTATGCTCGGTTTCAGGAAGTTTCAGCACGATGGCGTTAAGGTGCGTATCCCACATGGCGCGCTGCGTCATCGTCGCGTTCGGCGCTGACGTGGCGGAGAGAAGCACCGCGCCCTGGTCTTCCATCGGTGCCAGTTCGCTCTTCGAGCCCTGCGCCAGGAAATAGATGCTGCCCAGAATGATCGCCGCGAAAATGAGGGTGACCGGAATGGTGTCCAGGCTGCTGCTCAGCATCCTGGTATAGACATGATGCACCTGCTCGAAACGCCGGTCGATGAAGCCGATCAGCTTGCCCTCCCAGTTGAGATGGTCGCGGTCGATCGGTTTGAGGAAGCGCGAGGAGAGCATCGGCGTCAGCGTCAGCGCGACGATCGCGGAGACCGTCACAGCGCCGGCCAGCGTGAAGGCAAATTCCGTGAACAGCGCGCCGGTCAGGCCGCTCTGGAAACCGATCGGCAGATACACGGCGATCAGCACCACAGTCATGGCGATGATCGGCCCGCCCAGCTCCTTGGCGGCATCGCGCGCCGCTTCAATCGGTTTTTGTCCGTCATCGAGATGGCGATTGACGTTTTCCACCACGATGATCGCGTCGTCGACGACCAGACCGATGGCCAGCACCAGCGCCAGCAATGTGAGCAGATTGATGGAGAAGCCGAACGCCGCCATCATCGCGAAGGCGCCGACCAGCGAGAGCGGGATCGCCACCACCGGAATCAGCACCGAGCGCGGCGAGCCGAGGAAGGCGAACACCACGAAGGTGACGATCAGCATCGCCTCGACCAGCGCCACCAGCACTTCACGGATCGAAGCGTTCACGAATTCGGTGGAGTCATAGACGATGGTGCCGGTCAGGCCGTTTGGCAGGTTGGCCTGGATCGACGGGAATGCCTTGCGCACGCCGCCGATGACGTTGAGCAGGTTTGCCCCCGGCGCCACCTTGATGCCGATATAAACGCCCTGCTTGTTGTCGAACGTCACATGCTGGTCGTAATCGTCGGCGCCGAGCGACACGTCGGCAACATCGCGCAGATGGATGATCGCCCCATTCGCCTGTTTCAGGATCAGGGCGCCGAACTGCTCCGGCGTGTGCAAGGCGGTGGAGGCGGTCAGCGTCACCTGCGTCATCGTGCCCTTGGTATTACCAAGGGCTGCGATGAAATTATTGTTGCCGAGCTGCGCCCAGACATTCGAGGCGGTCAGGCCATAGGCCCCGAGTTTGTGCGGATCGAGCCAGACGCGCATGGCGAAGTTCTGCCCGCCGAGAATTTCCGCGGTCTGCACGCCATTCACCGCCTGCAATTGCGGCTGCACCACGCGCAACACGTAATCGGTGATCTGGTTGGCAGAAAGCTCGGTGCTGCGGAACGCGATATACATCGCGTCGATCGTCTGCCCCACTTGCAGCGTCAGCACCGGCTGCTGCGTACCAGTCGGCAGCTGGTTCAAAATCGAGTTCACCTGGGCGTTGATTTCCGTCAGCGCCGCATCAGCATTGTGATTCAGCACCAGATAGACGGTGATGGTGCTGGTGCTGGTGTCGCTGGTCGAGGTCATATAGTCGATGCCGTTGACCTGGGCGACGGCATTCTCGATCGGCGTGGTCACGAACCCGGCCACCACGTCCGGCGAGGCGCCGGGATAGGTGGTGGTAATGGTGATGGTGGCGTTCTCGGTCTGGGGATATTGCTGCACCGGCAGCGTCCCGATGGCGCGCACACCCAGCACCAGGATCAGAATGCTCACCGCTATGGCGAGCACGGGACGGGCGATGAAAAGGTCGGTGAAACGTTTCATCGCGCTACTCGTTCGGCGGCGTGGGGTTGGGGCTGTTCGGCGGCGTCACACTGTTGTTCACCACCACCGGCACATTGTTGCGCAGCTTGAGCTGGCCCGCGGTCACCACCTCGGTGCCGGGCGTAACACCGGTCAGCACCGCGACCTGGTCACCCCTTGTATCCCCGGTGGTCACGAACACCTGGTGCGCGGTGAGCGCCTGCTTGCCATCCTGCCCGGCCTGATGCTGCACCGTGTACACGGTCGTGCCGTAAGGATTGTAGGTGAGTGCCGTCTGCGGCAGCGTGACCAGATCCTGCGGCGCCCCGGTTTCGACCTTGACGTTGGCGAACATGCCAGGCCGGAGCAACAGGTCATCGTTCGGCAGCGTGGCGCGCACCTGCAGGCTGCGGCTCGAGGTGTCGACGATCGCGTCGAGGGCGGAAATCTTTGCCGGAAACTCCTGGCCGGGAAAGGCATCGATCGTGACATTCACATTCTGCCCGACATGGAGCTGGCTCAGCGCCTGCTGCGGCAAATAGAAATCGACATAAAGCGGGTTCAGCTGCTGCAGCGTGACGATCTGCGTGCCGACCGCCAGATACTGGCCGATATCCACCTGGCGGATGCCGAGCCTTCCTGCGAACGGGGCGCGGACATGCTTCTCCGCCATCAGCGCCTGCTGCGCCTGCACCTGGGCCTCTGCGGCTTGCAGATTGGCGCGGTCGGTATCGACCTGGCTCTGCGCGACGGCACTGGCGCGGAACTGTTTCAGATCGCGCTGATAATTGATTGCATAGAGGGCGGCGGTCGCCTGCAACTGTGCCAGCACCGCGGGGTCGTTGTTCGGCCGCAGCGTCAGCAGCAGCGTGCCGGCCGGCACATCCTCGCCGGATTTGAAGTCGATGGTGTCGACGATGCCGGCCACCTCGGCGGAGAGGTTGGCACCATTCACCGCAACGATGCTGCCGACCGAACTCAGCGTCGGCTGCCAGCTCGACGTGGTCGCGACGGTGGTGGCCACGGTCTGCGCCTGGTTGCCGAAGCTCGCCAGGAATTTGGCGAGGAACATGCTGCGCACCGCGCCATAGCCGAATACGCCGCCGAAAATCAGGCCGACGACGATCAGCATCAGAACCATGCGCAATGCCGTCTTGCTTGCCGTACTCATGATCTCGTCACCCTTATGGAATGATGCCGCAACATGTGCTGGCGACATCCTGGCGGTGCCACCAGCCGCCACCCAGGGCCTGGTAAAGCGCCGCAGTATCGGAGAGCCGCGCGGCCGCCGCCTTCACCTGCGCGATGGCCGCGTTCTGATAGGTGGTCTGCGCGGTCAGCACCGCCGTGAAAGGTTGCCCACCAAGTGTGTATTGCGCCTGGGTCACCGCCAGGCTGTTGGCCGCGGCATTTTCGGCAGCCTGTGCCGCCGCCAGCGTCATCGCGTCATATTGCAGGATCTGCAGCGCATCGGCAACGTTCTGAAAGGCGGAGAGCACAGTGCTCTGATATTGCGCGCCGGCCGCACGCAGAGCCGCCAGAGCCGCCTTGCGTTTTGCCGTCAGCGTGCCGCCCTCGAACAGCGGCTGCGTGACGCCCGCCACCAGACTCCAAAGCAGCGTCTGCGGCGTGAACAGCGAGCCGGAACTCAGTGCCTCATGGCCAAGCTGTGCGGTCAGCGTGAATTGCGGCAGCAGATTGGCGGTGGCGACACCGAGATTGGCCGAGGCGGTATGTAATTGTGCTGCCGCCGCCTGAATGTCTGGCCGCTGCGCGACGATGGCCGAAGGCAGGCTCACCGGCAGGTCCTGCGGCAGGGTCAGGCCGGCCAGGGTGAAATCCGTCTCGTGGAAATCCCCCGGAAAGGTCCCGACAAACACGGCGAGCTGGTCACGCGCCTGCGCCAATTGCGATTGCAGCGGCGGCAGCGTGGCTTGGGCCGCGGCGAGCGTCGCCTGCTCCTGCAGCACCTGCGCCTGCGCCGCACCTCCCAGGCCAACCTGGGTGGTGAGAATGGACAGCACCTGCCGCTCCGCGGCGATGACCTTGTTCGTGGCGTCGATCTGCCCGCGCAGCGAGGCTTCGCGTGATCGAAGCGGTCACGATGTTGCTGGTCAGCGTGAGATAAGCCGCCTCGAGCTCGTCACGCTGAAAATCCGCCTGGGCCGCGGCACTTTCAATCTGCCGGCGCACACCGCCGAACACGTCCGGCGTGTAAGAAACATTGAGGTCGGTGTTATATAAAGTAAACGGCGGAATTTGCGCGGTGGTCGCTGCGCCCGTGCCGCCGAAACTGGCGAACTCCGCTGCCGAGACTTTTTCGCGCGTGACCTGAAAGCCCGCCGACAGGCTGGGGAACAGCCCGCCCTGCTGGGCGCGCACCGTCTCTTCCGCCTCGATTAATGTCTGCTGACTGGCCTCCAAGGTGGGGTTATGGGCGAGTGCCGCGTCGATCAGCGCATTCAGTTCGGCACTGTGATAAAGCGCCCACCAATCGCCGGAAATATCGGCGCCGCTGTGAAAATACTGCGCCTTGTTGTCCACCACGATAGTCGCGGGGGGCAGAGGTGTCGGCGTCAGCGCCACCGCGGGCGGATGCGGTTGATGAAAATCCGGACCCACCGCGCAAGCCGACAGGCCAGCAGCAAGAAATGGAACACAGGCGCGAAGGAGGAAACCCGCTGGTTTCATATCACCCACGTAACCTTGTTTATTTTCAACGTCAAGTAAGTGATTTTCAAATCGAATTCATAAAGGAAACTTGCGAGTTTACCGGTTTGCGCTATGCTGCGTGCCATGTCGGCGTCAGCCAAAGTCAGCAGATCGCCCCGAACCGCCGCCGCGAAGCCGGCCGCCAATGGCGACCGCATGCGGCAGCTGATCGCCGCGGCGGAAGATATTTTCCTCGCAAAAGGTTACCATACAGCGACGATGAGCGACGTCGCCAAAGCCGCCGGCATGTCGAAAAAGACCGTCTATACGCTGGTCGAGTCAAAGGCCGAATTGTTCGGCGCGTTGCTGACGCATCGCCACTCTTTGCTGAGTTTTCCCGAACCGCGCAGCGACTGGACACTGCACGACCTGCTCACCGCGAACCTCATCGCCCTCGCCCGCTTCCTGCTCTCGCCCGGGCAGATCGCGATCCTGCGGTTGATCATGGCGGAATATACGCACAGCCCGGATCTCGGCCGGGTGTTCCACCGCAACCGCGTGAGCAAGGCCAAAAGCCGGCTGGAATCCTGCCTCGCCGAAGTCGCGATCCAGCAGGGATGCCCCGCCGCGCAAGCCAAGGAAATGGCCGCCATGCTGTTCGGCATGGCGATCGGCGAGTTCCACCTCGGCGTGCTGATCGGCTTCCGCAGCCCACCCACAAGGCAGGCGCTGGAAAAACGCGTGCGCCAGGCGGTGGGTATTTTTCTCGCCGGCTGCTGTGCGCTGAAGGAAGAGCAAGTACAGGAATAAAAAAGTAAGTGGCCGCTTTTTGGAAAAAGCGGCGCAAAAACTTTTTTGACTTTGGGCCTGAGACGCTCGAACGGCATGGGCCCAAAGTAGTAAAGTTTTTTTGCTACTTTTTGTTCACAAAAAGTAGCACTTACTTGCCTTGCCTTGCCTTCGTTAGCCCCCCGTCACCGACATATGCCGTGCCACGGCGGGGCGGGCATGGCGGCGGTCGATGATGAAATCATGGCCTTTCGGCTTGCGCGCGATCGCCTCGGTGATGGCGGCGTCCAGCGCCGCATTGTCCTCGGTGGCGCGCAGCGGCGTGCGCAGATCCGCCGCGTCGTCCTGCCCCAAGCACATATACAGCGTGCCGGTGCAGGTCAGGCGCACGCGGTTGCAGCTCTCGCAGAAATTATGCGTCAGCGGCGTGATGAAGCCGAGCCGCTGGCCGGTCTCGGCAATCGACATATAACGGGCCGGCCCGCCGGTCACATAGCTGCTGTCACTCAAGGTCCAGCGCCGCGCCAGCCGCGCCCGCACCAGCGAGAGCGGCAGATATTGCGCGGTACGGTCCTCATCCACCTCGCCCATCGGCATGGTCTCGATCAGGCAGAGATCGAAGCCGTGCTGGCCGCACCATTCGATCATGCCGTCATACTCGTCCTCGTTCACGCCCTTCAGCGCCACGGCGTTGATCTTCACCTTCAGCCCGGCATCCTTGGCCGCCATCACGCCGTCCAGCACCTGCGGCAGGCGGCCCCAGCGCGTAACGGCGCGGAATTTCTCTTCATCCAGCGTGTCGAGGCTGACATTGATGCGCTTGAACCCCGGCCTTCGCCAGATCGCCAGCATATTTCGCGAGCTGGCTACCATTGGTGGTCAGGGTCAGCTCTTCGAGCCCGCCGCCGATTTCGCCGCCCAGGCTGTTGATCAGCTGCATGATGTTCCGCCGCACCAGGGGCTCGCCGCCGGTCAGGCGCAGCTTCTTCACACCGCGGCGGATGAAGGCGCGGCAGAGCCGGTCGAGCTCCTCCAGCGTCAGCAGGTCCGATTTCGGCAGAAACACCATGTCCTCGGCCATGCAGTACACGCAGCGAAAATCGCAGCGGTCGGTCACCGACACACGGAGATAAGAAATTTTGCGGCCGAACGGATCAATCATGGCGCGTATTACGGACTGATTTTGTCCTGTTGCAAGTCGTGAAACGATCGTATTTTTCAGGGGCAGCCTTGCAAAACGAAAGCCTTAGCCTTTAGCCTCGTCCTTTCCAATGCCACTGCCCCAAAAGACCAAAAGTTTTTGCGCCGCTTTTTTCCAAAAAGCGGCCACTTACTTGCTCTTTAACTGAGCTCCGCGATCTCGAGCGTCACCACCCCGGTATCGATCACCACCTTGCCGGCATTCTCGAAATTCACCGTGACGCGCCGGCCGACGGCGCTCTGCACCTGGCCCAGCCCCCAATCCGGCTTTTGCGGATGGCGGACATAATGCCCCGGCTCGAATTCAGATCTCTGCATAATCGCACTCCCTCATGCGCTGCTGCATATGGAGCGGTACGGGCGCGATGGCAAAAATCTCCGGTTCAGGCAGGCGAATCGCGCGGGCCAGCAAATGCAGCCGCCCGGCACCGCCGCCATAGACCACATCGCCCAGGATCGGATGGCCGAGTGCGGCGGCATGGGCGCGGATCTGATGCGTCCGGCCGGTTTTGGGCATGAATTCCAGCCAGGCCATTTGTTCCGTCCGTCCGCGCACGCGCCACGCCGTCACCGCTGGCGGGGCATTTGGGGCCGGCGCCATTTTCCAGGCGCGGCCTGACGTGACTTTCGCGAGCGGCAGCTCGATCACGCCTTCCGGCGCCGCCGGCACGCCCTGCACCACCGCCCAATAGGTCTTTTCCGCGCGCCCGGCGGCGAAACAGGCCTGGGCCTGCAGCAAAGCGGTTTTCTTCAATGCGATCACCAGGCAGCCGGCGGTATCCTGGTCCAGCCGGTGCGCTGCCCAGGGGCCGTTTTTACCGCGCCGCCAGAGCGGAAAGAAATCCTCCACGCTGGGGCCGCCGGCGCGGCCGGGATGCACGGGCAGCCCGGCCGGCTTGTCGACCACCAGACAACCTGCCTCCTTTAACAGCACGGAGGGCGCATGAGGGCTCACCGGCGCAGATGCTCCGGAATTTTGAAGCCCAGCCGGCGCGGAATGTCCCACACTTCGCGCACCTGCCGCACCTCCTGGAACCCGGCCGCCAGATAATTCGGCAGCGCGCGGGGATGGTCGGCGGTGCAGGTGTTCAGCATCATGCCGCGCACGCCAGGGGCGCCGAGAAACACCGTGTCGATCGCCGCATCGAGCAGCAGCTTGCCGAGGCCGCAGCCGATCGCCTCCGGCACAAGGCCGAAATAATTGAGATTCATGTCGGGCCAGCCGCGCGCATCGGTTTCGAAAAAACCGCGCACCGCCCCCTCCTCGCGCAGCACATAGATCTGCACGGCCGGGTTCTCCAGATGCTGGCGCAACAGCTCGTCCGGCATCATCCGGCGCAGCCACCATAGCCAGGGCGTGCCGACCGCATCGTAGATCTGCCGGTAGACCTGGATATCCAGCCGCTCCCCACGCAATGTCATGCCCGGCGGCAAAACCGCCAGCGGCCGGGCCGGACGCCGGTTCAGGCGCAAAAACGTCACCCGCACCACAACCCGGTCGAACGCCTCGTCCGGCCGCAGGCGGGTGTAATCGAGCATCTTAATCGTCCAGGAAGCTGCGCAGCTTGCGGCTCCGCGACGGGTGCTTGAGCTTGCGCAGCGCCTTGGCTTCAATCTGGCGGATACGCTCGCGCGTGACATTGAACTGCTGGCCGACCTCTTCGAGCGTGTGGTCGGTGTTCATGCCGATGCCAAAGCGCATGCGCAGCACGCGCTCCTCGCGCGGCGTGAGCGAGGAGAGCACCCGCGTTGCCGCCTCGCGCAGATTGGCCTGCACCGCGGCGTCGAGCGGAATGATCGCGCCCTTGTCCTCGATGAAATCGCCGAGATGGCTGTCTTCCTCGTCGCCGATCGGCGTCTCAAGCGAGATCGGCTCCTTGGCGATCTTCAGCACCTTGCGCACTTTTTCCAGCGGCATGCCGAGCTTGTCGGCCAGCTCCTCCGGGGTCGGCTCGCGGCCGATCTCGTGCAGCATCTGCCGCGAGGTGCGCACCAGCTTGTTGATCGTCTCGATCATATGCACGGGTATGCGGATGGTCCGTGCCTGGTCGGCGATCGAGCGGGTGATCGCCTGGCGGATCCACCAGGTGGCGTAGGTCGAGAATTTATAGCCGCGGCGGTACTCGAATTTATCGACCGCCTTCATCAGGCCGATATTGCCCTCCTGGATCAGGTCCAGGAATTGCAGGCCGCGATTGGTGTATTTTTTCGCAATCGAGATCACCAGGCGCAGATTGGCCTCGATCATCTCTTTCTTGGCGCGGGTGGAATCCCGCTCGCCGCGCGACACGGTGGTATAGACGCGGCGGAATTCCTCGATCGGCAACCCGCCTTCGGAGGCGACCTTGCCGATCTGCGCCCGCAGCTCATTGACTTGCGGCGTGAATTTTTTGGCGAATTCCTTCCAGCCCCGGCCCGGCAGGTCGGCGATGTCGTGCAGCCAGTTCGGGTCCATCTCGCGGCCCCGGTAATGCTGCAGGAACTCCTCGCGGGTGACCTTGGCACTTTCCGCCAGGCGCAGGATCTGCCCTTCCAGGCCGTTCAGGCGCTGGTTCAGCACCTTCAGCTGCGCCACCAGCTCCTCGATGCGGTTATTGTGCAGCCGCACCTGCTCGACCTTGGCCACCAGCTCGTCGCGCAGCTTCTCATAGGTCTTTTCCGAGCGGGAATTGATATCCCCGCCGGAGGTCAGGTTATCGAGCCGCTTCTGCTGCAGCTTCGCGAGCTTGTCGTAGAGTTTTTCGATTTCCTCGAAATGGGTGAAGATTTCCGGCTTGAGCTTTTCCTCAAGGGCCGCCAGCGACATGCCGGCACCCTCGCCGTCCTCATCCTCATCCAGCTCCTCGGTGGCCTCGAACGCCTCGGCGGTGCCGGGCTCGCCGCTGCCGGCCTCCATGGCTTCGAGATCGATCACGTCGCGCAGCAGCACGCGGCCGGCATTGAGCGCCTCATGCCAGGCGATGATGGCGCGGAAGGTCAGCGGGCTCTCGCAGAGGCCGCGGATCATCATGTCCCGCCCGGCCTCGATGCGCTTGGCGATGGCGATTTCGCCCTCGCGGGAGAGCAGCTCCACCGTGCCCATTTCGCGCAGATACATGCGCACCGGATCGTCGGTGCGGCTGACCGCGCTGTCAGAGACATTGCCGCTTGGGCCGTCATCGTCGTCGGCCGTGTCTTCCTTGGTCAGCGAAGCGGCTTCGGGGTCTTCGCCCTCCTCGCTCTCCACCACCTGGATGCCCATTTCCGAGAGCATCGCCATGATGTCCTCGATCTGCTCCGAGGAATTCTGGTCCGCCGGCAGGACCGCGTTCAGCTCATCAAAGGTGATGTAGCCGCGTTCCTTGCCTTTGGCGATCAGCCGTTTGACGGCTGCGGACTGGGTGTCGAGCACATTGGCGTCGGCCTCGACTTCCTGTGCGGGCTGTTCGGCGGCGGCGGCGGGCTTGGTTGCCATGGTCAGGCGGTACTCCGGGGAATTCGAAACAATGTGTTTATTTGAGGAAACAAGAGATAGGCAATAAGCGGGAGGATTTTAGTCAGTCATCCACCGCGCTATACTCCCCTGCCATCGCCTGGCGGAGCAGCTCGTTATATTTCACCAGCCGGGCCCAGGCGGCGTGATCGTCCTGGTGCGCCGACCAATAATGCTGCTGCTCATCGCGCTGGCTGCGCAACATATCGATGCTGAAATCCATCAGAATGTACCAACTCCACCAGGTTTGCGCGACCTCTGCAGGGCTCGCCGCGGGATCAAGACGGTGCTCCACGGCGGCAGCGGCCATCAGCCGCCTTGCCTCATCGGCCAGCCCAAAATCCCCCAAGTGGGTGAACAGCCTTTCCATGTCAAGGGTTTTTGTACCGCTGGCAAAACCACTTAACGCTTCCCGCAGCCTGGCATACTCCTCAGGCAAGGCGACGCGGGCAAAAGCCTCCTCAACCTCCGGGATCAGCGCCGGATGCCGGAGCAAGGTCGCCAGGAGCTGGCGGGCGCGGCGCAGATTGGCCTCCGCCCCATCCGGGAGCGGGGCGCGCACGAAGGCCGGGCCCTTGACCGGTTTCGCGCCCTTGCCGCCCTTGCCCCCACCGCGCTCGGCAAAGAACCGGTCGAGCAGCACGGAGCGGTATTCCCCGGCGAGGCCCTTGTCGGGGATGCGGCCGGCGGTGTCGACCAGGCGCTGGCGGAAGGCGGCGCGCGCTTCCGGCGTCGCGCGGTTCACCCCTTCGGCCAACATGCCATAAAGTGCCGATGACAGGCTTTCCGCCGCCTCCAGCCTGGCCTTGAAGGCGCCCGCCCCCTCGCGCTTCACCAGGCTGTCCGGATCGTCCTTTTCCGGCAGGCGCAGGAATTTCAGGCTCTTATCCGGCGCCAGCCCCGCCAGAGCGAGGTCCACGGTCTTCAAGGCGGCGCGGCGCCCGGCGCCATCGGCGTCGAAACAGATCACCGGGCTTGGCGTCAGCCGCCAGATTTCTTCGAGATGCTCCTCGGTCAGGGCCGTGCCGAGCGGCGCCACCGCGCCGCGGAACCCGGCCTGGGCCAAAGCGATCACGTCCATATAGCCTTCGACGACGATCAGCGGCTCGCCTTTGCGCACCGCCTCGCGGGCGACATGGAGATTATAAAGCGAGCGACGCTTGGAAAACGCCGCGGTCTCCGGCCCGTTCACATATTTCGGCTGGCCGTCGCCCATGATCCGGCCGCCAAAGCTGATCCTGGCGCCGCGCCGGTCGGAGATCGGGAACATCACGCGCGAGAAGAACATGTCCACCGGGCCGCGCTCGCCGCGCTTCATCAGCCCGGCCTCGACCAGCTGCTCCGGCTTGATATTCCGGCCGCGCAGCGCCGCCGCCAGCGCGCCGCGCCCCTCACCTGACCAGCCGAGGCCGAAGGCGCGGATGGTCAGGTCCGTCAAGCCGCGCCGGCGCAGATAATCGAGCCCTTCCCGTCCCTCCGGCGCCCAGAGCCAGTCCTGATAGACCTGCTCGGCCGCCTCCAACACATCGGAGATGCCGGCGCGGCGCTGCTCGGCCTGCGCCGCCTGTGGACTCGCCTTGGGCACGTCCAGCCCGGCTTCATGGGCCAGGGACTCCACGGCCTCCATGAAGCCCATGCCGCCCGTTTTCATCACGAAGCTGATGACGTCGCCATGCTCGCCACAGCCGAAGCAATGGTAATGGTCGTCATAGACGTAGAAAGACGGGGTCTTCTCCCCGTGGAACGGGCAGCAGCCTTTGGTCTCCCGCCCAGAGCGGGCGAGCTTGACGGAACGGCCGATCACCGCGGCAATCGGCGTCCGTGCCCTCAGCTCGTCGAGGAAATTAGGCGGGAGAGCCATGCGGTCAGGCGAGCGCGGCCTTCACCGCGGCAGAGGCGAGCGCCATGTCGAGCGCTGCGCCATGCTTGGCCTTCAGCGCCCCGATCACCTTGCCCATGTCCTTCGCGCCGGCGGCGCCGGTGGCGGCAATCGCTTCCTTGATCGCTGCGTCCAGCGCATCGCCGCTCAGCGTCTGCGGCAGGAATTCCTCGATCACTGCGATCTCGGCCTCTTCCTTCGCGGCCAGCTCCTCGCGGCCGCCCTGGCGATACAAGGAAACCGAGTTGCGACGGGATTTGATCATCGAGCGCAGCATGGCGAGGATCTCGTCGTCCGGTATGGCCTCGATCCCCTTCGGGCGGGCGGCAATGTCGGTATCCTTCAGCTTGGCCTGGATCATGCGCAGGGTGGAGGTCCGCTCGGCGTCGCGCGCCAGCATGGCGGCTTTCACGGCGGCGGTGATGGTTTCACGCAAACTCAATTTTCTGCTCCTTAAAAGACAAGGTAAGACACATAACGGCGAGATCACCAAAATGATCCGTACAGCCATGTCCGGAAAAAATTTCCGGTAAACCAAAAGGCAATTGAAGCCGGACAAATCTTCCCGTAAACGGTTTTCATGCCCATTTCCATCGCCGATATTCTGCACCGTCTCGGCGGCAACGATGCCGCCGCCACCCTGACCGGCGTCTCGCCCGAAGCCGTCCGCAAATGGCGGAGCGCGAACGCCATCCCCTCCCGTCACTGGCCCGCCATTATGACAGCAACCGGGTTGACCATGGAAGAGTTGATTGGCACGCCCGCCCAGTCTGAGACCCCGCCGGGCGCCACCGCCTGCCTGGTCCTGGGCGATGGCAGCGTATTCTGGGGGCGCGGTTTCGGCGCGCACGGCACCAGCCAGGCCGCTGAGCTCTGCTTCAGCACCGGCATGACCGGCTATCAGGAAACCCTCACAGATCCTTCCTTCGCCGGACAGATCATCACCTTCACCTTCCCCCATATCGGCAATGTCGGCACCAATGCGGAAGACGCCGAGGCCGTGAATATTTTCGCCCGCGGCCTGGTGATCAAGGAAGACATCACCGCGCCGTCGAACTACCGCTCGACCGCGACGCTCCAGGCCTGGCTGCAGAAAATGGGCATTCCCGGCATTGCCGGGATCGATACCCGCGCGCTGACCCTGCGCATCCGCGACCTCGGCGCGCCGAACGCGGTGCTGTGCTATCCGGCGGACGGCAAGTTCGACCTCGCCTCCCTGGCGCAGACCGCCGCCGCCTGGCCCGGTCTGGACGGCATGGATCTCGCCGCCGAAGTCTCCTGCACGCAGTCTTATGAATGGACCGGCGGCACCTGGAGCTGGGAGCACGGCTATACCCAGCCGGAAGCGACCCGCACGGTGGTGGCGGTGGATTACGGCGCCAAGCGCAACATTCTGCGCTCGCTCGCCGCTTCGGGCTGCCGCGTCATCGTCGTGCCGGCCCAGGCCACGGCGGAGGATATTCTGCGCCACAAGCCCGACGGCGTGTTCCTCTCCAACGGCCCTGGCGACCCGGCGGCAACCGCCACCTACGCGGTCCCGGCGATTCAGGGCGTGATGCAGGCCGGCGTGCCGATTTTCGGCATCTGCCTCGGCCACCAGCTGCTCGCCCACGCGCTCGGCGCCAAGACCTTCAAGCTCGATCGCGGCCATCGCGGCGCCAACCAGCCGGTCAAGGATCTGGCCACCGGCAAGGTCGAGATCACCTCGCAGAATCACGGTTTCGCGGTGGATGAGAAGAGCCTCCCCGAAGGCGTCGAGGTCACGCACGTGTCGCTGTTCGACGGCTCGAACGAAGGCATCGCCTGCAAGGCCAAGCGCGTCTTCTCGGTGCAGTACCATCCCGAAGCGTCTCCAGGCCCGAGCGACAGCTCGTACCTGTTCGAACGCTTCAAAGACTTGATGGCCTGATCAGGCTCATCCACCCATTATTCGGGGTCCGGGGCCTCCCGGCCCCGGCGGGTGCAGGGCAGAGCCCTGCCCTTCTCTTTCAAGGATTCCCAACCATGCCGAAACGCACCGACATCAAGAGCATCATGATCATCGGCGCCGGGCCGATCGTCATCGGCCAGGCCTGCGAGTTCGACTATTCCGGCGCCCAGGCCTGCAAGGCGCTGCGCGAGGAAGGCTACCGGGTCATTCTCGTCAACTCCAATCCGGCGACGATCATGACCGATCCGTCGCTCGCCGATGCCACCTATATCGAGCCGATCACGCCGGAAATGGTCGAGAAGATCATCATCCGCGAGAAGCCTGATGCGCTGCTCCCCACCATGGGCGGGCAGACCGCGCTGAACACGGCGATGACGCTGGCCAAGACCGGCGTGCTGGACCGCCTCGGCGTGGAGCTGATCGGCGCCAAGGCCGATGTCATCGACCGCGCCGAAGACCGCCTGAAATTCCGCGACGCCATGGCGGAAATCGGCATTGCCGGCCCGCGCAGCGCGATCGCCCATAACCGCGAGGAAGCGGCGGCGGCGCTCGAAGTCGTGGGCCTGCCGGCCGTGATCCGCCCCTCCTTCACGCTCGGCGGCACCGGCGGCGGCATCGCCTATAACCGCGAGGAATTCTTCGCGATCTGCGCCAGCGGCATCGACGCTTCGCCCACCGACGAGGTGCTGGTCGAAGAGTCCGTGGTCGGCTGGAAGGAATATGAGATGGAGGTGGTCCGCGATTCCGCGGATAACTGCATCATCGTCTGCTCCATCGAGAATATCGACCCGATGGGCGTGCATACCGGCGACTCGGTGACCGTCGCACCGGCGCTGACGCTCACCGACAAGGAATTCCAGATCCTCCGCGACGCCTCCATCGCCTGCCTGCGGCGCATCGGCGTGGATACTGGCGGCTCCAACGTGCAGTTCGGCATCAACCCGGCCGATGGCCGCATGGTGGTGATCGAGATGAATCCGCGCGTGTCGCGCTCCTCGGCGCTGGCCTCGAAGGCCACGGGCTTCCCGATCGCCAAGGTCGCGGCCAAGCTCGCCGTGGGCTACACGCTCGATGAGCTGCAGAACGACATCACCAAGGCGACCCCGGCGAGCTTCGAGCCGGTGATCGACTATGTGGTGATCAAGATCCCGCGCTTCACCTTCGAGAAATTCCCCGGCACCCCGGCGCTGCTCTCTACCTCGATGAAGTCGGTCGGCGAAGCCATGGCGATCGGCCGTAATTTCGCCGAGGCGCTGCAGAAGGGCCTGCGTTCGCTGGAAACCGGCCTGTCCGGTCTCGACGAGATCCCGGCGCCGGGCGACGGCACCGTGGATGCGTTCAAGGCCGCCCTCTCCACCCCGCGGCCGGATCGGCTGCTGATGGCCGCCCAGGCGCTGCGCGCCGGCGTTTCGGTGGACGAGATTTTCGCCGCCTGCAAATTCGACCCCTGGTATCTGCGGCAGATGCAGACGATCATCGATGCCGAGACCGAGGTCAAACAGAACGGCCTGCCGCGCGACACGCAGTCCTTCCGCCGCCTCAAGGCGCTGGGCTTCGCCGACAAGCGCCTGGCCCAGCTCACCGGCCAGAAGGAGGCCGCCGTCACCGCGGCGCGGCTCAAGCTCGGCGTCACGCCGGTCTATAAGCGCATCGACACCTCGGCCGGCGAGTTCGCCTCCGAAACCTCCTACATGTACGGCACGTTCGAAGGCGGTTTCGGCACGCCGGTGTGCGAATCCCATCCGAGCGAGCGGAAAAAAGTCATCATCCTCGGCGGCGGCCCGAACCGCATCGGCCAGGGCATCGAGTTCGATTATTGCTGCGTGCACGCCGCCTACGCGCTGCGTGAGGCCGGGTTCGAGACCATCATGGTCAACTGCAACCCGGAGACCGTCTCCACCGATTACGACACGTCGGACCGGCTCTATTTCGAGCCGCTCTTCGCCGAGGACGTGATCTCGATGATCCGCACCGAGCAGCAGAACGGCACGGTGCTCGGCTGCATCGTGCAATATGGCGGGCAGACGCCGCTGAAGCTCAGCCAGGCGCTGGAAGAGGCCGGCATTCCCATCCTCGGCACCACCGCCGATGCGATCGACCTGGCGGAAGACCGCGAGCGCTTCCAGGCGCTGCTGCAGAAGCTCGGCCTGCGCCAGCCGGAGAACGGCATCGCCCGCTCCACCGAGCAGGCCGAGGAGATCGCCGAGCGCGTCAGCTATCCGGTCGTCATCCGCCCCTCCTACGTGCTGGGCGGGCGCGCCATGGAAATCGTCTATGACCGCGCCGGCCTCGCCCGCTACATGCGCGAAGCCGTGCGTGTTTCCGGCGACAATCCGGTGCTGATCGACCGCTATCTCAACGAAGCCTCCGAGGTGGACGTGGACTGCATCGCCGATGGCGAGACCGTCTATGTCGCCGGGGTGATGGAGCATATCGAGGAAGCCGGCATTCATTCCGGCGATTCCGCCTGCTCCATTCCGCCTTATTCGCTCTCGCCGGCGATCGTCGAGGAACTGCGCGCGCAGACCGTCGCGATGGCCAAGGCAATCGGCGTGGTCGGGCTGATGAACGTGCAGTACGCGATCCAGAACGATGCGATCTATGTGCTGGAGGTAAATCCCCGCGCCTCGCGCACCGTGCCGTTCGTCGCCAAGGCGACCGGCGTGCCGGTGGCGAAAATCGGCGCGCTGGTCATGGCCGGGCAGAAGCTGGCGAGCTTCAAGCTCGACGATTTGCTCACCACGCGCCACGTGGCGGTGAAGGAGGCGGTGTTCCCCTTCGCCCGCTTCCCCAATGTCGACACGATCCTCGGGCCGGAGATGAAATCCACCGGCGAGGTGATGGGGCTGGACACGAACTTCGCCCGCGCCTTCGCCAAGGCCCAGCTCGGCGCCGGCGTGTCGCTGCCGCGCTCCGGCACGGCCTTCCTGTCGGTGCGCGATTCCGACAAGACCGCGATCGTCCCGGTGGCGCGCCGCCTGTCCGAACTCGGCTTCTCGATCATGGCCACGTCGGGCACCGCCAAGCTCATCGCCGCCGCCGGCATCCCGGTGAAGCAGGTGAACAAGGTGCTGGAAGGGCGTCCGCATTGCGTGGATGCGCTTCGCTCCGGCGAAATCCAGCTGGTGATCAACACCGCGCGGGGCCCGCAATCGGTGGCGGACAGCTACGACATCCGCCGCTCCGCGCTGACCCATGGCGTGCCGAACTTCACCACCATCTCGGCGGCGCGGGCCGCGGCGCACGCCATTTCGGCCCTTATTTCGGGCAGCCTTGAAGTTGCGCCGCTTCAGTCGTACTTTGCGCAACCATTCTGAACCCGACACCGGCGCCCGATGAGGGCGCCGGTGTGGTTCTTTGTGTTATTTAACCCCAACCCCATCAGGGTTTCCCTGAGGAGATGCCGTGCAGAAATTTCCGATGACCGCGTCTGGCCTTGCCTCGCTCGAGGAAGAGCTGCGCACTCTCAAGGCCCAGGAGCGCCCGGCCATCATCCGCGCGATCGCCGAGGCCCGCAGCCATGGCGACCTGTCTGAGAATGCCGAATATCACGCCGCGCGTGAACGCCAGTCGTTCGTGGAAGGCCGCATCGCCGAGCTGGAGGAGATCGTCTCCGCCGCCGAAGTCATCGACCCGGCCAGCCTGTCCGGCGACACCGTGAAGTTCGGCGCGACGATCCATCTGGTCGATGAGGATACCGAGCAGGAGGTCTGCTACCAGATCGTCGGCATGCATGAGGCCGACATCAAGCAGTCGCGCCTGTCGGTCACCTCTCCGCTGGCCAAGGCGCTGATCGCCAAACGCGTCGGCGACACCGTGGCCGTGCCGGCCCCGGGCGGCGATCGCTCCTACGAGATCCTGAAAATCACCTACGGCTGAGCCGCGCCGTCGTAGGACATAAGTAAGGAAGGCTACTTTTTGTGAACAAAAAGTAGCAAAAAAACTTTGTTAATTTGGGCCTGTGGCGTTTCGACGGCACGGGCCCAAAGTCAAAAAAGTTTTTGGTGCCGCTTTTTTCAAAAAGCGGCTTCTTCCTGTATTTAAATTCAAATCATGCTCCAGGGTAAGCTCCCAATGACCTCATCTCAGCTCAGCCTCGCCGACATCGAGGCCGCGGCGCAACGGATCGAGGGCCGCATCCTGCGCTCGCCCTTCCTGCGCTCGGATGCGCTCTCGCGCCTCACCGGTGCGGAAATCTACCTGAAATACGATCATTTGCAGGCCACGGGAGCGTTCAAGGAGCGTGGGGCCGCGAATCGCATCGCGCTTGTTGAGCCCGCAAGAGCGCCAGGCCGGCATCATCGCCATGTCCGCCGGCAACCATGCCCAGGCGGTGGCCCGCCACGCGGCGCTCACCGGCATCAGCGCCACCATCGTCATGCCCAAACATACCCCGGCGACCAAGGTCACCCGCACCTCCGCCTGGGGCGCGAAAGTGGTGCTGCATGGCGAAACCCTGGCCGAAGCCGCCGCACATGCGCATGAGCTCGCCAAGCGCGACGGGCTGTTCTTCCTGCACCCTTACGATGATCTCGGCGTGATGGCCGGCCAGGGCACGATGGCCCTGGAAATGCTGCAGGATGTGCCGGATCTCGACATGATGGCGATTGCCGCCGGCGGCGGCGGGCTGGTCTCGGGCTGCGCCACCGTGGCGCGCGCCATGCGCCCGGAACTCGAAATCGTCGGCGTCGAGGTGGAAAATTACGCCGCCTTCGCCAAGGCTTTGGCCGGCAAGCCGATCGAGGTCGGCGGCCCGACCGTCGCCGAGGGCATCGCCGTGCGCGATATCGGCCAGCAGCCGCTCAGCGTGCTGCGGGCGCTGAATGTCGAAGTGCTGGTCGTCACCGAACATGACATCGAGCGCTCCATCGCCGCCCTGGTGGAGAACGCCAAGCAGGTGGCTGAGGGCGCCGGCGCGGTCGGCCTCGCTGCCGTGCTCGCCTTCCCCGACCGGTTCCAGGGCAAGAAGGTCGGCATTCCGATCTGCGGCGCCAACATCGATTCACGCATCCTCGCCAACACGCTGATGCGCACGCTGCTGCGCGACGGCCGCATCATGCGCGTGGTGCTGGAAATGCCGGACCGGCCGGGCATGCTGGCGGAAGTGGCCGCACGCATCGGCGCGCGCGGCGGCAACATCATCGAAGTCGCGCACCACCGGCTGTTCTCCTCCCCCTCGGTGCAGGACGCCCAGCTCGAAGTGATGATCGAAGCCCGCGACGCCGCGCATGGCGCCGCAATCGAGGCGGCACTTGCTGAGGTGTTTGTGCTCCGGAGGCTTTAGGAAAGTAAGGAAGTAGCCGCTTTTTGGAAAAAGCGGCGCAAAAATTTTTTTGACTTTGAGCCCGTGGCGCTGAAACGGCCCGGGCCCAAAGTCGCAAAGTTTTTTTGCTACTTTTTGTTCACAAAAAGTAGCCTTTCTTTCTTTTTTCCTTCTACGCCGGTGGCTGCGCGTAATGACTGGCGCCGAACCAGTCGACCACCACCACCGGCTCGTCGCCCACCACCCAGGCATCGTGGCCCTTTGGCAGCGAGGTGATGTCACCGGGCTCGGCGATGAACTCGGTGCCGTCATCCATCCGGATCGCGAGCCGGCCGCTCACATGATACTGGCAATGCGCCACCTCGCAGCTGTCCGTGTGCACGATCGGCTTGACGTCCTGCGACCAGCGCCAGCCCGGTTCCAGGGTCAGGCGTCCGATCTGGGCGCCCCCAATGTCGATGATATCGGCGTGACCATGGGGAAAATCCCGTCTTTCCTCGGGGTGCGCGAAGGATTTGTGCTCGGTCTTCTGCTCCTGTGTCTTTTGATCAGCCATGGCATGCCCTCCTCGGTGCGATAGGACAAAATACCTACGCCGGAGCAAAAAGCCAAGGCAACGCTAAGCGAGCCGTGCCCGATTCCAGTGGCACGACCCAAAAGAAGCCTTCCTTTATCAGTCCGCGTCGACACTCGTCGCCGATATAGGCTGCGTGCTATTGGCGGTGTTTTCGGTCGGCGTTAAGTCAGCGCTGAAAGAGATCTGTGTGCCGATTCCGCCTGACAGGAGCACGGTGACCGGACTTGTGAGGACATAGAGCCCGCTCGCTTGGTCAAGCGCCGAGCCGGGCAGAAATGCTGTATGTCTGGCTCTGCGCCAGCAACATCTGGACCTGCACTTGTGTCGAGGTGGCGTTGGTCCCGGCGATGCTTGTATCGAAGGTGTTACCATCGGAAATCGGCGCGACGAATTGGGTGGAGACCGACTGGATCAGTGCCTTCTGAGGCTGGATGACCAGATAGGAAAACGCGCTGACCTTGTCGTTCATTCCGCTGTCGGTGAAATTCACCTGTGCCGTTGTGCCCCAGCTTCCGAACGGATTGGCCGCCCCCAGCGAAACCTGTTGGCCCGATCCGTCCGTGTTGGCGCTCAGCGTGAGAAGCTGCACTGGCGTCAGACAAGGATAGCTGATCGACGTCGCCTCGTTGTCCAGGTTCCACCCGGCAAGCGAGTTTACCGTTGCCGTCGGCCATTCATCCAGGAAAAACGTGGTGAATTGACCGGCGCAATCGAGATCCAGAAACAGCTGGAACCATCCCTCGGACGTGTTGACGGTCCGCCAAACGCCGCCTGAGAGAGCGTCGTTGGCGCCGTAGGCGACCAGATCGACGGTCTGCAGTTCCCCATTGCCGATCAGATCGACGCACGCACCGGCGCCGGCGAAATTATATGGGTTGGACTGATTTGAAATCACGTTGTTAAACAACGTGCAGACCGTACCCACAGGCAGGTTGAACGCGATCCAGGTGGCCTTGTCCTGCAGCGACGTGCCGGAAAATGAGAAGTCGCGCCCCTCGGGAAATTACGAGCTCTGAGTGTTGATCGTGTAGCTCGTGCTTGACCAGTTATCGTCCTTGAAAAGGACAACCTGCCCGGAAAGAATAGGAGCAGTGCCCGAATACGCGGTGCCAACGGATGGCGGGCAGTAGAATGGGGCGGTGTAGGTGTTCTTTGTCATTTTTGGCCCTTTCAGAGGCTTGTTGATACTCACACACCGCCACAACGTTACGTTATCGAAACTACTTTTGCGAGCAGAATTTTTCCGTCGACCGACCGGAGGTAGTGCCGTTACCTACGGCACCGTCCCAGACTCAAAAAAGTTTTTGCGCCGCTTTTTCCAAAAAGCGGCCACTTCCTTGCTTACGCAGGTCGCCTCAGCCGCTCGGTAAAGCCCTTGCGCAGCTTGGCGATTTTCGGGGCGATCACCGCCTGGCAGTAGCCGGCCAGCGGGTTGCGGGCGAAATAGCGGTCATGCTCGGGTTCCGCCGGCCAGAACGTCGGCGCCGGCGTGACTTCCGTCACGATTTTATGGCCCCAGACCCCGGCGCGCTCGAATTCCGCGATCACCGCCCGCGCCGCCGCTTCCTGCGCCGGCGTGGTGTAGAAGATGACGGAACGATATTGCGTGCCGATATCCCCGCCCTGGCGGTTCAGCGTCGTCGGGTCATGGATGGTGAAGAACACCCGCAGCAGATCCTCGTAGGCGATCACCGCCGGGTCGAACGCGACCTCCACCACTTCGGCATGGCCGGTCGTGCCCGTGCACACCTGCTTGTAGCTCGGGTTTTCGGTCTGCCCGCCGGCATAGCCCGACTGCACCGCGCTCACGCCCTGAAGCTCACTGAAGGCCGCCTCGGTGCACCAGAAGCAGCCCCCGCCAAGAATTGCCGTTTCCATCATGTCACTCCTTGTTCCAGCCCGCCCAGCTCGCATAGCAGGGTCCAATGTTCCGCGCTCACCGGCGCCACCGACAGCCGCGAGAGCCGCACCAGCGCGAGGTCACGCATGCGCGGATCGGACTTGATCTGGCTGAGCGGAATCGGTTGCGGCACCGCGCGCACAGCCTGCATGTCCACGCACACCCAGTCGCCTGACTCGGCGGTCGGGTCGGGATAGGCCTCACGCGCCACACGTACGATTCCGACAATCTCCTTGCCGATATTTGAATGATAGAAAAAAGCGAGGTCGCCTTTTTTCATCGCTTTGAGATTGTTTTTCGCGCTGTGGTTGCGCACCCCAGTCCAGGGTTCGACGCCGTTCGTCACCTGCTCATCCCAGGAGAACGCGTCGGGTTCAGATTTCACGAGCCAATAATTTGTCATGCGGTGGAGTGTAATGCGTTTCCCGACGCCTTCAAATTCAACCAACCATATCATATTATTCAAGTTATGAATGAAACTGTGCTCACCGTCGGCCCCATGGGCAAAACCGGTTCCTGGTTACACCGTTTTGCCAATCCGGGACGCTTTCTCCGCTTGGTGCAGCCGGCTCTGCCTTGGCTTGCCATCCTTTCCCTTATCCTCACCGTTACCGGCATCGTCTGGGGCTATGCCTTCGCCCCGGCTGACTGGCAGCAGGGCGACGCCTCGCGCATCATGTATGTGCACGTCCCCGCCGCCTGGGTGTCGATGGCGGGCTATGCCGCGCTGGCGGTATGCTCGTTTTTCTCGATCATCTGGCGGCATCCGCTGGCGGACGTCGCGGCCGAGGAGATCGGCCCGATCGGCGCCGGCTTCACCTTTGTGTGCCTGATTACGGGCTCGCTCTGGGGCAGGCCCGAATGGGGCACCTACTGGGCGTGGGACGCACGGCTCACTTCGGTGCTGATCCTGTTTTTTCTTTATCTCGGCCATATCGCGCTGATCCGCGCTTTCGATAACCCGGCCCATGGCCACCGTGCCGCCGCCATTCTGGCGCTGGTCGGCGCCATCAACCTTCCAATCATCGTGTTCTCGGTGCAATGGTGGAATACGTTGCATCAGGGTAACAGCATTTCCTTCACCGGCAATTCGCAAATCTACATCAGCATGCTCTACCCGCTGCTGATCGCCACGGTTGGGTTCTATCTTTGCTTTCTGACCCTGGTCGGCGCACGGGTCTGCGCCGCCATCATGGAACGGCGCACGCGCAGCCTGCTGCTCGCCGCCGCGGAGCGTCACTCATGAATCTCGCCCCCTTCATCGACGGCAGCTACGGTATCACGACCCTGTTCCTGATCGGGATCAGCGTGCTCACCTTCACCCGCTATCGCCGGGCCGTCCGCCGGCTGCGCGCGGTGGAGACACGCTGATGCAAGCCCGTAAAAAACGCCGGCTTTATCTGCGTCCTCACCTGCGGCCTGTGCCTCTGCAGCGCCACCGGGCTGATGCTCGCCGCCTTCTCCTCCACCCTCACCTACTTCCTCAGCCCGCGTCAGGTTCTGGCCAAGCACCCGGAAGCCGGCATGGATTTCCGCCTCGGCGGCATCGTCCAGGTCGGCACGGTCAACACCCGCGTCGCCGCGAACACGGACACCCCCACCACCTCGTTTCGCGTGACCGACGGCCAGGCCTCGGTGCCGGTGACCTTCACCGGCGTGCTGCCTGACCTGTTCCGCGAGGGCCAGGGCGTGGTGGCGATCGGCGCCATGACGACCGACGGCACCTTCTCGGCCAGCGACGTACTGGCCAAGCACGGCTCCTCCTACATGCCCAAGGATGTGGAAGAGGCGTTGAAGAAAACCGGCAAGTGGAACCCGGCCTTCGGCCCCCCACCGGCCGCCGACACCTGGAACACCATGCAAGTTAAAAGTACCAATTCATGATCCCTGAACTCGGACATTTCGCGCTGGCCCTGGCCGTGGCGTTGGCCTTCGCGCAAGGCGTGATCGGCCTCTTCGCCCCCGGCCTGCGCGACCCGCGCGCCATGCGCGCCGCCCCGGCCCTGGCGATCGGCCATGTGCTGGCCATCGGCACCTGCTTCCTCTGCCTGGTCTGGGCAGGCATCGTCTCCGATTTCACGGTCGAGAATGTCGCGAACTTCTCTTCCAGCGCCGTGCCTTTGCTCTACCGCATCACCGGCACCTGGGGGAACCATGACGGTTCCATCGTGCTGTGGTGCCTGATGCTCTCGCTGTGCGGCGGCAGCGTCGCCGTCTTCAGCCGGAATTTGCCCTCCTCGCTGCGCGCCCGCGTGCTCGGCGTGCTCGGCCTGGTCTCGGGCGGCTTCCTGCTCTTCACCCTCACGGTCTCCGACCCGCTGGCCCGTCTCTGGCCGCCGCCGCTGCAGGGTGCCGGCATCAACCCGATCCTGCAGGATCCCGGCCTCGCCTTCCATCCCCCGATGCTCTACGCGGGCTATGTCGGCTTCTCGGTCGCCTTCGCCTTTGCCGTCGCCGCGCTGATCGAAGGCCGGATCGACGCCGCCTGGGGCCGCTGGGTGCGCCCGTGGGCGCTGGGCTCCTGGATTTTCCTCACCGCCGGCATCACGCTCGGCAGCTGGTGGTCCTATTACACGCTGGGCTGGGGCGGATACTGGTTCTGGGACCCGGTGGAAAACGCTGCTCTGCTGCCCTGGCTCACCGGCACGGCGCTGCTGCATTGCGCCATCGTGGTGGAGAAGCGTGAGGCGCTGAAAGCCTGGACGGTGCTGCTCGCCATCGCCACCTTCTCGCTCAGCCTGTCCGGCACCTTCCTGGTCCGCTCCGGCGTGCTCAACTCCGTGCACTCCTTCGCCGCGGCGCCAGGTCAGGGCGAGTTCCTGCTGGTCCTGCTCGGCATCACCATCGGTGGCTCGCTGCTGCTGTTCGCGGTGCGCGCCCCGGCCGTGGCAGCCGCGGGCATCTTCTCGCCGATCAGCCGCGAAAGCGCGCTGGTGCTCAACAATATCTTCCTCTGCGCCATTGCCGGCGTGGTGTTCATCGGCACGCTCTACCCGCCCTTCGTCAACCTGCTGTTCGGCATCCAGCTCTCGGTCGGCGCACCGTTCTTCGACCAGACGGTCCTGCCTTTGGCCTCACCCCTGATCGTCGCCATGGCCATCGGCCCGATGATGCCCTGGAAACGCGCCGACCTGGCGCCAACCTTGGCCCGCCTGTGGCTCGCCGCCGGCGTCGCGCTGGTGGTGTTCCTGGTGACCACGGCGGAGCGCCATGTGATCACCGCGCTTGGCCTGGCCGGCGGCATCTGGGTGGTCATCTCCGCCATCCTCGAACTCGCGGATCGGCTGCGTCTGTTCCGCGTGCCGCTCGGCGCCTCCTTCACCCGGCTGATCACCCTGCCCCGCGCCGCGATCGGCGCCACGCTGGGCCATTTCGGCTTCGGCGTCACCGTGCTCGGCATTGCCGGCATGACGCTGGCAACCCAGAAGGTCATCGTCATGCAGCCCGGCCAGACCACCGAACTCGGCGGCTATAACTGGACGCTGGACGACATCCATAACGCCGCAGGCATGGGCGACTATACGATGCGCGTCGCGGACGTCACGGTCAGCTCGGGCGGCCATGCCATCCTCACGCTGCACCCCTCGCTTCGCAATTTCGCGGCGCAGGAAACGACCACGTCCGTCGCCGCGATCAACACCAACGGCTTTCAGGACCTCTACGCCGTGTTCGCCGACGCGCCCGGCAGCGGTAGCGCGGAATTGCGCCTGAACCGGCATCCGCTCGCACCGGAAATCTGGTTCGGCGGGCTGTTCATGGCGATTGGCGGCGTGCTCTCGCTCTCCGACCGGCGCCTGCGCGTCGGCGCCCCGTCGCGCGCCAAGCGGCGCGACAAGTCGGCTGAGGTGGTGGCTTAAATGGCCGCCACATCAATCTCCCCCACGCGGCGGCGCCTGCTCTTGGGCGTGCCGCTCGCGGTGGCGGTCGCCGGCGGCGAGGGTTTCTACACGATCCTGCGCCGGATGCAGCGCAACGATTACGACCCGCACGCTCTGCCGTCGCCGCTGGTCGGCAAACGCCCGCCCGCCTTCTCGCTCCCGGGCCTGAATGGCGGCCCGGGCTTCACCAATCTCGACCTGCTGGCGCCGCCCAAGCCGATGCTGGTGAACTGGTTCGCCTCCTGGTGCATTCCCTGCCTGCAGGAGGCCCAGATGCTCGACTGGCTCGCGAAGAACGGCCTGACCATCTGGGGCATCAACTATCAGGACAAGGACGCGGCCGCCGAGCAGTATCTGGCGCAGAACGGCAACCCCTATGCCCGCATCGCCGCCGACGCGTCCGGCCTCACCGCCATCAACTGGGGCGTTTATGGCGTGCCGGAAACCTATTTCATTGATAAGACCGGCATCGTGCGCTGGCGCTATGCTGGGCCGCTGACCTCCGACATCGTCAACGGCACGCTGAACAGCCTGCTGCGGCATTACTCATGAAACGCGTTCTGATCTTCCTGCTGGCGTTTCTGCCAGCTCTGGCCCAGGCGCAGATGGTCACGCGCGACGGCGTGACGCTGACGCAGCCCCAGGAAACCCGCTCGGAGGCGATCGGCGACCAGCTGCGCTGCCTGGTCTGCCAGAATGAAAGCATCGAAGGTTCCTCCGCCACCCTGGCCAAGCAGCTGCGCGTGATCATCCGCCAGCACGTGATCGCCGGCGATAGCGACAAGAGCATCATGCAGTTCATGGTGCAGCGCTACGGCATCTTCGTGCTGCTGAAACCGCCCTTCATGCCGCTGACCTGGCTGCTCTATGCTTCTCCCCTGCTCGCCCTCGTCATCGGTTTTCTGGTCTACTGGGTGGCCCGGCGCACCCGCGTGCCGCCCCCTGCCCCTTTGAGCGAAGCCGACGCCAAACGCCTGGATGAATTACTGCAATGATCTTTCTCTATATGCTCGGCCTCGCACTGGTGTTGATGACACCAGTGGCCTTCACCTATCGCGGCGGCCGCGCCCGTGACCGCCGCGCGGCAGCACTCGCCTTCCACCGTTCCCAGCTCGATGAGCTGAGCCGCGACCTCGCCGACCAGCGCATCGGCGCGCCGGAATATTCCGCCGCCAAACTGGAAGTGGAGCGCCGCCTGCTCGCCGCCGACAGCATCGCCGAGCGCCCGCTGGACGGCAATGCATGGCTCCTGCTGGTCCTCACGCTGATCGCCGTTCCGATCGTCTCATTCGCACTTTATCTGCCGGACAGCACGCCGAACGTGCCCTCCGAGCCGCACGCCCAGTGGCTGCGCACGCAGCAGAAGGCGGACGCCCAGCTCGACCAGCTCATCACCCTGCTGCGCGCGCGGGTCGCGGGTGAGCCCGCCAACAGCACCGATGCCAGCCAAGGCCAGGCCTATCTGGCCGAGGCACTGGCCGAGCGCGCCGGCACCATCACGCCCGAAGCCATGGCGCTGTTCCAACAATCCATCGCCCATGCCCCGGCAAATGCCTCCTGGCGGACACTCGACGCCCAGCGCATCGCCCAGGCGCAACTCCAGTCCGGCCAATGAGCAACGAACCGAAACAGCCCGAAGCCACGGAAACGCCGTCCCCCAAACCGGAGACGGCGCAACTGCCAAAAGAAATCGGCGGGCAGAAAGGCCCGGAACCAACGCGCTACGGCGATTGGGAAAAGAACGGGCGCTGCACGGATTTTTAAGGAAGTAAGTGGCCGCTTTTAAAAAAGCGGCGCAAAAATTTTTTGAATTTGGGCCTGGGGCGTTGGAACGCCTCGGGCCCAAAGCACAAATGGGCCGTGCTGCTGGCAGAGGCCCAGACTAAGAAATTTATACCTTTGGGCCGGTGGCGCTGAAACGGCACGGGCCAAACTCGAACGCATGATTGAGCCGCGCTGCTGCCAACGCCCTCAGCCCAGATTAAAAATTTATACTTTGGGCCGCTGGCGTTGAAACGGCATGGGCCAAACTCGAACGCATGATTGAGCCGCGCTGCTGCCAACGCCCTCAACCCAGATTAAAAATTTATACTTTGGGCCGCTGGCGTTGAGACGGCACGGGCCAAACTCAAACGCATGATTGAGCCGCGCTGCTGCCAACGCCCTCAGCCCAGATTAAAAATTTATACCTTTGGGCCGCTGGCGTTGAGACGGCACGGGCCAAACTCGAACGCATGATTGAGCCGCGCTGCTGCCAACGCCCTCAGCCCAGATTAAAAATTTATACCTTTGGGCGGCTGGCGTTGAAACGGCACGGGCCAAACTCGAACGCAGATGAGCCGCGCTGCTGCCAACGCCCTCGACCCAGATTAAAAATTATACCTTTGGGCCGGTGGCGTTGAAACGCACGGGCTAAAACCGCATGATTTGATCCGTGCTGCTGCCAACGCCGCACGCCCAAACCAACAAAAATTTTTGCGCCGCTTTTTTAAAAGCGGCTACTTTCTTGCTTTAGAAAGCGGGCTTTTCCTAAGCCGCTTCCTGCAAGTTCGCGAGCTTCACCAGATTGCGCAGCACGTCGCGGGCGATGCCGATCCGCGCCGACACGTCCATATCCCGTGTCACCACCAGCTTCTGGTCTGGCCGCACTTTCACCGTGCCGCCGCGCGAGGCGATCCAGTTCAACAGCCCGGCCGGGTTGTTGAACTCGTTCTTGCGGAAGGAGATTACCATGCCTTTCGGCCCGGCATCGAGTTTTTCCACGCTGGCCTCGCGGCAGGCGCGCTTCAGCGCCACGGTTTCGAGCAGGTTCTCGACCTCCATCGGCAGCTTGCCGAAACGGTCCACCAGTTCCACCGCCAGCGCCTCGCTCTCGGCATCCGAGGTGAGCGCACTGATGCGCCGGTAAAGGCCAAGCCGCACCGGCAGGTCGCTGACATAGGTGTCGGGGATCAGCACCGGCAGGCCGAGATTGATGTTCGGCGTCCAGTCGCGTTCCACGGCCTTCTTGTTCTTGCCCTCGGCGCGGATCGCATTCACCGCGTCCTCGAGCATCTGCTGGTAGAGTTCGATGCCCACTTCGCGGATATGGCCGGATTGCTCGTCGCCCAGCAGATTGCCGGCGCCGCGCAGATCGAGATCGTGCGAGGCGAGCGTGAAGCCGGCGCCCAGCGTGTCCAGCGTCTGCATCACTTCCAGCCGCTTCGTCGCTGCGGCTGAGAGCACGTGATGCGCGGGCCAGGTCAGATAGGCATAGCCACGCTGCTTGCCGCGGCCGACACGGCCGCGCAGCTGATACAGCCCCGCCAGGCCGAACATATCGGCACGGTAGATGATCAGCGTGTTCACCGCCGGCATGTCGAGCCCGCTCTCGACGATGTTGGTGGCGAGCAGGATATCGTATTTGCCCTCGCCGAACTCGGTCATCACCCGTTCCAGCTCGGTCGGCGCGAGGCGGCCATGGGCCATGACCGTGCGGATCTCCGGCACGATTTCGCGCAGGCGCGCCGCCATCGGCTCGAGATCCTCAACGCGCGGCACCACGCAGAAAATCTGCCCGCCGCGGAATTTCTCGCGGGCGATCGCCTCTTTGATCACCAGGCTGTCGAACGGCATGATGAAGGTGCGCACCGCCAGCCGGTCCACTGGCGGGGTGGTGATGAGCGAGAGGTCGCGCACGCCGGTCAGAGCGAGCTGCAAGGTGCGCGGGATCGGCGTGGCGGTGAGGGTCAGCACATGCACGTCGGCCTTGAGCTGCTTCAGCCGCTCCTTATGCGCGACGCCGAAATGCTGCTCCTCATCGACGATGAGCAGGCCGAGATCGGCGAAGCTCACCCCCTTGGCCATCAGCGCATGCGTGCCGATGACGATGGAGATGGTGCCATCGGCGAGCCCGGCGCGGGTGACCGCCGCCTCCTTGGCGGTGACCATGCGCGAGAGCTGCGCGACCTTGATCGGCAGCCCCTCAAAGCGCGCGGCGAAGGCACGGTAATGCTGGCGCGCGAGCAAAGTGGTGGGCACCACCACGGCGACCTGCGAGCCCGACATCGCCGCGACGAAGGCGGCGCGCAGCGCCACCTCGGTCTTGCCAAAGCCGACATCGCCGCACACCAGCCGGTCCATCGGCTTGCCGGCGGCGAAATCCTCCAGCACGTCGGCCACGGCCTTCGCCTGGTCTTCGGTCTCGGTATAGGGGAAGCGCGCGCAGAATTCGGCGAAGGCGCCCTCTTCCGGAGAGATCAGCGACGCCTCGCGCGTCTGCCGCTCGGCCGCCAGACGGATCAGCCCGGCCGCCATGTCCTGGATGCGGTTTTTCGCCTTGGCCTTGCGCGCCTGCCAGGAGGCGCCGCCGAGCTTGTCCAGCGAAACGCCGTCGGTTTCCTGGCCGAAGCGCGACAGCAGATCGATATTCTCCACCGGGAGAAACAGCTTGTCGCCGCCATCATAAAGCAGGCGCAGGCAGTCATGCGCGGCGCCATTCACAGTCACTGTTTCCAGCCCGTTATAACGGCCGATGCCGTGATCCTGATGCACCACCAGATCGCCGGCGGCGATTTCCGTGGCGTCGGCGATGAACTGGTCCGCACGCTTGCGCCGCTTCGGCGGGCGGGCGATGCGGCTGCCCAGCAGGTCCTGCTCAGCCACCAGCGCCATGCGGTCGGTGAGGAAGCCGCGCTCGATGCCCAGCACCGCGAGGCCGATCGTGCCTTTGGGCAGCGCGCGGGCCTCGTCGGCGGTGGCGATGGCGCGCACGTCGCGGATGTCGTGCTCGCGCAGCATCAGCGTCAGGCGCTCGCGCGACCCGGCGCTCCAGGCCGCGAGCACGATGTTGCGCCCGGAGGAGGCCCATTTGCCGCGCAATTCGGCGAAGGCTTCGAAGGCGGCGATGTTCTGGCCCGCGAGAATCGGGCCGGGGCGACCGCCGAAATCGACGCCCTCCGCCCCGTCCGGCTTGTTGAACGGGGAAAACGCGAAGCACGGGCCGCGGCTCAGACGTTCGTCCCAGGCGGCCTGATCGAGATAAAGCAGTTCCGGGGCGATCGGCCGGTAAGGCTGCTCGCCGGCCCGGGCCGGGCCACGGCGCTCGGCATAATGGTCGGCGATCAGCTCCAGCCGCGCCTCCACCGCCGCCGCCACCTGATGGTCCAGGCTGACCGAGGCGTTCGGCACGTAATCGAAAATCGTCTCCATCTCGCCGGAGAAGAGCGGCGCGTAATGCTCCAGCCCGGCATGCCGCCTGCCTTCGCTGACCGCCTCGTAAAGCGGGTCCTCGACCGCCTTCTGGCCGAAGATCTCGCGCCAGGCGCTGCGGAAGCGGGTCACGGATGGTTGGTCGAAAGCGATTTCCGAGGCGGGATGGAAATCCAGCGAGCCCATCGCCTCGCCGCTGCGCTGCGTCTCCGGGTCGAAGCGCCGGATGCTCTCGATGTTGTCGCCGAACAGATCGATGCGCACCGGGGCCGATTCGCCGGCCGGGAACACGTCGATGATGCCGCCGCGCAGGGCATATTCGCCGGCATCCATCACCGTGCCGGTGCGGCGGTAGCCATCGGCATCGAGAAAGGCGGCGACATCCTCGGGCGCCACGCTGTCCCCCACTGCCAGCCGCATCCCCGCCCCTTGCAAAGCGGCGCGCGGGGCCACCCGCTGCAGCGCGGCATTCACGGTGGTGAGCACGATGCGCTTGCGCCGGGGCTCACCCTGCAGCCGGCTCAGCGCGGCGATACGCTCGGCGACGATGGCGCCGTTGGGCGAGACGCGGTCATAAGGCAGACAGTCCCAGGCGGGAAAGCTGATGACTTCGACTTCCGGGCCGAAAAAGCCGATCGCCTCCTCCAAGCCGGCGAGGCGCGTATCGTCGCGGGCGATGTGCAGCACCGGCCCGTCATGCTCCGCCCAGCGCCGCACCAGCGCCAGCGCATCCACACCTTCAGGTACACCGTAAACAGGGATCATCGGTTAAGCGCCGCCTCGCGAATCCGCCGCAGCATCGGGCTGTCGGCATGGGCAGGAATCGGCTTGCGGCCGGTCAGCCAGTCAGCCAGTTCCGCGTCAGGAAATTCCATGACCGCCTCAATCTCGTCCAGCTCCACCTCCGACATGGTGGCGATTCGCGCCTTCACAAAATCACCGATCAGCAGATCATTTTCATAAGTGCCGCGATGCTGGGCGCGAAATACCAGCCGGCGGCGGCGTGGATCCAGGGGTGACGGATCATGAGAGTTCGGGCGTTGTCATGCGGGTTGCGATATAAGGCTGGTTTGGCCATGAGTCAGCCCGTGTGTTCCGAGATTCTCACCCCGCTGCGCGCGCCGCTCAATAGCCTGCCCGGCCTCGGCGAGCGCTTTTCCACGCTCATGGCCAAGCTCGTCGGCGGCGATTCGGTGCGCGACGTGCTGTTTCACCTTCCGGGCGATTTTATCGACCGCCGCGCCACGCCCCCATTGCGCGAGGCGCGGCCCGGCATGGTCGCGACATTGCGGGTGGAGGTCATCCGCCACGAATCGCCGGCGAAGAAGAGCCAGCCGCACCGAGTCGTCATCAGCGACGGCACGGGCATGGCAGAGATCGTGCTGTTCCACGCAGCAAGGCTGTCGCAATTTCCCATAGGCGCGAAGCTGCTGGTCTCCGGCAAGCTGGAGGCATTTTCCGACCGGCTGGTGATGGCGCACCCCGATTATGTGATGCCGCAGACGCAGGCGCAAAATTTTCCCTGGATCGAGCCGGTCTGGCCGCTCACGGCGGGCATCTTCCCGCGCCTCATGCGCCGTGCCGCGCTCGGCGCGCTGACGCGGCTGCCTGATTTCACCGAATGGCACGACCAGACCATCCTCGCCCGCCGCGCCTGGCCCGATTTCAGCACTGCCATGCGCGCGCTGCATGCGCCGGAGCGCGTGCCGGACGACAAGCCGGCCGAACGGCTGGCCTATGACGAGCTTCTGGCCCGGCAACTGGCCTTCGCCATCGTGCGCTCGCGGCGGCGCAAGCTGCCGGGCCGGTCCTTGGGCGGCGACGGCAGGTTGCGCGCCACGGCGCTGCAACGCTTCGGCTACGCCCCCACCGCCGCGCAATTGCAGGCCCTCACGGAAATCGACGCCGATCTTGCTGCCCCGCACCGCATGCTGCGCCTGCTGCAAGGCGATGTCGGCTCCGGCAAAACCCTGGTGGCGCTGCTCGCCATGCTGCGCGCGGTCGAGGCCGGCGCGCAGGCGGCGCTGATGGCGCCGACCGAAATTCTCGCCAAGCAGCATTTCGCCACGTTCGAAAAACTCTCGCCCGTGCCAGTGGCGTTGCTGACCGGCGGGGTCAAGGGCAAGGCCCGCAGCGCGATCCTGCAATCCCTCGCGGACGGCACGCTTGCCGATCGTCATCGGCACGCACGCGATCTTTCAGAAACATGTGGAATTCTCCGATCTCGCTCTGGCGGTGATCGACGAGCAGCATCGTTTCGGCGTCGATCAGCGCCTCGCCCTCGGCGCCAAGGGCGAGGCGACCGACCTGCTGGTGATGACCGCAACGCCGATCCCCCGCACGCTGCTGCTCACCCATTGGGCGGAGATGGATCTGAGCCGCATCGGCGAAAAGCCGGCCGGGCGGGAGCCGATCGTCACCACCGTGCACAAGCTCGGCGAGCTGGAGAACATCCTGGCCGGCATCGCCCGCGCCATCGCTGCCGGCGGGCGCGTCTATTGGGTGTGCCCGCTGGTGACGGAATCCGAAGTGATCGACATCACCGCCACCGAAGTGCGCTTCCGCGAATTGCAGGCGCGTTTCGGCGCGCAGGTGGCACTGGCGCATGGCCAGCAGGAGGCCGCTGTGCGCGACCAGGCGACTCGCCGATTTCGCCGCCGGGACGCGCGAAAATTCTCGTCGCCACCACGGTGATCGAGGTCGGCGTGAACGTGCCGGAAGCGAATGTCATGGTCATCGAGCATGCCGAACGTTTCGGCCTGGCGCAGCTGCACCAGCTGCGCGGCCGCGTCGGCCGAGGTGCCGCGAAAAGCTATTGCCTGCTCCTGCATGACGACAAGATCGGCGAGACAGCACGCAAAAGGCTCACGCTGCTGCGCCAGACCGAGGATGGCTTCCTCATCGCCGACGAGGATTTTCGCCTGCGCGGTTCAGGTGATTTCCTCGGCCGGCGGCAATCGGGGCTGCCGGGCTATCGCCTGGCCGATCCGGAAAAACATGAAGAGCTGCTGGCGATGGCGCGGCAGGATGCGGTGCTGCATCTGCAGCGCGACCCCAAGCTGGAAAGCCCGCGCGGCCAGGCGCTGCGCGTGCTGCTGAACCTGTTCGACCAGCGCGAGGCGATCCTGACCGTGCGGTCAGGCTGATCCCGGAGCAAAGATTCATGGCGGAAAAAATCTACCCGACCATGCCGCAGGTCGGCATCGGCATCATCGTGCTGCGCGGCGAGGAGGTTCTGCTGGTCCGGCGCGGCAAGCCGCCGGCCAAAGGCGCATGGTCGCTGCCCGGCGGCCGGCAGGAGCTGGGCGAGACGGCGGAAGCCTGCGCCCGGCGCGAGCTGCTGGAAGAGACCGGCGTCACGGTCGGCCCGCTCACCCTCATCGCCCATGTCGATTCCATTCATCGCGACAGCACCGGGCGGATCGAGTTCCATTACACCATCCTCGATTTCGGCGGCCGCTACGAAGCCGGCGAGGCGGTTGCCGGCGATGACGTGACCGAACTCGCCTGGGTGCGGCGGGAGGATTTCGATGCGTATAAGCTCTGGCCGGTGGCGCGCGAGGTGATCGCTCAGGCGGTCGAGCGGCTCGTAGAATAAGTAAGCGAAGAAACGCCTACTTTTTGTGAACAAAAAGTAGCAAAAAAACTTTGCTAATTGGGCCTGTGACGTTCGAGCGCCACGGGCCCAAAGTCAAAAAAGTTTTTGCGCCGATTTTTTCCAAAAAGCGGCCCCTTTCTTCCACTTACCTCCCCCGAACTGTTCTTTTTCGCCAACGCCACGTAGAAGCCTTGGCATGAGCACAAAACTCCCCATTTCCGACCTCATCGAGGTCATGGCGGCGCTGCGTGATCCGGTTTCCGGCTGTCCCTGGGACCGCGAGCAGGATTTTGCCAGCATCGCGCCTTACACGGTCGAGGAAGCCTATGAGGTGCAATCCGCCATCGCCGCGAATGATCCGGCGCAGTTGAAGGACGAGCTGGGCGACCTGCTGTTCCAGGTGGTCTACCACGCGCGTCTGGCGGAAGAGCGAGGCTGGTTCAATTTCCACGATGTCGCCCAGACCATCACCGACAAGATGGTGCGCCGGCACCCGCATGTGTTCGGCGACGCCGATGAGCGCGATGCCGGCGCGCAGACCGCCGCCTGGGAGGCGCAAAAGGCGGAGGAACGCCAGGCCCGCGCCGAGACCGGCGTGCTCGACGGCGTGGCCATCGCCCTGCCCGCTTTGCGCCGCGCGCAGAAACTCACCTCCCGCGCTGCACGGGTGAAATTCGACTGGCCCGATGCCGGCGCCGTGCTGGACAAGCTGGAAGAGGAAACCGCCGAGCTGCGCGCCGAATTGCCGGGCGCGGACGCCGCGCGGCTGCAGGACGAGCTGGGCGACATGCTGTTCGTGCTCGCCAACCTCGCCCGCAAACTCGGCCTCGATGCGGAAACCTGCCTCACCGGCGCCAACGCGAAATTCATCCGCCGCTTCGGCCATATCGAGGCGTCTCTCGCCGCCGAAGGCAAGACGCCGCGTGACTCAAGCCTTGAAGAAATGGACCAACTATGGATTGCGGCGAAGAAAAGCGGACTATGAATACGTTGCTTGAGGGCCATGCCCGCTTCCGCAAAGGTTACTGGCGGCGCCACCAGAAACGCTTTTCCATCCTGGCACGGGATGGCCAGTCGCCCTCCGCCATGGTCATTGCCTGCGCCAATTCCCGCGTGGCACCAGAAGTGATTTTCGACTGCGCGCCGGGGGAAATTTTCGTCGCGCGCAATGTCAGCAATCTGGTGCCGCCTTACGCGCCTGACGCGGCCAATCACGGCACCTCGGCGGCGCTGGAATTCGCCGTCACGGCGCTGGAAGTCGGCACCATCGTCGTGCTCGGCCATAGCCGCTGCGGCGGCATCCGCGCCCTGATGCAGGGTCCCGGCGGCGGCCAGAACGACTTCATAGCCTCCTGGATGGCGATCGCGGGCGAGGCCAGGCAACGGGTATGCGACGCGCCGGACGCGGACGGCGCGGATTTCGACACGCTCTGCGGCCGCTGCGAGCATGAATCGATCCGCGTCTCCCTGGCCAACCTCATGACCTTCCCCTGGATCCGCTCCCGGGTGGAGGAAGGCCGCCTGACCCTGACGGGCATGCATTTCAATGTGCAGACCGGACGGGTTGAAATCGTCGCGCAATAAGCCTAGCCGTCTTGTAGGTTAATTTTCCCTATGTGATGATCCTCTCCTGTTCGGAGGATCATCACATGAAAAAATCGTTGCATCCTGAGACACTGGCTTTGCACGCCGGCTGGCGGGCCGACCCGGGCACCCATGCCGTGGCGGTGCCGATCTTCCAGACCACCTCCTATCAGTTCGACAGCCCCGAACATGCCGCGAACCTGTTCGCGCTGAAGGAATTCGGGAACATCTATACCCGCATCATGAACCCGACCAACGCGGTTCTCGAAGAGCGGCTCGCCGCCATCGAGGGCGGCGTGGCAGCGCTGGCGGTCTCCTCCGGCCAGGCGGCCTCGGCGCTGGCGATCCAGAACCTCGCCCGCGCCGGCGACAATATCGTCTCCTCGACGGATCTCTATGGCGGCACCTGGAACCTGTTCGCGAACACGCTGAAGGACCAGGGCATCGAGGTGCGCTTCGTCGACCCGGCCGATCCCGAGGCCTTCGCCCGCGCCACCGATGACCGCACCCGCGCTTATTATGCGGAAACGCTGCCGAACCCGAAATTGCGGGTGTTCCCCATCGCCGAAGTCGCCGCCATCGGCCGCCGCTTCGGCATTCCACTGATCGTCGACAACACGGCGGCCCCCCTGCTGACGCGGCCCTTCGACCATGGCGCGGCCATCATCGTCTATTCCACCACCAAATATATCGGCGGCCACGGCACCAGCATTGGCGGCGTGATCATCGATGGCGGCAATTTCGACTGGGAGGCCTTCCCCGAGCGCCAGCCACTGCTGAACACGCCGGATGCCAGCTATCACGGCGCCATCTGGAGCGAAGCGGTGAAGCCGCTCGGGCCGATCGCCTACATCATCCGCGCCCGCGTGGTACTGCTGCGCGATCTCGGCCCGGCGCTTTCGCCCTTCAACGCCTTTCAGATCATCCAGGGGCTTGAGACATTGCCGCTGCGCATCGTCCGGCACAGCGAAAACGCCGCCGCCGTCGTCAAATTCCTATCCGGCCGCCAGGATGTGACGAAAATCATCCATCCCGCCACGGCAACCGGGATCGAGAAGGAACGCGCGGAGAAATATCTGCCCCGGGGCAAAGGCGGCCTGCTCGGCTTCGAACTCCCGGGCGGCCGCGAAGCCGGCGAGAAATTCATCGCCGCACTCAAGCTGTTCTATCATGTTGCCAATATCGGCGATGCGCGCAGCCTCGCGATCCATCCCGCAAGCACCACGCATTCGCAACTCTCCCCGGACGACCGGCTCGCCTCCGGTGTGTCGGAAGGCTATGTGCGGCTATCGATCGGCCTCGAGCATATCGATGATATTCTTGAGGATCTCGAGCAGGCACTGGAGGCGGCGAAGTAACTAGGAAGCAAGTAAGTGGCCGCTTTTTGGAAAAAGCGGCGCAAAAACTTTTTTGACTTTGGGCCTGTGGCGCTCGAGCGGCACGGGCCCAAACTAGCAAAGTTTTTTTGCTACTTTTTGTTCACAAAAAGTAGCGCTTACTTTCTTACTTTCTTACTTCCTTACCTCTTCCTGTCTACCGCAGTATCGCTTCGGCAAACGCTTCCCAGCTTGCCTCGTCCGGGGTGAGCAGCAACCCGCCATAGAGGTTCGATGGTGCATAGGGCGAACCATCGAAATGCCGGCCATACCCACCGGCCTCCTGATGCAGCAGAACGCCCGCCGCATGGTCCCAGGGCATCAGCTTGCGGAACATCTGCACATGGCAATGGCCGCCGGCGAGCATACGGTATTGGTGCGCCGCGCAGCGGTAATCGGTCACCGCCGCAAGCCGGTCGAGCCGGCTCAGCACGTGGCTGCGCAGCGGTTCGGTGAAATAGCGCCAGGAGAGCGAGCCGACCATCTCCTCGACCGGCACCGGCGGGGAAACCTGCAGGCGGCGGCGGGTGCCGTCGGCTGCCACCATCCAGGCGCCGCCGCCGGCCAGCGCCACCGCGGTATCGTCACCGAGCGGATCATGGATGAAACCGGCCAGCACCTTGTCGCCTTCGATCAAAGCCGCCATCACGCCGAACAGCGGCAGCTCGGCGGCGTAATTCGCCGTGCCGTCGATCGGGTCGATCACCCACACCCGTCCAGGTGCGCGCAGCCGCCCCAACAGGTCCGGATCGGCGGACACCGCCTCCTCGCCCAGCACATCGTCGCCGGGAAAGAGCTTTTTGAATCCGGCGGTCAGGGCCCGCTCCGCCGCTTCATCGGCCACCGTGACCGGATCCAGCGGGCCCGTTTTGCTGCGCACATCATCGAGGCCGAGCTTGCGAAAGCGCGGCATGATCTCGGTTTTCGCCACCTCGCGCAGCAAGGCAATGACCGCGTTGATGTCCTGATCCGTCATAGCTGTTGGAACCTCGCCCGGTTAACGTCACTCAGCCGTAATTGCAGACGCACATGCGTCTCGGTGTCTTCGCGGCGCAGCACCTCGCCATGACGGTAGGCCCAGGCTAGCCGGGCACCGTCGGTCACGGGGATTTCCACCGACAAAACTTCCATGCGCGCAGCCAGGCGTTCGTCGATCTCGGCCAGCAGGCGGTCCAGCCCCTCGCCGGTCAGCGCCGACACGGCGATGGCCTCGCCCTGGACGACGCCTTCGACGCCGCCCAGAAGATCGGCTTTGTTCAGCACTTCCAGCGTGCGGTCCTGCCAGTTCTCGTCGAGCGTTTCATCCTTGGCCATGCGGTTCAGCACGCCCCGCACATCCGCCGCCTGCGCTCCGGTATCGGGATGCGCCACATCGCGCACATGGAGCAGGATATCCGCCTCGGCCACTTCTTCCAAAGTGGCGCGGAAGCTTGCGACCAGCTCGGTCGGCAGATCGGAAATGAACCCCACAGTATCGGAGAGGATGATGTTCCGCCCTGAAGGAAGCTGCAAACCGCGCATGGTCGGATCGAGCGTCGCGAAAAGCTGGTCCTCCGCAGTCACGGTCGCGCCGGTAAGGGCGTTGAAGAGCGTGGATTTACCCGCATTGGTGTAGCCGACCAGCGCCACCACCGGGTAAGGCACGCGCTTGCGCGCGCCACGATGCAGGCCGCGGGTGCGGCGCACATCCTCAAGCTCCAGGCGCAGCCGCGAGATACGGTCGCCGATCAGGCGGCGGTCCGCCTCGATCTGCGTCTCGCCCGGACCGCCGAGGAAGCCGAAACCGCCGCGCTGGCGCTCAAGATGGGTCCAGGACCGCACCAGGCGCGAGCGCTGATATTCCAGATGCGCGAGTTCGACCTGCAGCGTCCCTTCGCGGGTGCGGGCTCTCGCGCCGAAAATATCGAGGATCAGCCCGGTACGGTCGATGACCTTGGCACCCCAGGCGGTTTCCAGATTGCGCTGCTGCACCGGGGTGAGAGCCGCATCCACCACCACCACGCCGACATCGGCGGCGCGCAAAGCACTGGCCGCCATCTCGACCTGGCCTTTGCCAAACAAGGTGGCAGGCGTGATCATGCGGGTGACGAACACGGCCTCATGCACCACCACCAGGCCGATGGAGGCAGCAAGCCCGACCGCCTCGGCCAGACGCGCCTCGCTCGAACGCGAAGCGGTCCCGGTCCGGGCCGCGCTTTTATCCCAGGGAAGCAGGATGGCCGCCCGGTTGGGCGGCGGCGCTGTGTCTTTCAGCCGTCAATGTCCTGGCTATAGTCGGGCTCGGGCTCCGGCTCGCCGCGGTTCAGCTTCAGCGTATTGCCGCTTTCCGCAGGCTGCGCCGCGCCTTCGACCTTGGAGGCGTCGAACAGCATGATCGGTGCGCCCGGCATCACGGTGCTGATGGCGTGCTTGTAAACGAGCTGGGTATGTCCATCACGGCGCAGCAGCACCGAGAAATTGTCGAACCAGGTAATGACGCCTTGCAGTTTCACACCATTCACAAGAAACACCGTCACCGGCGTTTTGCTCTTGCGGACATGGTTGAGAAACACATCCTGCACATTCTGGGATTTTTCATTGGCCACGGCGGGTATCCTTTATATTTTTGTCGTCGCTTTGACGATGAGGGTGTTGCAGATCCTAAATGCATAAGTTTTAGGCACGTGCGTGGCGCACGTAGCCAGCGCCTTCCTATAGCGATTTTGTGCGCCGCGGCAACGGGTTAAGGGCCTCACTTGAATGCAGGACAGGCTTGCAAAGAGGCGCGCCGATCACGCGGAAACAATGGTCTGGATCGGCATTATCGCGATTCCGGTGAGGCCCGCTCTCGATACCGCACGGCGATGGCAACCACGCACAGAATAGCATGAATAATTGCGCCCACCAGTCCGTTGCTAAATCATAACAAAATATGCTGACGGCAATCATGCCCGGGCCGAACAGGCAGCCTCGGCGCACCGCGGAGGGAGGTTTATAATCGACTATGCAGCACCCGGCCAAGGCGTCCCTCGATCTATGACGATACTGTGAAAGCTGCGAAAGTGGATGCGTACGGCGCTGCAAGATGTGGCCTCGGCTACATCTTCTCAAGCTTGCGCAGAGAAAATTTTTCGGCCAGAAACTCACGTTTCCTGGAGTGATTTCGCTTGCCGCTTCCGCCTTCCTCAAGAACCGCAACAATGCCGACCGAGCCGACCCAGGCGAAGCGCTTCGGCAAGACACGCGCCGCGCAAAGCCAGGCGCTGTTGGAAGATTATGCGGAACTGATCGCCGACCTGCTGGCTGCCGAAGGCGAGGCACGGCCCACAGACATCGCCCGCCGGCTTGGCGTCAGCCATGCCACCGCGATCAAGACGATCGGCCGGCTGAAGCGCGAGGGGCTTGCCACATCCCTGCCCTATCGCGGCGTGTTTCTGACCCCGGCCGGCGAAGCCCTGGCCAGCAAGGTGCGCACCCGCCACCGCCTGGTGGTCGCCGTGCTCACCGCCATCGGCGTGCCGCACGAAGCCGCGGAACAGGATGCGGAAGGCATCGAGCACCATATTTCCCCTGCGACCTTGCGGGCCTTTGCAGCGTTCCTGAAGGCGCGGGAGTAAGAACTAAGAAAGAAGCCGCTTTTTGGAAAAAGCGGCGCAAAAACTTTTGGACGTTTGGGCCCGTGGCAGCGAAACCAGCACGGCCCATAGGACCAGAAAACTACTTTTTGTTCACAAAAAGTAGCCTTCCTTTTTCTCCCTCGCCCATTCCTCATCAAGCGCCGCGTTCAACTCGGCGCCGAACAGCACGGCATAGGCGGTGAGATAGAACCACATCATCAGGCCGATGAGGGTCGAAAGCGGGCCGTAAGTCGCGCTGTAGGCGGCGAATTGTCCGACATAAAGGCCGAACGCCCAGGAGCCGAGCAGCCAGATGAAAGTCGCGAGCCCCGCGCCGGGCGCGTAAAAGATGCGCCCCGTCCCGGCCGGGCCATAGCGGTAGAGCAGGCCCAGCGCCGCAATCACGAAAACGATCATCACCGCAAAGCTCGGCAGGGCGACGAGAATCCGCGCATAGGCGGAAAGGCCGACCCAGGCGATGACGATGGGGATCAGCACCAACACGCCGATCGCCAAGGCCGCCCCGAGGATCGCGATCAGCGTCATGGCCAGGGACACCAGTTGGAAACGGAAGAAGCCCCGAGTCTCGATCTGCCCATAAGCGAGCGATAGCGCGTTGAGCACGGATTTGGTGCCGGCCGCGGACGACCAGAGCGACAAAGCGAGACTGACCAGGAAACTGATGCCAAGCCCCCGCGCCGGCTGCGATACGAGGCTCTGGATCCGCTCTGAAATCAGTGAAAATGCCGCTGGCGGCATGAAATGGCGTAGATAATGCAGTTGCGGCTGCACCGTTTCCGGGTCGTAAGCCAGGCCGTAAAGCGAGATCAGCATGGCGATGGTCGGAAACAGCGCCAGCGTCGCGTAGAAGGCGCAACCGGCCGCGGCCAGGGACACACCCTGCGAGCTGGTTGCTTGCCCCGCCGTGATCATCGCGCGTTTCATCAGCGGAATCCTGTTCCGCCTGAGCAACTGGCCGATCATAGCTCGCCCTCACGATCTGGCCCCCGGCGCGATGCCGGCGGCGCCCAAAGCGTCGCGCAGCCTCTGCCTTCAAGGCTGGAGCAGGAACTCCCGAATCGCACTGATTGAAGCGGCATCCATCAAAGCTGGGGCATGGCCCGCCCCAGGAACGATATAGGTTTTGGCGCCCGCCTTTTTCATGCGCTCGAGCGTGTCGGGCAGCAGCAGATCGCTCTCGGCGCCGCGGATCGCCAGCACCGGCAGCTTGACCGCCTCCCAGATCTGCCAGAGATCCACATCCAGCGGCACGGTGGCGCGCATCGGTTCAAGGATTTTCGGATCATAATGCAAAGCGAACGCGCCTTCCTGGGTCGGGTCCTGCACGCGGCGGGCGGAATGGCGCGCCAGCAAGGCCCAGTTGGCCTCGGTGAGCTTGCCGAACGGCGCATGCACTTCGCGCAAATAGGCCTGTAGCGCCTGCATCGAGGGAAAACGCTCCGGCGCCGTGACCATATAGTCCCGTATCCGCTTCAGCGCCGCCGCCGGAATGGCCGGGCCGACATCGTTCAGCACCAGTTTCGTCACCGGCGCATTCTGCGCTGCCGCCACCATCATGCCGCAAATGCCGCCAAGCGACGTGCCGACCCATGCCACCGGCTTGTTCAGCGCGGCCAGCAGATGCGCAAGTGCGACCACGTAGGTCGGCGGCTGATAAGCCATCGCCTCGCCGAGCCAGTCGGACCGGCCGCGCCCCGGCAAATCGGGACAGATCACATGGAAATGCTCGGACAAAGCTTCCGCCAGCGGATCGAAATCCCGCCCGTTGCGGGTCAGCCCATGCACGCACAGCACCGCCGGCGCCGCCGGGTTGCCGAACTCCACATAAGCCATTTTGTGGAATTTGCTGCCGAGAAGATAAGTCACGGTGTTGGGGCGCGCCATGCTTGGTCCTTTCCTCTCGCGGCGATCGGCCGCTTTTCTGAGCTTGTTATGGATTAAATGATGCGTTTCGCCGCCACAACCAAAAGCGATGTCGGCCTCGAACCGAAAACTTGGGGCCCCTCTCACCGCGCTTGCCTTGGCCCCGCCTCGCGGCGCAATGTCGGGCCATGAGCCAAGTACTGTTTCCGCTCGATCCTGATCGTCTTCTGACCCAGGGCGTAATCACCCGCCGCGTGCTCGCGCTCATCGCCGACTGCCTGCTGATCGGCATTGCCGGTTGGGTCGGGGCGTTCGGCATTGCTCTGTTCGGGGTCCTGACCCTCGGCCTCGGCTGGATGGCCTTCCATATCCTGCCCTGGCTGCCTTTGGTCTATTACGCCTTGTTCGTTGGCTATAGCGGGGCGACGCCGGGCCAGCGCCTGTTCGGCCTCGCGGTACGCCAGGACGCCGACCTCTCACACCCGAACATGGCCCAGTCTTTGGTCTGGACACTGCTGCTCTGGCTCAGCTTCGGCCTCGCCTTCGTGCCATTCCTGCTGGCGCTGGTGACGCCGCGCCGCCGCGCCGCGCACGATCTGTTGAGCGGGCTGGTGGTGATACGTACATCGCAAAACAATTATTGACGGCTTCCCGTCATCGACCCCAAATATAACGAACGATGAGCTTTAAGCCCGCACGCCGTCCGCATTTTTTCTATACCACCGCGCCTTTGCCCTGCCCCTACGTGGCCGGCCGAACCGAGCGCAAGGTGGTCACGGAGTTGGTCGGGGTATCGGCGGAAAGCCTGCACGACCGGCTTTCCCGCGGCGGGTTCCGGCGCAGCCATAATATCGCTTATGCGCCGGTCTGCCCCGCCTGCACTGCCTGCGTGCCAATCCGCATCCGCGCCCGGGATTTTCAGCCTAACCGCACGCAAAAGCGCGTCGCCAAGGCCAATCACGACCTGCTGGTGCAGGAAATGCCACCCCGCGCCACCGCCGAACAGTACCACCTCTTCCAGCGCTATCAGCGCCAGCGCCATGGCGACGGCGATATGGCGACGATGAGCTTCTACGATTACCGGGCGATGATCGAAGACACGCCAATCGAAACCTCGGTGGTGGAATTTCGCTTACCCGACGGCACGCTGGTCGGCGGCTGCCTCACCGACCGGCTCGGCGACGGGCTGTCGGCGGTCTATAGCTTCTTCTCAACCGAGCTGGAGCAGCGCTCGCTCGGCACCTATGCCATCCTCTGGCTGATCGAGCATGCCAAAGAGCTCGGCCTGCCGCATGTCTATCTCGGCTATTGGGTCGAAGAGAGCCGCAAGATGACCTACAAGGCCAAGTTCAAGCCAAGCGAAATTTTCCGCAGCGGGCAGTGGCTGCCGCTGGTCGAACGCCAGGAAGAGGGCAAGCAAATGGCAGCGCTTCCGGCAAAGGTTGAGGTTTAAGCGAAGAAAAAGAAAAGTAAGCGCTACTTTTTGTGAACAAAAAGTAGCAAAAAAACTTTGCTAACTTGGGCCCACGCCGCTCGAGCGCCACCGGCCCAAAGTCAAAGAAGTTTTTGGTGCCGCTTTTTCCAAAAAGCGGCCACTTACTTCCTTACCTTCCCCTAAAACCCAAACATGTGATCGAACGAAAACCCGCCGACGCCGTCATCGACGCCGTGGAACCCGAATAGCCGGCAGGTGGTGTCGCGGATCAGCACATAGCCGGTCTCGCCTGCCTGCTGCAGTTTTTCCGCCGTGAAATGGCGGGATGGGAATACGATCGTCGAACCGGAGCAGGCGATCCTGAGAGTTTCGCCGTATCGATCAGCACGCCGTTCGCATCGTAGAGTTCCAGCGCTGTGTCGGACTGCGGCAACCAGGGGCCGGAGGCCGCATAGATGAGCACGCAGAAACTCTCGCGCCCGCCAAAACCCAGCTTCAGGAACAGACGCGTCGAGAGTCCCGGCGGCTTGCCGCTATAGCTCTGCGGCTCGTTCTTGTAGGTCATGATGGTGTTGAAGATATGTGCGCCGAAGCTGCTCTCGGCGGCGTGGCCGCTATGCCGGTCCTCAAAGCGGAACAGCGCGTGCATCCAGCCATTCGCCTCGCCGCCCTCGCGGAAATCATAAACCAGCTCGGCATGGCCGCCATCAGGCAGGGCGTCCGGTTCCAACACCTCGTCGAGATCCAGCGCCAGATCGTGGCGGCGCGGTAGCTTGCCGAGGAAACGCTGCAGCAGCTTCGTGCCGTCCGCGGCGAACACGTCCAGGCGCAGCGGCAGGTTCTGCTCCGAGATCGCCATCGGCGTCGGCTGCACGATGGTCTTGAAGCGGGTCCGCGGCAGGATCGGAAACGGCAGCAGGAAACCGCGCCCCATCGAAGCATGCAGCGTCTTGATGCCCGGATCGTCCTTCAGGTCGCCGCGCTCGACATTGATGTGCGCGATGCGCGTGCGCGCGCCGCGCACCACCTCATAGCGCGGCCGAACCACATGGCGCCCGGCGCGCAGCTCGATCTGCGCCGGCCAGTGCAGGCCGGGGAAATATTTCGCGACGTCGAGCGGGTGGCTGGCGAAGGGCGGGATTTCCACGTCGACCGCGACTGGCTCTTCAACGCCCATGCGGTCCAGCGTCATGGCCCCGGCCGGGATCGGCACGGCATGGCTGTTCTGCACCCAGAGGATCACCCGCTCATCCGCGCGCGGCGCCGGCAGGCCGGCGAAGCGCTCGGACGGCCAGGCGTTGGCGTCATGCGTGCAGGACAAAGACGGGCCATTATCGGTGGCGTAGGTATCGAGCGCGTATTTCACCACGTCATGCCCGGCCACACCCATGGCATGGACGAAGACCTGCCCGGCGAACGGGCCGAGGCCAAAGCGGCGGCGGATCACGGTGCTGTCCAGCACATAGCCGCCGGGGCCTGCCGGCGCCTCATCTTCCCATTCCGCCAGCACCGCGCCGGTCGCGCCGTAAAGCCGGTGGAAGAAGCGCACGGATTTGGCGCCATAGCCGGACCAGTAATTGGCGGTCGTCAGCCGCGTGGCGAAATGATCGTCATCGCGGAAGAACACGAAATTGGTCGCGAAATTCACCGGATCGAGATAGCGGGTCTTGTTGGTGAGCATCGCCTCGGGCAGGCGCGCATTGTCCAGCGTCAAAATGCGCACGTCCCGGGGTGCGAAGGTGCCGAGACGCTGCGCGGTGCGCTGGCCATCGAAAGCCGCGACCAGGACGCTCTTCACATTAGCGTGAGGCAAATCGATGAGCGCCCGGGCGGCATGGCCGCCGCGCATTTTGCCCAGGGCCAGCGTGTCCTGCACATACACGCCCTCGACGTCGAAATGGGGACACAGGGCCAGAAGCGGCCCGGCGATGCCGTCAGGATCGAAAATCGCCACCTTTCCCGCCTCGGCGGCCAAGCCTGCCAGACGCTCAGCCGCCAGCGGGTGCGCCAGAGCTTTGTAAGCGACGTTGCCGCCGCGAAGATTATCGAACGTTTCAATATCCAGCATCATTCCAACCCCAATCGGTGACGCAGTTCGGCGGCCGCCATGGCGGTATCGTCCATCGGGGACGTATCCCACAACTTCAGGTGACCGGCAAAGTCGCGGGCCCGCCCATCGGCCACCAGCGCGTCCATGAAAGCGCCGATCCGCGTGGATTTGCCCGGCAGGCGCACCAGCAGAACGGGCGCCGATGTCGCCACCGCCTCGGAGACCATGGAAACCGAATCCGCCGTGGCGATGATGGCGTCGGCGCAGGCGAGCATGCCGAAATAAGGGTTGTCGCCAGTGCCGTCCCAGATCCAGGCGCCACGCGGGGCCAGCGACTCCTGGAAGATCCTGGTCACCGCGGGGTCGGTCCGGCGCGACGGCGTGATCACCAGCCCAACGCCGTCGCGCTGCATCATGTCCGCAAACTGCGCGGCCAATTCGCGCGCCTGCTGCGCTTCAAAACGGTAGCGGCCATTGCTGCCGCCCAGCAGCACGGCGACGAGTGGCCGGCGGAACGGGGCAAAAAACGGCGCCCAGATCGCGGCCTCGGCGGCCAGCCGGGCCTGGGTGACACGGTGCAGGGCGGTGCGCGTCACCACCACATTGTCGCCGCTGATACCGTCATGGCGCGCCGCCATGACGAGGTCGAACTTGTTCAGCGCCATGCGCGGATGCTGGATGGCCACCGTTTTCACGCCCGGCCGCCGCAGGGCCGCGGCGACACGCGCCCCGGCTCCGCCCGCGCCCATCACCACCGGCGGCAAGGGCTCGGCGAAGACGGCGCCATCGACCGCCCAACGCGCTTTCAGCCACAGGCCAGGAGAAATTATATCCCAAGGCGACCGGAATTTCAGATTCTGCAGGTCCGGGGTAAGTCCCGCCGCTTCCGCCAGACCGAGGGCCTGGGCCCTGAGGCCGGCCAAATCACTGCATAGGATACGCGTTATCATGGCGCGGCTTTGCGGTGCCGCTTACGCCCCGTCAATCCCGGCCGCGCGAAGTCCGCACAAGCCCGATTGCGCGTTGTCATGATCCGGTTACACTGTCCTCATGTCGTCACGGTCCCCGCCGGCGAACAGCAACCGACCGGAGCATAGCTTGCCCGCCGACCTGCCGGAATTTCCGGTCTATACGGCGACGCCGGATCTCGCCCCGTTCATTGCTGGCAATACCGGCATACGCGGCTTCACCACGCGCGATTCCGGCCTGCCCGGCCCGCATGTGGTGCTGGTGGCGCTCGTTCACGGTAATGAATTCGCCGGCGCCATCGTCATTGCCGAACTGCTGCGGCAGAATTTCCTGCCACTATGCGGGCGGCTGACCATGGGCTTCGCCAATATCGAAGCCTTCACCCGCTTCGACCCCGCCAATCCGCTCGCCTCGCGTTTTGTCGACGAGGATATGAACCGGGTGTGGGACGATACACAGCTCTGCGGCGCGCGCCGCTCACTGGAGCTGGACCGGGCACGCGAAATGTGCCCGATCATCGATGCTGCGGACATTCTGCTCGACCTGCATTCGATGCTCTGGCCCTCCGACCCGTTATTCCTGTGCGGCCCGACTCGCGCGCGGGCGGGAGCTCGCGCTGAGCGCTGGCCACGCCTCACGTGGTGATCGCCGATCGCGGCCATGCCGGCGGCAAACGGCTGATCGATTACGCACCGCTTCACCAGGGCCGTCGCGCCGGCCGCGGGCATTCTGGTGGAGAGCCGGGCAACATTGGGAGCCGGGCAGCGTCGCGCAGACCCGCGTCACCGTGCAGCGCCTGCTGAGCCATGCCGGGATGATCCCCCCCTGCCCGGTGCCGCAGCACGCGCCGGTTTTCGCCGAGGTAACCTCAGCCATCACCGCGCGCACCAACCGTTTCGTCTTCACCCATGCCTATCGCGGCGGCGAGATCATCCGCTCCGCGAACAGCCTGATCGCTCATGACGGCGATGAGGAGATCCGCACGCCCTATGATGACTGCCTGCTGGTGATGCCGAGCCTGCGCGCCGTCCGCGGCCATACGGCCATACGGCTGGCGCGGCTGATTTAGGTAAAAGGAAGAGAGGAAAGGAAGCGCTACTTTTTGTGAACAAAAAGTAGCAAAAAAACTTTGCTAACTTTGGCCGTGCTGGTTTCGCGGCCACGGGCCCAAATTTAAAAAATTTTTGCGCCGCTTTTTTAAAAAGCGGCCACTTCCTTCTCCGTCTCCTCCACGCGCGTACCCGCCAAGCTATTCAATTTCTGGCACAGCCAGCGATGCGCCGGGTCCGGCTCGGAGCGCCGGTGCCAGACGATCCAATGCCGGATGGCCGGCGTGGCAAAGGGCAATTCGACCAACTCGAAATGCGCGGCAGAGCAGAATTCGGTGGCGGCGCGCCGGCTCAGGACCGCGATCATGTCGCTCTGCCGTAGGACCGAGGGTGCTGAGAGCAAAGGTGCGTTGACGCCGATGCGTCTCTCGCACCCGGCAGCGGACAGCCATTCATCGAGAAAGCTGTCATCCTCACCGGTCGAACTCAGCATCAGATGCGGAAACGACGCGAGGCTGGCGGCCGGAGATGGTCCGGTCCGCGCCGACCGGATGGCCGCGCCGCGCCACCGCCACATAGGAATCCGGGGCCAGCTCGTTCGCCATGAACCGCCCGGAGAACGGCTTGTTGGTCACCGCGAAATCCAGCCCGCCACGGTCCAGCAGATCGCCGATATTCTGCCGCCCCGACGGGGCGTATATTGAGAACAATCCCCGGCGCCTCGGCGCGGCAGAGCTGTCGGCAAGCGGCGCGGCCAGCGTCAGCACCGCCCAGTTATTCATAACGATTTCGAAACGCTGACGTGTGCGAGGCGGGATCGAACGCTTTGTCGCCGCCGATCGCCACCCCCAGGCTGCGCAACGCCTCCCGCACCGGCCCGGCAAGCAGTTTGGCGCGCGGCGTCGGCATCATGCCCTGGGCGGTGCGGATGAACAGCTCGTCATCGAGGGCCAGGCGCAGCCGCTTCAGCGCATGGCTGAGCGCCGGCTGCGCCATGCCGAGATGCGTCGAGGCGCGCGTCACGCTCTGCGTTTCGAACAAGCGCGTCGAACACCGTGAGCAGATTCAAATCGAAAGACCGTAAGTTCATCGCACGCCCGCAAAATCTGATTTTGGCATGCTATGACATTTGCGCATGAATTCAAGGCATGACGTAAGGCCGCATTACCTTTTGTGAAGCATGTGCCTCCCATGCCGCCATGTCGCGAATCGCGCATAAAAAAGGCGGCGCACGATGGCGCCGCCTTCTTGTTCGAGCCGGACCGGAACGGTCTTAGCCGACCTGCAGGTTCTCCGCGGAAACCTTGCCCTGATGACCGGCCTGCGTCTCGTAGCGGACCTTCTGCCCTCGTTCAGCGTGCTCAGATTGGCGCGCTGCACGGCGGAAATGTGCACGAACACATCCTTGGAGCCGTCGTCGGGCTGGATGAAGCCATAGCCCTTCGTCGCATTAAACCACTTCACTGTGCCTGATGCCATGTCGCATCTCCTTGCAAACAGCGATCCGCAACATGCGGACCTAAAACTCTTTCGATCGTTTGTCAGGACAGCAGTAAGCACGCCAAAACAAGAACGGAAAAGCGCCGTGCGCCTATCGTAGGATAGATTTACAGATCCGACAATCAAGCTGAGGCTTCAGGGCGCGAAAGGCAGCTTCGCCTGCAGCTGCGCGGCGGTCGGCAGATCGGAGGCCTTGAAAGCCGCCGCCGAGATCCTGGAACAGCGACACGCTGGCCAGCAGCCGGTCCTGCTGCACGGTCAATGCCTGTCTCCTGATCGCTGAGCAGGGTCAGCTGCGCCGTCACCACCGTGGTGTAGGTCACGGTGCCGGCCTGGTATTCGTTCAGGGAAATCTGCAGCGCCTTCTGCGCGTCGGCCACCGCCGCCGCCTCCACCACGCCTGCTGCGCAAGGATGCGCAGGCTGGAAAGATCGTTCTCCACATCCTGCAAGGCGCTGAGCACGGTCTGCCGGTAGGTTTGCACCGATCTCGTCATAAAAATCGCGCGCCGCGGCGACGCTGGCGCTGCGCGTGCCCCCTTCGAACAAGGTCCCCGACAGGCTCGCCCCCAGCGACCACAGGCTGTTGGAGACCGAGAACAGCCCGCCGATCGGATTGGCGGCATAGCCGCCCAGCGCCGACAGGCTGAGTTGCGGATAATAGGCCCCGACCTGCGACGCCGACCTCGGCATTGGCCTCGGCCATGGCGCGCTCGGCGGCGGCGATGTCGGGGCGGCGCTCGAGCAGCGTGCTCGGCAGGCCGGGCGGCGTCACCGGCACGGTCATGATCTGCTGGCCCGGCGGAATGGTGAGCTCCGCCGGCGCGCGGCCGAGCAGCACGGCGATGGCATGTTCATATTGCGCCCGCGCCACGCCGGCATTGATCAGCTGCGCCTGCGCGCCCTCGAGCTGGGTGCGCGCGGTGATCACGTCGGACGGCGGCACGGTGCCGGCATTGTACTGGTTGATGGTGATCTGCAGCGCCTGCTGGTCCGCCACCACGGTCGCCTTGAACAGAGTCGATCAGCGCGTCGGAGGCGCGCAGATCGACATAGTCGGCGGCCAGCAGCCCCTGCTCGCTCAAGGTCGCATTGGCGAGGTCGGCGGCGCGAAATCTGCGCCGCGGCGACGTTGCTCTGCACCTCACGCCGGATCGTGCCCCAAATGTCCGGCGTCCAGTCGACGGTGCCCTCGAAATTGCCCGAGGTGCTCGGACTGACGGAAAAACCGTTGCCCGTTCTGCTGCCGCTCGCGCCAGCATTGCCGCCGCCCTCGCCGCTGCGCGTGGCGCTGCCGGTCAGGCCGACGGTCGGGAACAGCCCGCCGCGCGTCTCCTGCACGATCTCGGTGGCCTGCTGGTAGGCGTAATAATCAGCCGCGACGGTGGCGTTATTCACAACCACCTGGGGCATCCATCTGATCTAACAGCGGATCGCCAAACGCGGTCCACCACGCGCCTTTGGGCCCCGCGGCGGCGGGTTGCGCCGGCAGCCAGCCCGCCGCCTCCTTGTAGCCCGCGGGCAACACGAGTTTCGGGCGGTGATAATCCGGCCCCACCATGCAGCCGGACAAAGCAAAAAGGCCGAGCGCGGGCAGCGCGCGGCGGAGCGTTTTATTATACGAATGCAAGAGCGGGGTCCTGGATTGGCTGAGGGAACGAAAACAACCGCATCAGCCGGCCTCGGCGATGCTGCCGGCGCGCGGCGCCGCATGGTCCGCGCCCGCGCAGCCTCACCGCCAGCCGCTCCAGCCACAGATAGAGCACCGGCGTGGTGTAGAGGGTGAGCGCCTGGCTGACCAGAAGCCCGCCAATGATGGTGAGACCCAGCGGCTGGCGCAGTGCTGCCCCCTGGCCGATGCCGATGGCCAGCGGCAAGGCGCCGAGCGTGGCGGCGAACGTGGTCATCATGATCGGCCGGAAGCGCAGCAAGGCGGCTTGGAAAATCGCTTCTTCCGGGGCCACGCCCTCGCCGCGCTGCAAGCTGCAAGGCGAAATCGATCATCAGAATCGCGTTCTTTTTCACGATGCCGATCAGCAGGATCACGCCGATCAAGGCGATGATGGTGAGCGGCGTGTTCAGCATCAGCAGGAACAAAGTGGCGCCCACGCCGGCGGAGGGAATGGTGGAGAGGATGGTCAGCGGATGAAACGTGTTCTCGTAGAGAATGCCGAGCACGATATACACCGCCGCGAGCGCCGCCAGGATCAGCAGCGGCTCGGTCGCTCTGCGAAGACTGGAACGCCGCCGCGGTGCCGGCGAAACTGCCGGTGATGGTCAGCGGCACGTCGAGATCGCTCATGGTCCGCTGGATCGTCGCCGCCGCGTTGCCGAGCGAAACCCCTTGCGGCAGGTTGAACGAGATGGTGACGGCGACGCGCCCGCTCTGATGATTGACCGAAATCGGCGTGGTGCCGCGCTGATAGGAGGCGATGGCGGCGAGCGGCACCATGGTCTCGACATTGGTGCTCACCGCCGTGCCGCTGGAGGCGCTGGACTTGCCGCCGGAGGCGATCTCGTTGATCGCCTGGTTGGTCGCCGAATCCAGCGCCACCATCGTCTCGTTGCTGGCGGTGCTGGTCGGGGAGCCGATCACCACCGTTCCGGCCGGCGCGTTGGTCTGCGAGGTGCCGCTGGCATTGCCGCCCGAGGTGCTGACATAGATCCGGTTCAGATCCACCGGCGTCTGCTGGTAGTTCGGCGCCAGCTCCATCACCACCTCATACTGGTTCAGCTCGTTATAGATGGTGGAAACATTGCGCTGGCCGAACGCGTCATAGAGCGTGTTGTCGATCTCGTCCGGCGTGATGTTGAACCGCGCGGCCTGGGAGCGGTTGATCACCACATTGGTTTCGAGCCCGCCATTCTGCAGGTCGGAATTCACGTCCGCCAGCGTGTGCTGCTGCTTCAGCGCGGCGACGATTTTCGGCACCCAGAGATTGAGCTCGTCCGGATCGTCGCTTTGCAGCGTGTACTGATATTCCGCGTTGCTCTGCCGTCCGCCGACGCGCAGATCCTGCGCCGCCACCAGGAAGACCGGCGCCCCGGGAACCCGCGACAGACGGCCGGCGCAGGCGCGCGACGACGGCGGCGGCGCTGACATGGCGCTGCGCCAGCGGTTTCAGCGTGATGAACAGAAAGCCGTTATTGGTGGCGCGCCCGCCAGTATAGCTCGCCACCGATGCCACGGCGGGATCGTGCTGCACGATGCTCTGCAGCTGCATCACCTTCTGCTTCATCAAGTCGAAGGAGATGCTCTGGTCCGCCTGGACCGTGCCGATGATCAGCCCGTTATCCTGTTCGGGAAAAAAACCTTTCGGCACCACCACGAACAGCACCACGTTGAGCACGATGGTCAGCAGGAACCCGATGCCGACCAGCCGCGCATGCGCCAGCGCCCAGCGCAGCGTGCGCTCATAGAAGCGCAGCATCGCGTCGAACCCGTCCTCGAGCCGATGCGAGGATCGGGTGCGGCCGGCGTGTCCTCCTCCGGCCGGCGCAGCAGCATGGCGCAGAGCATCGGCGTGGTGGTCAGGGACACGAGCAGCGAGATCAGGATGGTGATCGACAGCGTCTCGGCGAATTCCTGGAACAGCCGGCCGAGAATGCCCGGCATCAGCAGGATCGGAATGAACACCGCGATCAGCGACAGGCTCATCGAAAGCACGGTGAAACTGACCTCGCCGCCGCCGCGCAAGGCCGCCTCGTACGGGTCCATGCCGGCCTCGACATGGCGCATGGTGTTCTCCACCACCACCACCGCATCGTCGACAACGAAGCCCGTGGCGATGGTCAGCGCCATCAGCGACAGGTTATCGAGCGAAAAGCCGAGCAGATACATCGGCCCGAACGTGCCGACGATCGAGATCGGCACGGCGAGGCCCGGGGATCAGCGTGGCCCGCGGCGAGCGCAGGAACACGAACACCACACCCACCACCAGCAGCACGGCGATGAACAAAGTGCGCTCGGTATCGCTGAGCGCGCCGCGGATGGATTGCGAGCGGTCCAGCGCGATGCCGATATGGATCGAGGGCGGCAGCGCCGCGCTGCAGCCGCGGCAGCATCGCCTTGATCTGGTCCACCGTCTGAATCACGTTGGCGTCGGGGGTGGGATGGACGATCACCAGCACCGCCTGCTTGCCGTTATAGAAACCGGCATTGTCCACGTTCTCGACCGAATCCGTCACGGTCGCGACGTCGGAAGCCGCACCGCCTGGCCGTTGCGATAGGCGATCACCAGGTCGCGATATTGCGACGCCTTGGTCGCCTGATCGTTGGTGTAGAGCTGGTAGCGCTGCGGGCCGACATTGAAATAGCCTTTCGGCGAATTCGCATTCGCCGCGGCCAGGGCAGCGCGCACATCCTCGAGCCCGATGCCGTATTTGTTCAGCGGGCCCGGCTGCAGATCCACCCGCACCGCCGGCAGCGCCGCGCCGCCCAGCTCCACCTGCGCCGACGCCGGAAACCTGCGAGAATTGCTGTTCCAGCACAGTGTCGGCGGCGTCGTAGAGCTGCCCCGGCGTCAGCGTGCTCGGAGGTCAGCGCCAGCACCATGATCGGCGCGTCGGCCGGGTTCATTTTCTGGTAGGTCGGGTTGGAGCGCAGCGTCGTCGGCAGGTCCGCCCGCGCCGCCTGGATCGCCGCCTCGACATCGCGCGCCGCGCCGTTGATGTCGCGGTTGAGGCCGAACTGCACCGTGATGCGCGTCATGCCGATGCCCGATTGCGAGGTCATCTCGGTGACATCGGCAATGGTGCCGAGATGGCGCTCGAGCGGCTCGGCCACGGTCGCCGCCATCGTCGCCGGGCTGGCGCCGGCCATGGTCGCCTGCACCATGATCGTCGGAAAGGCGACCTGCGGCAGCGGCGCCACCGGCAGTTTGAAATAAGCGAGCAGGCCCGACAGCGCGATGCCCAGCGTCAGCAGCGTGGTGGCAACCGGACGCCGGATGAAGAGCGCCGAAAGATTCATGCAGGCGCCGCCCCGCGCCGGCGGACGCGCCGCGCCAGCCCGTCGAAGGCGAGATAGATCACCGGCGTGGTGAACAGCGTGAGCACCTGGCTCACCGCCAGGCCGCCGACAATGGCCAGACCCAGCGGCTGGCGCAGCTCCGAGCCCATGCCGGTGCCGAGCATCAGCGGCACGCCCGCCAGCATCGCCGACATGGTGGTCATCAGGATCGGCCGGAAGCGCAGCAGCGAGGCTTCATAGATCGCATCGCGCGGCGATTTGCCCTCGATTGCGTTCGGCATGCAGCGCGAAATCGATCATCATGATCGCGTTCTTTTTCACGATGCCGATCAGCAGCACGATGCCGATGATGCCGATCACATCCAGCCCGTCGCCGGCCAGCCAGAGAAAGATCAGCGCGCCGATGCCCGCCGACGGCAGGGTCGAGAGAATCGTCACCGGATGGATGAAGCTCTCATAGAGCACGCCGAGCACGATATAGACGGCAATGAGCGCCGCCAGCAGCAGAAACACCTCGTTGGCGAGCGAGTTCTGGAAGGCCAGCGCCGCGCCCACGAAGCTGGTCGTTAGCGCGGGCGGGAAATGCAGCTGCTGCTCCGCCTTCTGGATGGCGTCACCGCGCCGCCGAGCGAGGCGCCGGGGGCCAGGTTGAAGGAAATCGTGGTCGCCGGGAACTGGTCCAGATGCTCGACCATCAGCGGCTCGGGCCGGGTGATGAAGCTGGCGATGGCCGAAAGCGGCACCTGCCCGCCGCTGGCGGAGGAGGATGGCAGATAGATCGAGCCGAGCGACGCGATGCTGGTCATCTGCGCGCGGATTGACGGTCATGATCACGCGATACTGGTTGGTCTGCGTGAAAATCGTCGTGATGATGCGCTGGCCGAACGCGTCGTACAGCGCATTATCCACGGTCGCCGCGGTGATGCCGAAGCGCGCGGCATTGGCGCGGTTGATGTCGATATAAACGCTGTTGCCCGTTCGCCTCGAGCTCGCTCGCCACATCGGTGAGCTGCGGCAAGGCGCTGCAGCTTGTCCATCAGCTGCGGCACATAGGTCGTGAAATCGCTCTCATTGAGATCTTCGAGCACGAACTGGTACTGCGTCGGCGTGACCGTGGTGTTCAGCGTCAGGCTCTGCACCGGCTGCATGTAGAGCTGCACGCCCGGCACGCTTGCGACCTCGCGGCTCAGCCGGCGGATCACCGCGGTGGCGGAAGGCCGCTCGCCCTTCGGCTTCAGATTGATCAGGAAGCGCCCCTGATTCAGGGTCGAATTGGTGCCGTCCACGCCGATATAGGAGGTCAGGCTGACCACCGCCGGGTCCTTCAGGATCACATCGGCCAGCGCCTGCTGGTCCTGCGCCATCGCCGCATAGGAGATGGTCTGCGCGGCCTGGGAGAAGCCCTCGATCTGGCCGGTATCCTGCACCGGAAAGAAGCCCTTGGGGATGAACACATAAAGCAGCACGGTCAGCACCACCGTGCCGAGCGTGACCAGCCTGCGTCAGGCGCGCATGCGCCAGCACCCAGGTGAGCGCGCGCCCGTAAGCCGGCGATCAGCCGGTTGAAATTGCGCTCGTTCCAGGCCTCGAACCGGCTCGGCTGCACGGTGCCCTGCGCGCGCAGCAGCCGGGCGCACAGCATCGGCACCAAAGTGAGCGAGACGATGGCCGAGATCACGATCGTCACCGCCAGGGTGATCGCGAATTCCGAGAACAGCCGCCCGACCACATTGCCCATGAACAGCAGCGGGATCAGCACGGCGAGCAGCGAGACGGTGAGCGAGATGATGGTGAAGCCGATCTGCCCGGCGCCCTTCAGCGCGGCCTCGAGCGGCGTGTCGCCCATCTCCAGATAGCGCGCGATGTTCTCGATCATCACGATGGAATCGTCGACCACGAAGCCGGTCGCCACGGTCAGCGCCATCAGCGAGAGATTGTCGATCGAGAAGCCGCACAGATACATCACCGCCAGCGTGCCGATCAGCGACACCGGCACGGAGATGCTGGGAATGATGGTGGCGCGGAGATTGCGCAGGAACACGAAGATCACCGCGACGACGAGCAGGACGCTGAGCAGCAGCTCGAACTCGGCATCGTCGACGGAGGCGCGGATCGAGGTCGTGCCGTCGCTCATCACGGTCACATGCATCGAAGCCGGCAGGCCGTGGGTGAGCATCGGCAGCTCGCGCTTGATCGCATTCACCGTGGCGATGACATTTGCGTTGGGCTGGCGCTGCACGTTGAGAATGATCGCCGGCGTGCGATTCGCCCAGGCGCCGAGCTCGGCATTTTCCGGCGCGGAAATGATCTTCGCCACGTCGCCGAGATAGACCGGCATGCCGTTATTATAGGCGACGATCATCTTGGCATATTCCGAGGCCTGCGTGACCTGGTCATTGGCGTTGATGGTGTAGCTTTGCGCCGGGCCGGAGAAGCTGCCTTTCGGGGTGTCGACCGTAAGGTTGGTGATCTGCGTGCGGATATTGTCGATGCTGATCCCGTAACTGGCGAGCGCGCGCGGGTTCAGCTCGACGCGGATCGCCGGCACATGGCCACCGCCGATGCTGACCAGGCCGACCCCCGGCACTTCGGAGATTTTCGAGGCCAGACGCGAGTTCGCGAGATTTTCGAGATCGATGAGCTTCAGCGTTTTCGACGTGACCGCCAGGGTCATGATCGGCGCGTCGGCCGGGATTCACCTTGGCGTAGACCGGCGGCGCCGGCAGGTCCGACGGCAGCAGATTGCCGGCCGCGTTGATCGATGCCTGCACCTCCTGCTCGGCGACGTCGAGGCTGAGCGACAGGTCGAACTGCAGCGTGATCACCGAAGCACCCGCAGAGCTCTGCGAGTACATCTGGTTCAGCCCGGCCATCTCGCCGAGCTCACGCTCGAGCGGCGCGGTGACCGTGTTCGCCATCACCTGCGGCGAAGCGCCGGGATAGAAGGTCTGCACCTGAATCGTCGGATAGGTCACGTCCGGCAGGGCCGAAACCGGCAGGAACTTGAACGCGACGAGCCCTGACAGCACGATGCCGATCATCAAAAGCGATGTCGCCACCGGCCGCAGGATGAAAAGGCGGGAGGGGTTCACTGCGCGGCGGCGCCCTGAGAGGTCCGCACCGGACGGCGCCGTTCTCCGGACGGTGGTGATGGTGATGATGGCCGGGCCGGCCTTGCGGGTCAGGCTGCCCTGTTGCCGGTGCGCCCGATGCAGGCGAGGCCGGCGGCGTGGCGGCATTACTGCCCGGTGCCGCGACGACCATGACCTTGGCCCCGGCGGTGAGCCGGTCCACGCCGTCCACCACCACGGTCTGGCCCGGCGTCAGCCCCTTGGTGATCACCGTGTCGGTGCCGTCGCTGGGGCCGGTGGTGACCGGCTGCACGCTCACCGTATCGTCGGCATTGACCACATACACATAGGTGCCGGGAACGCCGTCCTGCACCGCCTGGGACGGCACCAGCGTGGCATGCTCGAGCGTGTTCACCAGCAGATGCACGTTGACGAACTCGTTCGGGAACAGCTTCTCATCGGTGTTGGCGAAATTGGCGCGCAACTCCACCATGCCGGTGCTGGTGTTCATCTGGTTGTTCACGGCTGCGAGCGTGCCGTCTTCCAGCTTGGTCGTGTCATCGCTGGAATAGGCTGCGGCCGGCAGCACCGCGCCTTGCCCCAGCCGCTCCAGGACCGGCGCCAGATTGTTCTGCGCCACGGAAAAGATCACGGTGGTGGGCGAGATGGTGGTGACCACGGCAATGCCGGTGGTGCTCGCCGAGGTCACGTAATTGCCGGGATCGACCAGGCGCAAACCGATCCGGCCGGCCACCGGCGAGGTGATATGGCAATAAACGAGATCGAGCTTGGCGGTATCGATGTTCGCCTGATCGACCTGGACCGCCGCGAGATCCTGCTGAACCAGGAATTGCTGGTCGGTGACCTGCTGCTCGGCGATCGATTGCTGATGCGCCAACTGCTCATAACGCGCCAGGTCCGAGCGGGCCTGGGCCAGAGCCGCGGTGTCCTTGGCCAGTGACGCCTGATATTGCTCGAGCTGGATCTGATATGGGCGCGGATCGATCTCTGCCAGGAACTGCCCTTTGGTGACATCCTCACCCTGGGTGAAGGCAACCTGGGTCAGGTAGCCGCTGAGCTGCGGCACGACGGTGACGGTCGCGACCGGCGTGACGGTGCCCAGCTCATCAAGCACTTCCGGCATCGCGCCGGAGACCGCCTTGGCCACACCAACCGCCTGCGGCGGCATGCCGTGACGCCCGTGCCCCCCGTAACTGCCCGCACCCTGGCCGGAATGCCGATACCACACAAAGGCGATAAGCAGGATTACGATCCCCGCAATAACCCAGCGCGCCCTGCTTTTGCCGCGCCGCTCGACCGGATCAACCACGCAAAACCCTTTCAGAGAACCCGCGAAGCCTATAGCCAGTTACATACCGCTTGTCCCAGTACCCCCCGGTACCAACTCATAACAAATGGTAACGTGACGGGCCCGGTGGGACAAAGACAAGGCAAGTGAAGAGGAAGGCTTCTTTTTTGAAAAAAAGAAGCAAAAAACTTTTTTTAAACTAGGCCGCGCTGGTTTCGCCGCCCGAGGCCCAAAGTCCGAGAAGTTTTTGCGCCGCTTTTTTCAAAAAGCGGCCCTTCCTTACTTACTTTCCGTTAGGCAGCAAGCCGCTCCAGCCCGCCCATATAAGGCCGCAGCACCGCCGGAATGGTCACGGAACCATCTTCGTTCTGGTAATTTTCCAGCACCGCGATCAGCGCGCGGCCGACCGCCACGCCGGAGCCGTTGAGCGTATGCACGAAGCCCAGCGTCTTGCCGTCGGCCTCGCGATAGCGCGCATTCATCCGCCGCGCCTGGAAGGCGCGCGTGTTCGAGCAGGAGGAAATTTCCCGGTACATGCCCTGCCCCGGCAGCCAGACTTCCAGATCGTAGGTTTTCGCCGCCGAGAAGCCGGTATCGCCGCTGCAAAGCAGCATGCGCCGATAAGGCAGTTCGAGCTGCTCCAGCACCGTCTCGGCGCAGGCGGTCATGCGCTCATGCTCCGCCTCGCTGGCCTCCGGGTGCACGATGCTGACCATCTCGACCTTGGTGAACTGATGCTGACGCAGCATGCCGCGCACATCGCGCCCGGCAGCGCCGGCTTCGGCGCGGAAGCAGGGGGTAAGCGCGGTCACGCGGAGCGGCAATTGCGCGCCCGGCAAAATCTCACCTGACTGCGAGGTTGGTCAGCGACACTTCGGCGGTCGGGATCAGCCAGCGCCCATCGGTGGTCTGGAACAGATCATCGCGGAATTTCGGCAGCTGGCCGGTGCCGAAGGCGGCAGCGTCGTTCACCAGCAGCGGCACCATCGTCTCGGTATAGCCATGCTCGGTGACGTGCAGATCGAGCATGAACTGGCCCAGCGCCCGCTCCAGCCGCGCCAGCCCACCGCGCAGCACGGTGAAGCGCGAGCCCGCGAGTTTCGCCGCAATGGCGAAATCCATCATGCCCAGCGCTTCGCCGATCTCGAAATGCTGCTTGGGCGCGAAGCCGAATTCGCGGATCACGCCGTGGCGCTTGATTTCCCGATTATCCGCCTCGTCGCGTCCGGCGGGCACGGCCTCATCGAGCAGGTTCGGCACGGCGGCGAGCTGTTCGCGCAGCTTCGCGTCCAGCCGGGGAACCTCGGCCTCCAGCGCCTCCATCTGGCCGCGCAGCTGAGCGCCCTCGGCCTCCAGCTCAGCCGTGTCCTGCTTGGCGCGCTTGGCCTCGCCGATCCGCTTGGCCAGCGCATTGCGCCCCGCCTGCAGCACCTGAAGCTGCGCCACCGCCTGGCGCCGCTCCTCGTCCAAAGCCGTCAGCTCGGTCGCGAGCGGGAGGAGGTTGCGCCGGGCGATGAGCCGCGTCGAACGCAGCCGGGTTTTCCCGAATCGCCTTGATATCATGCATCGTTAGGAGTCCAGTTCGACTTTCGGTTCCACCATTTTCACGGAGATCACCGAAACTTCATAAAGAACGATCAGCGGCACGGCCAAGCCGCATTGGGTGAGAATGTCCGGCGGGGTGAGCACCGCCGCCGCGATGAAACAGCCGACATAGGCATAGCGCCGGTATTTACGCAGGCCGGCGGAGCTGATGATGCCGACCTTGCCGAGCAAGCGTGAGCAGCACCGGCAGCTCGAAAGCCAGGCCGAACGCGAAGATCAGCTTCATCACCAGATTCAGATAGTCGCTGACCCGCGCCATCAGGTCGATCTGCACGCCACCACTTGGCCCGGTGCTCTGAAAACTCAGGAAGAAATTCCACGCCGCCGGGAAGATCACGTAATAAGCCAGGGCGCCGCCGGCGAAGAACAGGATCGGCGTGACCACCAGGAACGGCAGCATCGCCTGCTTCTCGCGCTTGTACAGGCCGGGCGCGATGAACATCCAAAGCTGGGTCGCGATCACCGGAAAGGACAGGAAGGCCGCGCCGAACACCGCCACCTTGATGTAGGTGAAGAACGCCTCATAGAGCGCGGTGTAGATCATCTCCGGCTTTTCGCCGCGCGACTCCAGTGCGTGCGCCAGCGGCGCAGCAAGGAAATCGTAAATCCGCGCCGAGAAATGATAGCAAATGGCAAAAGCGATGAGGAACGCCGCCGCCGACCAGAGCAGACGGCGCCGCAGCTCCGCCAGATGCTCCAGCAGGGACATTTCCTTATCCTGGCTATCGCCCTTGTTCTCGATCTCGTCTTCTGAGGTCACGTTGTCCGCCACTCAATATCCCCAGCGTTTCGTACCCGGCGGGATGAAATCCGGCACCGGCGATTTGCGGGCCGCCTCAGGCGGAATGAAGGCAGGCGCATCGACGAGCGCCTCCTCCACCACCGGCGCCGGCACGAAGCTCGGCCCGGCACCCATTTCATAAACTGATGCCAGCTCGACAGGCGCCGGCTCGGCTACGAGGCTCGTCTCGGCCTCAGGAGTCTCAACCGGTTGCGCCAACTCGGCCATGTGCGTCTCGGCCCCGCCGGCCTCCGGCATCTTGGCCGCTTCGGCCTCTGACACAAGACCTGCCTCGGAGGCCGCCGCGGCCGCCCGCATGGCAGCCCCGGCATTCGGCACGTCGAACGGCCGCGCGACGGACTGGCGCAACGTGCCGTCCGGGTCGATCGCGTTTTCCGCCGCGCTCTTGAAATCGAAGCGCCGCAGCTTGTCGATCTCCTGCTTGACCTCGGAGAGATTCGCATCGCGCATCATCTCGTCGACATGGCCCTGAAACTCGGACGCCATGCCGCGCGCTTTCTTCATCATCGCCGTGACGGTGCGAATCGCCACAGGAAGATCCTTTGGTCCGATGGCAATCAATGCCACGGCCATGATCAGCCCAATCTCTGCCCAGGAAAATCCAAACATGTCGGTGGCTTGCTAGCAGGCTCTTAAGCGTTCGGCAAAGCCGCGACGATGCGGCCGAGACCGTCATCGCTCAGGCCAAGCTCACGCAGGTGATTCACGGTATTTTCCAGGTACTCGCGGCAGGTGCCAAGATCGCCGCAGCCGGTGGAAATCAGCTCAACGGTCTGCTCCAGGCTCATTTCCCGGACATAGCGCGGATGGTCGTGGTTGATCACAAATGTGACCGCCAAAATCGTCCCGCCTTCGGTTTCCATCGGTAGCAGCCGCGCATGGTAGGCGCCGCCATACATTTCGCGCTGCCAGAGAATGCTGAGTTCCTCGCGCACCTTCTCGGCCGCGATGCGGAAGGCCACGCCATGGCAGCTGCCGCCCTCATCCAGCCCCAGCATCAACCCCGGCGTTTGCGGCGTGCCGCGCCCCATGAAGAGTTTCAGGCAGAAGCGCCGGTGCCAGCCATGCAAAAGCGCGGGCCGTTTTTCGATATAATGGAAGGCCGGGTTCCAGATCAGCGACCCGTAGCCGAACACCCACAGATCCTGGGCTGGCATCGTGCTGGGCCAGAATATCCTCGAGCAGCGCCGCCATCTCCGTTTCGGTGCGATAGCGCATTTCGGGATGCTGCGCGGCATATTCCCGCAGGCGGGCGCGAACCGTGCCGTCAGCGAGCGTCTCGCGGGTGATTTTCAACGTCACGATGCATCCTCCGCAGGTCTTTCCGGCTGCGGCAACGACACGTTCGGATCGATCAACAGCTCTTCGCGCTTGGGCAGGTCGCGCAGGTCATTCAGCCCGAACTGCGCCAGGAAGGACGGCGTGGTGCCCCACAGAGTCGGCCGGCCCGGCGTCTCCTTATGGCCCTTCGGCGTCACCAGCCCGTTCTCCAGCAGCAGGTCCAGCGTGTTCTGCGACAAGGCCGCGCCTCTGATCTCCTCGATCTCGGTGCGCGTGACCGGCTGGTGGTAGGCGACGATCGCCAGCGTCTCCATCGCCACGCGCGGCAGGCGGCGCGGCATTTCAATGATTTTGCGCAAGGAAGGTGCGACATCCGGCGCGGTGCGGAACTGCCAGCCGCCGGCGACCTGCACGAGATTGACCCCGCGCGGCGCATAAGCCTCGACCAGCACCGCCATCACCTGCGCGAGATCGACACCGTCAGGCAAAAGGGTCGCGAGCGCACGCGCGCTCAGCGGCTGGGAGGAGGCGAAAATCGCCGCTTCGGCCAGGCGCAGCGCCTCCGCGCTCACCGGCGCCGGCAGGGACGCCGCGTTCACGCTCTCGGGGGCCGGCATCTCAGTCTCTTCCATCCTCGTCCTCTAAATCCGTCGCCGTCTCATCGCGCTCGATCGGGCGCAGCATGATCGGCCCGAATGTCTGGTCCTGCTTCAACTCCAGGCGGCCGCCTTTGGTCATTTCCAACCCCGCGATCAGGGTTGCCGAAAGGGCCGCCCTGCGCGGCAGCCCCTCGCCCAGCCCCTGGGGCAGAAACGCGTCCAGGCTCGACCAGTCCGGCTTCGAGCCGACCATTCGTTGTAGCCGTTCCAGCGCATTTTGCACCGAGAAAAAAACCATCGGCTTCGGCCGGTATTGTAGCTTTGGCCCCGGCGCGGCGCCGCGCCGCCAGATAGGCGCTGAGCAGCCCGCTAATATCCAGCTTGAGCTTGCTGCGGTCGGTCTCGGTAAAATCCTCGGGCGCGCCACGCGCGAACACATCCACGCCCAGCAGCGGCTGCTGCCCCAGCCAGAGTGCGGCGGCGCGCACGCGCTGCAGGTCGATCAGCCGGGCGGCAAGCGTTTCCGCTGCGATTTCGGCTTCCTCGTCCTCGCCGGTGACGGGCACCAGCAGCCGGGATTTCAGCCAGGTCAGCCAGGCGGCCATCACCAGCCAGTCCGCCGCCAGCTCCAGCCGCACCCGGCGCGCGCCCTCGATGACCGCCAGATACTGGTCCACGAGCGCCAGAATGGAGATCTTTGCCAGATCGACCTTCTGGGCGCGCGCCAGCTCCAGCAATAGGTCGAGCGGCCCCTCGAACCCCTCGAGGTTCAGGACGAGCGTCTCAGAATCCACCGCTATGTCCCGTAATTTGCAAGATTTTATCCATAGCCCAGGGCAACACGCGGCGCATCGCGGCCTGGAACGGGTCAAACTCCACGCCGAACTGCGCCAATACCGTCGGCAGCACGAATAAAAGCAGTAAAACCAGAATGATGCCAGCTTTTTCTGAACGTGCGAGCCAACGCGCCGCAGGCAGCGGCAACACGCCCACGGCGATGCGCCCGCCATCCATCGGCGGCACCGGCAGGAGGTTGAACAACCCCAGCGCGAGATTGATGACGATGAAATAGGTGAGAAAATTCGTCGCCTGGCTGATCACGAGCAGATAGCCGCCGAGCAGGGCCAGGGCGAAATTGGCGAGCGGTCCGGCCGCGGCGACCACCGCCATCAGCTGCCTGGGATGACGCTGCCCGTTCAGCTGCAGCTGCATCGGGTTCACCGGCACCGGCTTGGCCCAGCCATAGAGGAATTCGATGCGACCAATGGAGACGAGTTGCGCCACGGCGAGAAGGGCCGGCAGCACCAGGCTGCCGAACGGGTCGACATGTTTGAGCGGATTGAGCGTCAGCCGCCCGGCCTGCGCGGCGGTCTTATCCCCCAGCAGCCGGGCCGCCACGCCATGCGCCAGCTCGTGCAGCACCACGGCGATAATCAGCGCAACGACGGCATCGAGCGTATCAACGCTCATCCAGCGCCTCCAGCACCGCGCGATTGCCGGCGAAATCGCCGGGGCAATAAAGCGCGATGTCACATCCCGCCGCAAGCGCCGCCCGCGCCCGCTCCTCCGGCCGGCCGCTCAGCGCGTTCATGGCCAGATCGTCGCTCAGCAGCGTCCCGGCAAAGCCGATCCGGCCGCGAATGATCTCGGAAATGACAATGGGCGACACGGTGGCCGGGTTCACTCTGTCATATTGCTCGAAAATCACATGCGCCGTCATCGCCCAAGGCAGGTTTTTATTGGCGATGAAGGGCAGGAAATCATCCGTAAGATCGACCGGCGGCACCCGCGGCAGTTCGAGATGGCTGTCCACCAGCGCCCGCCCGTGACCCGGCAGATGCTTCATCACCGGGATTACGCCTTCGGCGAGAATGCCCTCGGCGATCTTGCCGCCGAGTTCGGCCACTTTTTCCGGCCCACCGGTGATGGCGCGGTCACCCACCACGTCGCTGGCGCCGGGATGGCGCAGGTCGAGCACCGGCGCCGCCGTGACGTCGAACCCGGCCGCCTTCACCATCGCCCCCAGCGCCCTGCCATGGGCATAGGCCGAAGCCGCATCGACGAGCGTGCCGGCCGCGGGCAGAGAAGGCCAGTGCGGCGGTTTCAGCCTCGCCACGCGCCCGCCTTCCTGGTCGACCATCAGCACCGCGCCAGGCGGCAGGACTTCGCGAATTTCCGCTATAAGATCAGAAAGTTGCGTCGGCTCTTTAATATTCCGGGCAAAGAGAATCACGCCGCGATGCGGGTGCGCGCGGAACAGCGCCCGTTCATCCGCGGTCAAAGCCGGGCCGGAAACGCCGAGGATCGCGGGCTTCAAAACGACGCCACGATGCAGGCCGCATGGCGCGCCCGGAGGGTGGCGCAAAAATCTTTCGCCGCCGCAAGGTCGGCAAAACCGCCGACGCGCAGCCGCCACACGGTCTGGCCGTTCACCACGGCCGGGACGATGTCAGCGCTCCTATGACCTAGCAGATCCGGCATTTTCTGTTGCAACACGCTCCAAATCTCCTGCGCGCCGGGCTGGCTTCCGATCGACGCCAATTGCACGGCAACGCCGTTGCTCGCTGCCGGCGCGGCGGCTGAAACCCCCGCCGCCTGATCCAGCTGCGACAAATCCACGCTCGGCCCCGATTTCAGCACCGGTGGCGGCGGCGGCACGCCGATGCCCGCCTCCTGATCCAGTTGCGAGACATCCGGGGCTGGCCTGGCTCGGCGCCAGCTGCGGCGGCGCGACCGAGGCCACGCCGGACATGATCGGCACATTCGCCTCCGGCACGGTCAGCCCGCCGGGATTGGCCGGCGCGACGCGCAACGGCCCCGGCGGCGCGGTGATCACCGGCGGCGGGCCGAAGCCGGTGCCGCGCACCCCGCTCCATAGCAGCGCCACCGCAATCACCAGCACCGAGAGGCCACCGGCCCCGAGCGCCATACGCCGCATCGCCGGGTCCATCCCCGAATCGCGGCGCGTGCGATAGACGAACCCTTCCTCCTCAGGCTCCAACAAAAGATTACCTCATTTCTTCGACCGGAGTGACACCAAGCACGTGCAGGCCTGAGCGCAGCACCGTGGCCGTGGCCTCCACCAGAGCCACGCGCGCGGCGGTCTCTTCCGGCTTGTCTTCCTGCAGGAAGCGCAAGGTCGCATTGTCGCGCCCGGCATTCCACAGCGCATGGAAGTCGCCGGCCAGCTCGTAGAGGAAGAAGGCGATACGGTGCGGCTCGCGCGCCTCGGCCGCCTGCTCGACCAGACGCGGCCAGGAGATCAGCCGGCGGATCAACGCCAGCTCCTCGGGCGCGGTCAGTGAGTCGAGAATGGCAGTCTCATCCACGACGGGGGCGGCGCGCAGCACCGAGCGGCAGCGCGCATGGGCATATTGCACGTAGAAGACCGGGTTCTCGCGCGTCTGCGCCACCGCGGCGTTGAGGTCGAAATCCATCTGCGCGTCGGCTTTGCGCATCAGCATCAGGAAGCGCACCGCATCCGACCCGACCTCGTCGATCAGGTCGCGCAGTTCCACGAACGTGCCCGCGCGCTTGCTCATGCGCACCGGCTCGCCATCCTTCATCACCCGCACGATCTGGGTCAGCTCCACATCGAGCCGCGCCAAGCCGTTGCCGGAGAGCGCCTTCACCGCGGCCTCCATGCGCTTGACATAGCCGCCATGGTCGGCGCCCCAGACATTGATCATGTCATCAAAGCCGCGCGCCATCTTGTCGGCATGATAGGCGATGTCGTTGGCGAAATAGGTCCAGCTGCCGTCGGATTTCTGCACCGGCCGGTCCACGTCGTCGCCGAAGGCGGTGGAGCGGAACAGCATCTGCTCGCGCGGCTCCCAATCGTCGGGCATCTTGCCCTTGGGCGGCTCCAGCACGCCGCGATAGATCAGCCCCTTCTCTTCCAGATCGTCGATCGCCGCCTCGACGCCGCCGGCATCGACCATGGCGCGCTCAGAGGTGAACACGTCATGCCGCACGCCCAGCGCCGCCAGATCCTCGCGGATCATGTCCAGCATTTTTTCAACCGCATAGTCGCGGAACAGATCGAGCCACGCCGTCCTCGGGCGCATCGACAAAGCGCTCGCCATGCACGTCGGCCAAAGCCGCGCCGATCGGCAGCAGATAGGCGCCGCCATATTGCATGCCGCCCGGCACCGTCGCGATATAGGCCTCCGGCGAGCGGCCGAGCGCCTCCAGGTAACGGACATAGGCCGACCGGCCGAGCGCGATGACCTGCGCCCCGGCATCGTTGATGTAATATTCCTTGGTGACGTTATAGCCGGCCTTGGCCAGCAGGTTGGCGAGCGCATCGCCCACCACCGCGCCCCGGCAATGGCCGACATGCAGCGGCCCGGTCGGGTTGGCGGACACATATTCCACGTTGATCCGGCCGTGCTGCAGCCGCGATTTGCCGTAATCCGCGCCCGCCGCCAGGATCACCGGCAGCTGGCGCCGCAGCAGGGCCGCGTCCAGCGTGATGTTGACGAAGCCCGGACCGGCCGGTTCGGCCTTGACGATGCCCGGGCGATGGCTCAGCGCCTCGGCGATCGACACCGCAATCTCGCGCGGGTTCTTGCCGGCCGGTTTGGCCGCGACCATCGCCGCGTTGGTCGCCATGTCGCCATGCGCCACATCGCGCGTCGGCGTCAGCTCGACCTTGCGCAGCAACTCATATGGCAGTTCCGGCAACAAAGCTGCCAGCTCCTCCAACACCCAACCACGCAGGAGCGAAAACAAATTCTCAGACATAACTCACCTTCAAGTCGGCACTGACGGGTCGGTCAGCCTCGCATATTCATCCAGAGCATAACGGTCCGTCATGCCCGCCACATAATCCCGCACCACCGCCGCCGCCTGCTCGCTCTCCGGCTCCCCGGCGCGCTCGCGCCAGTCATCGGGCAGCAGATAAGGCCGTTCCAGCAGCAGCGTGCCGAGAGATTTCGTCACCATCCTGGCCTTGTGCGACATGCGGTTGACGCGCCAATGGCGGTACATCCGTTCGAACAGGAAGGATTTGATGTCCTTGTTGGCCGCCGCCATCGGCGGCGAGAACGCCACCACGGGCTCCGCGGCGCTGCGGATATCGTCGGCATCCCGCGGGTTCAGCGCTGCGATCCGCCTCTGCGCTTTCCGCGAGCGCGTCATGCACCAGCGCGTTGATCACCCGGCGGCTGATCTCATGGCGCACCCGGCCGATTTCCGTGGTCACGCTCTGCGCCGCGCGCACCGCGTCGCCGACCATCGGCAGGCCCATAAGATCCTCAAAGCCGAACAGCCCGGCGCGCAGCCCGTCATCCAGGTCATGGGTGTTATAGGCGACATCGTCGGCAAAAGCCGCCACCTGGGCCTCGGCCGATGGCTGGCGGTGCAGTTCCAGCGAATAGCCGGCATCGAATTCGGCGATGTAATCGGGCGGCGCGGCCAGCGGGCCGTTATGCTTGGCCAGCCCTTCCAGGGCCTCCCAAGTCAGGTTCAGCCCGTCGAAATTGGCGTAACGCTGCTCCAGCAGGGTCACCACGCGCAGGCTTTGCGCATTATGGTCGAAGCCGCCGAACGCGGCCAGCGCCTCGTTCAGCCCGGATTCGCCGGCATGGCCGAAGGGCGGATGGCCGAGATCATGCGCCAGCGCCAGGCACTCTGTCAGATCCTCATCCAGCCCCAGCTTACGGGCGATGCTGCGGGCGATCTGCGCCACTTCCAGGCTGTGCGTCAGCCTTGTGCGATAGAAATCCCCCTCGCGGGTGACGAAAACCTGGGTTTTGTATTGCAGCTTGCGAAAGGCCGAGCAGTGCACCACGCGGTCGCGGTCGCGCTGGTAAGGGCTGCGATCGTCCGACACGATCTCGCTGAACTTGCGGCCCCGCGACATCCCCGCGGCCACCGCATAAGGGGCTTTCAACATGGTCTGAGCCTTACCTCATCCCTGCCCTTACCACCAAGGCCCACAGACGCTATATGAAAACGCATGAGCCAGACCCTGGAGCAATTCCGCCTCACCGCCGCCGCCGCCGCGCGCGTGGCCGCGATCCTTGCCGATGATCCCGAGTCGAAGGCCCTGCGAGTCGAAGTGCTGGCCGGCGGCTGTTCCGGCTTCCAATACAAATTCGACCTCACCGCGACGCTCAATCCCGACGATCTGGTGATCGAGACGGACGGCGCCACCGTGTATGTGGACCCGAGCAGCCTTGACCTCCTCGCCGGCGCGGAGCTGGACTTCAAGGATGCGCTGATGGGGGCGCATTTCGCGGTAAAAAACCCCAACGCCACGTCCGCCTGCGGCTGCGGCACATCTTTTTCCATCGACTGAACCGGACGCTTCCGGTCCTCCGCCTAGGCCGAAACCCATGAAAATCACCACCTGGAACGTGAACTCGGTCCGCATCCGCGAATCGCACGTCGCCGACTTCCTTTCACGCGAACAACCGGATCTGCTGCTGCTGCAGGAGATCAAATGCGAGGAGCATCAGTTTCCCGCCCTCGCCTTCCAATCGCTCGGTTACGAATCCGTGGTGGTCGGCCAGAAATCCTATAACGGCGTCGCCATCCTGCACCGCATCCCGGCCGAGGTGAGCGTGCGCAAATTGCCGGGCATGAGCGAGGAAGACCTGCATTCCCGCTTCATCGAAGTCCGCGCCCAGGGCATGTCGGTCGGCAACCTCTATCTGCCCAACGGCAATTCCCGGGGCGATGACGGCTATGCCTACAAGCTCGAATGGATGGCGGCCCTGCGCGCCCATGCGCAGAAGCTGATGGACGCGGACCAGGATTTCCTGCTCGCCGGCGACTATAATGTCTGCCCGACCGACGCCGATTTCGCGCCGCGCGCTTTGCCCCCGACCGACGCGCTGGTCCGCCCGGAAACCCGCGCGGCGTTCAACGCGCTGATCTGGACCGGCCTGACCGACGCCGTGCGCGCTCTGCACCCGACGGAAACGCTCTACACCTTCTGGGATTACCAGGCCGGCGCCTGGGACCGGAATTCCGGCCTGCGCATCGACCACGCGCTGCTCTCCCCGCGTTTGGCCGAACGCCTGAGTGCCGTGCGCATCGGCAAGGAAGAACGCGCCAAGCAGCAGCCTTCGGATCATGTGCCGGTGACGGTGACGATCGATTAAGGAAGACAAAAAACAGAAAGAAAGAAGCCGCTTTTTAAAAAAAGCGGCGCAAAAATTTTTTTGACTTTGGGCCCGAGGCGCTCGAGCGGCACGGGCCCAAAGTCCAAAAAGTTTTTTTGCTACTTTTTGTTCACAAAAAGTAGCCTTTCTTCCTTCACCTCAACTTCCTACCCCGCACCAGCTCGCTGACGATGCCATGCAACGTGTTCAGCTCCTGACGCGTCACCTCGCCGCGGGTGAAGAAATGGCGCAGGTTGCGTACCATGCCGGGGCGCTTCTGCTCATTCTTCAAGAACCCTGAGGCATCGCATTCGCGGATCAGGTGATTCATGAAATTATCGAGCTCGCCTTTGGTCGCCGGGGCGGTTTCGTTGGTCTGCAAAGCGCGCATCGGCAGCTCCTCCTGCCGAGCCAGCCACCATTCATAGCCGAACACCATCACCGCCTGGGAGAGGTTCAGTGACATGAAGTCCGGATTGAGGTCGTAACGGATCAGGCTGTCCGCGCAGGCGATATCGTCATTATCGAGCCCGGTACGTTCCGGGCCGAACAGCACGCCGCAGCGCAAGCCCCGCTCGCCGGCCGCCACCACCTCAGCGGCACCGCCACGGGCGGTCAGCACCGGCTTGATGATGTGGCGCGGCCGCGGGCAGGTCGCGAACACGCGATGCAGATCCGCCACCGCCGCCTCGACGGTTGGGAAGACTTCAGCATTATCGAGAATGCGGTGCGCGCCGGACCCGGTGACCCAGGCGCGCTCCAGCGGCCAGCCGTCGCGCGGCGCCACCAGGCGCAGATGGAATAGCCCGCCATTGCCCATGGCGCGCGCCACCCCGCCGATATTCTCCGCCATTTGCGGCCGCACCAGGATCACCACCGGCGACGGCTCGATCGGCGCGAGGTCCGCGCCGCCATCCCGTCCGGTCATTTTTTCAGCCCTCCGCGCATATTCAGGCCTTGCGCAACGTGTAGGTGCCGCCGGGGCCGTCCTCGATGATCACGCCATGTTTGGCGATTTCCGCGCGCAGCCGGTCGGATTCCGCGAAATCCTTATTCTTGCGCGCGGCCACCCGCTCAGCGACCAGCGCGTCGATGGCGGACTGGTCGATCCCCGCGCCGAACCATTCTTCCGGCGAGAGGTTGAACAGGCCGAGAATTTGCCCGGCGGCCAGAAGTCCCGCCGCGGCTTCAGCATTTTCCGCCATCGCGGCATCGGCCAGCGCGTGCAGAGCGGCAATCGCGCCGGGCGTGTTGAGATCGTCGCGGAGCGGGCCGAGTACGCTTTCCGGCACGGCGGCCGCCGCAGCGACCCCGGGATTTTTGCCGATCGCGCGATAGAAGCGGTCCAGCTCCTTGCGCGCTTCCAGCAGTCCGGCGTCGGAGAAATCCAGCGTCGAGCGGTAATGCGAGCGCATCAGCAGGAACCGCACGGCCTCGCCCGGGGCAAGCTGCAGCACGTCGTGGAGGAACAGGAAATTTCCGAGCGATTTGCTCATCTTCTCCCCGTTCACCAGCAGCATGCGGTTATGCACCCAGACATTGGCGAAGGTGGAGCCGGGAAACGCACAGCAGGACTGGGCGATCTCGTTCTCATGGTGGGGGAAGATCAGATCGTCGCCACCGCCGTGAATGTCGAAATTCTCGCCGAGATGCTTCCAAGACATGGCCGAGCACTCGATATGCCAGCCGGGGCGGCCACGCCCCCAAGGGCTGTCCCAGCCCGGCAGATCGTCCGAGGAAGGTTTCCACAGCACGAAATCGCCAGAATCGCGCTTATAGGGCGCAATCTCGACGCGCGCGCCGGCGATCAGATCTTCCGGGCTGCGGCCGGAAAATTTGCCGTAATCCGCGTCCGAGGCCACCGAGAACAGCACATGCCCCTCGGCCACATAAGCATGGCCGTTGGCGATCAGGCGCTGGATGATGTCGATGATCTCGCCGAGATGGTCGGTCGCGCGCGGCTCGATATCCGGCGGCAGGGTGTAAAGCGCGCCCATATCCTCATGGTAATAGCGGATCGGCCCTTCGGTGACGTCCTCGATGGCGACGCCGCGCTCCTTGGCGCGCGCGTTGATCTTGTCATCGATGTCGGTGATGTTCCGCACATAGGTCACGTGCGGGTAGAGCTTGCGCAGCAGCCGCACCAATATGTCGAACATCACGACATTGCGGGCATTGCCGATATGCGCCCGGTCATACACGGTTGGGCCGCAGAGATAGACCCGCACATTGGCCGGGTCGATCGGGCGGAAAACTTCCTTGCCCCGCGTGCGGGTATTGAACAGCGTCAGTTCCATGGTTTCTGGGTCTTCGGCGAGTTTCTTCTCCAGATCAAGTCTCATTGCTTTTTCGCCCCGGCTGCGCCCAGATGAACTTCATGGAACAGATTCTGCAGCATATCGACGATCACCTCGATGCCTCCGTGCAACTGCTGTTCAGCCTGCTGCGCATTCCCAGCATCAGCGCCCAACCGGCGCATGCGGGGGACTGCCGCAAGGCCGCCGAATGGGCGCGCGATACGCTGGCGGAAATGGGGTTTGCCGCCCGGCTTTCGGAGACCTCGGGGCTTCCCGGCGTCATCGCCACGCATCACGGCGCCGGGCCGGACGCGCCGCATGTGCTGTTCTATGGCCATTATGACGTGCAGCCACCCGACCCGCTGGCTTTGTGGAACTCCGACCCGTTCGACCCGCAGCTGATCGACGGGCCGCGCGGCAAGCGCATCGTTGCCCGCGGCGCGGTGGATGATAAGGGCCAGGTGGTGAGCTTCTTCGAGGCCTGCCGGGCGCATCTGGCGGTCAACGGCAAGCTGCCGGTGCGCCTCACGGTCCTGCTCGAGGGCGAGGAGGAATGCGGCAGCCCCTCGCTCGCTGAACTGCTGACCAATGAGAAAGCGGCGCTGGCGGCGGATTTCGTGCTCGTGGCCGACACGAATATGTGGAATTTCGAGACCCCGGCGATCACCACCTCGCTGCGCGGGCTGGCGGCGGTCGAGGTCACCGTGAAGGCGGCCTCGCGCGACCTGCATTCCGGCCTGTTCGGCGGCCTTGCTTTGAACCCTATCAACGCGCTGACCCGCGTGCTGGGCGATCTGCAGGACGATCAGGGCGCCATCCGCATCCCTGGCTTTTACGATGGTGTGGCGCCGGTGCCGGAGGCGGTGCGGACATCCTGGGCGCAGCTCGGCTTCGACGAGGCAGCGTTCCTCGGCGAGGTGGGGCTGCGCCACCCGGCCGGGGAACATGGGCAGTCGCCGCTGGCGCAGCTCTGGGCCCGGCCGACCGCCGACATTAACGGTATTTACGGCGGCTATCAGGGCGACGGCACGAAAACCGTGATCCCGGCGGAGGCGACGGCGAAGCTGACCTTCCGCCTGGTCCCCGGCCAGGATCCGGCGACGATCCTCGACAATTTCGAGCGTTTCGTGACGGCGCGGCTTCCCCCCGACGCGAAGGCCGAATTCAAGCGTTTCGGCGCCGCGCCGGGTTTTGCCATGGACCTCGACGCGCCTTTCATGGCGGCCGCGCGGCAGGCTTTGGCCGATGAATTCGGCCGGCCGGCGGCGCTGATCGGCTGCGGCGGGTCGATCCCGGTGGTGGAAGCCTTCAAGACCCATCTTGGCCTGGAGACGCTGCTGGCCGGCTTTGGGCTGGATGATGACCGCATCCACTCGCCGAACGAGAAATTCGAACTGGCCTGCTTTCATCGCGGTGCCCGCGCGCATGCGCGGCTCCTGGCGGCGTTCGGCCGCTGACGGCGGGGAATTTAAGTAAGTAAGAAGCCGCTTTTTGAAAAAAGCGGCGCAAAAACTTTTTTTGACTTGGGCCGGTGGCGTTGTCGGCAGCACGGCCAAACACGCACGTGCCCTCGCCGCCCTCCACCCACCATCGCCCCCAAATCAAACGCCGCAACCGAACCATCCCACTCAACCGAACCCGCTCATCAAACGCCACAGACAACCTGCGGACGGCTTACTGGTAGCGAACCGCATCCTCGATGTGCCGGCACGCGCCCCCGGCGCCGAACAACACCACGTCGAAGCGGGTGCAGGACCGCGCCCATTCGGGATGCTGCGCCATGACGGCGCCGGCGGCAGCCAAGAGCCTCGCCTGCTGGCGTGGGGAGACGGCATAAGCGGCTTCCGCCAGCGATGGCCGGGCCTTGACCTCGACGAACAGCAAAATATCCCGGTCCGCCAGAACGAGATCGATCTCCCCCGCAGGGCTGCGCAAGCGCCGCGCAAGCACGGTATAGCCTTGTGCCGCGAGATAGGCCTCGGCATCGCGCTCCGCCTGACGGCCGGACATTTCCGCCGCGCGGCGCCGGGCGGTGTGTTTGGCCGGAGATGGGGCAAGCAACGTGGCTGGCGTCATAAGCCTGTATGACACCAGATCGTTAATATTTAGCTAACCGCCTCTGATCACGGCTGGCGCCATGCGCCGCGCGCCTGCCCGGCGAATTCCTCTGCCACCGACAGCCCGAGCACCAGCAGCACCGGCCCGACAAAAATGCCCAGAGCGCCGAATGCGATCGCCCCGCCGAGCACGCCAAGCAGCGTGAGCGCGTAGGGAAGCTGAGCGCCCCGGGCGATCAGCCAGGGACGGACGATCGAATCGGCCCCGCCGACCACGCCGAAACAATAGATCAGCAACACCACCGCATGCAGCGGATGCCCCGTCGCCAGCAGATACAGGCTCAGCGGCACATAAACGATCACCGCGCCGGCCGGAACGATCGAGACCAGCCCCGCCAGTGAGGCCAGCAGCAGAGCCTTCGGGGCGTGCAAAAGCTCAAAACCGATCGCGTACAGGATGCCCTGCAGCGCCGCCGTGCCGACAATGCCAAACACCACGCCGCGCACCGTCCCGGCGATCAGCATGAGCAGATGCTCGGCGGTGCTCTCATCCATCAGCCGGACCAGAAAGATTCGGATCCGGCTGACGACCTGCGCCCCGGTAAGAAAGAAGAAATAGGTGATGAACAGGGCCACGATGATGCCGATCAGCCCATGCGTCAGCCTGAACAGCAAATGAATGCCCGAATGCGTGATCGGGCCGAGCACCGGTTGCAGCGAGCTTGCGGCACCGCCGAGATCATCCGCCGAATTATTCCAGAAATCCGTGAGCACGCCACCGATCAGCGGCAGCCGGGCGAGCATCGGCGGGGCCGGAGGCAAGCCGTTCTGCATCACATCCTGGACCCAGGCGCGATTGTCCCGCGCTTCGCGGGCGGCGACCAGCGCCAGATGCACCAGCGGCACGAGAATGATTGCCGCCAGCACCAGGGTGATCAGGAACGCCGCAATCGAGGATGGGATATAGCGCGACAGCTTGAGGTAGAGTGGCCACAGGCAATAGACCAGGATGCCGGCCCAGAGCATTGCCGGCAGGAACGGCAGCAAAATGAGCAGGCAGCCGATACCGAGCGCCACGGCCATGGCCAGCAGCAAGATCCGTTCATATTTCATAGACCTGTGATGCCCGATGAGGCGTCCGCCCGGCAAGGGCCTGTCACGCCGCATAAGAAATCTCGCCCGTCCATATGTTTTTTGGATTTTTGCGACATTTCATGTATATAAAATAGTAAGCAGGTGCGTCATGACGATTTATGAGATGGCGGTCCTCTCAGCGGAGAAGTAATCCTGCGATAGAACCGGGTGGCAAGGGGGTCATATCAATGCGCTTCAATGAGATCGGTCAGCAATTACGGGCCTACCGTATGGAATCCGGCCTCAAGGCCGAGGAAATTTCGGCTCGTCTGGGTGTCTCCCGCGCTGCCCTGTATCGCTATGAGAAGGGCGAGGTCATCAAACTCGACACCGTCAACCGTCTCGCGGAACTTCTCAAAATATCGCCATTGACGCTGCTCGGCATCGGCGTGGAATATTATTCCAAGCCGGTCGGCTATATGGAGCGCATCCGCCAGATCGAAGAAACCTCCGATCAGATCCTGCAGGTCTTCGGACCGATCTGTTACCTGATTTCCTCCGAGCAGTACGACAACGTGCTGGCGCAGGTTTACGAGGAGGCGGCCGAAGCCATGGGCGCTGACCGGGCGGCGGCGCGCGCCGCCTCGGAACAGCTGCTCAACGTAATGATCTCACGCAAGCGCATGTATGCGTCGCGCAAACCCTCGATCATTGGCATCCTCACCATCAGCTCGATCCAGAAATTCCTCACCGAAGGCGTCGCCGGCGCGGTCCCGGTGAGCGAGCGGCTGCGCCATGCCGCCCGCGAAGTCGCCCAGCGCGAGATGGAGCTGATCGCCAACCTGATGGAAAGCGAACCGATCGGCCTGCAACTCGGGCTGATGGCCAACGGCGAGCCGAACGGCCCCTTCACTCTGCTGCGCTCACGCGAGCGCGCCACGCTCGCGATCAACCCGTTCCAACCCGACGCCCTGCCCTCCGCGCAATCAGGCGTGGCGATGATCACCGGCGCCGAGGATGCCGTGGCGGCGCATCAGCGCGTCTCGGAACATGCCTGGCGCGACGCGATCAAGGGCGCAACCGCGGCGGAACGCGTGCGGGCTCTGGCCGCGGCGGCGCGCGGCTGATGCAGGACCTGGTTTCCCCCGCTCAGCTGAGCGAGCTTCTGGCGGCACCGGATGCGCGCGTCCGCCTGCTGGATGCGACTTATTACCTGCCGAACGAGGCCAAGGACGCGGTGTCCCTCTTCGAAACGGCGCATCTGCCGGGCGCCCGGTTCTTCGATATCGACAAGGTCGTCGATGCCGCTTCGTCCCTTCCCCACATGCTGCCGACGCCGGAGGCTTTCGCCGCCGCCGTCGCTTCGCTTGGGGATCAGCAACGCCGACCATGTCATCGTCTATGACCAGCGCGGCCTGTTCTCGGCGGCGCGGCTCTGGTGGATGTTCCGCGTGTTCGGCCACGACAATGTCTCAGTGCTCGATGGTGGCCTGCCCGGCTGGGTCGAGGCCGGCGGCGCGGTGTCCTCCGGCGCCCCCGCCCAAGTGGCGCCGGGCCAGTTCCAGGCCGGCTTCCGCCTTGCTCTCGTGCGCAGCCTCGACCAGATGAAGGCCAATCTGCAAAGCCATTCCGAGCAGGTGCTGGACGCGCGCGCGGCGGGACGCTTCAACGGCAGCGTGCCAGAACCGCGCCCGGGCATGCACAGCGGCCATATTCCCGGCGCGAAATCCCTGCCCTTCACAGAATTGCTGCAGGACGGCAAAATGCTGCCGCCGGCCATTCTGCGCGCCAAATTTGCCGGACTCGGCATCACGCCGGAAAGCCGCGTGGTGACCAGCTGCGGCTCGGGCGTCACCGCCGCTGTGCTGACGCTCGGGCTGGCAGTGGCCGGCCTGCCGCAAGGTGCTCTCTATGACGGCTCCTGGTCTGAATGGGGCGGTCGCGATGACACGCCGATCGAGGTTTGAACTATGGCTAAGAAAATCGACACGGCGCTGATTCATGCCGGGCGCAACGGCACGAAATCCTACGGCTATGTGAACCCGCCGCTGGTGCGCGGCTCGACCGTGCTCTACCCGGACATGGCGACCAAGCTCGCCACCGGCCGGCGCCGCCGCGAACCGGTGGAAATTTACGGCACGCACGGCAGCGCGACGCATTTTGCCTTGGAGGCGGCCGTGGCGGAGATCGAGGGCGGCACCCATTGCCAGGTCGTCAGCTCCGGCCTGGCCGCAGTGACCGTGCCGCTGCTCGCTTGCTTAAGCGCCGGCGACCATATGCTCGTGCCGGATTCCGTCTATGGCCCGACGCGCAATTTCTGCGACGGCACCCTGACCCGCTACGGTGTGAGCATCGAATATTATGACCCGATGATCAGCGCCGCGGACCTGCGCCCGCGCCTGCGCCCCAATACCCGCATCCTGTTCACCGAAAGCCCGGGCAGCCACACATTCGAGGTCCAGGACATTCCCATGCTGGCGAAGCTCGCCCATGAGGCCGGCGCCAAGCTGTTCATGGACAATACCTGGGGCGTTCTGAACTTCCAGCCTTTCGCCCACGGGGTCGATGTGTCGATCCAGGCGCTGACCAAATATATCGGCGGCCATTCGGACCTGATCCTCGGCGCGGTAACGGTGAACAGCGACGAGGACTGGGCCTGGCTGCGCGACGGCGCTCTGCAAATGGGCGCCTATGCCTCGCCCGATGATTGCTGGCTGGCATTGCGCGGCCTGCGCACGCTGCGGGTACGGCTGAAAGCTCAGGAGGAAGCCGGGCTGCGCGTGGCCAAATGGTTCGCCGCACGGCCGGAAGTGGCGCGCGTGCTGCACCCGGCTTTGCCCGGCTGCCCCGGCCATGAGATTTTCAAACGCGATTTCGCCGGCGCCTGCAGCCTGTTCGGCGTGGTGTTCCAGCCGCAATTTTCCGCCGAAGCGGTGGTGGCGATGATCGATGCGCTGCAATTGTTCGGCATCGGCTCGAGCTGGGGCGGGTTTGAAAGTCTGGTGCTGCCGACCACCGGAACCATCCGCCGCTCCGAAGGCAGCGGCGCATTCGAAGGCGAACTCGCGCGCTTCCATATCGGGCTGGAAGATACCAACGATCTGATCGCCGATCTCGAACAGGGCCTCGCCGCGCTGCGCGAGCATTTTTAAGGAAGAAAGTAGCCGCTTTTTGGAAAAAGCGGCGCAAAAACTTTTTTGACTCTGGGCCTGTGGCGCGAAACGGGGCACGGGCCTGAGTGACAGAACCTCCGGAAGAGAGGAACGCTTTTGGACGATCACAAAAAATCTGTCGCCAAGGCCTGCCTTGAAGGCGCGGAAAACAACAGCAGGACCTTTCCACAGATCGTCGCGGCACTGATGCAGGAAGGATTTGAAGGCTACGCCGCCGACTTCCGGCGCGCGGCCGCGACCTACTACATGCCCGATAGCGACAATGTCGAACTGCCGATGCACAGGCTGGAGCTTCCCGTCGCCTTGGCCTTTGACGCGGCGCGCATTCAAGCCGCCATCCGGGAAGCGCAACAACTGGTTCCCGGCTATACCTATCTGGGCTTCTGCCGGAAGATCGCGGCGGCGGGGTGCGCGGGCTACATCGTCTCGTTCGCGGGCCGACGGGCCCTCTATATCGGCCGCACCGCCGAAACCCACACGGAATATTTCCCCGACTAAGGCATAGCCCATGTCATCCGCGCGCCACCGGCCCGAAGAGCAAAAAGTTTTTGCGCCGCTTTTTTAAAAAGCGGCCACTTACTTTCTTTTTCTAATTCGTCTCCCGCAGATAGCAGATGATCGAAAGATATTTCATCGGCTGCACCAGCAATTTTTCCGGCCCGTGCGGGGCGCCGGAATCGAACAGGAGCGCGTCGCCCGGGCGGAGATGGTAGGACTGGTCGCCGTGGCGATACATCACCTCGCCGCTCAGCATATAGATGAATTCCCGCCCGGCATGCTGGAAGGCCGGATAAGGGGCGGCGCCCTCATGCAGGGTGATGAGATACGGTTCGATCGCCACCTGGCCGCCCAGCGCATGGCCGAGCAGGCTGTATTCATGTCCGACGCGGCTGCCGCGCCGCTCGATGATCACGCCGCTGCCGGCGGGCACGAAGGAGCAATCGCGCCGCTCCTCGAAGGTGGAAAAGAAAGCCGTGATCGGCACGTTGAGCGCCTTCGCCAGCGCCTGCAGGCTGGAAAGCGACGGCGAGATCTGGCCGTTCTCGATTTTCGACAACATGCCGCCGGACAGCCCTGCCGAGGCGGCGAGTTCGGAAACAGTGATGCCGAGGCGGCGGCGCATCGCCCTCACCTGCACGCCGAGCGCCTGCTCCAGCGTCAGATCCGACACGGAAGCCGCCGCATCAGAAAGGTTCACCGGCAGATTGACGTCCTTGAGAAGCTGCTGCAGATCGCCCGTCATTTTCTCCGCCTTGCCAGCGGTTTTATTTTTTATCCGCGCTGTCATTTTTTCACTCTCCATCCCTGCGTAAATTTATGACAGGCGCGTGAAAACCGCCAGACATGTTTACGTATCAGAATGATGATGCTGCCGCTTGGCCGCGGTCAAGGTGTTGCGCAGCAGGCAGGCGATGGTCATCGGCCCGACACCGCCCGGCACCGGCGTCAGATGCGCGGCGACGTCCTTGGCCTCGTCGAAGGCGACATCGCCGACCAGCCGGGATTTCTGATCCGCGATTGCTGACACGGTTGATGCCGACATCGATCACCGTCGCGCCGGGCTTGATCCAGTCGCCCTTGATCATTTCCGGGCGGCCGACCGCGGCCACCAGAATGTCGGCGCTGCGGCACAGTTCCGGCAGGTTGCGGGTGCGCGAATGGGCGATGGTGACGGTGCAGTTCTGCGCCAGCAGCAATTGCGCCATCGGCTTGCCGACCAGGTTGGAGCGGCCGACCACGACGGCATGCAGGCCGGTGAGATCGCCCAGCACGTCCTCCAGCAGCAGCATGCAGCCGAGCGGCGTGCAGGGCACCAGGCCCGGCTGGCCGGCGGCGAGCAGGCCGGCATTGGTCACGGTCAGGCCGTCGACATCCTTGGCCGGGTCGATCGCCGCGATGATCTGCTCCGCGTCGAGATGCTTGGGCAGCGGCAATTGCACGAGAATGCCATGCACCGCGGGGTCGGCGTTCAGTTGCTGCACCAGCTGCCGCAATGCATCCTGGGAGACATCGCCGGGCAGGCGATGCTCGAACGAGCGCATGCCCACCTGCACCGTCTGCCGCGCCTTGTTGCGCACATAGACCTGGCTGGCCGGATCCTCGCCCACCAGCACCACGGCAAGCCCGGGTTGAAACGGCAGGGCGGCGACCTCGGCGGTGATATCCGCCAGCTGCCGTTCCGCGAAGGCTTTGCCGTCAATCAATTGTGCCGCCACGATTTTATGCCTTTCTGAAGAAACGTCGCGGGAGCTATGCAACCGCAACGTGTTAGTCAATCACCGGTTCAGTTCGCGAACACCACGGTCTTGCGGCCGTTCAGAATCACCCGGTCCTCCAGATGGTAGCGCACCGCGCGGGCCAGCACCCGGCGCTCGATATCGCGCCCCTTGCGGACCAGATCGTCCGGCGTGTCGGCATGGCTGATGCGTTCCACATCCTGCTCGATGATCGGCCCCTCATCGAGGTCGACCTGTGACATAATGCGCCGTGGCGCCAATCAGCTTCACGCCGCGCCCATGCGCCTGATGATAGGGTTTCGCCCCTTTGAAGCCGGGCAGGAAGGAGTGGTGGATGTTGATGCAGCGGCCCACCAGCTTCGCCGCCAGCGCGTCGGAGAGCACCTGCATATAGCGCGCCAGCACCACCAGATCGGCCCCGGTCTCTTTCACCAGCGACCAGATCTGCGCTTCCTGCTCCATCTTCGTCTCTTTGGTGATGGGCAGATGGTGGAACGGCAGGCCGCCGAAATCGCACCCCTCATAATGTTCCGGGCCATGGTTGGAGACGATGGCCGTGGGTGTCATCGGCAATTCGCCGATGCGCCAGCGATACAGAAGATCGACGAGGCAATGGTCGAATTTCGAAACCAGCAGCAGGACGCGGCGCGGCACCGCATGGTCGCTGATCCGCCAGCTCAGCTGCATCGTCTCCGCCACCTGCGGCGAAAGCCTCCCGCATGGCCGAAAGACTGGCGCCGCCGGTCAGGTCGAAGGCGATGCGGGCGAAAAACTTCTTGGTCTCGACATCGTCGATATTGCTGTGCCTCGCGGATATCGGCGCCATGCTCGAACAGGCAGCTGGTCACGGCGGCGACGATGCCGGGGCGGTTGAGACAGGAGAGGGTGAGGACGTAATGCGGTTTCGACATGGTGCTCCTGATAGGTTTCCGCGCTGCAACACGCAATGGCGCATCAGAGTTCGAGAATGCCCGGCTGGTATTCCTGCGCCATCGTCCCGTCATGCAGCACATAGCCGCGCGGCGCGGAGACAAAGCGGATCCCCTCCTCCGCGCTCTCATGCCGGAAATGCGTGTGGCCATGGATCCAGGCGGCGGGCGCGCGCGACGCGAATTCCAGCAGCAATTCCGAGGCATAGGCCGGGCCGATGCCGCCCGAACGCTCGCCCCCCAGCGCGGCCCCGCTCGGCGCATGATGCGTGACCACAAGATTTTTGGCGTCAGCCTCGTAACGCTGCAGCCGGGCCAGCGTCCTGTGCAGCCAGACGCGCGAGGCCAGATGCCGGCGCAGCGCATTTTCCGGCGTAAAACCATGCCGGCCGTCATCGATCATTTCATAATCGTTCATCCGCCGCGAGGCGATCTGCATCGCGCCGGCACGGTCGCCGTACAGCTCGTAATCGGTCCAGAGCGTGCAGCCGAGAATATTCAGCCTCTGCCCGTGGAAATTGAAAGCGGCGACATTGTTTTCCAGGAAACTGACGCGGCCGCCGGTGCGCGCCGCGGCGCGGTACAAAGCGGGCAGCAAGCGCTCCATATTCTGGTTGATAGAATTCATGGTTGCCGGCGACATAAACCACCGGCGCCTGCAGAAAACGCGAAAGCCGCTCGGCATAGAGGATGCCGCGTACGCCCTGATGCACGTCACCCGCCAGCACGATCAGGTCGACACGCCCGACCTTTTCGAGCATCGGCCCGCGCAACGGATGCAGCGAGACCTCACGATGCCGCGCCATGAAGGCGCTCCAGCCGACGACGTTGAGCCGCCAACGCTCCATCTCCAGGTGCAGATCGCTCATATACAGGATGCGAATCATGGCGGCGCCAACCTTCGGGCCCCGGCACAGAGATTGACGGAGCACCAGCAGCTTCTGATGAGAGGCTGCGCCTCAGCCGTCACGGTTCGCCGCCGGCACCCAGAGCACGTCATGCGCGCCCTTGCCGTTGACATAGCGGGACATCACGAACAGCAGGTCCGAGAGGCGGTTGAGATAGACCAGCACCAGCCGGTTCACCGCCTCATCCGGCAGCGCCAGCAGCGCCACCACCAGCCGCTCGGCACGCCGCACCACGGTGCGGGCCTGGTGCAGGAAAGCCGCCGCGGGCGTGCCGCCGGGCAGAATGAAGGAGCGCAGCGGCGCCAGCTCGGCGTTCATGCGGTCGATCTGCCCTTCCAGCCAGTCCACCTGCGCCTGGGTCACCCGCAAAGCCGGTTCCCCTCCTTGATCGGCACACAGAGATCCGCGCCCAGATCGAACAGATCGTTCTGGATGCGCGCCAGCACGATGTCCTCCGGCCCGGACAATATGCAGCCGGGCCAGGCCGATCGCGGCATTGGCCTCGTCCACATCGCCATAGGCGGCAACACGGGCCGAGGATTTGGCAACCCGCGCGCCATTGCCGAGCGAGGTTTCGCCGGCATCACCGCCGCGCGTGTAGATTTTATCGAGCTTTACCATGGCCGAAAGGAACCATGGGTTGCATGGCGACAGCAAGTGATAAGAAAGAAAGGGCCGCTTTTTGAAAAAAGCGGCGCAAAAACTTCTTTGAAACTGGGCCGTGCTGGTTTCAACGCCACAGGCCCAACATAGGAAATCCCGTGAAACCCAACAGTCCGTAAAAAAGAAGCAAAAAAGCTTTTTAAACCGGGCCCGTGCCTGTTTCACCGCCCGAGGCCCAGATTCAAAAAAGTTTTTGCGCCGCTTTTTTCAAAAAGCGGCCTCTTTCTCCCGCCTAAACGGCGCCGGCCGGTAACGCGGGGCCGGGTTGGCTTCGACCAGCAGGCTCCAATGGCGAAGGATCAGGTCGATCTTGGCGAAGACCAGCGTCAGGTCGGAGAATTCCCGGTTGAGCCGGGCCTGGGCGCGCAGGCCGCGATGCGAAGGCTCGCCGGAGATCAGCCGCGCCCCGGCTGAGACGCGCAGCGCGCCTTGCAGCCCTTCCCCGCCCGGCTGCGGCAACGGCACCGGCTGGCCGATATGGCAGATGCGCGCCGCGAGGTCGCCGGCCTGCGGCAGCAGCGCCGAGAGGTCGGTATTCAGCCACAGATACACGTTGCGCGCTTCCGCCGGGCTGAGGCAGCTTCCGGGCTCATGGGGTGCGCGCAGCGAGAAGGTGAAGATGCTGGGCAGCAATTCCCAGTCTTCCGCGCCTTCGAAGCGGGTGATCGCGGGGGCGTCCAGCAATGTGAGCGCCTCATGCCGGGCGATGGCGGCGCGCACGGTCTGGCCGAAACCGCGCAGAATTTCGCTGCGCCGCTCCGGGGCCACGCGCAGCAAGGCGCGGATTTCGGCCAGTGCCGCCTGCCAGCGCAGCGCCAGCCCGTAATTGCCGACTGCCGGCAGATGCATGGCGGCCGGACAATCGGTGGGAAATTCGTCACGGCCGAAATAGGCATCCAGCCCGTCCGGCAGGAGCGCCTGCTGCAGGCGTGCCGCGACCGTTGCAGGCAGCAGCGCCGCCCCGGCGAAAGGCGGTCCGGTGAAGAATTTCGAACCGGTGATCAGCACCACCGCGTCCAAGGCGAGATAATGCTGGATTGCGGCCGGGAGAGAGCCGCGCCTGGCAGGCATCGAGCACGATGTCGAAATTCTGCCCGTATTTCGCGCGCATCCCCGCCAGGAAAGCAGGGCGCGGCGCCAAGCAGGCCGGTCTTCGACAGATCGAGCCCGTGGAGAATCACCCGCTGCCCGGCGGCGATCCCCTGCGCCATCGCCGCTGCGATATCCGCCTCGACTTCCGCCTGGCCGCGCAAGGCGCCGGTCGGACCCCGCAAGGCGATGTTCGCGAGCTTGGTATCGGCACGGAAGCCGGCGATGGGCGCCTGAAAGGTCACGTCATGGCCGAGCGCGGTATCGACCGCGAAATGCAGCCCGCGCGCGGCCATCGGCACGCCGCGCCCGGTCTCTTCCGGGGCGATGAGAATGTTCAGGACCGGCCGGTCGGCTTCCGCCAGATGCGCGAGCGCCAAGAGCCAGCAGCTCGGTATCGGTGCCGGAGGCGGCAAAGACGATGCGCGTCGCCCGTCTGCAGGCCAAGCGCGCCGGAAATGCCGCGCCGCACCTCTTCGATGGCGTTGCGAACGGCGATGCGGCGGTCCATGCCCTTCAGCAGCGCCCTGCGTATTGCGCAGCCGGGCGCGATCGGCGGCCACATAGCCGCGCTCGGAGGACGAAGACGCGGTGGAAGAGGCGAACGTCACTGCCCAGGGGCGCGGCCGGTGGCTGCACCCATAGCCATTCAGGGCCGAGAGCGGATCGCGCGCCAGACGGATGTCGCCACCGGTCTCCATCAGCGCCTCGGCCGTGCCGAGCAGGCTCCAGACGCTGCGCACCAGCGCGATCTCCGCGCTGCCCGCATAAAAATGCGCGGCAATCGCCTCCGCGGCGGGCGCGACCTCGGCGGCCATCACCGGCACCCAGCCGGGCAAGGCGGCACGGTCGGCCGGGCTCAACGCCTCGGCCTCGGCTTCGATGAATTGAGCGCTCACGCGCGCCGCCGCCAGCTCCGCCACCGAGGCGGCCACGCCGTGGCGGCAAAGCCAGGACGCTTCCAGCGCATGGCGCAGAAAAAAGCCCAGCAAGGCCGGGCGCTGATAGGCGGTCTCGGGCAGGCTGACGGGAACCCCGCGAAATGCCGCAAATTCCGGTTGCGAACGAAGGGCGTCGAGATGAATCTTCCGCTCGACGTCGATCAGCGTGGAACTCGTCATGCAGGCTCCGACTGAAAGATGACGCCGCTTAGCGCACCCCGCCGGATAATTCTACTGAGGCCAATAAGTCACAAAAAAATCCGTTACAAATGAGCGGATTTAAAAAAGAAAATCTCCCTCTAAAGTAAGCGGCCGCTTTTTGAAAAAAGCGGCGCAAAAACTTCTTTGACTTTTGGCCTGAGGCGCTGAAACCGCACGGGCCCAGATTAGCAAAGTTTTTTTGCTACTTTTTGTTCACAAAAAGTAGCCTTTCTTTACTTCGGCGTGCCGTTCGGCCACGGATTGGCTGAATTGTCATTTGTACGGTTAACTTTTGCCGCGGGCTCCTTTAATCAGCCCTGAAAGATTCCTAGGAGCGACACTTTTGGCGACGATGTATACCGAGACGGTGCAGACCGTCCGGCACTGGACTGACACCCTGTTCAGCTTCACCGCGACCCGCAACCCCGGCTTCCGCTTCATCAGCGGGCAGTTCACCATGATCGGGCTGCAGGTCGAAGGACGGCCGCTGCTGCGTGCCTATTCCATGTGCAACGCCAATCACGAAGACCAGCTCGAATTCTTCTCGATCAAGGTGGCGGACGGCCCGCTGACCTCGAAACTGCAGAAGCTCGCCCCCGGCGATCAGATCCTGGTCGGCAGCAAGCCCACCGGCACGCTGATCCAGGACAATCTGCTTCCCGGCAAGACGCTGTACATGCTGGGCACCGGCACCGGCCTCGCCCCGTTCGTCAGCATCATCAAGGACCCCGACACCTACGAGCGCTACGAGCATGTGGTGCTGGTGCATGGCTGCCGCGCCATCGCCGAACTCGGCTATGGCGAGATGGTGGTCAACAGCCTGTTCGAAGACGAGTTCTTCGGCGAGATGGTCAAGGACAAGCTGCTCTATTACCCGACCGTTACGCGCGAGGCCTTCCGCAATACCGGCCGCATCACGACCCTGCTGGAGACCGGCAAGCTCGAAGGCGACCTGCAGCTCCCGCGCCTGAACCGCGAAACCGACCGCGTGATGCTCTGCGGCAGCCCGGGAATGCTGACGGATCTCGAGAAGTTCCTCACCGAAGCCGGCTTCCAGGAAGGCAACCATTCCGAGCCCGGCCATTTCGTGATCGAAAAAGCCTTCGTCGAGAAATGACGAGTTTGGCCCGCCCTCTCTCGGGGCGGGCCAAAAAGAAAAGAAAGGAAGGGCTACTTTTTTGAAAAAAAGTAGCAAAAAACTTTTTTAAATTGGGCCGGTGCCGTTCGGGCGCTTCAGGCGCAAACAGACAAAAAGTTTTTGCGCCGCTTTTTTCAAAAAGCGGCTGCTTCCTTCCTAATCCTGACCCGAACGTTCAGAAGCGCAGAAACTTCGCCTGGAACTTACCTCGGCCGAGGAAGTACGCCACAGTGCCGAGCGCGATCATCACCGGAATGATGATCAGTGCCGCCGAGAACAGCAGCGCAACCACACAAAGCGCCACGCCGAAGGCGATGAGCCGTCCGACGATGGTGCCGAACGAGAGAGGGGCGGGTTTCGGGGGATCGATGAACGCGCCATCCGGGGTCATATCGATGACCGGACCGTCTGATTTTGCCATGGGCCGAATATAGGCCGCGCCACGGGCAAATCAATCATGCGTCCTCGTCGGTTGGTCTGCCCAGCGAAATGATTACATAACAGTGACTTTCCGTCGTCTTTTACGGAGCCTTGCTTACCCATGTTCTGGAGCGGCTACCTCACTGTCTTCCTCGTGCTTGGCTTTCCTCGATGCAGGTTGGCTGAGCTTCACTCTCAATCAGTCTGTATCGGCCGGCCCTCGGGCATCTGATGTCGGAACGGCCGCGCATGCTGCCGGCACTGTTGTTCTATCTGGTCTATCCGCTGGGTGTGACCGCGCTCATCGTGCTGCCGAGCCTGCAGGGTCTGGGCCTGCATTACGCCCTCACCCGCGGCGCGATCCTCGGCCTGACCGCCTATGCCACCTACAACCTCGCCTCGATGGCGAGCCTGCGCGGCTGGCCGGCCTGGATCAGCGTCCTCGATATCGCCTGGGGCACGGTCACCACCTGCGCCTCCTCCATCGTCACGGTGTTCGTGCTCGAACGGGTTGGTTGACGAAGCCGCCGGGGCTAGATTGGCGGGATGACGGCTCAGTTTTCAAGGATGGTCTAAAAATGACAGCTCGCGCGCATAGCGATGCGCCCAGCCTTTTCAGCCTTCATGCGCCCCGCCCCCTGGCCGACCGGCTCCGCCCGCAAACGCTCGCCGCGGTGATGGGCCAGGACCATCTGCTCGCCCCCGGCGGCCCGCTGGCGCGGATGGTGGAGGCCCGAACCCTCTCGTCCCTGATCCTCTGGGGCCCGCCCGGCACCGGCAAAACCACCATCGCCCGCCTGCTCGCCCAGGCCACGGACCGGCATTTCGAAACCCTCTCCGCGATCCAGAGCGGCGTCGCCGACTTGCGCAAGGTGTTCGACACCGCGCGCCAGCGCAGTACCGTCGGTCAGGGCACGCTGCTGTTCGTGGATGAAATCCACCGCTTCAACCGCTCACAGCAGGATGCGTTCCTGCCGGTGGTGGAGGACGGCACGATCACCCTGATCGGCGCCACCACCGAAAACCCGTCTTTCGAGCTGAACGGCGCGTTGCTCTCGCGTTGCCAGGTTTTTGTCCTGAAAGCGCTGGACGAGGCCGCTTTGGAACAGCTCGTGCAGCGCGCCGAAGCCGAGCTGGGCCAGCCGGTGCCCTTGTTGCCCGACGCCCGCGCAGCTTTGCTGGCCCTCGCCGGGGGCGACGGGCGCTATCTGCTGAACATGATCGAGCAGCTCTGCTCAGCCGGTGTCGCCGAGCCGCTCGACGCCGCCTCGATGGCGCGCCTGCTGCAAAGGCGGATGGCAACCCACGACAAAGCCGGCGACGGGCATTACGACCTGCTCTCGGCATTTCACAAATCCTTGCGCGGATCGGACGCGCAGGCGGCGCTCTATTACGCCGCGCGCATGATGGTGGCCGGCGAGGCGCCGGAGACCGTGTTCCGCCGGCTGGCCTGCGCCGCCTCCGAGGATGTCGGCATGGCCGACCCGCAAGCCATGGTTCAGGTCGTGACGGCGTGGAACGCCTATGAACGCATCGGCTGGCCCGAGGCCCGTTTGTTCCTGGCGCAGGCGATCAACTATGTCGCAACCGCCCCGAAATCGAACGCCTCCTATCTCGGCTTCGACGCCGCGATGCGCGTGGCGGAACAGACCTCGCACGTCCCCCCGCCTCTCGATGTGCTGAACGCGCCGACCAAGCTGATGAAACAGCTCGGCTATCATGCAGGCTACCAGTATGACCACGACCAGCCCGATGCGTTTTCCGGCCAGGACTTCTTTCCGCCCCCGCTCGCGGGCGAAAACCGCCCGGAATTCTACCAGCCGAATGAGCGCGGCTATGAGCGTGAGATCCTGAAACGGCTCGATTACTGGGCCGGGCTGCGGAAAAAACGACGGCCGCAGTAGAAGAAGGCAAGGAAGTGGCCGCTTTTTGGAAAAAGCGGCACCAAAAACTTCTGTGACTTTGGGCCTGGGGCGTTGAAACCAGCACCGCCCAAAGTAGCAAAGTTTTTTGCTACTTTTTGTTCACAAAAAGTAGCCCTTCCTTCCTTTTCCCTTCCAGGGCTCGCATCCCAGGCCAAACTGCGCGAAGAGGGCGCATGATTCAGCAATTCGAAGTGACGGCGAACGAGGCCGACACCCGCCTCGACCGTTTTCTGCGCCGCCAGGTTGAAGGCCTGACCCAGGCCGTAATCCAGCGCCTGCTGCGCACCGGCAAGATCCGCGTGAACGGCAAGAAGGCCGAGGCCAACACACGGCTCGCCGTGGGCGACCTGGTGGTGATGCCGGGCATCACGCCGCCAAGCGAGATGCCGAAAACCCGGCATGTGATGACGCTCGACCCCGCCCAGCAGCGCGAGCTGGAAGCCATGGTGCTGTATCGCGACGATGATGTGATCGTGCTGAACAAGCCGGCGGGCCTTGCCACGCAGGGCGGCAGCGGCATTTCCGTGCATCTCGACGGCATGCTGGATGGCCTGCGCTTCGGCGCCGAGGAACGGCCGAAGCTTGTGCACCGGCTCGACCGCGACACGTCCGGCATTCTGCTTCTGGCACGCACCACCAAGGCGGCGCGCGATCTCTCCGTCGCTTTCCGCGGCCGCGATGTGGAGAAAACCTATTGGGCCCTGCTCTGGGGCGTGCCTGAGGCGCTCGAAGGCCGCATCGACCTGCCATTGCTCCGCGTCGAGACCGGCGGCACCTCGCGTTCCGAGCCGGCGCCGCGCAAACATCCCGAAGCGCTGAAAGCGCAGACCGATTACCGTATCCTCGATTATGCCGGCAAAAAATTTGCCTGGGCCGAATTGAACCCGCTCACCGGGCGCATGCATCAGCTGCGCGCACACTGCCTGGCGCTGGGCACGCCAATTCTCGGCGACGCCGCTTATGGCGCCGCCTTCGCCGAAGGGTTCGCGCCGCAATTGCACCTGCATGCGAGGCGCTTGCGCGTGCCGCATCCCGCCGGCGGCATGCTCACCGTGGAAGCGCCGCCCGCGAAACATCTGCGTGACGGGCTCGTCTATCTTGGTTTCACGATTCCGGACGTCGCGAAGCCGCAACGTCGCGGTTAAAGACGTGAAGTGGCCGCTTTTTGAAAAAAGCGGCGCAAAAACTTTTGCTATTTTTAGCCTGTGGCGGTGAGCCGCCACGGGCTAACCCGCGCCGATCAGCGCACCTCTAAGAAAAAAATCCAAGACAGGAATAAGCCGCTCTACGCGTTGTCTACTGAATGACGCCCCTTGGAGGACGTCATCGGTCTCTCCCTCGTAGAGGAACAAGTTGATGACACGCTTTATGAACATTCTTGCCTCGGTGGCCCTGGCGACGGCGTTAATGCCAATCGCGGCGAACGCAACGACCGTGACCCTTTCCAGCCATCTGACGAGGATCCACACCGTCGCCGCTCAATGCGAGGCTGTCGCGCCTCATGGGCTGAGGGGGCAAACCAGCGTGCAGAGCGGTTGGATGAACCAACTCTATCCTGACTCCGTCGGTGGCTGACCGCTCATCGTGAGCGTCTTATGCCCAATCTTTCACTCTCAATGCAGAATAGGCCTTCTCCAATGCCACTCACTCTCAAAATTCTTCCGGCTCTTATTTTGGCCGTCGCTTTGTCTCCGCTCGCCGCTCAGGCGCATGGTGCTGATATCGCCCGGCAAACGATGCGCGTTTCAACAATAACGCCGAGCTCAGCAACGATCGATCATCCCACCGTGGTTTACGGCGGCGTTGGCGCGAATTCCTTCCCTGATTCGTTCGGTGGCTAACGGCCTATCAGACGTTTAATCGCCTGGACGATCGCTCTCCAGATACGCGCCACCAATATCGCGGCTGCAAAAGTTAGATCCTCAAGATGCCCTCCCCGACCTGGCTTATCACCCTCATTCCCGTACTCATGGCGGGGAGCTTGCTGTTTTTCCGCGGCCGGTTGCTGACCCGTTATCCGCGATTGCGCAAGCTGCTGACCCATGGCCGCTGGCCCGGCTTCTATATCTTGCAGCATGGCGCCTTTATCCTCTCTTTTCCGGTGCTTATGCTCACTGGGACAGCTTTGTATTTCGCGGCTTGGCACCGGGTGCTGATCGCCTGGCTGCCAAGGATTGAAACTGCCCATTCCTTGCTTGGCCTGGCCCTGGCCGCAGCAATTCTGGCGGCGGTTCTGGGCCTGCCAGCCGCGCCGAAACGGCCGCGCTGGGCCGACTGGCTATTGACCGGCTTTCTCAGCCTCATCGTGACCCTGAGTGGCGTCGCGCTCTGGCAGCCGCAACTCGTACCGGCCAGTTGGGATGCGGCGGCTTTCAGCGTGCACGGCTGGGCTTCCTATGCCTGGCTCGCCTGGATTCTGATCCATACCGGGCTGCGGCTTGCTTCGTTCCAGAAGAAGCACCCTCTGAATGCGCGCTTTGCGTATCAGCGGCGCGAGGTCTTGCTGGGCACTGTGGGAATGGCGGTCGCGGGTACGCAGTTTCTAAATCTCGCTGGCCGTCAGCGGGAAGCCGCCATTGCCGCCGAAACAGCATCGGCTGGCGCCAGCTTCACGCCAAAAGTGCCAATTTTTCCCGCTTATTACACCTTCACCGGCACCTATCCGGATATCAAACCGGCCGAATACAGGCTGGCGGTCGAGGGCCTCGCCGACCACCCTCTGATCCTGACCCTCGATGATCTGCAGAAGATCGAACCCGAGACCGCGACACGGGATTTCGATTGCGTGACGGGCTGGAGCGTGCCGGATGTGACCTGGACAGGGGTGAGGCTCGCCACACTCCTGAAAATGGCCGGCGCTCGTCCCGAAGTGACGCACATGATCTTTTATTCGGCCGACGGCACTTATGTCGATCAACTGACTGTAAAGGATGCGATGCTGCCGGGTGTCATGCTCGCTTATCACATCAACGGCCAACCGCTCCTGCGGGAAGGCGGCTATCCTGTCCGGCTGATCGTGCCGCCTATGTACGGCTATAAATCGGTGAAATGGGTGAACCGCGTCGTGCTGGCCTCCGAAGGTGTCGTCGGAACCTGGGAGCGTTACGGCTATGCGAATGCGGCCTGGCTGTCGGGTTAGGACAAGCCTCGTGGGGCACAAATTTTGTTTTTTGGGCCTGTGGCGGTGAAACGTTACGGCCCAAATGAAAAAAGGGTCGTGAACGCTTCGTAAGTCATTCGCCCCTAGGCTATGCTGAGCCGACATGGCAGGGAATTCCCATGCGGCGATACAAAAAATATCTTCTCGCGGGGCTGTTCGCCGTTTTCGCACCCGCCGCTTTCGCTGCCGAAACCATCAATTATACCGTCACGTTCCAGCCCAGCGGCGACCCGAAGCTCGATACGCTGCTGAAGCAGACTTCCTCGCTCGTGTCGCTACAAAAAGGCCTGCCCGCCGCGCCCTTCGCCCTGATCGGCCGGGCCCAAGCCGACACGCAGCAATTCGCGATCGTGCTGCACAGCCTCGGCTACGATGCCGGCACCGTCACGGTCACCATCGACGGCATGGCGCTGGACGATCCGGCTCTGTTCGACCATCTCGCGCTGGCGCCGGAGGATGAAAAGGCGAAGATCCAGATCACGCCGCAGCGCGGCTCGGTATTCCATCTCGGGCGCGTTGAAATCACCGGCCTGCCGCAAGGCTTCAAGCCGCCGCCTTTGGTCAAACCCGGCCAGGTCGCGCTCGCCGCACCCATTCTCGCCGCAACGCCCACCCTGCGCACCGCGCTGCATAATGAGGGTTACGCTTTCGCCGCGGTCAGCGAGCCGCTCGCCATCGCCGACCCCGCGAGGCATCTTCTCAACGTCTCCTATAAGGTCACGCCCGGGCCACGGGTGAAGATCGGGCCGATCCGTTTTTCCGGCCTCACCCGCACCAACGAAGAATTTTTGCGCCGCCATATCGAGCTGCGGCAGGGCCAGCTCTACAGCGACACGACGATCACCGCGGCCCGCGACTCCCTGCTCAATCTCGGCGTCTTTTCCTCGGTCACGGCGCTGCCGCAGGACCAGCTGACACCGGATGGCGAGGTGCCGATCCTGTTCCGCGTCACGCAACAAAAGCGGCACGCCGTCAGCTTCAGCGGCAGCTACGCCACCGATGTGGGCATGACCATCGGCGCCTCCTGGGAAGATCGCGATGTCTTCGGCCATGCCGAGACATTCACCTTCACCGCGGCGGCAAACGGGCTGGGCGGCACCGGCACCGTCGCACCGGGCTATGACCTGAAAGCGCTGTTCGCGAAGCCCGATTACTATGCCCACGGCCAGACGCTCTCCGTGTCGCTGGAAGCGCTCAATCAATCGCTGAACGCTTATGACCGCACCGCGATCATCGCCGGCGCACAACTTTCCCGCCCGCTGACCCCGCATATCACCATCAGCTACGGGCCGAGCTTCGTCACCGAACAGGTGCTTCAGAACAACATCACACGGTCTTATGTGCTGGTGCAGCTCCCTGTCACGCTGGCCTACAACACCACCAACAGCGTGCTGGAGCCGACGCGGGGCATCAATGCCAGCCTCACTCTCACCCCGACCGAGTCGCTCGCGGGCACCGATCTCTTCGCCTTTCCTGGTTGCCTATGCCTCGGCCGCGACCTATCTGGCGGTCGAGCCGGACGCGCGCGGCGTCATCGCGGTGCGCGGCCAGGTCGGCACCATCCGGGGCGCGTCGCAATTCCAGGTTCCCGCGGACCAGCGCTTCTATGGCGGCGGCAGCGGTACGGTGCGCGGCTATGCCTACCAGACCATCGGGCCGCTTTTTCCCGACGACACGCCCGAAGGCGGGCTCTCGCTCGATGCTGGCAGCCTTGAGTTCCGCCAGCGTATCGGGGCAAGTTTCGGCATCGTGCCGTTCGTGGATGCCGGACAGGTCAGCGCCGGCAGCACACCTTTCACCGGCCGGTTATATACCGGCGTCGGTCTCGGCGGACGCTATTACACCAGCATTGGCCCAATCCGCGTCGATTTCGCGGTGCCACTGACCAGGGTCGCCAATAGTGGTGCGTTCGAAGTCTATGTCGGTCTCGGGGAGGCCTTCTGATGCTGCGCGCTCTCAAATTTCTGTTCGTGGCCTGCTTTTTTCTGACCCTGCTCGCGGCTTTGGCGATCGGCGGCGTGGTGATCGGGCTCAATACGGCAGCGGGGCGGCAATTCGCGACGGCGGAAATCAATCGCTTCTGGGGGCCGAACCTCGCTATTTCCGGCCTTGGCGGGCATTTCCCCGCCGATCTCAAGCTCGCCTCGCTGCGCCTCTCCGACGCGCAAGGCCCATGGCTCACGGGCGACGGGCTGGAGCTGCGCTGGCAGCCGGCCGCGCTGCTGCACCGTGACCTGCATGTGACCGACCTGACCGCTGCGCGGCTGGATATTCAGCGCAGCCCCGCTTCTGCCGCCTCAGGCGGATCGGGCGGAACATTCCCAACAGTCTCGCTCGCGCTGGACCGCGTCGCGGTGCCCAAGCTCACGCTCGGCCCCGCCATCGCCGGCCAGCAGGTCACGCTCGACGTCACCGGGGCCGCCCGCCTGCCCCAACTGCGCAGCCTCGACCTGGAAACGATCCGGGAAGGCAGCGCGACGCTGAACGCGGCCACGCCGGACGGCGGCACATACCGGCTGGCGGCAGCACTCGACCAGCACCGGATGCAAGCGACGCTGCATGTGACCGAGCCAGCCGGTGGATTGATCGGCCATATCGCCGCTCCGCAACTCCACGCGCCATTGGATCTCGACCTCTCTTTGGCCGGGCCGCGCGAACATGCGGCAATGACGTTCGCCGCCGCGCTGGGCGCGGCGCGGCTGGAGGGGCACGGCACGGTCGGGCTGATCCCGCAGGCGCCGAGCGCTGACCTTACGCTCGACATCCCTGCTTTGGCGCCATTCGGCGCCTTCGCGGGCCAACAGATCGCCGGCAGCACCACCATGCAGCTGCGCGCGGCCCGGCAGCTGGACGGCAGCACCGCGCTCGATCTCGACGGCACGGTGGCGCTGACCAAAGCCCCGTTCAACGCGGCCAAATATGTCGGTCCCAACGGGCATTTTTCGCTCCGCGCCAACCTCCAGGACCAGACGCTCGGCATCGAGCAGTTCAACGCCACCGGTGCGGCCTTCACGGCCTCCGCCTCCGGCAGCGTCGCGCCCACCGGCTTTGACCTCGAGACGCATATCAACCTGCCGCAGGTGGCGGATTTCGCGCCCGGCATTTCCGGCCAGCTGAGCCAGGACGGCACGATCGTCGGCGATGCCACGGGATTTCGCCGTCAATGCGCTGCTCTCCGGCGACATTCTGGAAAAGGGCATCCCCTCGGGCCCGTTCAGCCTCGGCATCAACGCGCAGCATTTGCCCTATTTGCCCAGCGGCACGCTCACCGGCAGCGGCGCGCTGGAGAATGCGCCGCTTTTGCTGGCCGCCACCTTCGCCCGCGCCGCCGACGGAACACTGACATTGGTGATCAACAATGCGCTGTGGCGCTCGCTGGACGCGACGGCCGCCCTCACCTTGCCGCCCGGCACCTATCTGCCGATAGGGACGGCCAATTTCAAACTTGGCAATCTCGCCGATTTCCAGAGTTTTTCGCCGGTACCGCTGCGCGGCAGCGTGAACGGCGATTTCTCCCATCTGCAGGGACAGATTTTCAAGCTCGACCTCAATGCCAGGAACCTGCTGGTGGCGCCGCAACTGGGCACGGTGGACACCACCATCCATGCGGTCGGCCCCACCAAGGCGCTGTCCGTCAGGGGGGAGGCACGGATCGCCAGGCTGGCTTCCGCGCCGGCCCGCCTGAACCTGGCCGGCATGCTCGACCTCGATAACCGTTCCGCGAATGTGACCGCCTTCAGCGCGTCCTGGCGGGACATCAACACGCAGCTGCTCGGGCCGGCTACAATCGTCACGCGGCCCGGCATCATTGTGCGGCATTTCACGCTGGGGCTGAATGGCGGGCGCATCGGGCTGGACGGCAGGCTCACCCCGCAACTGGCCGCGACCGTGAACGTGCAGGACCTGCCGGCCGATACCGCCCGCTTTTTCGTCCCTGACATCCGTGCCACCGGCCTGCTCTCGGCCACCGCCACGATCACGGGGCCGCGCAACGCGCCCGAGCGGAAAGCTCACTCTGAGCGCCCGAAGCCTGAAACTGCGTAACGGCCCGGCCGCCGGCGCTCCCGCCCGCCGACATCAACGCCACCGGCGACTTCACCAGCCAGCGCGCCACGATCAACGCGCATATGGTGGCAGGCCCGCTCATCGCCCTCACCGCCAACGGGCAGGTGCCGCTGAGCCAAAACGGGGCGATCAATCTGCGTCTGAACGGCCGCACCGATCTGCGCCTGCTCGATCCGCTCCTCGCCGCCCATGGCAATGTCGTGCGCGGGATGGTGACGGTCGATATGGCGGTCACCGGCACGCCGGCAGCACCCCAGGCCCGTGGCAGCGCCACCCTTGCCGATGGCGACGTGCAAAACATTTCCTCCGGCCTCAACCTCACCAATATCAGCGCGCGGGTTGGCGCCACCGGGCGCCTGGTCACGCTCGAGGCGCTAACCGCCACGGCCGGACAGGGACATATTTCCGGCTCCGGCAGGGTGGATCTCGGCGGCGCCAATATCCCGCTCAACGTGACCGTCACGGCCAGCAACGCCACGCCGGTTTCCTCCGACATCGTGAATGAAATATTGGATGCCGACCTGCATCTGGACGGCACGCTGCGCGGCAAGCTGGCCCTTGGCGGTACGGTGCGGATCAGGAAGGCCAACATCAACATTCCCCGCTCGCTGCCCCCGAACGTCGCCAATCTGCCGATCATCTTTCCCGGCCAGAAGCCGCCGCCTCCGCCGGCACAGCCGCCGCCGGTCGCCCTCGACCTCACCGTCACCGCGGCAAACCAGATCTTCGTTCGCGGCAATGGGCTGTTCGCCGATCTCGGCGGCGAGCTGCACATCCGCGGCACGGCGGACCGCCCGGAGCTGGAAGGCGGGTTCGACCTGCTCCGCGGCAATCTCTCTCTGGGGGGCAAGACGTTGCAATTCACCCAGGGCCAGATCGGCTTCAGCGGCGTCGGCTTCATGCCCACGCTCAATCTCCAGGCCACCACAGTGACCACCGAAAACAACACCGCGACACTGCTCGTCGGCGGCACGGCGGCACGGCCGAACAATCACCCTGACCAGCACGCCGCCTTTGCCATCCGACGAAATTCTCGCGCAGTTGCTGTTCGGCCAGAGCACTTCGAGCCTCACCGCCTTCCAGGCCGCGTCGCTGGCGGCGGCACTGGCGCAGCTCTCCGGCGTGGGCAGCGGGATCAACCCGCTCGAACGGGTGCGCAACGCGCTCGGCCTGGACGAATTATCGCTCGGCGGCAGCGGCACCGGCCCGCCCTCGGTGCAAGCCGGGCGCTATGTCACCCCCGGCATCTATGTCGGCGCCAGCCAGGCCACCAACGGCCAGGGCACGCAGGCCAGCGTGCAGATCAACCTGTTTAGGGGGCTGAAACTCAACACCTCGACCGGCACCTCCAGCACGGGGGCCGGAGATGCCAGCAGCATCGGGTTGACGTATCAGTTCAATTATTGAGGGAAGGAAGAAGAGGCAGAAGAAGACTACTTTTTGTGAACAAAAAGTAGCAAAAAAACTTTGCTAACTTTGGGCCGTGCTGGTTTCGCTGCCACGGGCCCAGTTTAGCAAAAGTTTTTGCGCCGCTTTTTTCAAAAAGCGGCCACTTACTTCCCTTTCTTCCTTCGCTCAGCGCCGCTCGCGCGTGGCCGAGAAGGTAAGTTCCGGGAAATTCTCCTTCATCCGGTTCAGTTCCCAGCTATTGCGCACCAGATAGACCGGCGCGCCCTCGCGGTCTTCGCTCATCGCGTTCTTATTGACCTCGATGAAGAATTTCAGCCGCGCGGTATCTTCCGAGAAGATCCAGCGTGCGGTGTCGAACGGTGCCTGCTCGAACGCAACGGGAACGTTATATTCCTGCTCGATGCGGCTGGAGAGCACGTCCAGCTGCAGCGCGCCGACCACGCCGATGATCCATTCCGAACCGTTCATCGGCCGGAACACCTGTGTCACGCCCTCCTCGGCCAGATCCTCCAGCGCCTTGCGCATCTGCTTGGCCTTCATCGGATCGGTGAGGCGCACGCGGCGCAGGATTTCCGGGGCGAAATCGGGGATGCCGGTGAAGCGGATTTTCTCGCCGCCCTCGGTCAGCGTATCGCCGACCCGGAGCGTGCCGTGATTGGGGATGCCGATAATGTCACCCGGATAGGCTTCCTCGGCGAGCGAGCGGTCCTGGGCGAAGAAGAAAATCGGCGCCTGGATCGCCATCGGCTTGCCGGTGCGCGAATGCACGAGCTTCATGCCGCGGGAGAATTTGCCGGAGCAGATGCGGGTGAAGGCGATACGGTCACGGTGCTGCGGGTCCATATTGGCCTGCACCTTGAACACGAAGCCGGTGACCGGCGTTTCGGTCGGTTCCACCACGCGGGTGTCGGCGGCGCGGGGCTGCGGCGGCGGCGCATTCGCGACCAGCCCTTCCAGCAATTCGCGCACCGAGAAATCCTTCAGCGCCGAGCCGAAATAGACCGGCGTCAGATGCCCTTCGGCATAGGCCTGCTGGTCGAATTCCGGGAACACGCCGCGCACCAGCTCAACATCCTCATCGAGCTGCGCCTGCTGGTCCGGCGGAATGGCGAAGGCGACGTTGCGCTCCTCCTGGCCGGGCTTCACCGCCGAGACCAGGCGGTTGTTGCGGATGTCGAAACAGCCGCGGAACAGCCCGCCCATGCCGACCGGCCAGACCATCGGGCAGATGTCCAGCGCCAGCGTGTTGGCGATCTCGTCCAGCAGTTCGAATGCGTTCTGGCCCTCGCGGTCCACCTTGTTGATGAAGGTGGTGATCGGGATGTTGCGCAGGCGGCAGACCTCGAACAGTTTCCTGGTCTGCAGCTCGATGCCCTTGGCGGCGTCGATCACCATCACGGCGGAATCCACCGCGGTGAGCGTGCGATAGGTATCTTCGGAGAAATCCTCGTGGCCCGGCGTGTCGAGCAGGTTGAACACCGCGCCGCCGAATTCAAAGGTCATCACCGAGGAGGTGACCGAAATGCCGCGCTGGCGCTCGATCTTCATCCAGTCCGAGCGCGTCTGGCGGCGGTCTTGCCGCGCCTTCACCATGCCGGCCTCGCGGATCGCACCGCCGAACAGCAGCAGCTTTTCCGTGAGCGTGGTCTTACCGGCGTCCGGATGCGAGATGATGGCGAAAGTCCGCCGCGGCGGGATGCGGGTCGCGCCGTCGGCGTCGGTGATGGGCAGGCTCTGATCCATCGCCCTGCCCTACCAATATTTTTCAGCCGACGGACAGCAAGTAAGTAAGGGCCGCTTTTTGAAAAAAGCGGCGCAAAAACTTTCTTTGACTTTGGGCCTGAGGCGCTGAAACCGCACAGGCCCAAATTAGCAAAGTTTTTTTGCTACTTTTTGTTCACAAAAAGTAGCGCTTTCTTACTTCCTTACTCCGCCGCGACGGTACGGGCGAGCTGTTCGCCCATGCCCTCAATGCCGGTTTTGACGGTCTGGCCGGGGCGCAGGAACACCGGTTCCGGCTTGATGCCGAGGCCGACACCGGGCGGGGTGCCCGTGGCGATGATGTCGCCGGGCTGCAGGGTGATGAACTCGCTCACATAGCTCACCAGTTTCGGCACACCGAAGATCATCGTGCGGGTATTGCCGTTCTGCATGCGCTTGCCGTCGATCTCGCACCACAGGCTGAGGTTATGCGGATCGGGCACCTCGTCCTTGGTCACCAGATAGGGGCCGACCGGGCCGAACGTGTCGCAGCCTTTGCCTTTATCCCAGGAGCCGGAGCGCTCAAGCTGATATTCGCGCTCGCTGACATCGTTGACCACGCAATAGCCGGCAACATAGTTCATCGCCTCGGCTTCGCTCACATAGGAGGCCTTGGTGCCGATGACGATGCCGAGCTCCACTTCCCAGTCGGTCTTCTTCGAGCCGCGCGGGATGCGGATATCGTCGAACGGGCCCGAGAAGGCCGACAACGATTTCAGGAACACGATCGGCTCCTTGGGCGCCTTGGCGCCGGTCTCGGCGGCATGGTCGGCATAGTTCAGGCCGATGCACACGAAATTCAGCGGACGGGGGATGGCCGGGCCGATGCGGCGCTCGGTTTTCAGGAGCGGGAGTTTTTCCGGGTCCAAACCCTGCAGCTGCCGCAGCCAGCCGGGGCTCAGTACGTCACCAGTGATGGAAGCGAGCGCGTCTTCAAGAGTTCTGATCTGTCCGGCGGCATCCAGAACGCCCCATTTTTCCTCACCGGTATCGCCATATCGAAGAAGTTTCATGTCGTGCTCTTTCTCATTTTTTATAAACGCGCGATGAGCGTTAGGCTCAAAGCTGGGTGGCGTACAGACCTCATGTACAAAACCAAGTTTTACTCTAATCATCGCGACTTACTAGGGAGAGGCTATAAGAGAATGCCGCTATTTGCCATCCATGTGCTTGACCGGCCTGGGGCTTTGCCGCTTCGGCTGGAGCAATCCGCCGCCCACCGAGCCTATGTGGAAACCGAATGCGACCACGGCCTGTCCATCGTGATGTCCGGCCCCTTGCAGTCTGACGATGGCGAGATCATGACCGGTTCGCTGTTCATCATCGACGCGCCGGATCGCGAAAGCGTGGAGGCTTTTGTCACAGCCGACCCGTTTTCCCGCAGCGGTGTCTGGGGTGAGGTCAAGATCGCCCGTTTCCATCGCCGTACTGGCTGAACCAGAAAAGCAAGTAGCCGCTTTTTCGATCAAAAGCGGCGCAAAAACTTTTTGCTCCATCGGGCCTGTGCCGTTGAAATCGCACAGGCCTCAAACGCCGCGCCCGGCCTCGCCCAAACCGCCTCCGCCAAGCGCACGCAAAAAAGGCCGGTCAGAGACCAGCCAATTTGCAAATTTTTATTGCTTTTATTGTAACTCCCTAAACTTGGCGGCCGTATTTTATTCTCGGCTTAAACCCTTGCTCCCTAAACTTGGCGGCGGGCTCTTTATTCTGTGCGCTTCTTTTGTGCGCTTCTGTTTTTAGGCACTCGGTTTATTTATTTTGATGTGTTGTCACATCTCATCTGCATCACGAGACGGAATGTGGCTGAAAAAAGATGGGCATGCAACCCCCCGTCATGCGCTTTAATGCAGAAAAACATGGGCGACATGAAATTTTTTTCCGACTTCTTCACCCTAGCCAGAGGCGCAATGCAGCCACCGCAGCCCTGACCTCGTCGGCGGCCTGGGTCGCAGGGCCGGCTTCGGTCACGCCAAGCCCGTCGGCAAAGGCATTGGCGTAGCCGGCACGATTGGCCAGCGCCACATCGAGCAGGCTGAGCCCGCGCGCGGCGATTTCCGCTTCCAAGCCGTTTGCGCAGGCGCGAGGTCGCGGGTGCGCGGTTGAACACCAGCCCGGCACGGCGCTTCTCTTCGGCCGCGAGCCGCAACGTTCCTTCGGCGGCCCAGAGATCGGGCGGTGCGGGATTTAGCGGGATCAGCACCAGGTCGGCGCCACGAATCGCCCGGCGCGCGTCGCTATCGATCACCGGTGGCGTATCGATGAACACGTAATCATGGCTGACTTTCAGTTTTTCCACCTCATTGGCGAGTCGCCAGCCGGACAACGTGGTCACGGTGATATCGCCGGCCGCCTTCGGCGCCTGCGCGCGCAGCTTGCCCCAGGCTGTCAGGCTGGCTTGCGGGTCGATATCGACCACCGCCACCCGCGCCTGCCCCGCCAGCGCCACGGCGAACTGTGCCGTGAGCATGGTCTTGCCCGAGCCGCCCTTCTGCTGTGCAACCGCGATGACGTTTCCCATATCTTCTGCTCTCCCGGATGAAGCTGAGTTAACGCAATTTTTCTTTGAAAGGCCACGGGGTTTATGGACGAGCTGCTGACTCCTCAGGAAATGGCGCAGGCCGATGCCCTGGCCAACGACACCGAAACGCTGATGGCGGCAGCCGGGCGCGCGGTGGCGCGGGCGGTGATGCAGCATTATGCACCCTGCCGCACGCTGGTGCTGTGCGGCCCCGGCAATAACGGCGGCGATGGCAAAGTGGCGGCGGAATATCTGCGCTTGGCCGGCTGGCCGGTCACAGTCCGCGCGCTGCGGGACGCAACCGTCGAGGAAACCAGGAAGGCGGCGCTGGTGATCGACGCCCTGTTCGGCGCCGGTCTGTCGCGTGACCTTGCCGAACCCGCCGCCGCTTTGCTGCGCGCCGCCAGACGCATCGTCGCGGTGGACGTGCCGAGCGGGCTCGACGGCGCCACCGGGCAGGTGCGCGGCTACGCGCCACAGGCCGAGCTCACGGTAACGTTCGTGCGGCTGAAGCCCGGCCACCTGCTCTATCCCGGCCGGGGACTTTGCGGCCCGCTTCTGCTGCGCGATATCGGCATGCCGGATTGGGTGGTGGAACAGCTCAACCCACGCACCTGGCGCAACACGCCGGAACAATGGGCGCTGCCGGCGCGCCATCCGACCAGCCACAAATATGTCAACGGCGACGTGACAGTGCTGTGCGGCACCATGCCGGGGGCCGCGCGCCTCGCCGCTGCCGCCGCCCGCCGTGCCGGAGCCGGCATGGTGACGCTGGCCGCCGAATCGCCGCTGATCCTGCCGGAAGCCGGGCTGATCGTGCGCGATACGCCGCTCGCCGAATTGCTGCGGGACCGGCGCCGCATTGTGTTCGTCTGCGGGCCGGGTCTGGGCCGGAGCTCGGCCGCGAAACTGGCGCAGCTGATCGCCGCCGGGGACCGGAAGATCGTCGTCGACGCCGATGCGCTGACGGCCTGCGCGGACGCCCCGGAACGGCTATGCGGCGCCGCCGTGATCACCCCGCATGAAGGCGAGTTCTCCCGTGTCTTTGGGCCGCCAGGGCCGGACCGGCTGACGGCGGCGCGTGCCGCCGCCCGGACCACCGGCGCCGTCACCGTGCTGAAGGGGGCGGATACGGTGATCGCCGCACCTGATGGACGCGCCATGATCAACGATAACGCGCCGCCCTTTCTTGCCACCGGCGGCACCGGCGACGTGCTGGCCGGCATCATCGCCGCTCTGCTCGCCCAGGGCATGGCGAATTTCGAAGCCGCCTGCGCTGGCGTGTGGCTGCATGGCCAGGCGGCGCAGAAAATCGGGCCGGGGCTGATCGCCGAGGATATTCCGCCGGTGCTTGGGGCGCTGATGGAGGAAGTTAGGGAGAAGGAACAAACAAAGAACAGAGCCGCTTTTTGAAAAAAGCGGCGCAAAAACTTTTTTGAAATTGGGCCCGTGGCGCCGACACAAGCACGGCCTAAGTTTAAAAAAGTTTTTTGCTTCTTTTTTCCAAAAAAGAAGCCTTCCCTTACTCCGGCGGCAGGCCGTTTCGTCCCACCAGGGCGGTGAGTTCGCGGATCACCGGGAAGACTTCCTGGTTCCAGTTGCCGCCTTGTGCGTCATGCGCCGCCTGTTCGGCCTCGACGATGTGGCGGTCCTCCCGGAAAATCCGCTCGGTGAAGGCGACCAGGAACGGCCAGCCAACATTGAGCCCAATGCGGGTGAGCAGGTTCTTCGGCTTGCGAATCGACAGCAGGCCGAAGGTGCGAATGGTCTTCTGGGCCTTATCCAGCGGCACATAGACGATCCACAGATCCATCACCGGCGCATCGCCGCCGGCCGGCACGATCCGCAGCGTCTGATAAGGATACTCGGTGCGGATGGTCATGACATCCTTGTTCTGGACTTCCTGGGTGCGCTTGCCCCCGAACAAGGCGGCCTCTCCCAGCGGCTGCTTTCCGCCGGTGCGTGCGAACGTGTAGCGCGCCTCCAGCCAAGTCTCGCCGAGGTCCCCGCCGAGATAACGCGGGCGCATCTGTCCCATCTGTTTGCGGTGCAGGAACTGATGATTCATGTCCATCAGGTTCTCGTGCATGAAGGAGTAATGGCAATTGACCGCGCGGCCGAAGCGGCGGGTCTTGTACAGCGTTCCTGTCGCCGCGGAGAGGTCCGGTAGATCCCCCGCTTTCGCCGGATCGCCGGGGAAAATGAACACGAGCCCGGCAAGCTCGCGGCAGGGATAGGATTTGACCCCGTTCGGCAGCTTGCCTTTGCCGAGATAGGGCACGTCGATGCATTTGCCCGAGGCGTCATAGGTCCAGCCATGATAGCCGCAGCGTATGGCGCAGCCTGAAACCACGCCGGCATCGAGCGGCACCTGCCGATGCGCGCAGCGATTTTCCAGCGCGAAAACCGAACCTTCACGCGGGCGCACCAGCACCACCGGTTCGCCGGCAAAATGCACGGCGAGCGGCTTGTTGGTTTTCAGCTCATGCGACCAGGCGACCGGATACCAATGATCGGGATGAATGCGCACGCGGCGCGCATCGAGCAGCGGTTCGTCTCGGCGGCGGCAGTTCGAGCTTATCGTCGGTGTCCAGCACGATCGAATCCATGGATGCTTCCTGTCAGAGGCGTGCAGCGGGAGATCAGGCGAACGCTATATGTGCCGAGCATAGGCAAAATGTCGCGGCGCCAACAAGCCCTGAAAGCTCCGCAAACCCGCCGTTAAACGCCGGCCCGGGCGAATCATTAACTCGGCGTCATGAGACGGCCGGGCGCCTCTGGTCAAACGCTGAAATAAAATCTTACAATTATCAGGGATCGGCAACACGATTCTGCCGTTTTCAGACCGTCTTAATAGCTTCATCGAAAGGAGAAAGGGCCCCATGAACAAGCTACGTACGTTCGTCTTGGCGGGCACCGCCCTGGTCATGTCACTCGGCACCGCCGCCGTGGCGCAGGCGCAATATTACGCCCCCGCCGCCCGGCTATTATCACCATCATCACCATCACTGGCATGTGGGCGACCGTTATCATGGCCCGCAGCACATCATCGTGCATTGGCGCCAGTTATGTCTGCCGCCGCCGCCTTACGGCTATGTCTGGGTGCAGTATGGCCCGCAATTCCTGCTGATCCGGCCCGGATGGCGTGATCGCCCGCGTGTGGTAAGCCACCTCGCTGTATTATAATTTTTTTAAGGACAATCGAATGCGACTTCTTTCTCGCGATGAGCGCCGGTCTCGGCCTCGCGCTGCTCGCCGCCCCGCTGGCGATGGCTCAATCATACCGGCCATCACATGAACGCGCGCCCCACGCTGCGGCCGCACCACCGGTGCCGGTGCCGACCCACCGGGTTGTCAGCATGCACAACCCGATGAGCATCGGCCCCATGTGCAGCCGCGCCGGTCAACATGCGCCCACACGATGGTGCCCGCGCACCACGCCGCGATGCCGGTGCACCACGCCGCATGCAGCATCACGGCTAAGCCTCATTACCAAATTAAGGACAAGCAAATGAAACGTGTTTCTTTGAAGGCGCTCAGCGCCGGTCTCGGCCTGGCGTTGCTCGCGGCGCCGCTGGCGATGGCCCAGCAATATCCGGACCATCACGCCGCCATGGCCACGATGGGCCACCCGATGCCGCACTCAATGGCATCACGGCGACCGCTTTACCGGCCACCGCGAAGTCGTCTCCAACTGGGACCGCTACCATGTCCGCCGCCCGCCCGCCGGCTATGAATGGGTGCATGACGGCAACCAGCTGGTGATGATCGCCATCGGCACCGGCCTGGTCGCCTCCGCCCTCGCCAACGGCTACTAACGCCGTATCTCCCTCCCGGCCGGGACTGTCCCGGCCGGGAGGTTTTCCGTTTCCCCCACCTGGCGTAATGCACTAATCTCGCGGCATGAACGAAATTCGGCCGCTCGGCCCGGAACTGGGGAAACTGGAAACGCTGGCGGCGGTGGAGCAGAAACTGCTCTGGCTCTCCTCCTGGATGATCCATAACGCCAACCATCTCCGCCCCAACCGCGACGGGTTGAAGGTCGGCGGCCATCAGGCCTCCTGCGCCTCGGTCACCAGCATCATGACCGCTTTGTATTTCGACAGTTTGCGCCCGTTCGACCGGGTGGCGGTGAAGCCGCATGCCGGGCCGGTGCTGCATGCGGTGAATTATCTGCTCGGCCGGCAGAGCGTGGAACAGATGGCCGGGCTGCGGCAGTTCGGCGGCGCCCAGGCCTATCCGTCGCGCGTGAAAGACGGGCCGGAAATCGATATTTCCACCGGCTCGGTCGGACTCGGCGTGGCCTTCACCAGTTTTGCCGCCTTGATGCAGGATTATTTGCGGGGGCACGGCCTGGTCGATCCCGCCTCGCCACGGCCGCGCCATGTCGCCATCGCCGGCGATGCCGAGCTGGATGAAGGGAATATCTACGAGGCGCTGCTCGAAGGCTGGAAGCACGATGTGCGCGATGTCTGGTGGGTGGTGGACTATAACCGCCAGAGCCTGGATTCGGTGGTTCCCGACCGGCTGTTCGGCCGGTTCGAAGGGCTGTTCCGCGATATGGGCTGGAAGGTCGTGTCGCTGAAATACGGCAAGCGGCTGGAAGCGGCCTTCGCCCGGCCCGGCGGCGCCTCGCTGCGCGGCTGGGTCGATGAGTGCCCGAACTCGATCTATTCCGCGCTGACCTTCCAGGGCGGGGCGGCCTGGCGGCAGGCGCTCCTCGCCGATATGGGCAAGTCGCGGAACGTGCGGGCCATCATCGATCCGTTGAGCGATGACGAGCTGGCGGCGCTGATGACCAATCTCGCCGGGCACGACCTCGCCACCCTCACCGAAACCTTCCGCGCCGCCGCGCAGCATGACCAGCCGACCGTGTTCCTCGCTTACACCATCAAGGGCAAGGGCCTGCCTTTCGCCGGGCACAAGGACAACCATGCCGGCATGATGACGGTCGAGCAGATGCAGGCCTTCCAGCAGCGGCCTGAACATTCGCGCCCGGCCATGAATGGGAGCCGTTCGAGGGGCTGGCCGACCCGCATGCCGTCAGAGCGTTTCATCCATGGCGTGCCTTATGCGGAACCGCTGACCAACCATGGCCGCCGGCTGCACGCCGCGCCGATCGCCGTGCCCGATCACCTGCCGCAGCCGAAAATCGTCGGCCGGCGGATGAGCACCCAGGCCGGCTTCGGCGAAATCCTCGCGGAAATCGGCCGCGCCCAGGGAGAGAGCGCGGAACTCTCCCGGCATATTCTCACCACCAGCCCGGATGTCGCGGTCTCCACCAATCTCGGCCCGTGGATCAACCGGCGCGGCGTGTTCGACCGGCATGGCCGCGAGGATGTGTTCCGCGACGGCAAGCTCGCCAGCGCGCAGCGCTGGGGCAGCAATCCCGAGGGGCAGCATATCGAACTCGGCATCGCCGAACAAAATCTGTTTCTGCTCCTCGGCGCCGCCGGGCTGAGCCACGATCTGACCGGCGCCCGTGATCCTGCCGATCGGCACCGTTTACGATCCGTTCGTCAATCGCGGCCATGATGCGCTGTTTTATGCCTGCTACCAGGATGCGCGCTTCCTGCTGGTCTCCACCCCCTCCGGCATTTCCCTGGCGCCGGAAGGCGGGCAGCACCAGGCGACCAATACGCCGCTGCTCGGCATCGTGCAGGACCGGCTCGCCGCCTTCGAACCGGCTTATTGCGACGAGCTGGCGATCCTGCTCCGCCACGCTTTCGCCTATATGCAGAAGCCTGAGGGAAGTGCCGTGTGGCTGCGGCTCTCGACGCAAATTCTGCCCCAGCCCGAACGAAACGCTGAACGAAGCGGATGTGATCGCCGGCGCGCATTGGGTCGTCCCGCCCGCGCCGGGCAGCAAAATCGCCATCGCCTATCAGGGCGCCGTCGCCGGCGAGGCGGAAAAAGCCTTTGCGATCCTGCGCGAGGATATGCCCGAGGCCGGCCTGCTCGCCGTCACCAGCCCGAACCGGCTCTATGCCGGCTGGCGCGCAGCGCAGCGCCAGCGCCGCCAGGGCATCGCCGCCAGCGCGCATATCGAGCGCATTCTGGCCCCGCTCGACCGCGACGCCGCGCTGATCAGCGTGCTGGACGGTCACCCGGCGGCGCATGCCTGGCTGGGCGGGGTGCGCGGGCAGCGGGTGATGGCGCTGGGGCCGGACAGGTTCGGCCAGTCCGGCGATGTGCCCGACCTCTATGCGCATTACGAGATCGACGCGGCGGCCATTCTCGACGCCTGCGCGGAGGGGCTGCTCTGAGGGAAGGAAGAAAGGGCTACTTTTTGTGGACAAAAAGTAGCAAAAAACTTTTTTACACTGGGCCCGTGCAGTCTCAGCGCCTCAGGCCCAGTTCAAAAAAGTTTTTGCGCCGCTTTTTTCAAAAAGCGGCTACTTTCTATCTTGCTAGTGATTGCTTCTGAAGGACGACGCCCATGCAAAGCCCCTCCCCCAAACGCCGGGTGATCCATCCTTGGCCGCTGCGGCTCATGCATTGGCTGAACGCTTTTGCCATCATCATGATGATCGGGTCCGGCTGGCAGATCTATGACGCCTCGCCTTTGTTCGGCTTTACGTTCCCGCCGCTGATCACCATCGGCGGCTGGCTGGGGGCGGCCATCGCCTGGCATCTCGCCTTCATGTGGCTGCTCGCGATCAACGGGCTGATCTATGTGATCTGGACGCCTGGCCAGCGGGCATTACCGCAAGTTCTTTCCCCTCAGCCCTGCAAGCGTGCTGCGCGACCTGCGCGCGGCCCTGCGGTTCGATCTGCAGCACGATATGGGCGTCTATAACGCCGTGCAGAAACTGCTTTATCTCGGCGTGCTGTTTGCCGGGCTGGTGGCGGTGCTGTCGGGCCTTGCGATCTGGAAGCCGGTGCAGCTGTGGTTTTTCTGCGACCTGCTCGGCGGCTACGTCACCGCGCGCTATGTGCATTTCTTCGCGATGACGGCGATTGCCGGCTTCTTTGCGATCCACCTGATCCTGGTGGCGCTGGTGCCGAAAGTCCTGCCGCCGATGATCACCGGAGGGCGGCAGAAAACATGACACCGATCGACCGCCGCGACCTTGCTCATGCGCGCGCTGGCGCTGGGGGCAATGGCGCCGGTGGCCGGCTGCAATTACGAGGACCCGGCTCATCCCGACCTCGCCGACCGTTTCCTGCATACGATGTCCGCCTGGAACGACCGGGTACAGGCGGCCCTGTTCAACCCGCATACGCTGGCCCCGACCTTCCGCCCCGACCAGATCACCAGGCCACCGCGCTTCAACGCCTATTACGACATCAGCGACGTGGTGGTGGTCGACCCCGCAGAGCTACAGGCTGGAGCTGGGCGGGCAGATCCAGGACAAGACGCCCTGGACCCTGGCGGCGCTGAACAGCCTGCCGCAGACGCAACAAATCACCCGCCTCGTCTGCGTCGAGGGCTGGCGCGTGATCGGCCAATGGGGCGGCGTGCCGCTCGGCGCGTTTCTGCGCCGCGTGGGCGCTGACACAAGCTGCCGCTATGTCTCGTTCCGCTGCGCGGACCAGTATTATTCCAGCATCGACATGGCGAGCGCGCTGCACCCGCAGACAATTCTCGCCACCAGCTTCCTCGGCGCCCCGCTGACCCCGGCCTTTCGGCGCGCCCGTGCGGCTGCGCATTCCCACAAAGCTCGGCTTCAAGAACCCGAAATCGCTGGTGCAGCTGGCGGTGACCAATGTCTTTCCCGGCGGCTATTGGGAAGACCAGGGCTATAACTGGTTCAGCGGCTCCTGACCCCGGCCCGCGCCCTTGCGTAAATCCCGGCGCCACGTCATGCAACGCGCATGAATGCAGTCTGGGTTGTGCTGCTGGCCACGGTGCTGCGGCTGGTTTTTGCGAATTTCACCGGTCTTGGCATCGACGAAAGCTACATGGTCGCGTCGTCGAACCAATTCGCCCTCTCCTATTTCGACCATCCGCTCGCCTCCTGGTGGCTGGAGCTGGGCAGCCGGGCGCTGTTTCACAGCATGGCGCCGATCGTCGTGCGCCTGCCTTTCATCCTGCTCTCGGCGGTCTCGTCCTGGCTGATCTACCGGATCACCGCGCGCCTCTACTCAAAAGGCGCGGCGTTCTGGGCGGTGGTGGCCTACAACATCTCCCCGGTCTTTTCGCTGGCCTTCGGCAGCTGGGTGCTGCCTGACGGGCCGCTCGATACCGCCCTGCTGGCAGCACTCTATGCCATGCTGCGGGCCCTGGGGATCGCCGCCGTGCCGACGCCGCCGCAACGAAGCTGGTGGCTTGCCGCCGGGTTTTTCGCCGGGCTGGCGATGCTCAGCAAATACAACGCCGCCCTGGTTCTGGCCGGCGCCGTGCTGGTGATGTTGAGCGATCCTGTCTCGCGGCGGGAATTACGGCATGTCGCCCCCTGGGCCGCGGCGGATCCTGGCGGTGGCGATGTTCACCCCGGTGATCTGGTGGAACGCCACCCATGGCTGGCAATCCTTCACGTTCCAGGGCGACCGCGCGACCGGGTTTCGCCTGCATCCTATGGCGCCGCTGACCATCTGGGGCGGCGAAGCGCTCTTTCTGCTGCCCTGGCTGTGGCTGCCGATGGTCTGCCTGCAGATCGGCGCGCTGCGGCGCGGACCGGCGGAGCGGCGGGGCTGGCTGCTCAGCCTGCTCGCTTTGCTGCCGGTGGTGCTGTTCTCCGTCGTCGGCATCTGGTCCTCGACGAAAATTCTCTATCACTGGGCCACGCCCGGCTATCTGATGCTGCTGCCTCTGGTGGGCCATTGGGCGGAAACCTTCCGGCCGCGTCTGCGCAATGTCGGGGCGGCGGTGTCAGGCGGGCTGCTCGCTTTCGCCGCCTTGTTCATCGCCGCCGAAGCGACACTGAACTTCATCCCCGGGCTGAACAATGACTTCGCGCCCGGCAAATCGCCGCTGCTGCAGATCATCGACTGGAACAGTGCCGACCGCCCGCCTGCCCCGCGACGCGCAGGTGGTGGCGGCGTTGCGCTGGTACGATGCAGGCAAGTTCGGCTACGCCCTGCACGGCCGTCTGCCGGTCACGGTGTTCGGCGCGGATCCGCATGAATTCGGCATCAGCACGCCGCCCGCCTCGCTGCTGCATAAGAACATTCTCATCCTGGCGATGCCGGGGAATGTCTCCCAGATCGCGGATAAATACGCCCCGGATTTCATGCTGCTGCAGCCAGGTCCGGCGCTGACGGTGATGGACCACCATGACGTTCTGCTGGTGATCCCGACACTGCTCGGCACCGATCTGCGGCACGTGCCGGGGACGTGAACAGGAAGGAAGACCTACTTTTTGTGAACAAAAAGTAGCAAAAAACTTTGTTACTTTGGGCCGTGCTGGTTTCGCCGGTACGGGCCTAAAGTCAAAAAATTTTTGCGCCGCTTTTTTTAAAAAGCGGCCACTTCCTTACTAATTTTCCTGCCTTCAACAAAAATAGGGCATGGTCGCTATGAAACGACCATGCCCCAACACATCACGCCGCTTTAAGCCGCCTTAGGCACATCCGGCCCGTCGATCGTCTTCGGCGCGGCACCCACATTGCTGATGGTGATGCGGCGGGGTTTCGCCGTTTCCGGCACCACACGCTTGATCGAGACGTGCAGCAGGCCGTTGGCGATGTCCGCCCCTTCGACCACCATATGGTCGGCCAGAACAAACCGGCGGGTGAAGGCACGGGCGGCGATGCCACGATGCAGGAACTCGTTCTTGCTTTGTTCCTCGGCAAGGCGCCCGGCCACCACCAGCGCGTTATCCTTCACCATCAGTTCGATATCGTCGGCGGCAAAGCCGGCGACCGCGAGCGTCAGGCGATAGGATTCCTCGCCGGTTTTCTCGATATTATAGGGCGGATAGCTCGTCGCATCCTGCGGTAGCGTATCCACCAGCCGGGCGAGGCGGTCGAAGCCGATTGCGGTACGGAATAGCGGCGCAAAGTCATACGTCATGATAAACCTCCTGAGCATAGCAAGGTCGTTTTCAACATCCGGTCCCCATCAGGCGGACCGGCGGCTAAATTGTCCAAAGCCCTCTGCGAGGCGCTTTGGCGCAACGATTATTGTAGGATATTTCTACAGCGTTTCAAGAGGGGCCGGCGCTTAGCCGGCGGCGGCGACCAGGGTGCCGCCGGTCAGGCGCCAGATGCGATCCAGCTGCTCGGCGCCGGTCAGGCGGTGCTGGATCAGCAGCACGGTGCGGCCGGTGACGGCATCATTGAGCGTGCGCATGAATTCCATTTCGGTCGCCACATCCAGGCCGGCGCAGGGCTCGTCGAGCACCAGGATCGGCGCGTCCGAGAGCAGCGTGCGGGCCAAAGCCAGCCGCCGCCCCTGCCCGCCGGAAAGCGTCTCCCCGCCCTCGCCCAGCCAGCTATCCAGCCCCTCGGGCAGAGCGCGCACTGTCTCCGCCATCTGCACCATGTCGAGCGCCGCCCAGAGCCGCGCATCGTCGGCGGTGGGATCACCCAGGCACAGATTATTGCGGATAGTGTCGGCGAAAAGATGCGTGGCCTGGCCGAGATAGGCGATGCGCTGGCGCACCGCTTCGGCCGGCAGGACCGCAAGATCAGCGCCGCCGAGGCGGATCTGCCCGGATTCGGGCGCGACGAGTTTCAGCAACAGCGCGGCGATGGTGGATTTGCCGGCGCCCGAAGGGCCGAGAATGGCGGTACGCGAGCCGCGCGGCATCTGCAGCGACAGGCTCTCGAACACGTAAGGCATATCCGGCGCATAGCGGAAGCTGACATGCTCGAAGGCAATGGCATTGCCGCCCGGCATGGGGGCGGGATGCGACGGGTCCAGCACCGCGGCCGGCGTCTCGGCGGCGGCCACCACGCGCGCGGCCGCAGCCGCCGCCCGGCCATAAAGCAGCCCGGCACGCGGCAGGCCGAGGACCGTCTCGAACGCCAGACTCAGCACGAACACGGCGATGACAGCGGCGACCGGCGCGCCCGCGAGACCGATGATGAGGGCCAGCAAATCCCCGCACTGGGCGGCAATATAGGCGCGACCATTGAGGATGCTGCTATGGTCCACGAGGTCGCGCTGCGCCGCGAGGTACGCGGCCTCGCGCGATTGCACCGTGGCCAGCATGCGGCCTTCGGCTGCGAAAATCTTCACCTCGCGCAGGCCGGTGAGCGCGTCGAGCACCGCACTGCGCAGGCCGGACATCGCAAGCCCGGTGCGCGCGCTATTCTCCTGTGCCGCGCGTGCGGCGCTGAACGGGAGCATGAACGCGACATAAACGAACGGGATGAGCGCCAGCAGGGCCGTCACCAGCTCCCGCCAAAGCAGCAGCGCCAGGATCGGCAGGAGCAGCAGCGCGCCAAGCAGCGGCACGAGGATGCGCAGATACAGCCCATCCAGCGCGTCCACATCGTTGACCAGGCGCGCCAGCACGTCGCCGGAGCGGCGCAGGCCCAGGCCGCCGGCGGCACTGCGGGCAAGGCCCGTGAACAGCCAGATGCGCAGCCACGCCAAGGCGCGAAACATCGCCTCATGGGTGAAGACGCGCTCGAGATAGCGCAGCACCACGCGGGCCGTACCGGTGAACTGCAACAGCAGCGACGCCGTGGCACCGCCCAGGAGGGAAAGCGCGATCCGGTGCCCGGAGGCGCCCATCAGCGCCACCCCGGCGACCAGCGCGCCCAGGGAGAGCAGCGCGCCCAAAGCCAGCCACGCCGCCTGCGCCCGCCAGAGCGCCAAAATACGCGCGACCGCTCTCATGCCACGCCCCGCATGCGGGCATAACGCAGCGCATCGAGATCGAGCCGGCGGGCGCCGGAATTGCGGGCAAAATCCATCGCCACCGTGGAATGGGTGGCGAGGATCACGGTACGTCCGGCGGCGAGCCGCTTGATGCTGTCCAGCACATCCTGCTCCACGGCCGGGTCGAGATGCGCGGTCGGCTCATCGAGCAGCAGCAACGGCGCATCCTTGAGGAAGGCGCGGGCAATCGCGATGCGCTGCACCTGACCGCCGGAAAGCCCGAACCCGCCCTCGCCGATCCGCGTCTCCACCCCGTGGGGGAGTGCGGCGACCAGCTCGGCAAGACGGGCCAGGCGGATCGCCTCGGCGACCTCCTCATCGCCCGCCTCGGGCCGGGCGAAACGGATATTTTCGGCGATCGTGCCGGCAAAGATCACCGGTTTCTGCCCGATCCAGCCGAGCATGCGGGTGCGCGCCGCCGGCACCAGCGTGGAGAGCTCAGCACCGTTGATCGTCACCTGGCCCTCTTGCGGCTCGATGAAACCGAGGATCAGATCGATGATGGTGGATTTGCCGGAACCGGAGGCGCCGGTGAGGAGCAGGATTTCCCCCGCGCCGACGCGGAAAGACAGACCGTCGAGCACCTTCCCGCGTGCCGCATCCCAGGTGAAGGAAACCTGTTCGAAGGCGAGTGTGAGCCCCTGTGCGGCGACGGTGCGGATTTCCGCGGCGGGCACGGCGTCCGGCGGCTGCGGCAGGGCGCAGAATTCTTCGGCCACGGCTTCGGCACTCATGCGGTCGGCATAGACGGCGGCAAAGCCGCGCAGCGGGGCAAAGAATTCCGGCACCAGCAGCAGCACGAACAAAGCGGTCGGAGCGATGCCCAGCGCACCGTGGAGAACAGACGAGAAGCGCAGCACGATGATGACGAGGGCGGCAGCGGCGGCAAGGTCGAGCGCCGCGGAGGACAGGAAGGCAACGCGCAGCACGCGCATCGTGCGGCGGCGCAGCTCCTCGGCGGCGCCTGCAAGGGCGTGCGCCTCGTCGGCGGCGCGGCCAGCCAGCACGATGGTGGAAATGCCGCGGATACGGTCGAGAAAGCGCACCTGCAACCGTGTCATGGCAAGGAATTGCCGCTTCGCCGCGACACCGGCGCCGATGCCGGCGACCGCCATGGCGAACGGCGTGAACAGCCCGGCGAGGAGCAGCACGACGCCGCTCCGCCAGTCGGCGCACAACACCGCCAGGCCGACCAGCAGCGGGGCGATGATGGCCAGCGCGGTGGCGGCGATCCAGCGCGCGTGCAGCCCTTCCATCGCCTCGACACGATCGATAACGGTGGCGGCGAGTTCCGCCGAATGCCGGCCCCGAAGCCCGCCCGGCCCGAGCGCCAGCAGTGTGGACAGCACGAAATTGCGCAACCGGCGGCGCGCGGCAGCACCCGCCTCGAAGCCGAGCCGTTCGGCCTGAATCTGCGCGCCGGCGCGCAGAATGGCGAGAAGGATGAAGCCCGCAGCCGCGAGAAAAGCGCCGAAATCCCGCCCGGCCAGATGCAGCACCGCGGCAAGGAGCCGCGCGGCGCAAAGGGCTTGGCCGATCCCGCAAAGGCTTTGCACGGCGCCGAGCAAAATCGGCAACCTGGCCTCCCGCCGGCCGAGTTGTATCTCGGCCTTGATCCAGGCCTTGGTTCTGGAACTCATAGGTTTTTCATACTGCTTGCCACGTGCGCTGCCCAGCCTTAGCGACTGGACGCGCGCCCGAAAATCGTCAACAGGACGGGCATGAAAATCGCCCGTACCTTGCCCGATCTGCGCGCCGCCCTCGATGAACTTGGACCTGTCGGGCTGGTGCCGACGATGGGCGCGCTGCACCTTGGGACATCTCTCTTTGGTGGCGGCGGCGCGGCAGGCGAAGCGGCCGGTGGCGGCGAGCATTTTCGTCAATCCGCTGCAATTCGGCCCGAACGAGGATCTGGCCCGTTACCCGCGCGACGAGGCGGGTGACCTCGCACAGCTCGAACAGGCCGGCTGCGACTTGGTGTGGCTGCCGGATGTCGCCACCATGTACCCGCCGGACGCGGCCAGCACGATCACCGTCGGCGGGCCCGCCACGCTGTGGGAAGGTGCGGCACGGCCCGGACATTTCGCGGGTGTGGCCACCGTGGTGGCCAAATTATTCGGCCAAGTGCGGCCCCAGGCCGCCTATTTCGGCGAGAAAGACTGGCAGCAGGTGCAGGTGATCCGCCGCTTCACCGCCGATTTCCTGCTGCCGGTGGAGATTGTCCCGGTGCCGACGGTGCGCGAGGCTGACGGGCTGGCGCTCTCCTCCCGCAACCGGTTTCTTGCGCCCGCCGAACGCCAGGCGGCACCGGCGCTCTATGCGGCGCTGCGCCGGGCGGCGGATGCCATCGGCAATGGTGCCGCGGTGGATGAGACGATCGAGGCGGCGAAACAGAGCGTGGTCGCCTCCGGGATGGCGCCTGATTATCTGGCGCTGGTCGGCGCCGAGACTCTGGCGCCGCTGGAGCGCTTCACCCACCCAGCACGGCTGATCGCCGCCACACGGCTGGGCAGCGTGCGCCTGTTGGATAACGTGCCGGTTGGTTAGCAAAGGGAAGGACTACTTTTTGTGAACAAAAAGTAGCAAAAAAACTTTGTTAATGTGGGCCGTGTTGGTTTCGCTGCCCCTGGCTTAAAGTCGAAGAAGTTTTTGCGCCGCTTTTTTCAAAAAGCGGCCACTTTCTTAAAATCAGGAGAACAGCCTATGCCCTTCAAACCCATCACCGAAAATTTCGCCGTGTCCGCGCAGATCGGCGCCGCAGAAGTTGCCGCTGCGGCGCAGGCCGGGTTTACGACCATCATCAACAACCGGCCGGACGGCGAAGCGCCCGGCCAGCCGAACGCGGCGGAGATCGAGGCGCTGGCGAAGCAGCACGGGCTGAATTTCGTCAGCATTCCCGTAAACGCCACGAGCATGACCATCGAGGCCGTGCAGCGCATGGAAGCGGCGCTGCAGAGCGCCCCCGGGCCGGTTCTGGCTTATTGCCGCAGCGGCATGCGTTCGACCTCGATGTGGGCGCTGGCGCAGGCCGGCCATATGCCGGTGGCCGACATTCTCCAGCGCGCCATTCAGGCGGGCTATGATCTCAGCGGGCTGGAACCGCACCTCCACAAATAAGGAGGAGGATTGGGCCGCGCTGCTTTCACCGCCACCGGCCCGAAGGACCAAAAGTTTTTCGCCGCTTTTTCTAAAAAGCGGCCACTTTCCCTTAGCCTGAAGGAACTTTGGATGACCGCTCCGTGCCTTGATTTTTCCAGCGACAACGTCACCCCGGTCGCGCCCGAGATCATGGCGGCGATCCTGGAGGCCAATCACGGCACCGCGCATGGTTATGGCAACGATCCCTGGACCGAGAAGCTGACCGCCTGCGCGCGCGACGTGTTTGAATGCGACCTCGCGATCTTTCCGGTCGCCACCGGGACTGCGGCAAACGCTCTGGCGCTGGCCGAGCTGGCGGCGCCGCATTGCGGCATCTATTGCCATGACAGCGCGCATATCCAACGTGACGAATGCGGCGCGCCGGAACTTTTCACTGGCGGCGCGAAATTGCTGGCGGTGCCGACCGCCGATGGGCGCCTTGCGCCGCAGGATCTGGTCGCCACACAGGAGGCCGCCGCCGTGCGCGGCGTGCATTGCGTGAAACCGGCGGTGATCAGCGTTTCCCAGGCGACCGAATGGGGCACGGTCTACCGGCCGGATGAGATCCGCGCGCTGGCCGAATTCGGCCGTGCCCATGATCTCAGCCTGCATATGGATGGGGCGCGGTTTGCCAATGCGGTGGCGCATCTTGGCTGCACGCCGGCCGAGGCGAGCTGGAAAGCGGGCGTGGATGTGCTCTCCTTCGGCGCCACCAAGAATGGCGCGATGGGCGCGGAGGCGGTGATCTTTTTCAACCCCGAACGCGCCGGCGCCTTCGCCTACCGGCGCAAGCGCGGCGCGCAACTCTTCTCGAAAATGCGCTTCGTCAGCGCGCAGCTCGTGGCCGCTCTGCAGGACGGGCTGTGGCTGCGTCATGGCCACCAGGCCAACGCCATGGCCAGCCGCCTGGCGCACGGGCTCCAGGCACTTCCCGGCGTGCGGCTGATGCAGGAGGTGCAGGCGAACGAACTGTTCGTCAGCATGCCGGAAGCAGCGATCGAAGCGCTGCTGCAGGAAGGCTACAGCTTCTATCGCTGGCCGGCACCGCGCGGCGTGGAGACGCGGATGATCCGCCTGATCACCGCCTGGAACACGCGCGAAGAAGACGTGGACGGGCTGATCGCAGCCGCCGCCCGGCGGCATCTGCCGGCCTGAAGCCAGTCAAGGAGAAGCCTCTTTTTTGAAAAAAGAAGCACAAAAACTTTTTTAAACTTGGGCCGTGCTGGTTTCGCTGCCCCAGGCCCAATGCAAGCAAAAGTTTTTGCGCCGCTTTTTTCAAAAAGCGGCCGCTTTCTTTCTCCCTACCGCGCGTAGGTTCCCATATACGTCCCCTGCGCGATGACATGGCCGCGCAGGGCCATTTGCACTTCGGCGCCTGTGGTATCTTCCGTCACGGATGGCAGGCTGCGCGACGTTCAGGGCGCTGATCGTGAAAATATAATGGTGCGGGCTGTCGCCCACTGGCGGGCATGGGCCCTGATAGCCGGGCAAATTATGATCGGTCATGCCGGCGACGGCGCCGGCCGGCAGGGCGGCGCCCGGCTTCAGGCTGGTGACGGAAGGTGGAATGTTCACCACCAGCCAGTGCCAGAAGCCGAGGCCGGCCCGCGCGTCGGTATCGAACTCGGTCAGGGCAAAACTCCTGGTGCCTGCGGGCGCGCCGCTCCAGCTGAGCTGGGGCGAAATGTTTTCGCCGCCGCAGGCCGCGAAGGCGACACTGCGCGGTTGCGGCGCGCCATAGGCAAAACTGCTGCTGGTGACATGAAGTTTCGGCAGATCCGTCGGCGTGGCGGCCGGCTGCGCGCCGGCGGCGATGGGCAGCAGGACGATCAGGCCAAGGGCGGACAAAGCGTGGCGCATCTCTCATCTCCGGATTTTTTGATGAAGGAAACGCGATATTTCGCCTTTGTCCAGCGCCGATGAATGGCGTCTCCTCTCAATCGATAGGGCGTGATGCCTTGACAGCAGGCGCCAAATTCCTTGCACGATGATGGGCATAGCTGGATCGAGGCGCGACGCTTCCGATCCCGCTATGCCGCGTGACATAAAGGAGACGTGACGGTTTGAGCGAGCTGACCAACGAGACCAAACTTAACCGCGGCGTGCGGCGCCTGATATTCCGGGTCTATGACCGGGCCATCGAGATGATCATTCTCGGCGTGATTCCGCTGATGCTGGTGGCGCTGGGCTTTGCCTTCCTGCAGGCCGTGGTCGCCACGCTGGACATGGTCCCTTTCGCAGGCCACCACACCGACGAGGCGATGCTGCGCGCGCTCGTCGAGCGGGTGCTGGAAGTCGTCATTCTCATCGAACTGTTCAACACCTTCATGGAATATGCCCGGACCCGGCATATCCGCCTGGCGAACCTGCTCGACGTGACGATCGTGTTCGCCTTGCGCGAGCTGTTGATCCAGCTCTACGCGCAGGTGATTTCCCCGATCGACATCATGACCTTGTGCGGGCTGGTGATCGTTCTGGTGATCGCCCGCAGCGTCGCCTCACGCTTCGCACGCTTGCGGCCGCCCTATGAGGACGACCGGCTCAGCTGACGCCACTCGAAGAAGCGAAAAAAGTAGCCGCTTTTTGAAAAAAGCGGCGCAAAAACTTTTGGTTCTTCAGGCTGGTGGCGATGAAACCAGCGCGGGTTGAGCGAGCAGAACGCTCCGCTCAACCCGCGCCTCAGGCTTCAGGTCCAGCTATCGTTGTTGCTGTCGTCGTTGTTCCAATTGTCGGCCTGCTGCGACCAGTCATCATTGCTGTTGCTGTTATTGTCCCAGCTGTCATTGCCGGCATTGCCCGCATTATTGCCGTTTTCGTTGATGATGGTCTCATTGACCGGCTGCTCGCGGCCGCCGCCGAACAATTCCCCAGCGATCACGCCGCCGAGAAGCCCGCCGGCGAGACCGCTCATCATGCCACCACCGGCCGCAGGAGGCTGCTGCGGCGGATACATGTTCGGGTTATAGCGATCGGTTATAGCCCGGAGGCCCCATATTGGGGTTGAACGGGGCCGGGCCACGTCCAAACCCCTGCCCGCCCGGCGCACCATACATACCGGCCATGGCGCGCTGCCGGCGGGCCCGCAGGATCCGGAACACGACCCAGATGCCGGCCACCAGCAGCACGATGGGAAGCAGCCCCACCCACGGTGACCTTGCGGCTGCCCCATATTGAGCGGCACGATGCCGCCATTCCCCCGCTGCGCCAGGTGTGAATCGACCGTGGCGAGCATGCTTTCCGCCTTGTGGCTGTCAGGATGGTCGCGCAGCACCGTCATCAGGTCGTTATGCGCCTGTTGCCACTGCCCGGCGGCCATTTCCCCCTGGATTTGCGATGGCAAAGGGTCCGCCCAGCTCGGTTGGCTGAAGGCGACCAAAGAGGCAAGAATGCAGGCAGCGCCCAAAAACCGTTTCATAGGATCCCTCATCGGAAAAACTGGTTGAGCACGGACGATCTATCTAGAGGCAGGGAATTTACCGGGACCCCACCGCGCCGTGAAACATGGACCATCATCATATCCGCACCCAAACAAGGCTTAAAGATAGCAGAAAACCCCCTGGCCTGTCTCTCCGCCATTTAATCCCACAAAAACCGCAAAGGTCGGCTAAAAATATTAGGCTTGGTTTTGATTTTAGTCACCGGCTTATACATTTTGTACGCAGGGCGCATGCGGATCGCTTCCGGCCTCCCCTTCTTTACGATAGAGGGGTGAAGAGAAAGGGAAGCGGGCGCGCCCGCTCACATGCGCGGGGAAACTCTTGCGGTTCCCAGCGTCTCAGCAGTTCCAAACTGCAGAAACGCGCCATTTTTGGGAACGCTGCGGGACGCTGGGAACGCTAATAGCGAGCCCAGAAGAGGACCCACGGCCCGGCCGCGACGCGTCCCCATGCGTGCCGACGCGTCAATGTCGCATCCTCGTCACGGTGACAGAACAAGCCGGGGGCCCGCTCGACCAAAGAGGCTTGGCAGATCGGGCAGCTTGGTCAAGGGGGCGCGCCGCGCACGCTGTATTTTCAGCCGCCTCGTGTCCTTTCAGACCGCTCCCCAGCAGGAAGCCCGCGCGGAAATGACAGGGTGGGTCGCGTTTCGGACGGGCCAATTCGAAAGTGTCCGCTACTGCGCGGCCCCCCGCGGGCGTGGTGACGTCAAAATGCGTCATAGCAACTTCCGCTCCTTGACCCGCATGTCGCGTCTTTGCCGCGCTAGCGTTGCGTCCCTGTCGCATCATCGTCACGTCCCCGTCGCGTTCGCCGGGCAGCTCAGAGGCGAAGAAGACCGCCCGCGCGCTCAGAAGTGCGTAAGCCATGCGTTTGCCATGCGCCTCGGATCGTGTGCCCACATCGGCACTTGGCTGAACAATGTAGAGCGCCGCTCGAGTCGTTCGGCAGGCGTTTGGCTATGCGGCGCACGTGGTGAAGATCACGAGCAACACTTCTTCGCGGCCGGCGCCCCAACGCCGGTGAGTTTCGGGTGTCATGCGGTGGTGAGGCATTGCATGATACCGGCCCGGTGCATTAATCGGACCGCGCCTCCAGCCTGAATTGACTAAAGCTTATGAACCGCAAGCCTAACCAACCGGAAACGGTAGGTAACGTTGAGAAATTCCTCCGTTACAATGTAGTAGACGTTGACAAAATTCGGCGCTTCCCAAGTCAACCTTTACAGCGAAACCGCGACTTCTCGGGTGCTCTACGGGGTGAGTGGGCGTTCAGCAGAAGTGTCCTAGTCCTGGGAGGGCTAGCGATCATTGTGCTAGGGCCGTTGCTGCTCCACCTCACGGCGCCCGGCCAAATTGACTATAGCGAAGGCTGGAACGTGATGCGCCAGATGCAAGTGGCTAAGGGCATCCCGCTTTACGCAACGCCGCCTCACCTTGATGAGACCAATTATCCACCGCTCTCATTCCATTTAATCGCTATATTGGCCGGGTTCTTCGGCGGTGATTTTAACTTAACCGGCCGCGTGACCTCGTCGGTAGCCTTGGCCGCCCTGGCCGGGTTAGCCGGCTGGTTAGCCAAGAGGATGACCGGCAGCCGCTCCGTTGGCCTAGCGGCCGGATTAGTCTTTTTGCTGGCATTTGCTCTGTGGATGCCCGGACGGGTTGCCGAAAACGACCCGCAGCCGCCCGGTATGGCATTGGAAATGTTGGGGTTTTGCCTTGTCTTGCGGTCACGCGGGAGGGGCGCCGGATTTTATGCCTCAGCGCTGCTCTTTGCATTAGCAGTTTTCTTTAAGCCCAACCTCATGGCCCTGCCTCTTGGCGTAGGGCTAGCGCTGCTAGTTGAGTGCGCCTGGGGGCGTTTGGCCGCCTGGGTGGGTATTGGGCTTGTCACGTCGCTGGCACTTTACGACTTGGCACTGCGAGTTGATGGGCCGTATTTTCTTAGTCATTTGCTTGGAGCGCGCGCCTACAGTCTCCATGACGCATGGCACCAAGCCGGAGATTATATTCTCATTTGGTTGCCTTTCATCTTTCTGGGGGGCTTGTGGAGTTGGCAGAACCGCCACGAATTCGACGGACGTGTGCTGGGCAGCGCCTGGTTGGCCGCGCAGGTACTGGGGTGCATTTTCGCTGGGGGCGATGGAGTTGCGCAAAACATCTTCTTCGAGGCCCTATGGTTGGATGCCGTGCTCGCTGTCGTGGCGCTGGCGGCGCTACCTCGCATCTGGCCGGTGCGCGGAAGGCGAGTGAGTTTCCCGCTACTGGCGGCAAGCTTCCTATTGCCGTTACAGAAAGTGCCGGGCACGATGATTCAGGCGGTAGGTGCTTGGCAAACAACCCCGCAGCGCGCTGTTGGATTTGCTGAAGGGGTTGCGATCCTGCGGGCTGCGTCGGGGCCGGTGGTATGTGATAATTTGCTGCTGTGCGTCGAGGCAGGAAAACCCTCCTACTTCGATCCATATTTTCTGCGCGATCAAATGAAGATCGGTCGGATGCCTTCAGATGCTATGTCCAATCTGGTACTTACCGGTACGCTTGGAGCTGTAGAGATCGGTGATACAAATCAGCCGGTGCAGGCCAAGCACCGCTATGAACGGTTCCCCGCCGCCTTTTTTGCCGCCCTACCGATGCATTACCGGATTGTACTGCACACACCGGTCATGACCATTTGGCTGCGTCGGGGAGAGACGGCCGGGGTTGTTTGAAAACCGTTTCGGTAGCCCTCCGGGGCGCCGGTTTGGCAAGCTAGCCGAACTGGCGCCAACGCGATTTGGCATGCCTCCAATAACCCAGGCGCCGGCTCGCTCGTAAATTTCCGCTCGGGTGCCCAGACCGCCTACACACGTCCGGCAGTCCCTAAGAAAACGGCTACATCGAAAGCTTCAATGCCCGCCTGCGGGACGAGTTCCTCAACGGTGAGATCTTCTACACCCTGCAGGGGGCCAGGGCTGATCGAAGGTAAGCATCTCGTGCAGCATTTCGCTGCTCGCGAAACGCCCATGTCTCCCGCGCTCGGCCAGAAGCTTCTTCGCATCCTCGACTTGCTGGTGGACATGGGTGATCGCCGCAGCTCCGCCCCTCAGCTCAGCTGAGCGAAGCGTTTAGGGAAATCCAAATGCTTGGCCAGCTGAATTGAGATAGACGAAGACTGCTTTGGGTGGATTTCGCATGTCGAGCCCATCAACGTCAGCGCCAGGCTCGTCACGGAGCGTCGGCTCGTCGCCCGTGGTTGGATCAAGATGCAAAAGGCGCGGCACGCTTTGCGAGCGGGCCGGGTCGGCAATGGCACCTCTCACGATCGCGCGGTTTGGAGCCCCTGCCGGTTCGGCCAGATCGCGCGCCAGGCTGTCTAGGCCGTCTACGGGGAGTTCGTACAGGTCGAACTGCTTGGCGGCGTCATAGCCGTCGTACGTGCCGTCCTGCCCGAACTAGTTTGGCGAGGCGGCGCCCCTTGGCACGTACAATGGTCAGTGAACACCCGGTCATGGCCGCACCTCGCGCCGGCAGCTTTCAATACAGCAACCGCGGCATCGCAGAGCGGCACGCGGTGCGGCCTGCCAGTCTTCATGCGCTCGCCTGGAATGGTCCAGATGCGCTCCTGTAGGTCAATTTCCGACCACGCGCCCCTCCCCTCGCCGGAACGGCAGGCGGTCAACACGATCATTGCAGGCAGCGCGCGGAAAACGCTTCTTTCTCCCCTCTCGCGCCCGCGACGCCCTTATTGGGCGAGGCCGTAGACCCGGCGGCCGTCATTGCCCGTGCAGTAACAGCGCGCGCCGACCGGCACCACGACCTGCATCGGGCAGACATAAGGGTTGGCATTGCAGGACTGCGCTGCCCTGGCGGTACCGGCCGGCGGGACCTGGGCAACATAGCCCGGATAAGGCGAATAATAGCCGGCCGGCGGCGGGTAATAAGCCGGCGGCGGCGCGTAATAGGCCGGCGGATAATAAAACGGATACGGGTAAGGATAATAAGGCGGCACCGCATAAAATGGCGCGATGCCGACGCCCCAGCCGCCATGCCAGCCACCACGCCAGCCACCTCCCCAGCCACCATGCCAGCCGCCGCCCCAGCCGCCGCCACCACCCCAACCGCCGTGCGCCGAAGCGGGTTGTGCCAGCGCGCCGGCCACTAGGCCGATGACGCCGAGCGCCAGGATTTTTCGGGCTATCATGTTCACGATCCCCCAAATGGGATCCTAGCATACGGCGAATAGGCCGTTTTGTCTGCCTGGGTTCTGGGCCGCGGTGGCGCCGCTGCACCGCCCGAAGAACAAAAATTCTTGTGCCGCTTATCTCGAAAACGCCGCCTGGTGTGCCCTGCGCGTCACGCGGCGCCGATGGCGTCCGCCCTGTGGCAGCGAAGCAGGAAATGCACCAGTGGGTTATGGCGTTCGCGCTCGAATTTTACGTGGGCCTCCTCGCCGGCCCGCGGCTGGGCGCGTTGCGGCACCTGCTCCATGTGCGCCGCGCGGTAGGCAGCCGCGTTGAAATCCGGCCCGGGATCAATATCCCGTGTGATTCCAACCCGCAGGTAATGCGCAAAAGGATCGCGGTTTCCACCGACATCCGCCCCATGAGCCTGCATATAGAAGCCCACATCGAACCAGGGCAGCGGGCTGAAGCTCTGCGTGCGGCGGCGGCCGAGATAGTGCCGCAAGTCCGGTTCTTCCAGCGCCACCTGATATTCCATCCGGTACCAGGCAGGGTCGAAATAAGCGCTTGGCTTGCAATTATTTTTCTCGCCAACGGCAATGTCATGCAGCAGCGGGTTCATCTCGGCCGACGGAAGCGGCAGGTAGGTGCTTACATACCATGACGTGTCGAAATACGGGTTGGGCCGGCGGCCCTCGCACCGGCGAACGCGAGGTGATTGCTGCCCGTATCCACGACATCCGGATTTTGCCGCAAATACCACCGGGTCGAGAAGCCCGGCCCCGGATCATAGCCATGCGCTCAGCCAAAGGCGCAAATGGTAAACCGGGTCAAGCGTGCCTGGATCGTAATGGCTTCAAGTAAAACACCGCATCGAAGGCGCCAGAAAGCCGGATGGCCCTGGCCTCCGCGGAGACGTCACGGCCCTGCGCCGTGCCATGCAGGACATAATCCGCAAAGGGGGAAAGCCCGGCCGGGATCAGCTCGCCATATTCCTGCAAATACCAGAGGAAATCGAACCCTCCATTCGGGTCTACCGGCGCGCCGCGCTGGCGTTGCAAATAATCCGCCAGACAGTTCTGATCCGACCGCCAGTCCCTGTGCGGCACGGTACCATGCGGGATCGAAATGCGCCCCCCATATTCCGGCGATGCCATTCCGTTTCTGCATCCTCAGAGCCGATCGTGCGCTCTCAAGGCCAGATGTCGCGCTGCAAGTATGCCGCCGAACCGCATTGGCAATGCGGTCATCGAGGCTGTCCGGCGCTGCACGTCCAGGCAGCAGATCGCCATAGCCCGCTTCATACCAGCCCTGGTCACCTGGGCTATAATTCAGCGCAACGTTTGTTCTGATCTAAGAGAGAGGCCGCTTTTTGAGAAAAGCGGCACAAAAGACTTTTTGACTTGTGGCCTGAGGCGCTGAAGCGGCCCAGGCCCAAAATCAACAAAGTCTTTTTGCTGCTTTTTATTTAAAAAGTAGCCTTCCTTTCTGCATCACAACCAAACGTTGCGTGCAAGTGACCGACGCCCAGTTGGCAAGGCGCTTGTATGAAGGGGGTATGGCGATGCACGTCGGGCTGTAGTTACTGAATTTTCCCCGCTTCGACATCGCGCAATAATGGCGGTCGCAGCCCCCCAAACCGTCCAAATCGTTCTGCCCCGTTTCCTACCATGAAAGCGGCGGCGTGCTATTGCAGACGTCGCTCACCGTGGTGTTGGCATCCTGTTCGGTGGTGTCCGGCTGTTCAGCGTCAGTGTCCCGAATGTCGGCGGGTTCGCTATGATGGTGCAGGCCCCCGTTGACGGTCAAGGACGCTTCCATGGAGCCCGTACCGGTACCGTACCGACATGGGCTGGCCCTACGACGTGAGGCCGAGAAGGATTTCCCGCGCCGCCGGCGGCGAAGAGATCCAGAAACTTAAACTTCGTAGCGGCATTAAAAAATGACGCTTAGTAGACTCCGTCGACGCAAATCTCCCATGCCAAAGTGTACCACCCTTTCATCAAGAATATTGTTCGCTTTACTTGTGCATCATTGCCGCACGACGACCCACCACAAAAAATGACCATGGCGCCCATATGCAATATCCGACTAGCCTTTTTGCAATAGAAATCCAACATAGTTTCAAAGCACGCCGTAAATCGTGGACACGCGAACCGCTCTACAAAACAATGATTTGCCCGCTGGCCGTTCAATTACTCCGCGTTTTTTGGGCCTGCGCGCAAACTTACTCACCAGTCGGCAATATAGGCGACACTTGGCGCTCTGAAGAATGAACGGACGAAGTCTGGTAACCGACAAATCTCGGAGAGTTGCGCTTCGACTTTATCGCGCAGTTTTTCGCCCGTGCGTAATGGAGTACGTGCCACTCCGGTTCGCTTTATGTAGCTCCAGACCAATTCGTCCGGATTTAGCTCCGGCGCATAACCTGGGAGGAAGTGCAGGGTAAGCCGCCCGTTCGTTGATGCTACATAATCTTTGACGAGCAAGGCCTTGTAGGCGGGCAGGCCGTCAACCACCAAGTGTACGGGCCTTTTACGACTTCGCATCATTTTCTTCAGCAGAGTTACGAAAAGTTCGGCCGTGCGGCCGCCCTGATAAGTGCAATACCAGAAGGCGCCACGATCATTGACCGCCGATGCAGCGCTGATCGATTGCCCTTGGCCTGGTCGCTCAATGACCGGCGTCTGCCCTTTCAAACCCCATGTCTTGCCATGCACAGTGTCGGCACGAAAACCGGATTCATCCCAGAAATAGACGTCGCCAGCAGTTGTTTTGGCTTGCCTGGCAATGCTGGGAAAAGTCTCACGACGCCATTTCTAGATTGCTTCCGGGTCGCGCTGGTAAGCGCGTTGCAGTGGCTATTGTGGCGTCAGTCCGAGCTTGGCGAGCAACTCCCCGACCGCCGTCAGCCCAAGCCGCACGTCGAACTTCTGCGCGATCAGATTCGCTACCACTGATCGTGTCCATAGACCGAAATCCAAGCCGTATTGACGCGGATCACGGCCATTGATCCAACGGAAAACCTGCTGCTCCTGCTTCGGTGTTAAGCGACGCGGGCGGCCAGGAAACGGCTTCGCTTGCAGCGCCATTAACCCAACACCCGGCTGAGATGCCGCCCTCATCCATCTGTAGATGGCAGTGCGACAGAAGCCATACGAAGCAATGACCGCTGAGAGCGCTTCCCCCTCACGGACGCGCTCGACCGCCATCAAACGGATGACTTCCAAAGTATGATGATCAAGGCTTCGACCGTCGCGCTTCATGCTAAAGCGTACCAAAATCAGACAACAAAAACCATAAAAATGTGGCCTTATTTACCGACTAATCAGTAAGCCAGACCAATAAACGGCGCTCTACAAGCCCAAAGACAATATTACTCACAAATTGGATAATCTTAGGCGACAAATATGTTGACATGAACGCCATCGGTTAATTCAAGGTTTTCATGAAGTGCGACGGACGCAAGCTTGATCACAACGTGGAGGCGGTCCGGCAGATGGCGGTTGAGCGTGTTGCGAGAGGGTAAATCGGCTTCGACGGTGATCGCGTCCTATGGTTTCAGTCGCGCATCGATTTACCGGTGGGCGCTGAAGCTGTTGAGGATGCTGGCGCGG
>CAWCRT010000012.1:0-533760 GCA_963798115.1 uncultured Pseudomonadota bacterium
TATCACTTCTACGGCGCGCTGTCTCAAGCCGCTGCCTGCGATTCCGCGGCGGCCGGCGAGCGACAGCAGCACCTGGACGCTGTCGCTGCGGGTCAAAAGCAACTCCAGCTCTGGGCGGCGAATTGTCCGGACAATTTCGAAATTCGTGCCGCGCTGGTCGGCGCCGATTGCTCGTATCGACGGCCGTGATGGTGACGCGATGCGCCTCTACGAACAGGCTATTCGCTCGGCCCGCGCCAACGGCTTTATTCACAATGAGGCGCTCGGCTACGAACTGGCCGCGCGCTTCTTCGCGGCCCGTGGATTCAAAGAGTTTGCGCATGTGTATCGACGGAACCGCGCGACGGCTATGTCCGTTGGGGAGCCGATGGTAAGGTGCGGCAACTCCTCGAGATGTATCCCGCCTTAGGGAGGAAGAGCCACGCCCGCTCCACGAGGCGACCGGGACGCCGTTGAAAATCTCGACCTCGCGACCGTGATCAAGGTGTCGCAGACCGTCTCGGGCGAGATCATGCTGGAGAAGCTGCTCGATACGCTCATGCGCACCGCGATTGCGCACGCCGGCGCCGAGCGCGGCCTGTTGATCCTGTCGCGCGGGGATAAGCTGCGGATCGAGGCGGAAGCCACCACCGGCGGCAACACGGTCGCCGTGCAGGTGCGCGACCAGTCCGTGACCGCTTCCGTGCTGCCGGAGTCGGTGCTCCACTATGTTCTGCGCACCGGCGAGAGCGTCATTCTCGACGATGCCGCCGCCCCGCCCCCGTTTGCCGCGGATCCCTACCTCCGTCAGCGCAAGGCGCAGTCCGTTCTCTGCCTGCCCTTGATCACCCAGGCCAAGCTCATCGGCGTGCTTTATCTTGAGAACAACCTGGCATCGCACGTATTCACCCCCGCCCGGAGCGCGGTGTTGAAGCTGCTCGCCTCGCAGGCCGCGATCGCTCTGGAGAACGCCCGCCTCTATGCCGAACTGATCAATGAGAACCGCGATCGGCAGAGGGCCGAGAACGAGCTGCGGCGCAGCGAGACCTCGCTCGCCCAAGCGCAGCAGATCAGCCACACCGGCAGCTGGCGCTGGAACGTCGGCACCGGCGAGGTCAGTTGGTCAACAGAACACTTCCGTATCTTCAGCCTCGATCCGCTGAGAGCACGGCCATCCTATGCGACATTCATGGACCGAGTTCACCCCGAAGATCGACCCGCGTTTGAACAAGCGCTCGACCAGGCCGTGCGCGACAGAAGCCGGTTCCAACATGAGTATCGGATCGTTTTGCCCGATGGTTCGGTCAAGTATCTGCAAAGTGTTGGCCAGCCCGACAGCCCTGAGTCCGGTAGTCTCGAATACGTCGGCACGGTCATGGACATTACCGAGCGAAAACGTGCTGAGGAGGCGCTGCGGAACGCCCAGGCGGAACTCGTCCGCGTCGCGCGGCTGACGACGATGGGCGAACTGCTCGCCTCCATTGCCCATGAGATCAATCAACCCCTAGCCGCCGTCGCCACCAGCGGCAGCGCCTGTCTGCGCTGGCTGAATCGGGACCAGCCTGATCTTGATGCGGCACGGGAGGCTGTCTCGCGCGTCGTGCGAGACGCGCACCGTGCCGGCGACGTGATCCACAGCCTTCGGGCGCTCACCAAGAAATCCGGGCCGCAACTGACCAAGCTCTACCTCCATGACGCCATCGAGGAAGTGCTTGCGCTTACCTGCGGCGAATTGCAGCAGCACGGTGTTGTGCTGCACACAGATCTGTCCGCCGGCGCGCAACCAGTGTTGGGTGACAGGGTGCAGCTGCAGCAGGTGCTGCTGAACCTGATCGTGAATGGCATCCAAGCCATGGCAGCGGTCCCAGACCACAGGCGGGAACTGACCGTGTCCGTCGCCCTCGTCGAGCCGGACCGTGTACAGGTTACGGTCGAGGATACCGGCCCGGGACTCGATCCGGCCATCGCGCCACGCATCTTCGCCCCCTTTTTCACGACCAAGTCCGACGGGCTTGGCATGGGACTTTCGATCTGCCGATCGATTATCGAAGCGCATGATGGACAGTTGTGGGCGTCCCCCCGCGCGCTGTATGGCACTGCTTTCCACTTCACCATCCCCATCGCGGTTGAGATATAACCTCGCCGCGGAGGCCACGCGCGCGTTCTTGTCGCGACGAGAATATTGGGTGGGAATAGGCCGGTTGTCTGGCCGGAAACGACGACCGCTGCGGGTCGGATTGCAGCCACTAGATTGTGCGGACGCGAATGTCTTCTGTGGATGGCCCCCGCGTTGTCAAGCGCAATTTGATGATCTGGCGTATTGGTCGGGTGCAGTCTTCTCCTGTGGTTACCGTCCGTTGTGCAAGAAGTTTCTGACTCATTGAACGTGTGATCGAATGCGCTCTTCTGTAAGGCCTTTGAACGCGGCGCTTTCAGAAGCCGCTGGCCGATATGGTGTAATACCCACGGCGTTAAGCATTGACCTGTTTTGCCCAGCTACGTGTTGCGATAGAGGTTATTTTATCTGGCTGCGCGATCAGGCGGTTCCAAGCGCTGCAGCAGGCTTCGACGATTGCCTCCTGGGTTTCGAATACTCTGTTTGCCAGATAATTTTGGCGGAGGAACTGCCATATGTTTTCCTGCGGGTTCAGTTCTGGTGCGTAGGGTGGCAATGGAACTAGGCTGATATTGTCAGGAATTTTGAGTTTGTCACCGGCCTGATGCCAACCGGCGCCGTCGAGAGTGATGACGGCATGGGCGCCTGGTGCAACGCACTCGCTGATCTCGGCGAGATGCATGTTCATAGCCGCGGCGTTGACGTAGGGCAGCACAAAAGCAGCGCCGGTGCCACGGGCGGGACATACGGCGCCGAAGATGTAGGCCCATTTATAACGGCTGTCGCGTGGCGCTGGCGGACGGCTGCCCCGCCTTGCCCAAAGCCGGGTCAACGTTCCTTGCTGGCCGACCCGCGCTTCGTCTTGCCACCAGAGTTCGATCGGTTTGCCACGGGCGTGTTGCGGGATGGCGGCGGCGACCAGATCGGCAAAGTTTTTTTATGCGCCTCCGGGCTGCACGTCGTGACCGGTGTGGCGCGGCCGGGCCGATAGGCGGCGAAAGCAAGGCGGCGCAGCAAGTCACCGACGTTGCGTTCGGCCATATGCATGTCAAAGCGCCTTTCGATCAGATCCGACAGATCGATGCGCCGCCAGCGTACCACGCCGTGCTCGGACAAACTCGGTCCCTCTTGCACCAGTCGTGCAACTGCCGCTTCCTGTTCGGACGTGAGCCGGGGCTTCGGGCCGGTGGCACGCGGCTCGATAGCCCGGCCAGGCCAAGTCATTGTAGCGATGCACCCAGTCGCGCAGCGTCTGGCGATCCATGCCGCACAAAACCGCCGCTTCCGTACGCGATCGGCCATCCAAAACCAGAGCTAAAGCCAGCATCCGGCGCGATGCATCCGAATCCCTGGACTGCGCCGCAGCGCGGCGCAGTCCAGGGGCATCCAAATCCATCCGCGTAATTGAAACGGCCATGCCATCCCCCGAATCGACGAGAGAAAAGCGAATCACATCACGCGGATATTGGGAACCCCACACGAGTAAAAAACTGCCGCCGTTGGTATAAGCGCTGTGTCGGCGTGTGAACCTCTGCAGTTTGTTACGACTTTTGGCGCTTGAGGTGTTTTACGCGGTGTTTTTGATAGGCGGTGATTTCCCGAGCGTTGGGTAGCCTTGGATCGAAGCGTAAGTGGGTAATCGAAACATGGACGGCATTTTCATTGGTCGGGATTTCGAGGCGACACATGATGCCGCCTTCGTCGCCTGCATAGTTCACGGCGGTGATGGTGGCCGTTGAAGCTGCGTCGGCGATATTTTGCGTTTTCAACATCGCCGCCAGTTTCGGCGTGGCGCGGGCCGGTAATGGCAGTGCCGCCTGCAGCTGAGCCAGCAGACGCTGCATTTGGATCGGGTTGTCGATCATGCCGCTGCCGGTAATTCCGCCATGCCGGCGGGGCGCCAGTTCCATGGTAACAGGGCCTCGATTTCCGTGATTTTTGTTCGGCCGGCGACGATGCGCTCCAACACATCGGTGAGGTAGGCGAGCGGATTGACGCCGTTCAGCTTGGCCGAGGCAATGAGTGTGGCTGCAATTGCCCAATGCTCGGCGCCTGCATCATTGCCGGCGAACAGGGCGTTCTTGCGCCCGAGCGTAATCGGGCGGATTTCGCGCTCGACCGTGTTGGTGTCGAGCTCCAGCCTTCCATCGTCGAGGAACCGGGTCAGCCCTTCCCAGTGACGCAATGTGTAGCGGATGGCCTCGGCCAGTTTCGTCGCCTTCGAGATGCGCGGCAGTTGCTGGTTCAACCAGGCATGCAGTGCCTCGACAATCGGCCGGGAGCGCTCCTGCCGCACGGCCTGGCGTTGGGCGGCGGGCTTGCCGCGGATTTCGGCCTCGATCGCATAGAGCGCCGCGATCCGCGCCAAGGCTTCCGCCGCAATCGGCGATTTGGTCGAGGCATGCACTTCAAAAAAGCCGCGGCGCGCATGCACCCAGCAGAAGGCGAGTTTGACGGAAGCGTCAGCACGCTCCTTCACCACCTGGCCGAACCCGGTATAGCCATCGACCTGCACAATGCCGCGGAAGTTGGCCAGATGCGCGGCCGGGCGCGCCCCTTTACGGTCCTCGGCATAGACATAAGCGGCAGCCGGCGGCGCTGGGCCACACCATGGCCGGTCATCAATCGCGTAGCACCAGAACCGGCCGGTTTTCGTTCGTCCCCGGCCGGGGTCGAGCACCGGCAGGCCGGTGTCATCGGCAAAAATCTTCTCCGCCGCCATGATATGGCTCACCAGCCGTTCATAGACCGGGCGCAGCCACCAGCAGGCCCGGCCGATCCAGTCGCCGAGCGTCGAGCGGTCAAGCGCGATGCCCTGGCGCAGAAAGATCTGCGCCTGCCGATACAGCGGCAAATGATCGGCGAATTTGCTGATCAGCACATGCGCGATCAGCGCCTCGGTTGCCATGCCGCCATCAATCGGCCGTGGCGGTGCTGGCGCCTGGGTAATCGGCGTATCGCACGCCTGGCAGGTGTAGCGCGGCCGGCGGATGACTTTCACCCGCAGCTGCGCCGGCAAAATGTCCAACATCTCGGCACGGCTTTCGCCGACGCGCTGCAGTTCGCCCCGGCAGCACGGGCAGGTCTTGTCTTCGAGGTCGATCACCACCTCGAAGCGCGGCAGCGAGTCCGGGAGCTGACCGAGATTGCGCTGCCGGCGCGCGGGCCTGGTGCCGGATGACTGCCCGGCTTGCGCTTCGCTTTCAGCCCGGGCTTCGCCGGCGGCGGCACCGGCGCCCATGGTCTGCTCAAGATCCTCGATGACCAATTGCATCTGCTCGGCATCCAGCTGCTCGGAACGCTTACCGAACCGGTGCCGCTGAAAGCCCTTGATCAGCATGTGCAGCTTGTCGATCTCGGCGCGCAATCCGGCATTCTCAAGCTCGGCATTGGTAACCAGCTCGCGCAGCGCGTCGGCATCCTCGGGAAGATTTTCAAGGTCGATGGCCACAGCTGAGTTTGGCAAAAACCTTGGCGTTGCGTCAATAAATCTTGCGGGATAACCCGCTTATCCTGCCAATTCCGGGCGCAGGCTGCGCACCGGCGCGCGCCACTCACAGCCTTCCAAAAGTGTGGCCAGCTGACCTGGTGACAGGGCCACCAAAGCAGCGCCAGTCTGCGGCCAGGCAAACCCGCCGCGCTCCAGCCGCTTGGTCAAAAGACACAACCCGACACCATCATGCCAGAGCAGTTTCACCAGCCCGGCACGCCGGCCGCGGAACGCAAACACGGCACCACCAAACGGGTCCTCGGCAAAACCGCTGTTGCACCAGCATCGCCAGACCATCCATGCCCTTTCTCATGTCGGTTCGCCCGCAGGCGAGATAAACACGGACCCCGGAACCCGGCGCGATCATGTGTTCTTCAACGCCGCCAGCACCCTTCCCAGTGCCGCCTGATCAACATCCGCGCCAACACGCACGACCATGCCGTTCGGCAGCGCGATCTCGATCAGTTCGCCATTCATCGACGGGCTGCGGGGCTTCTGTCGACGCGATGGCGCGGCAGGGTGGCCCGACATTGGCAAAGGTACTTCTGGCGCAGCCAAAGTCTGCGTCTGCGTAACCACCGCCTGAGCAAAATTCAGAACCGGCGCAGACGGATGGCCCAGCTTGCCCTCCCTCAACTGCTGACGCCAAACGCTCAACTGCCCGCTGCCGATCCCGTGCTGCCGGCAGATCGCCGACGGCATCGCTCCAGGCGCCAAGCTGGCTAAAGCAATCTCGCGCTTCTCCTCAGGCCGCCAGTTCCGCCGCGCCCCACGCGTGATAACCTCAACCCGTTGCTTCGGAATGCTCGTATGAGCACTCGTACGAGCACTTCTTAAAACCTCAGACCCATTGATGCCTTTGTGGATGGGCTGGATCTCGCCGCTGCAGGCTTTGTTCGCATGATGGCGAAGGCGACCGGCCGCCCTGGCTATCTACCCGGGGATCTTCTGAAGCTGTACATCTACGGCTACCTGAACCGGGTGCGGCCAAGCCGCCGGCTCGATCTGCCACAGCCTGCCAAGGTTTGGCTGGTTTAGCACCATGCCGGCGGAATGACAGGTGAGGCAGTTCGCATTGGTCTGCATCGCACCTGGGCCGTTCGGGAAGACCTGTCGCTGCTGGGCATGATCACGCTGACCGAGGAGAGCGTGACGCCGGCGGCGGTGACGCTGCTGGGTGCCGGTTCCGCCGCCATGACGATGAGGCCCAGCCCGGCCAGCCCGATCGCACGCAGCAACGTCTTACGGATCGCAGTCATGGCAAACCTCCTGCACGGATCGTGGAATTTTGGCGAAGGAGGTGTGTTGATAGAATAGATGAAGGGGGATACCAAATCGGCGTTTCGAGCTGCTGTCTCCCTTGGTATTGGTGCAGCGTATCTTCAGCGTGAGCGTGCCTGAAGCAGGCGTGGTGACCTGCGCCTGCCAGCGGCGGAAACTGTATTTTCCGGGATCCGGCCCGAGCGTGGTCGCGCGCCAGGTTATGCCGCCATCTGTGGAGAGATCCACGCGCGCAACACCGCAATCGCCGCCGAAGGCAATCCCGCGGACCGGCACCGGCCCACCGGGGCGCACAGGATCGCCCGTTTGCAGGTTGGTGATGAAAGAGCGTGGCGGCATGCGGCTGATCGGCACCGGCATATAGCCGGTCTGACCCGGTTTGACATTCGCGCCGGGTGTATCGGGGATGCGATAGGCGACCGTCGTCCAGAAATTATCGTCGGGCTGGTCCAGCACCTCGATATCACACAGCATCTTCATCCAGTAGGTGGAATACCATCCAGGCACGATCAGGCGGGTCGGGAAACCATTGATCAGCGGCCGTTGTTCGCCATTCATCTGGTAGGCGATCATCACCTCGCCACCGCGCGCATGGTCGAACGAGAGCGATTTCATGAAATGACTCTCGTTCGGCAGAACTGGGTTCCGTCTCCAGCCCCTTGAACCGCACCGCGACCGAACCCGGCTTCACGCCGACGCGCTCCAGCAAATCGCGCAGCCTAAAGCCCGTCCAGCGCGATGCCCATGGCGCCGTTTTCCATTGGGCGCCGGCGCACGCGGTGGGACAGGCCACGGGAATTGCCCGAACACTGGTTGACCGCCGCCATCCGACGCGCGGGAAGGTAGCAGATCCGTGAGTGACGGCGACAAAGGTTGGTTGACATTGCCGTGCACCGCGAGGCGGAACGTCGTCACATCGACCTGAGGCGGGATCACCGCCCAGTGCCAGCGGACATAGAATTGGTCGGTCGGCGTGAAGACGGCCTTGTCGAAGACCGCGAACAAAGTCTCCAGCAGCGGCGGCCGGGTGCGCTGCAGGATCATCTTGCCTTTTTGCGGAAAGGCGGTGGTGAGCCGCCGCTGATCGAGGCCGCCGGGTAGGGGGGAGATCGACCGTATTTTCCACCCAGGCGGGCTCAGACCAGATGGGCGAGACGGCCAGCATCGCGCCGAATGCGCCTGCCTGCCCGACGAGCCGGCGGCGGTCTGCCGGATGGTGGAGAGAAGAATTGTTTTCAGGAACTATGGGCGTAGAAGTCTACTCCATATCGTTCGCAGGTTAGGCGTACCCCAATCAGTTGGGATCTGGTCATTTTTCCCTGGCCGGATCCGGCAGGTCCCGCCTGCAGGTTTTGCATGGATCCTCATTGCGGCCAGGTATCCAGGCTGGTTTCACACGGCAGGATTCGGCCTGTGACGAGGCATGGCGCGACAAACAGATGGCCGCGATACCCGCCGGCAAGGGTGCGGACGGACACCGTGATCCAGAAGCCGACCAGGGCGGCGACAAAACTCCGCCCAGCACGGAAAAAAGACCCATCCCCGTTTGTACGCCAAGATTAAGCGTCGCCAGCGTGTACACCCCGAGCGGGAAGGTGAGGCCCCACCAGCCCATGTTGAACGGTAACCCTTCGCCCAGGTAGCTGAGCGTCATCGCGGCGGCCATGACCAGCCACCAGGCGCCATAACCCCACAACACCAGGCCGCCGATCACGCCGAGGCCATGCGCCACCAGGCCGATATCTCCCATGCCCATAGCCCCGAGAATGGAAGGCGCGTCATGCCCAAGCACCAGCAGCCCCAGCGCGCCGGTGCCAAGCGGCCCGAGCGCCAGCCAGCTGGAAACAGCCATATCGCGCTTCGGCAGCTTATGCAGCACCAGCCGCAGGAACAGCACGACAAGGACGCCCAAAGCCAGCGGCACGGACAGCGACCATAAAACATAGGAGAAGAACAGCAGATGCGCGGCGGCGACGGGGCTAGCGAGATGCACCGCCACTAAGCCGCCGCTGGCGGCGGTGACCTCGCACGCCACAATCGGCAACAGCCAGACCGCGGTCATCGCCTCCATGCTGTGGTTTTGCCGGGTGAACATCAAAAACGGCACCAGCAGGCCGATGCCAATGGCCAGAACCGCGTCAATCCACCAGAGCACCACCGCGATATCCACCGCAAGCGAGCCGAGGCGGGCGATGCCGAAGGCCAGGAAGCCGTTGATGATGGTCGCCAGCCCCATCGGAATGGCGCCCAAGAACATCGGGATCACCGGGTGGTCGAACATCCGTATCGCGGCGCGGGGGAAAAAGATCCAGCGCGCCGCGTAGAGCGCCGTGCAGAGCGCGAAGAGCACGATATTGGCCATCCAGAGCACTGCGCCGGCCTGGTGCAGGAACGGCAGGCTGATCGGAAACTGATTCAGCGCCAGGGCGACCACGCCGGTGCCCATGGTGACCGTGAACCAATTGGGGGTGAATTGCCGGATGATCTCGCGCGGATGGTCGTGATGGGCAAACGGCTTATCGAGGTGCAAAAGCATGGCGAATGTCCTTGGTTACTGGCCAAGCGTTAGTCCCGAGCAACAAACAACAAAAGATCTGAGTGGCCGCTTCTCCCACCGAATCCACCCCCCTGATCGACATGGCCTGCGCGCCGGGCCGGCACCCTCCGGTTCAACCTGCTCCGTGATAGGATCGCTGATCTCTGCGGCTTGGATATTTTGCGTCAAAATAAGACATTTAGATCAAAATAAGTTGAGAACCGCGATCAAAGCCTTTCGCTCGGGGCAAAGAAGGTTGGCTTGGCGCGTGAAATCAGCCGCCGCCTGGCGCGAGCAATGCCGGCGCCATCGCCGGCGGAGCGCAGGCGCAATACCCCGCCTCCTATGCCCAGTGCATGACAATTACCGCTTCCACCATGAGCACTTCTTCCATGGCGGCTTCCACCATGAGGGATTTCACCCATGTAGGCTTCGGCCAGGGGGGCGGCCATTTCGGCCCAGTATTGCCCGGTCACATTGGATCGTAGCCCGCTGCGATCGAAGAGTGCATCCGTAGTCCGGCTGCGGGCTCCGGTGCCGACCCCCTTCGTCCCCAAAAAGCGCGCGCCCTCGGCAGAAACTCGGCCTTCCGCAATCGTGACGCTGCTGCCGACCGTGTCGTGTGGGCAGTATGCCGGTATCATTCACGGGCTCCCCCTGAACCGCTGGCCGCGTCGCGGGTCAGAACGGCCGGGATGTGCAGACCCGCAAACGCCAAAAACGAAAACACCTCCAAAACCATCGCATGCTTGGCTATGAAACGTATCGCGGACTGGCTGATTTTCAGTTTCCTACTGATACCTATCGATACTACCAATCGGCGCGGTACTGTTTAGCAAGAGATTCCCCTCACTTCTCGTGCGTCTGACATCACCGGCCGTCCTTCAGCGCGGAATCGGGCGCCGAAGTTGCCGGACCCGAAACACGACGCTCGCCGCCCTTGATCAGGGAACACGTCCGCTTTCCCGTGCTTCGAGGAACAGAAGGTCTCGGACAAGATTGTTGTTGCGATCGATTAAGGTATCACCAAAAACCTTCATAGACCGTTTCCTGGGTTCAAACGGTTGACAGCCGCACGAAGCCGGTTGCCACGCACCGCCCCCTCCTCGATGCTGTTGTCGTTTTTTTATGACAAGGAAAACTTTAGACCAGATGTTCGCCTGAGACAGGGTTGTGACCCGTCTCACAATATGCAGGATTTCGAGGGTTGCGCTGGATTGGCCGGCGCCGAGCCTCATGCATAGGGAGACGAGTCATGGCGACGTCTATCACCTACATTGGCCTTGATGTGCATAAAAATACGATCGCTGTTGCGGTCGCGAAGTCGGGGCTACGGAAGGAGGTGCGTGATTACGGAACGATCGCGAACACGCCGGCGGCGTTGAAGAAACTGATTGCCAAGTTAGCCAGCACTGGTCATGAACTACGGTTTTGCTATGAGGCGGGGCCTTGCGGCTACGGTATCCAACGGCAGATCGCCGCGGCAGGTCACGAATGCATTGTGGTGGCACCTTCGTTAATTCCAAAAAAGCCTGGTGACCGGGTTAAGACTGACCGGCGCGATGCGATCAATCTGGCCAAGCTGCACCGGGCCGGTGAGTTGACCGCGGTATGGGTTCCCGACGAGGCGCATGAGGCAATTCGTGATCTGGTTCGGGCGCGCTTGGCGGCGGTGCGCACGTTGCGTAAGGCACGCCAGCAGCTGTCGGGGTTCCTGCTGCGCCAGGGTTGCCACTACGGCCAGAAGGCATGGACGCTTCTACACCGGCGTTGGCTGGCCGGGCTGAAGTTTAAGCACCCGGTGCATTATATCGTTCTCGAGGATTGCCTCGAAGCGGTGGATGCGGCGACTGCCCGACGTCACCGCCTGGAGGCGCATATCGAGGAGGCGCTTCCGGCGTGGTCGTTGGCGCCGGTCGTGCAGGCGCTCCAGGCATTGCGCGGCGTGGCAATGGTGGCGGCGGCCACACTGGTTGCCGAACTTGGGGACATCACCCGCTTCACCAAGCCAACTCAGCTCATGGCATTTCTTGGCTTGGTTCCGTCTGAAAACTCGAGCGGCGCCAAACGTCGCCAAGGCGGTATCACCAAGGCTGGCAACGAGGCGGCACGGCGCATGCTGATCGAGGCCGCCTGGAGTTACCGGTTCCCGGCCCGGATCGGCCGCGCACAGCTGATCCGTCAGGAGAAGCTCACCAAGCCGGTCCGCGACATTGCATGGAAAGCGCAGGAACGACTGTGCCGCCGGTACCGCAAGTTTGCCCGTGCCGGAAAGTTGACCACGGTGATAACCACCGCGATCGCACGCGAACTGACGGGGTTTGTTTGGGCGATCGCCAATCAAGTGCAACCGGCAGCAGCCTGACACCTTCTCATTGACACCGAACATTTCGCCAAGAAAGGAGCTCACCACCCCGACTATATATCCAAAGCTGGGCAAGGCCGGAGGCACGATCACGGCCAGGGGAACCCTCGTAAACTCTATCAGCCGGATCTTATCCGACGCTGGATCTTAGACCGAGGAAGCTCCGCGACGCATCACAGGTCCGGCGGTAAGCAACCCGCGTATCAGAGAATGATCAACCGTCGTTTCATGATCGTGCTTCCTGCCCTTCCCAGTGGCGGCTGTTCTGAAAAAGCTCACAAAAGGAAGCAAAGTTTTTTCACGCCTGCAGCTTGAAATGGCGAACATGAGAGAGTCTGACCCGAATCTCATGCGGAACGAGCCAATCGTCTTGTGAGCAGCTTGACGTTGGCGATGAAGAGCCACGTTTCGGCGGAGGCGATTGAGGCTTCATAGTCTTTGGCGAGCCTCCTGTTTCGGTTCAGCCAAGCGAGTGTCCTCTCCACCACCCAGCGGCGCGGCAACAGAACGAAGTTCTTTGCCGTTTCTGAGCGTTTGACGATCTGGATGGTCCATTTTCCCATCGCTGTCAGAGCATCCCGGAGCTTCCCACCCGCGTAACCGCCATCGGCGAAAATGTGGCGCATCCTGGGGAATGGTGTCATCAATGCTGTCAGCAACGGCACGGCGCCGTCGCGGTCTTGGATGTCCGCGCTGTGGACCTGCGCGCCGAGCAAAAGACCGAGCGTATCGGTGACGATGTGACGCTTGCGTCCTTTCACCTTTTTTCCGGCGTCATAGCCACGTGGACCGCCAGATTCCGTAGTTTTGGCCGACTGGCTGTCGATAATGCCCGCAGATGGGGTGATGGCGCGCCCCGCAGCGAGTTCGGGCGCGCGCCATCAGGGAATGGCTGATCCGTTGCCAAGTGCCGTCAGCACGCCAGGCATAGAAAAATCGCTGCACCGTGCTCACAGGAGGGAAATCCTTGGGCAGCAGGCGCCACGCACAACCGCTCGAGGCCATATAGAACAACGCATTCACGACGCTTCGTAAACAGGTGCGTCTCGGCCGCCCCAGCCGCCGCGCACGCGGAAGAAAACTCTCAATCAGAAGCCACTCCTCGTCGCTCACGTCGCTTGCATAACGCAGCCCATCGCGCCGATATTGGGCACGGGTGATTTTGGTCCAGGCCATTATGGAATCCATCGTAGTTCGCAATCACGATTGAACCATAACCAACTGAAATCACTCAACTCTTTTTGAGGCGGACTCTTAGAAGCAACAGGCTACGAATCCGAGGGTCAGGAGCTCGAATCTCTTCGCGCGCGCCACGAAATTCCTTAAAAATCAAGCACAAATGGGCCGATCAGCAGCAACGGGCGTTCCTTGCGCGCTATCCTCTGATCCATAGGATCACGATATGTGCTTCTAGCCCCTCTGAGGGCTCGTGATGCGTTGGCGAAACGGGCCGGCCACGATGCCGGCCCGTTCGTCATTTCAATCGAGCGCAAAGTACTTGTGCTACGCCTGCGGAAACCAAAGCGCCCGCAGCGGCAACTGATGGCTTTCGCCTATCGGACAATACAGAACGTCCGCGATCATCAGAACTTACTCCAGTCGTCCGACGCTCCGGCAAGCGCCGGCGCCTCATCACTCTTATATGGCAGAGCGACGACTTTGCTGGAAAAGGTGTTCACGACGCGCTTCCTCGGCGCGGCCTTGGGAGCGGTCCCCTTGAGCACCGGCGTGGCAACGCTCTCGCCGATGCGGAACTGGCCGACCAGGCGGGCCAGTTCTGCCGCCTCGTCGGACAGGCTGTGGCTGGCCGCCGTCGCCTGCTCGACCATCGCCGCGTTCTGCTGCGTTACCTGGTCCATCTGGTTCACGGCCATGTTCACTTCGCCGAGGCCGGTGGACTGTTCCTTGGCGGAGGCCGCCAGTTCCGTCACCAGGTTGTTGAGCTGGCTCACTTGCGTGACGATGCGCCCCAGCGCTTGGCCGGTCTCGCTCACCAGTTTCACGCCGGTATCGACCTGCTGCGTCGAGGTGGAGATCAGTGCCTTGATCTCCTTCGCCGCGTCGGCGGAGCGCTGCGCCAGCGCCCGCACTTCGGTCGCCACCACCGCGAAGCCGCGCCCGGCATCGCCGGCGCGCGCCGCTTCCACGCCGGCGTTCAAGGCCAGCAGGTTGGTCTGGAAGGCGATCTCGTCGATCACGCCAATGATGTTGGCGATCTGTTTGGACGAGCTTTCGATACCGTCCATGGCGCCGACCGTCTGACGCACCACCTCGCCGGAACGCTCGGCATCGCTCTTCGAGGTCGAGACCAGCGCGCGCGCCTCATTCGCCACCTCGGAGGTGCGGCGCACCGTCGCGGTGATCTGGTCGAGGGCGGCCGCCGTTTCTTCCAGGCTCGCCGCCTGCTGCTCGGTGCGGCGCGACAGGTCATCTGAAGCCTGGGTGATTTCTTCAGCACCCGAGCGCACGCCCTGGGTGTTGGTGGCGATTGCCTGCATCGTCTCCTGCAGCTTGGCCATCGCCGCGTTGAAATCATTGCGCAGCTTCTCGTAATCGCCGCCGAAGGCGGAGGTCAGGCGGAACAGCAGATCGCCAGAAGAGAGTTTCTCCAGCCCTTGGGCAACTGCATGCACCACGAATTCCTGCTGCTTTGCCGCGGCTTCGCGCTCGGCTTCCGTTAGCTGGCGCTCCTGCTCGGTGGTGGCGCGCTGGGCCTCGGCTTCCACTTCCAGCCGGTGCTTCTCGATGCCGGCCTCTTTGAAGACCTGCACCGCGCGCGCCATGCCGCCGATCTCGTCGCGGCGCTCCGTGCCAGTGATCTTCGCGTGCAGATCCCCGTTGTCAGCCGCCGCATCACCCCTTGCAGGCCTTGGAGCGGCGAGACAACCCAGCTGCGGATTGCGAAAAAGCCGCCCAGCATCACCAAAGCGAATCCCCCAGCGTCAAGACAAATGACATTTGAATGGTGCTGCTCACGGCGTTCGACGCCGCCACTTGATCTGTTTGCGTATAATTTCTGAAGGCAACCGACTCCGAGAGCATGTCATTGGTCAGGCTATCCAAGCCCGGTGCGCACATTGTGAGGAATTCCGCTTGTGCATTCGTGAGCCCGGTGGCTGACGTTGCGCTTTCGGCAAGCCCTATTGAGTTGGAACAGACAGAACCCAGTAGCTGCTGGCCCCGCGCTTCCAGGGCCTTAATATCGTAAGCGTGCACCATATTGACGCGCGCCGCCTGATCCAGAACGCTGGTAAACTCAGCCGTATCGTTTGCGATATTGGCGAGAATTTCTTGTCTGTCATTGACGTTGGTGTCGAACATGAGCTGGGTCATATTGGCACGTGCGTCTTCGAGGACGCGATTGGCCCGAATAACGTTGGTGGCTCCGACGGCCGGCGCTTCGATGGTATGGTTATAGCCGGCTCTGATCGCACCCATTTCGTGTGCCGTATAAAATGAAGTGAAAAGAGCAAACAGGCCAAAGACCGCTAATATTGAGATGAATTTTCCGATTATTGGAATGTTTTTCATAGACACTGCCTTTTACGTCGAGTTTCCCAATGGAGCAGTCCATCTTGTGAAGACCACAAGCCCCTAACCTCCAGGTTGTTTCTATGGTAACAACGATCTCCTAGAAATTGAATACATAACGCAATTCGATTTATTTCTGACTGAATGCGACCGACGGCATAGCCCTATGGGCCTTCTTAGACAGCGCCGGCCTTAGCGACCCACGCCATTCCCCAGCTTGCCGGCGTCATCGTGCCCCAGGGCTGTTGACACTACCCCCGGAATCCAGGCCGTGGGACGGTATCGACAAGCTGGAGCCCAAACTCGTCCCTATAGGACCAGCGCACCCGAACCTTTCGTCGGGCCCCGTTCGCGAGCTCAAGGAGAAAATTTCCCACGATCCTTGGCTGCGTCGCTATCGTGATCCGATACCCGGCCCGAGCAGCTTTGAGCAGCGCCAGGGCTGAAGGCTGCATCGACCTCCCGGCCAGGATGATCGGCTTGGCGAAGAAATAGCCCTGGAAAGAGATCGCAGCCGAGATCCCGGCAAAAATTGTACTGCTCCAATGTTTCGACTTTTTCGGCCAGCAAGCTGATGCCGTAGGGGCGCAGCTTACTCACCAGCTCGATAACCTCCTCTTGGCGCGGCGCCCAGCACATCGAGCTTGACCAATTTGACCAGGGGCAATACCGTCTTTTGCGCTTCCGTAAGGCTCACAACATCATCAAGCGCCAGTATGTAGCCAGCTGCTTGCAACTGTTGGCAACGTGCCAGCACGCTTGGGGTAAGCTGCACCGTCTCTAGGATTTCCAGAACGATCCGCTTCTGTGGCAGAATCTTGATAACCTCGCTCAATCAGAAGAGCTTCGGGCAGGTTGATAAAGCCTTGTTTGCCTCCGAGTGCGGCCTGAAGGCCAAGATCCTAGAACGCGTGTTGAATCACGGCGGCGCTGGCCGCGACGTCGTCCAGTATCGTTGCAGAGTTAGCCTTGCTGGTGCGGAACAGCAGCTCATATGCGACCAGTTCACGATTGCGGCCAACGATGGCCTGCAGTCCCAGAAAAAACTGATTGCCGATCATGTGTTGTTTCTTGTTGGATATCAATGATGCGATCGCTCAGGCGATGAGAATCCCTGTTCTCCTCATCGCGGTCGTTTCGTCATTTGACGACCAGGGCATCCCCGGCAACGGTGACAGAAACGAAGGATAAAAATTCATACGCACTTATCAGCAATGCCTACCTCATTTAGCACGACGGCATTACCGCCACGTTTTTTAGCCTTGTACATTGCGAGGTCAGCCTTAACCTGCAAGCTCTCTTCGTCCGGCCCGTCGTCGGGGTAAATAGCGACCCCGATGCTCGCCGAAACCTCCAGGATGCAGCGTTCAACAGCAAAAGGTTCTTCGATAGACTGGCGCATCCTTTCTGCGATCGAAATCGCGTCTTCAGCCTCGCTCACGATGGGTAAAATGGCAACGAATTCGTCTCCCCCGATGCGCGCGATGGTGTCCGTTTCGCGTATGCATTGCTTCATGCGCTTTCCGATGCGCTGCAGCAACATATCGCCTATAGCGTGTCCGTAGCGATCATTGACCGGTTTAAACCCATCAATGTCCACAAACAGCAGGCCGAATTTCGTACGCGAACGTTTTGCCGTGAGTATGGCCTGCTTCAGCCGATCGCCGAACAGCAGGCGGTTGGGGAGATCGGTAAGTGGGCAGTGCTGGGTGAGATAGACGATCTGCTGCTCAGCTTTCTTTTTTTCCGAGATATCTCGGAAAACCACGGTTACCCCGTACATGTTGCCGGCTTTGTCGCGCAAGGGGGCGCACTTGTATTCAACAGGGAAACAGGTGTTGTCCCGACGCCAAAATACGTCATCCTGAACATGGCGGTACTTGCCATCTGATAGCGTGGCATAGATCGGACAGTCATCGACCGGAAAAATCGAGTTGTCGACGTGATGGTGGTGAATGGTTTCGTGCCCGGGCCTTCCGACCAGGCTGTCCTCATCTTCCCAGCCAAACATCACGTTGGACGCGGTATTCTCGACGACAATCATGCCGTTCATATCGAGCACATGAACCCCATCACTGACCGAGTTTAGGATATTGTTAAGCGTACTGCTCCCCGTTTCGAGTCGACGCATCGCTGTCGACGTCCTGACTAGGGCGAGGATTTTCGCTTTCAGAACGTCTGCAGGGGCAGTTTTCAAAACAAAATCGTCAGCTCCAGCCTGAATGATCGTGACAGGGTTTTCCAATGAATCCTGGGCGGTGAGTATAACGATCGGTGTCCATGGCAATTCCTCCAGAGCTTCGATCGCGCGAATCTTGGCCGTAACCTCGAGGCCCGACATGAGCGGCATTTCTAGCGCCATCAATATCAGATCGACTCCATCGGACCGGAACCTTTCGAGCGCGTCGGGTCCATCAGAGGCGACGAGCACCTCGCAGCCGGATAAGGATAGGATCGGCTGCAGGAAGGCGGCGAAAGTAGTGTCTACTCCTGCAAGCAAGACATTCATAATGACAACCTCAAAAATACGTGGCCCTAGACACCGTCAGGGCTGCCGAAGCGGCTGAAAATCCGCCTCTAAGGCCGGCAGCCGTTCGGCTTGCTGGTGGGTAACAATAGTTAGTAGCCTTAACCATACAACCGAACATCGTAATAGCAACGACAGCAGTTGACCCTACCGTAGACGCCGTACAGCGGCACGTCGGCTCGGCCCAGCGTCGATCACGCCGATGACGTTGCCGCCTGCTTGGACGAGGATTCGATCCGGTCCATGGCGCCGACTGTCTGGCGCACCTCCTCACCGGAGCGCTCGGCATCGGTCTTGAGGTCGAGACGCCTCGTTCGCCACCTCGGCGGTGCGGCGCACGGTCGCAGTAATCTGATCGGGGCCGCTGCCGTTTCTTCCAGGCTCGCCACCTGCTGTTCGTTTGCCGGCGATATTGGATGCGTAGCCGCCATTTTCACCCCAATGGCCGTCGTCTTTGGCTGCCGCTTCTGTACGGCTGCCAGTTAGCTAGCCTAGCAGCTGACAATCTCCTCGCTGGGAGCCGGGCGGCCGAAATGCCAGCCTTGCGCCAGGCTGGCGCCAGCCTTCGTCAGGGCGGCGGCTTGTTCTTGCGTTTCCACACCTTCCGCCAGCACCTCCGCGCCGACGCTGCGAAGTTCGGCGACGGCGCCAGCGATCTCGGCCAGATGCGCGTCGGAGCGATCAGCATTTCGCGTCACGGTAATGCAGAGCTTGGCGATGTCAGGGCGAATCGAACGGGCCGCCTCCATATCGGCAAATCCGCAGCCGGTATCGTCCAGCGCCAGCCGCGCGCCCAGCCGGCGCGCTTGCGCAAAAAAGCCGGCATAGGCGTCGGCCCGGTCGAGCGGCAGATGCTCCGTGATCTCCAGCAGGATTCCTGGCCGCGCCAGCGATTCCACCGCGCCGGGCTGAGCCAAAGCCACCAGGCCGAGATTGATGCTCAGCCATCGCCCTTGCGGCAGTCGCCCCGCCAGCGCCACAGCCTGGCGCGCGCACGCCAGCTCAAGCTCCACCGTAAGATTGAACCGCTCGCCGGCACCAAACAGCGCGTTGGCCATTTCCAGCCGGCTGCCCTGGGGGCCGCGGCTCAGTGCCTCATATCCCACCACCTGCCCGGACGGCAGGGAGACGATGGGTTGCAACAAGGTGCGCAGCCCCTGGCCGGCAATCACCGCCCGCAATTCCGTCTCGGCATCGGGCGCCAGATCGGCGCGGCGGTTGGCGTCATCCTGCCAAACCGCGTCCAGCCACGCATCGATGTCGAGCGGCGCCGGCTGCGGCAGGGGAATGACGGTAGCGGCAAAGGCCAGTCGGCCGCCGGTGCTGGTGCCAAAAATATCCAGCAGCAGCCTATGGCCCGTGCTCGCTGCTGCCACCGCCAAGGCTTCGGCTTGCTCGGCAACATTCACCAGGGCGGTGCCGCCGGTCATCTTGAAACCTCGCCACCAACGGGCCGGTCTCGCGGAAGGTGGTAACGGCGCCTGCCTGTGGCGTCCAAGCAGCCCGCCGGCATGAGCGTCCATGGCGGCGATGACATCGCCTAACCCGGCATGCACCGCGGTGGCGCCGAACCGGGTATAAAATGGCTCCACATCTTTCACTTGAAAGACCAAGAGGTGGGAGGCATCGGTCGTCAATTCAGCACTCTCTCCTTCGAGTGATCGCAAGGCTGAGTATCTTTCCCTACACTCGATGTCAGAATTGTATCACATAATGTTAAAAATTTAACCATCACGAAATGTAACTTAGTGAGACGCATTTTTTACACGCTCCTGACAACCCGCGGGTGCGACGCTGACGTTTGCGCAAGGCCTCGGCGCGATACAAAGCCCGGTCGGCGGCCCTGGATGCGCCTTCTTGCCAGCCGTTCCGCGACGATCCGCGCCATCAGCTGATCGGCATCATGGACGCGGGCTCCCATCGAATTGCAGCGCGAACGCGAGGACCAGAACGAGGTGGGTGCCGGGTCGGCATCGGCAAGGGTGTCGTCCTGCTCCATAGCCGAAACCGTAGCGCGCAGATCGAAACAAAGAAAGAACACATACGGTGCCGGCCGCGCACTACCATCACACGCTCGGTTCTTAACCGGAATGAACTCGCTTCGACTTAAAGCTGATGGGATCGGTCGCACTCGAGCTCCACCACGTACACAAGCCGGCCGCGCCCCATCCGAAGCCGCCATGGTCGTCGCGCTGCCGCGCAGGAAGGGTGTGGCAAAGCGGCCGGCTGCGGCCGGCGCGACGGATGATTGGACCGAGTTCTGATCAGGGCCGACGCCCTGGGTTATTCCCTGAGCACGGGCAATCAGCTGCCGTGCGTGCGTCTCGGTGGGCAGGAATTTGCCATGCACACAGGCGGTCATCCATGGAGGCGTTTCGCCTCGGCTTGGCACCCTTCACCTGCCGCAGATTCAATAGGCTTGCCCCCCCAGAAATCCTTTCGAATACCGTCGGGGTCACCTCCGGCGCTCTGCCCGCGCCAGGTCCGTCGACCGTGGCTCTGTTGGCCACAATCGCCACACGGCAAGATCTGCCCCAGCGACGCCGCGAGAACCTGCCCAGCGCCATCCGTGTTTTGGACCGTATCGCCAAGGCGCCTTGGACGTCTATTTGCCGCGGCGGGCAGATATCGCACTGGGCGCGACCCGCGCCTGGAACCGGAGCGTGAGAATTGCGGATCGCCTTAAGGTTGTAATCAGTTGGCCTCGTTGCTAAGTTTTTCAAACATCCTGTTTTAACTGTTAAAGAGCAAGGTCTATGATCCGCTATAAACTCTCTTGTGCCACTGCGCTCCTGATTGGTGCTCTGAGCTTCGCTCCCATGGCCCATGCTGCGTCTCCCCTCAACGCCAACGACTATGCGATCGGGCTTGGTCTCGGCTCCGAAGGTATCGGCGCGACTCTCACGGCAGGCGTGATTCCCGGCCACCTCAACCTCAACGTCGGGTTCAGCCGTTTTAGCTATAACTACAATTTCACTGACTTAGACGCTCACTTCAATTCTCATCTGGTAATCGGTGGTGAGCCGCTCACACTGTCATTTTATCCCCTTGCCGGCGTCGGCTTTAACATCGATGCAGGCGTCATCATCAACCAGAACGCCGCCGACGTGACTGGCGTTCCGGAGGTGGGGGGCAGCTACACCATCAATGGCAGGACATACACGGCGAGCGAAGTGGGCAGCCTGACCGGCAAAACGCACTTCAATACCGTCGCGCCGTATGTCGGCATCGGCTGGGGCAATCCCGTGTACGGTTCGAGCCGTTGGACCTTCGTGGCCAATGCCGGCGCAATGTATGAGGGCAATCCAGGCATTAACTTGACTGCAACCGGTGCGATATCCAATCCGCAACTCGCGAGCGACGTTCGCGAGACGCAGAACTCGCTCAATAGCCGTCTGAACTTCCTGAACTGGTGGCCGGTGGTCACCGTCGGCCTGACGTATCGCTTCTGATACGGCGGCGCCTCTACCACTCAGGCCAAACACACTCGGCGCGCGGCAATGCTGCGCGCCGTTTTCGAAGTTCGGGCACACCGCGCGCTCAAGATTAACAAGGCTGAATAGGGCGGTGCGGCCCGAGTAGGCTTGTAGCTGTCAGCGTTCGGACGTTCGTTCATTGCGTTGATCTTCACCATGCTGAGCAACCACGCATCATTGTTCCCCGGCCAGCTAGCCCGGCGGCTGACCGGCCAGATCTTCAGCTCCAAATCGTCTCGCGCCGGCAGCAGCTTGACTGGATCGCCGTCAACCTCTCCAAGCCAAAGCGGCCAATCATCGGGCTCTACGATCACCGGCATGGGTCATGGATCGGCTCCATCTGACAATTGGCGGCCGTAACGATGATCGCGAGCGTGCGCAGTATCTCTCCGTACAGTTTGAGCCATGCCCCCGAGCGGCTTTGTAGCGTTTTGCTGCAAAATCAAATCGACCTTGGTATTTCTGGCCGCTGCAACTCGAAAGTTGCCACGGCACGTTCTCCACAGCCGTGCTATCCTACTTCAATCCTCATCGAATTGGAGGAGGCTTCAATGAAAATTGTCGGAGTTTTGCTCGGTGCGGCATGCGTCGCTGGTGGTCTCGCTGTAATGACCGGTGCGGCGTAGGCTGATAGGTATGGCTGTTACGATGGTAACGGAAAACCAGTAGCGGTGACGGCAAAGGCATGCGTCGGGGGAATGCTTCAACAATGTCTGCCGAATACCTATGGGAAGGGCTCTTCATTGCGGGTTTATCAGGGGAAGCCGCAAAAATGCGGCGACAGTCCAGCGAAGTGAACGCAGGGCGCTGACGCGGAGCCTTCGCGCCGCTTATTTTTCATTCAAATGCCCCGCGCGGCTTCATCCAGCTCAAGCAACCCCGCGTCATTGTTGGCCGGTGAGTTCACCCGGCGGCTCACCGGCCGGATCTTCAGCTCGAGATCATCCCGCGGCGGCAGCAGCCTAGCCTGACCGCCCTCGACCTCTCCAAGCCAGAGCGGCCAATCCTCAGGATCAACGATCACCGGCATGCGGTCATGGATCGGCTCCATCTGACGATTGGCCGCTGTGACGATGATTGCGAACGTGCGCAGGATCTCGCCGGGCGGGCCCCATCGTATTCAGGGGCGTTGCAAGCGACGAATGCCGAGCTGCCAAGGGTTGGGCCGACCGCTGAGGTGTACTCACTACACTTTAGGGCCTCCAGTTGGCGTCCAGGTGTCGCGCGACAGGCCAGGTCATCTGCGTGGGGCCGGCATGGGGGCGTTGCGCCACCCCCTGCGCGTCTGCCGCCATCATTAATCGGCCGCCCCAATGATGTAGAGAGCGGCCGATCTTCCCTGTTGACTTGTTGGGCGCCGAATACACCGCCGCCGGCTCCGGCGATACCCCTAAGCCTCGAAAAGCAACTCTTTCTGCGCGAAATTCGGGCCAACCCTGCGCCCGGGATGCTGTGGCTATAGGGTCTGAGCGTCCGAAGGATTCGGCTGCCCTTTCACGCTCTCTGCGCCAACCGCCGGGATTCACGAATTCGAGCAACCCTGGGTTACAACAACAGCTAACGGCTTGTCATAGACGGCGAACTATAAGTAGGGAGGAACGATTGATCTTTTTGGTAATCCTGTTGGCCTATCCGCTTCTTGTGCTTCTCGCGTGGGCGCTATGTGTGAACGCCGCACCGCAACGTAATTATGCTCGTCCCGGTCGCCGATCTGGTGAAGCGGCTCTGCCCCAAGCCAAGGTGGCGGAAACTCGCGTTTAAGGCATATGGCCCATAGCTGGCTCCGGTTGGGGCACGTTATTAAACGGGGGCATCACTATAGGCCGAAGATTGTTGAAGTTACGGTACGTTTCTGGTTGCGTGGAGGCGAGGCCCCGGCGCAAGCGCAGCCTAACAGCAATAGCACCCAAAATAGCAGAGCGAGTTCCCGTTTCATCAAGACCTCCTCGAAATGAAGAGCGCGACCAACCGGGACGGCCCATCCAGCTTCGGGCCTCCTCGGCCTTGCCCTAGCGAACAGTAAGAGCTCGGCGTCCGCTTAATCGGTGTGCTCTTCGCCCGCCATTCAATTCACCGACGCCGGATCGGGGACATCCGGGTATTTTCTGGCCGCGGCATTTTCTGCTACGCTTCCCTCAAAGGCCCCCGCCAAGCCTGTGGCAAGGGCTTGGCCAAACGCACTGCCCTCCCCGCTTCTCTGGCTTTCTATCGCCACAGCGCGAAGCGCCAAGGCCGAGCATGAGTCAGGTGCGCCTTCGAGGAGCTGCAGGCCCCAGAAGAGGCCAGCCAGCGCTGCAATCACCAGAATGATCAATCTCATCGGCTGGCGATCCTCAGTCTCACGCCTGCGCCGCCGCCATTCTCGGAAATGAACTCGACGCCGGCAGCCTCGAGGGCGGCGCGGATGGCGGCGATGGTCTGGGGCTCGTTGTCCACACCGAATTCGAATGCCGTAACATTCGCCAGCCCAAGGTCAGCCATCAATGCTAAGCGTAGCTGTGACCACGCCAAGAGCTTGCGCGCCTTCTGGGATTGGTCAGGCGTGATCATCCGGGCTTTCAGCCGTCCGCTTGGCTGGTTTTCAGACCGAGGGCGACAAGGCGCCGGACCGCTTCCGGCCTATTCGGTAAGTCGGGCTGCTGCCGGCGCCAGTCATCGAGCGCGACGAGCTGCGCCCGATCCATTCGGGCATTGACCGCCTCGCTATCCACGACCGGCCGTCCCATTTTTGACTTTTTAGCGCTATCATCCGTTGACATGATGACTTTATAGCGCCATCAATTCGTCGTCGCAATATGCGACGGCCGAGCGGGAGGGTGGAAGCTCCACGCCCGGCCTAACCATGAACACGGGAGCTAGACCCATGCCCAAGGCTAATACAGCGTTTAACACGCCCCCCCTGCCGCAGAATTATGCTTTCCGCCGGCCGTCTGAGCCAGCTTTCGCCCGCTCGAGCCACCCACGCCGGGCCAGCTCGCAGAGGTGACCACCCTGCACCGGCCGCCGGCAGACGCCGTATTGCTGGCTAATATCGCGCGGTTTAACGAGCTCGATGAGCAGGTCGTTTCCTTCCTCCCTGGCGGGGCAAATGAGATCGAAGATGACAACGCGCGATCTGCGCGCCGTGACCCTGGAGGAACTTCAGGCCCGGGCTAAAGTGACCCTTCACTACGATTCCTCCATCATCGCAGGTCTGCGCGGCAGCAATGCCGGCCTTATGGTGGCGGCGCTGCTCCGTGACCTGACGGCGGGAGTGCAGGCATGAACGCCCGCCCCTTCCTCAGGCCCGATGAAAAGCCGCCCGAGAAGCCGCCGGTGATGCCTTCAATGCCGACTTGCATTCTGACCGGCATCCCGCCACGGCGCACTAGCAAACCCAGGCCGCTTGTGATCGGACTAACCAGGACGGGCGGTTAAGAACCGCCCGTCCCCATGAGGAAGCTGTCAGTCCTTCGCGCGTCAGCAGGTATTGGCTTGAAGGACCAAGGACGTATTTACCGCCACTGGGGCGCTCAGTGCGTGTCGGCTTGTGCAGTAGTGTTACTGAGCGCGCGTGGCCAGGCTGGCGAGGTGCTACGCACATTCGTGCTCATCGTCACGGCCGCCAACCGCCAGATGAAGCCGATCCATGACCGCATGCCGGTCATCGTTAAGCCCGGCGATTGGCCGCTCTGGCTTGGAGAGGTGGAGGGCGATCCGACCACGCTGCTGCCGCCGCGGGAGGACTTGGCGCTAAAGATTTGGCCGGTCAGCCGCCGGGTGACCTCTCCGGCGAACAATGACGCGAGGCTGCTTGAGCGAAGCCGCTCGGGGTATTTGAAGGAAAAATGAGCGGCGCGAAGGCTCCGCGTCAGCGCCCTACGCTCATTTGTGGATGTCGGCTCCAGAACCAGGTCAGGCTTCCCCATCCTCGATGGCGTTCGAGGCAACCGGAAACTGATCGAGCTAGGGCTCAGGGCAACCGAAGGCCAGTCGTCTGACGAATGAGGGATTGCCGTGGCTGCAGGGGCCATCACAAATGTTCTTCTAACGTTCCGCATCGTGACGTCACCACAACGTTCTCTTGATGTTCCGTCTAATCTAGATCGGGAGCATAATCATATCTGCCCGCCCGGGTTGTTATGAATAAAAGCCTATTTAATATAGGTTAGGTGGTTTTCACGTAGAAAGCCTCACCAACCAGGGCGTGATCCTGCATTATTCGGGGCGGGGCGATCGATTAACGAGACGAAGTCTCGTCCCAATTGGACAATCTCTTGCTGCGTTGTTACGTTTTAATAATCATCTCGAATAAGAACAAAACTAACGCGGGGATCTGGATAAATATGACACACGGGAAGGTTGTCACTTACTTAGTTCGACGTGCCTACGATAGGCAGCGCGCACCTAAAGATCGCGTCAATGATATTAATCGGGCATTCCGCCTAATCAATGAGATTAATTCGGACCCGGACGCGTCTCCACAGGATCGTGCGCGCGCCAGTAGCATAAAAGAGGAAATCTCTCGCCGCCTCCGCGTTGGCCATGTAACACAAGCACTTCAAGAACCGGTGGCTGATGAGGGCACGCCCGCAGAGATACGCGAAGAAATTTGGGAGCGCCTTGTTCAGCTTGAGCAGCAATCAAAAGTGCGGGGCGCCGGATCACACACGATGGCTGCAATGGTCCACCCGTTAGCTGACCAACTTAAGGAAGTCGGGGTATCGTCGGGGCCGGCGGCGGTGTATTCCGCGCCCAACAAGTCAACAGGGAAGGTCGGCCGCTCTCTACATTCGGCGGCCGATTAATGACGCTGGCAGGTGCGCAAGGGGATTCGCGCCAGGAAGTCTCCGCGCCTCTGTCAGGCGACAATCCTCGGGACGCTCAGACGCCATAGCCGCAGCGAACTTCTTGTGGTGTTTTACCTAACCTGGAAAGGAACGCCCTGCCTGCCTGTGCCCCTCAGACCCATCCGTTACTGGCACATTGCGATTTGACCGCCCCCACGATGTAGGCTGATGCACGCTTGGCGGATGGGATGACCCGTCTATGTTTAAAATTCCTTGACTGATGTTTTTTTCGGAAGCATTGCGCTCAACCTCAGAATTAAGGAGACGCCTAGATGACGTCCCTCGCCCAAAACCTCACCACTATCGGATGGTCGACTGAAGAGTTCGCTCGCCGTATCGGCTGCAATGAGCGCGTGGCCGAGCTCATGGTTTCTGGCGACGCCAATGTCCCGTCCGAGGTCGCGGACTGGGTGCAGGCATTGGCGATCTTCTTCGTCAAGCATCCGGCGCCGCGGGCGCGCCAACATGCTTGAGTGATTGGCTTTAGTCACGGGGGCCGGCATCACCGCCCCCAACCGATTCGCGGCACATGGTCGGCGTGGGCGGCCAGTAACACCGCCCTATGCGGTCTTCTTAATCTTCAGCGAGCGGCGGTGCCCGAACTTCGAAGAGACGGTGATTGCCTTCGCGTCGAGAAACTTGTCGTAAACATACGAACCCATAGATCGCAGCGACACCTTGCCGCGAACGCCGGCTTCCTCATAGACTTCTTGCGCGGCTAACCGGCACGGTTCCAATCCCCTGATGGGCCAACCCTTCGGGATGATCCAGCGGCGCGACCCGTGGCTGGTAACAAGGAGGATCTCTAGGCCGTCCGCCGTCTCTCTATAAAATAGAGCGCCGTATTGGACGCGCTTTCGAACCTTCTTTCCGTCTGTAGCCACCGTCACGCCTTCTGTCTTTCTTTTGAGATGTAGATTCCTTTGTAAGCGGCAAGAAAGGTGTGCTTTAAAAACGCTTCTCTAGATGAACCCTAGTTTCTTGAAGCAATCCCTTGAGCACAAGGTTTGCTTACAAGCCATGGAATAGTTTCGATCCTGCATTCGCTGGCGACGGTAGGGGCCAGGAATAGACCGGCTACACGCTGATGTCTTCGAAACATGGGTGGAAACAATGAGCGACATAGAAGGCGCCAAGCAGCGCATTCTTGACACCGCGGGCAAAAGGGGTGGCATCGTATTTGCCGAGGATTTTCCCCAGCCCGACATTGATTTGGCGGTAAACTCCGGATGGCTCAGGTCTCTTGGAAAGGGCATGTTCATCCTGACCGACAAAATCCTTTCTGCAACAAAGTAGACGTCGCTATCCGCGTATCGGCTCTCTCCATTCGGGGGATCAAAGTCGGGCGACAGGGGCTGGGCTGTCGTCGATCAGGATAGGCGCGGCCTGACGGACGACAACCCCCGCTCGTTCAGCCCTCTGGCCGAGCGCAAATACAAGATAGTTTTCGACGCTCTCCCCTGCACACGCAGGGGTGTTCCCTCGTTTCAATCCATGGCGCGGCTCCATGTGAGCTCTCCCCTGCACACGCAGGGGTGTTCCATATTGGCGCATAGTGTCCGAAGGCGGGGCGATCTCTCCCCTGCACACGCAGGGGTGTTCCCGTGCCCACGCCCGTCCCCGCGGCGAGCAACGCTATCTTGCCTAAGAGTTTCCCCGCATGATGGCCCCGCCGCCCGACCCGGCCACGTTCTGACTGCATCATCCGACACCCGAAGACCGAGACGTCGGCACTGCCAAGTTTAGGCGCTTTAGATGGATCAGCTGGGGTGCATCGGTAAATGCGCGTTCTTGCCGAAATAGGAGCTGAGATCACCGCTGCCCTGGGAAGTGGGTCAGCTTTACTGAACATCTCCGCTGACCGGCCCTCGCCAGACGTCAATTTACCTTCGTTGGTATCAACTTGGTATAAGCGGCCCCAGCACAACCGAGCGCGTTAATAGTAACCTATTGATTTAGCTGGCGGACCCGGCGCAATTCGAACGCGCGACCTTTGCCTTCGGAGGCAAATCATCCAGTTTGCCGGTGTTTGAAGGAAAGGACGCATAAAAATGCGTCCGCTCAAGCGTAGTGGTATCCGATTGGTATCCGGCATCTACCGGAACGACCAAATACACTCTCTAAGTCATTGAAATGATTGGTCGGAGCGGCGGGATTTGAACCCACGACCCCCAGTCCCCCAGTTTTGGGCATAGCTCCATAAGCTATTGTTTTATAGAGATACAGTTTCCATAATCGTCAGCCAGCTTCAGCTAGCATCGGCTGGGTTTTGGAAACCTCTTTCACTGTTTGTTCCAGTAAATCATCTACCCAGAAGGTCATCGAGGCGCATTTCACCTGACGGCCAAGGCCGGGCCCGGCGATACCGAGGCACAACATATCAGTATGTTCAACCGCCCGGCGGCGTCAGGGCAGGGTTTTCATCGGCCCTGCCTTGGTGCGCGAGAATTCGCAGGCGCCCCTTTGGTTCAGTTGGGCCAGCCTCACATCCGGAGCCGGGCAAAGCGCCTGCCACCTGCTGACCCGGGTGGATCCGGGGTGGGGGCCGCCTGCACCAGCCCGGCCGACAGGGCGATGCTCGCGCACCGCCCTGTCACGCACGAATTTCTGGTCGCCAAGGCAAAATACGGTGATTGGCAGAAAATTTGCGTCGCTCACTGGACGCTGGAACGCCGTCTCCAGAGGCAACTCCTCAGTCGTCATATGCCAACATTCTGCGCCCCCGCCAGCGCGACGGCCGCGTCGGCGTGGGTTTCCGCCGCCGTCTTCCTCCCGACAGACCGGGCAAAACGGCTCGTCGGGGCGCGCGAGATGCCCGACCTCGAAATCGCCGAGGCCGCAGCGGGAGCAGTAAAAACGGGAACCGGCCATGAGCCCTCCAAGTTGAGGCCGGTCGGATACCAGAGGAATGCACTCCGCCTGGGCAAGAAATTGGCACTAAGCCCGCCGCCGGCCTGTGGAAAGCACTAAGAGGAAAATCAATGGCGCGCCGTCTAGAGCCCCTTCAATTTGTTTCGGTTGCGTTGTGAAACGTTGCGACGTAGGCATTACGTATGTGGCTGTTCTTCCTGCGCAGATTGCTGCTTGCGATACTCGCCTGCGTGACCGTCATGGTCATCAGCTTCACGTTGACGCGCCTTTCCGGCAACCTCGCCGCCTCCATCGCCGGCCCCAACGCCTCGGCGGCCGACATCGCCATCATCACCAAAAATTACGGCCTTGACCGCCCTCTGCCCGTTCAGTTCTTTGACTGGGCGCGGCACGCCGCAGAGGGCGATCTCGGCCGCTCCTACCTCTATCACGTGCCAGTGTGGAGCCTGATCCGCCAGCGCCTGCCGGTCACACTCACCCTCGGCCTGATCGCCATCGTGATCGCACTCGCCATCTCAATTCCGCTTGGGATCATTGCCGCCGCGCGTGAAGGTACGATCATCGATCGCGCGATCATGCTGGTCGCGTTGATCGGGCAGGCAATGCCGAATTTCTGGCTCGGCCTCGTGCTGATCATTATTCTGGGTCTCGACCTGCAATGGCTCCCGATCTCCGGGGTCGATAGCTGGCGCGGCTACGTCCTGCCTTCCATCGTCCTGGCCTTCTCCGCCGTACCGGCACTGATGCGGCTGACTCGCTCGGGCATGATCGAGGCGCTAGCCGCCGACTATATCCGAACCGCGCGTGCGAAAGGCCTCAGCCGCGGCAAAATCATTCTCAAACACGCGCTGCGCAACGCGGCGATGCCGGTGGTTGCGATTACCGCGGTGCAGCTCGGCTACATGCTCGGCGGCTCCGTGATCATCGAGGCGGTGTTCGCGCTGCCCGGTGTCGGTTATCTCGCCTGGGATTCCATCACCAAGAATGATTTTCCGGTGGTGCAGGCGATCGTGTTGTTCCTAGCCCTGGTCTATATCACGCTCACGCTGCTGGCCGATCTTATCAACGGCCTGCTTGATCCGAGGCTGCGGCGATGAGCGATGTTTCGCCCCTGCCCGCCGCAAGACGGCGCATGCGGCTTCCGGCCCTGCGTCATGGCCTGACCTTGTTAGGCGCGGCGATCGTCGGACTCGCGATCTTCGTCGCCATCTTCGCGCCGTCGCTGGCGCCGCATAACCCGTTCGCGCAAAACCTCAACAATCGCCTGATCCAGCCGCTTTGGATGGGCGGCCAGCCCGGTCATCTGCTCGGCACCGACCAACTAGGCCGCGACTATCTCTCCCGCCTCATCTTCGGGGCACGCATCTCGATCATCATCGGCGCCTCCACCGTCGTCGCCTCCGGGCTGATCGGCATCACACTGGGCCTGCTCGGCGGGTTTTACGGCGGCCGCATCGACGATGCGGTGATGTTCCTCGTCACCTGCCGCCTGTCGATCCCGATCATCCTGGTGGCCCTCACCGTGGTGGCGATGATCGGCAGTTCGCTTACCATCGTCATCCTCACGCTCGGCCTGCTGCTGTGGGACCGTTTCGCGGTTGTCGCGCGCACCGCCACCATGCAAGTGCGCAATCTCGACTATGTCGCCGCCGCCGAAGCCGCCGGCGCCTCGCGCCTGCATGTGCTGCTGCGCGAGGTGCTGCCCAACATCGCCAACCATCTGATCGTGGTGGCAACGCTGGAAATGGCGCTGGCGATCATGCTGGAAGCCTCGCTCTCCTTCCTTGGACTCGGCGTGCCGCCGCCGTTGCCAAGCTGGGGGCTGATGATCGCCGAAGCCAAGGACTACATGTTCTTCAGCCCCTGGGTGATCATGATCCCCGGCATCGCTTTGTTCGTGCTCGTGCTCGGCATCAATCTGCTGGGCGACGGTTTGCGCGACCTACTGGGCGCGGGTCGCCTGCAATGAGCGCATTTTCCACCGAACCGGTGCTGGACATCACCAATCTGCGGATCTCCTTCGGCACGCGCTCCGAAGCGGTGCGTGGCCTCTCGCTCCGCATTCGCCGCGGCGAAACGCATTGCCTGGTTGGCGAATCCGGCTGCGGCAAATCCATCTCCGCTTTGTCAGTGATGAACCTGCTCCCCAAGGTGGCGACGCGTTCGGCCGATCATATCCGGTTTCATCAGCAGGATCTGTTGAAACTTCCCGAACGGGAAATGGCGCGGTTGCGCGGCAACAAGATCGCCATGATCTTTCAAGAGCCGATGACCAGCCTGAACCCGGCTTATACGATCGGCTCGCAGATGGCGGAGGTGTTGGAGCGCCACCGCCGCGCGACACGACGCCAGGCGCTCGACAAGGCCGCCGACCTGCTCGCACGTGTCGGCGTCACGGCGCCCGGCATGCGGCTCGACCAGTATCCGCACCAGCTCTCCGGCGGGCTGCGCCAGCGGGTGATGATCGCCATGGCGCTGATGTGCGACCCGGAATTGCTGATCGCCGACGAGCCGACCACGGCGCTCGACGTCACCGTGCAAGCACAGATCCTGCGGCTGCTGCAGGAAATCCAGCAGGAACGCGGCTTGGCGCTGTTGATGATCACGCACGATCTCGGTGTGGTCGCGCGCATGGCGAACCGCGTGTCGGTGATGTATGCGGGCCAAGTAGTGGAAAGCGGGCCGGTGCAGCCGCTCTTCGCGGCGCCTTCGCACCCTTATACCCGTGGGCTGCTCGCCTGTGTTCCCGTTCCCGGTAGCGGCCAGAGCGGCGCGCCGCTCGGCAGCATTCCCGGCACCGTGCCCCGCCTTGGCCCTGGCTTCACCGGCTGCGGTTTTCGCGACCGGTGCAGCCATGCCACGCCCGAATGCGCCGGCGCCGTCCCGACGCGGTCGCCTGGCCAGGGCCATGACTATCTCTGCCGCCTGGCGCCGGGTTGGACCAAGGCGTCGCTATGACGATTGCGATCGAAGTCACCAATCTGCATCGTCGTTTCGAACAAAGCGGCTGCGCGGTGCGCGCGGTGGACGGCGTTAGTTTCACAGTGAATGCCGGTGAGGTCCTCGGCATTGTCGGCGAATCCGGCTGCGGAAAATCCACCTTGGTACGACTGATCCTGGGCCTGCTGCCGCCCAGCGACGGGAGGGTGCTGGTCGAGGGCCACGCCCTTGCCAGCATGGGCCGGCGCGAACGTGCCCGGCTGATCCAGCCGATTTTTCAGGACCCGTTTTCCTCCCTCAACCCACGCCAGCGCGTCCGCGACATCGTCGACCTGCCGCTTTCGGCACAAGGCCATGTTTCCGCCACGGTCCGCAAGGCGCGCGTTATGGACATTCTCGACCGCGTCGGCATCTCGCCGGACATGGCGGAGCGTCTGCCGGCACAGTTGTCCGGCGGCCAGCGCCAGCGCGTCGCCATCGCCCGCGCGCTCGTGCTGCGGCCGCGCATCATAGTGTGCGACGAACCGACCAGTGCGCTCGACGTCTCGGTGCAGGCGCAAATCTTGAATCTTCTTGCCGAATTACGGCGGGAATTGAATCTGACCCTGCTGTTCATCAGCCATAACCTTGCGGTGGTCGAGCACATCGCGAGCCATGTCGCGGTGATGTATCTCGGCCGCATCGTTGAACAGGCGCCGTCGGCGGACTTGTTCCGCAATCCGGCCCATCCCTACACGCAGGCGCTACTCGCTTCGGTGCTCACGCCGGAGCCTGGGCGCGGCATTCCCGATGTCGGGCTCGGTCAGACCGCGCCGGACCCCTCGAACATTCCAAGCGGCTGCCGCTTTCATCCACGCTGCCCAAAGGCATTGGCCGAATGCGCGGTGACCATGCCGGATCTGCGTGGTCAAGACCGGCATTTTTCGGAATGCCTGCTCGTCGCCGAACCACGTGGAGCGCCCAAAGCCGGGACCTAACGCTTGCACAGCTGACGCCGCTAGACCTGAGTTTTTAGCGAAACGCAGGATGGAGAAAGCGGCCGCACAGCTCAAATGAACAAAGTTTTTTGGTCCACAATTTGCTTCTTTTGGTTCACAAAAAGAAGCCCTTTCCTTCGCCTACGTGAGCAGTCCCATGATCGCGCATCCGAACGAGCAAAGAGCCAATCTTTTCGCGGAAGACTCTATTTCCAGGTGGAAAGGTAGAAGCGCGGTAGATCGTCCGAAAATCCCTGGAAGATCAGACCCTTGGAGAATCCGACAGTACGCACATCGTTAAATAGCGGGATAAACTCGACATTCTGCGTTACGATGTGGATCGCTTGGGCGTACAGCGCCTTGCGCTGAGCCAGGTTGGCGCTGGTCCCCGCCTGCTGCAGCAGTTTCTGCACCTCAGGATCCTGTGCGTAATCGTCCGCCCCGCCCCCAAGGAAGTACGGCATGAAGGCGGACGCGTCGTTGATGGCATTGCTGCCCCAACTGCCGCCCCAGAGCGGTGCCTTTCCCTGCTGCGCCGCCTGAATCGCTGCCCCCGGCTGCAACTGTTGGATCCGCAGATTGATGCCGACGGCGCGCAGATAGTTCTGGATCGCGGCATTGATCTGCGGTGACAGGTAGGAGACGAGCGTGGTGGTAAGGCCATTTGCATAACCCGCCGCGGCGAGCAGTTGCTTCGCCTTCGCCGGATCATACGGGTATTTCACCGCCGCCGACACATCGCAGCCTAATTGCGACGGGTAGCACGGCGTGTCGATCACCTGCGAGCCGCCGGGGATAAACTGCTTCGCCATAGTCGCACGGTCGATCGCATACATAATCGCCTGCCGGACTTTCACGTTTGTCAGCGGGTTGTGCGCGCCGGTACGGCCTGCTGCGTCGATCGTCATGTAATACACGCGCATAGTCGGATAGCGCAGTGCCTGCAGCATCGGCATGCGCGCCACATCGGCATACTGGTCCGCATTATAACCCCAGATCCAGTCCGCCCGGCCGCCGAGCAGCTCTGTCATTTCCGTTGTTTCGTCCGGCACTTCGTGAATTTTGATATATTCGATCGCAGCCGGGCCGCGTGGCCCGCCAGGGAAATAATGGTCATAGCGTTTGAGATCGATCTCCGTGGTGCCATCCACTTTGGTGATCTGATACGGCCCGGTGCCGATCGGTGCCTGCGCATAGGCATCGGCGCCCACCTTCTCACGGTACGCTTTCGGCCAGATCGGCACCACCATCGCCAGATATTGCAATGCCGCCGGCGACACACCGGTCAACTTCAGCCGCACATGATAGGTATTGATTTTTTCTGCACGGGCGATGAACCGGTAATAGCTCGGAACCGCCACCTGCTTGTCGTGGATAATGTCATTGAGCGTGTACACCACATCATCAGCGGTGAACGGATCGCCGTTCTGGAAGGTCACGCCCTGGCGCAGGGTAAAATCAATGGTGGTCGGATCGACCTGGGTCCAGGAGGTGGCGAGATCCGGCTCGATCTTTGCTGTCACCGGGTCACGATAGACCAGGCCGTCATAAACGAGGAAGGCCAGAACCATGCCAGTGCGCAGCGAATTGTAATACGGATCGACATCCGGAATCGCATCGCGCCAGGTGATCCGCAGCGGATCCGGCGACTTTTGCGCCAGCGCCGGCGCCACCATGGCACTGCTCGTACACGCCGCCAGAAGAGCCAAACGCAGCCATGACTTTATCTTCATTGATGCCTCGCCTCTCTTTTTCTTGTGGAGAAAAGATAGCAGGAAAGCTGCGAAGGCCAACAACCAGACACATGGAAACAACCACCGACCTAAAAAGGTCGGTTTTTATCCAAGAGTTTTGGAAAACGCATAATAACGCGCCGGACAGGCAAAGGAAAGCGTTTCTTTTTGCAAACGAAAAGACGCAAAAGAATTTTACTCTTAGGCCGTTCTGGTTTCGCTGCCTCGGCCCAAGGAGGAAAAGTTTTTGCGCCGCCTTTTTCAAAAAGCGGCTGCTGCTCTAACGCAGCGCTGCCAGCACCCATGCTGCAAAGCCGTCCGCCGTCTCGCCGGCAATCCAGCGCACCACCACGAGGTCGAAGCATCCAGACGATGCCGGCGCCGGCACCTTGCGCGAACACATTGCGCTCCGTGGCACTCGGATAGCGTTTGCCGCCCGCCCCGTTCAGCCGCCAGAGGAACCGGTATTGCGCCGAAGGGGGCAGCATCTGCGGCACCTAATCGACGGCGAGAATCTTGCCGCTGCGCCAGCGGCAGCCGCCCCGGTGCCCGCCGCCGGAAACGCGAGGTACGGTTTTACCGACCGGCTCCAAATAGGCATTCCGGTAGCCATGCCATTGCCAATCTCTGCTGGCGCCGATCGGGTCCATCACACACGCTCCTTCAGCACCTCCGGCAGCGAACGGCGGAAGCGATGCGTGAGGCTCGCCGCGGGCAGGTCACGCGGACGTCGTTATATTCGTAATGCGTGCCCGGCGCCTGTAATTCACGCGCCGCGCCCTTCAGCGCGCCGCCGCTCACCGTGCCGCCGACCGCACGGTTATGGTCCGCCGAATCCGGCTTGCCCCAGAGCGTGCCCTGCCATTCGCTACGTCTGCTGCAGTAGGTTCCGCCAGGTGATCCGCGCGTTATGGTCGCCATCGAACCAGCCGGTATTCACGTCCTTGCCGACCGGCGCGTCGAGATCCGCGATCAGCCCGTCCGCCACAGCAATGTCGGCGAGCATGCCGATATAACTGTTGGTCACCGAGAACGTCATGTCGGCATGGCGCGTATCGCCCCATTCCGCAACCAGGTCTGCATGCCGCAGCACCAGCCCGTTCGGCCCACCGCGCGGCACCACAGGCCCCAGCACCTCGGCATGCTCGGCTTTATCGCCGATATGCGCCGTGCCGATATATTGCCCGTCCGGCAGGTACATCGAGCGCGGCCATTTGCATTCATTGGCCGGCGCTGAAAGCGATCGCCGCCTGCAGCCGGTCCGGGTCGAACCCTGCTGCCGCGACGGACAGGCCTTGCCACTCGTCCCCTGAGGGAACGTAATTTTCTCCGGACATATCTTCTCCTTCAATAACGCGTCAGCGTGACGCAGGCGTGTCGTCTTCGCCGAGATCCCACCAGAGCCCGGCGAAAGCCACGAAACCTTCACGGGCGATCGGGGCCAGCAGATGCTCGTCCGGCCCGTGCTGCTTGCAGCCGTTATAGGAGTGCGGCACCCAGACCAGCGGCACGCCCAGATGATCCATGAAAATGTCGCCCGGCAGGCCGCCGGAGGCGTTTGGGATCACCTGGATCTTGCGTCCGAGGCTTTTTTCCATGCTGGAGGCGGCGAATTGCACCCAGGGATTGGCCGGGTCCGTCCGGCTCGCCGCCAGCCTCACTGCCGCCTTCTCGATCGCCACTTCCGGAAAGCCGGCGGCGTCCAGATGTTTGCGCAGAGCCGGCACGAAAGTTTCCGGCGGCACATCGACGACGTAGCGGATCTGGCAATGCGCCCGCGCCGCGCCGGCCACGGCGTTCACCGGGTTTTCCGGCCGGCCGGACGTCATGGCCAGCACAATGAAGCCATTCCAGCCATAGATTTTTTCCGCCGCGGTCAGTCCGGGCTCGCCCCAGTCCGGGTCGGCTCGCATCTCGCCACCGCCACCCACCACGCAGCCTTCCAATGCCTGTTTCACGCTCGCCGGCACGCCTTCCGGCGGTAGCCAGTCGCGCACCAGGATGCGCCCCTTGCGGTCACAGATGCTGGCCAAGGCCTGCGCCAGGATCAGCGCCGGATCGGCGATCAGCCCGCCCCAATGGCCGGAATGCACCGCCCCCGGGCGCAGCGACACAACCAGATCAAAATGAAAGGTGCCGCGCGTGCCGGTGGCGATGGTCGGCGTTTCCGGCGCCACGCGCGGCCCGTCGGAGGCGAGCAGCACATCGGCCGCCAGCAGCTCACGATGCGCGGCGACGAAGTCGCGCAAGCCCAGCGAGCCGCGCTCTTCGCTCATCTCCAGCAGCATTTTCACATTATAGCCCAGCCGGCCCCTGGCGCTGCGCGAGCACCGCCTCCAGCGCCATCAGATTGATCGCATGCTGGCCCTTATTGTCGGCCGAGCCGCGGCCATACCAGAGATCACCCTCCGGCTTCAGCACCCAGGGGGAGAGCCCGTCCCGCCACTGCTCATCCAGCCCGCGCACCGTGTCGCCATGGCCATAGGTGAACACCGTCGGCAGGGCCGGATCCTCGATGCGGCTCGCCACCAGAATCGGGCCGCCGGCCGGATTGGAATGTTGCGGATAAATCGCGACGGTAAACCCCATCTGCTCCAGCCAGGGCCGGATCGCCTCCTGCAAGTAACGCGCGACATCGGCGGCGTAAGCGGCATCCTGCGAGGTGCTGGGAATGCTGACCAGCTCGGCCAGCTTCTGCTGGAAGGCGCCGGAATCGAAAATCTCTAACGCGTTCTCGATGGCGGTCTGGCGGTCGGTGCCCTCATCACTGCGGCGCGGCGTTTTGGTTTGATCCAGAGGCAACTGACGTCTCCACATGTTGGGTCAGCATTTCTGCTTCTCACATGGGGCCACCGGATGTTTTCACGAGGAGGGTCCGGTTGCAAATCTCTTAACCGACTGAATGAGGCGTGTCGTGATTAACCGCACACCCCTTGCCGATCCCGGCTGGGGATGCACGGCCGAGATCGGGATGCCGGCATAGCGCGATGACTCCGCGCCGGCCTTGCGCAGCCTGTCCTGCGCCTCGGCCATGGCTAACGCCTTATCAGGATGAAGCGCGATGAACGCGTGGCGCCCCTGCCCGGCAAGAGTTAGTAGTGCTCGGGACTATTGGACCTCCGGCTGAGCCTGGGCGGCGGGGTAGAAGACGGAAATTGTTCTGATTTGCAAATTATGTTGGGGCGACCTGGCTGAACATTGGCCAGCTCCGCCTCCGCGTACCCTGCCCTGCTTTTTGCGGGGCGCGCGGAAGCTCGGGGGCATCATCGCCTTTCGCCGAGCACCCCGGTATCGAGGGGGTCAAATCGCCTGCCCCGCAGTCCGGCGCCTCACGGCGTTAGCGAAGGGTGCGCCCTTGCTGCTGCGGCCCACCTCTACGCAGGCCTCGGCGAAGCCCCGCCCATGACGGCGATGATGGCGACGATTGTGCCGCCAAAGGCGACCGTCAGGCCCGCAGGTCGCGCCGTCTATCGACTCTGCCGGCCGCGCGGGCGTCGCCGGGGCGATACAGGTTTCTCTCGCCGCCCGAAGCCTGATTTCGTGGCCGATTTTGTCCAGGCGACCAAGATTTATGAGGGTGAATCACCGTCAACGACGGAGATTTACGATGTCCAAAAATATCAACGCCGATGCGCATGAGCCCCTCTTTGACGCGTGCAGCCATGCCTCGCGACGTTGACCCTGACGAAGCAGCATGGATGGAGCGTATCAATGGCAAGGCCGCGCAAAGACGGACTTAAGGTCACACGGAAGCGCCAAGCTGACGGCACCATCAAGGAATATTACTACGACCGGGCCACCAAGACCTTCCTGGCGCACGACCGCACCGCCGCAGTGCGCCGCCAGGCTGTCCTCTGCCCGAAATTGATCTCAGAAAGCGCTGAGCTGCCGGAGGGAACTTTCGGCTGGCTGATCGAACGGTATAAACAGAACAGCCGATACTGAGCTATCTCCGGGTACGAAGCGCCTCTACGACGGCTACCTAAAGCATATGATAGAGGATTTCGGCGATCTCCCGATCCGCAGCATCAAGCCGAAGATGATCGCAGCGATCCGCGACAAGCTTTCGGTTACACCCGCCAAGGCGAACCAAACCCTCGCGCTGTTTCGGATCCTGCTCAGCTATGCTGAACGCGACCTCGAGGCGATTCCCAGCAATCCGGCCTCGCGGCCCGGGCGGCTGAAGCCGCCCAAACGCGAGCAGATCTGGTCGGACGAGGATATCGACATGTTTATGCAGGTCGCGGAAGCGGACGGGCGGCTATACATTTCCCTGCGGCAGCAGAAGACCGACCAGTGGGTTTCCGTTCCGGTCCATCGCCAGCTGGCGCCGCTGCTGCGCGCTCGTCTGGCGGCGCCCATCGTGCGCCAGCGCGTGACGGCGGACGGGCGTAAGGTGGCGGAGCTGGTGCGCCTGCTGGTCCCATCTCCAGAGGGCCATGTCTGGAACCGCCTGAATTTTTCGCGGGCATGGGACGCGACGATGCGGCGGATGAACTTTCGTATCGCCAAAGGGTTATTTCGGGCCGGACTGAAAAAGGATGAGGTCCGGACGGAATTGACCGACCGCCACCGGCAACGCCGCGATCTGCGCCGCTCCGCCATGGTGCGTATGGCCGAGGCGGGTGCCACCACCGCGCAGATCGCCGCTGCATCCGGCCATTCGATCGATTCCTGCCAGAAGATTTTGGACGTTTATTTGCCGCGCCGGGCGGATATCACGCTGGGCGCGATTTGCGCGTGGGAAAAACAGCAAGAAACGGCCCGCAGTGTTTTGACAACTGGCAACTCCACGGCGCCAGCATCATAAAATAACGATGTAATTTCAGGGTGTTATGGTCGGAGCGGCGGGATTCGAACCCACGACCCCCAGTCCCCCAGACTGATGCGCTACCAGGCTGCGCTACGCTCCGATCGTGGAGAGCCTGTAGCAATTATGTCGCCAAAGGCCAAGGGGGGCCGGCCCTCTGTTTTCACAACCGGCCAAAAAAGTCTTATTCGCCCCACAATCTGGCTGGATTCCGCAGTGTTGTCAGCGCCCCCGGCCGAAAAGACCAAAAGTTTTTGCGCCGCTTTTTCCAAAAAGCGGCCCTGTTCCTGACCTTCAGCGAATTGCGCCGCGATTCGCTCAAGACGTTCAGCCGATCATCCGGCGCAGTTCTTCCAGGGCCTGCAGCGTTTCCGTAAGCAGGATGCGGAGCCGCTCGTTTTCCTGCTCGATTTTCTGCCGGCTCGGCGCGCGGTGGCGCGGCTCCTCCGGCAGGTCTTCGGGTTCAGCCTCCGGCAGCAGCCCCGGCATGGCGGGCTGCGGCGGCGGGAAGGATTGCTTCGACGCGGCTTCGGCGGCACCACTCTGGCGCTCCGCGGCGGCGGCCTGACGCTCCTCATCGGAAGCGGGGGGAATATGTTCGTGGAAAGCCCCGCCCCCTTCGCGCAGGAGACGCTGGACGCCCTTGATCGTGTAACCCTGGGTGTAGAGCAGATCGGCGACGCGCCGCAGCAGCAGCACGTCCTCGGGCCGGTAATAGCGCCGGCCGCCGCCGCGCTTCAGCGGCCGGACCTGCGGGAACTTGGTCTCCCAGAAGCGCAGCACGTGCTGCGGCACGTGCAATTCGTCCGCGACCTCGCTGATGGTGCGGAACGCATCCGCTGTCTTGCGCAGCTTGCCGCGCGGCGTTTCGGACTGGGCGTCGGTTTCCGGATGGGCGTCGGAAAATTCCTCCTCATCGCCCGGAAAATCTTCATCTACCATAAATTAAGGTCAATCCTGATTGGCAGAGGCCGGCGCGGCGTTCACCGCCTCGCGCAGCATCTGGCTGGGGCGGAACACCAGCACCCGGCGCGGCAAAATCGGCACTTCGACGCCTGTCTTCGGGTTACGGCCAATACGCCGCCCCTTCTGCCTTACAGAAAAAGTTCCGAACCCACTGATCTTCACAGATTTACCGACCGTCAGCGCATCGGAGATGCGGGTCAGCATCAACTCCAGAAGATCGGCGGATTCGTTACGCGATAAACCAACGGTAGCGTAGATCGCCTCAGTGAGCTGCGCGCGCGTCAAAGTGTTCATTTTCAAAGATTAGCACGCGTTTTTCGGGGGTCAACCCGATTTACGTTTTGGTCATAAACGCAGCAGCGCCGATCCCCAGGTGAGGCCGCCGCCCAGCGCCTCGAGCAACACCAGCTGGCCGGGGCGGATGCGCCCGTCGCGCCGCGCCTGGTCCAGCGCCAGCGGAATGCTGGCGGCCGAGGTGTTGGCGTGCTGGTCCACCGTGACCACCACGCGCTCGGCCGGCAGACCCAGCTTGCGGCCGACGCCGTCGATAATCCGGCGATTGGCCTGATGCGGCACCAGCCAATCAATATCCGCCGGCTGCAGATCGTTCGCCGCCAGGGCCTCATTGACGGCGGAAGCCAGCAACGTCACTGCGTGGCGGAACACCTCACGGCCGTTCATCACCAGATGAGCCGATTTGTCGCGCTGGCCCGTGGCGCCGTCGACATAAAGAATGTCCCCCAGCGTGCCGTCGGCATGCAGATGGGTGGAAAGCAGCCCGATATCTTCGCCGCTCTCGTCGGCGCGCAGCAAAGCGGCGCCGGCTCCGTCGCCGAACAGCACGCAGGTCGTGCGATCGTTGAAATTCAGGATGCGCGAATAAACTTCCGTGCCGATCACCAGCACGGCTTTCACCTGGCCAGCGCGGATCATCGCATCGGCCACCGACAAGCCCGTAAATAAAGCCCGAACAGGCCGCGGCAAGATCGAAACCGAAGGCGTTTTTGGCGCCAAGCGCGGCCTGGATATGCACGGCGGTGGCCGGGAAGGCCTGGTCAGGCGTGGCGGTCGCGACAATGATGGCGCCGACATCCTCAGGCCCCATGCCGGCCTGCTCCAGAGCGCGGCGCGCGGCAGCGGCGCCCATATAGGCGGCCGTCTCATGCGGTGCCGAGAAATGCCGCTGGCGGATGCCGGTGCGCTCGACGATCCATTCGTCGGACGTGTCGACCCGCTCGGCCATCTGCGCGTTGGTGACGACCTGCTCCGGCAGGTAAGAACCCGTCCCGGCCAGTACGGCGCGGCGGCGCTCAGTCATGGCTGCTGGGTTCAGGCTCGGCGGAGAGCATGGCGCTGTCCATGGCGGTCAGGCCTTCCGCAATGCGGCGGTTGAAATCATTGCTGATCATGTCGATCGCCACATCCACGGCATGGGCAAATCCCATCGCATCGGTGCCGCCATGGGATTTCACCACCACACCGTTGAGGCCGAGCAGCACCGCGCCATTATAACGGCGCGGGTCCAGCCATTCGCGCAGCCGGTTGAGGCCGCCACGGGCGAGAATATAGCCGGCGCGGGCAAAGGGGCCGGCCGTGAAAACGCGCTTCAGCAGCTCGCCGACCAGCTTCATCGCCCCCTCACCGGTCTTCAGCGCGACATTGCCGGTAAAGCCATCGGTCACCACCACATCCACGGTGCCGGCGGCAATGTCATGGCCTTCGACGAAACCGTAGAACTGCTTGCCGATCGGGCTTTCACGCAAAGTGGCCGAAGCCAGGCGCAGTGTTTCGTGACCCTTGCCCTCTTCGGAACCGATATTCAGCAGCCCGAAGCTCGGTGACGGCAGGCCCAGCACGATTCGCGCGAACATCTGCCCCATCAGGGCAAATTCCACGAGGTTGCGGGCGTCGCAGACAACATTGAGCCCGAGATCGAGCATGACAACATCGCCCTTGGAGGAGGGCGCAATCGCCGCCATCGCCGGGCGGTCAATGCCCTTCAGGGTTTTCAGAACGATTTTTGAGAGCGCGAGCAGCGCACCGGTATTGCCGGCGGAGATCACGCCGGCGGCCTCACCCTGCAGCACCGCATCAATGGCCCGGCGCATGGAGGAATCGCGCAGGCGCAACGCCACGGTCGGCTTCATCTCGCCGGTCACAAGCTCCGCCGCGTGGCGCAGGGTCACCTGATTGCGCAGCCGCTTGGTCTTATCCACCAGCGGCTGCAGAATCTTTTCATCGCCAAACAGGAGGAAGGTCGTCTGCGGATGCCGCTCGGCGGCCAGGTCCAGCCCGGCAACGATCGCTGCCGGCGCGTGGTCTCCACCCATGGCATCCACGGCCAGTATCTGATTCCGGCTCATTGCATACTCTTGAGGACGGTTCCCGCTGCCGGCGGCGTCAACATGGCGCGTTTAGACGCGAACAACACCCTTGGCGGGCTTGCCAGAGGCGACGACTTCACGGTTGTCGTAATGGCCGCAATGGCTGCACACATGGTGCGGGCGCTTCAGCTCACCGCAGTTGGCGCAGTCCGCGTGTGCTTCAGCGCGCAGCGCCTGATGGCTGCGGCGCATGCCGGCGCGCGACGGGGAAGTTTTACGTTTAGGAACGGCCATGGCTGCTAGACACCTTAAAAGGACATGGAAACGATATAGTGGCGCGGCGTAGCAGAGCCATCGCCGTGCCGCAAGTCATTGAAGCCCGCGAATAGGAGAAAGCTGCCACCACGCCGTGTGGCAAGGAAAAGTAAGGGTACTTTTTGTGAACAAAAAGCACCAAAAAAACTTCTGCGTTTTAGGCCCGTGCCGCCCGAGCACCTCAGGCCCAAAGTCGAAGAAGTTTTTGCGCCGCTTTTTTCAAAAAGCGGCCCTTACTTCTCTTACTTTAGCTGTCTTTCTTGCCGAACTTCCCTTTGAGCGCCGCGAACGGGTTTTCCTGCTCGCCGCGATATTCCTCCGGCAATTCGGCGCCGGGTTTGCGCGGATACGGGTCGAGCGCCAGGGCCAGTTGCTCGGCCAGGGCTGCACCGAGATCGATCACGTCATTTATATAAGGAATTTCGTCCGGCCCCTCGAGGGTTTCCGGATCCAGCTCCTCTTCCTCCTCGCCTTCGGGCACGTTGCGCGCAGGCACGAATCGGAGCGCGTTGCGCTCTTCGATCCGCGCCTCGAAAGGCTCCAACGTCACCACGCAGTTCTGTGTGACCCGCGCCTGCATTTCCAGCGTGGCGCCGATCACCCCGCTTTGCTCGTGCCGCAGCACGAAGGTCCCGCGCAGCAGCGCGATTCCCTGCAGCCCGTACAAGGCGGCCAAAGCCGCCCGGGCGGCCTCGTCGGCCACCACCACATGCTCTTGCACCGTCTCTTTAATATGCCCGGCCCTGATCGTCCGGCTGAAAACCTGCTCCATGCACCTCATATAGACAGGCTGCATTGACACGTAAGCCCCAGCCGTGAGACCCAACCGTGGATTACCGTCTCGAAGGATTTCCCGTGCGCTCTGCCCCGCTTCCCATGCTCGGCCTGTTCTGCGCTCTGCTCGCCCTTCCGGGCTGCGCCCTGTTCACTGCCCCGCCGCAATATCGGGGCATTGCCATTTCGCAACACGACCTTAGCGAACTCACGCCCGGCGTATCGACCGAGGCTGACGCCCAGGCGCTGCTGGGGCCGCCGACCTTCCAGGAACAATTTTCGCCGAATAACTGGATCTATGTAAGCCAGGTGACGAAAATGCGCATCGCCAACACGCTTGGCGTGGACCAGCAGCATGTGGTGGTGCTGACATTCGACGATAACGGCGTGCTCAAATCGGTGACGCAGCGAGGCCTGAAGAACGGCGTGCATGTCGCCATGGACAGCTCACAAACGCCGGTGCCGGGCGGCCATGCCGGCTTCCTGCAGCAGCTGATCGGCGGCGTCGGCAGCTACAATCCGGGCATTGGCGCCGGCGGCTACGGCGGCGGTGCCGGCGGTCTGGGCAGCAGCGGCCTGGGCGGCGAAGGTGGTTCAGGCAATATCGGCGGTGTCAACAGCGATGGCGGACTCTAACGTCACGATAAGCCGCAGGGCCCTGCTCGGCGGCTTATCTTCTCTGGCCCTTGCCGGCACGGCGCGGGCGCAATCGGCGCCCGTTGCGGCGCCCCTGCCCTCTCCCCAGGCACCGAAACTCGACGACACGGTGGCGGGAGACTTCCAACGGCTGGTGATCGCCCGCTGGGGCGACGGCGCTGTTGCCCAATGCGCCGCCCTTCTCCCCTTATCCGCTGACGGCGCAGCAGGCGAGCACGCAATTTCCCTATGACGCGGTGATCACCGCGCTGATCTCCCCGCCCCCGGCGCAGGATGGCATTCCACGCCTGGTGATGGTTCTGGCCAATCCCGACGCACCGGCGCGCATGGTGTTTCCGGGCGGGGTCGACGAGCCTTCCGTTGCCGGGCGGTTGCAGGGCGGCACGGTGCTGAACCTGCAATATCTCTCCGGCCGCTGGGTGACGGTGGATGGCGGCTATCAGAGCCGGCGCATCACCGACGGCACGCTATGCCAGATTTCCGGCCCCGTCGCGGCCGCCATCGGCAGCACGGTACAGGGCGTGCTGGCGCCACAAACTGGTTGCGCCACGGCCTGGGGCACGGTTCTGCTGCCCGAAGGCAGGGTCACGCCCTGGCTGACGCGGCTTGCCTCCACCGATTACGGCTATTCCGACCCGACAGACGGGCCGCGCTTCGGCTGGGTGACAGAATTCAATCCGCTTGATCCCGGCTCGTTCCCGACCAAACATACGGGGCTGGGCCGCTTCGCGCGCTCAGGCATTGCCCTGACCACCACGCCGGACGGCCGCGTCGTGGTCTTCATGAGCCAGGACGATCCTGCCGGCTTCCTGTTCCGCTTCATCTCCTCAAGCCCCGCGACCGACGGGTCCGCATTCGAGGCGGGAACGCTGTCAGTTGCGCAAATCAATGGCAGCAACATCACCTGGGTGGCGCTCGGCAACGATATTCCTACCCTCACCGCGGCGGTGAGCGCCGCGGCCAATGCCGGTGGCTCGCCCTTTGACGGGCCCGGCGGCATCGCCATCGCCTCCGGCAATAGCGGCCTCTATCTCGCCTGCCGCGGCAATCCCGCCCGCGACTCGACCGACGCGCTTAACCCCCGCGCCGGCGACGATAACGGCCATATCGTTCTGTTCACGCCGCCGCATGGCGATGTGACGGCACAAAGCTTTGCCGGCAACCTGGCGCTGGTCGCGGGCAATCCGGCGACCACCGCGCTCACGCAATATGGCGCCGGTTCGACCGCGTGGCTGAAAAACCCGCGCACGCTCAATCTCGACCCGCTCGGCCAACTCTGGATCGGCACCGACCAGAAGGGCCACGTGTCCGATACCGCTGACGGGCTGTTCACCATGCAGACCACCGGGCCGAGCCAGTTCATGCTCAGCTCTGCCTATCTGGCGCCGATCGGCGCCGCGATCGGCGGCGCAGCGTTCGACATGAACACAAAAACCATTTTCAGCGTGGCGCGCCATCCCGGCGCCACGCCGCAGGCAAGCTTCAACCATCCGGCCACGCGCTGGCCGACCCTGCGGGCAAATATGCCGCCGCAGACTACGGTGGTGGCGCTGGTGCAGCAGTAAGGAAGGCTAGCTTTTTGTAACAAAGTAGCAAAAAAACTTTTCTAAACTGGGCCGTGCTGGCTTCAACGCCCCCGGCCCAAAGTCCAAAAAGTTTTTGCGCCGCTTTTTTCAAAAAGCGGCTACTTGCTTAACTTTCCTCCATGAGCCCCTGCAATTTCTCCCGCACGGCTGCCCCCAGCGGCGTGGAGCGGCGCGTGCTATTATCCACCTGCACCACCACGCTCTCCGCCGTGGAGACGCATTTGTCATTCTGGAACAGGGCCTGGGTAAAGGTGATCGAGCTATTGCCCAGCGCCTTCACCGCCGTGCCGATCTCCACCGTGCCGGGCCAGAAAATCTCGCCGCGATAATCAAGGCAAAGCCGCGCGATAACGAAGCTGACATCGTCCAGGCTCAAACCCTCGCTTTGACCAAGCTTCAAAATCTCGACGCGCCCGGTCTCATACATGGTCGCGAACACGGCGTTATTGACGTGCCCCTGCCGGTCGGTGTCGCCATAGCGCAATTTGTCCTGACTGCGGAACGGAAAGTCACTAAGGCTGGGCGCGTCGGTCATGTGTTGAGTCCCTCCAAGCAAATCAAAAAAGCAAAGAAATGCCTACTTTTTGTGAACAAAAAGCAGCAAAAACACTTTGCGACTTTGGGCCCGTGCCGCTCGGGCGCCTCAGGCTAAAATCAAAGAGGTTTTTGGGGCCGCTTTTTCCAAAAAGCGGCCACTTACCTCCTTCCCTAAGGCAACATCTTTCCGGGATTGAACAAATCCTGCGGGTCCAAAGCCTGCTTCAACCGGCGCATCAGCTCGAGCTCGACGGCGGATTTATGCATCCCCATCCCGGCGATGCGCATCTGGCCGATGCCATGCTCGGCGCTGAAACTACCGCCTTTGCCCACCGCCACCCCTTCGATATCGGCAGTGATCGCGGCTTTACGGTCGGCAAGATCGGCCAAACGCCGCCCCGCCGGTGGGCGGACATTCACATGCAAATTGCCGTCGCCGATATGGCCGAAGATATTCAACCGGCAATCCGGGTATTTTTTAGCCACCAGCGCCTCGATGGCCGCCATTGTTTCCGGGATGAGCGCGAGCGGCACGGCGATGTCGTGCTTGACCGCGCCGCCTTCGGCCAGCTCGCCATCCGAGACGGCCTCGCGCAGCGCGCGCAGATCGGCGCGCTCGCGGTCCGACTGGGCGACCACCGCATCCTGTGCTGTGCCCGCCTCCAGCGCCGCCACCAGCACCTCCTCCAGCCGCGCCAGATGATTTTCCGCCGCTGTATGGGCGGAAAGCTCGACCAGCATATAGGCGGGGGCCTGGAAGGGCACCCGGCCGCCCGAGGCATGCGCGGCGCCGAGCTCCATCGCGGGGCGGGCGAGAAACTCACATAATGTCAGCGCCGCGCCGCCTTGCGCCCGGAGCAGCTGGAACAGGGCCATCGCCGCGTCCGGTGACGCCACGCCGACCAGGGCAGTGGCATGGTCGGTCACCGCCGGGGCGAGTTTCAGGCAGGCGGCGGTGACGATGCCGAGCATCCCCTCCCCGCCGATGAACATCTGCTTCAGGTCGAAACCGGTATTGTCCTTGCGCAGCGCGCGCAGCCCGTCCCAGACGCGACCGTCGGCCAGCACCACTTCCAGCCCCAGCACCTGGGCGCGCATGGAGCCGTAGCTGAGCACCTGCAGGCCGCCGGCATTGGTGGAAATCACGCCGCCGATCTGCGCCGTACCCTCGGCGGCAAGGCTGACAGGAAATAGACGCCCGGCCGCCGCGGCGGCTTCCTGCACCTCCTGCAGCGTCGCCCCCGCCTGTACGGTAATCGTGTCGCTGACCGGGTCGAGATGCAGCACCTCGCGCATGCGTCGCAGGCTCAGCACCACCTGATCCTTGGCGCCGGCAACCGGCACAGCGCCGGCCACCAGCCCGGTATTGCCGCCCTGCGGGACGATACCCACCCCCGCCGCGGCGCATAATCTAACCGCTTCGGCGACCTGTTCGGTACTCTCCGGCAGCAGCACGCAGAGCGCCTTGTTACAAAAAAGCCGTCGCCAGTCGGTCTCGTACCCGACACGGTCGGCGGCTTCGGTGAGAACGGCCTTGTCCCCTAGGGCGGCCCGCAAGGCGGAAAGAAGTTCCATGCCTTATGGGTGCCCCCTGCCGGCCCAAGGATCAAGTCTGAAGAAAGTGGCCGCTTTTTGGAAAAAGCGGCGCAAAAACTTTTCTTTACTCTGGGCCCGAGGCGCTCGAACGGCACGGGCCAAGCTAGCAAAGTTTTTTTGCTACTTTTTGTTCACAAAAAGTAGTTCTTCCTTTCTTCCTTCCCCTTACTTTTTAGCCTTGCCCAACTTATGCGCCAGCGCCTCTTCCGCGGAGGCGACGCCGCCATGCGCGGCCGACCAGGCCATCGGGTTCTCGAGGAACTTGCGCACCCCGGCCAGGGCCGAGTCGGAGAAATAAGGCTGGTCCTTCGCGGCTTCCAGCACATCCCACCAGGTGCAGAGATGGTGCAGCGAGATATCCATGCTGGCCAGCGTCTCGAAGCTGCCGGGGAACACGCCGTAGAAGAACACCACAAAAGTATGGTTGCAGATGGCCCCGGACTCGCGCAACGCCTTGGCGAACTGGATCTTGCTCCCGCCGTCGGTGGTGAGGTCTTCCACCAACAGGGTGTTCATGTTCTCCGGCACGTCGCCTTCGATCAGCGCGTTGCGGCCGAAGCCTTTCGGCTGCTTGCGGATATAGGCCATCGGCGCGCCCATGCGCTCGGCGATCCAGGCGGCGAAGGGGATACCCGCCGTCTCGCCGCCGGCCACCGCCTGGATGGTCTCATAGCCGACATAGCGGCTGATCTTTTCCACCGCGAGATCGCAGATTTTAGCCCGCGCGCGCGGGAAGAAGATGATCTTGCGGCAATCGATATAGACCGGGGACTTCCAGCCGGAGGTGAGCGTGTAAGGCTCCTCGGGGCGGAAATTCACCGCCTTGATTTCCAGCAGCAATTTCGCGGTGGTCAGCGCGGCATCTCTATCCCAGTCGCTTGCCCAATCGATCCGCGCCGCTATCCGACCACTCATGATGTTCAACTCCTCTGAATTCCAGGGGCTTCCTATCGCGGCCGGCGCAACCCGTCCATGCGTTCGACACACCCGCTCGGTATTGTCACCCTTAACGGGAATGATAGAGAAGTCCTCATCTAAATAAGGAGGGCTATATGGCCAAGATCAAGGTAAAAACGCCGGTTGTGGAGATGGACGGTGATGAGATGACCCGGATCATCTGGGGATTCATCAAACAGAAGCTCATCCTGCCCTATCTCGATATCGACCTCAAATATTATGATCTGGGCATCGAGCATCGCGATCAGACCGACGACCAGGTGACCCTGGACGCGGCGCATGCGACCAAGAAATACGGTGTCGGCGTGAAATGCGCGACCATCACCCCGGACGAAGCGCGAGTCGAGGAATTCAAGCTCAAGAAAATGTGGCGTAGCCCGAACGGCACGATCCGCAACGTGCTGGACGGCACGATTTTCCGCGAGCCGATCATCTGCAGCAACGTGCCGCGCCTGGTGCCGCACTGGTCCCAGCCGATCGTCATCGGCCGCCACGCTTATGGCGACATCTACCGCGCTGCCGAGACCAAGATCCCCGGCCCGGGCAAAGTGCAACTGACCTATCACCCGGCCGATGGCAGCGCGCCGATGGTGCTCGACGTGCATGATTTCAAAGGCCCGGGCGTGGCCATGGGCATGCACAACACCAAAGCCTCGATCGAGGGCTTTGCCCGCGCCAGCTTCAATTACGGTCTGGCCCGTAAGTTCCCGGTCTATCTCTCCACCAAGAACACCATCCTGAAGGCCTATGACGGCATGTTCAAGGACGTGTTCCAGGACATCTATGACGCCGAGTTCAAGGCGCAGTTCGAGGCGGCGGGCCTGACCTACGAGCACCGCCTGATCGACGACATGGTGGCGAGCGCGCTGAAATGGAACGGCGGCTATGTCTGGGCCTGCAAGAACTATGACGGCGACGTGGAGAGCGACATCGTGGCCCAGGGCTTCGGCAGCCTCGGCCTGATGACCTCGGTGCTGCTGAGCCCGGATGGCCACACGGTGGAAAGCGAAGCCGCCCATGGCACGGTGACCCGCCATTACCGCGAGCACCAGAAGGGCCGCCAGACCTCGACCAACCCGATCGCCTCAATCTTCGCCTGGACCCGCGGCCTGATCTATCGCGGCCGCTTCGACGGCACGCCGGACGTGACCGCTTTCGCCGAGACCCTGGAGCGGGTGTGCGTGGAGACGGTGGAAGCCGGCTTCATGACCAAGGACCTGGCCGTGCTGATCTCCAAGGACGCGCCCTGGATGACCACCCAGGACTTCCTGGACAAGCTCGACGCCAACCTGCAGGCGGCGATGAAGTAATCGGCGACCAAGACCGATACTAACGAAATGTCGGCGTTATGGCGCATCTGCGCCGTAACGCCGATAACGGGTTGAGACCAACAAACTTCTTTGCTAAATCGCAATGACTCTGGCATATGCTTACCCTTGCCACGGCGTTGAATCCCATCAGCGCGTGGAAAGGTGCGGCAGGGCCGAAAACAATTCCACTGCGTAAGGGCAGCGAAGTTGAAATGGTATATTGCGCTAAACGAAGCCGGGACGCGGGGGGATATCGCTCTCCACACGAAGCTGGCCGTATTGTCGGCCAGAAAGCATACGGACCTCGTGCCGACTCTCCTCTATACCGGAAATCGCAATGAGTTCACCGCGTGGTTGGAAAACCATGGCGTAAATATCATTCAATCCGAATTGCCCTATCTGTCGACAATCACCGATCTCGCCAACGAAAATAAATACACGACCGCGACGGTCGGCCATTGGCTGAGAACCAATGTCTGCCTGACCGAAATGCAGGACGAATATGTATTTTATACGGACGTCGACATACTCTTCCTGAAGCAGCCGGACCTGGCCTTGCCCCGGCCAAAATATTTTGCCGCCGCACCGGAATTCGACAAGAACGCCTGGAACTACTTCAATGCCGGGGTCATGGTGCTCAGCCCCGCCGGACTTCGCGAAGACTACCCGGCGTTCGAGAATTACCTAATCGCCAACATCACTGAAAAAACCTAAGCTTTTCACGACCAGATTGCTTACAACCAATTTTACCGCGACCGTTGGGACAAACTACCTCTTGAACTGAATTGGAAGCCTTATTGGGGCTTGAACAAGGAGGCCACGCTCATCCATTTCCATGGGCCGAAAGTCGGGGCCATACAGGCGATCGTGGAAGAGAAATGGAACTGGAGAAGCGAGCACGAACAGCAGATCGGCAGCATGTTTCTCGGCTTCATCGACAGCTACCTTGAAGCCTTTGAAGCCATCAAAGAATATTTCCCCGAACTGCCCGCAGAAGAATCCGACCGTCTCAGCGAAGCGACCGTCTCAGCGAAGTTTTTATCAAAGCCAGCCAAGATGACGGCAGTCGGCACAAGGACAAAACCAGTCTGGATTTCATGAAATTCCGTATGTTCCCTGAAGGCGAATAGGCCTGCTCTGACTCTATCGGATCGAAGGTTATATGTCTTTCGGCGTATTCTCTTATGCGGGTACCGATAATCTTGGCGATGAGATCCAAAGCCTTGCGGCAATGGCGCATATCCCCACACCCAGCTATTTTTTGAACCGGGACAATCTTGAGCGCGAAGGGGCGCGCATCGAGGGCCATGCCTCTGTCATCATGAATGGCTGGTATGGCCAATATCCGGAGAACTGGCCGCCATCGGAAAAAATTCGCCCGCTTTTCGTGTCCATGCATATCACCCAGGAGCAGGTTAGTTCCAACCTACAGGTAACACCGAAAGAGTTTCTTCTCGCACCGCCCATCGCGAAATATCTCAAGAGCCACGCGCCGATCGGCGCACGTGAACTCTCGACACTTAAATTACTGCACAATGCCGGGATCGACGCCTATTTTTCTGGCTGCCTCACGCTGACCCTGAAGCGCCCGAAGGTTCCCCGAAGCCAAGACCTGGTCGTCTTCGCGGATATCCCGAACGAAGTTCTTCCCTTTGCCAGAGAGCAAAGTTGCAAACATATTTTTCGCACGAGTTATCGGCTTTCCCGATCAAAGGCGCGAAGAGCGTTTTCATCGCGCTCGTGAGCTGCTCAACCTCTATGCGCGGGCGAGTTGTGTCGTAACGGCCCGACTGCATTGCGCCCTGCCCTGTTTGGCGATGGGAACCCCCGTTTTGTTCATCAACGTCGCCGCCGATCGTTTTTACACCATTGCACACCGGAAGAATATTTATCCGGCGCCATTGATTACGACATCGATCATCCGCCGCCCAACAAAATGGCGTATCTGCCTTACCGGCAATCACTGATCCAGCGTGTGGAGCAATTCGTCAAAGGAGATGCCTCCTATGTCTGGCGGAAGAATGACCAGCACCCAACCCAGGAAGATCGCGCCGAGGCCATTCGACTGATCCACGATGCGCGCGAGAAAATGACCCTGCGCGCCGGCCAGACAACTTTCCTGAAAAAGCTGGACATCCCATCCGCGGATCTCGGCGCTGATGAGAAACTCCATATCGAAGCCGGCGCCGAACTCAAAGGCACCAGGACGACCGAACGAAATGGTCACATCTTTCTCGAAAACCCATCGCTCAACGGCGCGATCATCAGCAATGGCCCATGGTGCATCTACAGCAACCATTGGGAAGCCCCATAGCCCGAACAATGTCTGATCGGTGAAGACGCACAACGCATCGCGTCTTCGTGCCGTATGATCAGCGCGTCCAGGCAACCAAACGGACGTCGCGCCACGTCGACTGCAAGGTTACATCACCATACATGATCTGCCCCAGATATACGGAGCCGACGGTCCAGTCCGACAGATTTTGATCCATCCCGCCGCGCCCGCTCCTGATCGCACCGATCAGCCGCGGCAACAGGTCAAGCTGGACCCTGGTCGGTTGCCCCTGCAAAAGCCAGGGCTGCCCGGCAAGCGGCAAATCGTCATCCGTGCCAAACGGGTTTTTAACAAAATACTGAAACATGCTTTTGGGCTGAGCGCAGGAACGCAATTTTAAAGACGGATCCGCACCACAAAGCCGGCTCAAAAATAGCTGGCAAAAAAACACCTGGGCAGGATGCACGGCATGGTCGTTCAGGATCACCGCGAAGACAAGATTGCCAAAATTGGCTTGGCAATGCTTTCGCGAGGTTGCGAGGCTTTCTGACAGCATGACATCGCCATCAAACGTAAGATGGGTCAGAACGCTCAGCACGGGACCTTGCGCGTCTGACCTTGAATATCCGGATTGCCGGGGCGCCTTGGCGTAAGGCCCGTTCGGCTCTGCGAACAGGTCGAATTCAAGGGGACCGCCGGTTTGCGGATCGGTGCACGGCAATGACCGCCCGTCCTGCTCCAACGTTAGCGCCGTCCCCGCCGGGCCGACGGCAACACTGACGCCAACAGCTGGCGCGCGCGTCGAAAAAATCGTTTCAGCGCCATCGGAGAATTGCGCAAAACCCGGCAGATTTCCACCGGGACTGCCCCATGGTCCCACCGCCCATTGCAAGGGGCCGCTGGTCTGGGAATAGGGTTTTGGCCCGCCCGGGCTCGGCGGGTAAGTTGGGTCCAGGAGCGAAAAACCGCTCATCGGCACGATCAGAGGAAAAGCCCTGGCGGATGCAAAACGCGGCGAAACGACGCTACTGAACAGCGCCAACATCATCACGGCCAGGCATCCGCCGAACCGTCGCATCGCGCCCTCTTACGGGCGCAGAGCGCCCTTATCCGTTTTTTGCCTCCGGAAAGGTGCTTTCCCAGCCCCCGCCTAACGCCTGATACAACGTTACGAGATCGGTACCAAGTCGTTGTTGACCCTGCGCCTCCTGCTGCTGCGACGATAGCAGAGTTTGTTGCGCATTCAGCACGGTCAGATAATCGACCAGGCCCTCGCGATATTGTTCTTCCGCCAGCGTCACCGCGATCTGGCTCTGCTGCACGTAGGTTTTCAGCGCCTCGACCGTCGCATGTTCCTGGGTATAAGCCGCCAGCGCCGTGTTCACCTGGTAGAAGGCGGTCAGCACGGTTTTGGCGTAACTCACCGCCGCCTCGGTCTGCTGCGCCTTGCGCAATTTCAGCTCGCCCCGCAGCTGGCCGCCCTGGAAGAGCGGGATCGTCACGTTCGGGCCGACCGCGTAGGTGATGGCGCGGAACTCGTTCAGGTTCTTGAACTCCAGCGCCTGGAACGAGACCGAGCCGGAGAGCGAGAGGTCGGGGTAGAACGACGCCACCGCAACGCCGACGCTCGGCGGTCATTTCGTGCAGATTATCCACCGCCTCGCGCACGTCCGGCCGGCGCAGCAACAGCGTGGAGGGCAGGCTCACGGGCACGGTCGGCGGCGTCACCGGGATCGGGGCCGGCGGTGACCAGGGCCGGCGGCAGCTCCTCCGGCGTCTCGCCCAGCAGCAGGCCGATCTGGTCGATCAGCCCGTCGCGCTGCGCGATCAGCCCGGGGATTTGCGACTGGATCTGCGCCTGGGTGGCGCGGGCATTGGCGACATCGAGCGCCGTGGTCAGGCCGGCCGCCTGCCGCTCCAGCGTGAGCGTGACGAGCTGGTCGGCAAAAGCCAGGTTATGCTGGGTGATCTGCAGCACCCTCTCGGTACCGCGCAGCTGCAGATAATAATTGGCCACCTGCGCCTCGACATTCAGCAGCGAGGCGCGGCGCGCTTCCTCGGAGGCGGCAGCGGCCGCCACCGCGGCCTCGACCGCGCGGCTTGTTCTTGCCCCAGAGGTCAAGATCGTAGGTCGATTGCAGCCCGTATTGATACAGATCCAACGGCGCGATGGTGGCGCCGGAAATGGCGCCGCCGCCGGGCGCGCTGGACGTGCCATTGGCGACGCTGGCCGCTGAGGTGTTGGTTCCTACGGGCGACTCCAAGGCGGCGAATATCCCCTCCTGGCTCGGCTTCTCGCGCGTGTAGGAAGCGCCGCCGCTCAAATTCGGATAGAGCACCGCACCCTCGATCTGCGCCTGCGCTTCGGCCTCCAGCAGCCGCTGCGTGGCGATCTGCAAATCGAGATTTTGCGCCACCGCCTCGCGTTCCAGTTCGGTCAGTTCAGGGTCGTTGAAACTGCTCCACCATTGCGTGTCGACCGAACCGGCGGAGACATAAGGCGCGCCATGCGTGGCGGGGGCGTCGGAAAGATAATGACTCGGCACGGCCGGCCGCGGCGGCACGAAATTCGGCCCCACCATGCAGCCGGAAAGCGTTCCCATCCCGAGGATCAAAGCGGCACTTGCGAGCAGTTTCGGACGGAACCCGGCGGCTGAAGACACGATGCAGACTCCTGATGCATGGACAAGCGTTGGTTATGACAAACAGCACAATCAGCCGCCCGACAAGCACCCCTAAAGATGCGTCAATTCAACCGACAGAGCTTTATTGTTACACACGCGCCGCCGGCTGCCTACGGCGCTGCCAGCGCGGCAGCCATACAGACGCGGCGCCGCCATGCCGTGCCATTACCAGCCTTTGTGAGCAAAAGTTTTTGCGCCACTTTTTTCAGAAAGCGGCTGCTTTTCTTAATCTGACTTGCGATTGGATAAACGCCGCGCCGCGTTACCTTAACGCCGTTCCAGGCTAAAGGCCGGCCGCCGCCTGCGCGGCGACGAGTGCGGTTTCATCCTTCATGGCCGGGCCGATCAGCACCAGCAGCGGCCCGCGCGGCGCCGCCGCAAACACTTGGTTCGGCAGGCTGGCAATGGTGCCGCGCATCATTTTTTGGGTCTCGAGGCTCGCATCCTCGATCGCGACGGCCGGCATATCAGAGGGCATGCCCGCCTCGATAAAATGCGCCGCGAGACCGGGGAGCGTTTTGCCGCCCATATACACAACCAGCGTTCCGCCCGCGCGCGTAAGCGCCACCCAATCATGCGCCGGCAACCCGTCTTCGGCACCGTGTCCGGCCAGGAAATGCAGGGACCGGGAGATACCGCGGCGGGTCAGAGAGAGGCGCAGCGAGGCGGCGGCAGCGGTCGCCGCCGTGACGCCCGGCACGACATCGAAGCCGATGCCGTGTGCGCGCAGTGCCTCCATTTCTTCAGTCGCGCGGCCGAACACCATCGGGTCGCCACCCTTCAGCCGCACCACGACATGCCCGGCCAGCGCCTCTTCCACCAGGAGGCGGCAAATCTCCTGCTGCGGCGCCGCGTGGCGGCCGCAACGCTTGCCGACATCGATCAGCCGCGCGCGCGGCGCCGCGGCGAGGATCCGCGGGTCGACCAGGCTGTCATGCAGCACCACTTCGGCCGCTTCCAGCAGGCGCGCAGCCTTCAGCGTCAACAATTCCGGGTCGCCCGGCCCCGCACCGATCAGGAATACGCGTATGTTCTCATTCCGAAGCATAAGCCCCGGTAAAATGAGTTTTTCTTCGCTTGGCAAGGGATTTATGTGGCGTTTCGCCAGCGGCTACTTTTCAAAAAAGCGGCGCAAAATCCATAGCGCCCAAGCAAACAGAAAAGTTTTTTGTTTTCTCTTTGTAAAGAGAAGCCATCTGCTCCGCTTAGCTCACTCCAGAGCATGATGGCTTCAGATCGTACATAACGCCACGGCTCAGCGCGGCGCCATCGCGCCGCTCATCAGCCGTTTCGCCATTTCAGGCAGGTATACGGGTGCTGAAACAGGGGCCATTCTCGCGCGCCAGCTCCGAGACGCTCATCGCCGCTTTCCAGCCAAGCACCCGCTCTGCCTTACCGGCATCGCCGATCAGCGACTCCACTTCGGTCGGACGATAGAATTGCGGATCGATCCGGATGATTGTCCGCCCGCTGGCGGCACAGCGGCCGAGCTCAGCATCGCCCTTACCTTCCCATTCGATATCGATGCCGGCGGTCGCAAAGGATTGCACGGCAAAGTCCCGCACCTTCGTGGTCTTTCCGGTCGCGAGCACATAGGTATCGGGCTGATCGGCCTGCAGCATCCGCCACATGCCTCACAAATTCACCAGCAAATCCCCAATCGCGCATCGCATCGAGATTGCCAAGCCGCAGCTCGCTTTCCCGTCCCAGGCTGATCCGCGCCGCCGCCCTGGGAATTTTGCGCGTCACGAATTCCGTGCCGCGCAAGGGCGATTTATGGTTGAACAGAATGCCTGAACACACGAACATGTCGTAGGCCTCGCGATAATTCACCGCCGACCAATGGCCGAACAATTTCGCCGTCGCATAGGGGCTCCGCGGGTAAAAGGGCGTCGTTTCGCATTGCGGTACCGCCTGCACCTTCCCGAACATCTCCGCCGATGATGCCTGGTATATCTTGATTTTCCGGTTCACCGTACGCACGGCATTCCAGCAAATGCAGCGGACCGATTGCGGAAATCTGCGCCGTCGCGGTTGGCTCCTTGAAGGAGACGCCGACGAAACTCTGGGCGCCGAGATTATAGATTTCGTCGGGCTCGGCTTCCGTGATGGCGCGCAGGTTCGAACCAAAATCGGTAAGATCATGCTCGATGAATGAAAAATTCTCGTGCCCGAGCACATCGAGTTCCGCCAGGCGCCAAAAATTCTGCACGCTCGAGCGGCGATACCCACCGAACACACGATAACCTTTTTGCAGGAGCAGCGCGGAGAGATAAGCACCATCCTGGCCGGTGATGCCGGTGACTATGGCTGTTGGAAATCACCAGATCGTATCCCGACAGATCGAACTGCTCGACCGCGATCTGCATTAACGGAAAAAAATACCGGTAGATCCTGGGGATCAGGATGAATTTTTGCAGGAAGCTGGTCTTGAACTCCTTCCCCATGAATTTATCGCGAAACCGGCCTTTGGTGAAATCGATCAGACAGAAAAGATCCGCCTCAGGAAATTCCTTGAGCATTTCAGACAGGACCTTCTCGGATCCGGCGTAAGTCCCAGCCATTCATGAACGAACGCGACTTTCATAAACCCCCCAAGATTTCTACCCGACACGCCTTTATCCGGCGCTTATCCGCCCGGCCTTGTTATTCGGCCTCGATGAAGCGGGGCTTCGGCGCGCCCGCCAGACCAGCCGGCACCACGACTGTTAGACAGATACAACCCCAACGCCCACCGAAATCAACAAACATTTAGCTTATTAAGCCCGCTTTTCATTGCACTCTTTTGTTGCGAGTTACAATCGAGACCAAGTCAATAGTAATCAATAAGTTTTGCTATTCAACAAAAAACCGTTCTAGACCGAAACTATCTTCGATTCATTAAAGACCAAAAATTTCCGAACAACAAAATATGTTATTTTTTGCGATGACGTCGAAATAAAAACACGCTTAGGTTGCGCTTCCTGGCACACGCCGCCGCCATCCCGGCGACATTGCGCCAGGCGGCACTAACAGCACTCTTGGTAAAGCCCGCGGCCGGGGATGGGCCGGCCTATGCCACCAGCGGCATTTTCGGCGCCGGCAGATTGACGGCGCCGACCAGCGCCCGGACCTCATTGCGCGCAGCGATATGGGAGAGCCCCAGAGCAATCCCCACATTCGCCTCGCGCACATCCATCAGGGTCAGCCCCTGCAAATAGAGCTCGCGGAAAATCACGCGCTCGCCGAACCCTTTCACGGTACGAAAACCGATCCGCTTCGCCAGGCTCTCCAGCGTCTCCCCCACATCGCGCTTATTGCGCGCCTCGGCGGCGGCAAGGCGGTTGCGCATCACGATCCAGTCGACGCGCCCACGATCCCGGGAAAAACGCTGCTTGCGGGCTTCCCAGACCATTTCCGAATAGATGCTCGGATGAACGATATCGTGCCGTTCCGGCTCGACCTTCGCCAGCATGGAGAAATCGACGAAACTGTCATTGATCGGCGTGATCAGCGTATCCGCATGGGAATGGCCATAGCGCGAGAGATAAGTATCAGCCCCCGGGCAATCGATGACGATCACCTCCGTCGCGGCGGCCAGCCCGGCAAAGGCAGCATCGAAGCGCGCGCGCTCTTCGGCTTCAGCCTCCAGGCGGTGATCCAGCGCCGAACGATGCACGTCGCAAAATTCCGGCAGCGGCAGCGCCACCTGCTTGGTCTCGACAAAATGCCGCCGCGCCGCCAGCGTGCCGGCCAGCGTGCCTTGCCGCGCATCGAGATCCATGGCGCCGACCCGGTAGCCGGCGCGCAGCAGAGAGACGATGATATGAATCGCGGTGGTGGATTTGCCCGAGCCGCCTTTCTCATTGCCGAGAACGATGACATGCGGGCGATCTGATGCGGTGACACTGGCCATGCGGCGCTCCGAGGCGGGTAAAGAACGCCTCCACACTGCCGGCCGATGACGAGTCGCGCTAGAATCGCACCCCTGCGCCACTAACAAAAATTGCCGGAAACCATTGATTTCCGGCAATTTTCACATTTTTGATTGCGACCTCTGTCCCGGTGCTACGCTTATTTGCCGGTGAGAATCCGCTCGAACAATTCCTTCACGGTCGGAATGAACCCGTTCGAATAGAAATTATCCGTGCCGAAGCGATAGGCATTATGTCCGGCGAACATCAGGTTATGATCGAGGGCCGCCTCGTCGTCCGGCGCGGCATGGGCGATGTCCTGGAGCGTCTTCTGAATGCAGAAGCTGCGCGGATCGGCCTTCTTGCCGTTATCATAGTCCGGGCCGTGCTGGCTCCAGTTCGAGAACCGGCACTGGCTGAGGCACCCCATGCAATTCACCTGGTCGGCATGGATTTCCTCGGCTTTTTCCGGCGCCACGAAAATCAGCGTGGAATCCGGGGTGCGCAGCGCCTCGGTGAAGCCGGCATCCTCCCAATCCTTCACCCGCGCATAATCCGGCGCGGTGAGATAGACCGAGCGCTTGCGCGCGCCGACGCCATATTCCACCAGATGCTCGCCCACCGGCTCCGGCGTGTAGGCCACCTGGCGCTCGTTGCGGGCGCGCAGTTCCTGGATGAAATCATTGTTCACCGCCGAAGAGTAGAATCCTGTCGGCGAGAAGCGGTTGAGGAACACATCGCCGGGCTTCAGCGTGCGCAGCCGTTCCTTCCAGCTTGCCGGGATCGGGCTTTCGCGGGTCAGCAGCGGGCGGGTGCCGAACTGGAACGCGACCGGGCCGAGATCCGGATTGTCGATCCAATCCTCCCACTCTTCCAGGGCCCACACGCCGCCGGCCATGATGATCGGGGTATCGCCCAGACCGAGTTCGCGCATGATCTTGCGCAGCGCCAGAACGCGCGGAAAGGGATTTTCCGGCCGCGTCGGGTCCTCGCCGTTGGACAGGCCATTATGGCCGCCGGCCAGCCAGGGGTCTTCATAGACCACGCCGCCCAGCAGATGCGCCACCTTGCAATAAGCGCGCTTCCACAATGCCGAGAAGGCGCGGCCCGAGGAGACGATCGGGTAATAATGAACATTGAACTTGGCGGCGATCTCCGCCAGGCGATAGGGCATGCCGGCGCCGCAGGTGATGCCGTTCACCAGCCCCTTGGTGCGCTCGAGAATGCCGGTGATCACCCGTTCCGCCCCGCCCATCTCCCAAAGGATATTGGCGTGGATGCGTCCCCGGCCGCCGGAAATCTCGTAAGCGTGCTGGGCCTGGGTGACGCCGCCTTCGATCGCGTAGGCGATCAGCTCCTCATGCCGGTCACGCCGGGTACGGCCGTGATAAATCTGCGGAATCCGCCGCCCCTGCTCGTCATAGCTGTCGGCATTCACGGCGGAAAACGTGCCGGCGCCACCGCACGCGGCCCAATGGCCGCAGCTGACCCCGTTGGAGGCCGAGACGCCCTTGCCACCTTCGACCAGCGGCAGAATTTCGGTGCCGCCCATCCGGATGGCGTTGATAAGCTTCATTTGATGAAAACCTTAACTCCACCGGGGCTTCCCCGGAAAACAATGCACGTTCCTCTAGAAGGGTTCTATTACCAGATTGACACAGCGCGTGAAGTGGGAAGCGACGCAAAAGCGCGCAAGGCGCGGCGAAAACTGTTTTCGCGCCCCGCACCTTCCGGTCTTGCATGCCTCCGCCCCCTGCCCCACCGGTCCCGGCAATTGGCCCGGTGCGCAGCGCAGCCTATAAGGGCGGCGATGAATTTGAATTTTTCGGAAGAAGAAATCCAACGCTACGCGCGGCATATTCTACTTGCCGATGTCGGTGGCACTGGCCAGGCTAGGCTGCGCGCGGCGAAAGTGCTGATCGTCGGCGCCGGCGGGCTGGGCTCGCCCTTGGGCCTGTATCTGGCGGCGGCCGGCATCGGCACCGTCGGCCTGATCGATCACGACCGGCTGGAGCTCTCCAACCTGCAGCGGCAGATCGCCCACAGCACCGCTTATGTCGGCCAGCCCAAGGTCGTCTCGATGGCGGAGGCGATGGCGCGGATCAACCCGCTGATCAAAATCCAGACGCACAACCATCGGCTCGATGCCGGCAATGTCGCCGCCCTGGTGGCGGATTATGACATTATCTGCGATGGCACCGACAATTTCACCACGCGCTTCCTGGTCGCCGATGCCTGCGTCGCCGCCAAACGCACGCTGATCAGCGCCGCGGTGCTGCGCTTCGAAGGGCAGCTTTCCACCTTCAAGCCGCATGCCGATCCGGAAGGTCCCTGCTATCGCTGCCTCTACCCCGAAGCGCCGCCGGAAGGGCTGGTGCCGAGCTGCTCGGAAGCCGGCGTGCTCGGCTCCGTGACCGGCGTGATGGGCACTTTGCAGGCGACCGAAGTGCTGAAGGAAATTTGCGGCATCGGCCAATCAATGTCCGGCTGGCTGCTGGTCTGGGACGCTTTGCGCATGGATTTCCGCAAAATCCGCTTGAGAAAGGATCCTTCATGCACCGTCTGCGGCCAGGGCCGGAATCATGGCGTCGCAATTCCCCCGGCTCAGCAAGACGCATGAACCTGCGCGCCATGATGAAGGGGATAAGGTGCGGCGCGCTCGGCCTGCTGCTGCTCGGCGGCTGGACCGCCGCCCCGCAAGGCACGGGCCCCGGCCCGGCGACCGGCATTTCCACCAAGCTGCCGGTGCCGCGCTTCGTCTCGCTGCGCTCCGCCCAGGTGAATTTCCGCGCCGGCCCCGGTTTCCAATATCCGGTCACCTGGACCTATGAGCGCGACGGGCTGCCGGTGGAGATCATCGGCGAGTTCGATGTGTGGCGCCAGATATTGGCGCCGGATGGCGGTACCGGCTGGGTGCATGAGGCGCTGCTGCGGGCGCGCCGCAGCTTCATCGTCACCGTCCCCCAGGCCGCCTTGCTCAACGCGCCGCAATCCGATGCGAGCATCGTCGCTTATCTCGACAAGGGGGTCGGGGGCGAATTGCTGACCTGCAACTCGGACAGCGATTATTGCCGGGTTTCCGCCGCGCACGAATCGGGCTATCTGGCGCGCGAGGATTTCTGGGGCGCCTTCCCGGGCGAGGCGATTAAATAGCCCGTCTTGGGGCTGGCCATTTCACAACTTCAAGTAAATGGCAGTTTTCCACAGAAAACGACTCGTTCGTTGCACCCTACATATTGCGGGCAACTCGGTGCCCTTATACTTTATCTTGTAGTGAGATGAAGGAGGGCCGCAACATGGAGTGGACCGAGGAAGCAATCGCCAAATTGCGGACGCTATGGGCCGAGGGCTTATCGACCGCGGAAATCGGACGCCGTCTGAACATTTCCAAGAACGCCGTCGTCGGCAAGGCACATCGCCTGAGCCTGCCCCCGCGTCCTTCGCCGATCCGTCGCACGGAAGGGCAGAGCGCCGCGCGGCCGAGCGCGCCCAAACGCGCCCAGGGCCCGACCTTGCCGCCGCTGGCCGCATCGATCGGCAGCCCCATGCCGGCCCTGCGCGCGATCATGCCGGCGCCGAAATCAGCGCCGCGCGCCACGCCCTGCTGCTGGCCGATCGGCGAACCCGGCAAAGCCAGCTTCCATTTCTGCAATGCTGCAGCGGCCGCCGGCAAACCTTATTGCGAAGAACATGCGTCCGTCGCCTATGTCCGGTTGCGCGACCGCCGGGAAGACGCGGCTTAATTTTCAGAAAAGTCGCCGCTTTTATAAAAAGCGGCGCAAAAATTTTTGCTCCTTCGGGCTTCCGGTGCCGAAACCGGTACCGCCTGAAGGAGCAATTTTTTTGGGCACCTCTCGTTCACGAAAAGGTGCCATTCCTTGCCAAGCTGATCATTCCGCAAACTCTCGCGGAATTCAAAATTCTGCGGCAATGCAGCATATGTTTGCAATTGATGTTTGCCGCTCGTTGCGTTTAATTACCGCCGTCGGCGCAAGCAGACGGCCTTAATAATGACCCGCGCCCGGGATGAATTCCGGCATGAGAGGTGTCGCAATGGAAACAACTCAAGACGATAAAGTAAGACAAGAAAAACCGTACACCGGCATCGTAAAATGGTTCAATCCCGGCAAGGGTTATGGATTCATCGCCCCCGACGCCGGGGGTGACGATATTTTCGTGCATATCAGCGCCGTGCAGCATGCTGGCCTGCGCAAGCTGAACGAGGGCGAACGCGTGCGCTTCACGCTCCAGCAACGCGAAGGCCGAGTCGCGGCCATCAGCATCGAACGGCTGCATTAGACTTTTCCGCCGCGCCACCTGATATATCCGCCCGTCACATCAGGAGACGGGCATGACACAATCAGGCATGGCGCGGCATTTAAAAGGTTTGGCAACGCAGGAGACGGCACCGCCGTCAAAACGCTGCCCCTCTATGCGGTGCGCCCCGATGGCATCGAGGCGCTGGTGGGGCGCTTGCCACGCGGCGCAGGCGGCGTTGGTGCGACTCAATAATTTCTCTGGCGCTCTGGGCAGCGTGGTGTTGCTGCCGGACGCCGGAGGCGTGCTGGCCGGCGCGGTGCTCGGGCTGGGCGACGGGCCGGCACTGCACGGGTTCGGCGCCGCCGCGACCGCCCTGCCCGCCGATTATGCCTGGGCGCCGCAGCAAGGCGCTTTCAGCGCCGATGACGCGGCCCTCGGCTTTCTGCTGGGCGCCTACCGGTTCGACCAGCTCAAGAGCCAGAAAAAACCCGTCGCCCGGCTGGCGGCGGAAGCGGCCTCGCCACGCGCTTTGGCGATCGCCGAAGCGATCTGCCTCGCCCGTGACCTCATCAACATCCCGCCCAACATGCTCGGCCCCAAAGAGCTTGCCGATGAAGCGGCCGGCGTGGCGGCACGTTTCGCCGCCCAGCTCACCCGCCTCCAGGGTGTGGCGTTGCAAGACCGTTTCCCCGCCATGGCGGCGGTCGGCGCCGGTTCGGAGCGCCCGCCCGAAGCCGTGCTGATCGAATGGCAAGGCTCCGCCGCCGGCGCCGATGCGCCATTGATCTCGCTGTGCGGCAAAGGCGTGTGTTTCGACACTGGCGGCTATGATCTCAAACCCAGCGCCGGCATGTTGCGGATGAAAAAGGATATGGGCGGTGCCGCGATCATGCTCGGCCTGGCCCAGGCGGTGATGGCGCTCGATCTGCCGGTCCGGCTGAAATTGCGCCTTGGCTGCGTCGAGAACAGCATCTCCGGCCGGGCCATGCGCCCCTCGGACGTGCTGACGACCCAAACCGGGCTCACCGTGGAAGTTGGCAATACCGATGCCGAAGGAAGGCTGGTCCTATGCGACCTGCTCGCCGAGGCGTCGCTCGAAAATCCGGATTGGCTGATCGACGCCGCGACATTGACCGGCGCGGCGCGGGTCGCGCTCGGCCCTGACATGCCTGCGCTTTTCTGTACAAACGATGAATTATCAGCAATGATTCTCACCGCAAGCGAAACGGTTCACGATCCGCTTTGGCGCCTGCCGCTGTTTGACGGATACGACAACTGGATCGACAGTTCTATTGCCGACGTCAATACCGTCGCCAGCAAACCAATGGCCGGCGCCATCATCGCCGCCTTATTTCTCAAACGTTTCGTTGCCAAACACATCGCCTGGGCGCATCTCGACGTCTATGCCTGGAACGATTCCACGCGCCCCGGACGCCCCGAAGGCGGCGAAGCCCAGGCCCTGCGCGCCCTCCTTGCCGCGATCGAAAGCAAGTGCGGAAATGCAAGCCTGACATAGCAGAAACACATTGCATCCGTAATGTTACTACGAGTTGCAATGTTTTCATCTTTCAACGGCTTGTGCGGCGTAGCTCGGACGAATAACTACCAGGGCCTTGTTGTTTCTTAAGTAAAGGCGACTCTTCCTCTTTCAGCGCTGGCCCTGTCCCGCATCATTACTTTTACAAATCATTCATATTGGTTTGTTTATCGTCTTGGTGTTTGGCCGGTTAAGCCGGATACGCACCAAACGTTATCCATATCGAGGACGAAGCGGGTTTGCTTGAAACGACATTCTGTTTTCTACGACTGAAGGATTTAAGACTATGGCAGCGCAGCTTTCCTCGGATCAGCTCGTCGGCATTCTACGCGACACGATCGTCTCTTTGGTGCGCCGCGACGGCGTTGATCTCTCCGCCCGCCAGCTCGGTGTGTTTCTGACCTGCTATCTGAATGAAGGCGGCCACACGGTGCGCGGCCTGGCGCAGGACCTGAACGTTTCCAAGCCGGCCATCACCCGCGCTCTGGACCGTCTGACGGAGCTGGATTTCGTGCGCCGCAAGGTCGATCCGGCGGACCGCCGCAGCGTCCTGGTGCAGCGCACCGTCAAAGGGGCTGCTTTTCTGCGCGAAACCCGTCATATTATGAATGATGCGCTCAGCTCCAACAAAACCGAAGCGGCCAGCCGCCGCGTCGCCAGCTAACATTCCGACCATGCTTCGCCGCGCCCTGGGCGCGGCGGCGGTGATGACAATGCTGTGGGGGGGCGTGCCGGCTATGGCGCAGACCCCGCCACAGCCTGTTTCCATGACCGCTTCCGACCGCGCGCTGATCGCGCAGATCGAAGCCTATCTCAACGACCAGAAAGGCCTGACCGCAGATTTCCTGCAGGTCGCCGCTGACGGTTCCACCCGCACCGGCAAAGCCTGGCTGGAACGCCCGGGCAAAATGCGCTTCGAATACGGCCCGCCCGACAAGCAATTGCTGGTGGCGGGATTCGGGTTGCTCGTCTATCACGACCCGCAACTCGACCAGACCACCAATATTCCGCTGGGCAGCACGCCGCTCGGCATCCTGCTGGCCAAACATGTCGATCTTACCTCGGGCGATGTGGTCATCACCAATATCCAGCAACAGCCTGGGCGAGGATGACATCACGCTGATCCGCAAAGGCAGAGAAGCCGCCGGCAGCCTCACACTGATGTTCAGCACCGACCCGCTGGAATTGCGGCAATGGCTGGTCAATGACGCGCAAGGCCGGCAGACCCGCGTCACCTTGTACAATGTGAAGCCGGGCGGCCCCTATCCGAATTCGCTGTTCGAATATGGCAATGGCAGCACGCCGATCAGTGGCGGCGGATAGATAGAAGAAAGAGGCCGCTTTTTGAAAAAAGCGGCGCAAAAACTTCTTCGAGTTTGGGCCCGTGGCCGTGAAACCAGCACGGCCCAATTTTAAAAAAGTTTTTTGCTTCTTTTTTTCAAAAAAGAAGCCCTTGCTTTTCTCGCTTCAAGATTGATCTGGCGCCGTCATGCTCTAGGAAAGGCGCCATGCAAATCACCATCGCCACCTGGAACATCAACTCTCTGCGCCTGCGGCAAAGCCTGCTGCACCGTCTGATGGACAAGCTCAAGCCGGACGTTATCTGCCTGCAGGAAACCAAGGTTCCCGACGAGCTGTTTCCGGAAGCCATCGCCGAAGCCATCGGCTTTCCCTACGTGCTCAAGCGCGGCATGAAAAGCTATAACGGCGTCGCCACGCTTTCGCGCTTTCCCCTCACTCTGGTGGATGACACGCCCGACTGGTGCAAAAAGAACGATTGCCGGCATCTCGCCGCGCAAGTCAGCGCCAATGGCGCCCCGCTCACCGTGCATAACTTCTATGTTCCAGCCGGCGGCGACATTCCCGACCGCGAACAAAATCCCAAATTCGCGCATAAGCTCGACTTCATCGAAGAAGCGCGCGCGCATTTCGCCGCCTATCCGCCGTCGCGCGCCGTGCTGGTCGGCGATCTCAACATCGCGCCGCTGGAACATGATGTGTGGAGCCACAAACAATTGCTCGGCATCGTCAGCCATACGCCGCCGGAAACCGAAGGGCTGAATGCCTGGATGGCGCAAGGCTTCACCGATGCCCTGCGGCATTTCGTGCCGGCGGACCAGAAACTCTACACCTGGTGGTCCTATCGCAACCGCGATTGGGCGGCGTCGAATCGCGGCCGCCGGCTGGACCATGTCTGGGCCACGAAAGATCTTGTCAGGCAGCCTGAAAGGCTATGAGATCCTCAAGGAAGCACGGGACTGGGAGCAGCCTTCGGATCACGTGCCGGTCAGCGTCACGCTGACGCTGGAGTAAGAAAGTAGCCGCTTTTTGAAAAAAGCGGCCAAAAACTTTCTTGAATTTGGGCCTGTGGCGCTCGAAACGCCACAGGCCCAAAGGATCAAAAGTTTTTTTGCTACTTTTTGTTCACAAAAAGTAGTGCTTCCTTTCTTCCTCTACCGCCTTCAGGGCGTGGAAATCTTCCACCCCGTCATGGTCGGCTCGCAGAAAAGCGGCACGCCGTTCGGCGTCAGCCCTTCCTTGGCCAGCCCCATCAGGTCGCGAATGGCGCGGAAAATCCCGCCATGCGCGACGATCAGGAGCGGTCCCGGCAAAGCGAGGACCCTGCTCATCGCCGCCTCGGCGCGTGCCGTCAGCGCGGCAAAGCTTTCCGCGCCCTCGGGCGTGGCGCGGCCTTCCATCCATTCGGTGAACCAGGGCTGCAGCGGCTTGCCTTCCATGCCGCCGAACACCACTTCGCGCAGATCCGGCTCGTAGCTCACCGGCAGGTTCAGCACCTCATTGACGATTTCCGTGGTCTGGCGCGTGCGCAGCATCGGCGAGGACACGATGGCGGCGATCCCCTGCCCGGCCAACATCGGCGCGGCCGCTTCCGCCTGCGCCCGTCCGTTGGCGTTCAGCGGCATTTCGATCGCGCCCTGGCTCCAGCCTTTGGCGTTATAATCGGTCTCGCCATGCCGGAGATACCAGAATGGCGTGTGCGGCAACGGCATGGGCTAAATCAACCCCTCGGCCTTGAGCGTCCGTATCGCCGCCGGGCGGGCCAGCAGCCGGTCGAGATGCGCTTCGAAGGGGGCCGGCAGCTGGATCTTGGCCCGCGTGCGCGCCCAGAACTCCAGGAAGAACAAGGCCGCCTCGACGATGGAGAATTTGCCCAGGATGTATTCCTGGTCGCCCAGCACCGGCACGAGCAGTTCGAACGATTTTGTGATGATGTCGCGGCCGGCCTGCTTCACCCATTCCTCGTCCGCGGCACCCGGGGCGAACAAAGCGGGGCGGTAAATGCGGGTGAAGCCGCGCATATGCACGGTGGCGATGAGATAATCGAGCAGCTCCAGCGCCCGGATCTCCGCATCCAGCCCGGCCGGCAGCAGGCCTGCCGCGGGTTTGGCGCGCGCGAGATACAAAGCGATGGCGGGGAACTCGGTCAGGTAGCTGCCATCGTCACGCTGCAGCAGCGGGACCTTGGATTTCGGATTGATCGTCGACAAACGGCGCCTTGTATTGCGCGCCGCTGGCAAAATCGACTTTTTCCAGCTGATAGGGCTCGCCGATCTCCTCCAGCAGCAAGTGAATACCCATCGAGCAGGCGTTCGGCGCGTAGAAGAGCTTCATATCGGTCTCCCTTTAAGAAAGTGGCCGCTTTTTGGAAAAAGCGGCGCAAAAACTTTTTATTCCTTTGGGCCTGCGTCTGTAAAAGCGGCGCGGCCTGAAAAAGCGAAAGGCTTCTTTTGGGGTGCAAAAGAAGCCTTTCAGTGGGTCAGTCGAACAGTGAGCTGACGGAGCTTTCCGTCGAAATCCGCCGCATCGCCTCGGCCAGCAAGGGCGCGATGGAGAGCTGCCGCACATTATGCGCGAGCCGCACCGCCTCGGTCGCGGCGATGGAGTCGGTGATGGTCAGCATCTCGATCGGCGAGGCGGCGATACGCGCCACGGCGCCGCCGGAGAGCACGCCATGGCTGACATACACGCTCACAGAGCGCGCGCCAGCGGCCAGCAGAGCCTCAGCCGCGTTGCACAGCGTGCCGCCGGAATCGACGATATCGTCGATGATGATGCAGTCGCGCCCCTCGACCTCGCCGATGATGTTCATCACCTCGGACACGCCGGCACGCTCGCGGCGCTTATCGATGATGGCGAGATCGGCATTGAGCCGGCGGGCGATGATGCGCGCGCGCAGCACGCCACCGACATCGGGGCTGACGATCATGATGTTGCGGCCGGCGAAACGCTCCTCGATGTCGCGCGAGAATAGCGGCGCCGCCGGCAGGTTATCGACCGGGATGTCGAAGAAGCCCTGGATCTGGCCGGCATGCAGATCCATGGTCAGCACGCGGTTGGCGCCGGCCTCGGTGATCAGGTTGGCCACCAGCTTTGCGGAAATCGGCGTGCGCGGGCCGGATTTGCGATCCTGCCTTGCATAACCGAAATACGGGATCACCGGCGTGATGCGGCGGGCGGAGCCACGGCGCAGCGCGTCCAGCGTGATCAGCAGCTCCATGAGATTATCGTTGGTCGGGTACGAGGTGGACTGGATGACGAACACATCCTCACCACGCACATTCTCATGGATTTCGACAAAAACCTCCATGTCGGCGAAGCGCCGCACCGAGGCGCGGGCCAGCGGGAGGTTCAAACCGGCGGCCACGGCCTCTGCAAGCGGGCGGTTGCTGTTGCAGGCAACAATCTTCATGAAGTGGGCTTTCCGGTTAGTCAGGGAATTTGGAGTTGGGCGCGGTTTAGCAACCGAACTGCCATATGTCCATTAAGCTGAGAGCTCGCGAGAGCGATCTGTGGCCGCCTGGATGGCATCACGAAAAGTTTTCGGCCAGGCGTCATCGGCGCGCAACACTGCCAGGGCGCGCTCGGTGGTGCCCTTGGGCGAGGTCACAGCGACGCGCAGATTGGCCGCCTCCTCGTCGGAAGCCGCCAGCAGCGCCGCGGAGCCGATCACCGTCTGCCGCGCGAGCTGGCGCGCCAGAGCCGGGGACAGGCCCTGGTCGAGCCCGGCCTGCTCCATCAATTCCGTGAGAAGAAACACATAAGCCGGGCCGCCGCCGGAGATCGCCGTCACCGGATCGAGCAGCTTTTCATCCTCGACCCAGGCGCAATCGCCCGTGGCGGCCAGCAGATCCTGCGCCAGCTGCTTCTGCTCGGCCGAAACATCGGCGCTGCTCACCGCCACCGTCACGCCCTTGCGCACCGCGGCCGGCGTGTTCGGCATGGCGCGCACAATCGCCGCCTTGGCCCCCAGCATCTCGCCGATCACACGGATCGTCTTACCTGCCATGATGGAAATGAACACCGCATGGGGGGCGAAGCGTGCATAGGCCGGCAGAACCTCGGCCGCCGTTTGCGGCTTGACCGCCAGAATCACCGCTTCGGGCACGAAGCCGGCGGGAATATCGGCCACCGAGGCGACGACGGTCACGCCGTCACCGGCCAGAGAGGCAGCATTGGGGGCCGGATCGACCACCACCGCGTTGCTGCAACCTTGTTCGCGCCAGCCGGCGAGCATGGCACTGCCCATCCGGCCACCGCCGACGAGAAGAAGAGAAGGAAGGCTCGTTGTCATGACATGGGGTATGTCACGCTTCGCCGACACACTCCAGCATCGCCGCCTCCAGCGCCTCGGCCGGCGTCTTGCCGCCCCAGAGCACGAACTGGAAAGCCGGGAAAAAGCGCTCGCATTCGGTCAGCGCGATGTCGACCAGATCCTCGATCAATTCCGCCGACGCGCTGGGCGTGCCGCGCAACAGCACCGAATGGCGGTAAATCGGCATGCCGTTTTCCTCATCCATGCCGAAATGCCCGATCCAGAGCCGCTCATTCGCCCTGGCGAGCAGTTCATACAAGGCCGAACGCTGTTTCTCCGGCAATTTCAGGTCGAAAGCGCAGGAGAAATGCATGACCGAAATCTCGTTGGACCAGCAGAAATACAGCCCGTAATCGCACCATTTGCCGGGCACCTGCGCTGCCATCTCCGCCTCGGAACGGCGCTCGAAAACCCATTCATTGGCGGAAATCACCTGCTCGACCAGGTCGATCGGATTGGCGACAGCGGGCTTTTCACAGGAGAGGTCGAGGCTCGACATAGGAGTCTCCTTTGTCCAAATAAGACGAGATTGTGGAGCCCGACTTTAGCTCTGGTGTCCGAATCGATCCCCCACTACGATTCCTAGTCTACCGGTTTTTCGCGAAAAACCGCAATGCGGATTTTCCTTGTGAGAAAATCCGCATCGCACATAGCAAATCAGGCGACTTAAAGCCTGCCCCGCTTGGGCTCAGCGGCGCAGAATTGTCCGGCCGGCGAAGCGCGCCACCGGCCCGAGCTCGGCTTCGATGCGCATCAGCTGGTTGTATTTCGCGGTGCGGTCGGAGCGCGCCAGCGAGCCAGTCTTGATCTGCCCGCAATTGGTCGCGACCGCGAGATCGGCGATGGTCGCGTCCTCGGTCTCGCCGGAACGGTGCGACATCACCGCCGTGTAGCCGGCGCGATGCGCGATATCCACGGCTTCCAGCGTCTCGGTCAAAGTGCCGATCTGGTTCACCTTCACCAGGATCGAATTGGCGGTGCCGGCCTCGATGCCGCGGCGCAGCCGCACCGGGTTGGTGACGAACAGATCGTCGCCCACCAGCTGGATTTTCCCGCCCAGCCGGTCGGTGAGCAGCTTCCAGCCCGCCCAGTCATCTTCCGAGCAGCCATCCTCGATCGAGGTGATCGGGATAGCGGGCGGCCAGGTCAGCCAGATAATCGACCATTCCGGACGCGTCGAATTTCCGCCCCTCGCCCTCGAGGTCATAGACGCCGTCCTTGAAGAATTCCGTGGCCGCGCAGTCCAGCGCGAAGGTCACGTCGTCGCCGGGCTTGTAGCCGGCACGCTCGCAGGCCCGGGCGATGAAGCCCAGCGCCTCGTCGGCCGATTTCAGCCCCGGCGCGAACCCGCCCTCATCGCCCACATTGGTGTTATGGCCGGCCTCGGAGAGGGATTTTTTCAGCGCGTGGAAAATTTCCGACGCCGATGCGCACGGCCTCGGCGAGCGACGCGGCGCCGACCGGCATGACCATGAATTCCTGGATGTCGATCGGGTTGTCGGCATGCTTGCCGCCATTGACGATGTTCATCATCGGCACCGGCAGGGTGCGGGCGCCGACACCGCCGATATAGCGGTAGAGCGGCATGCCGTTATCCTCCGCCGCCGCCTTGGCCAGCGCCAGGGACACGCCGAGAATGGCATTGGCGCCGAGGCGCGCTTTGTTGGGCGTGCCGTCCAGATCGATCATGATATTGTCGATCGCGATCTGCTGCTCGGCATCCATGCCGCCGATCGCATCGAAAATTTCGGTTTCCACCGCGGCGATGGCGTTGCGCACACCCTTGCCGCCATAACGGGATTTGTCGCCATCGCGCAGTTCCACGGCCTCATGGGCGCCGGTCGAGGCGCCGGACGGCACGGCAGCCCGGCCGAACGCGCCGGATTCCAGCAGAACATCGACTTCAATGGTGGGATTGCCGCGGCTGTCGAGAATTTCGCGGGCAGTGATATCGGCGATGGCTGACATGGGCGTGCTCCTTTTGCTTTGCGTCGAGGTAAACCACGGTCCGGACCGAGGCAAGGCCGGGCGCCGGGGCTGGGCGCGGCGGAAAATTTGTTGCTAAGTGTCAATCAAGAAGGCCACAGATCATCCGGGAGAAGCGCCATGAGCAAGCAACACCATCTGCCGGCATCGCCGCAAACCGTCAGCTACGGCATTTTCGACGCCGCCATCCCGCCCGTTCTCACAATCGCCTCGGGCGACACGGTGACGATGGAGACCGTCTCCGGCGGCAGCCTGGAGCTAAGCCGTATCCCCTTCGACGTGCCGCCGGCGCTGCGCGCGATTCAGGAGAAAAGGCTGCCCCGCATCGGCCCGCATATCCTCACCGGGCCGATCGCCATCGCCGACGCCATGCCGGGCGACATGCTGGAGGTGCGGATCGACGCGGTGGAGCCCGGCGCCGACTGGGGCTGGACCGCGGTGCTGCCGATGCTGGGCACGCTGCCGCAGGAATATTTCTACCGCGACATCTCCTATATCGCCGTCGACCGTGCGGCCCGCACCGCCACCCTCCCCTGGGGCCCGGTGCTGCCGCTATCTCCATTCTTCGGCGTGATGGGCGTCGCACCCGACCCCGTGCTCGGCCCGCTCTCCAGCAAGGAGCCGCGCAGCTTCGGCGGCAATCTCGACAATAAGGAGCTGGTCGCCGGCAGCACTCTGTTCCTGCCCGTCTTCGCCCCTGGCGCGCTGTTTTTCGCCGGCGACGGCCATGGAATGCAGGGCGATGGCGAGGTCAGCATCACCGCGCTGGAAATGTGCCTGAACGGCACCTTCACCTTCATCCTGCACAAGCATATCGATCCGGGCCTGAAAAGCTTCGCCTACCCGCGCGCAGAAACGCCGACGCATTACATCAGCATGGGCATGCATGAGGATCTCGACGAGGCGGTGCGCATCGCCCTGCGCGAAATGATCGCCTTTCTCTGCACCCGCAGCGACATGACCGCGGTGGAAGCCTATAAAACCTGTTCCCTGGCCGTTGATTTCCACGTCACCCAGACGGTGAACGGCGAGAAAGGCGTGCATGGCATGCTGCGCAAGGGGTTGGTTTTTTAAGGCAAGATAAGGAAGTGGCCGCTTTTTGGAAAAAGCGGCGCAAAAACTTTTGCTCCGCTGGGCCATGGGCGCTGTCGCTGACAGCGCCCATGGCCCAGCATAAAATCAAAGTTTTTTGCTACTTTTTGTTCACAAAAAGTAGCTCTTCCTTCCTTCCCTAATCCTCCTGCCTCGGCACATTCGGCCCATACACGGCGCCGAACTGATCCAGCGCCGCCTGCACTTCTGCCTCGCTCAGCAGCACCGGGCCGCCTGCCGCCAGCGACAGCATATATTGCTGCGCCAGCGCCTCCAGCTCGTTCGCCGCCGACAGCGCGCTTTCGATATCCTTGCCCACCGCCAGCCCGCCATGATTGGCCATCAGGCAGGCGGTCCGGCCTTCGAGCGCCGCCAGCACATTGGTGGAGAGTTCTTCGGTGCCAAACAGCGCGTAAGGGGCGCAGCGCACCGGCGCGCCGCCAAACCGTGCGATCATGTAATGGCAGGCCGGGATCTCCTTGCGCGCCATCGAGAGGGCGGTGGTGTACGGCGCGTGATGGTGCACGACCGCGCCCAGCTCCGGCCGGGCGGTGAGAATGTCGAGATGGAACCGCCATTCCGATGAGGGGCGATAGCGGCCGCGATAGGCGCCGTAAGCGCCGCCCGTGAGCAGCAGCGGGATCATCTCCGGCGTCAGCGCGTCATAGGGCACGGCCGAGGGGGTGATGAGAATGCCCTCCGCCGTGCGCAGGCTAAGATTACCCGAGGTTCCCTGGGCGAGGCCGAGTGCCGCCATTTTTTGCGCGGCGGCGATGAGGGTTTTGCGGTGGTCCATGGCTCGGAGCCGTACGCCAGCCTTGTGCGCGCCGCAATCATACCGATGGCGATCGCGATTTTCACGCGGACAGGGGTTTCCTTTCGGCTCGCTTGCGCAATATCCTTGGCATAAAGCCACGAAAAATACGCAGGGGAGGCAAACATACGCCGGCGCGGAATGCTCATCGGCCTGGTCGGGCTCAGTGGCTGTGCCATGCTGGCGCCGCCAGGCGCGCATCTGCCCGATCTGCCACACCAGGTTAGCGGCCCCTACCAGCTTGGCGCCGGCGATGTGCTGATCATCCGCGTCTACGACCAGCCCCAGCTTTCAGGACAATATGACATCGATGACAGCGGCAACGTCGATCTGCCGCTGATCGGCCCGGTTCGGGCCGCCGGCTTCGACACCGGCGCGTTCGCTGCCGCCATCGCCCGGGCGCTGCAGGACAATCATCTGATCCTCAAGCCGAGCGTCGCAGTCGAAGTCGCGAGCTACCGGCCTTTCTATATTCTCGGCGAGGTCAGCCATCCCGGCCAATATTCATTCCGCCCGGACATGACTGTTTTGACTGCGATTTCCATCGCCGGCGGCTTCACGGACCGCGCCGTGGAAGAGCTATGTAGGGGTCACGCGGGATCGTGGCAGCCTCCCTGCCCAGTTTCGCGCCCCACTTTTTGCACTGGCACAACCCGGCGATGTCATTACCGTCTTTGAGCGCAGGTTCTAGATCCGGGGCCGCCCGGGCGGTCATTCTCAACCTGGCTGTCTGCAGTGCGGGTTTCGTTACTTTCCTTAACATGTGGTGCACCCAGTCGATCCTGCCGGTGCTGGCCGCCGCCTTTCACATCGCCCAGGCCCGCACCAGCCTCACCGTCACCGCGCCTCTGGTCGCCACGGCGATGATGGCGCCGCTGATCGGCATGATCTCCGACCGGTTCGGCCGCAAAAAATTCATCTGCGGCGCCGGGCTGGTGCTGGTGCTGCCCACTTTGCTGGCGGCCGCCGCGCAAAATTACGACCTGTTCGTGCTCTGCCGCTTCATCCAGGGCCTGACTTTGCCCTTCATTTTCACCGTCACCGTCGCCTATATCGGCGAGGAAACATCCGGACCGGCCACCGCGCGGCTCGCTGGCACCTATATGTCGGGCACGATTTTCGGCGGCTTCTCCGGCCGGCTGATCGTCGGCTTCGTGACGTCCCAATTTGGCTGGCGACCCGCTTTCATCGTCATCGCCCTCCTCACTTTGCTGATCACCGGGCTGATCGCCGCCCTCCTGCCCCGCGAACAGAAATTCCGCCCGCTTTACGGCGTCGGCCGGGCCTTGTCCTCCTTCCCGCTGCATCTCTCCAACCCGCGTTTGCTCGCCACTTACATGGTCGGCTTCGGCGTGCTGTTCAGCCTGGTCGGCGGTGTTCACCTACATCAATTTCCGCCTCGCCGCCGCCCCTTACGCGCTGGGGCCGGCCGCCTTGAGCGGTATTTTCATCGTCTATCTCGGCGGCGTGGTGATCAGCCCGATCGCCGCGCGCTTGAGCAACCGTTTCGGCCGAAGGCTGGTGATGAGCAGTGCCGCTGCCGCTGATCGCGATCGGGCTGGCGCTGACCCTGGCGCGGCCGCTGCCCGTGATCGTGCTGGGGCTGCTGCTGACCTGTTCCGCGATCTTCCTGCAACAGACCCTGGCCACCGGCTTTGTCAGCACGGTGGCGCAGACGGCGAAATCCACCGCGGTCGGTCTGTATGTGACCTGCTATTATGTCGGCGGCAGTTTCGGCGGCTTCGTGCCCGGCAGCCTCTGGCGCGATTATGGCTGGCCGGGCTGCGTCGCCATTGTCCTGGCCATGCAGCTGGTCATGTTCGTGACCATGCTGCGCTTCTGGAAGAAGCTACCGAAAGTTTGAAGGAAGCCAAGGAAGCGCTACTTTTTGTGAACAAAAAGCAGCAAAAAAACTTTGATTTATGCTGGGCCATGGGCGCTGTCAGCGACAGTGCCCATGGCCCAGCGGAGCAAAAGTTTTTGCGCCGCTTTTTTCAGAAAGCGGCCACTTACTTTCCTAACTAAAGGCCACCGCCCGCCCGGCCGGCGCGCCCGCCACCGCGCCGTCGCGCATCATGATCCGGCCGCGCACGATGGTCGCCACCGGCCAGCCGGTACATTCCACGCCGTCGAACGGCGTCCAGCCGCATTGGCTGGCGATCCAGCTATTTTCGATCCGCCGCGTCGCCTTGAGATCGACAAGGCTGAAATCGGCATCATAGCCCGTGGCGATCCGCCCTTTGCCGACCGCGCCATAGATCCGCGCCGGGCCGGCCGCCATCAGATCCACCATGCGCGCCAGAGAGAGTTTTCCGGCGGCCACCTGGGTCAGCATCATCGGCAGCAATGTCTGCACGCCGGTCAGCCCGGCGGCGCAATCGGGCCAGGGCTTCTCCTTGGCGGCGCGGGGATGCGGCGCGTGATCCGAGCCGATCGTATCCACCGTGCCATCCGCCACCGCCGCCCAGGCGGCGCGCAGATGCCGCTCGTCGCGCAGCGGCGGGTTCATCACGCCATAGGCGCCGAGCCGCTCGTAAACATCCGGGGCCGATTGCACGAGATGGTTCAGCAGCACCTCAACGCTCATGAGGTCCTTGTGCGCCTTGAGGTAATCCAGCTCCTCGGCTGTCGAGACATGCAGAATATGCCCCTTGCGCCCGGTCTTGCGTGCTAGCGCCGTAATCCGCCGCGTGCCCAGGAGCGCGCATTCCACATCGCGCCAGACCGCATGGTTGCTGTACGGATCGCCCGATTTGAACAGAGGCTTGCGTTCCTGCAGGCGGAACTCGTCCTCGGAGTGGAAGGCGATCCGCCGCCGCCCGCTGCGCATCACCCGCTCGATGCTGGCATCATCCTCGACCAGCAGATTGCCGGTCGAGGAGCCCGCGAACACTTTCACGGCGCAGACGCCCGGCATCGCCTCCAGCGCGCCCAGCCCGTCGGCATTCTCCTTGGTCGCGCCGACATAAAGGCCGACATCGCAGAAAGCATGGCCGGAAATGTAATCATGCTTGGCGGTCAGCGTCGCGGCGTCGGTCGCGGCCGGGTTGGTGTTCGGCATATCGAACACGGCGGTCACCCCGCCCAGCACCGCGCCCAGCGTGCCCGAGCGCATATCCTCGACGCCGGCCACCCCGCCCTGCCCGCCATCGCGGAAATGCACATGCGGGTCGATGATGCCCGGCAGCACATGCAGATTGGCGGCATCGAACACCTCCGCCGCATCGCCGAGCCCGGTGCCGATCGCGGCGATGCGCCCGCCGGTTACGCCGACATCCGCTTGCACCTCCCCCCAGGGAAGAACCACGGTGCCGTTCCGCAGCAAAAGATCAAAATTCATATCTATCCCCCAAGGTTTGAAACATGATCGGCCATTGCCGGCGGCGCTGCGTCGAGCAGGGACCGCGCCGCTTCGAGCACGCTGTCCAGCGTCAGCCCTTCCATCGGCGCGTCCCCGGCCGGGCCGGGCGCCACGGCGATGGCGGTGCGCAGGCCTGCCGGGGCATATTCATCTGCCCGCGAACGGCCGAACAGGCCGAGCGTCGGCGTGCCGGCGGCGGCGGCAATATGCATCAGCCCGGAATCGTTGCCGATGAAAATCCGGCAGCGCCGCAGGCAGGCGGCCACTTGCGCCAGGGACAGCTTGCCGACCAGATCGATCGCGCCGGGAATTGCCGCCAGCACCGGCGCCGCGCGCGCCCGCTCCGCCTCCCCCGGCCCGGCGAACACCGCCGCCCGTGCGCCGGGGATCTGCGCCGCCAGCGCCTGGAATAGCGGCGATAAAACGCTCGGGCGGCCAGATTTTACCGTCCCAGTTCGCGGTCGGTCCGAGCCCGATCACCGGCCCCTCGCCTAAAAGCAAAGCCGCCAGCGCCTCATCCTCCGGCGCGGTCCAGGCCACCGGCAAGGGCGGCGGCGAAAAGCTTAAGCCCGCGCCGAGCTGCTCGAAACGCCGCCCCGGCCGCCGCCCGCCGCGCAGCATCCAGCGCCGCTTCGCCGCCACGAACAGCAGCACGCCCGACCCGCGCACATCCACCGCAATATCCCACACATGGCCGACCAGCTTGGTCCAAAGGCGCGGCCAGTGCATGTCGAACCGTTCCTTGTCGAACACGATCAACCGTTCCAGCCCCGGCAACCGGTCGAACACGCCCGCCGCCACCACGCCGCAGGCCACGGTGATTCGCGCCTGCGGATTATTCCGCCGCAGCTGTTCCAAAATGCCGCAGGAAATCACCGCATCGCCAATACGCGAGGATGTTATGAACAGGATTCTCATTTGCCGGGCGGTCTAGCACGGGTTGCAGCCGCCACGCCAAGCGCCCATTTTCGCCGCATGGCCGATTTTGCATATCTCCCCGACCGGGGCGTGATCTCCGTCACCGGACCTGACCGCGTGACCTTCCTTAACGGGCTGATTTCCAATGACGCCAAGCGCGCCATCCCAGGCCAGGCGGTATGGGCGGCGCTGCTCACCCCGCAAGGCCGTTACCTCAGCGATTTCTTTATCCTGGCCGAAGAGCACCGTTTGTTCCTCGACCTGCCGCGCGACACGCTGGAAACGGTCCTGACCCGTCTGAGGCGCTACAAGCTCCGCGCCAATGCCGAGCTGGACGACTTGTCCGGCGCGTTCCGGGTCTATGCCGCCTGGAACGGCATGCCCCCGCCGATCCCCATCACCGCGCCGGACCCGCGTTTGCCGGAAGCCGGCTATCGGTGCCTGACCACGGAAGATCTGCCCACCAACGCCAGCGGCCAGGATTACGACGCGCACCGGCTCGCGCTCGGCCTGCCGAACGGCCCGCCGGACCTGGAAGCGGACAAGACCCTGTTGCTGGAAGCCGGGTTCGACGAACTCAGCGGCGTCTCCTGGGACAAAGGCTGCTATATGGGCCAGGAGCTGACGGCGCGGACCAAATATCGCGGCCTGATCAAGCGCCGCCTCGTGCCGGTGAGCTTAAGCGCGCCCGCCCCGGTCGGCACGCCGGTGACAAACGGCGACACGGAAGTCGGCACGCTGCGCTCGAGCGCCGGCAGCCTGGGACTGGCGACCCTGCGGCTGGACGCGCTGGACAAGCCCCTGCGCGCCGGCAGCGCCCTGGTGCAGCCGCGCATTCCGGCCTGGATGCGGCTGCCTGAGTAGGCAAGATAAGAAAGCGGCCGCTTTTTGGAAAAAGCGGTTCAAAAATTTTTGTTAGTTTGGGCCTGTGGCGCCGCGGCTTTACACCGCTGCGGCGCTGTCGGCCCTCGATAACGACCAGCCGGCGTGCGGCAACCTGCCTTCCTTGAAACCGTCTTTCTCGAAATGCTGCCGCGCGGAGGCCACCGAACCGCTGCGGATCGCTTCGGCGACATCGGGATATTCCGCGATATACCAGGATTCATCGAGATGAATCGCGTGCGGAAAGCGATTTTCGAAATAGCCTGAGGTGACGTAATGCGCGCGCGCGGAGGCAGTGCCCGGCGCGTATCGCCTCATCCACATCGCGATAGGTGGTGCGGTACCAGGCCTCATCGACCTCCACCAGCACCAGCATCCTTTGCAGCAGGCCGATCAGCCTGGTCTCCAGCAATTCGACATAATGACCGCCGCCCGTGCTGCTTCCGCTCATCAGATAGCTGTAAGGCCACATACAACCTCCGTCTCGCAAACAAAATATTGTTTTGATACCGTTACAATGTATGGTGCCATTAACAAACAATGAAGGATCGAGACAATGGTGAAAGCGCCACAAAGGTCAAAGTTTCCTTCTGATCGCGCAAAACCCGCCCCGGCTCAGCGCGCTTATCCGGAATACACACCGGTTGTCATGGCGTTTGAACAACGAGACGGGCTGCGCGCCCTGCGCTGGGGTCTCGACCGGCTGCGCCTGGAACGCGCCGCGCGGCAGACGCGCTTCGTGCTGCTCGTCGGCAATCATCTCGATGGCGGCACCGCCAAGGCGATGGATGATATCGGGGAGCGGATCGGCTATGGCGACGCCGTCCCCCTGCATCTGCGCGGCATCGGCGAAGGCATGATGGAACTTTCCTGCGAGGCGCCGCTGCTGCGTGCCCGCTTCATGCCCGATGAAAACGCGCCTTTGTTCCAACTGCTCGACGCCGCCGATCCAAGCCATGTTCTGGTGCACCAGCTGCTTGGCTTCGATGCCTTCCTCATCGCCCGCCTCGGCGTCTGGACCCAAACGCGTCATGGCGTGTTCTACGCCCATGATTTCTATGCCGCCTGCCCGCGCGTGACGATGATCGACGCGGTCGGGCGCTTTTGCGACCTCGCGGATAATGCCACCTGTGCGCGCTGCGTGGCCATGGACGGCGCCCATGAGGCTTCCGTGCTGAACATCCTCACCCCCGCCGAGCACCGCGCTCTGTTCGGCACGCTGTTCGGCGCGTTCCGTCATGTCGTCACCCCCTCGGAGGACGCCAGAAATCGCCTCGCCGACGCCTTTCCGGCGCAGAAGATCGAGGTCGTGCCCCATCCCGAAAGCCGCCAGAGCCTCAGCCCCCGGCCGCGCGCGAGATGGCACGGAAATCGTCCTGCTCGGCGCCATCGGCCCGCATAAAGGCTCGCAGCAATTGAAGGAGATCGCCCAGCTCGCGCGGCTGACACATCCGCATCTGCATTTCCGGGTGATCGGCTTCACCAATATCGACACGGAGCTGACCGCGATCGGCAACGTCACCATCACCGGCCGCTACCGGCAGGAAGAGCTCGCTTCACATCTCGCCGAAACGAAAGGCTGGCTCGCTTTGTTTCTGTCGGCCTGGCCTGAAACCTATTCCTACACGCTCTCCGAGGCCGTGCGGGCCGGCTTCGTGCCGCTGGTGCCCGATATCGGCGCGCCGGCCGAACGGGTGCGCGCGGCGCGCTACGGCGCGGTGTTCCCCTTCCCCAGCCCGGCTGCCGCGGTGCTGGAGACGATCGAGGGCGATCATCTCAGGCCGGCTCGTGATCGTCGGCAAAAACGCGACACAAGCCGGTTTCTTCCCGGCCAGGCGCGGTGCGGCGCGGCGCGGCGATCCTGGCGCTGAAGCGGCCGGCTCTGGCGGTGGCGGAGTAAGCAAGGAAGAAAGTAAGGGCCATCTTTTTGAAAAAAGCGGCGCAAAAACTTTTTTGACCTTGGGCCTGAGGCGCTCGACCGGCACGGGCCCAAAGTCGAAAAGTTTTTTTGCTACTTTTTGTTCACAAAAAGTAGCCTTCCCTTTCTGCTTCCCTTGACGCCCGGATACCGCGCTCCATCATGAGCGCCAAAACCGCCCTGCCGGGCGTTCATGCTGTTGTTGAGGTATCCCGTGGATTTTGACCTGTTTGTGATTGGCGGCGGCTCCGCCGGCGTGCGCTGCGCCCGGATCGCCGCCGGCCATGGCGCCCGCGTCGGCGTGGCGGAAGAGCGTTTCTGGGGCGGGACCTGCGTGAATATCGGCTGCGTGCCGAAGAAATTCATGGTCATGGCCGCCGAATATGGCGCCGGCGCAGACGATGCGCGCGGCTTCGGCTGGGACATCGCCAGACAACGGCCATGACTGGGCCACGCTGATCGCCGCCAAGGACAAGGAGATCGCCCGCCTCAACGGCATCTATGCGCCGTCTGCTCGACCAGGCCGGTGCGCAGATTTTCAACGCGCGGGCAACTTTCATCGACGAGCACACGCTCGATGTCGGCGGCCAGCGCATCACCGCCGAGCGCATCGTCATCGCCACCGGCGGCCATCCCACCCGGCTGGACATTCCGGGCGCGGAACTCGGCATCATCTCCGACGATGCGTTCTATCTGAAAGAGATGCCCAAGCGCATCGCCATCATCGGCAGCGGCTATATCGGCGTGGAATTCGCCGGCATGTTCGCCGGGCTCGGCGCCGAGACGCATCTCGTCTACCGCCAGCCGCTGCCGTTGCGCGGCTTCGACGAGGATCTGCGCGTCGGCCTGGCCGAGGCGCTGACCGCGAACGGGGTTTTGCTCCATCGCCGATACGGTGCCGACCAGCGTGGTGCGCGAGAACGGCGCGCTATCATCTCGCACTCTCCGACCTCTCGGTGCTCGAGGTCGATCTGGTGTTCTTCGCCACCGGCCGCGCGCCCAACGTCAAAGGGCTGGGGCTGGAGAAGATCGGCGTCGAAACCGGCCGGCTGGGCGAAATCCTGGTGGATCGGAACCTCGCCACCTCGGTGCCGCATATCTACGCCATCGGCGATGTCACCGACCGGCTGAACCTCACCCCGGTCGCCACCGCCGAGGGCCATGCCGCTGGCCGACACGCTGTTCGGCAACAAGCCGCGCTCGGTGAGCCTGGAGAATGTCGCGACCGCGGTGTTCTCGATCCCGCCGATCGGCACGGTGGGCCTGACCGAGGCCGAGGCGGCGAAACGGGGACCGGCGAAAATTTTCCTCACCCGCTTCACGCCGATGCGCCACAATATTTCCGGCCGGGCGCGCAAGACGCTGATGAAGCTGATCGTCGACCAGGAAACCGACAAAATCCTCGGCGCCCATATGCTGGGCGAGGACGCGCCGGAAATCATGCAGGGGCTGGCCGTGGCGATCACCGCCGGCGCGACCAAGGCGGATTTCGACCGCACCATCGGCATTCACCCGACCGCGGCCGAGGAATTCGTCACGTTGCGCACTCAGACCAGGGTTGTCGGCGACAGATTCCGTCCGCCGAGTAGCCTTCCGCGCGGTTTCGCGCGATAAAGCGCGAAACTTGAGGTTCTGGAGACACGATGGATACCACGACCCCGGTCCGGACAGGAAACGAAGCCTGGACCCCCGACAGCTGGCGCAACTGCCCCATCCGGCAGGTGCCGAGCTATCCGGATGAAGCCAAGCTGGCGGCGATGGAGGCGCGGCTGACGCGCTTTCCGCCGCTGGTGTTTGCCGGCGAGGCGCGGCGGCTCAAGGCGCAGCTCGGCCTGGCCGCCTCCGGCCAGGCGTTCGTGCTGCAAGGCGGCGATTGCGCGGAGAGCTTCGGCGACTTCACCGCCAACGTCATCCGCGACACGTTCCGCGTGCTGCTGCAGATGGCGGTCGTGCTCACCTTCGGCGGCGCGGTGCCGGTGGTGAAGCTCGGCCGCATGGCCGGGCAGTTCGCCAAGCCCCGCTCCTCCGACACCGAAACGGTCGGCGGCGTCAGCCTGCCCTCCTATCGCGGCGACATCGTCAACGGGCCGGAATTCTCGGCCGAGGCGCGGCTGCCGGACCCGAATCGCATGGAGTTCGGCTATTTCCAGTCGGCCGGCACGCTCAACCTGCTGCGCGCCTTCGCCTCCGGCGGCTATGCGGACCTGCATGAGGTGCATCGCTGGAACCTCGAATTCGTCCAACGTTCGCCGCTGGTGGAGCGCTATCGCGACCTCGCCGGGCGCATCGACGAGACGCTTAGCTTCATGGGTGCCTGCGGCCTGACCAGCATTTCCGCGCCGCAGATCCGCGAGACGGATTTCTACACCTCCCATGAATCCCTGCTGCTGCCCTACGAGCAGGCGCTCACCCGCGTCAATTCGACGACCGGCGACTATTATGCCTGCTCGGCGCATTTCCTCTGGATCGGCGACCGCACCCGCCAGCTGGACGGCGCGCATGTGGAATTCATGCGCGGGATCAGGAACCCGATCGGCATGAAGGTCGGCCCCAGCATGGAGGCGGACGATCTGCTGCGGCTGATGGACCGGTTGGACCCGCATGACGAGCCTGGCCGCCTGACGCTGATCGCCCGCATGGGCGCGGACAAGGTGGGCGCCCGCCTGCCGGCGCTGCTGCGCGCGGTGAAACAGGCCGGGCGTAGCCCGGTATGGCTGTGCGACCCGATGCACGGCAACACGATCAGCACGGCGCAGAAGATCAAGACCCGGCGCTTCGATTCCATCGTCTCCGAACTGCGCGACTTCTTCGCCATCCATGACGCCGAAGGCACGATCGCCGGCGGCGCGCATGTGGAGATGACCGGGCAGGACGTGACCGAATGCGTCGGCGGCGCGCGCGGCCTCTCCGAGGATGATCTCGGCAGCCGTTACGAGACCTTCTGCGACCCGCGGCTGAATGCCGAGCAATCGCTGGAACTGGCGTTCTTCCTGGCCGAGGAGCTGAAAGCGCGGCGGGCGAAACGGCGCGCGGCATGACCCCGACGCCCCTGCACGACGCGGAGATCGCCGCCCGCACGGACGCCTATTTCAACCGTACGCGCGCCATCGTGACCCGGTTCGGCGACCGGCGCGTCACCTATGCGGTGTTTCTGCGCCGGCCGGTGGTGTGCGCGCCGGCACTGATGGTGCAATGGCTGGAGGCCGTGGCCAAGGAACGCGGCGAGACGTTCGAGATCGATCTGGTGCATGCCGAAGGCAGCTGGGTCGGCGCGGGCGAGCCGCTGGTCTATATCACCGGCAGCTTCGCGGCTTTGGCGAATCTCGAGACGATCTTCCTGCAAAAGATCGGCGCCGCCTGCGTTGCCGCGCATAACGCCTTCCTGATGTGCATGGCGCTGCCGAATGCTTCCTTCCTGGCGATGGAGGCACGGCACTGCGCCGGTGGCGAAATGCAGGAAATCATGGCCTATGCCGCCGTCCGTCGGCTCCCGCTCGGCCCAGGCCGAGGGCGCCAAAGGCTTTGTCGGCAACGCCAATGACTGGACGGCGCATTATTTCGGCGCCACCCATGGCTACGGGACGATGCCGCATGCGCTGATCGGCTATGCCGGCTCGACGCTGCGCGCGGCGGAAATGTTCGTGGACACGTTCCCCGGCGAAAGCCTCACCGTTCTGGTCGATTATTTCGGCCGCGAGGTGACCGACGCTCTGGCCGTCTGCCGGCGTTTCTCCGGCCTCGCCCGGGACGGCAAGATCGCGGTGCGGCTGGACACGCATGGCGGCCGCTTCCTCGAAGGGCTGGACCCGCAGCAGAGCTACGCGGTGCTGGAACGCCACGCTCCCGGCGCGCTGCGCCGCTACCGCAGCCAGGTCGAGCTGAACTATCTGATCGGCACGGGCGTCTCTTCCGCCGCCATCTGGCGCATGCGCGAGGTGCTGGACCAGGAGGGGTTCGAGCGGGTGCGCATCATCGTCTCCTCCGGCTTCGGCGTGGAGAAATGCAGCGTGATGGCCGATTCGCACGCGCCGATCGACATTGTCGGCACCGGCAGCTTCATCCCCGAACGCTGGAGCGAGACCTACGCCACCGCCGACATCGTCGCCTATGACAGCAAGCCGATGGTGAAAGTCGGGCGCGAGTTTCTGCTGCGCACCGCGGAGCGCGATCGCGGCTGAGTGAGAAAGAAGGCTTCTTTTTTGAAAAAAAGAAGCAAAAAACTTTTTTAAACTGGGCCGTGCTGGTTTCACCGCCACCGGCCCATAGTCAAAAAAGTTTTTGCGCCGCTTTTTTCAAAAAGCGGCCACTTCTTTACTTTTCCTTCGCACCAAATCCCGCCGGATGCAGAGCAGCTCTGCCACCGCAAAAATCATCACTTTCCCCCTGCCCTTTTCCGCAGAATAAGCTATTAGACCCTTTGGCCCGTTTCCTGACGGGCCAAAGGGTCGGGCCAAACCCGAGTTGCAATTTGATTGAGGGGTTAGCCGATGCCGGTGCCGTATTCCGCTGAAGATTTTGACCGGGTTTTCGATGCGACCATCCTGCGCCGCGCGCAGAGCGTGATCGCTCTCGGCTTCGTCAAGGATGTCGGGCTGGAGGGCGACACCATCACCGGCATGGTGGAGGACATGGATGGGACCAAGCGCACCACCACCATCACCCCGGAGAAAAAAGGCAGCCGCATTTCCTTCGCCGAGCGCGAATGCAGCTGCGGCGAACGCGGCTGCCGGCACCTGGCCGCCACCGCGCTCGCGGCGCTGGCGAAATTTCCCAGCCTGCGCAAGGCCGAGCCGAAATCGCTGATCGACACCATCATCCCGGCACGGGGAGCGCCCCGTGGCGCCGCCGCCGACCCGGCTGCGCCCCACCGGCGGCCGGCGCCCGCGCGCGGCGGCGACGATCATGCCGATCATGCCCGACTCGCCGGAACCAGGCGCCACGGTGCTGGAACGGTCCGCGACCCCGGTGCTGCGCCTGCGCCGCCTGCACGCGCCTGACGAGTTTGGCCGGCAGCGCATGATCGACGTGCTGACCCTGGATTTCGACTATGGCGGCGTGCGCGTCGACGGTGCCGATGAGGCGCAGTTCATCCGCGTCAAATCCGCCGGCCAGATCGCCTTCATCCGCCGTGACGTCGCCGCCGAAGCGGCAGCACTCGACGCGCTGCGCCCGGACGGTTTCGTGCAGATGCGCGTGGCCGACGGCAAATCCGCCCGCGGCCAGCGCGTGATGGTGTTCCGCGGCCAGGAAGCGGCGGCGCAAATGGCACCATTTCGTCGCTGTGCGCGTGCCCGAACTCACGGCGCTGGGCTGGCAAAGCAGCATCGACGCCAATTTCGGCCCGCAGCTCGCCGACAATGTCGGCAATATCGACGTGAAGGTGGAAGATGCCGAGACCGGCAATTTCAGCCTCGAATTCGGCATCGAGGTCGACGGCGTGCGCCAGCCGCTGCTGCCGATCCTCGAACATCTGCTGGCGCGCGGTGGCATCGAGGCGGCGCAGATCGTCGAAGGCGAAATCATCACCAGCATGGATGACGGGCGGGTGATCAAGCTGCCGGCCGAGCGCATCAAGCGCCTGCTGGCGGTGATGGGCGACCTGATCGAATCCGCCGGGCGTACCGCCGAGAAGGCGCTGCTGCTGCCCGGTCGGCGCCGCCGCCACGGTGCTGGAGCTGGAGGATGTGCTCACCACCTCCTGGCAGAACGCCGCCACCATCGAGGCCTATGTCGAGAAATTCCGCGGCGAGCCGGAAATCATCCCGGTGCTGGTCCCGCCCGAATTCAAGGCGGAGCTGCGCGCCTACCAGCAATATGGCGTGGACTGGCTGCAGCATCTGGCCAGCCACGGGCTGGGCGGCTTCCTGGCCGACGATATGGGCCTGGGCAAGACCGCGCAAACCATCGCGCATATTTGCGTGGAACATGCCGAAGGCAGGCTGACCGCCCCGGCGCTGATCGTGGTGCCGACCAGCCTGGTCGCCAACTGGTCGGCCGAGCTGACGAAATTCGCGCCGCATCTGAAGAGCGTGGTGCTGCATGGCATGGACCGCCATGAACTCCGCGAAAGGCTGGACGATGTGAATGTGGTGGTCACCACCTATACGGTGCTGACCCGCGACATCGAGGAGATGAAGCGGATCTCCTGGCATATCGTGGCGCTTGACGAGGCGCAGGCGATCAAGAGCCCCGAGGCGCGGGCCACGCGCGCGGTGTGCCAGCTGCACACCACGCACAAGCTCTGCCTCTCCGGCACGCCGATCGAGAACAATCTCGACGAACTGTGGTCGCAATTCGCCTTCCTGATGCCGGGCCTGCTCGGCGACCGGCGCGGCTTTGCCAAACGTTTCCGCACGCCGATCGAAAAGAACAGCGATCCGGTCTGCCGCGCGCAGCTGGTGCAGCGCATTTCCCCCTTCATCCTGCGCCGCACCAAGTCTGAAGTGGCGACCGAGCTGCCGCCCAAGCACACCATTCTGCGCCGCATCACCCTCGCCCCGGACCAGCGCGAACTCTACGAGACGATCCGCGGCACGCTGTACGAGACCGTGCGCGAACAGATGGCCGAACGCACGCTGGCGCAGAGCCGCGTGATCGTGCTCGACGCGCTGCTGAAACTGCGTCAGGCCTGCTGCGACCCGCGCCTGGTGAAACTGGGCCAGAACCGCGCCACCGAATCCTCCGCCAAGCTCGACGATCTGATGGAGATGGTCTCCGAGCTGATCCCCGAGGGCCGGCGCATCCTGGTCTTCTCGCAGTTCACCTCGATGCTCGACCTGATGAAGCCGCGCCTGCGGGAAGCGGGCATTCCCTTCGTCGAGCTGCGTGGCGACACGCGCGACCGCGCCGAGCCTGTGCGCTCCTTCGAGGCCGGCGAAGTGCCGCTGTTCCTGATCTCGCTGAAAGCGGGCGGGCGCGGCCTGAACCTCACCTCAGCCGACACGGTCATCCATTACGATCCCTGGTGGAACCCGGCCGTGGAAGCGCAGGCTTCCGACCGCGCGCACCGTATCGGCCAGAAACGCTCGGTGTTCGTCTATAAGATGATCGCGGTGGACACGGTGGAAGAACGCATCCTCGAGCTGCAGCAGCGCAAGGCGGAACTCGCCAGCATCGCCTTCGCCGATGCCGGTGGCCTCAACCTCAGCGCCGAGGATATCAGCTTCCTGTTCGGCGCGCCGGATGCGGAACGCGAGGCGGCCTGATAAGAAAGGAAGGAAGGTCTACTTTTTGTGAACAAAAAGTAGCAAAAAAACTTTGATTAATTTGGGCCGTGCTGGTTTCAGCGGCACGGGCCCAAAGTAAAAAAAGTTTTTGCGCCGCTTTTTCCAAAAAGCGGCCCTTCCTTACTTGTTAGGATATGCCGTGGGTAAACTCGTCTGGCTCGCCTCCTATCCGAAATCCGGCAACACCTGGCTGCGGGTGTTCCTGCATAATTTCCTGCTCCAGCCGGAAGCGCCGCACAGCATCAACGCACTGACCGATATCTCCGTGGTGGAATGCGCTGCGGTGTATTTCGGCCAACCGGGCACATCGCTTGCCCCACGCGATGCGCAGCAAGCGCGTCCTGCCGTGCATCAAAAACTGACGGCGCTGCATCCCGGCCCGGTATTCGTGAAAACCCATAACGCCAACCTCGTTTCGCATGACGTCCCGCTCTGCACGCCGGCGGTGACGGCCGGGGCGATTTATGTGGTGCGCGACCCGCGCGACGTGGCTGTTTCCTACAGCGCCTATACCGGCCTCGATCTTGATGAGATCATCGGCTTCATGGCCGATCCCCGCGCCGCCATTCGTGGCACCGAGCTGCAGGTGTTCGAACTTCTCAGCTCCTGGTCAGCGCATGCGCTTTCCTGGGTCGGCGCGCAGAACCGTTTGCTGCTGCGTTATGAAGACCTGCTGGCCAACCCCGAGGCCGCCTTCAGCCGCGTCGTGCGTTTTCTCGGCAATGGTTCGACGCCGGAGAGGCTGCGCCGCGCCATCGAGTTCAGCAATTTTTCGGTCCTGGCCTCGCAGGAACGCGAAGCGGGCTATCGCGCGCACAGCGCCACCGCGCAGAGCACATTCTTCCGCACCGGAACCAGCGGCCAATGGCGCGATGTTCTGAGCAGCGCCCAGGCGCAAAAAATCACCGACGCTCATGGCGAGGTGATGCGGAAATTTGGGTATCTGCTTTAAGGGAAAGAAAGGCTACTTTTTGTGAACAAAAAGTAGTAAATTTTGGTCCTTTAGGCCGTGCTGGTTTCACGGCCACCGGCCCAAACGACCAAAAGTTTTTGGTGCCGCTTTTTTCAAAAAGCGGCTACTTTCTTAGGCTGCAGTAAGCTCCAGAACCCCGCTCACACCACCACCGATCACACGATAATTCTCCGGATCGGCGAAGAGCGTGCGCAGCAGCTGGTTATTGAGCGCGTGACCGGTGCGGCTGCCGACGAAGCGGCCGGAGATCGCCGCACCCGCGAGCGCCAGATCGCCCACCACATCGAGCAGCTTGTGGCGCACGAACTCATCGGCCCAGCGCAGCCCTTCGGGATTCAGAACCTTGTCGCCATCGACGACGATGGCATTGGCGAGGCTGCCACCTTTGGCAAGCCCGGCTTTGCGCAACGCCTCGATCTCACCGGCCATCGTGAAGGTGCGGGCGGCAGCGATTTCGCGCGTGAAACTCTCTTCCGTCAGATGCAGGCTGTAAGCCTGAGCGCCGATGGCGGCGGCGGGAAATTCGATGGCGAGCGACAGTTCAAAACCACTGCCGCCCGGGTTGTGCGGACGCAGCTCCGCAAACGCGCCGTTATGTTCGGCCCGGACCATGCGCAGGATTTCCAGCGTCTCGCGCCGGCCGCCCTGCTCGATGGTGCCCGCGCTCTTGAGCAGGAACAGAAAAGGCGATGCCGAACCGTCGAGAACAGGCAATTCCGCGGCATCCACCTCGATGAGCAGATCGTCGATCCCGCAGGCGGCGATCGCGGCCATCAGATGCTCAATGGTGCCGACCCGCGCCGCGCCTTCGCCGATCACCGTGCAAAGCCGCGTATCGTTCACCACGTCGAATTTCGCCGGGATGGAAACGCCAAGATCGGTGCGATGGAACACCACGCCGCTGCCACAAGGTGCCGGCAAAAGCTTCAGCGTCACATCCTGGCCGCTGTGCAAACCGTGCCCGACGCAGGAAATCGCGCTCTTCAATGTCCGCCGCGGCGGGCAAGAACGCTCAAATCCAGGGTGGCTGAAGCGGTCACGCAAAGACGACATAACGGTCCCATCATTAATGATGCGATGCAATCTAGCGACGTGTTTCGCGTCGGGCCAGTCAATCATTATTACTGATTATGTCGCCCTAACCGCTTGATAATACAAATTTTATAAGGGCACTATTTCCGGTGTTCAAGCGCTGAAAAACGTAAAAGGCCCGCCGTTTGTCACGGCGGGCCAAAAAACTTGCGCAACTTTTGGGCCCGTGCAGCTTCAACGCCACAGGCCCAAAGTCAAAGAAGTTTTTGCGCCGCTTTTTTCAAAAAGCGGCCTCTTGCTTACCTCTTCAGTTATTGTTCCGGCGCAAAAAGGCCGGAATTTCCAGGCCGATTTCGTCGATCTGGGCCGGGCGCACGGCGGCGCGCACCGGTTCGCGATATTGATCCACATGCTGCTCGTGCTGCTCGGCATGAATCGCCGGCTCATGGCGCACGGGCTGCGGCTGCGGTTGCGGCTTGGGCGTGCTGCCGAACCCGAAGACCGATTTGAAAATGCTTGTGGCGCGGCTGAACTCATGGCGCGGCGCCTCGGGCGCGGGAGCCGCGGCGCGGGCCGGCGGCGTCATGCGCGGCGGCGCGTGCTGCGGCAGCGGCGCTGCAACAGGTTCGCTGAACCCCAGATCCTCGGGCGCACGCTGCGTGTAAGTGCGGGACACCAACGGCGCAGGCGGTTCCGGAATATAGCCGGAGCCGCGCATGGTCGGCGCCTGCATCGGCTGGCCCAGCACCGGCGCCTGTTGCGGCGCGGGCGCCTGAGCCTGTGCTTGCGGCTGCTGCGCCTGGGCCGGCATCGCCACGGCTTCGGCGGGGCCGCCATTGACGACCTGCAGCTTCGGCATCTGCGCGGCCTGCGGCGCGTTATTGTCGATGCCGGTGGCGACCACGGACACGCGGATGCGCCCGGCCAGGCTCTCATCCAGCGACATGCCGAACATGATGTTCGCGTCCTTGTCGACTTCCTCGGCGATGCGGTGCGCCGCCTGGTCCACCTCGAACAAAGTCACGTCGGAGCCGCCGGTGATGTTGATCAGCAGGCCGCGCGCGCCCTTCATGTTGGTGTCTTCGAGCAGCGGGTTGCTGATCGCAGCCTCCGCGGCGCGGATCGCGCGGTCCTCGCCCTCGGCCTCACCGGTGCCCATCATCGCCTTGCCCATCTCCGACATCACGGAGCGAATATCGGCATAATCGAGATTCACGATGCCGGGCATGACCATAAGGTCGGTGACGCCGCGCACGCCCATATACAGGACGTTATCGGCCATCTCGAAGGCTTCTTTCCAGCCGGTCCGTTCGTTCGCAACCTTGAAGAGATTCTGGTTGGGAATGACGATCAGAGTGTCGACATAGGATTGCAGCTCGGTGATGCCCTCTTCGGCGGAGCGCATGCGGCGCTTGCCCTCGAAAGCAAACGGCTTGGTGACCACGCCAACGGTGAGGATGTTCCGTTCGCGCGCCATGCGGGCGATAACCGGCGCCGCACCCGGTGCCGGTGCCACCGCCCATGCCGGCGGTGATGAAGACCATATGCGTGTTTTCAAGATGCCGGGACAGATCGTCGGCGGCTTCGTCAGCCGAGGCGCGGCCCACTTCGGGGCGGCCGCCGGCACCATTGCCCTGCGTGAGATGCGGCCCGAGCTGAATGCGCCGTTCCGCCAGCGAGCGCTGCAGCTGCTGCGCGTCAGTATTGGCGGCAACGAAATCCACGCCCGGCAAATTCAGAGAAATCATGTTGTTGACGGCATTACAGCCGCCGCCCCCGACACCGAAGACCGTGATGCGTGGCGTGAAGTCGGTATGCGACGTCTTCTGGATCGTCAGGTTCAGGGTCATGACAAAATCTCCTCAGATCATATCGGTAAAGAACGCGCCGTTTTCATGTCAAACGCGATTTTTTAGAAAATCAACGACTCCGCGGAGCCATCCGCCGCTCCGTTCGGATTCGAAATTAATATCCTGCATCGTCTGGCCATCGCCCGTGGCGAAAGCCAGCAGCCCGACCAGCGTGGCGAAATTCGCCGAGGTCGCCGAAATCGGGCAGGCCGATCATGCCGCCGGGTCGTCCCAGCCTGACATTGCGTTCAAGAATTTGCGCGGCCATCTCACGCACGCCGCCCAGTTGCGAAGCCCCGCCGGTGAGCACCACGCGCGTGCCGCCGGCATTGCCGAGGCCGGCGGTTTCCATCCGGTCCTTCACCAGCTCGAAAATTTCCTCGAGCCGCGGCCGGATGATGCTGATCAGCATGGAGCGGGGAATTTTCGCGATCTGGTGCTCATCCTCGCCAACCTGCGGCACCGGCAGCAATTCACGCTCATCATCCGGGCTGCCCTGGCAATTGCCATACAGCGCCTTCAGGCGCTCGGCATGCGCGACCGAGGTGGAAAACCCGCGCGCGATATCGTTGGTCACATGAATGCCGCCGATCGGCAGATGCGCGGTGTGCAGCAGCTGCCCCTCGCCGAACACCGCCAGCGTCGTGGTGCCACCGCCCATATCCACCACCGTGGCGCCGAGTTCGCGCTCGTCATCGACCAGCGAGGCGAGCCCCGCCGCCATCGGCGCGGAGACCAAAGCCGCGATGTCCAGCTCGCAGCGCGACAGGCAGGCGGCAAGCGTGCGCAAAGCGGTGTTGCCGGTATCGACCACGTGCAGCTGCGCGGTCAGCGTATCGCAGAACAGGCCGCGCGGATCGCTGACGCCGATCGTCTCGTCCGTGGAAAAACTCAGCGGCAGCACATGGATCGTGGCGCGCCCCTCGGAGATCGCGCGCAGCCGCGCCTCGCGCACCACGCGCTTAATGTCGTCCGCCGTCACCGCGCGGCCGTCCACCGGCCATTGCACATTGAACAGCCGGCTTTCCGGCTGGCCGCAGGACAGATTGACGTAGACCGATTTCAGCCGGATGTCGGCCTGTTCCTCGGCGGTCCCCACCGCCGCACGAATCGCCTTCTCGGCCTCGTCGAGATCGACAATGCCGCCGGACTTGATGCCGCGGCTCTTCTGCCAGCCGAAGCCCAGCGCGCGCAGCCTGCCATCCGATTCGGCGCGGCCGATCAGGCAGGCGATTTTCGTCGACCCGATATCGAGCACGCCGAACGGACCTGAGCGCACGCCGCGAACCCGCAACGTATCATCCGGCAGCGGCCTCAACGCCCGCTCGGAAGCCTGCGTGCGGCGCGACATATCATTCATGGCCAAGCGCTCTCCTCATGTGTGGCGGGACTTTCCCGAGTCGGGCTTTGGCGTAGGATACGGTCTCACAACAAGTCGTCCAGGGATACGAAGATCAATTACTTGCACCGGCCGGTCGAGCAGCTGCATGCTCGTCTGCAACGAAGCGAGCTGGCTCACCGCATCGGCCTCGCCCACATCCGGCAGTTTCACCACGGTGCGGTCCTTCAGCACCAGATTCCAGCGCAGCCCATCCACCCGCTCCGCCGCCACCACATGCGAAAGCACGCTGGGCGTGTTTTGCAATTCGGTCATCAGCGACTGCGCGTTTTGCGGCGCGTCAGTGCCGACCAGCAGCAGCAGCCAAGGCTCGCGCCGCTTCGCCTCGATCGCGTTCTGGTTGGTGATAACATTGCCCTGCTTGTCGATCAGCACGAATTTCGGCGCCTGACCGTCCGTGCCGCCGGTCTGCCAGATGGCGAAGGCGTTGCGTTCAGTGATGCTGACAACCAGCGTGCCCGGCAGCACGCGCTCCACGGTCGCGGTCTGCACCGGGCCCAGCTGCTCGACGCGCTGACGCACGGCATCGAGCGAAAAACCGAAAGTGGGCTCGCCCGTGCGCACACCGATGGCCTGGCGCAGCAGCGTCATATCCGTCTCTTTGGCGCCGCTGATCTGCACATCGGAAATACGCAGCCCCAATGTGGCGCCAAGCGAAGCGAAGCCCGAACCGTGCACGGCCGGCGCGGCGGCTTGCGTTTCCCGCGCCGCCGGTACCGAAGTCACCAGCCTCGCGATCAACAGCACCACCACGAGCGCGCCGAGCAGCAACAGGCCGGGCCGCAGGCTGCGCCGCATGCGCCGGATGAAGTGCGCCCGCGATGACAAACGATCCGGCGCGGGCGCGGCTTTTTTCGCACGCGACCGCGGCGCCCGGCGGGGCGGCTCGTGGATCATGTCATCGCTGTCGACGCTCACGCGCGGCATGCCGCCTTCTCCACCATCCAGGCGCAGAGCGCCGGAAAATCCATGCCCGTATAGGCCGCCTGCTCGGGCAGCAGCGAAGTCGGCGTCATGCCCGGCTGCGTGTTCACCTCCAGCAGCACGAGCCGGCCGGTGGTGTCGTCATAACGCAGATCCGCCCGCGAGGCGCCACGGCAACCGAGCGCCTGATGCGCCGCAAGCGCGATCTCCTTGGCACGCTGGGTGATCTCCTCGGGCAACTGCGCCGGCACCACATGGCGCGACCCGCCCTCAGCATATTTGGCGTGATAATCGTAGAACTGTTCCGCCGACAGGATTTCCGTCACCGTCAAGGCGCGGTCTTCCAGCACGCCCACGGTCAGCTCGCGCCCCGGCACGTAAAGCTCCACCATAGCCTCGCCGAAATGCCATTCCCGCACGATTTTCGCGCGGTCATTTTCACCCTGCTTGACGATATACACGCCGACCGAGGAACCCTCATTCACCGGCTTCACCACATAAGGCGGCGGCAGCGGATCGTGATCGGCAAGTTCGGCGACATCGACGATCCGATGCGGCGCCACCGGCAAACCGGCGGCCGCGAACACCGCCTTCGCCGCCGCCTTGTCCATCGCCAGCGCCGAAGCCCGCACGCCGGAATGGGTGTAGGGAATGCCGAGATAATCCAGCACGCCCTGGATCGTGCCGTCCTCGCCGAAGCGCCCGTGCAGCGCATTGAACACCACGTCCGGCGCCGGCGTCAGCGCCGCGATCAGCGCGGTGAGGTCACTGGTGACTTCCACCGGCAGCACGTCGTATCCAAGGCCGCGCAGCGTCGCGATCACCTGCGCGCCCGAGGTCAAACTCACTTCCCGTTCGGCGGACATGCCGCCATGCAGAACCGCAACGCGGGTCATCCTGGTACTCCAATTCTCTTGATTTCCCAACGCAGCGACACACCCGAGCTCCGCTCGACCCGCGCGCGCACCTCTTCGCCGAGCGCTTCCAGATCGCCGGCAGTCGCCGCGCCGTTATTCAGCAGGAAATTGCAATGCAATTCCGAAACCTGCGCGTCGCCGCGGCGCAAGCCCCGGCAGCCGGCGGCATCGATCAGTTCCCACGCCTTCATGTTCGGCGGGTTGGCGAAGGTGGAGCCGCCGGTACGCGCGCGCACCGGCTGCGTCGCGTCGCGGCGTGCCTTGATCTCCTGCATGCGCGCGGCGATCACCGCGGCGTCGCCCGGCTGCGCACGCAGCCGCGCCCGCACCACCACCGCATCCGGCGGCAGATCGGCATGGCGGTATGAAAGCCCGAGTTCGACCGCATTCACCCGCACGATGTCGCCGGTCCGGGTGACAAGCTCGGCCCAGTCGAGCACGGCGGCAATCTCGCCACCATAAGCCCCGGCATTCATCGCCACCGCGCCGCCGATCGTGCCCGGAATGCCCGAGAGAAATTCCACCCCCGAAAGTGCTGCGGCCGCCGCATGCTCGGCGACGGTCACATCCAGCGCCGCCGCCCCGGCGATGATGCCGTCAGGCTCGACCACGATGTCGCCGAAGCCGCGCGCCAGCTTGATCACCACGCCATTGATGCCGCCATCCCTGACGATCAGGTTCGAGGCAGCGCCGATCACCGTGACCGGCATTTCCAACGGCATTTGCCGCATCAGCGCGCACAGATCCTCGGCATCCGCCGGGCGCACCAGATATTCCGCCGGCCCGCCGACGCGAAACCAGGTCATCGGCGCCAGCGGCGCATCGGTCGCGATCCGGCCGCGAATGTCGGGCAGTTCCATCATCGCCGCGCCTGCACCTGCAGCGCCTGCAACGCGCCCGGCAAGGCAGCCGCCCAATGGGTGATGTTGCCGGCGCCAAGGCAGACCACGTAATCGCCCTGGCGCGCGATGGCATGCACCATTTCCGCAAGATGCGCCGGATCGTTCAGCGGCACCACGGAACGATGCCCGTGCATGCGCAGGCCTTCGACCAGCGCGTCGCGGTCCACGCCTTCGATCGGCGCTTCGCCGGCGGCATACACATCGGCGACGATCACCGTGCCGGCATCGTTCATGCAGGTGCAGAATTCCTCGAACAGGCTCTGCAGGCGGCTGTAGCGATGCGGCTGCACGATCGCCACCACATCGCGTGCGCCGGCCTGGCGCGCGGCCTTCAGCACCGCGGCAATCTCCACCGGATGATGGCCGTAATCGTCGATCACGGTGATGCCGCCGGCCTCGCCGGTCTTGGTGAAACGCCGCTTCACACCGGCAAAAGCGGCAAGCGAGGCTTTGATCAGCGCCTCGTCGATCTCCATCTCCGTCGCCACCGCGATCGCCGCCAGCGCGTTCTGCACATTATGGTTGCCCAGCATCGGCAGCCGGAACGGCCCCAGGCGCCGCGCCCGGCCGGAAATGCGGTCGGAGATCCTGACCTCGAAGGTCGCGCCATCCTTGGACGACATGATGCGTTCGGCGCGGATGTCAGCCTGCGGAGAGAAGCCGTAGGTGATCACACGATGATCCGACAAAGCGGGAATCATCTGCTGCAAGGCCGGATGGTCGATGCACAGAACCGCGAAACCGTAGAACGGGATATTGGCGACGAACTGCCGATAGCCGGCCTCCATCGCCTCGCGCGTGCCCCAATGATCGAGATGTTCGGGGTCCATGTTGGTGACGATGGTGATCACCGACGGCAGGCGCAGAAAACTGCCGTCGGATTCATCGGCTTCCACCACCATCCAATCGCCCGAGCCAAGCCGCGTGTTGCTGCCATAGGCGTTGATGATGCCGCCATTGATCACGGTGGGATCGAAGCCGGCCCCTTCCAGCACCGCCGCAACCAGCGAAGTGGTGGTGGTTTTGCCATGCGTGCCGCCGATCGCCACGGCCCATTTCAGCCGCATCAGCTCGGCCAGCATTTCCGCGCGCCGCACCACCGGGATCAGCTTGCGCCGCGCCGCCACCACTTCCGGATTGTCCGCCGGCACGGCGGTGGAAATCACCACCACGCGGGCATCGCGCAGATTGGCCGCATCATGGCCGATGGCGATGGGAATGCCGGCCTCGCGCAGCCGCAGCACGTTGGCGCTTTCCGCCATGTCGCTGCCCTGCACCGTATAGCCAAGCTCATGCAGCACTTCGGCGATGCCGGACATGCCGATGCCGCCAATGCCGACGAAATGGATCGCGCCGATGGAAAGCGGCAGCGCCCTCATGGCCGCACCTGCGCGCCGACCATGCTGAGCACCGTCTCGGCCAGTTGCAACGCCGCCTCCGGCCGTCCGGCGAGTGAAGCGCGGTCCGCCGCCATTTTCAAACTTTCAGTGTTCATCAGTACGCTTTCAATCCGTTCCGCGAGGGCCTGCGGCGTCAAGCCGGCCTGGGGCGCCACCCAGGCGGCATTCTGTTCAGCCAGTGCCTCGGCATTGGCCCGTTGATGATCGTCGATCGCATTCGGCAGGGGAATGAAAATCGCCGGCCGCCCGACCACGGCGATCTCCGCCACCGTCGAGGCCCCGGCCCGCGCGATCACCAGATGCGCGCGCTGCAGCCGCGTTTCGACATCGGCGAAGAACGGCGAGAGTTCGGCCTCGATCCCGGCGGCGGCGAACACCGCGCGCGCCTCGTCGAGTTCCTGCAGGCGGCATTGCTGCACCACATGCAGCCGCGCCCGCAAATCCGCCGGCAGCAGCGCCAGGGCCGCCGGGATCAGCGAGCCGAAGATTTTTGCGCCCAGCGAGCCGCCCAGAATTAGAAGCTCGATCCGCCCCCCTGGCGGCACAAAGCCCTGGGCGTGCAGCGCCGCGATCGCCGGCCGGACCGGATTGCCGAGCACGTCGGTAGCGATGCCCACCGGCACCGCCTTGGTCTGTCGCGAAACTCAGCGCGAGAAAATCGGCCCAGCGCGCGAGCAGACGGTTGGCGCGGCCCAGCACCGCATTCTGCTCGTGCAGCACCAGCTTCGGCCGCGCCGCCAGCAGCCGCGCCGCCAGCACCGGCGGCACCGCCGGATAGCCGCCAAACGCCACCACCGCCGCCGGGCGCAGATCCTTCATGATTTTGCGCGCCTGCATGATGCCGCGCGCCAGCGCGATGGCGCCGGCGATGGCCCGCTTCAGGCTGCGCCCGGAGAGCCCGGCCCCGGCCAGCACATGCCGCTCGGCCTGGGCAAAGACCGGCGAATTCAGCCCGCCGGAGCGCGCATCGGTCATCAGCACCACGCGCTCGCCGCGCGACAGAAGCTCCGCCGCCAGCGCCTCGGCGGGGAAAAAATGCCCGCCAGTGCCGCCGGCCGCGATGACGATGGGTTTTTGCGTCGAGGCTTTCATAGATGTTCGCTCTGATGCCGCTTGCGCGTCAGCGCGAGCAGGAAGCCCATCTGAATGGAAATCCCCAGCACCGCGCTGCCGCCATAGGAAATGAACGGCAAGGTCATGCCCTTGGTCGGGATCAGCGACATTGACGAGGCCATGTTCACGAAAGCCTGCAGGCCGAAGCCCGCGACCAGCCCGCCCGCCGCGAGCAGCACGAAATGGTCACGCTCCTTCAGCAGGCGCAGCATGGCGCGCACCACGATGGCGGCAAAGACCAGAATGATGAAGGCGCAGAAGAACAGGCCGAATTCCTCCCCCGCCACCGCAAACACGAAATCCGCGCGCGCATCCGGCAGATATTGCTTCACCTGCCCCTCGCCCGGCCCGCGCCCGAACATCCCGCCATTGCCGAAGGCCGAAAGCGCGGTCAGCGCCTGATAGGCGGAGTTCTTGGTCGGGTGCAGGAACAGCATCACGCGGGTATGCACATGGCTGATGAACAGGAACGCGGCGATGAAAGCGACCACCACCGCGACCGCCGCCAGCCACACCCATTTCATGTCCATGCCGTCGAGATAGAACTGCACGAACACCACGAGCGTGAACAGGAAGGTCATGCCGATATCGGGCTGCGTCTTCAGCACGAAGGCGACGAGCAGAAACACGCCGAGTGCGGCGCGCCGGCCGGGAAAGCCCGGCGTACGGCGCGATTCGGCGATCAGCCAGGCGGAGACGATGATGAAGCCAGGGCGCAGGAATTCGCTCGGCTGCAAGGTGAAGCCCGGCAGCGAGATCCAGCGATGCGCGCCATCCACCTCGACGCCATGCACGAGCGTGAAGGCGGTGAGCAGAAAGAACAGAATGCCGAGCCCAAGCGCTGCCAGCTTCACCTGGCGCAATGTCAGCATCGACATTGCCAGCATCACCCCCCCGCCCATCGCCAGGAAAACGATCTGCCGGATCATCGCCTGTGTGTCCGGCGATGAAAATTTCATGGTGATGCCCGGCATGGCGGCCAGCGCCAGCACGTAGCCAATGCCGATCAGCGCCGCGAGCGCCACCAACGTGACACGGTCGACGCTCCACCACCAGCGACCGAGGACAGACGTATCCGCGCGCGACAAAGCGGGCATCAGGCGAGCTCCCTCGCAAACTGGGCGAACGATTCGCCGCGTTGCTCGAAATTCTGAAACTGGTCGAAACTGGCCGCGGACGGCGAGAACAGAATGTCCCGCACGCCCTCGGCACGCGCCAGGGCGAAACTCTTAGCGACGGCGATGTCCAACGTCCCCGCGATCTCATGCGCCACGCCATGGCGCGCCAACGTCGCGGCGAAGATCTCCGCGTCCCGGCCGATCAGAAACGCCTTGGCGATGCGCGGGAAAAACGGCGCCAGCTCCTCGATCCCGCCCGCCTTGCCGACGCCGCCGGCGATCCAGACGAAGCGGTCATAGCAGCCCATGGCGCGCGACGCGGCATCGGCATTGGTCGCCTTGCTGTCATTGATGAAGCGCACATCCTGCACCACCGCCACTTCCTGCTGGCGGTGCGGCAGGCCCGGATAGGTTCTGATCCCTTCGGCAATCGCCGCCTCGGGAACGCCGAGCGCCCTGGCCAGCGCGGCGGCGGCGGCGGCGTTCTGCGCGTTATGGGCGCCGGGCAGCGCTTTGGCCGCCCCGACCGTGAAATGCTCGCCGGAAATCTCGACCACCCGCATTTTGCCCCCGCGCAAGCCGGCGGCCATCTGCCGCGAGGGCTCGTCATCGACGCCGATCACCGCCGTGTCGCCTGCCTCCTGGCGGGCGAAGATCTCCCGTTTCGCCGCGGCATAGCCTGCCATGTCGCCATGGCGGTCCAGATGGTCCGGGGAGAGGTTGAGCATTGCCGCAGCATCGAAGCGGAGCGTGGCGATTCGCTCCAACATATAGCTGGACATTTCCAGAACATACACGCCGTGGTCGGGCAGCAAGCGGCAGGCTCAGGGCCGCCGGGCCGAGATTGGCGCCCGCCGCGTTGGGAATGCCGGCCATTGTGCAGATATGCGCCAGCAGCGCGGTGGTGGTGGATTTGCCGTTGGTCCCGGTGATGCCGGCGAATTTCGCGCGGCTGCCACTGCCGCGCACGGCGCGGTACAGCAGTTCGGCATCGGTCAGCACCGGCACGCCTTGCGCCACGGCCCAGGCCGCCTCGTCATGCGGCTTGGGCAATCTGTGCGGAATGCCGGGCGAGAGCACCAGCGCGTCAAGCCGGCCCGGCACCTCCGACGGGCGCATGAGCGTGAAACCTTCCGCGCCCTCGCGGGCGGCAGCGGAATCGTCCCAGACGAACACCTCCGCGCCCATGTCGCGCAGCGCCCGGGCCGCCGGCAGCCCGGCGCGGCCAAGGCCCAGCACCGCGAAACGCTGGCCCTTGAAGACCGGTGCGAAATTCATCGGATTTTCAAGGTGGCAAGTCCCACCAGCCCGAGAATCATCGCCACGATCCAGAAGCGGATCACGATCGTCGGTTCGGCCCAGCCCTTCTTCTCGAAATGATGGTGCAGCGGCGCCATCAGGAACACCCGGCGGCCGGTGCGCTTGTACCAGAACACCTGCACGATCACCGACACGGTCTCGACCACGAACAGGCCGCCGACGATCGCCAGCACGATCTCGTTCTTGGTCGCGACCGCCACCGCGCCCAGCGCGCCGCCCAGCGAGAGCGAGCCGGTATCGCCCATGAACACCGCCGCCGGCGGCGCGTTGAACCAGAGGAAGCCGAGCCCCGCCCCGATCAGCGCGGACAGGAACACCGCCAGCTCGCCCGTGCCGGGTATGAAATTCAGCTGCAGGTACGCGGCGAACACATGATTGCCGACGAGATAGGCAATGACCCCGAACACGCCGGAGGCGATCATGGTCGGCACGATCGCCAGCCCGTCCAGCCCGTCAGTGAGGTTCACCGCGTTGGAGGCGCCCATCATCACGAACATCGCGATCAGCGGAAACAACAGGCCGAACGAGATCATCAGGTTCTTGAACACCGGCACGGCCAGCTCGGCGCCGAGCGGATGCGGCATCAGCCGCGTCATCCACACCGCCGCGATCAGGCCAATCACCGCCTGCGCGCGCAATTTCACGCGCCCGGGCACGCCCTTGGTGTTGCGCTTGGTGAGCTTGAGAAAATCGTCGGCAAAGCCGATCGCGCCATAGCCGAGCGTGACCAGCAGCACCGCCCAGACATAGCCGTTGCGCAAATCCGCCCAGAGCAGCGTGGACAGGCCCATCGCCAGCAGGATCAGCACGCCGCCCATGGTCGGCGTGCCTTTCTTCTCGATCAGATGCCGCTCCGGCCCGTCAAGGCGGATCGGCTGTCCGTGCTTCTGCATGGATTTGAGGAAGCGGATCAGCTTCGGCCCGGCCCAGAAGCTGATGATCAAAGCGGTCAGGCACGCAGCACCCGCCCGGAAGGTGATGTACCGGAACAGGTTGAAAATATGCACATGGCCGGCGAGCGGCAGGAGCAAGGCGTAGAGCATCAGCCGCGCCCCTCAAGCAGGGCAATCACATCGCGCATCCGGCTGCCATAGCTGCCTTTCACCAGAACCGCATCGCCCTGCCGCAGCGCCGCCGCCACCAGCGGCGCCAAATCGACCGCGGCGGCGGCATGGCCGCCCTGTTTTGCCGCTGGCAGGGTGTCGAACAAACGCCTCATCATATCTCCGCAGGTAAAAACCAGGTCCGCGCCGGACAGAACGTCCGGCCGCAGCCCCTCATGCTCCGCCGCCGCTTCCGCGCCGAGCTCAAGCATGTCGCCAAACACCGCCACATGGCGGCCCGGCTGCAACGAGAGAACTGCCAAGGCCGCCCGCATCGACGCGCCGGAGGCATTGTAGCTCTCATCGAGCAGCAGAATTTTTGCGCCGCCAGGCAATGTCACCTCGCGCCTGGCGCCACGCCCGGCATAGGGAACGAAGCCATCGAGCGCAGCAGCGGCGCGGCTCACCTCCAGGCCCAGGGCGGCGGCCGCCGCCAGCACCGCGACCGCGTTGCGCGCCATATGCGCCCCTGGCGCCGCCAGGTCGAATTTTTTGTCCAGGCCGGCGATCCGCGCCTGGACGGTGCAGGAATCGGCGCGATTTTCCACCTCCAGCAGCCGCGCTTCACCGTTTTCGCCGAACGCAACCGAATGCGCGCCCGGCGGGATGGCGGCAAGCAGGATCGCATCATGCACCGTGCCCGCCGGCAGCACCGCCGTGCCGCCCGGCGCGAGGGCGGAAAAGATCGAGGCCTTCTCGACGGCGATCGCCGTCTCCGAGCCCATCAGCCCGAGATGCGCACGGTCCACGCAGGTGATGATCGCCACATGCGGCCGCACCAGGGACGCCAAGGGCGCGATCTCGCCCGGATGGTTCGTGCCGATCTCGAACACCGCGAAATCGGCCTCGCGCGGCATCCGCGCCAGGGTCAGCGGCACGCCGATATGGTTGTTGAAGCTCGCCTCGGCGGCATGGACCGTGCCGAACCCGCTCAAGGTACGGCGCAGCATTTCCTTGGTGGTGGTCTTGCCGACGCTGCCCGTCACCGCGACGATTTGCGCGCAAGCGCGCGCCCGCGCCGCCGCACCCAGCCGCGCCAGCGCCGCCAGCGTGTCCTCGACCAGCAGCACATTGCCCGGCATCGGCTTGGAGACCAGCGCCCCGGCCGCCCCCTTGGCCAGCGCCTCGGCGACGAAATCATGCCCATCCCGCGCGCCTTGCAGCGCGACGAACAGATCGCCCGGCTTTACCGTGCGCGTATCGATGCTGATGCCGCTGACCGCGAAGCCGCGCGAAGCCGTGCCCAGCGCCCGGGCCAGCTCATCCCCGTCCCATAGGATGGTCACGCCGCACCGCCCAGCTCACGCAGCACGCTGGCATCGTCGAACGGGATCACCGTCCCGCCGATGATCTGCCCCTGCTCGTGCCCTTTGCCGGCAACCACCAGCACGTCGCCCGGCGCGCAATTCATCGAGGCCGGCGGCAATCGCCGCACGGCGGTCGCCGATCTCGATGGCGCCGGGGGCGCCTGCCAGAATCGCCGCACGGATGCATGCCGGATCCTCGCTGCGCGGATTGTCGTCGGTGACGATCACGCGATCGGCCCCCGCCATGGCCGCTTCACCCATCAGCGGCCGCTTGCCGGCATCACGGTCGCCGCCGGCACCGAACACGATGACCAGTTTGCCCGTGGCATGCGGGCGCAGCGCGCTCAGCAGGCGGGCAATCGCATCGGGCGTATGGGCGTAATCGACATAGGCGGCCGCTTTGTTGGGCAGCACCAAAGCCCGCTCCAGCCGGCCCCGCACGCCGACCAGCCGCGGCAGATAGGACAAGGCATCCGCAACGCCCAGCGCCTCCGCCAGGCTGGCGGCGAGCACGGCATTATCGGCCTGGAATTTGCCCGGCAAAGGCAGCGACACCTCCCGCCCCTCGACCCTGATCTCCTGGCCGGACGGCAGTGCCGCGATCTGCCCGAAGCTGAGCGCCTGAAACTCCAGGCCGCGCTTCAAGCGCGATTTCGCGCAGCATGCCCAGCGTCACCGGGTCGAGATCGGCCATCGCCCGCGCCGCCGCGCCGCGCTTCACCAGCCTGCCGAACAGCCGCAATTTCGCCGCCCGGTAAGCCTCCATGGAGCCGTGATAATCGAGATGGTCGCGCGTCAGATTGGTGAAGCCGGCGGCGGCAAAACTCAGCCCATCCAGCCGGCTCTGTTCGATCCCGTGCGACGAGGCCTCCAAGGCGGCATCCGAGAAACCCTCGCGCGCCAGCATCGCCAGCGTGTTGGCGAGCGTGACCGGATCGGGCGTGGTCAGGGAGGCTGCCGCCGGCACCCCCTCGGCGATCACGCCCAGCGTGCCGAGCGACGCGGCGCGCCGGCCCGCGAGGCACAATATCTGCCGGATGAAATCCACAGTGCTGGTCTTGCCGTTGGTGCCGGTGACCGCAGCCAGCCGCTCCGGCAGCTTGCCGGCCAGCTCGACCGCGAATTGCGCGAGTTTTTCGCGCGGGCTTGGCGGTGCACAGCATCGGGCGCGGCGGCACGCCGGGCGGCCAGGCCGTCCCTTCGGGCGCCAGCACGGCAACCGCGCCGCGGGCCACGGCATCAGCGATAAAGCGCCGTCCGTCCGCTGTGGCACCGGGCAAGGCGGCGAACATATAGCCCGGCTGAACCGCCCGACTATCCGCCGTAATGCCCCGTACCCCGTTCAACTCACCGCTCCGCAAACTCATTATCCGTCGGCAGCGCCCGCTCCGTCATCAATATGGCTGCTGATTGCCGGAAAGACCGGTTCCACGACCGGCCTGACGGCCCGCTTCGCCACCGGCGAGGCAGAGAGCAGCGTCGCCGCCTTCTGCGCTGCCCGCTGGTCCGATAGCCGGGTCTGGCGCGGTGTCGTCCATGCCCGGCGGCTTCAGTCCCATCATTAAATAAGCGAAGGCATTCGCGCCCGGCGGCAGCGGGTTGTTCGGCCCGAGCCCTGGCTGGCCGGGCGGCGTGGTCGGCTGCAGCGGCACGGTCAAGCGCCGCGGTCTGCGCCGTCAGCTCGGAACCGCTCAACGGCATGATGCCCAGCATCGGCCCGATGCGGGCGATGATCTGCGCGACCGTGGGGGCGGCAATATAGCCGCCGGTGGTGAAGCCATGGGTGGAGGCATCCGGCTTCGGCTGCAGCACCAGCACATAGACCACATATTGCGGGTCCTGCATCGGGAACGCGGCCATGAAGGAGGCGTTGTTGGTGTGCAGCAGATAGCGCCCGTTCGGCCCGACCACCTGCGCGGTGCCGGTCTTGCCGCCGACGATATAGCCCGGCACGGCGGCATAAACGCCGGTCCCCTCGGCCACCACGTCGGTCATCATCTTGCGCATGATGTCCGAGGTGCTCTGCTTCATCACCCGCACGCCCACCGGCTGCGGACCGTTCGGGTTCACCGCCAGCAATGTCGGGTTATAGCGAATGCCGCCATTGACGATCGGCACCACGCCCGCCACCAGCTGCAGCGGGCTGACCGCGATGCCGCCGCCGAACGACACGGTCAGTGTCGCCGCCAGGCCCCAATTGTTGAAGGGCGGGATGTTCCGGCCAGGGCGGGCCCGGCAATTGCACATCCACCGGCTTGAGGAAGCCCATCTTGCTGTACCAGGCCTGCTCGATCTTCGGGCCCGAGGATCGAGGCGATGCGCGACGCGCCGATATTCGACGACACGTTGAGGATCTGCGGCATCGCCATCCACACATGCGCCGGCTCAAAGTCGCGAATATAAAAATGCCCGACGCGCAGCGGATGCGTGGTGTCGAAATAATCCCACCAATGAACGAGGCCGGAATCCAGCGCCATCGACATGGTCTGCAGCTTGAACACGCTGCCCGGCTCATAGACGCCGTTCACGCAGCGGTTGAACTGGCTGTTGCCGCTGGCCGTGCCAATATCGTTGGCATTGTAGTCCGGCAGGCTGGCCATCGCCATAACCTCGCCGGTCTTGGCACTCATCACGATCGCACAGCCACCCGGCGCCTGGAACTCCTTCACGGCGGCGGCCAGCTCGTCATGCACGATGCTCTGGATGCCGGCATCGATCGACAGCCGCAGCGGCGCGGGATTGCTGGTCAGGCGCTGGTTGAAATAGTCTTCGACCCCGGCGATGCCGACATTGCCGACGCCCACCCCGCCCAGAATATGCGCGGCAAGATCGCCGTCCGGGTAATGCCGTGTCTCGGTGTTCTCGAAATACACGCCGGGAATGCCGAGCTGGTTCACCGCCAGCTCTTCGGGCGGGGTCAGCTGCGCGGTCGAGATAGACGAAATCCTTGCCCGAGGCGAGCCGGTGCTCGGTCTCCGTCACGTCCAGCCCGGGCAGCACCGCAGCGAGTTGCTCCGCCGCCTGCACCGGATCGGTGACCTGGCGCGGATCGGCATAGAGCTCCGCTCCGGGCAGCGAGACCGCGAGGATCGTGCCATTGCGGTCAACGATATCGGCGCGGTCAGGCGGCGGCGGCATGATGTTCAGCTGCGGCTGCAAAGCCTTCAGCACGGCCGGCGGCGGCAGGATCGGGTTGATCACGGTGGTGTAGACCAGGCGCAGCGTCAGCACGCGCAAACAGGCCGCTGAAGCCGAGCGCGCTCATCAGCAGCCGGACGCGCGTCTTCTCCAGGGCCGCCGGCGGCAGCGGCTCGGCGCGTACGCTCAATGCGCGGCGCGGCCCCGCGCCCTGGCGCGCCGGGGCGGCGCGCGGGCGGTTCCGGACCGGGCTTGAGCGTCAATGTCAATTATCGCTCCCTGACTGCGCCATGCCGAGCATCAGACCCGCCATTCTCGCCATCGGCGGCGGCAGCGGCGGCGTTTCCGAGGCCAGGTCGCGCACCCGCAGCAACGGCGCGCTCATCTGCGCCGCCGGCTCCGGCGATACCGCCATCGCGCGCGCCATATAAAGGTGCGATTCGCTATGCCGGACCGGCACCTCCCGTCGCAGCGCGACGCGGGTCAGCCGTTTATGCAGGACCGGCGCGGTCGCGGGGAGCCGGTGCGCAGCCTCATAGACCGGAACATGGCGGGCCGGACGCACCGCATCGTCGGAGGGCCCGACCAGTTCGGCACTGACGAGATGCACCTGCGCGCCGAGCGGGGCCACGGCCTCGGACGACGCTTCCTGACGTGCCGCGCCATCGCCGTCGCTCTCCGCAGGCGCCGCCTGTTCGGCACTGGCCAGATGAACACCCGCCCCCGCCTGCGACGACGCGGCCGGCGTGGCCTGCGCCACTTGCCCGGTATCGGTGTTGGTGCCGTCGGCGTCGGCAACCGGCACTGCCGGAGCCGGCTGGCTGCCGCCAGGGACCGGACTGTTCGGCGCCGGCAGCGCTGCGGCCAGCTGCGACAGCGCCTCCAGCTGGTCCGGCTTCATCGGTTGCAGCGTGGTGAAATTGGCGGCGAGTTGCTGCAGCCGCGACGGATCGGCTTCCAGCGCCCATTGCGCCTGCAGCACCCGGACGCGCTGCTCATCGAGCCGCGTCGCCTGCGCCACCTGCGCCATCTTGTCATCCAGCACCTGCGAGCGCTGTTTCACCGCGAACAGATACGCGCCCGACAGCACGAACAAAGAGGCGCTGATCAGGGTCAGGGGACGGATCATGATTCGAGCCTTTCCAATGTCCGCAGCTTGGCGCTGCGTGCGCGCGGATTGGCCTTGACCTCCGCTTCGCTCGGCAGCACCGGGCTGCGTGTCAGCAATCTGAATTCGGGCTGCGACGCTTCCTGCATCGAGGCGGGGTCATGCCGCGACGCGCCGGGCGTGCGCCCGGCCGCCTGCGCGAAAAAGCGCTTCACGATCCGATCCTCCAGCGAATGGAAACTCACCACCACCAGCCGCCCGCCCGGCGCCAGCAGAGACGCCGCCTGCGCGAGACCCGCGGCGACATCGCCGAGCTCGTCATTCACCGCGATGCGCAGTGCTTGAAAGCTGCGGGTCGCTGGGTCGATACCTGACTTGTCCGCTCTCACGACACTCCGTATCACGCTGGCCAGATCGGCCGTCGTTGTGAATTTTTGTTGCCGCCGCCGCTCCACGATCGCCTTGGCGATACGGCGCGACGCTTTTTCCTCTCCGAATTGGTACAAAATATCAGCGAGCTCGGATTCGGGCACAGTGTTTACCAGCGTCTCAGCGGTAATTTCCGCACTGCCCATCTGCATATCGAGAGGCCCGTCCTGGCGGAATGAAAAGCCGCGTGCCGGATCGTCAATCTGGTAGGAGGAAACGCCAAGATCGAACACCGCGCCATCCAGCGCACCGACCCCGGCGGCACCGAGCAGATCGGAAATCCTGCTGATCCGGCCTTCACAGATTTGCAGACGGCCAGGATATTGCGCGGCGAGTTCGCGCCCGCGCGCCACCGCCGCCGGATCGCGATCGACGGCGATCAAGCGGCAATCGGCCGAATCGAGAATCGTCCGCGCATAACCGCCGCCGCCGAACGTGCCGTCGAGATATATCTTGCCCGGCACCGGCGCCAGCATCTGCACCGCCTCATCGCGCAGTACGGGAATATGGGAAAATTCGCTCATGCCGGCACCACCTTTGGCGTGAAGCCCGGCGCCAGCGCGCGCGAGGCCCGGCGGAACTCAGCCGCCGCCTGCGGCTCCCAGATATGAAAATGATCGCCGCGCCCTAGGAAAATCACCGCATCCTTGAGGTTCGCATGTTCGACAAGGTCGCCGGGAACGAGGATGCGCCCTTCCTTGTCGGTTTCCAGCAGCCAGGCATCGCTATAGAGCAAGGTCGCCAGGGCTTCGCGTTTGGGATCGAAATGATCCATCTGATCCAGCTTCTCCTGCCAAAGCTGATAGGCCGCGCGCGGCCAGACCTCGATGCAGCCCGGAATGTGGGAGGGCCGCAAAACCAGCGAAATCGCCCCCAGATCGCCCTTCAAAGCCGCACGGAACGGCGCCGGGACGGAGACCCGTCCCTTCGCATCAAGCCGATTCTCGTGGTTGCCGAAGAACTGACTCATCTCGAGGTGACGCGGGGCCTTCCACCACTGTATGGGTATTCATGGGTTTATGCCCCACTAGCATGGGCTACCATGCCTCGTCAAAAGGAATCGCCTCCTTACGATACCGAGTCGAACGAAAACCCCCTGAAAACAATTGAAGATTCTTGGAATTCAGTGTTCTTGTTTTGTTCTCTTTCTCATAAATGGAGATGTATTCACATAAATGAAATACCATCCAGAACGCGCCCACAACGCCCGGTATGGCGCGCGGACAGCCATGCTGCCGCGCCTTCATTGCACTATCGTTTCGTAAAAAGAAAAATCCAGACGGTCTGTAAGCCGGGTTCTGTCCACGCCGCGAACGGCGCTGGACGGCCATTCCTCTGGGACGGACCTTGCGGCCCGCCTCGCGCGACCAACCCGGGCGACGGATCGGAAATGCTCCTGCGCCCATGCTTTCGCACGGCGCCGGCCGCCCCTATTCGGTCTTGCTCCCGGTGGGGTTTACCCTGCCAGCCCTGTCACCAGGGCCGCGGTGCGCTCTTACCGCACCGTTTCACCCTTGCCCCGGGCAAGCCCGTGGCGGTTTGTTTTCTGTGGCACTGTCCCTGGGGTCGCCCCCGCCGGCTGTTAGCCGGCACCGTATTTCCGTGGAGCCCGGACTTTCCTCCAGCAGGGTTTAACCCCTGCCAGCGGCCGTCCAACCGTCTGGATGAGACGGTCCCTGCACCCTCATTCAGCTTTGGTCAACCAGGGCCCGCACCGCCGCCACCCGGCCGGTGGTCTTTTGGTCCGCCGCGCCGGTCAGATGATCAGGCAAAAATGCCGCTGGAAAGCGGTGATCACCTCCGCCTCTCCCAAGTTCATATCATAACCGATCGCAGCGAGATCGGCGCCGCCAATCGCCCGGGGGCGCGAAAGAATCGGTCCACAGCCCGATGCCCGCCTGCGCCAGCCCGCGCCAGTCGAACAGCTCGCCGGGATCCTGCTTGCGGTTCGGCGCGATGTCGGAATGCGCCACCACGTTGCGCGCGACAATGCCCGGCCAGCGCGCCAGAATCCCGTGGCAAAGCGCGCGCACCGCCCGCATCTGCACCGGCGGAAACGGCCGGTAGCCGAACTCATGGCCCGGATTGACGATCTCGATGCCGATCGAGCGGTCATTCAGCCCCGTGGCGCCGCGCCAGAAACTCACCCCAGCATGCCAGGCGCGGTTCTGCTCCTCGACCAGCGCGTGGACGGCGCCATCCTCATCCACGAGGTAGTGAGAGGAGACCTTCGCCGCCGGATCGCACAGCCGCGCCAGCGCCGCCGCTGCCGTCTGCATGCCGGTATAATGCAGCACCAGCATGTCCACCTCACCCGGCCGCGCATCGAAATTCGGCGAGGATTGGCGGATCAAGCTCTGCGCTTCACAGTTTGCGTTCACGCTTGATCGTGTCGTAGGCGGCATTGATCCGCGCCACGCGGTCGGAGGAGGCATCGATCATCGCCTGCGGCACGCCGCGCGCGGCCAGGCTGTCGGGATGGTTCTCGCGCATCAGCGCCTTCCAGCGCGCCCGTATCGTCTCGTCGCTGGCCGTCCGGTCGAGGCCTAGCATCGCATACACATCCTCAGCCGGCTGGGCGGGCGCGGCACTCCCCTTTTCGGCCCGGCCGGCGGACGTGGCGTCGAGCCGGAAACGCCGCGCCACCCGCTCCAGAAATTCCGTCTCGTCGGCATTCACCGGCCCATCGGCACGGGCGATCTGGTACAGCCCGGCCAGCACCTGTTCCAGCAGGATACGGTTGTCGGCAAAGGCCTGGCCAAGCTGGAGCGCGTAACTCTCGTAGCCGGCGGCTGATTCCCGCGAGCGGTCGAACAGCCGGCCGATCTCGGCGAGGCTGGACTCCGGGATCGAAAAACTGCGCTTGAACATGTCGATCTCGGCGCGCGTCACCGCCCCGTCGCATTTCGCGAGCTTGGCCGCCAGCACCGTGACACTGACGGCAAAAATCTGGTCGCGCCGCCCAAGCAGCGCCGCCATTTTCGCCGCCTCGAACGGCAGCGCCCGGGCGGCGATGCTGCTCACCACCCCTTCATCGGCCGCATGCCCCAGAGCCGCGCCAAACAGCGCCCCCGCCGGGCCGCCCACGGCAAAGCCCGCCACACCACCGATGATCTTGCCCCAATACGTCATTAACTCAGCCTAACATAGCGCAACCCTTGAACCAAAACCGACAATCGGACATCAACATGGACGGGTTTGATGGCAGGTTTCATGGGCGGGCAATTCTCGATCGATCACGACGGTACTTGCACCGGTATTGTCGTGCGCGGCGATGAGGACCAAATCATCACCAAAAATTTGCCCTTGGAAAGCCCCGAACAATTGCGCGGAACCATCCTCATCGCTTCGCGCCGGAGCGTCGCGCCGTACGGGCACGGCGCCATGCCGCGCTGCGGCTTCGATCGCTCGTGAGCAGAAAGCATCTCTGGCTCCTCCCGCTCGGTCTCGCCATCCTGCTGGGGGCTGCCATTCTGGCTTTGCCCAGCTTCGTGGCCTCCAGCACGCATCGCGGCACCATCGAGGCGCTGGCCTCCTCGCTCACCGGCCGCGAGGTGCGGATCAACGGCCGGCTGTCGCTCGCCTTGCTGCCCGCGCCGCAGCTTGTCGCCGGGCGCGTCACCATCACCGGCCCTGACCAGGAGACGATCCAGGCCGGCTCCCTGACGCTGGCGATCTCGTTGCCCGCTTTGCTGCGCGGCCAGCTGCACGCCACCAGCCTCACTTTGATTTCGCCGCATATCAACCTGCCCTGGCCGCTACCCGGCGGCAGCGCCGCCATCACCCCGCCCAGCTGGCTCGCGGCCTTGCACGCGCAGATCCAGAACGGCACGGTCACACTCGGCCAGGTGCATCTCGACAATATCAACGCCACGATCGTCACCGGCACCGACAGCGCCATCACCGTGTCCGGGAACGGCATGATGCGCGACCAGCCGCTCGCCCTCACGCTGGCACTCTCCGGAACCAACGACACCGGCATCGCGCCACTGCGGATCGAGGCGAAAAGCGGCGATGTCGCGGCTCAGTTCATCGGCGCGCTCGACAGCGCCGGAGAAGTCACCGGCCAGCTCGGCCTCAACGCCCCGCACATGACGGCCAATGCCGACCTCAATGCCGATGCGACCGCGCTGACCGCCACCACGCTGCAGATCAATGCCGGCACCGCCCGCCTCGCGGGCAGCGCGCAGCTGCAACTCCTCCACCCGGATCTCATCGCCACGCTGACCGGGCAAAATATCGATCTCTCGGTTCTGAACGGGATGACGGCGCCCTGGCCGGGACTACGGCTGGACGTGGCGTTGAACGCCACGAACGTGACCGTCCTTCGGGCAACGTTTCGCCGCGTTTCAGGCGGCACTCGCCGCCAATGCCGGGACCATTTCCGCGCGCCAGGTCCAAGCGAGCCTGGCGAGCGGCGGCCAGCTCGCCGGCAATCTGACGCTCGATGCGCATGGCGCGATCAGCGGCAACGCGAAGCTGCAAATCCCTTCTTTGCCCGACCTGTTGAGCAGCTACGCCATCCCGGCGCCGGCCGGCTGGACCAGCGCCACGCTGAGCGCCACGCTCTCCGGCACCCGAGACGAGCTCGCCTTGCAGGATCTGACCGGCGAGATCGGCGGCGACCACCATGTCACCGGGACGCTGATCATTCACGACCACCATGCGAGCGGCACGCTCGCTTTCAACCGGCTCGACCTGACCCCGCTGCTCACCTGGTTCAGCCGCCGCCCGAATGCGGCCTTCTCGGCCGATGCGGAGATCACCGCCGCCAAAGCGACACTCGGGCCGCTGCCGCTCAGCAATCTGCTGCTGGATGGCACGCTCGGCGACGGGCTGAATATCCGCCGTGTCTCCGCCCGGCTCTATAACGGCCTGGTCGCCGGCAGCCTGGCGCTCGATGCCAAGGGCCAGGTCACCAATGCGCAGGGCTTTGTCACCCTGCCTTCCGCAGCCCCCCTGGAGGCGCTTCTGCCCGCGCCATGGCAGCTGCCTGCTGGACCTGCTGCAGCCACGGCTCAACCTTTCTTTCGCCGCCGCCGGGCCGCCGGCCGCGCTCGCCACCAGTGCCGTAGCCAGCCTTGGCGATTTCACGCTCACCGCCGCGCCGACCATCGACCTGAACACCGGCACCGCCAACGGGCCGGCCACGCTGCGCAACCCCAATGCCATCGCCGTGGCGACGCTGTTCCACCTCAATCACGGCCTGTCCTGGCCCGGCGCCGGCTCCCTCTCGCTCCGGGCCAACATGCTGGTCGCGCCCCGGCAATTCGGCCTGCCGGATTTCGTCCTGTCCTTCGGCGACCTGACCGCCAACGGTCATGCGGTCAGCAGCAACGGCATCGTCACCGGCGACATCGCAGCCGACACGCTGGCCCTGCCGCCGCTGAACCTCCTGATGGCGCTGCCCTGGTCGAGCGTCGCCCAGGCGCCCGGCACGCTGAAAATCAGCGCCAATCGCGTGCTCTATGACGGCCAGCCGGTCCTGGGGTCCGCGCAAGGGACCATCACCGTGGGGACGAACAGCCTGGCGGGCGTGTTGACGCAAGGCGCCATCGCCGGCGGCACTCTGACCGGGAGCTTCACCGCGACCATGGCAGCCGGCGCCCCGCCGGCGCTCGCGCTGAAATTTGCCGGCACCAGGCTCGACGCCAGCCAGCTCAACCTGCCGCTCATTTCCCCTTCACTCTGCCCGACGGCACTGTGACCGCCACGGCCGATCTCACCGCCAGCGGCTATGAACCGGACAGCTGGAAGGCAACCCTCTCCGGCCCGGCAACGCTGACCGCCGCCAACGGCCATATCACCGGCTTTGACCTCGCAGCACTCGTCAAGGCCCTGAACAGCCCTGACCACCGGCATCTGCGCGCTTCCGTCACATCCGGCACCAGCGCTTTCGACACCCTGGCGCTCTCCGCCGATTTCGCCAACGGCGAAGCCAGCCTGACCGCCGCCCGGCTCACCGCCCCCTCCGGCACCGCGACCTTGGCCGGCACGACCGATATGGTCGATCACGACGTGGCGCTGCGGATCAGCCTGGAGCCCAGCGTCACCCCGCCGCTGACCATCGACAACACCATCCTCGGCAGCTGGCACGAAGCCCAGCAATATCCGCGTCTGCGCGCGATCGAGGGATGGAAGCCGGCGCATTAAAGAAGGGAAGCAAGTCCTACTTTTTGTGAACAAAAAGTAGCAAAAAAACTTTGTTAATCTGGGCCGTGCTGGTTTCGCTGCCACGGGCCAAAAGTCGCAGAAGTTTTTGCGCCGCTTTTTTCAAAAAGCGGCCACTTACTTAAAACTCAAATAAAAAACGCCGCAGCCGAACACCGGCTGCGGCGCCAAAACACCGAAATCAGAACGGCTTAGCGTTCGCCGTCGTCATTTTCCGGCTGCACGTCGATATCGGCGTCGATCACATCGGTATCGTCGTCGAGGTCGTCGGCATCCTCCAGAATATCCTCGTCCGCCTCGTCGTCGCCCACCTCGACATCCACGTCATCGACGTCGGCGGCGGCCGGCTTCACAATCTTCTTCGCCTCTTCAGGCTGCGGGGCGGCCCGCTTCAGGCGCGGCTGTTCAGCCGGCTGTTCCGTGGCGCATTTCGGGCAGACCGCCGGGTCTTTCCCGAGGTCGAAAAACCGCGTCCCACAGGATACGCATGTGCGTTTTTCGCCAAGTTCCGGTTTGGCCATAAAAACCTCTTTTCTTAACGCCATTTGAATGAGAGCGGCGCGATGCCACGCCCTGCGCGCGATGTCAAACCGAACTTCGCGCGCCGGCACAACCCGCAGTTTTCCGTGGGTTTTCGCAGCGCCCAAGAACGTTTCGATGCCAGCATCGAGGCCATGGCGCGGCGCATAAAAATCGGCGCCGCGCTGGCAGGGCGTTTCCTCTCTTACGCAAAACGCGCTAAGCGCCGCTCATGGAATCGCAACCTGCCAAGCCGCTCGCCGCCAGCCGCCCTGCCGCGCCGCTTTCCGGCGAAATCACCGTCCCCGGGGACAAATCGATCAGCCATCGCGCGCTCATGTTCGGGGCGCTCGCGGTCGGCCAGACCCGCATCACCGGCCTGCTGCAAGGCGAGGACGTGCTGCGCACCGCCGCCGCCATGCGCGCTCTGGGCGCGGAGATCCGCCAGGAGGGCGAAGACTGGATCGTCGCCGGCCGTGGCATCGGCGCCCTCACCGCGCCGGACGATGTGCTGGACATGGGCAATTCCGGCACCGCCGCGCGGCTGCTCGCCGGCATCCTCGCCACGCATGATTTCTATTCCGTCATGACCGGCGACGGCTCGCTGCGCAAACGCCCCATGCGGCGCGTGATCGAGCCCCTGAAAATGTCCGGCGCGACCTTCACCGCGCGCGAGGGCGATCGCCTGCCGCTCACCATCCAGGGCGCGCGTGACGCGCTGCCGATCAGCTACCGCCTGCCGGTCGCTTCCGCCCAGGTGAAATCCGCCGTGCTGCTCGCCGGCCTGAACGCCCGCGGCGTCACCGAGGTCGAGGAGCCGGAGCCGACCCGCGACCATTCCGAGAACATGCTGCGCCATTTCGGCGCCGAACTCACCGTCGGCCAGCAAGGCAAAGGCCGCGTGATCCGCCTCACCGGCCAGCCGGAGCTGCGCGGCGCCGATGTGGCGGTGCCGGGCGATCCGTCCTCCGCCGCCTTCCCGCTGGTCGCCGGCCTGCTCGTGCCGGGTTCGCGCCTGACCATTCGCAATGTCGGGCTGAACCCGCTGCGCACCGGCCTGTTCGACACGCTACGCGAAATGGGCGCCGAGCTCACCATCCGCAACGCCCGCACCCAGGGCGGCGAGAGCATCGGCGACGTGATGGTGGAGCACACCGCGCTCACCGCCGTGGACGTCCCGGCCGAGCGCGCGCCGAGCATGATCGATGAATATATCATCCTCGCGGTCGCCTGCGCCGCCGCGCGCGGCACCTCGCGCCTGCGCGGCCTGGCCGAGCTGCGCGTGAAGGAGAGCGACCGTCTGGCCGCCACCGCCGCCATGCTGCGCGCCGGCGGCGTGCGCGTGGAGATCGAAGGCGACGACCTGATCGTGCATGGCGGCGCGCGTATCCCCGGCGGCGGGCTGGTGGAGACGCATATGGACCATCGCCTGGCGATGAGCGCCCTGGTGTTCGGCCAGATCGCGGACGCGGAAATGCGGATCGATGATGCCACCTTCATCGACACCTCCTTCCCCGGTTTCGTGACGCTGATGCGCGGGCTCGGCGCGCGCATCAGCGCCGTATGATCGCCTGGCTATGATCATCGCCATCGACGGGCCCGCCGCGGCGGGCAAAGGCACATTAGCGCGGCGCATCGCCGCCGCGCTGGACCTTCCTTATCTCGATACCGGCCTGCTCTACCGCGCTGTCGGCCGCCGCGTGCTCGACACCGGCGCCGACCCGGCCAATCCGGAAGCCGCCACCGAGGCCGCCAAAAGCCTGACCTCTGCCGACCTCACCCGCACCGACCTGCGCGGCGGCCCGGCGGACAAGGCCGCGAGCCAGGTCGCTTCCATCCCCGGCGTGCGCGCCGCTCTGCTGGAATTCCAGCGCCATTTTGGCACCGCCAACGGCGCAGTGCTGGACGGGCGCGACATCGGCACCGTGATCTTCCCCAATGCCGACGTGAAATTCTTCGTCACCGCCAGCCTGGAAGCGCGCGCCCAGCGCCGCCACGCCGAACTGCTCGGCCGTGGCCAGGATGTGACGCTCGAGGCCGTGCAAACCGACCTCGCCGCCCGCGACGCGGCCGACGCCAACCGCAAAGCCGCCCCCCTGGTCGCCGCTGCTGACGCCATGCAGTTCGATACAACCGAGCTGGACGCGGATGCGGCCTTTGACCGGGCAATGGCGCTGATTAAAGGCAGAGTGAAGTAAGGAAAAAGGGCTACTTTTTGTGTACAAAAAGTAGCAAAAAAACTTTGCGACTTTGGGCCTGAGGCGCTCGAGCGGCACGGGCCAAAAGTCAAAAAAGTTTTTGCGCCGCTTTTTTCAAAAAGCGGCCACTTTCCTAAAAGCCTATCTCGTTTCTAAAAAAGACAAAAAAAGGAAACGCCATGGCCAACAGCTATCAGCTGCTGATCAAGCAGCTTTTAAAAACGCCGATTGCCCAGGCGAGCCGCAAGCAGATCGTCTATCGCGGCGCGCTGCGCTTCACCTACCCTGAATTCGTCGCCCGCGTGCACCGCCTGGCCGGGGCGCTGACCGCGCTTGGCGCCAAACCCGGCATGCGCATCGCCGTGGCCGACTGGGACAGCCATCGCTATCTCGAAGCCTATTTCGCCGTGCCGATGCTCGGCTGCGTGCTGATGATGGTGAATATCCGCCTCAGCCCGGCGCAGATCGCCTATACGCTCGACCATTCCGACGCGGAAATCCTGCTCATCAACAAGGATTTCTTCCCCGCCTGCCGGAATATTCGCGAGCAGCTTCCGAAGATCAAACAGGTTGTCTGCATGGCTGACGACGACGCGGCGGAAGATGGTGGCTATGGCGAAAAATATGCCGGCGATTACGAAACGCTGCTCGCCGCCGCGCCAGCTTCCCACGAATTTCCGGATTTCGACGAAAACACGATCGCCACCAGCTTCTACACCACCGGCACCACCGGCGAGCCCAAGGGCGTGTATTTCTCGCACCGGCAGCTAGTGCTGCACGCGCTGACCTTGCTCTCCACGTTCGCCATGAGCGGCATCCATGGCCGCGTCTCGCGCGAGGATGTGTACATGCCTCTGACGCCGTTATTTCACGTCCATGGCTGGGGATTTCCCTATCTCGCGACCATGATGGGCATGCAGCAGGTCTATACCGGCCGTTTCCAACCGCCTTTGGCGCTGCAACTCATCGCCGCCGAACATGTCACCATCTCGCATTGCGTGCCGACCATCCTGCACATGCTGCTCAGCGCGCCCGAAGCAGACAAGGTCGATCTCAGCCGTTGGCGCGTGGTCGTCGGCGGCTCGGCCATGCCCGAAGCTTTGTGCCGCGCCGCCCTGGCGCGCGGTATCGACGTGCATAGCGGCTACGGCATGTCGGAATCCTGCCCGATCATGACCATCAGCCAGATCACCGGCGACATGCTGGCGGAAGACCCAAGCCCCGAGCGCGAAATCGAAATTCGTTGCGCCACCGGACAGCCGGGCGCGCTGATCGAACTCGCCATCGCCGATGAAGCGATGAATTTTCTGCCCCATGACGGCAAGAGCATCGGCGAGGTGGTGGCGCGCGGCCCGTGCCTGACGTCCGGCTATGTGAAGAACGAGGCGGCCAGCGCGGCTTTGTGGCGCGGCGGCTGGATGCATACCGGCGATCTCGGCCGCATCGACAATTTCGGCCTGCTGCATGTGCTCGACCGCAGCAAGGATGTGATCAAGACCGGCGGCGAATGGATTTCCTCACTCGCGCTGGAGGATATTATCCTGCGTGATCCCAGGGTCAGCGAATGCGCGGTGATCGCCATCCACGATTACATGTGGGGCGAGCGGCCAGCGGCGATCGTGGTGCGCAAGCCTGACATTGTCCTCACCGAAGACGACGTGAAAAGCCTGATCCGCGCGCGCGTGGAACTTGGCGAACTCTCCCGCTACGCCATTCCCGACCATGTCTTCTTCGCCGAGGCGCTGGAGAAAACCTCCGTCGGCAAGCTCGATAAAAAGAAATTGCGGGTGATTTACGGCGCTGCCGGGAGTGCGTGAAGGAAGAAAGGAAGCGCTTCTTTTTTGAAAAAAAGAAGCAAAAAACTTTTTTAAACTGGGCCCGTGGCGGTGACAGCCGGCACGGGCCCAAAGTCGAAAAAGATTTTTGCGCCGCTTTTTTTAAAAAGCGGCCACTTACTTACACTTAAACCAGATTCGCCTGGCTGATGAACTTGGTCACCAGATACGGCTCCATGCCCTCGATGCCGCCTTCGGAACCGTAGCCGCTATCCTTCACGCCGCCGAACGGCGTTTCGGTCAGGGCCAGGCCGTGATGGTTGATCGACACCATGCCGGCCTCGATCCCAGCACCCAGGCGCGCCGCCGTGGCGGTGGAACGCGTATAGGCATAGGAGGCGAGGCCATAAGGCAGGCGGTTCGCCTCGGCGAGCGCCTCGTCCACGGTGCCAAACGGAACCATCAGCGCCAGCGGGCCGAACGGCTCCTCATGCAGCACCCGCGCTTCCGGCGCGAGGTCGGTCAGCACGGTCGGCTCGAAGAAATAGCCCTTGTTGCCAATGCGCTTGCCACCGGTGCGCACTGTGGCGCCCTTCTGCACGGCATCGGCCACGAAGCCTTCCATCGCGGCGACGCGGCGGGAATTGGCGAGCGGCCCCATCGTGGTGCCGGCTTCCAACCCGTTGCCGACCTTGATGGCCTGGACCGCCTGCACGAAGCGTTCGACGAACGGCTCATACACGTCCCGCTGCACCAGGAAGCGCGTCGGCGCGATGCAGACCTGCCCGGCATTGCGGAACTTGTTGGCGCTGAGGATCTTCGCCGCCTGGTCGAGGTCGGCGTCGTTGCAGATGATCGCCGGGGCATGGCCGCCCAGCTCCATCGTCACGCGCTTCATATGCGCGCCGGCCAGAGCGGCGAGATGCTTGCCGACCGCGGTCGAACCGGTGAAGGAGATCTTGCGCACCACCGGATGCGGGATCAGATATTCGGAAATTTCCGCCGGCACGCCATAGACCAGCTGCAACACGCCTTCCGGCAGCCCGGCATCGACGAAAGCGCGCACCAGCTCGGCGCAGCTCGCCGGCGTCTCTTCAGGCCCCTTGAGGATGAAGGCGCAGCCCGCCGCGAGCGCCGCGGAAATCTTCTTCACGGCCTGATTGACCGGGAAATTCCAGGGGGTGAAACCGGCGACCACGCCGACCGGCTCGCGCACCACCATCTGGTAGATGCCCTCGCCGCGCGCCGGGATCAGCCGGCCATAGGCGCGACGGCCCTCATCGGCGAACCACTCGATCACATCCGACGCGGTTGCGACTTCGACGCGCGCTTCCGCGAGCGGCTTGCCCTGCTCGGTGGTCATGATGGTGGCGATGGCTTCGGCCCGCTCGCGCACCAGCGCCGCGGCCTTGCGCATCAGCTTGGCCCGCTCAAACGCCGACATCCGGCGCCAAGTCTCAAATCCTTTCTGCGCGGCGGCCAGCGCCTCGTCGAGATCGGCCTTGCCGGCATGAGCGATCTTGCCGATCACTTCCTCGGTCGCCGGATTGATCAAATCCAGCGTACGGCCATCCTTGGCGGCGCGCCATTGGCCGCCGACATGCAACATGACATCCTGATACAATGCTAACGCTCCTGTCCTGAGTTGGGGTAACATGCGCGTAGTTGGCACAGTTGCAAGCCCCTTCGGGGGCTGCAAACATGCCCGGCTGGCATGTTCAAACGGTGGCGACGACGACTTTGCGCAGTGTTTCCACCATCTCCACGATCTGCTCCGCCGTGGCCGCGAAAGGCGGTGCCAGGATCAGCGTATCGCCGGAGACGCGCAGCACCAGCCCGGCCTCGAACGCTTTGCACATGATCCGGAAGCCGCGCGCGCCAGGCTGCGCCTCGGGTTCCAGGTCGATCGCGCCAAGCAGGCCGAAACCGCGCGTATCCGTCACATAAGGCAGATCGCGGAAGGCCCCGATCTGCGCCAGAAAATCCGGCGCCAGCGCCCGCACCCGCGCGAACGTATCCTCCTCACGATAGATCTTGAGGCTCGCAAGGCCGGCGGCGCAGGCCACCGGATGGGCGGAATAGGTATAGCCGTGAAACAGCTCCACCGTGTTGGCTGGGGCGGCGTCGAGAATGGCCTGCTGAATATCCTCGCGCACCGCGATCGCCGCCATGGGGATGGAGCCGTTGGTCAGCGCCTTCGCCATGGTGATGATATCGGGCGTGACCCCGAAAGTCTGCGCCGCGAAATTCTGCCCCGTGCGGCCGAAACCGGTGATCACCTCGTCGAAAATCAGCAATATGCCGTGCCGGGTGCAGATGTCCCTCAGCCGCTGCAGATAGCCCTTGGGCGGAACCAGAACGCCGGTGGAACCGGCGATCGGCTCGACGATGCAGGCGGCGATGGTGTCGGCACCGTGCAGATCGACGAAACGCTGCAGTTCGTCCGCCAGATCGGCGCCATGGGTGCCCTCGCCCATCTCATACTGGTTCTCCGGGATCTTGGTATGGCGCAAATGCGAAACCCCGGGCATGCCGACGCCAAAGGCCTTGCGGTTGGCAACCATGCCGCCGACCGACAGGCCACCGAAATTCACACCATGATAGCCACGCTCGCGGCCGATGAAGCGCTGCCGCGTCCCCTCGCCGCGCACGCGGTGATATTGCAGGGCCACTTTCATCGCACTTTCCACCGCCTCGGAGCCGGAACCGGTGAAGAAAATGCGGTTCAGGCCCGGCGGCGTCATCTGTGCCACTTCGGCGGCAAGGCGAAACGCCTCGGGCGTGCCATATTGAAAGGCCGGCGCGTAATCCAGCGTCTCCATCTGCCGGGCCACCGCCTCACGGATTTCCCTTCGGCCATGGCCAAGCGGGATGCAGTACAGGCCCGATGTGCCATCCAGCAGCCGGTCGCCCTGCATGTTCCAGTAATAAATGCCCTCCGCCCGGGCGATAATGCGCGGCGCCTCCTGGAATTGCCGGTTGGCGGTGAAAGGCATCCAATGATGGACCAGCGGATCGTTACTCGGACGGACCTGTGCGCTCATTTTTGTCTCCCGAAGGGGCAGGAACAGTTTACGGTTTTTAAACCATGGCGACGGGAAAAAATCATCGCCCCCGAGCCCCGCGCCCAATTTTTAATTTTCCGGAACCGGCCCGCAGCACCCGGCCGCGGATTCGTCTCGCTCTGAAAACGCTTGTGTAACTTCTTATTATTCTTAAATATTTCACCACACAATCAACGCCGGGCTATAACCGGCGCGAGCTGACAGAAATGACCCATATATGAGCCTGAAAAAAGGGGGTCTGCGGATGCCCAAGCGTGGGTTCGGCAGCGTTGCGGAGCTGACCGCCATGATCCAAGCGGGGCGCATCCTGCTGCTGGCGGGAGCGGAAAACCTGCTCGCACAGCTCCCGGCCGGACGCTGGATCGGCGGCACGGCGACAGCTTTTCTGACCGATAATGGCGGCATTACCGAACGCGCCCGGATTTTCTATTCCGACCTCACGGACCACGCGCAGGCGGCGGAGATCCAGCTGCTGGAGGCACGCGAACTTCCCGAGCTCGCGCGGCATTATCCGTTCAACGGGTTTTCGGTTCTGGTCCTGCCCGGCCTGAGCGGAATATTGCGTCGCTTCGCCCGCGACGGCGCGGATTATCCGGGCCTCTTCAATAGCCCCCTGATCGGCTGGATCAGCGCCGCCGATGCGGCCGGCGCAAAGATCTTCGCCGGCAACGGCCATGCCCATGCCGAGCACGGCGCGCTCATGCATATCTCCCTGCCCCACCAACAGGCCGCGCAGATCGATATCGTCAACCTCTTCTCCACCGGCAAAGGTGCTGCGATCACCTTCCCCGAAGAGGGCTTGAGCGCCACGTCCTGCCTGATCGACGGGGTGCTGCAAAATCTCGCGGCCTATATCGCGGCCCAGCACATTGACACGAGCCTGCCGCTCATCACCGATCAGAATGGTGCTGCCATGAACATTTCGATCCGCGCGGTCGATGCCGAGGCACAGCGCGTCGATTTCTTCTCCCCGGTGTTCGAAAACCTGACCTACCGTTTCGCCACGCCGCTCATGAATTTCCCCGCCGCCTTCGACCGCGCGATCGCCACCATCGAGCCCGGGGACATCGCTTTTGCCTGCACCTGCGTGCTGAACTACCGGCAGGCGCGGCTGGAAGGCAGGCGCACCGGCCCTTTCACCGGCCCCGTCACCTTCGGCGAAATCGCCTATATCGCGCTCAGCCAGACCTTCGCCTGCCTCTCGATCATCCAGCTTGAGGATGAGGAGCTGTTCGATTTCTAAAATCGCCGCCTAAACAAACGTTTGGAATTTTGTCAGCAAACCGACAGCATCTCTGGGTTAGTAATGTTGCGTTTGTTTCACGATCAAAGGATCCAACTTTGCTGACTCTCCCCCGCCTCTGCGTTGTCGTCCTCTGCGCAGGTTCACTGGTCGGCTGCTCGGGCATGACCCGGACACAGCAGCGCATGCTCTCCGGCGGCGCGATCGGCGCCGTCGGCGGCGCCGCCATCACCGCGCTCGTCGGCGGCCCCGTGCTGCTCGGCGCCGCACTCGGCGCCGGCGTGGGCGCTGTGGCAGGCGGGGCGACGAAGTAAAGATAGGAAAAGAAGGAAGGGCTACTTTTTGTGAACAAAAAGTAGCAAAAAAACTTTGTTAATTTGGGCCGTGCTGCGTTGACGCGCCACGGGCCCAGAGTGCAAGAAAGTTTTTGCGCCGCTTTTTCCAAAAAGCGGCCCTTACTTACTTCCTTGCTTAGCCCTTACGCTCAAGCATGAGCTGCTTCACCTTGCCGATGGCCTCGGCCGGGTTGAGGCCTTTCGGGCAGGTCTGGGTGCAGTTCATGATGGTGTGGCAGCGATAGAGCTTGAACGGATCTTCCAGCGCATCCAGCCGCTTGCCGGTCGCTTCGTCGCGGCTGTCGGCGATCCAGCGATAGGCCTGCAGCAGCACCGCCGGGCCGAGATAACGGTCGCCGTTCCACCAATAGCTCGGGCAGGAGGTGGAGCAGCAGAAGCACAGGATGCACTCCCACAGACCGTCGATCTTCGCGCGCTCCTCGCGGCTCTGCAGACGCTCGCCATCCGGCGGCGGCGGGGTTTCGCTCTGCAGCCAGGGCTCGACCGAGCGCAGCTGCGCGTAAGGCTGCGTGAGATCCGGCACCAGATCCTTCACCACCGGCATATGCGGCAGCGGGTTGATGGCCACCGCGCCCTTCACCTCTTCGATCGGCTTCAGGCAGGCCAGCGTGTTGGTGCCGTCGATGTTCATCGCGCAGGAGCCGCAAATGCCTTCGCGGCAGGAGCGGCGGAAGGTCAGCGAGGCGTCGATCTCGTTCTTGATCTTGATGATCGCGTCCAGCACCATCGGGCCGCACGCATCGAGGTCGACCTCGAACGTGTCCATCACCGGATTCTTCCCGTCATCGGGGTTCCAGCGATAGACCTTGAATTCCTTCACGCGCTTGGCCCCGGCCGGCGCCTTGTGGGTCTTGCCGACGCCCACTTTGGAATTTTTCGGAAGCGTAAATTCTGCCATCGGGAAAGTTCCTTAATACACGCGCTTCTTGGGCGGGAACACGGAGACCTCGTTGGTCAGCGTCTGCATTTTAACCGGGCGATAGCTGAGCTGCACATCGCCCTTCTCGTCGCAAGTAGCTGACCGTGTGCTTCATCCATTCCGCATCGTCGCGTTCGGGGAAATCGTCATGCGCCTGCGCGCCGCGGCTCTCCTTGCGGGCTTCGGCGGAGACCATGGTGGTCATGGCATTGCGCATCAGATTGTCGAGTTCCAGCGCCTCGACGAGATCGGAGTTCCAGATCAGGCTGCGATCCTGCACCGCGATGTCGGAGAGGCCCTGCCACAGGCCCTGCATCTTGGTCACACCTTCGGTGAGCGACTTGGAATTGCGGAACACCGCGGCGTGGCTCTGCATGGTGCGCTGCAGCTGGTCGCGCAGCTGCGCCACCTTGGTGCCGCCCTTGGCGTTGCGGGTCGCATCGAAGCGGGCCATGCTGGCCTCGCCGGCGTTGGCCGGCAGCGGCGCCTGGGTGGCGCCGGGCTTGACGATCTCGGCGGCGCGCTGCCCGGCGGCGCGGCCGAACACCACGAGGTCGAGCAGCGAATTGGTGCCGAGCCGGTTGGCGCCATGCACGGACACGCAGGCCGCCTCGCCCACCGCCATCAGCCCCGGCACCACCGCATCCGGGTTGGACGCGGTCGGGCGCAGCACTTCGGTGCGATAGTTCGTGGGAATGCCGCCCATATTGTAATGCACGGTCGGCAGCACCGGGATCGGCTCCTTGGTCACATCCACACCGGCGAACACGCGCGCGGTCTCGGAAATGCCCGGCAGGCGCTCATGCAGAATTTCGGCGCCGAGATGTTCGAGATGGAGCAGGATATGGTCCTTGTTCGGACCCACGCCGCGGCCTTCATTGATCTCGATCGTCATCGAACGCGACACCACGTCGCGCGAGGCCAGATCCTTCGCGGTCGGCGCATAGCGTTCCATGAAGCGCTCGCCTTGGGCGTTGGTGAGATACCCGCCTTCGCCGCGCGCACCTTCGGTGATCAGGCAGCCCGCCGGGAAAATGCCGGTCGGGTGGAACTGCACGAATTCCATGTCCTGAACCGGCAGCCCGGCGCGGATCACCATGCCGCCGCCGTCGCCGGTGCAGGTATGGGCCGAGGTGCAGGAGAGATAGGCGCGGCCATAACCGCCGGTGGCAAGCACCACCATCTGCGCGCGGAAGCGATGGATGGTGCCGTCTTCCAGGTTCCAGGCCATCACGCCACGGCACGCGCCCTCATCATCCATGATCAGGTCGAGCGCGAAATATTCGACGAAGAATTCGACCTCGTGCTTGAGGCTCTGCTGATAGAGCGTGTGCAGGATCGCATGGCCGGTGCGGTCGGCGGCGGCGCAGGCGCGCATCGCCGGCTCCTTGCCGTAATCCTTCATATGGCCGCCGAACGGGCGCTGATAGATCCGGCCATCCTCGGTGCGCGAGAACGGCACGCCGAAATGCTCCAGCTCGTAAATCGCCGGCACCGCCTCGCGGCACATATATTCGATGGCGTCCTGGTCGCCCAGCCAGTCCGACCCTTTCACGGTGTCGTACATATGCCAGCGCCAGTTATCCTCACCCATATTGCCGAGCGAGGCGCCAATGCCGCCTTGCGCCGCCACGGTATGGCTGCGGGTCGGGAAGACTTTGGTGATGCAGGCGGTCTTCAGCCCCGCCGCGCCCATGCCCAGCGTCGCGCGCAGGCCGGAACCGCCGGCGCCCACCACCACCACGTCATAGGTGTGGTCGATGATCTTGTAGCCGCCAATCGATGTTTTTGGGATTGCATTCATGGACGAAAAATCCGTTTTTCTTAAAAGGCGAGTTTGAGAACCGAGACGGCGCTGGCCAGGGCCAGAACGACGATGAGCGCCTTCACCGCGAGCTGCGTTGCGCGCCGCTTCGTCTCACAATGGACATAGTCCTCGATGACCACCTGCACGCCGAGCGAGAGATGATAGAATAAAGCGGCAATCAGGCAGAGATACAGAACCGTGTTCCAGGGCTCGGCCATGAAAGCCGCCATTTCGGCCCGCGAAGCGCCCGCGAGCATCAGCACCGAGAGCACGAAGTAAAGCGAGAGCGGCAGCAGCGCCATGGCGGTGACGCGCTGCATCCACCAATGATGAAGGCCGGATTTCGCCGAACCCAGGCCGCGCACGCGGCCAAGCTGGCTGCGCATGACGTGGATTGAAGGAGCGTTATGCTTATCCATGTTCATTCACCACACCAGGAACGCAATGATCCAGAACGCGACGGTCAGTACCACCGTCGCCGCAAAAACCAGCCGGCCATTGCGATGCATGGCAGGCAGATCGAAGCCGCGCCCGGCATCCCACCGCAAATGGCGGATGCCGTTGCAAAAATGATAAAACAGCGCAACGGTGAAGCCGATCAGGACGAGAATGCCGATCCAGGTCGCGAACAATGACTGAATGACAGAAAAGGCGCTGTCGCTGGTGGCTGCGCAGACCAGCCAGGCGGTGAGCAGCAATGTGCCGACGCCCAGCGCGATGCCCGTGCCACGATGAAAAACGGAGGTCGCAGAAGATAGTTGCGGCTTGTAAACCTGCAGATGCGGCGACAGAGGGCGTCGAACCAGTTTCCCCTCCGAATTGCGCCCCACCATCAGGGCTTCACGGACATCCGACATAGCAAACCTTTCTAAGAGGTCGTTACTAAAATTTATGCTGCAGTTGCTTAGTCTTAGGGTCTGGCATGGTCAACGCTGCGAGCCCCCCATGCGCGGAGCCCTGCAATGCAACAGATGAATATATAGTCCGAGTCTATTGTCGGCCAGAAGCGCTCGGTTCCAGGCGCATCAGCCCGACCCAACGGCTGGCGGAATCCTCCAGTTCCAGGCTGGTCGGCACCTCGTAGCGCGCCACCAGCCGGTCCTCGGAGGGAGCGTATTTCCGGCCCGGATCCGCCATCAGCACCACGCGCCTGGGCGGCGCAGCGCCGCAGCCAGGGCATGATATGTCGGGTCATCGGCGCCTCGTAGCAGACATCGCCGCACAGGATCACATCCCAGCGGCACGGCGAGTCTACCACATCGTCCAGCAGCACCGTGATTTCGCAGTCATTTTCAGCCGCGTTCAGGGCGATCGCGGCGGCGGCGAACGGGTCGATTTCCGCCGCCTCCACCAACGCCGCCCCGGCTTGGCGCAGGCAATGCCGGCCAGCCCGCTGCCGGCCGCGAAATCCAGGACCCGCTTCCCCGCCACCAGTTCCGGATGCCTCGGTGACATGGCGCGCCAGCGCCTCCGAGCCCGGCCAGGCAAAGGCCCAGAAAGGCGGCGGCATGTCGTGCGCCTGCAGGAACGCCTCGCTCGCCTGCCAGAGCGGCGTGATCTCCGTGGCGAGATGCAGCTTGATATCCGGGACCAGCCGTGCGCAAGACAGCAGCGTATGTTGTCGGACGAAGGTCCGATGATCGGCACCCATCTGGTGCGCCTCGCGGCGGTTCAGCCTGTGATGTCGTCAGGTTCGGGGACGATCTCGGGCTTGTCCAGCTCAAGCCGCGCCACGCGGACCTCCAGCGCCTCCACCTGCGCCTTGGCGCGCCGCGCCAGCTCGGCCATCGCGTCGAATTCCTCACGCTTCACGAGATCGAGGCGCCGCACCGCCTCATCGACCCGCGCGCGCACCATCGATGCCATTTCCTCGCGCAGGCCGGTCAAAGCCGACAGCGCCCCACCGGCGACTCCGGCAAGGTCATCAAAAAATTTCGGACGTTCATTCATGGTCCCAGGCCTTCTCTGAAATCTATGACGCTTTATAAGCGCCCCCATGATATTGGTCACGGGTGGCGCCGGTTTCATCGGCTCGAATCTCCATGCGGCGCTGCAGGCCGACGGGTATGACACGGTCATAGCCGACTGGCTGGGCAGCGACGGCAAATGGCGCAATCTGCGCCACCACCCTCCTGGCCTCGTGATCGCGCCCGAAGCTTTGGACGATTTTCTGGCGACGCGCCCGGCGCTGGACGCGGTAGTGCATCTCGGCGCGATTTCCGAGACCACGGCCACCGACGGCGACCTGGTCTGGCGCAGCAATGTCACCTTGAGCCAGAAACTCTGGTCCTGGTGCGCCAGACAAGGGGTGCGCTTCATCTACGCCTCGTCCGCCGCCACCTATGGCGACGGCGCGGCCGGCTTCGACGATGACATGTCCCTGCTTGCTTTGAACCGGTTGCGGCCGCTCAATCTTTATGGATGGAGCAAGCACGCGTTCGACCTCTGGGTCGCGCGCCAGCTGGAAGCCGGCGCCCCGGCCCCGCCGGCCTGGGCCGGCGTGAAATTCTTCAACGTTTATGGGCCGAACGAGTACCATAAAGGCAAGATGATCTCGGTCGTGAAGGTCAAGCATGACGAGCTTCGCGCCGGCGGTCCCATCAAACTGTTCCGCTCCGACCGTCCGGACCTGGCCGACGGCGCCCAGGCGCGGGATTTCATCTATATCGACGATGTGGTGGCGGCGCTGCGCTTCATGCTCACGGCCCCCGCGCTGGCCGGGCTGTACAATCTCGGCACCGGACTCGCCCGCACCTATTACGATCTCGGCCGCGCGGTCTGTGCCGCCAACAATGAGGCCGCGAACATCGAATTCATCGACATGCCGGTGAATCTGCGCGGCCAGTACCAGTCCTTCACCCAGGCGCCGATGACGAGGCTGCGCCAGGCCGGCTTCAATCACGATTTTAAGACTTTAGAACAAGGTATTGATACCTATATACAGTCATACCTAACACAGCCGGACCCATATCGATGAATCCTATCATGCTGCCCGCCTTCCAGCGGGCCATCCATATCGGCCCGCTGGCCATTCATTTTTACGCGCTCGCTTACATTATCGGCCTGCTGCTCGGCTGGCGCCTGGTGCGCTACATGGCCAACCGCCCGCCGGTGGCGGCCAGTGCCCTGCAAGTGGATGATTTCCTCACCTGGGCCACGCTTGGCATCATTCTCGGCGGACGGCTCGGCTATGTGCTGTTCTACCAGCCGGCCTATTTTTTCGCCCATCCCAAGCAGATCATCGCCGTCTGGGATGGCGGCATGAGCTTCCATGGCGGGTTCATCGGCGTCACCATCGCCATCATCTGGTTCTGCCTCAAGCACCGGATCAACATCCTGGCCTTCGCCGACCGCATCGCCGTGGCGGTGCCGATCGGCCTGTTCCTCGGCCGCTGTGCCAATTTCATCAATGGCGAGCTCTGGGGCCGGCCGGCGCCTTCCTGGTTCCCGTTCGCCATGGTCTATCCTGATGCCGGGCCGCTGCCGCGCTATCCTTCCGAGCTGATCGAGGCCACCCTCGAAGGCATCGTCCTGTTCATCATCATGCTGCTGCTCTCGCGTTGCGAAAAGCTGCGCCGCCGTGCCGGCACGCTCGCCGGCATCTTCGTCGTCGGCTACGGCATCGCTCGCATCATCGCCGAATGCTTCCGCCAGCCGGACTGGTTCCTGGGCTATCTGAGCTTCGGCATCACGATGGGCCAGGTGCTCTCCATTCCCATGGTGATCGCGGGACTGGGCATCATCTGGTTCGCCGGCACCCGGCCGCGCATTACGGCGGACAAGGCGTGAGCGAAGCGGAGCAAAGCAAAGGCTTCTTTTTGTGAACAAAAAGAAGCAAAAAAACTTTGTTAATTTGGGCCGTGCTGGTTTCACCGCCTCGGGCCCAATTTCCAAAAAATTTTTGCGCCGCTTTTTCCAAAAAGCGGCCCTTACTTACTTCCTTCAATGATGGAACGTTTCGACCATTTCATGGCCCGGGCCAACGCCGCCTATTACGCGGCGCAGGACCCGTTCAAGGATTTCACCACCGCGCCGGAACTGACGCAGGTTTTCGGCGAAATCTTCGGCGCCTGGGCCAAGACCGTCTGGCAGATGATGGGGTCGCCGGACGACATCATCCTGGCCGAGGCCGGGCCCGGACGTGGCTTGCTGATGGCTGACGCGCTGCGTGTCTGGCCGCGCGCGCAGGTGCATCTGATCGAAACCTCGCCACGCCTGCGCGCCGAGCAGGCGACGCGGCTGCCCAATGCCGTCTGGCATGAGTCGCTGGACACGCTTCCTGACGGCCCGTTGATCCTGCTCGCCAATGAATTTCTGGATGCGCTACCGGTGCGCCAGTTCGTGCGCCGCGAGACCGGCTGGTGCGAGCTTTATGTCGAGAACGGCGCCTATCTCGAGCAGCCGGCCGACATCGATCTGCCCGACGACCCGCCGGGCAGCATCCGCGAACGCAACGAGGCGGCGCTGGAATTCTGCTCGAAGCTGGCGGCGCGCAACGCCGTGGCCCTGTTCCTCGATTACGGCCCGCTGCAGAGTGCTGCGGGCAGCTCGGTGCAGGCGATCCGCGACGGCGCCTATGCCGACCCGTTGCAACATCCCGGGCAGGCCGACCTGACCGCCCATGTCGATTTCGCCGCCATTGCCGCCTATGTCGGGCATGTGCAAGGGCCGGTGAAGCAGAACACCTTTCTCACCGGGCTTGGCCTGTTCCAGCGCAGCGATTTCCTCGCCCGCAAATTTCCCGACAAGGCCCGGCAATTCGCGCTGGCGGCGCAGCGCTTGACCGCGCCCGAGGCGATGGGCAGCCTTTTCAAAGTGATGGCTTTATGCCCTAAACATCTGCCCAGATTGCCGGGATTTGAAATTTGAAGTTTTTTCAAGGCGCGCTTTCCACCCCGCATGGTTTTTTCTCCCGTCAGGGCGGCGTTTCCACAGGGCCCTTCGCCAGCCTGAATTGCAGCCTCTCCGGCGCCGACGAGCCGGCCAATGTGCGGCATAACCGGGCGCTGGTGGCAGCGCATTTCAATGTCGCGCCGGATCATCTCCAGGGGCTGAAACAAGTGCATGGCCCGGCGGTGGTCACCGTCACCGCGCCTTGGGCGATCGGCGACGGTCCGGCCGCGGATGCGATGGTCAGCTCTGTCCCCGGCATCGCGCTCGGCATCATCACCGCCGATTGCGCCCCGGTCCTGTTCGCCGATGAGGCGCGCGGCATTGTCGGCGCCGCCCATGCCGGTTGGCGCGGCGCACTGGCCGGCGTGCTCGAGGAAACGGCAGCCGCCATGCGGGCCCTGGGCGCGCAAACCATCCGCGCGGTGGTCGGCCCCTGCATCCAGCAGTCAAGCTACGAGGTTTCCGCCGATCTTCGCGACCCGGTCCTGGCCCGCGATCCCGATGATTCGCGCTTTTTCATCCCTGGCCGTCCGGAGCGCTGGCAGTTCGACCTGCCCGGCTATTGCGCCGCCCGTCTGCAAGCCGCGGGGGTCGCGGCGGAAATTCTGCCCCTGGATACGTTCGGGCAAGAGCAGGATTTCTTTTCCCACCGCCGCCGCACACTGCGCGGCGAAGGTGCGATCGGTCATCAGATCTCCGTCATATGCGCATAAAAACCCTCATCCTCGGCCTGCCTTTGGCGCTGGCCTCCTGCGGCACCCTGCCCGAACCGTTTTACGGCAATCCCGGCCCGGAAGGGGCGATCTTGTCCATTCCCCCGGCGCCGGTGCTGATGGTGCCGGCGCCGAAAGACGCGTTGCTCGGCGACGACGCGGCCCAAACCTATGCCAAGGATCTCGCCACACAGCTTGCGAACATGGACGTGCCGAGCATTTTCGGCGCGCCCGTCAAAGGCGATTGGCAGCTCGTCGCCACCGCGCAGCTCAAGGGCACCGACGTGCTCCCTGCCTACATGGTGATCGGACCGAACGGTAAAATCTATGGCCGGCTGCAGGGCGCGCCGGTCTCCGCCGCCTCCTGGGCCGATGGCACCACGAGCGCCCTGCAGGAAGCCGCCACGGCCGACGCCAAACCGCTGGCGAAACTGCTGGCAAACATCAACGCGCGGGTGCAGCAGAGCAATCCGCTTTCTCTCGAGAACCGCCCGCCGCGGGTGTTCATCGGCACCGTCACCGGCGCGCCCGGCGATGGCGATACCTCGCTGCCATTGGATCTCAGCCGCGACCTGCCTGGCCCCGATCTGGAACTGGTCCCCAGCGCGAAACAGGCGGACTTCGCCGTGACCGGCACGATCAAGACAACACCGGGCGGCCAGGGCCAGGTGACGGTGGAACTCGATTGGAGCGTTATGGATGCCAATCACCGCAAGATCGGCCAGGTGACACAGCTCCATGTCCTGGCTTTGAGCGACTATCACGCCCTATTGGGGCGACGTCGCCGCCGCGGCCGCCTCCGAAGCCGCCAGCGGCATCCAGCAGGTGGTACTGAACGCCAAGCTGAAGAAGCAAGGGTAGGAAGAAAGGAGCCGCTTTTTGGAAAAAGCGGCGCAAAAACTTTCTCTACGCTGGGCCGGTGGCCGCGAAACCAGCACGGCCCAAATTAACAAAAGTTTTTTGCTTCTTTTTTCCAAAAAAGAAGCCCTTGCTTACCTTCTCAGACGCCCGCCATCACCCGGTTGCGCCCCTGGCGTTTGGCCTCATAGAGCATCTCATCTGCGCGCTCGATCAGCATTTTCGGCGTGACGGACTGGTTTCGCGGATGCACGGTCGCCACGCCGACGCTGACCGTCACCACGCCGCACACTTCGTTGCCGGCATGGGGCAGGCGCAAATCCTGCACCGCCTGGCGCAGCGCCTCGGCCTGCGACCATGCGGCATCGGCGGTTGCGGCGACCAGCAGCACTGCCAGCTCTTCGCCGCCATAACGCGCCGCCACGTCACCCGGCCGCCGGCCGAATGTCTTCACCACTTCGCACACCGCGCGCAAACATTCATCACCGGCCTGATGACCATATTGATCATTGAATGTCTTGAAATAATCCACATCCAGCAACGCCAGTGAGAGCGGCGTATGGTTGCGGTTGGCGCGCCGGCATTCGCGCTCCAGCGTCTCGTTGAGCTGGCGGCGGTTGGCGAGCCCGGTCAGCGGATCGGTGCGCGCGAGTTCCGCCAGCTGCTCGCGGCTCCGTTCCAATTCCAGCGCCGCGCGGTCACGCTCGGCCAGGATCGCGGAGAGCGGCAACACCAGAATCGCCGCGGCGCTGACGAAAATTTGCATTATCAGAAGGCGGGTGACGCCTGACCATGGCGCTTCCAACGTCACCGGGCCGGTGCCGTGCAGCGTAAAGCCGATGGCAATGAAGGAGGTGATGAACAACGCCACGGCGCCACCGGGCAGGCCGAACAGGCACACCATGAACACCAGTGGCGGATATGCCAGGAACAGCAGATGAGAGGCGGACTGCGCGAACACCAGAACGGTCGTGCCCAGGAACAGCGCCGAGACCGCAACCGACAGCACAGGGCGCGGCTGCCGCACAAAGCGGGCGAATTTCGGTGTGCGCAGCGCCAAAATCACCGGCGTGACGCTGATGACGCCCAGCGCATGCGCCAGAAAAATCCCGAGGAAAAAAGCCGCCGAGGCGCCTTGCAAGGCCAACAGCCCAAACAACGCGGCGTTAAGCAATGTGGCCGCCAGCGGCCCTAACAATGCGGCAATAATGGAAAATTGCACGAGAACGCCCGGCTGGGACAGATCGTAGCTTTCGCCGATGAACCGGCGCAGCAGGACCAGCGAGAGGACAACTTCCAGCAGATTGACCAGCGGCACTCTGATGACGAAATTGATCGGCAGCCCGATGACATACGCGGCCAACACTTCGGCGGCGAAGGCGCAGCCGAAATAAGCAGGCCAGAGCGAGCGGCGTGAGGTCAGCAGGATCCCCAGCAGCGCACCGTTGGCGGGCCAGATGGTTGCCTGCTGGTTAGCCCCTTTCACCAGCAGCGTGCCGAAAATGGCAGCCACCGTGACGATGACGATGACGGCCGCCACTTCATTTAACACGCTGTGCAGTCCGGCGCGCCTTAACAAGTCGGGGCGGTGCTTAATCTTCAGGCTCCTCGTCGAACGTCACATAAATGACGCGGAGTAAGACGATTTCAGAAGCGTCGCCAGAGATGAAGACAGATTCTCGCAATGTGCACGCCGCGTGGCACCTATGCGGTGTCGTTTTTAGGTCCTCGCCACCGAGAACGTGCTTTTTCCAGAAAAGTGATTATTTTTTAGATCGCCTGAGGCGCCGATTTCATCAATAACGTCTGAGCCACTCCTGCGCTCGTGCTAACCAGCGGTCAGATGCTGCCGGTTTGCCGTGCCGTCGAAATCGGCGGGATTCGCCTACTCGCGGACCAGCAGCTTGTCGTTGACGAAGGAGGCCAAGGCGCCGGCCTTGAACGCGGCGCGCAGCCGGTCCTCGTGATAATCCTCGCGCACCCAGTCGAGAAACCGCTTCCGCCCCTCGGCCTCGCGGCGATACATGTAGAAGAACGCATCGAGAATGCCGGTCTTCGACTGGCGGATATGGCCGTAACGCAAGGAAAGATGCTGCAACGCGGCTTGCGTGGTGCCGCCCTGGATCATCACGAACAAGGCCGAGGCCAGGCCCGCGCGGTCAGCCCCGGACTTGCAATGCACCAGCGCCGGCATGCGCATGGAGGCAAGAATGTCGGCCAGACGCAGGATACGGTCGCGATGCGGCGCGCCGCGCAATTCCAGCGCCATATCGTAAAAATCCATGCCCAGCCGCCGCGCCGCGTCGCGCGAGAGCGCGTCCGACCCGTTCTTCGCCTGGCCGCGCAGGTTGATGACCGTGGCGATCCCGACCTTGCGCTTGAACGCGGCGAGATTGCCCGGTGTCGGATGGTTGGAGCGATACAACACGCCCGCCTCGACCACGGAAAAATTGGTCCAGAGGATACGCAGCACCGCATGGTCGACGAACAGGGCGTCGACCCAGGCATTGCGCCGTCCGGCTTTGGTCGAGAGATCGCCTTTGTAAATCGTGTCCATCGGCGCCGCTTATAAGCGAGCCAACGCCGCCCCACCAGCCGTGATCTGCCGCCGGCCGATTGGTGCCCCGGCGGAATTGTGGTTAACCCCGCCACATGCATCAACCGCTCGACACGCCTGCTCTGCTTCAGGACCACTCAACCAGCTCGCTCATCCGCCGCCTGTGGCGCGAGCATGTGCGTTATTACCGTGGCCGCATCGTCCTGATCGTGGTGATGACGCTGGTGATGTCCGGCACCACGGCGCTCTATCCGGCGCTGATCGACTGGGCCTTCAACATGTTCGCCCGCAAGGACCCGCGGATCCTCTACCAGGTGCCGGTGCTGGTGCTGATCGTCACCGCCATCAAGGGCCTGTCGATGTATTTCCAGTCGGTGCTGACGCAGGACATGGTGCTGCTGGTGATCCGCCGGCTGCAGGTCGCGATGTTCGGCCATCTCTCCAACGCCGCACTCGCCCGCGTCGAGCGCGAGGCGCCGGCGGCGCTGGCGGCGCGCTTCACCACCGATGCCACGGTGATCCGCGACGCCATGACCCGCGCGGTGAACGCCGTGGCCGACGCCGCGACCTTGGTCGGGCTCGTGGTGACGATGATCACCATCGACTGGAAGCTGAGCCTGATCGCCGCCCTGCTCTATCCGCTCGCCGGCATCCCGGTGCAGAAAATCGGCAAGCGCATGCGCCGCGCCTCGGGCGGCATGCAGGAACGCATGGGCCAGGCTGCTTCCATGTTGAATGAGAGTTTCGCCCAGGCCCGCACCGTGCGCGCTTATGGGCTGGAGCAGCACGAGCAAAACCGCGCCAACCGCACCTTCGAGCAGCTTTATAACGCGCTGATCCGCATGACCCGCGTGCGTGCCCGCCTCGACCCGATGCTGGAAGTGCTGGGCGGCGTGGCGGTGGCGCTGGTGATCGGCTTTGAAGGCTGGCGCAACGCCACGGGCGATAGCGGCGTGGGCAATTTCATGGGCTTTATTTCCGCCCTGCTGATCGCCTCACGCCCCCTGCGTGCGCTCGGCACGATGAACGCCGCCATCCAGGAAGGCCTGGGCGGGCTGGTGCGGGTGTTCATCGTGATCGACGAACCGGCCGCCATCGCCGATGCGCCGGGCGTCGGGTCGCTGCCTGCCGGACCGGGCGAAGTCGTGTTCGAACATGTCGCCTTTACCTATCCGGATGGGCGTGAAGGCTTGAAGGATCTGAGCTTCACCGCCGCCCCCGGCAAGATGCTGGCGCTGGTGGGCAGCTCCGGCGCCGGCAAATCCACCGCTCTCGCGCTCATCCCGCGCCTCTATACGCCGACCGACGGGTGCATTCTCGTCGATGGCGCGCCGATCACGGATGTGACACTCGCCAGCCTGCGCGGCGCGATCGCCTATGTCGGCCAGGATTCACTGCTGTTCGAGGACACGATCGAGGCGAATATCCGCCTCGGCCGGCCGGATGCGACGCACGCGGAAGTGATGGAAGCCGCCCAGGCCGCCGCCTGCGGCTTTGCTGAGCAGATGCCGCAGGGCTTCGCGACGAATGTCGGCGTCAATGGCCAGCGCCTCTCCGGCGGCCAGCGCCAGCGCGTCGCCATCGCCCGCGCCATTCTGCGCAACCCGCGTATCCTGCTGCTCGATGAGGCGACGTCGGCGCTGGATACCGAAAGCGAGGCCGCGGTGCAGGCGGCACTGGCCAAGCTACGCCAAGGCCGCACCACCATCGTGGTCGCGCACCGCCTCTCCACCGTGCGCGATGCCGACCTGATCGTGGTGATGGCCGACGGCCAGGCCGTGGAACAGGGCACGCACGAGGCGCTGCTCGCCCGCGACGGCGCCTTCGCTCGCCTGGTGCGCGCGCAGGCGCTCAATTGAAGTAAGGAAGGAAGCGCTACTTTTTGTGAACAAAAAGTAGCAAAAAAACTTTGCTAAACTGTGCCCGTGCCGCTCGAGCGCCACGGGCCTAGTTTCAAGAAAGTTTTTGCGCCGCTTTTTTCAAAAAGCGGCTACTTCCCTACTTCCTTACTTCCCGGACTTCCCGGCGAAAATCGCCCGCCGGCCGATATCGCGGCGGCAGAAACCGTCCGCCCATTCGATCGTATCGACCGCTTCGTAAGCCCGCGTCACGGCTTCCTGCAGATCCGCGCCGGTGGCGTTCACCGCCAGCACGCGGCCGCCATTGGCCAGGATGCCGCCCTGGTCGGCCATCGTTCCGGCGTGGAAGATTGTCACGTCCGGCAGCGCCCCCGCCTCTTCCAGCCCGAAGATTTCGCCGCCGGTGGCATAGGCGCCGGGATAGCCCTTGGCGCACATCACCACCGTGGCGGAGGCGGCGTCGCGCCAGCGCAGATCCACATGCTTGAGTTCGCCTTCGGTGGCGGCGACCAAAGCCGGCAGAATGTCCGAGCGCAGCAGCGGCAGCAGCGTTTCGCATTCGGGGTCGCCGAAGCGCACGTTAAATTCGATCAGCTTCGGCCCGTCCGCTTCGACCATGAGGCCCGCGAACAGGAAGCCGCGGAACGGCATGCCACGCCGGGCCATTTCGGCGAGCGCCGGACGGACGATGCGAACCATGGTCTCATCGATCACCGCCTGGGCAGCCCAGGGCGGCGGCGAAATCGCGCCCATGCCCCCGGTATTCGGCCCGGTATCGCCGTCGCCCACGCGCTTATGGTCGGCCGCGCAGCCGAGATAGAGCGCGTCTTCCCCGTCGCACAGCGCGAAGACGGAAATCTCCTCGCCCACCAGGCATTGCTCGATGACGACCTCAGTTCCGGCGGCGCCATGCACCCGGTCTTCCATGATCGCGGTGATGGCCTCATGCGCCTCATCCAGCGTGACAGCGACCACCACGCCCTTGCCGGCGGCCAAGCCGTCCGCCTTGATCACGATCGGCGCGCCGAGCGCCTCGACATAATTATGCGCGGCCTGCGCATCGGTGAATGCCTTCCAGGCCGCGGTGGGAATGCCAGCGGCGTCCGCGATCTCCTTGGTGAAGCGCTTGCTGCCTTCCAGCTGGGCGGCGGCGGCGCTCGGCCCACAGCAGGCAATGTTTTCCGCCGCCAGCGCGTCGGCCAACCCGGCCACCAAAGGCGCTTCCGGCCCCGGCACCACCAGATCGATCTTTTGCGTAACCGCGAACTTCACGAGCCCGGCAATATCATTGGTCCGCAGCGCCACGTTGGTGGCGATGGCGGCGGTGCCCGGATTGCCGGGGGCGACAAATAATTCCGTCAGCAACGGGCTCGCGGAAATCGCCCAGGCCAGAGCATGTTCCCGTCCGCCGGACCCGATAATCAACACCCGCATATCTCAAACCCCTTTGTCACTTGGCCGCGCTGTATCATAGAGTTTGGGCATGAGCGACCTGCTGCCCAATACCCCTGAATTCTCCGTCTCCGAACTGGCTGGCGCCGTTAAAAAAACGCTGGAAGGCGCATTCGGCCGCGTGCGCGTGCGCGGCGAGATCACCGAATTTAAAGCCTATGCGTCCGGCCACCAATATTTCGCGCTCAAGGATGAAGGTGCCAAAATCCGCGCGATCATCTGGAAAGGCGTCGCCCCCCGAGTTGGGTTGAAGGCCGAGAATGGCGTGGAAGTCATCGCCACCGGCCGCATCACCTCCTACCCCGAGCGCTCGGAATATCAACTGATCGTCGAGCGGCTGGAATATGCCGGGGCCGGCGCGCTGCTGGCGCGCATCGAGGCACTCAAAGCCAAGCTCGCGGCGGAGGGCCTGTTCGCGCCGGAGCGGCGGCGGCCTTTGCCGATGCTGCCCCGCCTCATCGGCGTGGTCACCTCGGCCCAGGGCGCGGTGCTGCAGGACATCAAAACCACCATCGCCCGGCGCTTCCCTACGACCATCCTGCTCTGGCCGGTGGCCGTGCAGGGCGACGGGGCGGCGGAAAAAATCGCCGCCGCCATCGACGGGTTTTCCGCCTTGCGGGCCGGCGGGCCGATCCCCCGGCCAGACGTGCTGATCGTCGCGCGCGGCGGCGGCAGCCTGGAAGACCTGATGGCCTTCAATGACGAGATCGTGGTGCGCGCCGCCGCCGCCTGCAGCATCCCGCTGATCTCCGCCGTCGGGCACGAGACCGACACCACGCTGATCGACTTCGTCTCCGACCGCCGCGCCCCCACCCCGACCGCGGCGGCGGAAATGGCGATCCCCGCCCGGCTCGAACTGCTCGCCGATCTCGCGCAGAAAACCGCGCGGCTCACCGGCGCGCTCTCGCGCATCGCCAACAGCGCGCGCCTGCACCTCAACCAGGCCGGGGCCCGGTTGCCGGACCTGCCCGCCATGCTGGGCGCCGCCCGGCAGCGCCTGGACGACCGCGCCGAGCGGCTGACCCTGGCCTTGCCCAATTACGTCGCCGCCCAGCACCGCCGCATGGACTGGCTCACCAACCGGCTGCGCCACCCGCGCGAGATTCTCGCCCAGCACCGCAACACCATCGCACTGCTCGATCACCGGCTCGCCAACGCGCTGCCCAACCTGCTGCGCAATTACGGCAAGCGGCTGGACGCCGCCGCTTACCGCCTCGCCGCCCCGGGCACGGAAATTTCCGCGCGGCGCCACCGCATGACCCTGCTGGCGCAGCGGCTGGACGCGCCTTTGCCCGGCCGGCTACGCGAAGCCCGGCTGCGGCTGGAACATTTGTCGGTTCGGCTGGACTCCGTCTCCTACGAGGCGGTGCTGGCGCGCGGCTTCGCCCTGGTGACAAACGCCAAAGGCGCGCCGGTGCAGAAGGCGGCCGAGGTAGCCCCTAACGCCGCGCTAACAATCCGCTTCGCCGACGGCGAAGTTTCGGTGCGGGCCGCGACGAAAAGCGCGCAGTTGGATTTGGGGTTTTAGGCAAGGAAAAGAAGTAAGTAAGTGGCCGCTTTTTGGAAAAAGCGGCGCAAAAACTTTCTTTAACTGGGCCTTTGGCGCTCGAAGAGCGCGGCCCAAAAAATTTGCTCCTTTGGTCCGTGCGGTTTTCAACGCCGCAGGCCCAAAGGAGCAAAAATTTTTGCGCCGCTTTTTTTAAAAAGCGGCTACTTCCTTACTTAACCGCCGTCAGCCTCAAGCCCCGCATCGGCAATCGCCACGAACGCCGCAGCTTCGTCATTGTCCGAGGTATCGCCGGACAGGCCGATTGCACCGATCACTTCGCCGCCTGACTTGATCAGCACGCCGCCCGGCACCGGGATCAGCGCGCCGCCGATTGCGGAGGTCGCCGCGGCGATGAAATAGGGCTGCGTCTCGGCGCGCTTCATCAGCGCCCGCGTGCCAATGCCCATGGCCAGCGCGCCCTGCGCTTTGCCGATCGCGATTTCCGCACGCTTCAGGCTGGTGCCGTCCTGGGCCACGAAGGCCTTCATGGCGCCGCGTGCATCAAGCACGACAATCGCCATCGGCTTGAAGTTATTTGCAACCGCATGAGCCAAAGCCGTGTCCAGAATCTTCCGGGCCGTCCCCAAATCCAACATTAGTTCTAATTCTCCAGTTCAGAATCCCAATATAGAAAGTCCCGCCAGCTTTGATGCAGATAGTTCGGCGGAAAGCCCCGCCCTCTATCCTGCAATTCCCAGCTAGTGGGCCTTCTGGGCTCCTGCCGTGGGATCATGTCGCATTCCCGCGGCAATTTGCTGCCCTTGCGCAGATTACACGGGCCGCAGGCGGTGACAACATTCTCCCAGCTGGTGCGCCCGCCACGGGCGCGCGGGATCACATGGTCGAATGTCAGTTCCTGTGCGGCGCGACGATCATCGCAATATTGGCAGGTGAAACCGTCACGGAGAAACACGTTGAATCGGGTGAAAGCCGGCATTCGCGCGGAGGGGATGAAATCGCGCAACGCGATGACGCTGGGCAGACGCATGGAGAAGTTCGGCGAGCGGACTTCACGGTCATATTCCGAAAGCACTGAAACCCGGTCGAGGAACACCGCTTTCACGGCATCCTGCCAGGTCCAAGTCGACAACGGAAAATAGGATAGCGGACGAAAGTCCGCATTTAAGACAAGGGCGGGAAAATGCATCCCGCCGTCAGGCATTACTGAACCTGTCCCAAAATGGGACTAAATGCTGGGGTTTGGTCGCCAATCCCAGCCATATATGGTGGTCGATGCGAGTCATGGTGACTTTATGGCAAAACCTTAGCCAGGCCGCAAGGCAAACCGGCCTTCGTCAACCAGTTGTCATGTGACGATTGTTTTAGAAATCGGGCCGGGGCCGCGCGGCTTTCACCGCCAGGGACTTCAGGCGCAAAAGTTTTTGCGCCGCTTTTTTCAAAAGGCGGCCACTTTCTTCATCTTCACTTTCCCAACCATGGTTATATCTGCTGACAACCATGAGCATCACCTCGCGCTTTGCGCCCAGCCCGACGGGCTTCCTGCATCTCGGACATGCTTATTCCGCCTGGGCCGCCTGGGCACGCGCCGACCGTTTCTGGCTCCGTCTCGAAGATATCGACACGACCCGCTGCCGCCCGGAATTTTCCGCGGCGATTCTCGAAGATCTCGCCTGGCTCGGCCTCGACTGGCAGCCGGAAGTGCGCGTGCAATCGCGGCATTTCGTGGATTATGGCGCCGCCTTGGAGCGCCTCGCGCAGCGCGGCCTGCTTTATCCCTGCTTCTGTTCACGCGCGGAGATTGTCCGCGCCCAGGCCGCGCCGCATGGCGCGGATCCCGCCTATCCCGGCACCTGCCGGCATTTGTCAGCCGATGAGCGTTCGGCGAAAATCGCCACCGGCGCGCCTTACGCGCTGCGGCTCGACATGGGGCAAGCGCTGCGCCATGCCGGCCCGGCGCGGCAATTTTTCGAGGAAGGCCATGGCTGGACCAAAGCCGCCCCGGAAGCTTTCGGCGATGTTATCCTGGCGCGACGCGATACACCGACCAGCTACCATCTCTGCGTGGTGCATGACGACGCGCTGCAGGGCGTCACCCATGTGATTCGCGGCGAGGATCTGCGCGCCGTCACGCATATTCATGTGCTGCTGCAGGCTTTGCTGGATCTGCCCACGCCTTCCTATGCGCATCACCGCCTGCTGACCAACTCGGCGGGCAAGCGCCTCGCCAAACGCGACCAGGCTGCAACCTTGCGGGCGCTGCGCGCGGCCGGCATGGACCCGCGACATATTCTCCGTCAGTTCGAGGAAGGCCGCACCGTATGAAACGCCTCGCCGCCGGCCTCGGCTGGCTCCTGCTCCTGCTTCTGCTCGGCGCGCTGGTCGGGATCAGCTTCGGCACCGCGCTGCTCCATCACATGCCGCCGCGCAGCCTCGCCTTGCGCCTGCTCGGCGGCGGTGCCGCGGCCGGCGCGGACATATTTCTATTCGGCCTCTGCTTCGCTTTTCTGCCCGGTGTCCGGCGCGCGCCCGGGACGGCGCAAAAACTCGGCCTCGCGCAGGGCGTGTGGGCGGTCCTGGGCTATGCGGCGACCATGCTGGCGGCCTCGCTGCTGATCAATATCGTGCTCGGCGTGGTGGATGCGGTGCTGATCGTGCACCATGCGCGGCATCTAATCGATTTTTCCGGCGGCGCCTATCTGCTGACCAATTTCCTCGCGGTGGAAGTGGCCGTGACACTGTTCACCGTCAATTACCTGCACCGGTTCAGCCCGGCCCAGCGCGAGGATGGCGGCGCCACCGGCATCGCCTGGCGCCCGGCGCCAAGGCGCGCTTATGCGGCGGCCTCCCTGCTCGCGGTGGCGATCATCGCCTTGGTGATCGGCATGTACCATCTGGTCCCGCCCGACATGGCCAGATTGCAGAACCTGCCGATGGCGAAATTATTCTCCCTGAGCGGCCCGGCGCTGCTGCTGCCGATCCTCATCGCCACCCTTGTCGCTCCGATTCTGGAAGAGATCATTTTTCGCGGCATCGGCTTTGCCGGGCTCGCGGCGCGCTTCGGCACAGTCTGGGCGGCGATCGTCTCCGTGCTCTTGTTCGTCGCGGTCCATGCGCCGCAAAAAATTTATTACCTGCCGGGCTTCCTCGATGTCGGGCTGGTCGCGCTGGCGGCAGTGCTTCTGCGCCTCAGATACCGCTCGATTCGACCAGGAATCTTACTGCATATTCTGTATAATGGTGGCTCGATGTTGGCCGTCGGACTGTTTCAGTGACAAGCGGCATGAATTTTTGCTGCCCCCCTATCCGCTTCAATAATCTACTCTTTTCGATCCGGATAAACTAAACGAGACTAATTCTGTGTAGTTTTGCCATCCTTTTCCGATAGGGGTAAACTAAACAACAGTATTTTGCGTGGAGTTTCGGTATGGGTGGTTTGAGCATCTGGCATTGGCTGATCGTCCTGGTGGTCGTGATGCTGCTATTCGGCACCGGCAAGGTCAGCAATCTGATGGGCGAATTCGGCAAGGGCATCAAAGTGTTCAAGCAGAACGTGGCTTCCGAGGAAGATGCGAAAAAGTCCAAGGATGCGGCGATGAGCGAGCTGAGCGCGCCGGGCACGGCGGTGCCTGAGTCGCAGAAGACGACCGTCAACCAGGGTTAAGCATGGTTCCCGCGGGGCATGCCGCCGCGCTGGTCGAAATCGGCCGGCGCATGGATGGTCGTGGCTGGGTGCCGGGCTCTGCCGGCAACCTGTCGGCGCGCATCGATAATTCAACCATCGCCATCACCCGGAGCGGCGTCCATAAAGGCCGGCTGACCGAAGCCGACATCATGGCGGTCGACTATCAGGGCCAGGCTTTGAGCCCGGCGCTGAAGCCGAGCGCGGAGACGCTGCTGCATTGCCAGCTCTACCGGCTGTTCCCGCCCGTCGGCGCGGTGCTGCACGGCCATTCCGTGGCCGCCACCGTACTCTCGATGCAGGGGCCGATCACCTTCTCGAATTACGAAATTCTGAAGGCTTTCGGCTTCGCCACGCATGAGCTGGACGTGCCCCTGCCGGTCTATGAGAACGACCAGGACATTGCCCGCCTCGCCGGCTTCATCGAGCCGCTGCTCGTGCGCGAGCCGCCAATCGGTTACGTCATTGCCGGGCACGGCGTATATGCCTGGGGGAGCAGCGTGGAGCATGCCTATTGGCGGCTCGAAGCGCTGGAATTTTTATTGAGCTGCGAGCTCGAACGGAGACGCATCAAATGAGCCGTCTGACGGTTTTCGAAGACCAGAATCCTGACAGCCCGGTGATCCTGACCGAGGATGCCGCCCGTATGTCCGCCGAACTCGGCCGGATCGGCGTGCAGTTCGAACGCTGGGAGAGCCCGGTGACCCTGAGCCCCGACGATGATGCGGAAGTGATTCTCGAGGCCTACCGCCCCTATCTCAACGCGCTGATGGGCGCCAAGGGCGCCGGTTCGGCGGACGTGCTCAAGCTCACGCCGGACAATCCCAACGTCCCGGCGCTGCGCCAGAAATTCCTCTCCGAGCATATCCATACCGAAGACGAAATCCGCTTCTTCGTGCATGGCGGCGGGCATTTCATCATGCATGTCGAAGGCAAGGTATATGACGCCTATTGCGAGGCGGGCGACCTGATCTCCGTGCCGGCCAATACCAAGCACTGGTTCGATGCCGGCGAGAAGCCGTTCTTCACCGCGCTGCGCGTGTTCACCGACCAGTCCGGCTGGGTGGCGCATTTCACGGGCGACAAGATCTCCGACCGCTTCCCCGTCGCGTGACCCTGCCTCCGGCCGCCATCATCACGGATATCGAAGGCACCACCACGCCGATCGATTTCGTGCATAAAACCCTGTTCCCTTATGCCAGGGCGCGACTCGCGGCGTTTTGCGCCGCGAATCGCGGGCAACCGGTGTTGGCGGACGTGCCTGAGCCGGCGCTGGACACGCTGCTCGGCTGGATGGACCGGGACGAGAAGATTACCGCCCTGAAGACCATTCAGGGCATGATCTGGGCAGAAGGCTATCGCGCCGGCACCCTCAAATCCGTGATCTACCCCGACGTGACGCCTTCCTTGCAACGCTGGGCGCGCGGTGGATTGCGGCTGTTCGTCTATTCCTCGGGCTCCGTGTCGGCGCAGAAATTGCTGTTCGGGCACAGCGATGCGGGCGATCTGACGCCGCTTTTCTCAGGCTTCTTCGACACCATGGTCGGGCCGAAGCGCGAGGCCGCGAGCTATGCCGCGATCTGCCGTGGCGCCGCCCTGCAGCCTGCTGAGACTTTGTTCCTCTCCGATATCGCCGCCGAGCTGGACGCCGCGCGCGCGGCCGGGTTGCGCACCTGCCAGCTGGTCCGTCCCGAGGACGGCACGAAACCCTCTCCCGACCATGACAGCGCCGCCGATTTCACCGAGGTGGCAGCCAAATACGGATTGCCGCGTGGCTGATTCGCTTCCGCTTCAGGACCGCACGCCGCAAATTTCGTCCCCTCCGCTTCCGCCCGCACCACGCCACGCGATCATCGCCTATCTTTCCGCCCGGCCTTCGCTGCGGGCTTTCCTGTGGGGCCTGGCCTCGGCCTTGGCCTTGCCCCCCGTACATTTGCTGCCGGTGCTGCTCTTCAGCGTGCCGGCTTTGCTGCGGCTGATCGGCGCGGCGAAGAGCCGGAGGCATCTGGCCTGGATCGCCTGGACGTTCGGCTTCGGCCTCAACCTCGCCGGGCTGTATTGGATCACCGAACCGATCCTCACCGAGGCCGCGACCTTCTGGTGGCTGGTGCCTCTGGCCGCCCCCCTGCTCGCGGCTGCCGTGGCATTCTATACATTGATCCCGGCTTTCGCCGCCCGCGCCGTTAAGCCCGGCCTGCCGCGCCTGCTGGTGTTTTCCGGCGCCTGGGTGATCTCCGACCTGATCCGGCAATTCGCCTTTAGCGGTTTCCCCTGGAATCTGTGGGGCACCGATTGGACCATTCCCGGCACGCTCGGCAATATTTTCATCCAGCCGGCGGCGATCTTCGGCGTGCACGGGCTGACATTGCTCACCGTGTTTCTCGCCGGCCTGCCTTTGTTCAAGCGCCGTGGCCTCATGGCGCTGGTGGCCGCCCTGCTGGTTTGGGCGGGGTTCGGCATCTGGCGCCTGCAAACGCCGGTGCGGCCCACCGGCATCACCGTGGCGATGGTGCAGCCGGATTTCCCGGTGCCCGGCTCCTATGCCCGCACGGCGCTGATCTCGCGCTGGCAGCGCCTGCTGGTGATGAGCCAGGCCGGGCTGAAAGCCGGGGCGGATACCGTGATCTGGCCGGAAGGCTCCAGCCCCTGGCTGCTGGACAGCGACCCGGTGGCGCGCGCGCAACTCGCCGCTGTCACCGGCACGGCGCCGATTCTCGCCGGCTCCCTGCGTGTGGCCGGCCCCAACGATTACCGTAATTCCCTGGTCGTGACCGACGGCCCGGGCCCGGCCGTGGCTGTCTATGACAAATGGAAGCTCGTGCCGTTCGGCGAATATATGCCGAATTGGATCCCGGTAAAAATCACCCCGGACGTGCTCGGCACCGGCTTCACCCCCGGCCCCGGCCCGACGACCCTGCATGTGCCGGGACTACCGCCCTTCGGCCCGTTGATCTGCTATGAGGATATTTTCACCGGCGAGATCGTCGACGGGAAGGACCGGCCGTCCTGGCTGGTCACCGTCACCGACGATGCCTGGTTCGGCAACTCCGCCGGGCCGCGCCAGCATTTCGCGGATGCGCGGTTGCGCGCCGTGGAAGAAGGCCTCCCGCTCGCGCGTGACGCGAATTCGGGCGTGTCGGCGATGATCGACGCCTTTGGCCGTGTCGACGCCACCCTGCCGCTGGGCCGCCAGGGCGTTCTGGTGGCGCCGCTCCCGGGAAAGTTACCAGCCACGCTTTATGCGAGGCTGGGCCTGCAAGTTCCCGCCGCCCTTGCAATCCTGACCCTTCTGGCTGGGTTGTGCTTGGCCCTGGTCGTCTAAATTAGTGATTGCAAACGCTCGCAGATTGTCTATTTAATAATCCATCTCGTGTCATTTTTGTATTGTTTTAGTCGTTAACCTCTGGTAATTACAGCCTTGGGGGCTGCACGGTATCCGCGCAGTTCGATGAAACAAAAAGAATATGACAGTTCCCTCTGCTCGTTCGCATGGGAGCGGACCGTGCCGGGGATATCGTCAGGAAAGTCTGGGCGCCAATCGATTGTCGCCTTTTTTGGAGAAGATGTGTCTCATGGCCGAAGAACATGCTGATCGTCCGGAGCGTGAAAGCCGCCCCAGCCCAATCGATATCCATGTCGGATCGCGTATCCGCCTGCGCCGTACTTTGCTGGGCATGTCACAGGAACGTCTTGGCGACGCGCTCGGCCTGACCTTTCAGCAGGTCCAGAAATATGAGCGCGGCGTGAACCGGGTCGGCGCCTCACGGCTGTTCGACATTTCCCGCGTGCTGGATGTGCCGATCAGCTTCTTCTTCGAAGATATGCCCGAGGGCATGTCCGAAGGCCCGGTCTCCGGCCCGCGCGGCCGCATGTACGGTTTCGCCGAGCCGCAGGAGACCTTCTCCACCGGCGTCGACGACCAGCTGACCAAGCGCGAAACGCTGGAGTTGGTGCGCGCCTATTACCGCATTACCGACCCGGCGATGCGCAAGCGCATGTTCGACCTGATGAAATCCCTGGCGCCGCAGGACGGCGCGTTCGAGCCCACTCTGCACGGCGCAGCCCCGGGCCGCTAAGCCCCATACCGTTCCGCCCCCAGGCCCCAAGGACCAAAAGTTTTTGCGCCGCTTTTTTCCAAAAAGCGGCCTCTTTCTTTTCCAGGCAGGATCTAGCGATGCCCGGCTCCCCCACCCTTAGCCTGCCAGACCTGCGCGTCATGGCCGAGCGCGGCGAGATCGACACCGTCATTCTCGCGGCGCCGGACATGCAAGGGCGGCTGCAAGGCAAGCGGGTGATGCCGAACCATTTCCTCTCCAGCACAGGCGCGGAAGGCTGCGCCTATCTGCTGGCCACCGACGTCGAATGCCGGCCGGTGCCGGGCTATGAGTTCGTCAACTGGGACCAGGGCTTTGGCGATTTCCTGTTCACGCCGGATCTCGGCACGTTGCGCCTCGCCCCCTGGCAGCCGGGGGCGGTAATCGTACTGTGCGATATCGAGCTTGCCGGCCACCGCCCCGCGCCGATGGCACCGCGCACCGTGCTGCGCCGCCAGCTCGAACGCCTGGCCGGGCACGGCCTCACCGCCTTCGCCGCCACCGAGCTGGAATTCATCCTGTTCCGCAACTCCTATGAGGAGGCCTGGGACAAGGCCTATCGCGGCCTGACGCCGGCGAACCAGTACAATAACGATTATTCGCTCCTCGGCACCGCGCGGGTCGAGCCGCTGATCCGGAAAATCCGCAACGCCATGGAGGCGGCGGGTATCCAGGTCGAGAACTCCAAGGGCGAGTGCAATCTCGGCCAGCACGAGATCAATTTCGCCTATCGCGAGGCGATGATCACCGCGGACCAGCATGTGATCTACAAGGAGGCGGCCAAGGAGATCGCTGCGGAAGCCGGCCATGCCCTCACCTTCATGGCAAAGTTCAATGAGCGCGAGGGCAATTCCTGCCATATCCATCTCTCGCTGCGCGACAGCGCCGGGCAACCCGGCCTTTCTGGCCGCGGACGGGCACAGCCCGTCAAAGCTGTTTCTGCAATTCCTTGCCGGGCTGCAGGAACACACGCCGGCGCTCACTCTGTTCTACGCGCCGAACATCAACTCCTATAAGCGTTTCGTCGCCGGCAGCTTTGCCCCCACCGCCATCGCCTGCGGCATGGACAACCGCACCTGCGCCTACCGCCTGGTGGGCCATGGTCAATCGCTGCGGGTGGAAAACCGGCTGCCGGGCGGCGATGTGAACCCGTATCTGGCGCTCGCCGCGATGATCGCCGCCGGACTGGACGGCATCGAGCGCGACCTGCCCCCGGCTGCCCTCTTCACCGGCAACGCCTATGAGGCCGACCTGCCGCACGTGCCGAAAACTTTGTATGAGGCCACACCTCTCTTTGCCGAGAGCGAAATGGCCCGGGCGGCGTTCGGCGCGGATGTGGTGGCGCATTACGCCCATATGGCCAAGGTGGAACAGGATGTCTTCAACGCCGCCGTGACCGATTGGGAACGGTTTCGGTCGTTTGAGAGGATGTAGGAGAAAAAAGCAAAAGTAAGAAAGGCCTACTTTTTGTGAACAAAAAGTAGCAAAAAAACTTTGTTAAATTGGGCCGTGCTGGTTTCGGCGCCTCGGGCCCAGTTTCAGAGAAGTTTTTGCGCCGCTTTTTCCAAAAAGCGGCCCTTACTTACTTCCTAACCGCGCACCAGCTGCTTCTGCATCGTCACCACATCGAGCCAGCGGTCGAATTTGTAACCGACCCGGCGCATCGTGCCGACCGGCTGGAAGCCGAGGCTGGCATGCACGCCGACCGAGGCGACATTCTCCGAATCGCCGATCAGCGCCAGCATCTCGCGAAACCCGGCTTGGGTGGCATGGGCGACCAGCGCCGCCACGATGGCCTTGCCCACGCCCTGGCCCCGCACGCCTTCGCGCACATACACACTGTCCTCGACCGTGTGGCGATAGGCGCTGCGGGCGCGGAACGGGCCGTAATAGCCGAAGCCAAGGCAGCCTGAGGCGTCGCGCGCCAGAAGCCAGGCATAACCACCTTCGATGATCGCCCTGTGGCGCTGCGTGAACTCCTCGAGCGAGGGCGGCACCTCCTCGAACGTGCCGGTGCCGTGCAGAACATGGTGCGCGTAAATCGCCTGCGCGTCTTCGAGATCCGCTTCAGTTGCGTTCAGAATTTCCATGCGAACCTCCGTGCTTCGGCCCTGCCTCGAGGCCCTCGCCCAAGGAGCCAGATTCGCCGGTGCAATTCAAACCACGCCCTGACGCCATGGCGCGACGGATCGCAAAGAAATGAACGATTTGAAATCATTTCTTCCGCTCTGGCTGTCACAAGCCGGCCCAGAACTGCCGGCCGCATGGATTTTTGCGCGGAAAATGTGCCGCCATCGCCCAATTTTTGTTGCTAATACAAAACAAGCTAGACATATATGATTAATTTCTTTTAAGTTATTTCAACATCGCAATAGCTGGCAAGATCGACGGAAGGATGAGGAGTGAACAATTACCCCCACCCCCCGGATACCGCCCCTGCCGCGCCGTTCGGCCTGGAGCTGGGCGAAGCCGCCGCCCGGCTCGCCGCGGTGGTGCAGGTCGCGCGCTATCACGGCGTCGAGCTTGACGAGGAAGCTTTGCGGCTGACGGAAGGCGCCCCCTTCCGCCCCCGCCCACCTTGGTGGAATGGCTGAAAGAGGCTGGGCTGTGGGCGCGGGGCAGTAAAATCACCTTCCGTCATCTGCTCGGCGTCGGACGAGCCGGCGCCGATCCTGCTGCTGCTCAATAATGGCGGCGCGGCGCTGGCGGTGGGGCGCGACCGCGAACGCCAGGTGGTGCTGCTGCGCGACCCGCGCGGCCCGCCCGGCACCCCGCCGGAGCCGGTGGATGAAGTCCGGTTGCGGCAATCCTGGAACGGAGACGTGCTGCTGGTGCGCGCGGCCCGGGAGAGCGAAGAGGAACGCGCCTTCAACCTCGCCATGCTGACGCGGCTCGTCTGGTCGGACCGGCTCGTCCTGCGCGACGTCGCGATCGGCTCGATCGCCATCACCGTGCTCAGCGTCCTGCCGATCCTGATGGTGATGCGCACCATCAGCACGGTGATGCAGTACAAGAGCAGCAACACGCTGGCGCTGGTGACCGTGGTCCTGGTGCTGTGCGTCGCGTTCGATCTGCTGCTGCGCTTCGGCCGCAAGCTGCTGGAAGTGGTGCTGGCGGCGAAGCTGGACGCCAAGCTGAACCTGCTGATCTTCGAGCGGCTGGTGAGCCTGCCGATCGAATTTTTCGAGCGTCAGCAGGCCGGGCAGACCGCCTACCAGATCGGCCAGGTCTATCATGTGCGGGAATTCCTCACCGGCAAATTGATGAACACTTTCATCGACGTGTTCATGGTGGCGCTGCTGCTGCCGCTGCTCTTCTACATGAACGCGACCCTGGCCTGGACCATTCTCATCGCCGCCGGGCTGATCGCCATGATCATCGCGCTGTTTCTTCGTCCGCTCGGGATCATGACCGGCAAAGTCATCGCCGCGGAAGCGGCGAAAGGCTCGGTGCTGGTGGAGAGCATTTACGGCATCCGCACGGTCAAGGCGCTGGCGCTGGAGCCGGCCCGCAGCGCCGATTGGGACCGCAAGGTGGCCAATACCGCGGAGGCCTTCATGGCCGCCGGCCGGCTCGCCAACTGGCCGGAGAGCCTCTCTTTGCCGCTGCAGCGCTACTGCCAATATGGCGCGCTGATGCTCGGCGCCTATCTCGCCATGACCTCCAGCAACCCGGTCGATATCGGCGCCATCACCGGCTACATGCTGCTCGGCGGCCGGGTGGCCGGGCCGCTGGTCAGCCTCGCCACGGTGATGGAGGATGTGCAGCGGGCGCGCGCCGCCATCGCCCAGGTCGGTGACGTGCTGAACCGGCCGAACGAGAAGCGCGCTTTGACCCAGGGGCTGCGGCCGCGCTTCGAAGGCGGCATCGAATTCACCGATGTCACCTTCCGCTATGAAGGCGCCAAAACGCCGGCTCTGGACCGGATGAATTTCAAAATCCCGCCGGGCACCATGCTGGGGCTGGTGGGCCGGTCGGGCTCGGGCAAATCCACCGTGACGCGGCTGCTGCAAGGGATCAACCGCGACTATGCGGGCGCGATCCGCATCGACGGCACCGACATGCGCGAAATCAACCTGCGGCATTTGCGCAAGAATTTCGGCATGGTGCTGCAGGATAATTTTCTGTTCCGCGGCACGGTGCGCGACAATATCCTCGCCGGCCGGCCGGGCCTCTCCTTCGAGGATGCCGTGCAGGCGGCGCGGCTGGCCGGCGCGGAAGAATTCATCGAACGCCTGCCCAACGGCTATGACACCTTCATCCAGGAAGGTTCGCCCAACCTCTCCGGCGGGCAGAAGCAGCGCCTCGCCATCGCCCGCGCGCTGGTCGCCGATCCGCGGGTGCTGATCCTGGATGAGGCCACCAGCGCGCTCGATCCGGAATCCGAGGCGCTCGTCAACGCCAACCTGCTGCGCATCGCCAAGGGGCGCACCATGGTGATCGTCTCGCACCGGCTCTCCTCTTTGCTCGATTGCGACCTGATCATGGTGCTCGAGCAGGGCCGGACCGTGGATATCGGCCCGCATCGCGAACTGGTCGAACGTTGCGCCATCTACCGGCATCTCTGGCTCCAGCAGAACCGGCATCTCGATCCGCAGGGAAACATCCATGGTCAAACGCCCGTTCTCGCGCCCGGCGCCTGAGGCCGGCTCGGCGCCTCCGCCACTGGCGCTGCTGGAATTCCAGTCGCCGACGGCTGCAGTCCTCGCCACCCCGATGCCCGCCATGGGGCGCGGTATCAGCTGGTTCATCAGCGCCATGGTGCTGAGCATTCGTCGCCGCTTCGGGCTTCATTCCCGTGGACATGCTGGTCAGCGCGCCGGGCGATCTGGTGGCCGTCGCGCCGGATACGATCGTGCAGGCCTTCAGCGCCAATGACGTCACGTCCATCGTGCGCAGCATCACCGTGCAGCCCGGCCAGCTGGTGCGCAAAGGGCAGGTTCTAGCCAGGCTCGACCCGACTTACGCGCGCGCCGATCTCACCGCGCTGACCGCGCAGGAGCAGAGCTACGCCGCCCAGGTGGCGCAGTTGCAAGCGCAGGAAAACGGCACGCTTTATCGTCCCGATCCCGCCAACCCGGCTTCGGTGCTGCAACTGCAAACCTATCGCCAGCAGATGGGCCAGTATAACTTCACCATGCGGGGCTATGACGCGAAAATCAGCGAATTGCGCACCGACATCGAAGGCTTCAACGCCCAGGCCGCCTATTACCGGCAGCGCCTGGGCATCGCCAGCAAGATCGAAACGATGCGCCACCAGCTGCAGAACCTGCAGGTCGGCAGTAAGCTGGACACGCTTTCCGCCACCGACGACCGCGTGAACATGCAGGCCGAACTGGCCAGCGCCGTCTCGTCCGCCGCTGGCGGACGAGCGTGAGCTGGCCTCGCAGCAGGCGCAGCGCGACGGTTTCGACGCGCAATGGAAAGCGCAAATCTCGCAGCAGCTGGCACAGGCCATCAACAGTCTGGAGCAGGCGCAGCAGGCTCTGGCCAAGGCGCAGCTCAACGAACGGGAGGTCGACCTCACCGCACCACGCGACGCCATCGTGCAGTCCGTCGCGCCGATTTCGGTCGGCTCCGTGCTCCAGGCCGGGGCGACGCTGATGACGCTGACGCCCATCAATGCCCCGCTGAGCGTGGAAGCCGATGTGAGCGGTGCGGATTCCGGCTTCGTGCGGGTCGGCGATCAGGTGACGATCAAATTCGATACCCTGCCCTTCCTGCGCTACGGCACGGCCGAAGGCACCGTCCGCTCGATCAGCCCGGAAAGTTTCAACCCGCTCGACACGCAGGCGCCGCTCGCCGCCGGCACGCCGCTGCCGGGGGCGCCGGAGACCCTTTATTACCGGATGCAGATTTCCCTCGACCGGGTGCATCTGCATCACCCGCCGCCCGGCTTCCGCCTCGTTCCCGGCATGCCGCTGGTGGCGGATGTGAAAGTCGGTACGCGGACGGTACTGAGCTATTTCCTGCAACGCCTCATGCCCGCCATATCGGGGAGCATGCATGAACCGGGCTAACGCCGGATCTTCGCCATGGCCAAAGGCGGGCTGACCCTCGCCGACCGGCTCGCCACGCGCAAGCCGGAGCTGGCGCTGGCACGGGCGCAATCCTTGCTGGCCGCTGGCCACGATGCGCGGACGGGCCATGATCTGCGCGCGGTCAAACTCCTCGCAGTGGCCGCCGCCTCCGGTCTCACCGCGGCGGAGCGTGAACTCGGAAGCTGCTATCTGCGGGGCGAGGCGGTGCCGCGAAACCCGTCAGAGGCGGCACGCTGGTTCGGCCGCGCCGCTGAAAAGGGCGACCGGGAGGCGCGCCGCTATTTGGCGGGGCTGGCCATGGCGGGGCACCGCGAAAGCGGCGCCGACGCCGCCTTGTTCCGCCAGGACAGCACCGAGCCCGATTTCGCCACCGCTCTGCGCTGGGCGCTGCTGGCGGCGGCGGACGGCGATGTCGAGGCGCAGGTGATGGCCGGCTTCATCTATGCCGCCGGACCCGAGCCATTGCGCGACGCCGCCCGGGCGAAATTCTGGTATGGCAAGGCGGCTGAAGCCGGTGCCGCGCGTGGGCATCTCGGGTTCGGCGTGATCCTGCTTCATGGCGCGAAAACCGATACCGACACCTTCACCGCCATCGCGCATATCCGCCAGGCGGCCGAGGAGAAGCTCCCCACCGCGCATTATTATCTCGGGCTGATTTACGAAAAGGCGATCGGCGTCCTGTCCGACGCCACGCTGGCCGCCACCTATTACGGGCTGGCGGCGCAGGCCGGGATCGTCAGCGCCCAGACCAAATACGGCGCGATGTTGTTCCAAGGGATCGGGCTGAAGGCGAACCGCGTGCAAGGCGAATCCTGGCTGCGCCGCGCCGGCCTCGCCGGGGATGTCGAAGCGGCCGCGACCATCGCCCAGCTTTACGCCACGGGCGGCGATATGCCACCAAATTACGCCGAAGCGGCGCTGTGGTTTCGCCGCGCCGCCGAGGCCGGGCACAGCGAATCCGCGCGGGCCCTGGGCGTGCTGTACATGACCGGCGCCGGCATCGGCCGCGACGCCGACGAGGCCGCCGCCTGGTTCCGCCGCGCCGCCGCGGCCGGGGATGCAATCGCCCAGGCCGACCTCGCCGCCGTGCTGCTGAGCGGCCGCACGAGCCCGCAACTGACCGGCGCCATCCCCGTACATGAATGGTTTGAGCGCGCCGCCGACGCCGGCGACCCGATCGGCGCGTTCAACTTCGCCGTCTGCCTGGCCGAGGGCGTGGGTCTGGCCAAGGACGAGGCCCGCGCCGCCGCCTGGTTCCGCCGCGCTGCCCCCGCTGTGGTCAATGCCCGCTACTGGTACGGGGTGATGCTGGCGGAGGGGCGCGGCATTGCGCCAGACCCGGCGGCCGCGCGCCTCTGGCTGCAGCAGGCGGCGGATCTCGATTTCACGCCCGCTTTGGTGGCGCTGGCGGACCTGCATCTGCACGGAACCGGCGGGCCCCAGGACCATGAGGCGGCGCGCCGGCTTTACGCCCGTGCGGCCAAAGGCGGCCATACCGGGGCGATGTTCTCGCTTGGCGCGCTGCATGGCGGCGGCCATAACGTCGTCGCCAACCCGGAAATGGCCTTGTTCTGGTATCAGGAAGCGGCCACGCGCGGCCACCCGATGGCGGCGCTGATGCTCGGCAAATTTCTCGTCCGCGGCATCGCCACCAAATCGGACCCGACCGCCGCCCGCCTCTGGCTGCTGCGCGCCCAGCAGAGCGGGATCGACGTGTCCGCCGAGTTGGTCCGGCTCGATGCGCCCGCGCCGGAGCAGGCGTGAGGATGGAAACAAGAAAGGGCTTCTTTTTTGAAAGAAAGAAGCAAAAAACTTTTTTAAACTGGGCCGTGCTGGTTTCGCCGCCTCAGGCCCAAACTAACAAAAGTTTTTGCGCCGCTTTTTTCAAAAAGCGGCCACTTCCCGCTGCTTGGGGTCGACGTGCCCGCCGAGCTGGCTCGTCTCGATGCACCAGCGCCGGAGCAGGCGTGAGGATGGAAACAAGAAAGGGCTTCTTTTTTGAAAAAAAGAAGCAAAAAATTTTTTTAAACTGGGCCGTGCTGGTTTCGCTGCCTCAGACCCAAACCAGCAAAAGTTTTTGCGCCGCTTTTTTCAAAAAGCGGCCACTCCCCGCTGCTTGGGGTCGACGTGCCCGCCGAGCTGGCTCATCTCGATGCACCAGCGTCGGAGCAGGCGTGAGGATGGAAAAAAGGAAGAGCTTCTTTTTTGAAAAAAAGAAACAAAAAACTTTTTTAAACTGGGCCGTGCTGATTTCGCTGCCTCATACGCCCGGTGTCATTAGCTGACGCATGCCCAAAGACGTGTTCCGATTGAAGTGATTTGGTCGGGCTGGGCCGTGAACCAACGCCATGCATCTCAGCAGGCATTGACGATATCCTCGTAGGTTTCGAAGACGCGGTTGCTGCGTCTGTTGCTGCGCAGGTAGGCCCAGACGTTCTCGACAGGATTGAGTTCGGGGCTGTAGGGCGGCAAGTGCAGGAGGGTAATGTTGTCGGGGATGCGCAGCTTGTCGCCTTTCTGGTGCCAGCCGGCACCGTCGATTGTGAGCACGGCGTGCGCTCCGGGGGCGACATTCGCGCTGATCTCCGCGAGGTGCAGATTCATCATCTCGGCGTTGGCGAACGGCAGCACGAGCGCGGCTCCGATGCCGCGGGCCGGGCAGATCGCGCCGAAGATATAGGCCCAGTCGTAGCGCTGATCGCGGGGGGCCGAGGGCCGCGAGCCGCGCTCGGCCCAGACCCGGGTCAGCGTTCCCTGCTGGCCGATGCGGGCCTCGTCCTGCCACCAGAGCTCAAGCGGCTTGCCGCGGGCATGCTCTGGTAGCGCTTCTTCTACGAGGGCGGCGAAGTTGCCTTGAAAGACGCTTGCGCTGCCGCGTCGTGGCCGGGATGGCGTGGCCTGGCCACCAACCGGCGGAAGCCCATTCGCCGGAGCACGTCACTCATGCTGCGCTCGGCCAGCACCACACCGAACTTCGCCGCGATCGCCCGCGCGAGGTCCGCCCGGCGCCAGCGTATCACGCCATGCTCGGCCAAGTCGGGGCCGCGCCGGACCCACGCGGCAACTTCTCTTGCCTGTTCGGGCGACAGCAATGGCTTGGGGCCGACACTGCCTGTCTTGTCGGACAGACCCGCGAGGCCCTGTTCGTTGAACCGATGCACCCAGTCCCGCAATGTCTGGCGGTCCATCCCCGCCGCCTTGGCGGCATCCGCGCGCGACGCGCCCTCCAGAACCAAAGCGAGCGCAAGCATACGCCGAGAAGCCGCCACGTCCTTTGTACGCCGCGCCTCTCGCCGAAGCCCAGCAGCGTCGAAATCGCCGTGTGATCTGGATCGCCGTCCCCATGCCAACCTCCAAGAATCGAGTGCACAGAGAGCGAATCACATGACCCGCTCCAAGGGAATCTAAAGGTTTCTGTGAGGTCGCGCACCGTCGGCGCAGCGGCGCGGGGTTGGGGGCGACCCCACGGAAATCGGCTTCGATCACCAGAGAGTCAATTCCGACACCGGGCGTATCAGACCCAAACCAGCAAAAGTTTTTACGCCGCTTTTTTCAAAAAGCGGCCACTTTCTTATGAATAACATTTCCAGCCTCGCCGCCGCCTGGGAGCGCGCCAACAGAACTGACGGGCTGCGCTGGCTCAAGCGGGCGGCGCGGCTGGCGCCGGACGATCCACGGATTGTGTTCGAGCTGGCACTTAAACGGCTGGAGGCGGAACCGCGCGAGGCAGAAGCTAAGCTTGCGGCACTGGCCGAGGCCCATGACGTTGCCGCCATCTGGCTTGGCCTGGCCCTCGCGCGGCATCGCGGCGGTGATGCAGCCGGCGCGGCTGCTGCTCTTTCCGCTTTGCTCGGGCGCCATTGCATCACCGCCACGCCCGGCTTCTCACTGCTTGCCGGCCAGATCGCCCAGCTTGCGGGCTATGGCGGTTGGCAGGGCATGACCGCAATCGGCGAAATTGTGCGCCGGGGCGATGAAGCATTTCTCGGCGAGCCGGACCCGCAAATTCTGCACCGGGTCGAGGGGCTGGTGGAAATCACCAAGGCCGGACTGGCCGGCTGGGCGGCACGACCCGCCGCGCCCTCGCGCCCGGAATTGTTCCTGCGGGATGCCAAAGGGCAACAACAGACCATCCGCCTCGGCGCGAAACTGCCCACTGACGCAACGGCGCCGTTCCTGCCACGCTACCGGTTCCGGCTGGTCTCCGCGGCGCTGCGCGGTCTTGAACCTCCCTTTCATATCACCGGGCCGGACGGCACGAACCTCGCTGGCAGCCCGGCCGATCCGGCCTTCCTCGCGCTCAGCCCCATTCCGGCCAGAACACGCGGCGTTAGCCCCTGCGCCATCCCCGCCAAACGGCCGCTCTGCGTGGTGGTGCCGGTCTATCGCGGCCTTCAGGAAACCAGGGCCTGCCTCGAATTCTCTGTTCAACGCCGTCGGGCAGCGGACCAAAATCATCGTGGTGGACGATGCGACACCCGAGCCGGAGCTGGCATCATGGCTCGACGGGCTAGCGGCGGCACGGCGTATCGTTTTGCGCCGTCACGCCACGAATGCGGGTTTTCCTGCCGCCGTGAATACCGGCATCAAAGCCGCCGGCGCGCGGCGCGACATTCTGCTCCTGAACAGCGACACGCTGGTCCCACCCAAGGCGATCGCGACGCTGCGCCGGGTCTCTTACGGGCAGCCCGATACCGGCAGCGTCACGCCCTTTTCCAACGCGGCCACGATCCTCAGCTATCCAAGCAGCTCCAGAGACAATCCCCCGCCCGATCTCGCCGAGACGATCCGGCTCGATCGGCTGGCGAGGCGCGCCAACAAGGCGGAGAGCGTGGAAATTCCCACCGGCATCGGCTTCTGCCTATATCTGCGCCACGATGCCCTGCGCGCCACCGGCCTGTTCCGCGCCGATATTTTCGCGCAAGGCTATGCCGAGGAAAATGATTGGTGCCTGCGCGCCCGCCAGGCCGGGTTTACGCATCGCGCGGCGACCGGCGCCTTTGTCGCGCATATTGGCGGCGTGTCGTTCCGCGCCGCCGCTGCCGGGCTGCGGCAACGCAATCTGCGCATTCTGGAACGGCTTTATCCCGGCTACCGCCGGCTGGCGATGGCGCATATCGCCGCCGATCCGTTGCGGCCGGCGCGTGCGCGGCTGGACGCCGAGCGCCTGATCGCCGGCGCAAGCCGGGCGGGAGTTGGTGCTGCTGATCACGCACAGCCTCGGCGGCGGTGTCGCACGGCAAGAAGAAGCGGAGCGGAAAGACTGGCGCGCACGCGGTTTTCGCCCTTTGCTGCTGCGCCCGAAGACGCTCGGAAATCCGCAGCGCACGCCCCATCCCTGGCCGGCGATGCTCAGCGATGCGGACGAGGAAGACTCGAACCTGATCTTTTCTCTTCCCCGGCAAAAACAGGATCTGTTGCGCCTGCTGCGCGCCCTGCGCGTGACAAAAATCGTGCTGCACCACATGCTCGGCCATGATGAGTCGGTGCGCGATCTCGCGGCCGCACTCGGGCTGAAACAGACCATCATCATCCATGACTATGCGAGTTTTTGCCCGCGCGTGACGTTGCTTGCGCCGGCTGAAGGCGATGCCCTCCGCTATTGCGGCGAGCCGGACACAGCAGGCTGCGCCGCCTGTTGCGCAGGAATTGCAGGTCACCGCCCACATGATGTCGCTGCCCAGCGGTTTGTTCTGTTTCGTCAATGAGGGTGTGAATGTCCGGCAGGACGGCATGCCGGGCGTGCGCATCTCCCCGCCGCCATCGGGGGCGCAGAATGTCGAAATCACGGGCTTCCGGCCTGATGGCTGGCTGAACGCCGATGGCGATGCCGCTTTGGTGCGCGTACCCAGGGGCCCGGCGCAAGTGCTGGTGACGATCTATCAACTGCCACACCTGGCGGACAGCGCGCCGAAATTGCAGGTGCGGCAGCTTCTGGGTGCTGCGGAAATGCCGGCTGGCGGGGCAGAGCTCCTGGCGAGCTCTGACATGCTCGCCCATATCCAGTCGCGCGGCGATGTCGGCGCCGACTTCGGCACGTGGCTCGGCGAGCCCGGCAGCAACCAGTGGATTGAAGGGTTTGCGCTCAACGCCCCGAAGGGGATCGACCCCAAAGATCTCTCCTACCAGGCGCTGCTCGGCCGCGCCTGGTTCTCGCCCTGGGCGGAGGCCGGCGAATATTGCGGCTCGCGCGGCATGGCGCTGCCGCTTCTGGGGCTCCGGGTTCGGCTCAGCGGCGCGGCCGCCGAACAATATGAGCTGCATTGCAGCGCGAGCTTCGTCGGCGGCATCACGGTCGGGCCCGTGGGCAATAACGAAACCCGCGAGGATGCGGCCCTGGCACCGCTGGAGGCGTTTCAGATCACCCTCACGCGAAAACTCCGGCGCGGCGCCAAGGCCAAGCGTTGAGGTGAACTTCCTCTTCGTCCATCAGAATTTCCCCGGCCAGTACCTGCATATTGTCCGCAGCCTCCTGGCCGACAATGCGGTGCGCGAAGGCACGCATCAGCTCGTCTTCATGAGCGAGCCGAACCTCAACCAGATGGAAGGGGTTCGGAAAGTGACCTACGCGCGCCCGCCGGTTGCGGAGTCCCCGCATCTGCCTATGCGCGAACATGAGATGGCGATGCGCCGCGCCCAGGCTGCTTTCGAGGGCGCGCAAAAAATCAAGGCGCTCGGCTTCCGCCCGGATATCATGATCGGCCACCATGGCTGGGGCGAGATGCTGGACCTCGCGGACGTGTTTCCCGGCGTGCCGATGCTCGGCTATTTCGAGTTTTTCTATCGCATCGAGGGCGCGGACGTGAATTACGATCCGGAATTCCCGATGCCGCGGCGCTTCGGCGCGGTGCGCGCCAAGAACACGACAAATCTGCTGGCGCTCAATCTCGGCCAGCACGGCCAGACGCCGACACGCTGGCAGCACAGCACCTATCCCGCCTGGGCACGGAAGCAGATCCGGGTGATCGAGGAAGGGGTCGATCTATACCGCCAGCCCGATCCGGCAGCGCGCCGCCGCACCCTGACAATCGGCAACATGACAATTCGGCCCACGCAAAAACTGGTGACCTGCGTGGCGCGCAACCTGGAGCCATATCGCGGCTTCCATATTTTCATGCGCGCTTTGCCACGGATTCTGGCGCGCCAGGATGTGGTGGTATCGATCGTCGGCGGCGATGGCATCAGCTATGGCGCGCCACCGGCACAAGGCGGTTCCTGGCGCGCGACGATGCTGCGCGAGATGGGCGACCGGCTCGACCCCGCGCGGGTCCATTTTCTCGGCAAAGTGCCCTACGCGCAGCACCTCGCACTACTTCAGCGCTCGGACGCGCATGTGTACCTCTCTACGTTCGTCGCCTCTGGTCCTACGCGAGGCGTTCGCTTGCGGCTGCGCGGTGATCGGCAACGACACTGAAACCGTCACGGAGTTTCTGCAGAACGGGGAAAATGGCCGAGTCGTGCCGACACTCGATCCCGCCGCCCTGGCCGAAGAGATCCTGCGCCTGCTGGAAGACCGGAAGATGAACGCCACCCTGCGCCGCGGGGCGCGGGCCTATGCCGAACACAAACTGGATCTTCGCGATTATCTGGCGAAATACAGAGCCGTTATCGAAGATGTCTCAGGCCGATCCTTGCAAGCAGAAGAAAGCAGCCGCTTTTTGAAAAAAGCGGCGCAAAAACTTTTGTTCGCTTGAGACCGTGGCGCTGAACCCAGCACGGCCCAGATTAACCAAGAAAGAAGCCAAAACTTTTTCGACTTTGGGCCTGTGGCGCTCGAGCGGCAGGGTCCAATTTAGCAAAGTTTTTTGCTACTTTTTGTTCACAAAAAGTAGCCTTCCTTCTCTTCGGCTAACTAAAAGGTTCTTCTACAAACAAAAAGGGCGGCCGAAGCCGCCCTTTTCTGACCTACTCCACCTTACTCAGCGGCGTCTTTCTTGCTCTTGGAACCGACCTGCTCGGAGATGTCTTCGCCGGTCTCCTGGTCGACCACGCGCATCGACAGCTTCACCTTGCCGCGATCGTCGAAGCCGATAACCTTCACCTTCACGCTATCGCCCTGCTTGACCACATCGGTGGTCTTGGCAACGCGGCCCTGGCCCAGTTCGGAGATGTGCACGAGGCCGTCCTTGGCGCCGAGGAAGTTCACGAAGGCGCCGAAATCGGCGGTCTTCACGACCTTGCCGGTATAGATCACGCCCACTTCCGGCTCGGCGACGATGCCCTTGATCCGGTCGATCGCCGCCTGGATCTTCTTGTCATCGGAGGCGGAAACCTTGACCGCGCCGCTATCGTCGATGTCGACTTTCGCGCCGGTCAGCTCGACGATCTCACGGATCACCTTGCCGCCGGTGCCGATCACATCGCGGATCTTATCCTTCGGCACATGAATGGTGACGATCTTCGGCGCGTTGGCGGAAACACCTTCGCGGCCGGAGGTCAGCGCCTTGGCCATCTCGCCCAGGATATGCATACGGCCATGCTTGGCCTGCTCCAGGGCGATCTTCATGATCTCCGGGGTAATGGAGGTGATCTTGATGTCCATCTGCAGCGAGGTCACGCCCTGCTCGGTGCCGGCCACCTTGAAATCCATGTCGCCGAGATGGTCTTCATCGCCGAGAATGTCGGAGAGCACGGCGAAGCCGCGATCTTCCTTGATCAGGCCCATGGCGATGCCCGCCACCGGACGGTCCAGCGGCACGCCGGCATCCATCAGCGCCAGCGAGGTGCCGCAGACGGTCGCCATCGAGGAGGAACCGTTGGATTCGGTGATCTCGGAGACGACGCGCAGCGTATAGGGGAAGGCTTCCTTGGTCGGCAGCAGCGGGTGCACGGCGCGCCAGGCAAGCTTGCCATGGCCGATCTCGCGGCGGCCGGGCGAACCCATGCGGCCGGTCTCACCCACCGAGAACGGAGGGAAGTTGTAATGGAGCATGAAATGCTCCTTGAACTCGCCCTCGATCGCATCGACGACCTGCTCGTCCTGCGCGGTGCCGAGCGTGGCGACAACCAGCGCCTGGGTTTCGCCGCGGGTGAACAGGGCCGAACCATGGGTGCGCGGCAGCACGCCGACTTCCGCCAGGATCGGGCGCACGGTCTTGGTGTCGCGGCCGTCAATGCGCAGGCCGGTATCCAGGATGTTGTTGCGGACGATGTCGGCTTCCAGCTCCTTGAACAGGCCCTTGGCAGCGTCGGCATCCAGGCCTTCCTCGGTCAGCTTGGCGGCGGCGGCCTTCTTGGCTGCGCCGATCTTCTCCTGACGGACCTGCTTCACGGTTTCGGTGTAAGCGGCGCGCAGATCGGCGCGGGCCAGCGCGTCGACGCGGGCGGTCAGCGCCTTGGTTTCCTCGGTCTCTTCCGGGAGCGCCCAGGGATCCTTGGCCGAATGTTCGGCGAGCTCGATGATCGCCTGGATCACCGGCTGGAAGGCAGCGTGGCCGAAGGTGACAGCGCCGAGCATGACCTCTTCGGTAAGCTCGGAGGCTTCGGATTCCACCATCAGCACGCCTTCGGTGGTGCCGGCGAGCACGAGGTCGAGCTTGCTCTCTTCACGCTCCGAGGTGGTCGGGTTCAGCACATAGGCGCCATCGATATAACCGACGCGGGCGCCGGCGACCGGCCCGAAGAAGGGAATGCCGGAAATGGTGAGGGCGGCAGAGGCGGCGACCAAGGCCACCACGTCCGGGTCGTTCTCCAGGTCATGGCTCAGCACCGAGACGATGACCTGCACTTCGTTCTTGAACCCGTGCGGGAAGAGCGGGCGGATCGGCCGGTCGATCAGGCGGGAGATCAGCGTCTCCTTCTCGGTGGGCCGGCCTTCACGCTTGAAGAACCCGCCCGGAATGCGGCCGGCGGCGTAGAACTTTTCCTGGTAGTTCACGGTGAGCGGGAAGAAATCCACGCCGGGCTTGGGCGACTTGGCACCCACCACAGTGGCGAGCACCACCGTGTCGCCATAGGAGGCAACAACCGCACCATCTGCCTGACGGGCGACCTTGCCGGTCTCAAGGATCAGGGTCTTACCGGCCCAGTCCAGCTCTTTGCGGAAATATTTATCGAACATATCAACCACTCCCAGAACGGCGGAGCGGAGTTGAGAAACGCGATAACGGTGAATACGCGTGCGACCGGGATTGAGGCGGCGCCTCGGGCGGCATGGGTCTGGCTGTGAAGGTGCGAACACTGATTCACAGACCACGGACCATGTGGCCGGAAACGCCGCGGTTGCGAAAACCGGTGGCGGCGCGGTTCGACCGGTTGCGTTCCTAAGCCCCGTTCTGCCGCTCGTCTAAACAACGCGGCCGGCCATAAACCTGCCACGAGCACACCCCCTGGCGTGCTCATGCGCTCTTACCCGAGTTTTGCCGGCAAGGCTAGGCTGGGTTCACCCCGCCCCCTGGGAGCGGGCCAGCGGCGCCACGAATTGCGGCTCGGTGTCCCAGGGAAAGAGAATCCAGGTGTCCTGGGAAACCTCGGTAATGAACGTGTCCACCACCGGCTTGCCGGCCGGCTTGGCGTAGATGGTGGCGAAATGGGCCTTCGGCAGCAGGCTGCGCACCAGCTTGGCGGTGGTGCCGGAATCGACCAGATCGTCGATGATCAGCCACCCTTCCCCATCGCCCGCCGCAACCGGCGGCTTGGTTACGACCGGCGCGCCGCGATCCTCGTCGTCATAGGTGACGACGGAGACACTCTCGATAAGCCGGCACTCCAGCTCACGGGCAACGATCGCCGCGGGGATCAGCCCGCCGCGGGTGATGGCGACGATACCCTTCCAAGGGCCAACCGCATGCAGCCGCCACGCCAACGCCTTGGCGTCACGATGCAACTGATCCCAGGTAACCGTATAGTAATGCTGTGCCATGGCGCGCGGCATAGTAAAGGGGCGCCTTTCAAGCAAGGGGCAAGGTCAAAGAAAGGAAGTGGCCGCTTTTTGAAAAAAGCGGCGCAAAAACTTTTTTGAGCTTAGCCGATGGCAGCGAAACCGTACCGCATTGGTGACGGGGGTCCGGGGGCCTCCCGGCCCCCGGACGCCGGAGGCCCTTTTCTTTCTGTTTGCTCTAAGCCGTAAACTGCTCGGTCAAAATCCGTTCGGACAAAGCGCGGTCCGGGTCGAACAGCACTGTAGCGCCGATGCTGCGGTCCTCGCTCACCGCCACCGAGACCACATTGCGGACTTCGGTAAAATCCGCCACCGCCGCCACTGGGCGCTTTTCCGGTTCGAGAATTTCGAACAGCACGTCCGCCGTGGAGGGCAGCAGCGCGCCGCGCCAGCGCCGCGGGCGAAAGGCGGAAATTGGGGTGAGCGGTAGCAGGTTCGCGCTGAGCGGGATGATCGGACCGTGTGCCGACAGATTATAGGCCGTGGAGCCTGCGGGCGTGGAAATCAGCACGCCGTCGCAGATCAATTCCGACAGACGCTCGCGATGGTCGACGCTGATGCGGATTTTCGCCGCCTGGCGCAGCTGGCGGAGCAGCGCCACCTCGTTCATCGCCATCGCCTCTTCGACCACGCCTGAGGCAGTGACCGCATGCATGCGCAACGGGTGCAGCACGCTGGGGAGCGAGCGGACGATGCGGCCGGGCAAATCCTCCTCATGATATTCGTTCATCATGAAGCCGACCGAACCGCAATTCATGCCGTAAACCGGCTGTTGGGTGCCGAGTACCTTATGCAGGCATTCCAGCATCAGCCCATCGCCGCCCAGGGCGACGATGACATTGGCATCTTTCGGCGCGCAGTCACCATAGCGCGCGGTCAGACGCGCGCGCGCGGCCTCGGCGGCCTCTGTCTGCGCTGCGATGAAGGCGATATCCATGGCTAACGGCGGCATGACATCGTCCGGGGCGATCGCGTCATGCAAGTCGGCGGTGCTCCAGCACAGGCATATCCGCCCGCACGCGCGCCGTTTGCGCTTTATCGATGGTGGCGGTGGCCCAGCCGGGCCCATCCGAGGCCTTTGCGACCACATGGCCCCAGGGATCGACGATCATCGAATGACCATAGGTGAAGCGAATATCGCCCTTGGCCCCCCGGTGCGGACCGGTGCAGGCCGGGGCTGCGAACCAGCACTGCGTCTCGATGGCGCGGGCGCGCAACAGCACTTCCCAATGATCCTTGCCGGTCTGCAAGGTGAAGGCGGCCGGCAGCATGATCAGATCGACCTGACGGCGGCGCAGCGCCAGGAACAATTCGGGAAAGCGCACATCGTAGCAGATGGCCAGACCGGCTTTGATGCCGGCAATGTCGCAGGTCACGACCTCCTCCCCCGCGCCATAGGTTTCGCTCTCGCGATAGCCGGTGCCGTCGGGCGTGGTGATGTCGAACAGATGGATCTTCCGGTAGCGTGCCAGTTCCTCGCCGGATGGGGAGAAAACCAGGCTGGTATTGAACAAGCGCCCGCCGGCCAGCTCGCCGATCGAGCCGCCATGCACATGGATGCCGTTGGCCACCGCCACCTGGCGCAGGAATTCATAAGCAGCCCCACCCGTACCGCCGGGCTCCGGCAACGCCTCCGCCGCGGCGAATTTCTGCTCCCGCGTGCCGCCGAGACAGGTCCAGATTTCCGGCAAGGCGACCAGATCCGGGCGCTCGCTGCCTACGGCACCGGTGATCAGGCTTCTGGCCTGGGCGATGTTCTCCGTCTTGTCCGCCGTCGGCGACATCTGGACCACACTCACCCGCATGCACACACCTCGATCTGACCTCGGGCGATTATAGCTTCATTCAGAAGCTGTGACCACGGCCAATAAGGGCTTGCCACGAAGCGCCGCAACGTCACGTCGGCGCCGCACCGTTGCGTACAAATAGGCAAACAGCCCGACGACGCCGCCAAACACGAAGACGACGAAAATCAGCCTGAATGGCGTTTTAGAAATATTAAGAAAGAGGCCGCTTTTTAAAAAAAGCGGCGCAAAAACTTTTTTGACTTTGGGCCGGCGGCGTTGAAACCGGCACGGCCCAATTTACAGAAGTTTTTTTGCTACTTTTTGTTCACAAAAAGTAGCGCTTAGCTTACCTTCTCTCGCTAACTCTTCGGATCGTTCAGGCCCGTCGCGCGGATCCGTTCGGCTTCCTCGTCCCAGCCGGGGCGCTCGTTGACGCGCAGGAACAGATGCACGTTGCATTCCAGCAACTGGCTCAGCTCCCGTCGCGCGCGGGCACCGATATCCTTGATCCGCGCGCCCTTGGCACCGATCAGAATCGCCTTGTGCCCGGCCCGGGCGACATAGATCACCGCGTCGATCCGCACCGAGCCGTCTTTCTGCTCCTTGAAGCTCTCGGTCTCGACCGTGGTGCCATAAGGCACCTCGTCGCGGGTCTGCAGGAAAATCTGCTCGCGGACGATTTCCGCCGCCAGCAGCCGGTCCGGCAGGTCGGTCATCTCGTCCTCAGGGTACAGATACGGCCCCTCCGGCAGCTTGGCGGTGCAGAAATCGAGCAGCACCTCGATGCCGTCGCCGGTGGCCGCGGAAATCATGAACACCTGCTCAAAGCTCGCAAGCTGCGTGATCTCCTGGGTCAGCGGCAGCAGCCGGTGGCGTTCCAGCAGATCCACCTTGTTCAGCACCAGCGCCATCTTGCGGCCCGTGGAAGCGGCCTGGGCGATGATGCCGCGCACCGCCTCGGTCAACCCGGTCTTGGCGTCGACCAGCAGAAGCACATAATCCGCCTCCCCCGCCCCGTCCCAAGCGGCAGCGACCATCGCCCGGTCCAGCCGGCGTTTCGGCGCGAAAATGCCCGGCGTGTCGACGAACAGGATCTGCGCCTCGTCGCGCACGAGAATGCCCAGCACCCGGGCCCGGGTGGTTTGCGCTTTGGGCGTGACGATGGAGAGTTTCGCCCCGGTCAGCCGATTGAGCAGGGTGGATTTTCCCGCATTGGGCGCGCCGATCAAAGCGATGAAGCCACATTTGGTCATGCGGGCAGCCTTTCCAGCAAAGTCTGCGCGGCGGCCTGCTCGGCGGCGCGCTTGGAGCCGGCTTCGCCGCGCGCGGCGGCATCGCCAACGCTCACCTGCACCACGAAATGCGGTTCATGCGAGGGGCCGGACATTGAGACCATCTCATAGGCCGGCAATTGCAAAGCGCGCTTCAACGCCCATTCCTGCAAAGCGGTTTTGGGGTCTTTTGGTGGAATAAATTGCTGTTCAAGGACATGACACAAAACTTTACGAACAAAATCGCGGGCTGCGGCGAGCCCGGCATCAAGATAGAGCGCGCCGATCATCGCCTCCAGCGCGTCGGCCAGCACCGTGGCCTGGCTGCGCACGCCGCGCTTGGCCTCGCCAGGGGCCACGTTCAGCAGGGCAGCAATACCGTTGGCCTCGGCGACCTGCGCCAGAGACGGTTTCGAGACAAGGGCCGCCAGACGGGGCCCGAGCTTGCCTTCCTGCTCGTCGGGGAAACGTTCCAGCAGCCATTCGGCGACCACGAGACCGAGCACGCGATCACCAATGAATTCCAGGCGCTCGTTGGAGCCCACCCCGCGCGCGCCGGCGGCGGAGCGGTGCGTCAGCGCTTCGGCGAGCAGTTTGGGGCGTTGAAACCGGTGCCCCAGCAACGCCTGCGCATTATCCAGTCCGCTCAATTGATGATCTTGAGCAGCCGATCCCAACGGATTTCCGTGGGCCAGTACCAGAATTCATAGAATGGGTGCTGCAGGTCAATCGAGAAAAAGATCAGATCCGCCGGGCCGACGACATTCTCAACCGGCACATAGCCGACCGGGCCGTCCATGAAGCGCGAATCCTCGCTGTCGTCGCGATTGTCGCCCATGACGAATAGGTCGCCAGGCGGAACCGTGAAAAGCGGGGTGTTGTTGGCGTAGCCCTGGCTGGTTTCCTTGAGGATCTGGTTGACCTTGCCGCCGGGCAGATGCTCGAGCAGGTCGGTCGCGACCACCGGGCCGCCGGAGCTGGTATCGATGTAATTGCCGACGACCGTGGTCGGAACCAGCTTGCCGTTGATGTAAAGCTGGCCGTTGGTCATCTGCACCGTGTCGCCCGGCAGGCCGATCACACGCTTGATGTAGTCGGTGCTGGGGTCACCCGGCGGACGGAACACAATGACCGTGCCGCGCTTGGGCATGCTGCCGAAAATCCGCCCGGAGAACAGGTCAGGCGCGAAAGGCAGCGAAAAATGCGAGTAACCATACGCGAACTTATTTACAAAAAGGTAATCACCCACCAGCATGGTCGGCACCATGCTGCCCGATGGAATGAAAAACGGCTCGAACAGGAAGGTATGAATCCCCACCGCAATCAGCCCGGCATAAATAACCGTCCTGATAAACTCCAGGGTAGAGGCGGCTTTGCGCTGCCCCGCCTGAGCGGTTTTGCGGGCGGCCGACGAAGATTTCGGGTGGAAGAATGCCATTACAATAGCCTATCAGAATGGGCCTTAGCATCAAGCGCGGTGCTTGCGGCTTGTCAAGAAATCGGTGCAGAGAGACGCGGCATTCGCCTGTTCAGAAGAAAGACATGCGCCTCATGATCAAACCCGCCGGCATCTCTTCTCTTATTGCCCTTACCACCGCCGTGGCGTTCGCCGCGCCGGCCGTCGCACAGACAACACAGACCGCCATGACGCAAGCTGCGGACGCCATGGGCGCTGCTGCAACCGCGAGCGCCACGGACCCGGTCGGCCCGATCGCCGACCCCAACACCCCGACCCCGCCCTCCCTGCCAGATATGACCGCCTATGTGCTGATGGACGCCCGCACCGGCGCCATCATCGCCGAGGCCAATCCCCACCTGCAGGTGGCGCCCGCCAGCCTTACCAAGCTGATGACCGCGCATATCGTGTACCAGGCCGTCAAGAATGGCAGCCTGACCATGAACCAGACGGTCCCGGTCAGCGTCGCCGCCTGGCATACCGGCGGCTCGCGCATGTTCATCAACCCGAACACCGACGTCACGGTCGACCAGCTGCTGCATGGGCTGATCATCGATTCCGGCAATGACGCCGCGATGGCGCTGGCGCAGGCGGTGGCCGGCACGCAGGACAGCTTCGTCCAGCTGATGAACCGGGACGCTCAGCAGCTGGGCCTGACCGACACGAACTATACCGATGTCGACGGCCTGCCCTCCCCGGACCTGCATACCAGCGCGCTCGACGTCGCCAAGCTGAGCCGCGCGATCCTGCAGGACGAGCCGCAGATCCTGAACATCTCCAAGATGCAGAGCTACACCTACGACAACATCACCCAGGCCAGCTGGAACCCGGTGCTGATGAAAGACCCCACCGTCGATGGTCTGAAGACCGGCCTGACCAACGAAAGCGGGCACTGCATCGACGTCACCGCGGTGCGCGGCGACATGCGCCTGATCGCCGTGGTCATGGGCGGCCCCTCCTGGGGCGCCAGCACGGCGGCCATCGAGGCGCTGCTCGATTATGGCCAGAAATTCTACACCGATACGGCCATTTCCACCGCCGGCCAGCAAATCGGCACGCTGCAGAGCCCGGCGCTGAATGCCGGCATGGTCCCGATCGGCGTCGCCAACACCATCGACCTCACGATGCCTTCCGACGGCACCTCCAAGGTCGCCTATAAGATCACCTACACGGCCGACCTGACTCCAGGCGTGACCAAAGGCGAGACATTGGGCACGGTCACCTATACGCTGGACGGCAAGGCGCTGGGCTCCAGCCCGGTGATCGCCCTGACCGACGCCCCGCCCACGACTTTCTTCACCAAACTGAAGTTGAAACTGAGCAAATATATATGAGCGACACACCTCCCGATCACCTCTCGATCGACCCTGCCAGCCCGTTCTTCAACGAGTCGCTGCTGGAACGCGGCATCGGCATCCGCTTCAACGGTGTCGAGAAAAACAATGTCGAGGAATATTCCGTATCCGAAGGCTGGGTGCGGGTCGCGGTCGGCAAGAGCGTCGACCGTCACGGCAAGCCTCTGACCATGCGACTCAAGGGCACGGTCGAGGCCTATTTCCGTGATGCGGAAGAGAAGTAAAAAGTAAGAAAGGCTACTTTTTGTGAACAAAAAGTCAAAAAGTAGCAAAAAAACTTTTGTAATTTGGGCCGTGCTGGTTTCGCTGGCACGGGCCCAAAGTCGAAGAAAGTTTTTGCGCCGCTTTTTCCAAAAAGCGGCCCTTCCTTTCTTACTTACTTAGGCCGCGCCATATCGAAACGCACATCCGGCGAGATCGCCGCATAGGCGGAAGGGCCGCCCGCGCGTAGGATGATGTCCGCGCCGAACGTATCGAACACCCCATCCTTCAGCAGCGCGTGGTCGATATGCACGCCGACCACCTCGCCCAGCACCAGCCAGGTCGGAACCGGCACGCCGGCCGCACTCTTCAACTGCACGATATCGGCCAGCCGGCACTCGAAATGCACCGGGCTCAAGGCCACGCGCGGCGGCGCCACAAGCCGCGACGGGGCTTTTTCCAGCCCGGCCAGTTCGAATTCATCCACGCCGTAAGCCACGGTCGCGGCCGTGGCGTTCATCTGCTCGGCGAGCTTCCGGGTCGCCAGGTTCCACACGAATTCGCGCGTCTCCTGCACATTGCGTAGCGAGTTTTTCGCGCCGGTGCTGGCGAAACCGATGATCGGCGGAATGTAGTTGAACGCATTGAAAAAGCTGTACGGGGCGAGATTCACGCCACCATCCGCACCGCGCGTCGAAACCCAGCCGATCGGCCGCGGCCCGATGATCGAATTGAACGGATCATGCGCCAGCCCATGCCCGGCGGCAGGTTCGTAAAAATGCATTGCGCTCATTTCTAACTCCCGGTTTGTCAGCGGTATCATCCCGGGGGCTGCGCCGCGTCAATCGCGGGATGTCGTGATCAGCTCTGCGGAAATGATCACCTGGGCATAGGCGTAAGGATATTCGTCGGTCAGCGAGACGGCGATATGCGGCGCATGGCCCGGCGGGATCAGTGCGGCGAGGCGTTCCAGCGCGCCGCCATGCAGGGTCATGGTCGGCTGGCCGCTGGCGAGGTTCGTCACCCGCAGATCGGCGAAGAACACGCCGGCCCTGAAGCCCGTGCCGAGCGCCTTGGCGCAAGCTTCCTTGGCAGCGAAACGCTTGGCGTAGCTGGCCGCCCTGAGCAGCGGCCGCCGCTCGGAGCGCGCGCGCTCAACGTCGGAGAAAATGCGCACCGTGAAACGCTCGTCGAAACGCGCCAGAGCCTTCTCGATGCGGCGGATATCGCAAATATCGGAACCGAGACCGAGGATCACGTCTTCGCGCGCTCCACCTGGGCGATGCCGGCGGCGCCGCGCAGCCCGGCAATGACCTGGGACAGATGCCGCACGTCGCGCACCTCGACATCCACCAGTGCCTCGAAAAAATCCTGCTGCCGGTGCACGACCTTGAGATTGGAAATCGCACCTTCCTGCTTCGCGACGGCATTGGTCAGCGCCGCCAGGGCGCCGGAACTGTTGCTCGCGATGACGCTGATGCGCCCGATGAAGTGGCCGGATTTGCGGTCGCTGCGGGCGATCACGTTGGCGTCCCAGTCCACATCGATATAGCGTTCCGGCGTCGCGGCGAAGGTTTCCAGCGTCGCGCAATCCTTGGTGTGCACCGTCACGCCCTTGCCGGTGGCGACGATGCCGACAATCTTGTCGCCGGGCAGCGGGTGGCAGCAGCCGGCATAATGCACATCCATGCCGGCGACGAGGCCGGTGACCGGCATGCCGATATCGGCCACCCCGGAATGGCGCGGCGAGCGCGCGGTAAGCCCCATGAAGCCGGGCAGCATGCGCGGCGCGCGCTGCTCGCGCAGTTCCGGATAGGCGGTATGGACCACCTCCCTGGCGCCGATAATGCCGGTATCGACCGCGATATAAAGATCGTCGAGCGATGCCTGCTTGAGCGTCTTGGCCGTCGCTTCCAGCACTTTTTCCGAACCGTCCACGCCTTCCTGGCGGAACGCCTTGGCCAGCGCCGATTTGCCGGCATCGCGGTGCTGCTCACGCATCTGCTGCGCGAGGAAGCGGCGGATGCGCGCCCGCGCCTTGCCGGTGACGACGAACCGCTCCCAGGCCGGCGACGGCGTGCCGCCGCGCGCGGTGAGGATTTCCACCTGGTCGCCATTTTGCAGCTCGTAGCGCAGCGGCATCAGCCGGCCATTGATGCGCGCGCCGACGCAGCTATCGCCGATCTGGCTGTGTACCGCGTAAGCAAAATCCACCGAGGTGGCGCCGCGCGGCAGCTGGATCAGCTGGCCCTTGGGCGTGAAGCAGAACACCTGATCCTGGTAGAGTTCCAGCTTGGTGTTTTCGAGAAACTCGTCCGGGGCGGCGGAGTTTTCAAGAATTTCCAGCAGGTCCTGCACCCAGCGGAACTGTTTCAGATCCGCCTGCGATGCGTCGGACTGCTTGTAGAGCCAATGCGCGGCGACGCCGTTTTCCGCGACCATCTGCATTTCCGCGGTGCGGATCTGGATTTCGATTTTCTGGTTGCGCGGATGGCGCAGCGTCACACCGGTATGCAGCGACTGATAGAAATTGGCCTTGGGCGTGGAGATATAATCCTTGAACCGCCCGGCGATCACCGGATAGGCGGCATGGATGGCGCCCAGCGCCACGTAGCAGGCCTCGCGCGTCGGCACGATGATGCGGAAGGCCATGATGTCGGAGAGTTGCTCGAAGGCGACATTGCGCCGCTGCATCTTCTCCCAGATGGAATAAGGCGATTTTTCGCGCCCGGCGATTTCCACCACCTCGATCTCGGCCTCGCGGCAGACGCGCAGCAATTCCTGGCGCACCTCCTCGATGACGTCGGCCCCCTGCCCGCGCAGGAAATTCAAGCGGGCCTGGATCGTGTCATAGGCTTCGGGGTCGAGCTCGGCGAAGGAGCGGGTCTGCAGCTCGGTCTTCACCGATTCCATGCCGATGCGCTCGGCCAGCGGCGCGTAGATTTCCATCGTCTCGCGGGCGATGCGCTGGCGCCGCTCTGGCGTGCGCACCGCATTGATGGTGCGCATATTGTGCAGCCGGTCGGCGAGCTTGACGATGAGGACACGGATGTCCTTGCTCATCGCCAGCACCAGCTTGCGGAAATTCTCCGCCTGCTTGGTGCGGTCCGATTGCAGCTCCAGCCGGGTAAGCTTGGTGACGCCGTCGACCAACCCGGCCACCTCGGCGCCGAAACGCTTCTGCACCGAAGCCAGCGTGACCGGCGTGTCCTCGATCACATCGTGCAGCAAAGCCGTGACGATGGAAGACGCATCCAACCGGTAGCCGGCTAGAATCGTCGCCACCGCCAGTGGATGGGTTATGTAGGGTTCGCCATTATCGCGCTTCTGCGCGGCATGGGCATCGAAGGCGACGCCGTAGGCGTCGTCGACGACCAGGGGGTCGATCTTGTTGTCATAAGCGGCGATGCGCGACAGCAGGCCGCTCAGCTCCGGGTGCGGGCTGGCGCCCGCCAGCCCTTCTGGGGCGAATGGCAGGCTTCGGCGCCAACAGCCCGCCATGGCGCGACTCAGCGGCGGGTCTTGCCGCCGAGCTCTGCCTCGATCGCTGCCTGGATATCCTCGGGTGACATTTCCTCACCCTCGGCAGCCATGGCGGCGGCCTCTTCCTCGGCGGAGACATCCTGCAGGCCGAAAATATTCTGGTCGGTCGGGATGAGATCGAGCACTTCCTCATCCACCGGCTCAGGCTCGGGAACGCGTGACAGGGATTTCACCAGGTCCTGTTCCAGCTCGGGCAGCGTCAGCGTCTCATCGGCGATCTCGCGCAGCGCGACCACCGGGTTCTTGTCGTTGTCCCGGTCGATGGTGAGCTGTTCGCCGCGGCTGATATTGCGGGCACGCTGGGCCGCCAGCAGAACCAGTTCAAACCGGTTCGGCACTTTCAAAACGCAGTCTTCAACGGTGACGCGGGCCATCCGATACGCTCCAGGCAGAGAATTGAACGCGTGATCTACCAAGCGCGCCGCTGCGATGCAAGCCTGAAGCCATTTTTTGGGCGCTGATCAGCGTTTTATCCACGCCATGGCGCGGCTTCATCGCCGCTTTCCGCCCAAAGGGAGATTTCCTGCGCCGGCAATGCGGCCAGCAGCGTGGCAACGCTCTCCCCCGATTGCGGATGACGCCAACCCGGCGCCACCTCCTGGAGTGGCCGCAGCACAAAGGCCCGCAAATGCGCGCGCGGATGCGGCAGCAGCGGATCGGGGCCGGTCCGCACCAGGCCGTTGAGATCGATGATATCGACATCGAGTGTGCGCGCCGCATTCGCCACCGATCTCTGCCGGCCATATTTGTTTTCAATCGCCTTCAACTGCTCGAGCAGCCAGACCGGCTCCACATCGCCCTGCAGCCGCAGAACGCCGTTGCAGTAATCCGGCTGTTCCGAACGCGGAATTGACTCCGAGCGATACCAGGAGGAGGCTGCCACGAGCGCCAGGCCGGGAATCTGGCTGATGTCCGCAGCGGCCGCGCGACATGTCTCGATCGACGAAGCACCATTTAAACCGGGCAGATTCGCACCCAGCGCCACCAGAATCATAAACCAGCTCCCCGCATGCGAAACCCCTCACGACTTTTTCAAGATACGTAAGGAACGCTCATCTAACATTTTCCCGATATGTGTATATGAAATTTCCCGAAACATTTTATTGAAGAGAGCCAGATTATGAGATTCGCCGCTCAGGAACGGACCGCGTTGTTCATCGACGGGGCAAATCTCTATGCGGCAACCAGAAGCCTCGGCTTTGACATCGATTACCGCAAGCTGCTCGATTACTTCGGCGCGGAACTGAACCTGATCCGCGCCTATTATTATTCGGCGCTGCTGGAAACCGAGGAATATTCCCCCTTGAAGCCGCTCACCGACTGGCTGGCCTATAATGGCTACAGCCTGGTCACCAAGCCGGCCAAGGAATTCACCGATGCGCAGGGGCGCAGAAGAATCAAGGGAAATATGGATATCGAGCTGGCGATCGACATGCTCGAACTCGCACCGCGCCTCGATCATGTGATTTTGTTCTCCGGCGATTCCGACTTTCGCCGTCTGGTTGAGGCGGTGCAACGTAAAGGTGTCCGCGTGTCCATCATCTCCACGATCAGGACCAGCCCGCCAATGATCGCCGATGAGTTGCGGCGCCAGGCCGACCAGTTTCTCGACCTCGCCGATATCGCGCCGGAATTCAGCCGGCGCACGACCGAGCCGCGCGGCCGCGCTCCCAGCCGCAACGAAGCGGACGAATAAATCCTCGTCGCCCCCAGCGGAATTCTCAAATGCCAGCCCCCATGACAGCCCATGCCGCCTCACCCGCGGCGCCAGAACATCCCGGCCGGGACTGCGCCTTATGCCCGCGCTTGGCCGGCTATCGCACCGAGAACCGCGCCAAGGAGCCGGATTGGCATAATGCGCCGGTGCCAAGTTTCGGCGCGCTGGACGCGGAACTTCTGATCGTCGGCCTCGCCCCGGGCGTACGCGGCGCCAACCGCACCGGCCGCCCCTTCACCGGCGACTATGCCGGCGTGCTGCTATATCAAACGCTGATCAAATTCGGTTTCGCTTCCGGCACCTATCTGGAGCGCCCAGATGACGGGTTGCAATTACGCAATTGCCGCGTCACCAACGCGGTGCGCTGCGTGCCGCCGCAGAACCTGCCGACGCCAGCGGAAAACAAAAGCTGCAACCCGTTCCTGGCCACGGAAATCGCCGCCATGCCGCGCCTGCGCGCGATCCTCACCTTGGGCACGGTCGCTCATCAGATGAGCCTGCGGGCACTGGGCGCCCGCCCCACCGCCTTTAAATTCGCCCACGGCGCCATGCATGAAGCCGGCGGCATGCGGCTGTTCAACAGCTATCATGTGTCGCGCTACAACACGAACACGCGCCGCCTGACGACCGAGATGTTTGAAAATGTGGTCGGCGAGATCAGGGAGTTTATCGGCAACTAGAAAAGCAAGGAAGGAAGCGCTACTTTTTGTGAACAAAAAGTAGCAAAAAAACTTTGCTATTTTGGGCCCGTGCAGTTCGGGCGTCTCAGGCTCAAAGTCAAAAAAAGTTTTTGCGCCGCTTTTTCCAGAAAGCGGCCACTTACTTCCTCTTAACGATTTCTCAGCAACCGCGCTTTATCCCGCTGCCAGTCCCGCGCCGCGGCGGCCTGGCGCTTATCGTGCTTCTGCTTGCCTTCGGCGATTCCGAGCGTGACTTTCGCCAGACCGCGATCGTTGAAATGGATATCGAGCGGCACCAGCGTCGCGCCCTCGCGGGCGACGGCGCCGAGCAACTGGCCGCGTTCCTTTTTCTTCACCAGCAGCTTGCGGGCGCCCCGTACCTCGAAGCGCGACAGCACGCCGCCCTGATATTCCGGAATATAGGCGTTGAAGAGATACAGCTCGCCATCGCGCTCGCCAGCCCAGGCCTCGGTAAGCGTCGCACGGCCGAGGCGCAGAGACTTCACCTCCACGCCCCTCAGCACGATCCCGGCCTCGACAGTGGAGAGAATCTTATAGTCAAACCGCGCCTTGCGGTTCTGCGAGGCAATGCCGTGCGAAATGTAGCCCGACTTGCTTTTGGCGTTTGCGGTCAAGCCAGCAATCCTGCTTCGCGCAGGGCCGCGCGCACCTTCTCTTCCGTGGCGGCACTGACCGGGGCCAGCGGCAGGCGGCTGGTGGGGGTGCCGAAGCCGAGCAGCGAGGCGGCATATTTCACCGGGCCGGGATTGGTCTCGGTGAACATCGCATCATGCACCGGCACAAGGCGCTGCTGGATCGCCATGGCCTGCTTGATGTCGCCCTTGGCCCAGGCCGCATGCATCTCGGCGCAGAGGCGCGGCGCGATATTGGCGGTGACGGAGATGCAGCCATGGCCGCCGGCGGCGAGGAAGCTGAGCGCCGTATGGTCCTCACCGGAAAGCTGGCTGAATTCCGCCCCGCAGGCGCGGGTGGTGTGCAGCGGGCGGGTCAGGTTCGCCGTCGCGTCCTTCACGCCGACGATGTTCTTCTCCTGCGCCAACCGCGCCATGGTCTCGACCGACATATCGACCACGGAACGACCGGGAATGTTGTAGATGATCACCGGGATGTCGGCGGCGTCCGCGATCGCCTTGAAATGCAAATACAGGCCTTCCTGGGTCGGCTTGTTGTAATAGGGGGTGACGACCAGCACGGCGTCGGCACCGGCCTTCTTTGCGTGCTGCGCCAGGCTGATCGCCTCGGCGGTGGAGTTGGAGCCGGCGCCGGCAATCACCGGCACCCTGCCCTTTGCCCGGGCAATGGTCAGCTCGACCACGCGCTCATGCTCCTCATGAGACAGGGTGGGCGATTCGCCGGTGGTGCCCACCGGCACGAGTCCCTGCGTGCCCTCGGCGATCTGCCAATCGACCAGGCGCGCCAAAGCGTCTTCGTCGATGCGCCCGTCGGCGTGCATCGGCGTCACCAAAGCGGTCAGAGAACCGTGAAACATCGTTGTTTTCCCCATCACAAACGCGGGCCCAGCCGGCCAGGCGCGTGCAACATCACGTAATCAAGTGGGGGATGGCCTGCAACCCAGGGCCTGCTAGAACGGCGCTTATGAGAATTTTTGGCGCCCTGCTGCTCGTTGCGCTGCCCACCTTCGCCTGGGCGCAGAGTCCCGCATCCCCACAGATCATGACCGACGTTTACGCCGGAAATTTCAACGCCGCCGCCGATCTGGCGGCGGCCACAGGCGATCCGCTAACGCAGAAGCTCGTGACCTTTTTCCGCCTGCTCGATCCCGGCGGCGGCACGGCGGATGAAATCCGCACCTTCATCGCCCAGAATCCAGACTGGCCGGAGCAAGGGCTGCTGGCCTTGCGGGCACAGCAGGCGGAAGGGATCACGCCTTGGCAGGTTCCGGAAGGCAAGCCCCCTTTCCTGCAACAGGCTGAGGCGCTGGAGGAGGCCGGGCAGGACCAGGATGCCGCCGCACTCTGGGCATCGCAGGGCAAGGCGGCGGCCGACGCGGCGGATGCCGGCCAGCGCCTGATGTTCTGGCCGGCGCAGAATGAGCTGGCCCGCGACCTGCTCGCCGCCGGTGACGCCAAAGACGCCTACAAGGTGGTGATCGCCGTGAACCCGCCCATTGCCGGGGAAACGGCGCGCGGGCAGATCGCCGACCGCGATTTCCTTGCGGGGTTTCTGCTGTTGCGCTTCCTGCATGAGCCTGACGAGGCGGCCACCTGGTTCCAGGACCTCTCGACCTCCTCCACGGCGGTGATCACGCAGGCGCGCGCCTGGTACTGGCTGGGACGTAGCGAAACCGGCGCCGACGCGCAGGCCGCTTACGCCCACGCCGCGCAATATCCCGACACTTATTACGGCCAGCTCGCCGCGCTGGCGCTCGGCGACACGCCGCAGCAGCTCGCCGAACGGATCATCCAGGCCGGCGAACCATCCTTCTCGGCCGGGCAGGCTCTGGACTTCGCCATGATGGAGCTGCCGCGCGCCGCGGTGCTGCTGATGCAGATGAACGACCCGCGGGACGCGCAGATCTTTCTCGACCGGATCGGCGTGGTCGCCGCCGATGACCGGACCCGCGAGCTGGCGGCACGGCTGGCGCTGGGGCTTGGCCTGCCGTCGAGCGCCGTGTCGATCGCCCGGACCGCCGGCGTCGCCGGGCAGGTTCTGGTGCGCGAGGGCTGGCCAATGCCGATCGACCCGCCGGACGGGCTGCCGCGCTCCATCACCTACGGCATCATGCGCCAGGAAAGCAGCTTCAATCCGAACGTGGTCTCCGGCGCCGGCGCGGTCGGGCTGATGCAGCTGATGCCGGCCACGGCACGGCACACCGCCGCCCGCGACGGCATTCCCTATCGCGACAATCTGTTCGATCCGCAGGAGAACATGCGGATCGGCGACGCCTATATCGATGGGCTGGTCAAGGATTTCGGCAACTGCCTGCCGCTCGCCATCGCCGCCTATAATGCCGGCCCGACCAATGTCGCCCATTGGCTGGCGACCAATGGCGACCCGGAACTCGGCGACCGCGCCGGCGGCGCCGACATCATCGACTGGGTGGAGGAAATCCCATTCAACGAGACCCGCAATTATGTGCAGCGCGTGACCGAGAGCATCGTCATCTACCAGGCCCTGCTGAACGGCACGACGGACGATCCGCTCACGCCCTGGATGCAGAAATGACGTTTCCGCGCCTGCTCGCGAGCGGCTTCTGCTCCGGCTTTGCGCCCAAAGCACCCGGCACTGCGGGGTCCCTGGCCGGGCTGCTGCTCGGCGCCGTTCTCCTCCATAGTGTCGGTCATCTGGGCCTGACGGTGGGCATTCTTGTGGCCAGCATTGCCGGCCTATGGTCGATTGCCGCCCTCAACGAAGGTCATACCGATCCGGGCTGGATCGTCATCGACGAAATTGCCGGGCAGATGATCCCGTTGCTGGTGCTGCCGCATGTCTCGCTCGCCGGACTGGTGCTCGCCTTCATCGCCTTCCGCTTTTTCGACATCTCCAAGCTCGGCCCGATCGGCTGGGCGGATCGCCGCAAGAATGTCTGGGGCATCATGGGCGATGACTGGCTGGCCGGCATCGCCGCCGCGATTATCCTGTTCCTGATCCGTGAGGTCTGGCCGCTATGAACATCGAAAGTTTCGCCGCCGAACTGGTGCAACTCTACCGCACGAAAAAGCTGACCCTGGCGACGGCGGAAAGCTGCACCGGCGGCATGGTCGCCGCCGCGATCACCTCCGTGCCCGGCTCATCCGCCGTGCTGGATCGCGGCTTCGTCACCTATTCCAACGCCGCGAAAACCGAGCTTCTGGGCGTGCCGGCGGCGCTGATCGCGTCCGTGGGGGCAGTGTCCGAGGAAGTGGCGCGGGACATGGCGCAAGGCGCCAGACAACGCGCCGGGGTGGATGTGGCCGTGTCGATCACCGGGGTCGCCGGTCCTGATGGCGGCAGTCCGGAAAAGCCGGTCGGCACGGTCTGGTTCGGGCTTGCCACCGCGGATGGGCAGGTTTTTGCCCATCACCGGCTGTTTCCCGGCGATCGCCAGGCCGTCCGCGCCGCCAGCACCTTATATGCCCTGCAGTTACTTTGGGATGGAGTAAACTCATGAGTAAGAATCTCGGCGCCTGGGACAAAGCCAAGCGCGATGGCCGCAAGATGAGCATGATCACCGCCTATGACTATCCGTTCGCACGGATGGCGGAAGCGGCGGGGATCGATGCGGTTCTGGTCGGCGATTCGCTCGGCATGGTGGTGGCGGGCGACGCCGACACGCTGCGCGTCAGCCTCGAGCAGATAGAGTACCACACCAGCATCGTCGCCAAGGGCCTGCAGAAGACCCTGCTGATGGCCGACCTGCCGTTCGGGACCTATGAGCAAAGCCCGGCCCAGGCGCTGGCCAGCGCCGCGCGGCTGATGAAAGCGGGCGCCGATATCGTGAAGCTCGAGGGCGGCGAAGCAATGGTCGAGACCGTGGCCTATCTCTCGGCGCGCGCGGTGCCGGTCTGCGCGCATATCGGGCTGACGCCGCAATATGTCCGCCAGTTCGGCGGCTTCAAGCGCCAGGGCAAGACGCCGGAGGCGGCGGCGCGGCTTATGCAGGATGCGCTCGCCTTCACCGAGGCCGGCGCGCGCATCGTGCTGATGGAAGCCATCCCCTCGCCGCTCGCCAGCGAAATCACGCAGCGCATCGCGGCGCCGACCATCGGCATCGGCGCCGGGCCCGGCACTGACGGCCAGGTGCTGGTGCTGCACGACGTTCTGGGCCTGAACCAGGACCATGTGCCGGCTTTCGCCAAAACCTATCTGGACGGCGCGAAACTGATCCAGCAGGCGATGTCCGACTATGCTGAAGAGGTTCGGGCGCGGCGTTTCCGACAGCTTAAGGAAGTAAGGAAGTGGCCGCTTTTTGGAAAAAAGCGGCGCAAAAACTTTTTGTCCTTTGGGCCTGTGGCGTTGAGACAGCACGGCTAAAAACAAAAACGGCGCCAACAGGCGCCGTTTCGTTTTGGGGTCCGGGGCCTTCCGGCCCCGGCGGGGTCAAGGGGCAGCGCCCCTTGCCTTGCCTTCTTGTGCTTGCGCCTTAAGCCGGCACCGGCCCAAGCCCGCCCAGATCCGGACGCGGCGAGGAGGTCGGCACGGAGCCGCGGCCCCGGTCGGAGGCGGGCTCATCGACCACCTTGCGAGTGATCTTTTCGCCGCGCAGCACCTGCTGGATCTCGTCGCCGGAGAGCGTCTCGTATTCCAGCAGGCCTTTGGCCAGGGCCTCGAGATCTTCCCGGCGCTCGGTCAGGATGCGCTTGGCCTCGGCATAAGCGTGGTCGATCACGGCCTTGATCTCGGTGTCGATCTCGCGGGCCGTGGCTTCGGACACGTTCTTGTTCTGCGTCACCGAGTGACCGAGGAACACTTCCTGGCCGTTATCGCCGTAGGAGATCATGCCGAGCTTCTCGGACATGCCCCATTCGGTGATCATACGGCGGGTGGTGTCGGTCGCCATCTTGATGTCGCCTGACGCGCCGTTGGAAACCTTGTCCGGACCGAACACGATCTCTTCCGCGGCGCGGCCGCCCATGGCCATGATCAGCTGCTGCAGCAGCTTGGCCTTGCTGGTGGAGTAGCGGTCGCCCTCGGGCAGCGACATCACCATGCCCAGCGCGCGGCCGCGCGGGATGATGGTGGCTTTATGCACCGGGTCGCATTCCGGCAGGGTGATCGAGCAGATCGCGTGGCCGCCCTCATGATAAGCGGTCATGCGCTTCTCATCGTCGGACATGACCAGCGAGCGGCGTTCCGCGCCCATCATCACCTTGTCCTTGGCATATTCGAACTCGGCCATGGCGACGACGCGCTTGCCGATGCGGGCCGCATGCAGCGCCGCTTCGTTGACCAGGTTGGCGAGGTCGGCGCCGGAGAAACCCGGCGTGCCGCGGGCGATGGTCTTGGGGTCCACGTCGGAGGCCAGGGGCACCTTGCGCATGTGCACCTTCAGGATCTTCTCGCGGCCCATCACATCCGGGTTCGGCACCACGACCTGGCGGTCGAAGCGGCCGGGACGCAGCAGAGCGGGATCCAGCACGTCCGGACGGTTGGTGGCGGCGATGAGGATCACGCCCTCATTGCTCTCGAACCCGTCCATCTCGACCAGCATCTGGTTCAGGGTCTGCTCGCGCTCGTCATTGCCGCCGCCGAGGCCGGCGCCGCGATGGCGGCCGACCGCGTCGATCTCATCGATGAAGATGATGCAGGGGGCGTTCTTCTTGCCCTGCTCGAACATGTCGCGCACGCGCGAGGCGCCGACGCCGACGAACATTTCCACGAAGTCAGAGCCGGAGATGGTGAAGAAGGGCACGTTCGCCTCACCGGCAATGGCGCGGGCCAGCAGCGTCTTACCGGTACCGGGCGGGCCGACCAGCAGACAGCCTTTGGGGATCTTGCCGCCGAGGCGCTGGAATTTCTGCGGGTCGCGGAGGAATTCCACGATCTCCTGCAGCTCGCTCTTGGCCTCGTCGATGCCGGCGACGTCCTCGAACGTGATGCGGCCCTGCTTCTCGGTCAGCAGGCGGGCGCGGGACTTGCCGAAGCCCATGGCGCGGCCGCCGCCGGACTGCATCTGCCGCATGAAGAAAATCCACACGCCGATCAGCAGCAGCATCGGCGCCCAGGAGATCAGAACCTTCAGGAAGGGATTCATCGTATCCCCTTCCGGCCGGGCCTCGACATGCACGTTAGCGCCCACCAGCTGGCTGACCAGCGACGGATCGTCCGGCGTGTAGGTTTCGAAGGTCTTGCCGTCCTTGGTGGTGCCGGTGATGTCATGACCGGAGATCGTGACATCCTGCACCTGGCCGCTCTTCACCTCATCGAGGAAGCTGGAATAGGCCACCGGCGTCGCGTTGGGAGTCGAGGTCGACGGTTGAAATACGTTGAACAGGACAACAAGGAACAGCGCGACCACGACCCAGAGGGCAATATTTCGACCAAGATTATTCATCTAGCCCTATCCAATTCTTTCATTACAGACGCCAGCACAGCTTTTGCGGCTGGGAATTGATTATGATGTAGGCACTCTGCACTGATTTCACAGGACAGTACAATTTAATTGCCTTCAGCCAAAGAATGGGAGGGATGTAACAGAAGCAGGGGGCAAAAATTGCGCCTCGACAGGAAACATCGGCGCGCTTGTCATCAGAACCGCGCAGGCACGGCATGGTCCGTAACACAATCGTCGGCAAACCGTTGAATTTTCGAAACTGAGCGGCATCCGCACCGAGCGCGCCCAAGCGGCTGCCGGGTGGCGGCGCCATGTCCAGCCGGAAGCGCTGATCCCAGATCACGCTTGTGCGAGCCTCGATCTGTGCCGCGCAGGCGGCCGGCTCGCGGCATAGCAGCCAGCCGGAACCGAGCCTGCCGGCCGGCAGGATGCGCACGCCGCCCAGCGTGGCGGGACGGAGCCGTTGCGCCAGCGCCGCCACTGCCGCCTGGCGCGGCTTGTAGGCAGCACCGCCGATGGTCCGCAGCAATGCGGCGAGCGCAAGGGCTGGCGCTGCCGCCGCGTCCAGCCTGACAAATCCTTCGCGCCGGAACGTCGCGGCCTCGGCCAGAAAAGCGGCCGCCTCAAGCTCTGCCGCGCGCCGCGCCGCGCCGCGGCGGCGTCGCGCGGTGGCGGCCGGCGCGACACCGTCCTGACGCAGACGCACGCGTTCGAAACGGCGCGAGAGATTGGACGGGTCCTCAACCCATTCCATCCCGCGCGCCCGCAGATAGGCCCGCAACGCGTCGGGCCTCATGCCGAGCAGCGGCCGGAGCAGAACCACATCGTGCCGGGCGGACCAGGCGGGCATGCCCTCCGCCCCGCCTGTGCCGCGTGCGGCGCGCATCGCCACCGTCTCCGCCTGATCGGCCTCATGATGGCCGAGCAGCAGATGCGGCCGCCCGGCTTCGCGCGCGGCGCCGCCGAGGCTGGCATAACGCGCCGCCCGGGCCCGCTCCTGCAAGCCCGGCCCATGCAGATCGGAAAGGGTCAGGACCCGGCTGGCAATTGAGCGCGCCCGCAGGCGCTCGGCGGTCAGCGCCGCCTCTGCGGCCGCATACGGCCGCAGGCCGTGATCGACGATCAGCGCCAGAACATCCCCACCTTGTGCCGCCGCCCAATCGTGCGCCAGCAATGCCAGAGCGGAACTGTCCGCACCGCCCGACACCGCCACCGCCAAACGCGGCACGGCGGTGAAGGGTCCAAGCCGGGCCATCGCGGCGGCGAAAGCGTCCGGCAGGGCCGTCACCGGCTCAGGGCCGGCGCGGCAGGTTCAAAGGCTTGTGCGATCAGGAACAACGCGCCAGGTGCCGCACGGCGTCGACCCGCAACTCCATGCCCTGAGGCAGCGTGGGGAACTGGCTGTTCAGCGAGGCCAGGGTCTGGCAGGCCGCTTCGCCCTGATGGATCACCGCCAGCGAACGGGCGAGGCCCAGCAGCGAGGCCGGCGCCTGCGAACCGGCGCGGTTGAGCTCATAGGCTTTGTCATAGGCGATCGCCGCCTCTTGCGGCCGGTTTTGTGCCGCCAGCGATTGCGCCAGCAGGAACTGCGCGTGATAGGCTTCCGGGCTGGAGCCGGCATGGGAGAGAATGGCGCGCGACGCGGTTTCGGCGCCGGCAAAATCACGCTGGTCGAAATCATGCTGCGCGGTGTGCAGCAGCGCGTGCGGCGAGGCCGGAGCCACCGGGGCCGCAGGCGGGTTGTTCGCGGGGCGCGGCGCCTGGATGGCGGCCTGCTGCGCCGGTGCCGGTGCCGGGCCCTGGCCGGCCTGCGCCGGAGCGCCCTGCCCCTGGCCGCCCTGGCCGTTCGTCACCTGAAACTTCAGATCGCCGATTTCCTGTTCGGTCTGGGCATGCTGGGTGCTGACCTGGTTTTGCAGCGTGTCGACATCGCCGCGCAGCTTTTCCACCTGCGTTTGCAGCTGGTCCACCTCGTTCAGCAGCGAGGCGACAATGCCGCCATCGGGCGCACCACCGCCGGATTGCCCGCCCGATGATGGCGGCGGCATCGGCTGGCCGCCGCCCAGGGCCGACCCGCCATTCCCGCCACCACCCGGCGTTTGTTGCAATTGCTGCACCTGCTGCTGCAACTGCAGAATCTGGTTTTCCAGCGCGATGCCTTCCTGGCTCTGCACGATCGGCTGAGCATGGGCGGCGAAAGGCAGCAAAACGGTGAAAGCGGCAACGGCGAATAAATTGGGGCGCATGCGAGGATCCAGATGCTTGGACAACATTAACGCGGTTATATCCCTTTGACGGGCAAAAACAAAACCGGCGGCGCCTCTTTTAGGGAAGCACCGCCGGCCTGAAAGCGACACGCCGGCCGAAGCCGGCGTGCGGGAAACATTAGTGGCAGTTCTGCGGGTTGAAGCCCTGCACCGAGGTGATCGCGTTACGGTTCTGCTGGTAAGCAGCCTCGTCGTTGCCAGCGGCAACCGGGCAATCCTTGCCGTAGGAGATGGTCTGGATACGCTGCGAAGCAACGCCCTGGGCGACCAGGTAGTCACGCGCATCGTTAGCACGGCGCTGGCCGAGGGCCAGGTTGTAGGTTTCCGTGCCGCGCTCGTCGGCGTTGCCGGCGACCAGAACGTTCACGTTCGGGTACTTCTTGAGCCAATCGGCCTGGCGGCCCAGGGTGGCGTCAGCGTCGCTGCTCAGGCTGTGCTGGTTGAAGGCGAAGAACACGCGATCGCCAACATTCGCAACCAGATCCTGCTCGCTGCCCGGCGCTGCGCCGGTGCTTGCCATGCCAGCGCCCGTGGCGGTGTTGCTCGTGGTCGGGGTGGTCGAGCAGGCTGCCAGCAGGGCCAGGCCGGCAAAAGCGCCCAATGCTTTGAATTTCATAGTTAAACCGATCCCTGTCCGTGATGGTGAGGTCTACTTAATTGCGAAACCACTATGATTACGCTTCCTCGCCGGCCATACTCTGCGCAACACGCAAGGGTCAAGCACGACAGAGGTTCTAATATCACGATATCTGAGGGATTTAAGTGTTTGTATTCATTTTATTCGCGGCTGTTGAGAATCAGTAACACTTCCGCCGCGATAGTCGTGTCCTCTCGTCTCGCACGCCACTGGCGCTTGACATTTCCTCACTGAAAATGTCTGCCCTCCCCGGACGTATTCCGCCGCCGCTCGCGAACGGCCGGCATGCGGCTTTGAGGATCATTCCTTAGTGGTCTGATTTTGTAAGAATTCCACCTCCAAGCGGCGCGTGCCCAGCGGGGCTGCGGAGATGAAAATAGGTGATGCCATGCTGACCGAAGACTTGAAGGTTTCGCTGTTGAAAGATCTGGACCGGATCGGCCAGGCGGATGCGCAAGAGCTGGAGGCGCTGCGCGTCGCTTTGCTGGGCAAGAATGGCAGCGTCACCGCCGCGCTGAAAGCGCTCGGCGGCATGGCGCCGGAGCTGCGCAAGGAAGCCGGCGCCGAAGTCAACCGCATCAAAACGGAGATCGGCGATGCGCTGAACGCGCGCAAGACAATGCTGGACGAGGCCGCGCTGAACGCCCGGCTGGAAGCGGAACAAATCGACGTCACCCAGCCGGCGCGCCCCGACCTCGCAGGCGCAATCCATCCGATCAGCCGCACCATGGAAGAGATCGCGGCGATCTTCGGCGCCATGGGCTTCACCATCAAGGAAGGCCCGGACATTGAAAATGACTGGAACAATTTCTCTGCCCTGAACATCGCCGCGCATCATCCCGCGCGGGCGATGATGGATACGTTCTATCTCCGCGCCGAACCCGGCAGCCGCCCGCCGGTGCTGCGCACCCACACCTCGCCGGTGCAGATCCGCACCATGCTCGCCGAGCCGCCGCCGATCCGCATCATCGTGCCGGGCCGCACCTTCCGCGCCGACCACGACGCCACCCATTCGCCGATGTTCCACCAGACCGAAGGGCTGGTGATCGGCCGCAACATCACGCTCGGCCATCTCAAAGGCTGCCTGATCGACTTCCTGCGCGCCTTTTTCGATGCGCCCGACCTGCCCGTGCGTTTCCGCGCCAGCTACTTCCCCTTCACCGAACCCTCGATGGAGGTGGATATCGGCTGGAACCGCAAGACCGGCGAAATCGGCAAAGGCGGCGACTGGCTGGAGATTCTCGGCTCCGGCATGGTCCATCCCAACGTGCTGGCCAATTGCGGCATCGACCCGCGCGAATATCAGGGCTTCGCCTTCGGCGTCGGCATCGAGCGCATCACCATGCTCAAGCACGGCATCGCCGATCTGCGCCTCTTCTATGAAAGTGATGTGCGCTGGCTGCGCCATTACGGCTTCTCCGCCCTCGCCCCCGCCATGCTGCACGAAGGTTTCTAACTGCGATGAAATTCTCTCTTTCCTGGCTAAAAACCTGGCTGCAGACCGAGGCCACGCTCGAGCAGATCGTCACCACCCTCTCGGCCATCGGGCTCGAGGTGGAAAGCGTGGAGAACCGGGCCGAGAGCCTGGCCCCGTTCGTGATCGCCGAGGTCATCGAAGCGGTGCCGCACCCGAATGCCGACCGGCTGCGCGCCTGCCGCGTGAATGCCGGCGGGGCTGAGCTTTCCGTGGTCTGCGGTGCGCCGAACGCGCGCACCGGCCTGAAAGTGGTGTTCGCCCCGCCCGGCGCCTATGTGCCCGGCAGCGGCATCACGCTGAAAGTGGGCGAAATCCGCGGCGTCAAATCCGAGGGCATGCTGGTTTCCACGCGCGAGCTGGCACTCGGCGAGGACCATGACGGCATCATCGAACTGCCGGCTGACGCGCCGGTCGGCACGCCATACGCGAAATGGGCCGGGCTGGACGATCCGGTGATCGAAATCAGCGTCACCCCCAATCGCGGCGATGCGCTTTCGGTGCGCGGCGTGGCGCGCGATCTCGCGGCCGCCGGGCTCGGCACGCTGGTGGAGTTCATCCCCGGCAACGTCACCGCCGCCGGCGCCAGCGCCGTCCAGTGGCGCAACGAGTTTACGGAAGCCTGCCCGTGGATCCTGGGCCGCACCGTGCGCAACGTGACGAACGGCGAAAGCCCTGACTGGCTGAAAGCGCGCCTGACTTCGATCGGGCTGCGGCCGATCAATGTCCTGGCCGACATCACCAATTTCTTCACCGTCGATCTCGGCCGCCCCCTGCACGTGTTCGACGCCGACAAGGTGGCGGGCGGCGTGCTCACCCTGCGCCGTGGCGCTGACGAAGAGTTTCCCGGCCTGCACGGCAAGCCGGTGCGAGTCGGCGCGGAAGATTGCGTGATCGCCGACGCGAACGGCGTGCAGTCCCTGGCCGGCATTGTCGGCGGCGAGGCGACCGGGTGCGATGCCAACACCACCAACGTGTTCATCGAATGCGCTTTGTTCGACCGCGTGCGCATCGCCCAGACCGGCCAGCGCCATGGCATTTTCTCCGATGCAAGGCAGCGCTTCGAGCGCGGCATCGACTCCCAGCTCCTGCCCGAGGCGCTGGAGGCCGCCACGCTGATGGTGCTATCGCTCTGCGGCGGTGAGGCGAGCGAGGTTTGCGAAGGCGGCGCCCGGCCGGAATGGGCGCGCGAGGCGAGCCTGCGCTTCTCCCGCATCAAGAGCTTCGGCGGTTCCGAGATCGGGGCCGATGAGGCCGTCGGCGCGCTGCAGCGGCTTGGCTTTGGCGTGCTGACGCGCGATGCGGCACAGGTCCGGGTGCGCGTGCCGAGCTGGCGCAACGACATCGCCCAGCCGCCGGCGCTGGACCAGGCCGACCTGCCCAACGCCGCCGCTGCGGCCCAAGGCGCTGCCGAGATCGAGCCGGAAGTGGACCTGCTCGAAGAAGTTCTGCGCCTGAACGGCATGGATGCCATCGCCCCGGTCTCACTGCCGGTGGACAGCGTGATCCCGGCGCCGATGCTGACGCCGAAACAGGCGCGCACCGCCCTCGCCCGCCGAGTGCTGGCCGCGCGCGGCCTGCTGGAATGCGTGACCTTCAGCTTCCTCGACCATGAGACCGCCGCCTTGTTCGGCGACACGCCCGAGGCGCTGCGCCTCGCCAACCCGATCGCCGCCGATCTCGACCAGATGCGCAACACGCCGGTGGCGCCGCTGGCGCTGGCGGCCGCCCGCAACGTGGCGCGCGGCTTTAGCGATGTGAGCCTGTTCGAGATCGGCCCGGCTTACGAAGCCGACACGTCGCAGCGCCTCGTCGCGGCGGGCGTCCGGGTCGGCGGCACGCCGCTCTCCTCCTTGAGCCCCTCGCGTCTGTTTGACGCGATGGACGCCAAGGCCGACGCGCTCGCGGTGCTGGCCGCCATCGGCGTGCCGCTGGATGCGGTGACAACGACACCGGGCGGCGCGTCCTTCTATCATCCCGGCCAGAGCGGCACGCTGCGGCAGGGACCGAAGACCGTGCTCGCCTCGTTCGGCACGCTGCACCCGGCCCTCTGCCAGAAGCTCGACCTGCCGCTCGGCAGCGTCGCCTTCGAAGTGTTCCTGGACGCGGTCGCCGAGCCCAAGCGCCGCCGCAAGACCGCCCCGGTCCTGCCTGCCTTCCAGCCGCTGCGCCGGGACTTCGCCTTCCTGCTGCCCGCCGATGCCCCGGTGGAAGCGCTGCTGCGCGCCGCCAAGGGGGCGGAACGCAATGTCATCACCAATGTCGCGCTGTTCGACCGCTACCAAGGCAAGGGCGTGCCGGAAGGCCAGGTGTCGCTGGCCATCGCGGTGACGCTGCAGCCGACGGAAAAGAGCTTTTCCGAGGCCGAGCTGGAGGCGATTTCCACGAAAATCGTCGCCGAGGTCGCGAAGAAGACCGGCGGCGTGTTGCGGGGGTAAAGGAAAAAGGGAAGCGCTACTTTTTGTGAACAAAAAGTAGCAAAAAAACTTTGCTAATTTGGGCCCGTGGCGTTTCAGCGTCACGGGCCCAAAGTCAAAAAAATTTTTGCGCCGCTTTTTTTAAAAAGCGGCCACTTTCTTCAGCGCAAACACCCTTAGCGCCGAGGCAAGTTTCTGCTCCGGCGCCCGCGCCGCATCGATGCGGGTGACCAGCGTTACCAAACTCACCCCCTCGCCTTCCGCCAGAGACGCCAGCGCCGCCCAGAATTCCGCTTCCAGGGCGATGCTCGTGCGGTGGCCGGAGAGGCTGAGGCTACGCTTCTCGAGCATTGCGCTCCGGCATGGCGGCGCGGCGATCGGCCTCGGCGCTCAACATATAGAGCATGGCCGGCAGGAAGATGAACGTCGCGATCAGCACCGCCACGAGGCTGAGCAGCAGCAGCATCCCCATGCTCGCGGTACCGCGGTCATGCGAGGCGGCGAGCGAGCCGAACGCCGTGCTCGTGGTCAGGGCCGAGAACAGCACCGCCTGCGCCGTGGCCGAGGAGATGAATTTGCGCATGCCGGCGCGGAAATTCATCACGAAATAGACGTTGAACGAGACCCCGACGCCCAGCAGCAGCGGCAAGGCGATGATGTTCGCGTAATTGATGGAAAGTCCCCATAATTTCGTGAACAAGGCGGTGAGCAGCGCCGAGAGCGCCAGCGTTGCCAGCACCAGCAGCGTGTCGCGCAGATTGCGGAACACCACCAGCAGGATCACCGCGATGGCGATGAACGCCAGGATCGCCGCCTCACGGAACGAGAAGAGGATGGTATCGGCCGTGGCGATGGTGGAGACGGCCGGCCCGCCGGCCTCCGGCGCCACCTGCAGCACCGCTTTGGCGAAGCGGCGCAGCCCGGCGGTGCTTTGCGCGTCCTGGGTGGGGAATACCTCCACGCGCACCTTCCCGTCAGGCCGGAACCAGTCCTCAGCGACCTCCTTGGGCAGGCTCGCCACCGTGATCGGCTGCGCCGACAGGCTGGTGCCGAGATGCTGCAATTCATTCGGGAGGAAACGGGTGATGGCATCGTTCATCGCCATCACTTTGGCGTCGCTGGCGGTCTGCAACTGTCCCAGCTCGGTGGCGATGCCGAGCAACGGCGAGCCCTGCGGCAATTGCCCCGCCACCTTCATGATCGCGTCATGCGCCTTGGCCATCGCCGCGCGGATCGATGCCACCGTCACTGCCGGTGGTGCCGCATCCGCGGCCAGGAGGGTCGGCGCCAGGATCGTCTGCACCTGCGCCAGCATGGCGAGTTTCTGCGTCTGCTGTTCCGGCACGAAGGTCGCGCCCGACATCGTTCCCGCCACTTCCGGCAACCGCGTCAACTGGTCCTGCAGCGCCCGGGCCGCCGCCAGGTTCGGCGCCAGCGCCTCGGCATAGAACGGGTTGGTCGTGGGATTGGCGAGCAGCGTTTCCAGCGTACGCATGCTCTCGCTGTTCGGATCCTTGGTGTCGAGCGGGTTGGCATCGAAACTCATGGTCGCGGCGCTGACGGCGCCGGCCAACGCCAGCACCGCAAAAACCCACAGAACCGGGCGGCGCCGGCGCTGCAAGCCGCGATCCAGGGCCGCGCTGAACGGCAGGACCACCGGCAGCGCTTCAGCGCCGGGACGAAACAGCCAGAGCAGCGCCGGCAGGAAGGTCATGGTGCAGAACAGAGCAATGAACATGCCCGCCCCGGCAATGACGCCGAGTTCGGCGACGCCGACGAACGGGGTCGGCGCGAAGGCAAAAAAGCCGCAGGCCGTGGCCGTGGCCGCCAGCGCGATCTGGCCGCCGGCCTGGCGCGCCGTCTCCGGGATCGCCCGCGCCAGATCCGTCAGCCCATGCCGCACATCGCGCAGCCGCACGCAGAACTGGATGGCGAAATCCACCGCCAGACCGATGAACAGGATCGCGAAGGCGACCGAAATCAGGTTGATGACGCCGATGAACACGGCGGTGAAGCTGATCGTCAGCGCCAGGCCGAGCAGCAAGGTCGCGAGAATCGGCACAATCAGCCGCCAGGAGCGCAGCGCCAGGAACAGCCACAGCGCAATCAGCAGCACGCTGATGATGCCGCTCACCACCAGCCCCTGGGTAAGCGAGGCGAATTGCTCATCGGCCAACGGGATCTGGCCGGTATAATTGACCGTAGCGCGGCCGGCTTTCACATCGGGCAGGCTTTGGGCGATGCGCACCAGCGCCGCCGTGGCGGTCCCGCCTGGCTGCAACGTACCTTTATTGAGCCGCGGATGCGCCAGCACGAATTGGGCATTCTGCGCGCCGACGCCGCTGGAGATCAGGCTTTGCCAGGAAAGCGGCTCCGGATGACCGGCGGCGGCGGCGGCAAGGTTATTTTTCACCCCTTCCAGCGCGTCCTGATAAGGCGTGAGGTTCGCCCCGGCTGACACGCCCTGGGCAATCAGGCCAAGGCCCGTGAACAGGCCGCGCGCCGAGGGGTCGGCGGCCAGCTGGCCGAGAAAAGGCTGCGCCGCGACGATCGAGTTCAGCAGCTTGGCGAGCTGGTCCGTGGGCAGCAGCAGCAGCCCTTCGCGGGTGAAGAAGTCCGATCCCGCCGGGTAGTGCGAGTCGATGAAATTCGCCTGGTCCTGCTTCAGCCCCGCATTCAGGGCCGCCGCGGTCTCCTGCGCCTCTTCCGGCGTCTTGGCGCGCACCACCGCGACGATCAGATTGTCGAATTGCGGGAAATCCCGGCTTTCCTGGATCTGCGCCTGCCGCCAGGGCAGCGAGCGGGCGAACAGATCGTCGGTATCGGAATCCATCCGCAGATGATGCGTCGTGTAGACCAGCCCCGCGACCGCCAGCGCCAGGAGCGCGAAGACGGTTGGCCAGGCAAATCTGCGAGCCGTGGCGACGATCAGGACGATCAGCCGGCTGAGGGTCATGACAAATAGACGCAAATCCCACCCTTTCCAAACACGCCGCACAAATAGGGCACGATTGCTTTACATCAATCACGCTTTCATTTTGCGGGCGTGATCAATTTTAACGCGCCATCGACGCATTTTGTGAATCACGCCGGTGGGATCAGAAACCCAGCCCGGCCATGACCAGCCGACCATATATATCCGACAGCACGAATTGCAGCGCCTGCAGGATCAGAATCGCCACCAGCGGCGAGAGATCCACATTCCCGAACAGCGGCAGGAAGCTGCGAATCGGGTTGAGCACCGGGGCGGTCACCCGGTTCAGAAAATCCATTAACGAATAAATGAAACGGCTCCGGGCGTTCACCACGCCGAATCCGAGCAGGATGCTCAGCACCGCGGCGGCGATGATGGCCAGGATCATCAGATGGATCAGTTCACCGAGCAGCCAAAAAATTGCGAAAAGCATAAATTGCCTCGTGTTTTGCAGGCGCATGAGTAACTACGGGTTGCGCATATAGCAATCTTTTCACATGCCCTGTTGACTTCGTCCCGTAAATGCGCGAGATCGCCCACCACAATGGACCTGTCCACTGTATGGGTTCCGGGGCTGTAGCTCAGTTGGTAGAGCGCGTCGTTCGCAATGACGAGGTCAGGGGTTCGATTCCCCTCAGCTCCACCATCCCCCTCCGAGATTAAAATTTATGCGAGATCCCACGCGAGAAGCCGCTTTTGCGTTGCTGCAGGCGGTGCTGACCAAAAATACGTCGCTTGACGTGGCACTCGACGCGCTGCCTGCCATGGCGCCGCGCGACAAGGCGGCGGCGCACCGGCTGGCAGCTTCGGTGCTGCGCCATAGCGGCACGCTGGACGAGGTTCTGGCCGAACATCTGCGCCGCGAGCCGCCGCTCGCGGTACGGCATGTTCTCTGGCTCGGCGCCGCGGCCTCGCTGTTCCTCGAAGCGCCGCCACATGCCGCGGTGGGCACCGCCGTGGATCTGGCGCGCAACCGCAAGCTCGCCCCGTTTGCCGGGCTGATCAATGCGGTGCTGCGCAAGGTCGCCACGTCCGGGCCGGCGCTGCTGGACGGGCTGGACATGCCGCGCCTCGACACGCCCGGCTGGGCCTGGGCGAGCTGGGGGCGCGAGGCAAGGGCGATCGCCACCGCGCACGCGCACGAGGCGCCCCTGGATATTTCCGCCAAGCCCGGTTTTTCTCTCCCCGGCGAAACGCTGCCGACCGGCTCCGTGCGCTTCCCCGCCGGTACCGCGGTGACCGAGCTGCCGGGCTTCCACGAAGGCCAGATCTGGGTGCAGGACGCGGCGGCCGCCCTGCCCGCCCGCCTGCTCGCGGTGCAGCCTGGGGAGCGCGTGCTCGATCTCTGCGCCGCTCCCGGCGGCAAGACCGCGCAGCTGGCCGCGGCCGGCGGCATCGTCACCGCGGTGGAGCGCGACCAGTCCCGCATGGGCACGCTCAAGGGCAATCTCATGCGTCTCGGCCTGAACGTCGAGACGATTCTCACCGATGCCGCCACCTGGCGGCCGGATAAACAATTCCCCGCGATCTTGCTGGATGCGCCGTGCAGCGCCACCGGCACGGTCCGCCGCCACCCGGACCTGCTGCATCTGCGCAAGCCGCGCGACGTGCAGATGCTGACGAAAGCGCAGGATTCGCTGCTCGACGCGGCCGCCGCGATGCTCGCCCCGGGCGGCCGGCTGATCTATGCCGTGTGCTCGCTGCAGCCTGAGGAAGGGGCAGCGCGGATCGATGCCGCCTGCGCCCGGCTCGGCCTGCGGCGCGATCCGCTCCAACTGCCGGAACTGCCGGAAGCGGTGACGGCCCAGGGCGATGTGCGCACACATCCCGGCCTATGGCCGGAACGCGGCGGCATGGACGGTTTCTTCATCGCCCGCCTGGTCCGCGCCTGACGGCGCGGACGTCGTTCCAGCGTCACCGGGCCCGCGTAAATAAAAGTTTCAGTGCTGCTTTTTTTCAAAAAGCGGCCACTTTTTGCTTTTATGATTGCTTATGATCTCCGTCTCACGGCGCTTGATTTCCCCACCTGGCGGCCTAAGTGAATTGGTCGGGCCGCCTGCATGCGCAGACGTGCTGCGCAAGGACCGAAAATCTTGACGACTTCGCAACCAGGCCAAGAAAAAAGCCCAGACACGAGCGTTGAGCGCTTAAGGCAGAGCCCGCGCGAGTCGGGACGTTTTAGCGTGCTGTGCTTTATCGGCTTGTTCCTGCTCGGCTTTGCCACGCGCCTTCATGACGTGGCGGCCAAGCCGTTCTGGATGGATGAAGTCACGACGATCCATCGCGCCCGCCTGCCATTCTGGCAGATGATCCAGAATTCGGTGTTTTTCCACCAGTTTCCGTCCTACTTCATCCTCACCTCCTGGGCGCTGCATTTCGGCCATGACGAGCTCTGGGTGCGCATGCCGGCGATCCTGTTCGGGGCCCTCTCCTGCGCGCTGGTCTTCGGCGTGGCGCGTACGCTCGGGGGCTCGCTGGCGGGCCTGACCGCCGGGCTGCTGATGGTGTTCTCCCCGGCCCAGGTCCAATATGGCCAGGAGGCCCGCTCCTATACGCTGCTCATCTGCACGATTTTGATCGCCCTCTGGGGCCTGGTGCTGCTCGCCCAGGACCCTGAAGGTGCGGCACGGCGCCTGCGCGCGCCGGGCGGCCGTCCCGGCGCCTGGGCGGCCTATGTCGGCGGCACCATCGCCGCGCTCAACGTGCTCGGCAATTCGATGTTCTGGTTCTTCGCGGCCAATCTTGCCGCGGTCGCCATTGCCTGGGCTGCCGCCGGCCGCGCGCGCTTTTTTTGGCGCAACTGGCTGTGGGCCCAGCTTATCATCCTGCTGTTCTGCCTGCCCTGGTTCCTGGCCCTGAAAATTTTCGGCCAGCGCGGCGCGATGGGCGGGCTGGACTGGGTGCCGCCGCTCAGCGTTGCACGCATCTGGTGGACACTGGCCGGAACCTATTTCATGCACACGACCAGCCTGATCGCGGTGCGCGTGTTCACCGGCATTCCCGGCCTCGGCTGGCTGGTGCTGTTGCTGGCCGGCGGCGGGGCCTTTGCGCTGCGCCGGCAGCGCGCGGCTTTGGTGGTGATCGGTGCTGCGATCCTCGTGCTGCCGTTCAGCCTGCTGGTGATTTCCACCATCAGCCCGGTCTGGATGCCGCGCTATACGCTGTGGAGCGCGGCCCCGTTCTTCATTTGCGCCGGGCTCGGCATCACCCTGGTGCCGCGCCGGCTGCAAGTGCCTGCAGTGGCGGCCATCGGCCTGCTCGCAGCACTCAACCTGCATCCTTATTACCACGATGAGACCAAGCCGCGCTGGGACCTCGCCGCGGCGGATCTGCATACCGATCTCCAGCCCGGCGACCTGCTCCTGGTGGACGATCCGGGGGCGGTGCACATGATGAATCTCTATCTGCGGCGCCAGGGCGCGCATCTGCCGAAAACGGCATGGACCGGGAATGTGCAGCAGGCCGCCGCCGCTTTGGCCGCGGGGCACCGGGTCTGGGCGATCCATGGCCGCGTCGGCCAGGCCGATCACGAAAATCGCGAGCAATTCCTCGCCCAGATCGCCTCGCTCGGCCCGCCCAGCGCGGTGCAGGATATCGGCCTCGACATCGTTCTGCTACGCTTCAACGGCGAAACGACCGAAGCCGCCGACTGAACGCGGGCGGACGCTTGTGGAAACCGTGACGGCCTGAGTACAATTCGCGCCATGAACACACTCCCGACTCGTCTCCTGATCGCCCCCAGCCTCCTGGCCGCTGATTTTGCCCAACTCGGCGAGGAAACCGTGGCGGTCCAGAAAGCCGGCGCCGACTGGCTGCATCTCGATGTCATGGATGGGCATTTCGTGCCCAACATCACGTTCGGCCCGCTGGTGGTCAAAGCGCTGCGCAAGCACACCACCATGCCGCTCGACGTGCATCTGATGATCGCGCCGGCCGACCCTTACATCGCCGCCTTCGCCGAAGCCGGGGCGGACCATATCAGCGTGCATCCTGAATCCGGGCCGCATCTGCACCGCACCCTGCAGCTCATCCATTCGCTCGGCAAAAAGGCCGGCGTGGTGCTGAACCCGGCCACCCCGGTCGAAGCGATCATGAATGTGCTGGATCTCGTCGACATCATCATGGTGATGACCGTAAATCCCGGCTTCGGCGGGCAGGCCTTCATCACCTCGCAGCTGAGCAAGATCGCCGCCCTGCGGCGGCTGATCGACCAGACCGGCCGGGATATCGTGCTGCAGATCGATGGCGGGATCACGCCGGCGACCGCGCCCGCGGTGCTGGAGATGGGCGCTGACTGCCTGATCGCCGGTACCGCCGTTTACGGCACCCCGGATTATGCCAAGGCGATCACCGCCCTGCGCACCGCGCGGCGCAATCGCCTCCCGGATGTGACGGACAGTGCGGGATGAACCAGAAGGAAAGTTTCGGCCGTAGCGCCCGAGGCTTCATCGCGCGGATGCAAAATCTGCGCACCCGCAACGCGCCGGATGCCCCCGCCATCGCCGTGCGCGATCCCTGGCCGGGCGATCCCAGCCGCGGTGCCCGGCTGGTCAAGGCTGAGCTCGAATATTGCGGGGCGGTGCTGAGCCTCAGCCCGACGATTTTTCAGTCGACAAGCGCCACGCCGGTAATGCGCGCCCATGCGCACGGCTTTACCTGGCTGCGCGATCTGCGCGCTTTGGGCACCGATGCGGCCCGCTCCCGCGCCCGCGCCTATGTGTCGAATTTCATGGACACGGAGATGCCCGATCCCGTCGCCTCGGCGCCCGATGTCTGCGGCGCGCGGCTGGCGGCCTGGCTTGGCCATTATGATTTTTTCGCGGCCTCCGCGGATGACGATTTCCGCCAGCGGCTGATGAGCCGGCTGGTGATGGATGCGCGCAACCTCTCCGCCGCCCTGCCCGTGGAAATGCTGGACGGGCGGGCGCTGACGGCGCTGAAAGGGCTCGCCGCGGCGAGCGTGGCAATGCCCGACCATGTCGGCCACCTGCCCCGCATGCTGAAATTCCTGATCCCTGAACTCAGCCGGCAGATCCTGGTTGACGGGTGCCATGTCGAGCGCAGCCCGGCGGCGCATCTGGCGGCGCTGCAGGACCTCACGGAGATCCGCGCGCTGCTGCAAGCCGGCAATACCGAACCGCCGGCCGCCCTGGTCGGCGCGATCGAGACCGTCGCCTGCGCGATGCGGGCGCTGCGCCATGGCGATGGCGGGCTCGCTCTGTTCAACAGCAGCAAGGAAGATCTGGGCAGCCTGATCGACCTGGTGCTGGCCCAGGCCGGACGCTCGCGCGGCACCATCGCCTATCTGGGCGAAAGCGGCCTGTACCGGCTCAGCACCGGCAAGGCCTTGCTGTTCATGGATGCCGGCACCCCGCCGCCGCCCGGCCAGGAGCGCCTGGCCCATGCCGGCGCTTTGTCCTTCGAGTTCTCCGTCGGCAAGGAGCGGTTGATCGTCAATTGCGGCGCGGCCCCGGCCAGCGGCGGCGAGTGGCGCGACGCGCTGCGCAGCAGCGCCGCCCATTCGACCCTGACGATCGCTGACGTCTCCTCCGCGGAACTGCGCGAAACCGGACTCGGCCGCCGCCCGGCCCAGGTGCGCGCCGAACGGCTGGAAGCCGGCGGTGCGCAATGGATCGAGGCCAGTCATGACGGCTGGGGGCAATTGTTCGGCGCCATTCATCACCGCCGGCTCGGCCTGTTCGAATCCGGCGACGAGCTGCAGGGCGAGGATCTCATCGAAGCGGCGCAGCCCCAGCCTTTCGCCATCCGCTTTCATCTGCATCCGAACGTCACGGCCAGCCTGCAGCAGGATAACGAGACGGTGCTGCTGCGCACGCCGGGCGGCCAGGGGTTCCGCCTGCGGGCCCTGGGCGCGCCCATCTCCATCGAGGAGAGCGTGTATTTCGGCCAGAACGAGCCCCGCCGCGCCGAACAGGTGGTGCTGACCGGGCATCAGGACGGGCCGCAGCATGTGAAATGGTCGATCACCCGCGTTTAACGGCGGATTGCAGGGGGAGAAACCAAAATGACGCGCGTACTGCTGACGGGTGGAACCGGTTACATCGCATCTCATACGGCCGTGGTGCTGGCCGAGCGGGGGCACGAGGTCGTGCTCCTGGATAATTTCAGCAATTCCGAGCGCGACGTGCCGGAGCGCCTGCGCCGCCTCACCGGCAAAACATTTCCCGTCATTGAGGCGGACATCCGCGACATACCGGCGGTGACGGCGGCTTTGCGCGCGCACCCCGTGGACGCGGTGATCCATTTCGCGGCGCTGAAAGCGGTGGGCGAGAGCGAGGCCGATCCGCTGCTTTATTACGACATGAACATCATCGGCACGATCCGGCTGCTGCAGGCGATGCAGGAAAACGGCGTGCGGCGCATCGTGTTCTCCTCCTCGGCCACCGTGTACGGCCAGCCTGATGTCTCGCCGATCCCCGAGGACGCGCCGACCCGGGTGCAGAATATCTATGGCCGCACCAAGCTGGTGATGGAGGATCTGATCCGCGACCTGGCGCGCACCGGCAAGCTGCTGGCGGCGGCGAACCTGCGTTATTTCAACCCCGTCGGCGCCCATCCCTCGGCGATGATCGGCGAGACGCCGCGCGGCGTGCCGAACAATCTTATGCCCTATGTGACCCAGGTGGCGACCGGCGAACGGGCGCATCTGAACGTGTTCGGCAATGATTACGACACGCCGGACGGCACCGGCGTGCGAGACTATCTCCATGTGATGGACCTGGCCGCGGCGCACGCTTTGGCGCTCGAACATATCTGCGCCAATGACGTGTCGCTCACCGTCAATCTCGGCACGGGAATCGGCATTTCGGTCCTGGACCTGGTCCATGCCTTCGAACGCGCGACCGGGCGGCACATCCCCCTGAACATCGCCCCGCGCCGCCCCGGCGACGTAGCGAGCTACTACGCCAACCCGGAAATGGCGGCGCGGGTTTTCGGCTGGAAGGCGAAGCTGAACGTGGATGATATGTGCCGCGATTCGTGGCACTGGCAGGCTAAACGGGCCGGTGTTAACGACGTTTGAAAAGAGAAAGAGGCCGCTTTTTGAAAAAAGCGGCGCAAAAACTTTTGCGAATTTGGGGCCGGGGCGGCGAAACAAGCACGGCCCAAATGAGCAAAGTTTTTTTGCTTCTTTTTGTTCACAAAAAGAAGCCTTCCTCTTTGATTGAGATTGCTCTCGGTACACGATAAACGCCCCGGCATGAGCACCAAAGCCGCAGCCCCCGCGCGCACCCTGGTTTTTTTACTGACGGAAGACTGGTTCTTCGCGTCGCATTTCTGGGTGCGCGGCCTGGCGGCAAAGGCTGCTGGCTGGCGGGTGATCCTGATCGCCCGCGAAAGCGAGGCGACCATGCGGATTCGCGCCAGCGGCATCGAGGTGATCCCGGTGCCGTTCATCCGACGCCGGCTGAATCCGTTCGCGGAACTCGGCTTCGCGCTACAGCTCGCAAAATTATACCGGCAGATCCGGCCGGACCTGGTGCACCATATCGCGCTGAAACCCATCGTCATTGGTGGGCTGGCGGCGCGCCTGGCGGGACGGCAAAAAATCATCAACGCGCCGGTTGGACTCGGCTTCGTGTTTTCTTCGGACAAGTTGCTGGCGCGCGTGCTGAAGCCGCTGGTCACGCTCGGCCTGCGGATGACGCTCACCCCGAAGGGCGCACGGGTGATCTTCGAGAATCCGGACGACATGCAGGCGCTGAGCGAGGCGGGCATGGCGCGGCCCGAAGCCGCCGTGCTGATCCGTGGCGCCGGAGTCGATATCGAGGCTTTCAGGCCTGCCCCGGAACCGGAAGGTCCGGTTCGGGTGATTCTGATCGCGCGGATGATCCGGGAAAAAGGTGTGGCGGATTTCGTTGCGGCGGCGCGGCTGTTGAAGGGCAAGGCGCAATTTGTGCTGGCCGGCGCGCCCGACCCGGGCAACCCGAACACCGTGACCGAAGCGGAATTGCGCGGCTGGGAAAAAGAGGGGCTGGTGACCTGGCTCGGGCCGCGGCGGGACATCGCGGATCTGTTGCGCGGCGCTCATATCGCCTGCCAGCCTTCGACCTACCGCGAAGGCCTGCCGAAATCGGCGCTGGAGGCGATGGCGTCCGGCAAGCCGCTGGTGGCGACGGACATTCCCGGCTGCCGCGAGGCGGTGGTGCATGACGAGACCGGCTTCCTGGTCCCGCCGCGCGACCCGGCCGCACTGGCCGCGGCGCTGGAGCGGCTGATCGGCGATGCGGCCTTGCGCGCACGCTTCGGCGCAGCGGCACGGCAGCGTGTGCTGGAAAATTTTTCCGACGCCGTCATCTGCGCGCAGACGCTTTCGGTGTATGACGCTTTGGTCCCAGGCAGGAGCCCGTCATGAAACGATTTTTGGCCGCCGCGTTATTCAGCCTCGCCGCCACCGCGGCCCAGGCGCAGCAGACCGTCGGCAGCGTCAGCACGAACTTCCGCCTCCTCGGGCCCAACGACAAGGTTGTGGTACAGCGCTTCGACGACCCGCGCGTGGCCAATGTGAGCTGCTACGTCTCTTTCGCGCAGACCGGCGGGGTCAGCGGGGGGCTGGGCATCGCCACGAATCCGAGCCAGTTCGCGCTCAACTGCGTGGCGCACGGGCCGGTGAGCATTCCCGCGGACCTGCCGAACCGCGAAGCGATCGGCGCCATTTCCGCCTCGCTCCTGTTCAAGCATTTCATTCTCACGCGCCTGGTCGATAACCAGGCGCACACGCTCGTCTATCTCATGATCAGTACCAAGGTGATCAGCGGCTCGCCGGCCAATGCCGTCTCCGCCGTTCCCGCCTCCAACTAAGGATTTTCCCATGACCGACATCGTTTCCCCGCGCCGCGCGCTGATTTCCGTTTCCGACAAAGCCGGGCTGGTCGAGTTCGCACGCGCTCTGGCGGCCAAGGGCGTGGAAATCCTCTCCACCGGCGGCTCGGCCAAGGCGCTACGCGATGCCGGCGTGCCGGTGAAGGAAGTCTCTGACCATACCGGCTTCCCGGAAATTCTCGACGGGCGCGTGAAAACCCTGGTGCCGCAGGTCCATGGCGGCCTGCTCGGCCGGCGCGATCTGCCTGAGCATCTGCAGCAGATGCAGGACCACAACATTGCCCCGATCGATCTGGTGGCGGTGAATCTCTACCCGTTCGAGGCGACGGTGGCGCGGGGTGCTCCGTTCGAGGATTGCATCGAAAACATCGATATTGGCGGCCCGGCGATGATCCGCTCGGCGGCGAAAAACCACGCCTCGGTGGCGGTGCTGACCGCGCCGGAACATTACGCCGACGTGCTGGCCGAGCTCGAAGCCCATGGCGGCACCACGCTGGCCACCCGGCGCCGCCTGGCCGCCCAGGCCTATGCGCGCACGGCGGCCTATGACGCGGCGATTTCCGGCTGGTTCGCGGAAGCGAACGGCGTGGAATATCCGACCAGCGTAACCGTTTCCGGGCAGTTGAAGCAGAGCCTGCGCTATGGCGAGAACCCGCACCAGTCGGCGGCCTTTTACATCTCCTCGCCGGCCCGCTTCGGCGTCGCCACCGCGACCCAGGAGCAGGGCAAGGAACTCTCCTACAACAACTACAACGACACCGACGCCGCCTATGAATGCGTCGCCGAATTCGACGATCCGACCGTCGTCATCGTCAAGCACGCCAATCCGTGCGGCGTGGCCACGGCGGCGAGCGTCGCCGAGGCCTGGGATGCTGCCCTTGCCTGCGATCCGGTCTCGGCCTTTGGCGGCATCGTCGCGCTGAACCGCACGCTGGACGAGGCGACCGCCACCAAGATCTCGACCATCTTCACCGAAGTGATCATCGCGCCGGATGCCGATGAGGGCGCGCGGGCGGTTCTGGCCAAGAAGAAGAACCTGCGCCTGTTGCTGGCCGGCGGCGTGCCCGACGCGGCGGCGCCGGGGCATCAGTTCAAGTCTCTGGCCGGCGGCTTCCTGCTGCAGAACCGCGATGCTGGGCGGGTGACGGCGGAAATGCTGAAAGTGGTGACCAAGCGGGCGCCGAGCCCGCAGGAGATCGCGGACCTGCTGTTCGCGTTCCGCGTGTGCAAGCATGTGAAATCCAACGCCATCGTTTATGCCAAGGACCGCGCGACCATCGGTGTCGGCGCCGGGCAGATGAACCGGGTCAACTCAGCGCGCATCGCCGCCTGGCGCGGTGCGGCGGCCAAGCTCGATTTCACGGATTGCGTGGTCGCCTCGGACGCGTTCTTCCCCTTCGCCGACGGTCTGGAAGCGGCGGTTGCGGCCGGCGCCAAGGCGGTGATCCAGCCGGGCGGGTCGATCCGCGACGAGGAGGTGATCGCCGCCGCCGACAAAGCCGGCATCGCCATGGTGTTCACAAATATGCGGCACTTCCGCCATTAATCCCTTATATTGAGAGACATGTTGACCAACATGCCTTTTTCTCTGCCCGACTGGATGCCCGCCTGGATGTTTCTCATCCTGGCGGTGCCGGTTCTGCTCTATGTCCTGGCCTTTCTCGTGATGCCTTTCAGCGTGTTCGGCGTCAGATCGCGGATCGAGTCGCTGGAAGCGCAGATCGAGGCGCTGCATGACGAGGTGCGGATGCTGTCCATGCGCAGCGCCGGGGTGCTGCCGCGCGGCAGGGCTTCGACGCCGGCACTCGACGACGATGTGCCGGATTTTGCCCATCTCAAGAAATCCCAACGCCTCTCGGCCGAACCGGTGGTGACCCAGGTCACGCCGCGGGCACCGGCGCCCGCACCGGCTCCCTCACCGGCGCCGGCGCTGCGTCCCCGCCCCATCGTGACACCGGCGCCGGCCCCGATGCCGGCACCGATGCCGCAGGTCACGCCAGTGGTTCCGGCGCGAGAGCGGCTGACGCCGGGCCCGGCTCCCCGAAATGAGCCCAGGATCATCAGGCGGGCGGAGCCGCGACTGGATTGACGGTACTGGTCACAGGCGCCACCGGCTATATCGGTGGCGCGATTTTACAGGGCCTGCGCGAAGCGGGCATTGATGTTCTCGCCGGGGTGCGTGCCACCGCTTCGCTGCCGGCAGGCAGTGCCGTGCTGCTGACCGGCGATCTCGCCGAGCCCGGCTTGAAATTGCCGCCGATGGAGGCGGTGATCCATGCCGCCGGGCTAGGGCACCGGCGCGGCGTGCCGGCCGCCACCTGGCGGCGCGCCAATGTGGATGCGGCGGTGAATCTCGCGCGGGCGGCACGGGAAGCCGGCGCCAAACGCTTCATCATGATCTCCACCGCCCATATCCATGGCCGCGTGCATGAGGGCATGGTCACGGATACGACTCCGCCCAACCCGATGGACGCCTATGCCGAGAGCAAATTGCAGGCCGAGCACGACGTGGCCGCCGCGTTCGGGCCGGGGGTCTGCCTCGTCCGCCCGGTCGCGGTGATCGGCCCCGGCTGCCCCGGCAATATCCAACTGCTGCTCAAGCTGCTGGCGCGCGGCATTCCCCTGCCCTTCGGCGCGGTGCAGAACCGGCGCAGTTTCATCGACCGCGACGATCTGGCGCGGATCGTGCGCACCGTGCTGCAGGCGCCCGTGATGCCGGAGAGCGTGCTGGCGGCGCATTCGGAGACGATCAGCACGCCGGGACTCGTGCGCGCTTTGGCCCTGGGGCTGGGCACCAATGCCAAACTGCCCGCCTGCCCGCCGCATATTCTCGCCGCCGCTTCGGCCATGCTGGGGCGTTCGGCCATGTGGCAAAGTCTCTCCGGCGACTTCGTCGCCAACCCCACCGCGGCTCACGCGCTGGGCTGGAAACCGGCCTTTTCCTTGGCGGAAAGCTTCCAGGCGACGGCCCGGTATTATAATACCACACGGCAAAAGGCTTGACTTCAGGCCCAAACATCCTGATAAGCCGCGCTCGAGTTTGAGGTGCAAAATGATGAAAACGACGATTTCGCTGAAGCCGGCGGATGTAAAGAAGGACTGGGTCCTGATCGACGCCGAGGGGCTCGTGCTCGGCCGTCTGGCCGCCATCGTGGCGACCCGCCTGCGCGGCAAGCATAAGCCGCAGTTCACCCCGCATGTCGATTGCGGCGACAACATCGTGATCGTGAACGCGGAGAAGGTGAAGCTGACCGGCAAGAAGGCCGAGCAGTCTGTGTTCTACTACCACACCGGCTATCCCGGCGGGATCAAGGGCCGCACCATCAAGGATCGCCTGGCCAGCGCGCACCCGCAGCGCGTGGTGGAGAAGGCTGTGGAGCGCATGATCACGCGCGGCCCGCTGCAGCGCCAGCAGATGAAGAACCTGTACGTCTATGCCGGTACTGAGCACCCGCATGGCGCGCAACAGCCGAAACCCCTTGATGTCGGCGCGTTGAACGCCAAGAACCGGAGAGTCTGAGCATGTCCGAATCCACCAATGCTTTTGCTGGCCTGAAGGACCTGTCCACCGCTGCCGCCGTGGCCGAGACCGCTGCGCCGAAGCGTGAACCCAAGCGTGACGCCCTGGGCCGCTCCTACGCCACCGGCCGCCGCAAGAACGCGATCGCCCGCGTGTGGATCAAGCCCGGCAAAGGCGAGATCATCGTGAACGGCAAGAAGGCTCCGGTCTATTTCGCCCGCCCGGTGCTGCGCATGCTGATCACCCAGCCCTTCCTCGTCGCCGACCGCTACAACCAGTTCGACGTGTACTGCACGGTGACCGGTGGTGGTCTCTCCGGCCAGGCCGGTGCGGTGCGCCACGGCATCTCCCGCGCTCTGTCGCTCTATGAGCCGGAGCTGCGCGGCATCCTCAAGGTCGCCGGCTTCCTCACCCGCGACCCCCGCGTGGTCGAACGCAAGAAGTACGGCAAGGCCAAGGCCCGCCGCAGCTTCCAGTTCAGCAAGCGTTGATCTCCGAGAAAAAACCCGGGTCATTCCGGGTTTTTTTGTGTCTGGAGTTTGTGCTCCTTTTCGCCCTGGGACCGCTGGCGATCCTGGATATCCGCCGGCCCGGCATCTTGTTCCTGGTGCTCTGGATCGGCGGGGCGATCACCTACCAGGCCAGCCGCATGGCAGAGCCCCCTTCCCCGCCCGACTGGCGGCAACGTTTGCGGGCCGTCTCCTGGCTGTTACCGCCAAAATTCCAGATCATCGTGCGGCTGCTGCTTGGCCCGCCGGCTGCCAAGACACAGGCGCTTACAGGCCGGATCCTGCGCATGGCCCTGCGCTTCGCGGTCTGCGGCGCAGCACTCACTGTGGCCACCTGGGCGATATTCCCGCATCTGTTTCTCTCTCTGCCCCGCCATCATCCTATCTTCTGGCTGGCGATCATGGTGCTCTACCCAGTGCTGTCGGTCTGGCCGCAGGAAGTGATCTACCGCCGCTTCCTGTTCCATCGCTATGCGCTGGTCTTCGGCGAAACCGGCGTGGTGCTGGCCTCGGCCCTGGCCTTCGGCTTCGCCCATGTGATTTTTCTGAACCCGATCGCCGTGACGCTGACCACCGCCGGCGGCGTCATGTTCGCCTGGAATTATGCGCGGGAACGCTCGCTCTACCTCGCCTGCCTGGAACACGCGCTGTATGGCTGCCTGATCTTCACCATCGGGCTTGGACAGTTTTTCTATACAGGTGCGGCCTGGCACCATCATTTGGGACACTTGGTGTGAGGAAAGTAAGAAAGTAGCCGCTTTTGGAAAAAGCGGCGCAAAACTTTTTTGACTTTGGGCCTGAGGCGTTGGAGCGGCACGGGCCCGAATTAGCAAAGTTTTTTTGCTACTTTTTGTTCACAAAAAGTAGTGCTTTCCTTCCTTTTCCTAGCTTCGCAACGCCAGCAAAGCCGCCAACTCAGCCTCATGCTCATAATCCGGCATCAGCCGCTGCAGATCTTCGTCCCGATAGCTCGCCGGATGAAAATAGATTTCCGCGCTGCCGACGGGCAGATGGCGGAGCAGGCGCCTGATCCTGTCCTCGGTCATATGGCCGGACCATTTAAGGCCGAAAACATGATCGGTGCTGGCGAGCCCCGCCTGGCGGGCCTGGCGGCGCAGCACGCGGCTCCAGGCATAAAGGGCGCGATCGCCGGCGGTGATCTTTTCGCCGCATAATGCCATGATGGCAGGCGGTTCGGCGGGCACGCGGATGCGCTGCAAGCCGTATTCCCGGCCAATCTCGATCATCAGCCGCGCCACGGTCGGGTGCAGATGCATATGCTTATGCGCATCCGCATGGTGCAGCCTCAGCCCCGTGGCGGAATAGGCTGCGAACTGGGCGCGGATTTCCGCACGCAGTTCCCGCCGCGCAGCGGGCGAGAAGAAATATTTGACGCCAAGCGCCGCCTGGTCAGCGGAGAAACGCCCGTCCGGGCCGGTGATGGTCGGCAGATGCCGGTGGCCCAGGCAGGAATCGCCGTCCACCAGAACCAGATGCAGGCCGGTCTTAAGGTCGCCTAAGCCCTTGGCCCGGCGTACCGCGTCGGCCGCCGCAGGTGCGGCCACCATCAGGCTCGCCTGGCCGAGCACGCCTTCCACATGCGCCCGCTCCACCGCCTCGTTCACGGAAACGGTCAGGCCAAAATCGTCAGCCGAGAACACGCACGTCATGATTGTTCCAGCAAAAAAGAAAGGAGCCGCTTTTTGAAAAAAGCGGCACCAAAAACTTCTTAGAAACTGGGCCCGTGGCGCTCGAGCGGCACGGGCCCAAATTAGCAAAGTTTTTTTGCTACTTTTTGTTCACAAAAAGTAGGCCTTACTTACTTCCTTCCTTAAGCCGCCCGGCGTTCCTTGAGGAACGCGAAGAACTCCACGCCCTCGCGCAGGCGGCGCTTCATCATTTGCGGGCTGCGGATCATCTCGTTGAGGATCGAGAGGATCTTCGACGGCCGGAAATAGAAGCTGCGATAGATCGTCTCCACCGCCTTGAAGATCTCGCCATGCGAGAGATGGGCATAATGCAGCGGGGCGATCTGCACGCCGTGCTCGTCGATCAGCTCGGCATTCGCGACATCGAGCCAGCCTTCCTTGACCGCCTGGTTATACAGGAAGGTGCCGGGATAGGGTGCTGCCAGCGACACCTGGATGGTGTGCGGGTTGATCTCCTTGGCGAACTCGATCGTCTCTTTCAGGGTCTCCTGCGTCTCGCCGGGCAGGCCGACGATGAAGGTGCCGTGGATCTTGATGCCGAGCGCGTGGCAGTCCTTGGTGAACTGCTTGGCAACCTCGATACGCATGCCCTTCTTGATGTTGTGCAGGATCTGCTGATTGCCGCTCTCATAGCCGACCAGGAGCAGGCGCAGGCCGTTTTCCTTGAGCACCTTCAGCGTGCTGTAGGGCACGTTGGCCTTGGCGTTGCAGGACCAGGTGACGCCCAGCTTGCCCAGCTCGCGGGCGATGGCCTCGGCGCGCGGCAGATTATCGGTGAAGGTGTCGTCATCGAACATGAACTCCTTCACCTCAGGGAACATTTCCTTGGCGCGGCGGATCTCCTCCACCACGTTCTCGACCGAACGTGTGCGGTAGGTATGGCCGCCCACGGTCTGGGGCCAGAGGCAGAAGGTGCACCGGGATTTGCAGCCGCGCCCCGTATAGATCGAGATATAGGGGTGCATCAGATAGCCGATGAAATAGTCATCGATGCGCAGGTGCTTCTTGTACACCTCGGTCACGAAGGGCAGCTGATCCATGTCGTGCAGGATCGCGCGGTCCTTGTTCTTGACGAGCTGGCCGCTGGCATCGCGGTAAGAGATGCCGTCAACTTCGGCGAGCGGCTTGCCTTCGGCGATTTCCTTGATGGTGAAATCGAACTCATTGCCGGCGACGAAATCGACCACAGCGGCGCGGGCCAGCAATTCCTCGGGCTGCACCGCCACCTTGGCGCCGATGAAGCCGATGATGAGCTTCGGATTCTCCGCCTTGAACGCCTCGGCCACCTTCACGTCGTTGCCGAACGAAGGGGTGGAGGTGTGGATGATCAGCATGTCATGCGTCTTCGCATGCGGCAGCACGTCGGCCATGGTCAGGCGTGCCGGCGGCGCGTCGATCAGCGTGCTGTCCGGCAGCAGGGCCGCGGGCTGGGCCAGCCAGGTCGGGAACCAGAAGGATTTGATCTCGCGGCGCGCCTGGTAGCGTGAACCGGCGCCGCCGTCGAACCCGTCAAAGGAAGGAGGTTGCAAAAACAGGGTCTTCAACATGGCATCACTCGTTTCTTTTCTTAACGGTTCAAATCTTAACGGTTCAAATTTGCGGCGCCTGCGGCCGCTTCCCGGAATCGGCCTGCATCCTCTGGCCCCGCCAGTCTACCGTATCCCCGGCCCAACTGACGATATAGATGATTGCGGAACAGAAATCGCGTACCAGGAAAAGCCACGCGTCGCCGGCCTTGGCAAGGCCGAGCATGGCGTCGATCTGTCGTGCCGCGACATAGCGCATCAACAGCACGAAGAAGAACAGGACGCCGCTCCAGGGCGAAAGGCCGCTGAAAATCACCGCCACCAGGGACCAGAACAGCGAAATCTGCAGCACCGAGGCGGCGTAAGGGAGCGGCACCAGGGCGCGGATCGTGCGGGCCCAGCGCAATTCATGCAGGAACAGTGCGCGGAAATCCGCTTCCGGCACGGTGGTGGCGGGAATCACCGGGGCCAAAGTGAGCTGATGCCCCTTGGCGCGGACCATGCGCCCCAGCACCTGGTCGTCGGCCAGATGGTCGGACAAGGCCTCCAACCCGCCGACCTCGGCCAGCACGGTCTTGGTCAGCGCCATGGTCACGCCCAGGCAATCCTGGCGGCCGAGCTTGCGGGCCAGCAGCGCGCCCGGAAGGAAGGTATAGTTGATCTGGTTGGCGCCCATCAGCGTGGCCAAGCGCGGCGTGCCCGCCAGACCGGTATAGAGCGTAGTGACCAGCCCCACCCCCTTCTCGCCCAGCGCCGCGACCACGCGGTGCAGGAAATAAGGCGGCACATGGATATCGGCATCCGACATCACCAGTGTCTCGTAAGACGCTGAAGGATATAGGTTGATGAGGTTGGAAACCTTGCAATTCGTGCCGTGCAGGGTCGGGTCGACGATCACCGCCACGTCGCGCTGCGGATAGCGGGCGCGCAGCCGGGCCACGACGTCCAGCACCGGATCCTGTGCATTCTGCACACCGAACACCAGCTGATAGACCGGGTAGTCGATGAGAAAGAACAATTCGAGCGCGAGCTCCGTGAGCGGCTCGACGCCGCATAGCGGCTTCAGCAGCGACACGGGCGGCAGCGCCGCCGGCACAGGTGCTGGCGTGTTACAGAAGCGCTGGATCAGGCGCACGCCGAAATATTGCTGAATCACGCCAATCAGCGCGAACAGCCCGGCAATCCAAGCGATGAGAGTCACGTCAGATACTTCGGTTCAGGAGAGGACGGCCGCGTGCGCCGCAACAAGCACGCGGTTCGGAGGCTTGGTTCATGTCAACCGCCCGAAGACAAGGTCGCGGTCTTTTTCTCCAGGGCGGCGATCAATTGCGAGGCATCGCCCGACGTCACCAGGGAGCTGAAGTCGGAGGAGTGGATCGCCACCTGGCTGATCGTGCCGTTGAGCAACACGTCAGTGATCTGCCAGCCTTCTGGGCCCTGCGAGACGATATAATCGAGCCGTGTCGGGGCGGAACCGTCCGCCGGGACGATCTCGGTCTCGACGATGCGGTTGGCGCCGAGCGTCTTTTCCGTCGGCAGCAACACGATCTTCTCGCCGCCATATTTGGAAAACTCGCTGGCATAGCTGGCGACGGTGAATTTTTCGAAGGCTGCCGCCAGCTGCTGTTGCTGCGCCGCGGGAATGGTCGACCAGAGGAAGCCGACCGAGTTCTTTTCAACCACCGCGAGATTGTAGCTGGAGTCGACAACCGGCGCCAAAGAAGCGGCGCGCGCCTCGAAGCCTTGACCGGCTGAGCCAGCTTTCATGCTGGCGATCAGCGCGGCGTCAAGCGCCTCAACGGGTGCCGCCTCAGGCGGCACCGCCATGGCGGCGGCAGGAAGCAGCACCGCAGCCGCCAGAATCGTGGAACGGAGCAAATTTTTCATGGCACACTGATAATTGGTGATTACTGAGCGGGAATCGCGACCAGATCAGAAACAGAGTCAGAACCCAAAGCCGTCAGCACGTGCCGCACTATATCGTGTGTCGTCAGGCCAGCATCAATAAGCTGACCCGCAGGCGTGTTATGATCGATGAGTCGGTCAGGCAGCGTCATCGGCCGGAACTTCAAACCGGTATCGAAGGCGCCGGTCCAGGCGAGGTGATGCGCCACGGCGGCACCAAAGCCACCGGCCGCACCATCCTCGATGGTGACCAGCACTTCGTGATGGCGCGCCAGCTGGTTGATGAGATCCGCATCCAGCGGCTTCATGAAGCGGGCATCCGCGACGGTGGTGGAGAAACCGCGCGCTGCCAGCGCGTCTGCGGCGGCAAGGCACTCGGCCAGACGGGGCCCCAGCGCCAGGAGCGCCACCTTGGCACCTTCGCGCAGAACGCGGCCTTTGCCGATTTCCCACGGGGTGCCGCGCTCCGGCAGGGCCAGGCCCAGCCCCTCGCCGCGCGGGTAGCGGAAGGCGGACGGCCGGTCGTCGATCGCCGCGGCCGTGGCGACCGCATGCATCAGCTCCAGCTCGTCGGACGGCGCCATGATGACCATGTTCGGCATCGCGCCCAGGAAGCAGAGATCATAGGCGCCGGCATGGGTCGCGCCGTCGGCACCGACCAGACCGGCGCGATCCATGGCGAAGCGCACCGGCAGGGATTGCAGCACCACGTCATGCACGACCTGGTCGTAGCCGCGCTGGAGGAAGGTGGAATAGATCGTACAGAACGGCGCCAGCCCTTCGGTCGCCATGCCGGCGGCGAACGTCACCGCATGCTGCTCGGCGATGCCGACATCGAACACGCGGTTGGGGAATTGCTTGGCGAATTTGTCGAGCCCGGTGCCCCCCGGCATCGCCGCGGTGACGGTGACGATCCCCGGATTGGCCTCGGCTTCGGCGATCAGCGCCTTGGCGAACACATTGGTATAGGTCGGCGGGCCGGGCGGCGCCTTGTTCTGCTCGCCGGTGACGACATTGAACTTGGCGGTGGCGTGCAGCTTGTCGCCCGCCGCTTCGGCCGGGGCGTAGCCCTTGCCCTTCTGCGTGACGATATGCAGCAGCACCGGCTCGTTGCTGTCCAGGTCGCGGATGTTGCGCAGCACGGGCAGCAGATGGTCGAGATTATGCCCGTCGATCGGGCCGACATAATAAAAGCCGAGCTCCTCGAACAGCGTGCCGCCGGTGAGGATGCCGCGCGCATATTCCTCCGCCCGGCGCGCCGTGCGCTCGAGCTGGCGGGGGAAGCGCTTGGCCATTTTCGCGGCGAAGTCGCGCAGGGACATGAAGCTGCGCGACGAGATCAGCCGCGACAGATAGGCGCTCATCGCGCCCACCGGCGGGGCGATCGACATGTCATTGTCGTTGAGGATGACGATCAGGCGGGACTTCATCGCCCCGGCATTGTTCATCGCCTCATAGGCCATGCCGGCGCTCATCGAGCCGTCGCCGATGACGGCGATGACCTGGCGAGGGTCTTCCTCCTGCTTGAGGTCGCGCGCCACCGCCATGCCGAGGCCGGCGGAGATCGAGGTGCTGGAATGCGCCGCGCCGAACGGGTCGTATTCGCTCTCGGAACGGCGCGTGAAGCCGGACAGGCCACCCGGCTGGCGCAGGGTGCGAATCCGGTCGCGCCGGCCGGTAAGGATCTTGTGCGGGTAGGTCTGGTGGCCGACGTCCCAGATCAGCCGGTCGCGCGGCGTGTCGAACACGGCATGGATGGCGACGGTCAGCTCCACCACGCCGAGCGAGGAGCCAAGATGGCCGCCGGTGACCGAAACCGTGTCGACGGTTTCGGCACGCAACTCCTCAGCCAGCTGCTTCAGCTGGTCATTGGAAAGATTCCGGAGATCGGACGGGTATGTGACCCGGTCCAGAAGCGGCGTCCGCGGCGGCATCAGGTCAGTCCTCCGATAATTTGCGCCACTCTCATCCGCATTCACGTCTTTATCCTTCGTTGAAGCCTTCTGGCGACGCCACCTGGGCGGCGGCGCAACACATTCACTCAAAAGCACATAAGGGACTGGAAAACCAATTGCCAGCGCCGCGCTCTTTGTTGCAAGTCAGCCATGTTGGCCATCCGCTCGTCGAGCCTGAGGGTTCTCCTTACGCTCAAGCTTGCCGATTGTGGAGGCAATGACATATGGCGTGTAAGAGAAAGACGGACAGCGTGACCGACTGGCAACAGGAACCCTGATATGGATGGCTCTCAACTACCAAAATCGATTCGCGTGATCCTGGCGCAACCGCGCGGCTTTTGCGCCGGCGTGGAGCGCGCGATCGACATCGTGGAGCGCGCCCTCATCAAGTTCGGCCCGCCGATCTATGTGCGGCATGAAATCGTGCACAACCGCCATGTGGTCGAGGATCTGCGCGCCCGCGGCGCCGTGTTCGTCGATGAGCTGGACGAGGTGCCGGAAGGCGCGATCACCGTGTTCTCCGCCCATGGCGTCGCCCGCAAGGTGGAAAGCGCCGCGGCGAGTCGCGAGCTGCCGGTGATCGACGCGACCTGCCCGCTGGTGGCGAAAGTGCATGCCGAGGGCCGACGCTACGCCTCGCCAGGGCCGTGAGATCGTGCTGATCGGGCATGCCGGCCATGCGGAAGTAGAGGGCACGATCGGCCAGATCGACGGCAAGGTCTATCTGGTGCAGACTGTCGAGGACGCCGAACACCCTGGTCGTCGCGGAGCCCGAGCAAGCTTTCCTACATCACCCAGACCACCCTGTCGGTGGATGACACGCGCGGCATCATCAACGCGCTGAAGGCGCGCTTTCCGGAGATCACCGGGCCGGATGTGCGCGACATCTGCTATGCGACGCAGAACCGCCAGGAAGCGGTGCATGACCTCGCCAAGCTGGTCGACATGATCCTCGTCGTGGGCAGCAAAAATTCCTCCAACTCCAACCGGCTGCGCGAAATCGGCGCCGAATTGGGCCGGCCGAGCTACCTGATCGACGACGCCTCGGCGCTGCAGCCGGAATGGTTCGCGAATGTGCGCACGGTGGGCCTGACCGCCGGCGCCTCGGCGCCGGAAGTGCTGGTGCAGGGCGTGATCGAGGGGCTGCGCCGCTTCGGCCAGGTCGAGATCGAGCTTCTGGCCGGAACGCCCGAGGACGTGAAATTCAAGCTCCCGGCCGAAGTGGCCGACGTTTAAAACCAAAAGGTAAATAAAATATGGCCGTGCCATTGAACCAGGCGCTCCGAGTCGGCGCCTACGTGATCAAGCAGCACCTGAAGGGCAACAAGCGTTACCCGCTGGTGCTGATGCTGGAGCCGCTGTTTCGCTGCAACCTGGCCTGCGCCGGCTGCGGCAAGATCGACTACCCGTCGGAAATCCTGAACCAGCGCATTTCCGTGGAAGACGCGGTGCTGGCGTCGGATGAATGCGGCGCGCCGATCGTCGCCATCGCCGGCGGCGAGCCGCTGCTGCACAAGGAGATGCCGGAGATCACCCGCCGCCTCCTGGACAAGGGCAAGTTCATCTATCTGTGCACCAACGCGCTGCTGCTGGAAAAGAAGATCGACCAGTACACGCCGCACAAGAATTTCTGCTGGGACATCCATCTCGATGGCGACAAGCAGATGCACGACGCTGCCGTGTCGCAGGAAGGCGTGTATGAGCGCGCTGTCGATGCGATCAAGCTGGCGAAATCCAAGGGCTTCCGCGTCTCCATCAACTGCACCCTGTTCGATGGCGCGAACCCCGAGCGTGTGGCCAAGTTCTTCGACACCGTCTCCGATCTCGGCATCGACGGCGTGATGACCTCACCCGGCTACGCCTATGAGCGCGCCCCGGACCAGGAGCACTTCCTGAACCGTCAGCGCACCAAGGAACTGTTCCGGTCGATCTTCCGCCACGGCAAGGAAAGCAAGAAGCGCGGCAAGAACTGGAAGTTCAACCAGAGCCCGCTGTTCCTGGACTTCCTGGCCGGCAACCAGACCTATCACTGCACGCCCTGGGGCAACCCGACGCGCAACGTGTTCGGCTGGCAGCGCCCCTGCTACCTGCTCGGTGAAGGCTATGCCAAGACCTATAAGGAGCTGATGGAAACCACCGATTGGGACAAATACGGCGTCGGCAATTACGAAAAATGCGCCGACTGCATGGTCCATTCCGGTTTCGAGGCGACCGCCGTGGTCGATTCGGTGAAGCGCCCCTGGAAGATGGCCGCGCTGGCGCTGAAGGGCATCAAGACCGAAGGCGCCATGGCCAAGGAGATCCCGCTGGACAAGGCGCGCAAGGCCGAGTTCGTGTTCTCCAAGCATGTGCAGGCCAAGATGGCCGAAATCCACGCCAAGAAGGAAGCTTCCGCCGTCCCGGCCGAGTGATCCTCAGCAAACAAAAAAGCGCCGGTAGCCATGCTGCCGGCGCTTTTTTTGTTGGACGGAAGAAAGGAAGGGCTTCTTTTTTGAAAAAAGAAGCAAAAAACTTTTTTAAACTGGGCCGGTGGCGCTCGAGCGCCTCAGGCCCAAAGTCGAAGAAGTTTTTGCGCCGCTTTTTTCAAAAAGCGGCTACTTCCTTACTTTCCGAGCCTTTTCACCCGCCCAACCAGAGCCGCCCGCGCCTTCCCGGCATCGCGGGCAAGGCCGATGAGTGCCGGAATCTGCGCCGGATTCGCGAGCACGGAACCCAGGATGCGCGGCAGGTCGATAGCGCCAGAGGGTTTCAGCGGCACCAGGGCCGCCGGCGCCAGAGTGCGCATGGCGGGGTCGGCGACGGCGCGCAGCACCGCGAAAGGCAGGCCCTGCGCCTGGGCGGCACGGGCGACGGCCCCCGATTCGAGATCCACGGCGCCAATTCGCGCCGCGCTATAGAGCGCCGCCTTCGCGGCGACCGTGGCGGCGATGTCTGTGCCGGCCAGGATCGCCTCGCCGCCGGCCGCGCCGCCGAGGAAGGCGATCAAAGCCGGATCGCAGACATAGCGTTCCCCGCCTTCGATGACCGCCTGGGGCACCAGCAGCGTTCCGGGCGCGACGTCGGGTGCCAGCCCACCAGCGAGGCCGAAGCTGATGAGCGCCTCGGCCCCCTGCCCGATCAGCCGTTCGGCGGCGCGATAGGCACCGTCCGGCCAGCCGCCGCCGGCCGCGACCAGAAAGCCGGTTTTTTCCAGCAATCTGGCCTCGGCCGTGAGGCCGGTGACGAAGCCGATGACGGGAGACGCCATCAGGCGCGCCGGCCGTTATTCATACATGCTTTCATACAGCGCGATGATCTGCGCGGCATCGGGCACGCGGGGATTGTTAGCCGGGCTGCCGGAAGCGAGCGCCTGCTCGGCCATCAGCGCCTTCTTGGCGTGCCAGTCGGCGGCCGAGATGCCGAACTGCTTCGGCGTGGGCACACCGAGCTCCTGGTTCAGCGCCTGCAGCCCCTCCAGCAGCTTGGCGCCGGCGACCTGGTCGCTATCCTGCGCGGCGGCGAAACCGGCGAGACGCGCCGCCTCGGCATAGCGCGGCAGGGCGGCTTCGAGCGAGAAGCGCGTGACCGTCGGCAGCAGCATGGCGTTCGACAGGCCGTGCGGCACGTGGAAATGCGCACCGATCGGCCGCGACATCCCGTGCACCAAAGCAACAGAGGCGTTGCAGAAAGCCATGCCGGCCTGCGTGGCGCCGATCATCATCGCCTCGCGCGCCGCGGCATTTTTCGGCTCATGATAGGCGGTGCGCAGATTGGCGCCGATCAGCCGCATCGCGGAAATGGCCAGCGGGTCGGAGAAGCCATTGGCCCGGCGCGAGACAAAGGCTTCCAGCGCATGGGTGAAGCTGTCGACGCCGGTGTCGGCGGTGATGCGCGGCGGCACCGAGAAGGTTAGCTCGTAATCGACGATGGCGGCGACCGGCATGGCGCCGAGCCCGGCAATGAGCATTTTCTCGTCGCGCTCCGCATCGGTCACGATGGTGAAGCGCGTCGCCTCCGAGCCGGTGCCCGCCGTGGTGGGGATGGCGATCAGCGGCAGGGCCGCCTTGTCGGCGACGGCCGGCGCCTTGTAGTCGCGCATCTTACCGCCGCCGGCGGCGAGGATGGCGATGGCCTTGGCGGTATCGATCGGCGAGCCGCCGCCGAACGCCACCAGGCAGTCATGATGCGGCGCGATGCGTTTGACGCCTGCCTCCACGATCAGGTCCGTCGGCTCCGGGATGGTCTCGGAGAAAACGTCGAACTCAATCCCGGCGGCGCGCAACGGCTGCGTGACCCGCTCGATCATGCCCGACGAGACCATGAACGGGTCGCTGACGATCAACGGACGGGACAGGCCAAGCCGGGCCAGGAGCGCGGCGATGCCGGCAACCGTGCCACCGCCGATTTCAATCAGACGGGGCGCGTGGAATGTCATCTGGTTCATCAGAAAGCCTCTCAATTTCCAGCGTTTATGCCATGGAATGAAACGCGACGGTACCTGTAGGGCGATTGCGCGGGGAGAAAGGAAGGCTTCTTTTTGTGAACAAAAAGAAGCAAAAAACTTTGTTAATTTTGGCCGTGCTGGTTTCAATGCCACCGGCTCGAAGTCAAAAAAGTTTTTACGCCGCTTTTTCCAAAAAGCGGCTTCTTTCTCCGATTGATCTGCCGCAGCCATGTTCTAGACTTCGCGTGATTGGCTTCCAAGAAACACACCGGATCGGAGTTCCGCATGGCCTCGCCCCTGCTGCTGCTTGTTCGCGCCGTGCGCAAAGCCCGATTCATATGAGGTTCTTCGGCCTGATCGAAACGCTGCTGTTCGGCGGCCGGCTTCTGCTGGTGCCGATCTATCTCGCCATGCTGCTATTGCTGGCGATGCTGATCGCCTATTTCATCGGCGAACTGGTCCATGCCTTGCCGACCCTTCCGGATATAAGCGAAAAAGGCCTTATCCTTCTCACCGTCTCGCTCATCGATCTGTCGCTGACGGCGAATCTGGTCATGTTAGTCATCCTCTCCGGCTATGAGAATTTCGTGCGCCGCGTCACCTTCGAAGAAGATGACAGGCGGCCGGCCTGGCTGGTGCGGATCAATTTCAGCGGCTTGAAACAGAAACTCATCGCGACGCTCACGGTGATTGCCGCGGTGCATCTGCTGGGAAGTTTTCTGGAGATCGACAGCCAGAGCGATCGCAACCTGTTGTGGCAGGTGGTGGTGGTGCTGGTGTTGGGGACGCTGGGATTGATGCTCGCGCTAACCGACCGGTTGAGCAGCCAGGAGCAGGAGCAAACGCCGCACGAAATCCATTGACTCACAAAGACCGCCGATGCTGTCATGAAAATCACGCATTCGCACCGCGGGGGAATGCCATGTCCATGATCTCGGAAATCGATTTCAGGGAGTTTGCCGGCAGCGTCGGCACGATCATGGACTATGCCGACGGCGATGTGATCTTCCGTGAGGGCGATCAGCCGGCCTTCATGTATGTGGTGCTGCGTGGTGCGGTGGATATCATGGTGCAGGACAGGAAGCTGGAAAGGATCGGCGCCGGCAAGGCACTCGGCATTCTGTCATTGCTGGACGACCTGCCGCGCACGACCACGGCGCGCGCCAGCGGTGAGACGCAACTCGCGGTGATCAACCGCAAGAAATTCCGTTTCATGATCGAGGAATTGCCGCTTTTTTGCTGGTACGTGATGGGCGAACTCGCACATCGCCTGCGCACCACGAACGCCGCGCTCTAAAATGAAAGCCGGTATCCCGGTTTCGGAATTTCACGGCGGCACGAAACGATATTATTTCTGAAAAGCGTCCGGCCGGCCTTCGTTCAGGCCGCGCACGTTTCGCCGCCCACCTGAAAGGTTCCTGGTTTCCTCAGGGATTTTTTAAAGTGCCAGCGGCTGCTAATTCCCCGTCTGGCGATAAAACGCCTCAACCGGAGATAGCATATCCTCGCGGCCTGTCAGACGCATGCATTCAATCGGCGTCCCGGGTTTGACGCGAAAGATCCATCCGTCCTCGATATAAACTGTTGTATCGCGATCGGCTTTACGCAGTCCCTGATCGCCCTTGAAAGGGTTTGGACGGCTCGCGCGGTTCAGAGCGTCATCCGACGACATGGGCGCCTCCTTTCCGAGAAGGCGGTTATAAGGACTCGCGTTGCATTGGCGCAACCGAGAAAAGAAAGATGAGACCGATTTTATCTCCGGCCGCAAGCGAAGCGCTTGAAAGGGCTCAGAAAAAACCAAGTCAAAGCCCGGATGTTTACGAGGCGCTCCCAAGACCAAGTGAATTTCCGGGAAAGACCCGATACCGAAGGCGCGCCTGCCGACATGCGCTCAGATGTCCGGCGATGCGACACAAATAAAAACCTCCCTCAAGCGCGCGCACAGGCCGCTCAGGAAGGCTTGGCACCCTCGCTGCGCGCGAGCGCATTCGCCCCCTCAGAGCGCCGCGCCCCGCGGCCGAAACGCTTGACGATCAACCCCCTGCCATGGCGCGCGATGACCACCTTGTCCGCGCCCCGCGTGACGAAGGTCAGCGCCATCTCCTCGGCCTCTTCCAGTGTCGGGAAAATGACGCCGAACACCTTGCCGTCGACCCTGACAACATATTCCGCACGAACGGAAAACATGGAACGAGCCATTTGTTGCGTCGCTTCCCTAAATAAGAACCGGAATTTCGCAGAAATATTCAAAAACGGACGCACTAAGCCGAATTGTATTATTATTTATACCGTTTTTGGCATTTAAGAGGCGGCTGTGACAGAAAGTTACTTATATTTTATGATTAAAACAAGAATTTATTTGGAGGGTGACCGCTTTTGATCGTGAAGGATGCGCCCGTCCCGGCGGCTAGCGCCGCACAACGGCCCCTTCAACGGGAACGCACGTGCCGGGCACGTCGCCGCCGCAATCATTGGGTTCAATGTCGGGGATATTTTGGTGAGCCCGGTGGGGGTCGAACCCACGGCCGTTCGATTAAAAGTCGAATGCTCTACCACTGAGCTACAGGCTCGCCAGCGAGACCGAAGCGGCCTCGCGTGACGCGGGTGAACCAGATTTTGCCACCCGTCGTCAATAGCAGGAGACGAATTTTATGCGGAAAGCGTCATTTTGATGATCGAATCCGGATCGGTGACCGTGCCGTTCTGGCCGGCGCCGGGCTTGATCTTCTCCACGGCGTCCATGCCCGCGGTGACCTGGCCGACCAGCGTGTAGTTATTGTCCAGGAAGGTCGCAGGGGCCAGGCAGATGAAGAACTGGCTGTTGGCCGAGTTCGGGTCGGAGGTGCGGGCCATGCCGACGGCGCCGGTCAGGAAGCTCGCCTGGTTGGTGAATTCGGCGGGCAGGTTCGGCAGGTCCGAACCGTGCATGCCGGTATTGGTCCGGTCGCCGGTCTGCGCCACGAAGCCGGGAATGACGCGGAAGAATTTGCAGCCGTCATAGAAGCCCTGGGCGGTCAGAACGCGGATGCGCTCGGCGGCCTGCGGGGCCAGGTCCGGGCGCAGCTCGATGGTCACGGTGCCGTCTTTCAGCTCCATCAGCACGGTGTTCGAGGTGGGGGCGGCGGCGTCAGCTTGCTCGGTCATGGTCAGTCCTGTGAGAAAAGGGGTTGCAGCGGCGGCTGAACAAAAAGTGCGGCGTTTCAGCATTTCAGCTCCTGAGTTTGGCGAGCGTTCTGGCACCGGTCAGCTTCGGCACGAAGGAAGAGATGTCCCCACCCAAGGCGGCAATATCCTTCACGAAACGCGACGAAATAAACTGGTGATGCTCGCTCGCCATCAGGAACACCGTCTCGATCGCCGGATCAAGCCGGTAGTTCATCCCCGCCATTTGGAACTCATAATCAAAATCAGAGACCGCGCGCAGGCCGCGCACGATCATCACGGCACCGACCTCGCGGGCAAAGGCGATCAGGAGCGACGAGAACGGTCGCACCTCGATCTGGGTGCCGGTGTTGGCGGCGATGATATCGGTCTCCGCCTTCACCAGCTCGGCCCGCTCTTCGAGCGAAAAAATCGGCCCCTTCCCGGCATTCATCGCCACCCCCACCACCAGCCGGTCGACCAGCTTCGCGGCGCGCGCGATGATGTCGAGATGGCCGTTGGTGATCGGGTCGAAGGTGCCGGGATAAAGCGCGATTCGCGGCTCAGCCATCTTCGCCTTCCTGCTCCAATACGGGGAACACGCTGGTCACCCGTTCATCATCGTCGAGACGGAACATGGTCACACCCATGGCCGCGCGGCCGGTGATGCGCACCTGGTCGACCGGCACGCGGATCAGGCGGCCGCCATCGGTCACCATCATCACGTCGTCGCCCTCACGCACCTGGAAGCTGGCAGCGACGGCCTTGCCGTTGCGCCGGGCGCTGAGCGTGATGTTGGCAATGCCCTGCCCGCCGCAATTCGTGACGCGGTATTCGTAGGCCGAGGAACGCTTGCCGAAGCCGGAATCGGTGACGGTGAGGAGAATTTCCTCAGCCGCCGCGAGTTCAGCCACACGCGCGTCGGAGAGCGCGATATCGGAAACCGGCTCTTCACCAGCTTCCGGCGTCGGCGCCTCGGCGGCCTCGTCATCACCATTGCGGCGCTGTGCCGCCGCATATTTGAGATAGGCCGCGCGCTCTTCGACCGTCGCCTCGACATGCTGCAGCACCGAGAGGCTCATCACCTCATCTTCCGTACCGAGCCTGATGCCGCGCACACCGGACGAATCGCGTCCGGAGAACACGCGCAGCGTCTCGTCGGAGATCTGGAAGCGGACACAGCGGCCGAGCTTCGTTGCCAGGAACACGTCGTCGCCGTCGCGGCAGGTGGCAACGCCGATCAGCCGGTCGCCCTCGTCGAGTTTCATGGCGATCAGGCCGGAAGCGCGGACATTCCTGAAATCCGCAAGCCGGTTGCGCCGCACATTGCCGCTCGCGGTGCCAAAGACCAGATGCAGATTTTCCCACAGGCTTTCATCCTGCGGCAGCGGCAGCACTGTGGTGATCTCGTCCGTGCCCAGTTCCGGCAGCAGGTTGATCAGCGCACGCCCCTTCGCAGTGGTCGTTGCCTCCGGCAATTTCCAGACTTTTTCGCGGAAGACTTTGCCGCCGGAGGAGAAGAACAGCACGAACTGATGGGTGTGCGCGTTAAAGCTGCGCGTCACCACGTCGTCGCCGCGCGTGGAGGTGGCCGAGCGGCCGCGTCCACCACGGTTTTGAGCCCGAAACGTTTCCAAAGAGGTACGCTTGATGAAGCCGTCACGGGTCAGGGTCACGACCATCTGGCCGGGTTCGATCAGGGCTTCATCGTCCTGGTCGGTTTCCAGATCCTCGATGGAGGAGCAGCGCTCGGAGGCGATCTTCGCCCGAGCGGCGAGCAGCTCCTCGCGCATGACTTCCAGGCGGCGGATACGCGAGCCGATGATTTCCAGAAGTTCCGCGATTTTCACCGCGACTTCGGTCAGCTCGGCCTGGATCTTGTCGCGCTCGAGCCCGGTGAGGCGGGCCAGGCGCAATTCCAGGATGCCGCGCGCCTGCGCCTCGGTGAGGCGGATCGTGTTCTCGGCGGAAACCGTGTTGCCGACATCGTCGATCAGCGCCAGCAACGGCGTGACATGCTCGGCCGCCCAGTCGCGCGCCATCAGCGCCGCGCGCGCAGTGTTCGAATCCGGGCTGCCGCGGATGATGCGGATGACCTCATCGATATTCGCCACGGCGATGGCGAGACCGATGAGCAGATGCGCGCGGTCGCGGGCCTTGCTCAGTTCGAAACGAGCACGGCGGAGAATCACTTCTTCGCGGAATTCCACGAAGCAGCGCAGCATCTCCTTGAGACCCATCTGCCGCGGCCGGCCCTTATCCAGCGCCAGCATGTTGATGCCGAACGTCGTCTGCAGGTTGGTGAAGCGGTAGAGCTTGTTCAACACCACTTCCGGCGTGGCGTCGCGCTTCAGCTCCACGACGATGCGCAGGCCCTCGCGGTCGCTCTCGTCGCGCAGATCGGCGATGCCTTCGATCTCCTTGGCGCGCACCAATTCGGCGATGCGTTCCAGCAACGTGCTCTTATTCACCTGGTAGGGAATTTCCGTGACGATGATGGCGTCACGGTCCTTGCGGATCTGCTCGATGCTCGCCCGCGCACGCACGGTGATGGAGCCGCGCCCGGTCTCGAAAGCGTTGCGGATGCCCGAACGGCCGAGAATGATGCCGGCGGTGGGGAAATCCGGGCCCGGCACGATTTTCATCAGCGCCTCGAGCGAAATCTCCGGATCTTCGATCAGCGCCAGCGCCGCATCCATAATCTCACTGGGGTTGTGCGGCGGGATGTTGGTGGCCATGCCGACCGCGATGCCGTTCGAACCGTTGATCAGGAGATTCGGAAAAGCCGCAGGCAGAACCTGCGGTTCCTGCTCGCTCTCGTCATAGTTCGGCTGGAAATCGACCGTGTCCTTGTCGATATCGGCGAGCAGCAGCATCGCCGCCGGATCGAGACGCATTTCGGTATAACGCATCGCCGCCGGCATATCGCCGTCGATCGAACCGAAATTGCCCTGGCCGTCGATCAGCGGCAGGCGCATCGAGAAATCCTGCGCCATACGCACGGCCGCGAGGTAAATCGCGCTGTCGCCGTGCGGATGGTAGGCACCCATCACGTCACCGGTCATGCGCGCGGATTTGCGGTACGGCTTGTCCGGCGTGTTGCCGGCTTCGTTCATCGCAAAAAGAATGCGCCGGTGAACCGGCTTCAGCCCGTCCCGCACATCGGGCAGCGCGCGGCTGACAATGACCGACATGGCGTAATCGAGATATGATTTCCGCATCTCCTGCTCGATCGAGACAGGCTCCAACCCGCGGGGCGTCAGACCGGCGCCGCCGGGCTCATCGGTGATATCGTTCATGTCAGATCAGGAAAGCCGCAGCGCGGCCGCCGGAGATATGGCTCCGCAGGGAATAGGACGCTGAAATCATTAAGAATTTTGCCTTAAGTTCATGCAACATCATAGCATATATCACGATTTCTTCCAAATCGGCCGGGGCCGCGCGAGCGCGGCCCCGGCCCTTCCTTCAGGGCGTGATCACCTGCCGGAACGTGGCGAGGCGGCCGGCCCGCAAAATCGCGCGCAAATCGCCCAGCGCCGTCTCGAAATCGGCATTTTCCACGATATAGTCGAACTCGCCGGCATGGGAGAGTTCGTCCTCAGCATGGGCCATGCGGCGCTCGACCTGCGCGGCATCATCGCCGCGCGAGGTCAGACGCTGGCGCAGCTCGGCAAGCGAAGGCGGCTTGATGAACACGCCGACGACATCCGCCCCCAAGGCGGCGCGCAACTGGCGGAAGCCCTGCCAATCAATGTCGAACAGAATGTCCCGCCCGTCGGCCAGGGCGGCCTCGACCGGGCCGCGCGGCGTGCCGTAGGAACGGCCGAACACCTGGGCATATTCAAGCAGCTGATGCGCCGCCACCATGTCATCGAACGCCGTCTGGTCGATGAAATGGTAATGCTGGCCGTCCACCTCGCCGGCGCGCGGCGCCCGCGTGGTGACGCTGATCGAAAGATGGAGTTTTTCGTCGGACGCCAGCAAGGCACGAGAAAGCGATGTTTTACCGGCGCCGGAAGGGGCCGCCAAAACCAGACAAAGACCACGCCTATTCAATGTTCTGCACCTGCTCACGCAATTGCTCGATGGTGGCCTTCAGCGACAGGCCGATGGAGGTTAGTGGCAGCGACACCGATTTGCTGCACAGGGTATTCGCCTCGCGGTTGAATTCCTGCATCAGAAAATCAAGCTTGCGGCCGACAGACACACCTTCCGCCAGCAGCGCGCGGGCGGCTTCGATATGGGCCTGCAGCCGGTCGAGCTCTTCGCGCACATCCGACTTGGTGGCCAGCAGCGCGATTTCCTGGGCGATTTTTTCCTCCGGCAAAGCCGGCGTGGCGCCGAGGATTTCCGCCAGCTGCGCCTGCAGCCGGGCTTTGTGCAGCGCCGGCTGGGTCGCGGCCTCTGCCGTTGCCGCCTCGTGCAGCGCCTCGAGCTCGCTGAGGAGCACGGCGGCGATGCCGGCCAGGCGCGCCCCCTCCCCGGCCCGCGCCGCCGCCAGCTCTTCAAGCGCGTCGGTAAAGCCGGCGCGCACCTGCTCCTGCAAGGCGGCCTGCAGCTCTTCGTTATCGTCCTGGGCGGAGGCGCTGCGCATCACGCCTGGCAAGGCCAGCAAAAGCTCGGCCCGCGGCGGCAGCGCGCCGGGAATGCTGTCGGCGAGGTCGATGGCCAGTTCCTTGATGCGCTCGAGCGCGGCAAGATCGGCGGTGATGCCGGCAGCGGCATCGCGCTTGATCGTGAGCGTGCCCGAGACATTGCCGCGCTTCAACCGCTTGGCCGCGAGGTCGCGCAGCGGCAGTTCCAGCGCGTCCAACCCGTTCGGCAAACGTAACTTCACGTCAAGGCCGCGGCCATTCACGCTGCGCAGTTCCCAGACCCAGGACACCGCACCCACCTCGCCCTGACGGCGGGCGAAGCCGGTCATGGAGGCAATCAAGGTTTTCTCACTCATAAGCTGGCCTCTTAGCAGGAGGCTGTTAGGCTGCCCATATGCAATACCGAAACATCGCCTTGACCGGCGCTTCGAGCGGGCTGGGCAGCGCGCTCGCGCTCGAACTCGCAGCACCCGGAATCACCCTGCACTTAAGCGGCCGCGATGCCGCCCGCCTTGGCGCTATCGCCGCGCAAGTGCGGGCCCGCGGCGCCACCACGACGGAAACCTTAGCTGACGTGACCGACCGCGCTGCCATGGATGCCTGGGTGCGCAGCATTCCCGAGCTGGATCTGGTGGTCGCCAATGCCGGGATTTCCGCCGGGCCGGGCCAAGGGCCGTTCGAGAGCAGCGAACAGATCCGCGCGGTGTTTGCCACCAATGTGGAGGGCGTGTTCAACACCGTGCTGCCGGCCCTGGAACGGCGCTGCCGGCATATCGTGATCATCGGCTCGATCGCCGGGCTGATCGCCCTGCCCAGCTCCCCTGCCTATTCCGCCGCGAAGGCGGCCCTGGATTTCTGGGTGCGCGGCGTGGCGCCGCGCGCGGCCAAAGAGGGGATCATCCTCACCATCGTGCGGCCGGGCTTCATCCGCACACCGCTCACAGCCCGCAATCCCTACCCTATGCCCGGGCTGATGGACGCCGCGCGGGCGGCGAAAATCATCGCCACCGGCATCGCCCGCGGGCAGCGGAGCATCACCTTTCCGCTGTGGCTCGCTTCCCTCGGCTGGTTCGGCAATCTGATGCCCAAGAAGCTCTTTTCCGCTGTGCCGGGGAAGCCGGCGCAGGGGTAGCAGGCAAGTGAAGTAAGTGGCCGCTTTTTGGAAAAAGCGGCGCAAAAACTTTTTCTCCTTTGGGTCGGGGGCGGTGCTGGGCTGCGGGCTCGTAAAAAAATCTGATTATTTTTCAGAGGGTACACTAAGATAGTTTAATCGGAACATCACGAACGAGCACTTTGTTTGGGGCTAGAACGTCACCACGTTTCTTGAGGTTCAACTCAAAAGGAACGGGATATGAGAGTGATAAATCAGAGATCTTTTAATTTCGTACTTTGGGCCATTCCGCGTTTCCATCGCACCGGCCCGGTCCCCGTGGTCACCACCACATCCCATGACACGAGAGAAGGAATTTTTCCCACCGAACGGCGCGTTCGGGAGGAAGACAAAGCCAAAGCCGCGCCACGCCGCACCCATGGCTGGCGTTACGCGCTCTCCTAAGGCCCGAGGCCCAGACTCAAAAAAGTTTTTGCGCCGCTTTTTTCAAAAAGCGGCCTCTTTCTTCCCAAACGCCGGCACAATCACGTGCCGGCGTTTATTTTTAAACGATCAGTTCGGCTGGGGCGCCAGTTCGATGCCCTGACGCAGCGCTTCCAGCAGGCTGCGCTCGTCGGCCTTGCCGGTGCCGGCAATGTCGAAGGCGGTGCCGTGATCGACCGAGGTGCGGATCACCGGCAGGCCGACGGTGATGTTCACGCCGGATTCGATGCCCAGCACCTTCACCGGGCCATGGCCCTGGTCATGATACATCGCCACCACCAGGTCGAAATCACCACGGCCGGCGCGGAAGAACAAAGTGTCCGCCGGCAGCGGGCCTTCGACATCCCAGCCCTTGGCGCGGCAGGCAGCGATGGCCGGCGCGATTTTCTCCGCCTCCTCGCCCTGGCCGAACAGGCCGTTCTCACCGGCATGCGGGTTGATGGCGCAGACGCCGATTTTCTGGCGCGGCAGCCCGGCCTTGACCAGCACCTCATGGCCGCGCGCGATGGTCCGCTCCACCAGGCCCGGCTCAATTTTGCGGATCGCATCCATCAGGCCGATATGGGTGGTGACGTGAATCACGCGCAGGCGCGGCGCGGTCAGCATCATCGAGACTTCCTCGGTGCCGGTCAGGGCCGCCAGCATTTCCGTATGGCCGGGATAGATATGGCCACCGGCATGCAGCGCTTCCTTGTTCAGCGGCGCGGTGCAAATCGCCTCCACCTCGCCGGCCACCGCCAACTCGGTCGCGATCTTGATGAACTGGTACGCGGCGTCGCCGGCGATGGGCGAGAGCTTGCCCCACGGCAGGTCGGCGGGGATCAGCTTGAGGTCCACCACATCGACGGTGCCCGGCATATAGCGCGCCGCACCGATGGTCTCCCGGGTCAGCGGATTGATCGCCAGCTTCACGCCGGTGATCTCCACCGCTTGTCGCAGGCGGGCGGCATCGCCGATCACCACCGGACGGCAGGTCGCGTAGAGCTCGGCATGGGCGAGGCTCTTGACGATCACTTCCGGGCCGACGCCGGCGGCATCGCCCATGGTAATCGCAATACGGGGTAAACTCATGGTTTCACCCTTCAACGGAAAAAGAGGATTTCAAATGGTCGCGGCAGCGCAGCAATGTCTCAGCCGAGCCGAACGCGCCAGCCTTGGTGATCACACGCAAACCGGCGGCCGGACCGGCGCCGACGACCGATAGCGGCACGCCGGGCTCAACCTCGGTGACGAGTTGCAGCGCCGAAACCTCCAGCGTCCGTAGCAAGGCGCGCGCCGTCTCGCCGCCAGTGGCGACAATTCCCCGCGCTTGCCCCAGAAACGGATGCAGGAGCGTGCCCAGAACGGCGGCGAGTTTCAACGCCTCGCTGGTATCCAGATGGTCGGAATCGCCGATCATCACAGCGATATCCTGTCCCGCTGCGATCGCAGCTTCGATGTCGGCGCTGAATGTGCGCCAGGCCTCGGTGCCCTCGCCCGAACGCAGCAGGTCAGGCGGCACGACAAAGCCGCTGACGCCTTCCGCCACCCGGAGCGTTTCGAACTGACCGCGCGAGACCTGGGAGAGGCTGCCCACGGCGCAGATCACCGGGCCGGCAGCCGGAGGCTGGAGCGCGGGTGACACCGCCGGGCGCGCCAACCCCGCCGCCTGCGGTAGATAGCGGGCAAGGCCCGCGGAGCCGGCCCACACGGTCATCGGCCCCAGCGCCTGGCCGGCGATGGCGATGGCCTGCAAATCCGTCTCGGCTTCGGCATCGCAGACCAGCACGTCGTAACGGCCGCTCATGTCGCGCAGCGTCGCGGACGGGTCGGGGCCGCGCAGGGCGGCAAGCTCGACCAGGCCGACACGCAGCCCGGTGCGCGTCATCATCTCCGGCAGATCGGCGCGGCCGGTAATGCCGTCATGCCGCCAGGTCTCGGTGTCCTCGAGCGGCACGCCGCGCAGATATTGGTGCCCGCCTTTGGTGGTGCGGCCATTCTGCGGATAGGCCGGAGCGAAAATCGCCACCGCCTCCGGCGCTGCCAGCTCGCTGCGGACCGCAGCGAGCGTGGCGGCGATTTCGGCGGCGAAATTGCCGCGCCCCGTCGAATCCATCTTTTTATAGATCAGCCGGGTTTGCGGGCCTGCATGGCGGCGCAGCATGCGCGCGGTGATAGCGGCCGCCGCCTCGCCGGTCAGGCGGCGGCTGTCCGTATCGATGGCAAGTGCCGCCGCCGGCGGCACGGGCCGATCCCCGTCAAGGGCGACAAAACTGTCGATCCCGGCCGCAAGGCAGGAGATCGCGCAATCCGCCGCGCCCGAAAGGTCGTCGGCAAGGATGAGGATTTCAGATGTTGCGGACATCGTTCAGGTCGTCGCCTTGGCCGGCTTTTTCACCATGCCGGCCCACCAGGCGGTGAGAATCGGCGCGGCGATGCTGGAGACGATGACACAGGCGGCCACCAGCACCGTGGCCGGCGCGGCCGCCGCCGCATAAGCATGGTTGGCGCTCGCCACCAGGGCCGGAACCGCGGCGGCATTGCCGGCCGTGGTGGCCGCAGCCACACCCGCCGTGCCGTTGCCGCCGGTCAGCTTGTCGGCGAAGACCATGACGATGCCGGACACGAGCACGACCGCCAGCCCCAGCACGAGACCCAGCAGGCCGGCACGCCAGACCAGATGCAGGTTGAGCGTCGTGCCAAGGGCGAAGGCGAAGAAGGGAATCATCACCGGCGCGGCGCGGCCGAGGAAGTCGCGCATCTGCCGGTCGAGATTGCCGATGAGAATGCCGAAGGCGAGCGGCAGGATCGCGCCCACCAGCGTCTGCCAGGGAAACGCCGCCAGACCGGCCACGCCCAGCGTGACCATGGTGAGGAACGGCCCCGATTCCAGCGTCATGATCGAATAGGCCGCGGCTTCGTCCGCCGTGCCATATTGCCCCATCAGCGCCATATACAGGCCGCCATTGGTGTCATTGATCGCGGCCACGATCGCCAGGGTGGACACGCCGGCAAACCAGCCGGACGTGATCGGCGCCTCGCCGAGGAAATGCCCCAGAACCACGCCGACCACGACGCCGAGGAGGATTTTCGTGGCGAGCAGAACGCCGCCTTTGCGCGCCACCTTCGGCAGCATGCCAACCGAAATCGTCGAGCCCATGCAAACATAGAACACGGCCAGGATCGGCAGGGCACCAGTGAACAAGGCGCCGGTGAAGGAGCCGAAGAACGTGGCGGTATGCGGCGCCAGCGTCACGATCAGTGACCCGATAACCAGCGGAACGATCATCATTCCGCCTGGCAGCCGGTCCAGCGTTTTTTTGATGGGCAGCGACACGTCAGACAGTCTCCTTACAACGATGCCCGCCTCATAGTGCGGATTAAATTTTGGCGTAAACCCCTAGGGCCGTGCCGAGGGGCCGTTTGCGGCAAGGCTGAGTGCTTCGTCTTTGGCCGGAAGGGCCATGCCGGCACGGTCAGTGCCGCTGACAATCGATTTTCGTGTTTTTTTTCGGCCACCTTAAAAATCGTGTCGCGACCTCACAATCCGGTGTCCCTCGGGCGTGGGACGACCCGCCCGTTGCTTTTTCACAAAATGTGCGCGCAAATAAAAAAAGGCGGTGCCGTAGCACCGCCAAGTTTAGGGAGGAAACGTCCTGCAGCAGAGCCATGCTCATGCTGCGTCGCAACATATACGGCATCCCCTCCCCTTTAGCAACAAGCAAAAAGGGAGCTGATCGGCGTTTTTCCCTTTCCTTTCGTAGATCCTGGGTTGCAGAAACAGCAAGGCCCCAGGGCGTAGCGCGGGCCGCCCCAGCTTGACGCAGGGGCAAAGCGTGGCCATGATGTAAGCGCTTACACAACAAGCCCAGTCCAGGGCGCAAATTGGGAACGCCTACCGTGAACGCGCCGCCTCGCGAGATATTTGCAGCCGCCGAACCACCCAGCCGGCGGCGCCTGCCCGCCGTCACGCTGAATGACGTGGCGCGTCATGCCGGGGTCTCGACGGCGACGGTCTCACGGGTCCTGAACCGCAAGGCCGTGGTCGCCCCCGAGGCCGCCGCCCGGGTGATGCAGGCCTGCGCCGAACTCGGCTATCTCGCCAATGGCGCGGCGCGGGCCCTCTCCTCAAACAAAAGCTGGACCATTGGCGCGGTGGTGCCGACGATTGAAAACGCGCATTTTGCGCGGGGCATCGCCGGACTGCAGAGCCGGCTGCACGCCGCCGGCTACACGCTGCTGCTCGCCAGCTCATTCTATGACCCCGAGATCGAGCTGCGTGAGGTGCGCGCTTTGCTCGAGCGCGGGATTGACGGGCTGATGCTGGTCGGCGGCGAGCGCCATCCCGAGTTGGACCATCTGCTCGACCGCGAGATTGTGCCCTGCGTGCAGAGCTGGACCCTCTCGGCGCAGCGCCCCTGCGTCGGCCTGGACCATGAAGCGGCCGCGAGCCGGCTGACGGACCATCTGCTCGATCACGGCCATGAGCGCATCGCCGTGATCGGCGGCGCCTGGCGCCAGAATGACCGCGCCGCCGACCGTGTATCCGGCATTCGCCAGAGCCTCGCCCGGCGCGGCCTGACGCTGCAGACGCACTGGTTTCTCGAGCGCCCCTACCGCATCGAGGAAGGACGGCTCGGGATGCGCGAATTGCTCGCCTCCCCCCAAGCGCCGACGGCGGTGATCTGCGGCAATGACCAGCTCGCCTTCGGCGCGCTGGTCGAGGCACAGAGCCAAGGGCTCGACGTGCCGGGCGACATTTCCATCGCCGGCTTCAACGATCTGGATTTCGCCGCCTATGTCACGCCGGCGCTCACCACCGTGCGAATCGCTGCCGACGAGATCGGGCGGCGCGCGGGCGACTATCTGCTCGCCCGGATCGCCGGGGAAGCGGCTTCACCCTACACCGAAATCGACGCCGAACTCGTCGTGCGGGCCAGCACCGGGCCAGCTCCGGCTTCCCGCCTCTCCCCAAAAACATAAGCAGGAAACGATTCAATGAGCATGATCGATCTCTCCGCCAAACGCATCACCGGCAGCGTCGTCCGCCTGAATCCCGACGACAATGTCGTGGTCGCGCGGATCCCGCTCACCGCCGGCACGCAACATTCCCGAGGAGGACGTGACCTGCCGGGAAGCCGTGCAGGCCGGCTACAAGATCGCGGCGCGCGCCATCGCCAAGGGCGAGCCGATCCGCAAATATAACGTGACGATCGGTTTCGCCCAGGACGAGATCGCGCCCGGCGCGCTGGTGCACAGCCACAACACCGTGTTTTCCGATTTCGATCGCGACTATGCCTACGGCGCCGATTACCGCCCGGTGGAGATGATCCCGGAGGCCGAACGCGCGACCTTCCAGGGCATCGTGCGGCCGGACGGGCGCATCGGCACGCGCAACTATATCGGCGTGATGTCGACCGTGAACTGCTCCGCCACCGTGGTGCATGCGGTCGCCGACTATTTCACACCCGAGCGGCTCACGGATTATCCGAATGTCGATGGCGTGGTGGCCTTCAGCCATGGCATTGGCTGCGGCATGGAAATGTCGGGCGAGCCGATGTCCCTGCTGCGCCGCACCACGGCGGGCTATGTCCGGCACCCGAACCTGGCCGCGGCGCTGATCATCGGGCTCGGCTGCGAGCGGCACCAGATTGCCGGGCTGATGGCCGAGCAAGGGCATGGCAGTGGGGCCGTATCTGAAGACCTTCACCATGCAGGAGACCGGCGGCACGCGCAAAACCATCGAAGCCGCGATCGAAGCCGTGAAGGCGCTGCTGCCCGAGGCCAACAAGGTGCAACGCCAGACCGTCTCCGCCAGCCATCTGATCGTCGGCCTGCAATGCGGCGGCTCGGACGGGTTCTCCTCGATCACCGCCAACCCGGCTCTGGGGGCGGCGATGGACCTGCTGGTGCGCCATGGCGGCACGGCCATCCTCTCTGAGACGCCGGAAATCTACGGCGTGGAACACACGCTGACGCGCCGCGCCGTGAGCCGCGAAGTGGGCGAGAAGCTGATCGAGCGCATCCGCTGGTGGAAGGATGACTATAACAAAGGCCGCGACACGCAGATCAACGGCGTGGTGAGCCCCGGCAACCAGATGGGCGGCCTCGCCAATATTTTCGAAAAATCGCTCGGCTCTTCAATGAAAGGCGGCACCGGGCCGCTGATGGAAGTCTACAAATACGCCGAACAGGTGCGGGCGAAGGGGCTCGTCTTCATGGACACGCCCGGCTTCGACCCGGTTTCCGCCACCGGCCAGGTGGCCGGCGGGGCAAATCTCATCGCCTTCACCACCGGCCGCGGCTCGATGTTCGGCGGCAAGCCGACCCCCTCGGTGAAGCTCGCGACCAACTCGCCGATGTTCCGCCGGCTGGAAGAGGATATGGACCTTAATTGCGGCGAGATCCTCGACGGCACCGCAAGCCTGCCGGAGATGGGGCAGCGTATTTTCGATCTGCTGCTGCGCACCGCATCCGGGGAGAAATCGAAGAGCGAGTTGCTCGGGGTCGGCCGGTACGAGTTCGTGCCTTGGCAGATCGGCGTGATGAGCTGAGGGGGAAGGAAGAAAGTAAGTGAGGCTACTTTTTGTGAACAAAAAGTAGCAAAAAAACTTTGCTCAATTGGGCCCGTGCGGTTGCAACGTCGCGGGCCCAATTTCAAAGAACCTGCCTTTTTGTTCCCGCCTCGCCACTCTATCTCGCGGCGGATGAAACCGCTAATTCATTAACCATTGGTTAAAGGGAAAAACCTATGGTGAAAATGAAGAATTTCGCGGTGCTTGCAATTCTCGCTCTGTCCGCCTGTTCGACAGGGATGGAGGAGAGCCGGCCCGTACCGGTTGATTTGAGCAAAGCAAAGCCCGGTGAGAGCCGGCTCAACGTGGTCTCGACCTTCGGCGCGCCTTCCGGGCAGATCAGCACGTCGACAGGCTCATGCGATATTTATTCAATGTACACGAGCGGACTGGGCGGCTTCGGCAAGGGGGTCGTGACCGGCGGCGAGGTGCTGACTGATGTTGCGACGTTGGGTCTGGCCGAGGTGATTTGGACGCCTGTGCAATCCGCAACGCGGCCTGCCAAACACACAGTCCTGTTTTGCTATGACAAAACCGATCAACTCGTGAGCGTCAGCAACAAAAATCCAACCTGACACGGCCAGCCGCGAGCGCGTGCAGCGGCGGCTGCGACCATCTGCGCCGCCGCTTGACGTCTCACCGGGCGTTCACTCCCCCATTGCTTGAAGAAGAACAGGACGCCAGCGGCGGCGCACTGATGACGGGTTCTTACTGCGGCTGTTTATAAGTCAGAACCTTCGACACTTGGTATCGGGCGCTCTTCCTATCCGTTACAAGAAATCTTCATCCGATCATTCGCCACACTAAGTGAAACCTTCTTGATCACGCTTTCACCAAACAATGCATAAGGCGATGATGTATCAGAAAAAGTCGCTGGCACGTTGTTCAACGTGCAATCACCGACTTTTAGTGTTTTGATATCAGCGAAATATGTGTGAATCGCTGAGCCGTCTGAGAGGGTTGCCACTTGGTAGGTATTCGGGATGGCGATGCCCATCGACTTCGCGGAAGAGAGCGGCAGGTTGAGCATTGACGCCCCTGTGTCCACAAGGAACGTCACAGGCTGGTTGTTTACGGAGCCGCCAACAAAGTAGACGCCGAGATGCGGGTCCGCCGGGACGACCAGGGATGCGGATAGGGATGTGGTCGGGGTTGGGGCTGGCGAGCAGGCCAGAAGCGCAAGCGGCAGCAGCAATGAATATCTGGACCAAATCATTTAGGGAATTCCGCTCATTCGATGGTTACGTCTTCAGACCCGCAGCGGAGGCAACTCGTACATCCCCCTCGTGACGGCGCATCACCGTCATATTGAGAGACAGACGTGGCACGCCCATCCAAACGAGTGACCAGAACAGCAATCTGCATGGGCGGTAGTAGAGCCATTTTGGGCGGCCAGATCTATGGCATCTGCGTATTGGCGGAATAAGCCTGTGGCCAGCTGCATACGCCTTGAGGTTACCTCCCATAAACCTTGGCTCCAAAGCCACGGTCAAAATGGCCTCTCTTTGGCGTACGCACCTTGGCACTGGCGTGGATGAGGCTCCGGCCGGTGATTTCCAGTACACCAAAGAGCGCCGCAGCGACTTGGGAACCGCCGAGAAAACAACCGACCGACGCTCTGCGGCGCGCGACCACGGACGCTTTTGACTTAAATTCACTCAAATTAGGCTAATTTTTACTCTATTTGATGAAAATCAACGCAACACCAAGTTCGGCGAGCATTTTTTTTATTCGCAGCATCTTGCGCGCTGTGTGGACGATGTCAGGTTAGGGACAGATAAAAGCTTCGCTGATCTCACGCTACCCGTAACGATGAAGGTCAAAACGAACTTGAAAATTCTCCGTCAAACGGATGACGGCCAGCACGCCTTGGCATTCATAATCACACAAGTTATCGGCTGTGCCGAAGACGTTCAGAATGTCTGCAAGTCATCCGATTAACTCAGCGTTAATTGGATAATGTTTGATACGACTAAAAGGCGGCAGTTAAGTCAAGAAAACGACGTCTGGGAGACTTCGCCTAAAAGAACAGAATTGCTGCAAAAAAATGCATAATACTTTGATGTAGCGTGGTGGCTGCCTCTATCCTTACCGATCAACTTAAAAACCTAAAAACAGTTCTGAAGGACAGCGCTATGACGGCAGGACTTCTTTACCTTGTGGTAGCTGGAATTGGCGTCGCATTAGCGGCAATCGCGTTCGTGATTAATCGTGGGAAAATGAAATTTTTCGTCAGCTTCACGCTCATGGAGATCGTCATCATGGCGATCATCGGCGTGATCAACGGCGTGCTTGGAACCCCGAATGCCATGCTCGGCCGTCTGTTCATGACTTTCACCGGTAGTTATGGGTTTCTTGCGTTTGCCGCGATTTGTGGCGGCTTCTACATTGCAGGACCACTCTGCGGCTATATTATTCGCAAGCCAGGTGCTGCGACCCTTGCAGAGACCATGAACGGGGTGGCGCAAGTTCTTTCTGGAAATCCGAATGGCATCATGGTGATTGGCGCCGGCTTTCTGCAGGGATTTATGTCTGATCTTGGTTTTGCATTCTACGGTTATCGGCGGTGGACGTTGTCGGCCTTGGCTCTGGCCGGCGCACTCGCACCTGTTTTGCAACAGATTCCCGAAGTTTATTTCTTCGGTGTCGGCAATATGGGGATTAAATTTAACGTGCTGGCGCTGGTGATCCGCATGGCAAGTGGCGCGGCCTACACCATCATCCTGGTCAAGCCAATTGCTTATGCGCTGGCCAAGGCCGGCGTTCTGCGCGGTACGGCAATCGCAGTCAGAGAATCTACAAGGCCTCTGCGCGGAACGGAGGTCACCTGAGCCGTGAACAGCACTGAATTGACATCCGACGCCGTGGACCTGGTTGTTCTTAATCGTCTTGCGGCTGCCGCCAACGTGCATGCGACCAAGAACATGACAATGTCAAACCTGAATGATCGCGTCATCGAGTTAAAAAATGTCTGCTACGCTTATGAGCAGGATAGCGACCCGATCTTGCGGGATATAACGCTGTCGGTTGGTCAAGGCGAATTTGTTCTGATCCTGGGTCCCAGCGGCTGTGGCAAAAGTACGTTGCTGCAGGTGCTGAACGGCACCATCCCGCACACGTTGAAGGGGCATTTCGCGGGGGAGGCACAGGTCTGCGGCCACGATGTCGCCACCACCAAGGTGGCCGCGTTCGCGACCCAGGTCGGGATGGTGTTCCAGGACCCCGAAGGGCAGATCGTCAACACGCGTGTTCGCGACGAAGTTTGTTTTGGACTTGAGAATCTGCGCTATCCCGCGGAAGAGATTCTCGCCCGGCAGCGTGACGCTTTGGCTTATGTCGGTTTGCCAGATGCGGGGGATCGGTCAATTTTTGACTTGTCCGGTGGACAGAAGCAGAGGGTCTCTATTGCGGCGGTGCTCGCCGCGCGACCGCGTCTTCTGGTGCTTGACGAGCCTACGGCCAATCTCGACCCGGCTGGCATGGCCGAGGTGTTTGCCGTTCTTGAACGCCTTAACCGTGAGAGCGGTACAACCATCGTCATGGTTGAGCATCGCGTGGATGAACTGGCTGACAAGGTCTCTCGCGTGGTGATGATGGATCGCGGTGGCATTGTCTTTGATGGCAACCCGCGTGCTGCGTTTTCCATGCGCCGCCGCGTCTCATCAGAAGAAGGCGCGGTCGTGCCGACAAGCGCGTGGTTTCCACAGGTTGCCGAATTTGCCTTGGATTTCGCAAATGCGATGGGGTTTACAATCGATCCAGAGGCGGTGCCGCTAGGAACGGCTGAGGCCATCGCCTTTGCGGCGCCGTTCTGTGCCGGGCGTTCTGGCGCCGTATCGCCGATAGCGCAGGTAGCGGCGCCGCTTTCGGGGGCGCCGGAAAATCCGCCGCTTCTTGAAGTCCGCAATCTTAATTTTTCCTTTGAACGGCAGACGCCGATCCTCAAGGATATAAATCTTACCTTGCCGGAAGGTAAGATTGTTGCCTTGTTGGGGCGCAATGGGTCGGGCAAGACGACCTTCGCGCGCACGTTAATGTGCATCAATCCGCCGCCCAAGGGAGCCGTTTTTTTGCATGGCAAGGATGTTGCCATGCTTGGAGCGCGCGAGATTGCGGCCGAGATTGGTTATGTCTTCCAGAACCCTGACCATCAGTTTGTCACCGATCGGGTTGATGATGAAATTGCCTATGGCCTGCGGGTCCGTGATTACGCTGAGGAGGCGATCAAACGGCGCGTGGCGGAGATACTCGATATTGTCGATCTGGCTCGATATCGTGAACGGTCGCCGTTCAGCCTGAGCCTGGGCGAGCGGCGGCGTCTTAGTGTTGCCACCATGTTGGTTCTCGAACCAAAACTGCTTGTTCTCGACGAGCCGACCATTGGCCAGGACCATGAACGGGCGCAGCAATTGATGGGGTTGATGGCGCGTCTCAAGGAACGTCATCGCACGACAATATTGATGATCACCCATGATGTTCGGCTGGTGGCGGATTGGGCGGATCGGGCACTGGTCATGCAGAGCGGGCGGCTGGCTTTTGACGGTGCGGCAGAGGATCTGTTCGGTGAAGACGCGTTACTCGATGCATGCGGCCTTCTGGCACCGCCGATCTTTGAAGTGAGCCGGGCGCTTTCCCGGACGCATCCTGGCGCGGGGGTACAGCCGACGATCTCACTGCCACGGTTGGTGGCCGCACTCTCAGGGACAGGGAAAACACGCTGATGCGCAGGTCAACCGCCTTTCAGTTCCGTGCCGGGACATCGGTCTTTCACCGCTTCGATCCGCTGACGAAGCTTGGCTGGGTGCTGTCAGTATCGCTTTTGGCTTTTGGCGCCTATATTGCCTGGATACAGATACTGATCGCGGTGATGGTTCTGCTGACCGCGCTTGCGCTCGGGCGCCTGTCGCCGGCAGAGATCATCCGCGGCACCTGGATCTTCATGATTGCCTGCACAAGCTTTTTTGTGATCCAGGCGCTGACTTTGCCCGGCAGCCATGTGGCTTTCCGGATCTTTGGACATAGAATATTTGCCGAGAGCGCTGATTATGCGCTGGCTTCGGCATTGCGGATTTACACGATTGTGTTGTCGTCTCTGGTATTTGTTCGTACCACCGACCCGCGAGAGCTTGCGATCGCGCTGGTGACCCAGCTGCGGATCCCATATCGCATTGCTTATGCGTTTTTTATCGCGTTGCGAATTGTCCCGACGATCGAGGAGGAGATCAAGATCATTCGTGCTGCACACGCCGTCCGCGGTGTGACGCGGAATGGCGGCTTGGCGGGACGGTTCGCAGAGACCAAACGCTATGCCATGCCGCTTCTGGTCGGGAGCCTGCGGCGCGCTTCCATGATGGTGATGTCTATGGAATCTCGGGCGTTTGGCGCGTATCCGGTGCGGACCTTCGTCGATGCACCACGCATGACGTTGGGGAGCAGCCTGTTTTGCGCGCTTATGCTGGCGATGGTGATCGCCTGGTATATGGCGCTCGGTTTTGGCTATGTTCATTCCGACTACATATTTACATCGTCGTGATCAATTGAGATCCGCTCGGCGCTAGTTTTTTTCAATCAAATTTTGACCTGCAGATTGTTTGGAGGCTCTTATATGCGTGCGGATGTTCATCGCTTTTCGCTCAAAGATCCGAGTGATGTTTCTGGATTGGCCGCCGCGATCGACCAGGGCATCGTTGATCCGACGAAAATTGTCGCAGTGATCGGCAAGACCCATGGCAATGGCCTCGTCAATGATTACACACGCGGCTATTTGATGCTGTGTCTCTCCCGGTTGATTGGCGCGCGCACCGGAGAGACGGAAGAGAAGATCGTGGCACGCGTGCCGTTCGTGTTCTCTGGTGGCGTGGAGGGCGTTCTCTCGCCGCATTATTCCGTCTTCACGGTTGACCGGGACGCACCACAGGGGGATGGCGACAAGGCACTCGCGATTGGCGTCGCATTCACGCCACGGTTAAAGCCCTCGGATGTCGGTCGGCAGAGCCAGATCGACTGGACCGCGGCTGCGGTGCGCGCGGCCATGGCGCAAGCGCGAATAGATGGGCCCGAGGATGTTCATTTCGTACAGGTTAAGGGGCCAGCCTTCACGCTCGGCGATATACTCGAGGACAACGCTGCCGGTAACAGCGTCGCGGCGGACAATTCCGGCAAGCTGATGGGATATGGCCGTGCGGCGTCGGCACTTGGTGTTGCCAAGGCGCTGGGAGAGGTTTCCGCGGATAAGGCGGTCGAAGCCGCCGTGCTGAAGGATTTTGCATCTTATTCGTCAGTCGCCAGCACCTCCGTCGGTGTTGAGGTGCGAACCAATGAAGTGATTGTTGTCGGCCTGAGCCGGGCCTGGTCCGGGCCGCTGACGATCGGTCACCGGACGATGAAGGATGCCCTCGCCATCGAGGACATCGTCGATCTTGCGCGTGAATTGGGGCTCGGTCCGTCGCCTCAGGTTCCTGCCGCGGCGGCCATGCGCATCCGGTCCGGCTTTGTTAAATGTGAGGCGCAGCGCGACGGTCTTGTTCGCGGCAAGCCGCACACCATGCTGAACGACGGCGATATCGACCAGCAGCGCCATATTCGTGGCGCAGTGGGTGCGATCGTCGCCGCGATCCTCAACGACACGGCGATCTTCGTCTCGGGAGGCGCCGAGCATCAGGGACCCGATGGCGGCGGGATGATCGCGGTGATCGCCGAGAAGGCGCTGTGATGCGCGCTGATCGGCAAGGGGAACAACGGTAATGGCGGGCCGGCGGCGTATTGTTATTGCCGGTGCGGGCATCGCTGGCAGCCTGGTTACTGCCGGGCTGATGGATGAGGATGTCGACCTCCATTGCTTCGAGCGGGTTGGCCTGGATGACCATGCTGAAGCCGGTACCGGGCTGAATATTGGCCCGAATGCGCTCAAATGCCTGGCAGCCTACCTGCCGGCGAGCGCCGCAATGATGATCGAAAATAGTTTGCCATGGAAGCGCTGGACGATCGCCGAGACGAACGGCTCTCCGCTGATGGATCTCGGGCTGCTCGACGTGGCGGACAATCCCGGAATACGGATCCGCTGGGCGGAGCTTTATGATCTACTCCGGGCCCCCATCGCGCCACGCGTCACATTTGGCGCGGAAGTAACGGGTTGCGCGCGTGCGCCGGATGGCCGTCTTTCGGTCACCTGGATCGATCACAAGACGGGCGAAACGCAAATGCTAGCCGATGTCGATCTCCTGATCGCCGCGGAGGGCCGCTATTCTGCCGTCCGCACCCAGTTTTTTGGCAGCGAGGCGCCAAACTTCCTCGGGGTCTGCCTTTACCGGCTGCTTTATCCGGCAGGCGCTGATTGCCCGATCGACGATTATGGGCAGTGGTTCAATGGACCTAATCGGTTGCTCGCCTTCCGGGTGCCCGGCGACTTCGTCTATTGCGCCGGTTCCTTCCCAATCCCGGTGAATGCGCCGGTGCCGGATGCCATGAAAACTTCTGCCGCGCTGCGCGCCGCCTATGTACCGAAGCGGGGGCGCTTGTCGGAACAGGCTTCCTACCTGGTTGAGCAGATTGAGCGGCATGTGGAGCGCATCCATTGGGCCCGGCTGCAGGAGGGAAGCATCCGCTATGGGCAGGCAGGCGAGCCCGTGCTGCTGCTCGGCGATGCCGCGCATCCGATGGTGCCAACGCTCGGACAAGGAGCCACGCAGTCGATCGAGGATGCCTGCGTCGCGGTTGATGAAATTCGTGCGGCATTGCGGGCGGGTGATGAACTCTCAGCCATCCCCGCGCGCGTCGCGGCGCGGCGGATGGAGAGGATACGTTTCGTGGTGGATTTCTCACGCGAGGCGACGGACACGATGCTGGCGGGCGCCGATCCGGTTGCCGGAACCCTCGCCAAGACGCAAAAGCCGTTCCAGGACAAGCTGAAACGGCTCTATTGTGACGTCGCGCTACCGGCATGACCGCGCTTGCTGTGCCACCTTTGGACGATCCGGCAGAGCCGCTTTGGGCGCGAACGGCGGTTCAACTAACCATGGGTTTCCAGTCCGGATGCTTCGATCCGATTGACGTGTTGGACGCGGTGCTCGGACGCATCGAGACGGTCAACAATACGGTGAACGCGATCATCGCGCTTGACCTGAAGGAAGCGCGGGCGGCCGCGCAACGTGCCGCGGCGCGCTGGCACGCCGGTACGCCACGATCGGCGCTTGATGGTGTGCCGCTGACCATCAAGGACAATCTCCACGTTGCCGGACTACCGGCGACATGGGGCAGCCGGCTTCATCAGGGCTTCGTGCCGGAAACCGATGAGCCGGCGGTGGCCAGCTTGCGGCGCGCGGGCGCGGTGATCCTGGGCAAGACCAACGTCCCTGAATTCACGCTGCAGGGCTATACTGATAATTTGCTCTTTGGGCGGACGATCAACCCCCATGCGCCCGGACTGACCCCGGGAGGATCGACCGGCGGCGGTGCCGCTTCGGTGGCTGCCGGCTTCGGCCCGATTGCGATCGGCACGGATGGCGGCGGCTCGATCCGCCGGCCGGCGGCACATTGCGGGCTCTGGGGCTTCAAGCCGTCGATCGGCCAAATTGCGCGCTATGGTGGCTTTCCGCAGATACTCCTCGATTTCGAAGTGATCGGTCCGGTCGCGCGGACGCTCGGTGACATCGTCGCGGCGTTTACGATCCTGAAGGGGCTGGACGCGCGCGATCCGCGGTCGCTTATGGCACTGGCTGCGTCACCTGGCATTCCGCCGCGGCCGCGCGTGGCGTTTCTGCCACGCATTGGCGCGGCCCCGGTGGACCCGGCGATTACGGCACGCGTGGCGCGGTTCGCCGAAGATCTGCGTTCGCAGGGATGCATCGTTGAGGAGATCGAGTTTCCCTTCGATTTCGACGCTCTGGGGGCGATCTGGGGTACGGTCGCATCCGTCGGGCTTGCCTGGCATTTGGCAAAATACCCAGGCGCTGCCGGGCTGGTCGGCGGCCCGGCCAATCAAACCGCCGCGGCGGGCGCGCAAATCCCGGCCGGGCGTTATCTGGACGCGCTTGCGGCCGCGGGTGAGGCACGCGCTGCCGCTGCTGCATTCTTCGAGAACTGGGACGTACTGCTCACGCCGACCACGGCTGCTTTGGCATGGCCGGCGGACCAGATGTTTCCGCCGCAGATCGACGGCGTTGATGTGGGAGCGCGCGGCCACGCGATTTTCACCGGTTGGATGAATGTGTTGGGCCTCGCCGCCCTCAGCGTTCCCGTGGCGATGACCGAGGCGTCCGGGGGGATCGGCGTCCAACTCGCCGTTCCCCCTGGGCATGACGAGATGCTGCTGGCCTTCGCGCGTCGCTTCGCTGCGCCGGGAGCTCAAGATTTTGGCCAATGAATGTAATATCCAAAAGGAGATTTAGGTGATGGCATCGTTTGACAACCAGATCGTGATCGTCACCGGTGCCGGCAGTGGGATTGGCTTTGCCGCCGCAAGGGGGTTCGCCGAGGCGGGTGCTACGGTATTCTGTGTTGATGTGACCGGGGCAGAGGAAGCCGCCTTGCGGATCAGCGATGATCGCGCGCGGGTGATGGGGATTCGCCTTGATGTATGCGATGCCGCGGGGTGGAGCGCGTTGGTGGATGACATTACGGCGCGCTTTGGCGCCATTGATGTGCTGGTCAACAATGCCGGTGTGGCCATTCCGGGTGACACAGCGATCGGCGCGACCGAAGAAATGTGGGACCGTATGATCGATATCAATGCCAAGGGCGTCTGGCTCGGTATGCGCGCGGTTCTGCCGTCGATGGTGGCTCGCAAACGGGGCAAGATTTGCAATGTCGCTTCGACCGCCGCCCATATCGGCCTGCGCGATGCAGCCATCTATTGCGCTTCCAAGGGCGCGGTGCTGGCCCTGACGCGTCAGGCTGGCGTGCAATACGCGGCCGACAATATTCAGATCAACTCAGTCTCGCCCGGCACCACCATGACCGGTCTTCAGCGCGATGTGACCGATGCTCAGCGTGGGACCTTCCTGACTCTGACGCCGATCAACCGATTTGCAGAATCCGAAGAAGTGGCCGAGGTGATTCTGTTCCTATGCGGGGCCGGTTCTTCATTCATGGCCGGTGCCGATATTAGTGTTGACGGCGGTATGGTGGCGTACTGACGATGAAGGTTCTCGTGACCGGTGGTGCCGGGCTGATCGGAATGGCCGCGCGGGCGGCGTTGCAAGCGCGTGGGCATGGGGTTGTCGCCATCGACATCACGGATTTTGGGCGCAATGACCATGATCTTATCATCACGGGTCTTAATGATCGTACTCGTTTGCAAGCTTTAATCCGCACGCATGGCATTGAGGCGATCTTCCATTGCGGCGCGATTTCCGGGCCGATGCTCGCCCAGGGGCAGCCGCTGCTTCTGGTTGACGCCAATATCGTCGGTACCGCGACGCTGCTTGACATCGCCCGAGACGAGGGCGTGCGGCGGTTCGTTTTTTGCTCGTCGATCAGTGTCTATGGTGATGTCGGCGCCGCCGCCATCACGGAAGCGACGCCGCTCCGGCCCACCTCCGTCTATGGCGCGACGAAGGTGGCTTGCGAGCAATTAATTCAGGGGTTTGCCGCGGAATATGGGCTGGACGGCGTCAGTTTACGGATTGGGCGCGTCTACGGCGCCTATCGCCGGGCCAATTGCCATCTCGCCACCATGATCCGGGACGCCGCGGCTGGTCGTGTTAGCGCCATTCCGTGTGATCCCGCCTTTGTTTACCACTATGTCTATGTTGAGGATGTCGCCGATGCGATGATTGCGGTTCTGGAGGCACCCAGCCTGGCAGCGCGCGAATATAATGTCGGTGCAGGCGAAGGGTTGACGATGCCGGAGATCGCCAAGCGGGCCTCTTCTATCCTTCCTGGACTGGAGGTGGCGCTGGTTCCTGGTGTGGACGATGTTCCCGATGTTCAGACCCTGTTCGATGTCTCGCGCATTGCCCGGGATGTTGGTTGGAGGCCGAATTTCGACCTTGCCACCGGGCTCGCCGATTACCAGCGTAAAATGCCCACTAGGTAGCAGTGGCCAAGGCGATGATGCGCGCGGGCGACCAAGGCTTTCCAGCGTTTTGGCTCTCCAGACAGGCGGAGCGCGCACGGGGACACCGCGTTAGTGCCGCTACGGCTGGCGCCGGCCCGAATGCCAACTCATGCTTCGCTAAGCTTAAAAATCGGCGCCGCGATTTGCCATTTGCTGCCCGCCGGCGCGCCCGGCAATGCCTGCTGGAAGGCCCACATCAGCTTCTCCCATGCCTGGACGCGGGGAGTCTCCGCCTCCATCGCTGCCATGCGCGCGAAACTGAAGTCGGGGCCAGCTTCCAGCAGCATCACCAGCCTGGTGCCATGGCGCCAGATCGTCATCTCCTCCACGCCGGCGGCGCGGATATGCGCCAGCACCTCCGGCCAGACCTGCCGGTGATGCACCTCATATTGCGCGATCAATTCGGGATCGTCCTTCAGGTCCAGGACCAGGCAATGGCGGGCGCTCATGGCTGGTCGTCCCACGCGCGACCCAGATGCGGATAACCGCCATCCACGCACAGCCCCTGCCCCATGATGTGCGCAGGGTCGAAAATAACCGGCACCGCGCCGTCATCCGCCAGCGACCGGCTGATCGCCGCACCGATGCCGGAACTGCCGCCGATCACGATGAAAACCTTGTCTGCAAGTTGCAAATCCATGTTCAGCCTCCCGTATCGCGCCCACCACGCGCCGATGATAGATTTTAGCGGAAAGGCACGTATCGGCGCCGGCGCCTAAAATCAGCCCGGCCAGATCGGCGCCTTTGAAGCTGCCCCACGCGCCCTCCCGGGCGAAGGCGAGTTCACACTGAAGCGCCCTCGGCACCCGTGCGGAAATCGAAGCTTGTCGTTAAGCCACCGTCGACAACGACATCCGATCCGTTGAGGGCCGTGGCACCATCCGACAGCAGGAACAGCGCCGCGCGGGCCACCTCCTCCGCTTCCAGGATGCGACCGCCCGGTTGCCGCGCCGCGCGCGTAGCGAGGAAGGCGGCGCTATCCGCGGCTGATTCCAAGTGGCGCTTAAACAGCCCGGTCATAATCGGGCCCGGGCTCAACACGTTCACCCGCACGCCCTGACGCGCATGATCCATCGCGGCGGTCCGGGCGAGCTGACGAACGGCGGCCTTGGAGGCGGCATAAATGGCAAGTTGTTGTTCGGCGAACGTCGCATCGACACTGGCGACAGCGACGATACTCCCTGCTCCCTTCGCGATCATGAGGGGCAGCACGGTACGGAAGGCCAGCGCAGTGCCCACGACATTGACATCGAAGATCCGTAACATGTCGTCACGGCTTGCCTCGATGACAGTGCCGATATCGAGGATCGCCGCAGCCGTGACCAGGCCGAACGGCCCCTCATTGCTCGCGGACAGCGCCTGTGCGACCTCCTCCCACGTCTCAGGACGTGTCACATCACCCTGAACGTGACGGTAGCCCGGTTGCTCCGCGAGATCGGGCGGAGCCGGCGCACGGTCGACGCCGATGGTTGCGACGCCGCTCGCCACCAGCAGGCCACAAACAGCATGCCCCAAGCCGGAAGAGGCGCCCGAGACGGCGACAGCGGCGGGAAGAGTGAATGAAAGGCAAGCCGGACTCGGCATTTTTTTCTCCTTCAGCGTCCGATCGTTGATAGTTCTACCGCGACGTCGTCCCTGGGGTTGAGCACGAGCGTGCGGGGCGCCGAATTCGGGGCGGTGCTGCGGCAATGCTGTCGATCGTTCGGTTCAAGCAGCCTGCCAGCCGTCGCGGATGAGCCTGAAACCGTCAGTGTAGATTTCGTTCGGTGACGGTGCAAAATCTCGCCACACTCTGGTCGCGGCCGCGAGAGGAGGCAGCGCCCGGCCAAATGCCTCGATGGTAATCCAGCCATCATAACCGACCTGCTTCAGCGCCGTGAAGGTGGCGGCGAAATCAATATGTCCTTTGCCCGGTGTGCCGCGATCATTTTCCGAAACATGCATATGCCCGAGATGCGGTGCGATGGCGTATATCGCGGCGATCGGGTCCTTCTCTTCAATATTCGCGTGAAAGCTGTCGTACATGCCGCGCACATTGGGATGGTTCACCTCGGCGAGATAGGCGCCGAGATCCTGCATGGTGTTGAGGAAATAGCATTCGAAGCGGTTGAGCGCTTCAAGCGCGATTGTGACGCCGCGCTGGACCGCGAGATCTCCAGCCGCCCGATGAAAGGCAATGCCCCTCGCCCGCTCCTCCACCGTTGGCGCCTCGCCAGAAAAATGCCCTAGCGCCGAATGCAGCGGCCCTCCGACGAGTTTGGCACCAAGCGCCTCGGTGCAGTCCAGAATCCATGTCATGTGCCTGAGGCTGGCTTCGCGCTGGGCGGCATCCGGCCCGATCGGGTTCATCTCAGTGCTGGGAAAAAGCGCGATCGTCGTCCGCTCCAGTCCCAGCCGGTCGAGTTCGCGACCAAGCTCGGCATAATGGTCCGGGCTTCCCGTGAAAACTGGAACTTCAACGCCGTCATAGCCGCAATTCTTCAGCTCCTTGAGCACCGGCCAATGTTGTTGCTCTACATGAGCGGTCCAAAGCAGTAGGTTGAAGCCGATCTTCATCGTTACCAAGCCTCCCCTCGGGAGCGTTTGTTAGCCGCGGTTCCGGATTCTGGTAGACGCTGGCAATTGGCTGCGGCGCGGCCTTTGGCAGGGTTGTTTGAGCGCTTTTCCGCCGTCGATGATCTCGCCGTGCGCCAGCTCAAAATCGATGTCGTCGAGCCCGCGGGTGCGTTGGTTACGCCTTGCAGCATCCGGCATCGCCATGACGGTCAGCTCCTGACCTGCTCCCAGCGGCCTGACTTGGCCGAGGCAAGCACCGCATCGGTGACGTAGTCAGTCTTGAGCCCGTCCCGAAATGTCGGCGCCGCCAACTTGCCGCTGCTCAGACCTTCGATGAAGTCAGCGGCTTGGTGGATGAAGCTGTGCTCGTAGCCGATCTGTAGGCCCGGCACCCACCAGCGGCTCATATAAGGATGGTCGCCATCGGTGATGTGGATCGAACGCCAACCGCGCAGCTGACCCGCATCGCCATGATCGAAAACTGACAAGCGGTGCAGGTCATGCAGGTCCCAGGAAATCGAGGCGTGCTCGCCATTTATTTCAAGCGTGTAAAGTGCCTTGTGGCCACGCGCGTAACGGGTAGCCTCGAAGGTCGCAAGCGAACCATTGTGGAAGCGGGCAAGAAAGGCGCTGAAATCGTCGATCTTAACGTCCTCGACCTTGCCGCTCACGGCATGCGTGCGCTGTTTGACGAAGGTTTCGGTTGCTGCGGTAACGCTGTCAATCGATCCGTTGAGCCAAAGAGCTGTATCAATGCAGTGCGCAAGCAAATCCCGGTCACACCGCTCCCTGCGACATTGGCATCCAGACGCCATGTTGCCGTACCGCCTTGAGGCACATCGGCTGAAATCGTCCAGTCCTGCAAAAATTTGGCGCGGTAGTGGAAAATACGGCCGAGCCGTCCCTCATCGATCAACTGCTTCGCGAAAGTGATCGCCGGGACCCGGCGGTAATTGTACCAGACCATGTTCGGCACTTTGGCCGCTTCCACCGCCGCCACCATTTGTTCGGCTTCCGCCGCGTTGCGGCCAAGCGGCTTTTCGCTCATCACCATCTTGCCGGCCTGTGCGGCGCAGATGGCAATCTCGGCATGAGTGTCGTTGGGGCTCGCAATGTCGATGAGGTCTATATCCTTGCGCTCGATCAATTTGCGCCAATCGTTCTCGGAGCTTTCAAAGCCCCAATTGGCCGCGAAATTCGCGGCACCCTGAGCATTGCGCGTGGCGACAGCCTTCAGCACGGGCTCATAGTCGAGCTCGAAAAACTTCCCGGCCTGCCGGAAGGCGTTGCTGTGCGTACGCCCCATGAAGCCGGCACCCACGAGGCCGACATTGAGTTTTTTCTTGACCATTTGTGCCCTTGCCTAGGTCCCGAGTTATTCACGCCAGCCATGGGCTTCGCGTACCTTGATCATGGCGCCCAGAACGTCATTCCAAGTCTCTTGCGCGGTCATCACCGAATTGGGGAACATGCAGCCGTCCCAAGCGATGTGCCTCATTCGCCTGGTGGGATTTCCCTTATCATCACGCAACCAATAGCCGGCGTGCTTGGTAACGTCGAGCTTTCCGTTAGGATCGGTCACCTGCACGTGGCGCCCGGTCTTTTCATGGTCGCCGGAGCCAAAGACGGTACCGTCATTTTGCGCAACGTGGAAATCATACGTCCATGGACGCAACGCATCCGCAATTTTTTTATAGGCCGTATCCAACACAGCACGATCTTGCCAGTCATAGCCTTCGGGCAGAAGACGGTCCTTCTCGGCGTTGTAGCCCATGGTGAAGAGCATCGAATGGGCCATGTCGGCCTGATAACCTACGACATCGGGCATGCCGACTTCTTCGAGGAGGTTGAGGTTTTCGCGCCAGGACTGCATGCCACCCCAGCAGATCTCACCTTCGGCCACGACGAATTCACCATAATCCTGTGCTGCCCGGCCGGCCTCCCGGAAGGTTTGGGCGATCAACTTTGTGTTGCCTTTGGGATCCTTGTTCCACGCCGACACGCTTGTCGATGAGTCGATACGTATGCCGCCGGTCGGTCGGATACCGAGCTCGCGCATCTGCTGTCCGATCGCCGCAGCCTTGCGGACTTGGCTCACGAAGCGCTTGCGATCGTCTTCCGAGCCCATCGCTGAGCCGCCGCCGGCACCACCCCAGACGGGGGCCACGAACGACCCGACCTTTAGACCGTAGCCCGCGATGAGATCGACCGTGCGTTTGACTTGGTCCTTGTCGCTGTCGATCGAAATGTGCGGATCGGCCAGCCACAGATCGATGCCGTCGAACTTCTGGCCATCGACCTCAGCATTGGCGGTCAATTTCAGCAGGGTCTCGAGCAGGATGATCGGCTCGCCCCCCGGCACCCCTTTGCCCACCACGCCCGGCCACGCCGCGTTGTGCAGCTTTGGATAATTGTTCTGCTGCGCCATGCTGCTCGTCCTCCCAACCTAATCCACCGCCCCCAGCAGCAGATCCAATCCGGTCTAAAGGAGAGTTTCCTGCACAGCAGCGCGCACAAAGCCGCAGGCAGTCCAGCGGACACCATTAGGGCCGCCGTTACAATGCAAGTCTCCCCTACGCCCGACGGCATTTATGATCCAGCCGATTTGAGCGGTGGCCTACCTTCAGTTATATCAGCTGCGCGAGTTCAAGCGGTTGCATCAACGTCCGGCCAAATTGTTGTCACGTTATTGCAACAGGTTTGCTGCGGGAGCGGCCGACGGTTTCGCGCTGCGCACGGCGGCAGGCGACTGGCGGCAATCCACGCAGGATGAGTTCCGCATCGCTGACCGCCTGTCGGCCGATTTCAAGCAGTGCCTCGGGCATTCCGCCCGCCCGGTGGGCTGATAACAGCATATTTTCGACCCTCCGAATTGGTGCGCCGGGCGGCACCGGTTCCTCCGGGAACACATCGGTCGCGACCATCAACCGCCCTGTTTCCGCCTGGCGGATAAGTTCCGGGAAGTCCACAATCGCGGCCCGGCTCATGAGAAGGAAGATTGAGCCTGGTTGCATACGCTCAAACGCCGCGCGGTCAAGGAATCCGCGATTTTCGGGCGTCACGCCGGCAAATACGAAGACAATGCGCGATGTTGACAAGACCTCCTCCAACGGTGCCGGTTCCGCGCCGCGGGACCGGATAAAATAATCCGAAAGCCACGGGTCATAGACCTTCACAGAATTATGAAAAGGCGCCAGCAAAGCATGGAGATGTTGGGCAAGGTCGCCAAATCCGATCAGCCCGACCGGCGCCCGGGTGAACAGGAAACTCTGTGTGTTGCCGGCCAGCCCGTATTGCTCGGTGGCAGCCCGAAAAGCACGGTCCCCTGCGGTAATGCCGCGCGCGAGGTCAATGGCCATTGCCAACGCGGCCTCAGCAACCGCCGGCGCGAAGGCGGAGCTGGGCGTGATGACGTGGATGCCATGGTCGAAGCAGTAGTCGTAGTCGATATTGGCAAGGAAATTTGTTTCCACATTGATGATTGCGCGAAGCTTGCGCGCACGCAGCAACCGCTCCCTTGGCATCGCGGTCTGTCCAAAGAGGAGAACCGCTTCCTCGATATGTCGCTCGACCACCAACTCATCGGACATCGGGCCATCTTCATGAATGACGAGTTGCCCCAGAGCATCAAGCCTCCGGCGCGTTTCGACGTCGCAGATCGTGTCCAGGGTTCGGGGATGGGGGGCGATAAGGATAATGGGTTCGGACATAGGCTTGTGCATCCGCCAGTTGGTTATATCGGCCGAAAACGCCGAACGAGCATCATTCGCGCGAACTTTGTTTCTTATTCGTTCTAAACTTGACAAGAAAAAATTTCAGAATACTTTGTCCGAAACGGAAAAAATTACAACAAAGACCGCAACTAAAATCACAATTTACAAAAACAAAATTTGGAGGAGGAAAAATGAAATACCCCTCTAATATCTCTGCATTTTTTGCGGCCGGGCTGGCTTGCGTCATGGCGATAAATTGCCAGGATGCCATGGCCCAGACTTCGACCAAGCAGAAGATAGATTTCATCTTCACCGGATATTCTTATCCTTATTTTGCGCCGATGGCGGCCGCAATTCGAGAGATATCCACCTATTATCCCGACCTGCAAATTAAAATCATTGATGCGAACAACTCCCCCGCGACGCAGATCTCCGACATCAAGGAGGCGATTGCCGATAATGTAAATGGAATCATCCTCAATCCTGTCGACGGCGCGGTAACATCCGCCGCCCAGCAGGCGATGGCCGAAGGGATTCCGATGGTTACAATCGACCGGGACGTGGCAACGCCATCGGCCCGAGATATTTTTATCGGCGATAATGACGTGCAGCTCGGCCAGATTCAAACGAAATACGCACTTCAATATCTCGCCGCGCAGAAAACTCCTAAACCATGGCATGTCGCGGTTTTGCAAGGGACATTGGGGGCAAGTGTTTCCATCGGCCGGCTTCAGGGAGAAATGGATGAGCTGAAGCCCTATGTCAGTGACGGTACGGTTAAAATCGTCCTGAACCAGTCCGCGGATTTCGCAACCAACAAAGCGCAGGCCATGGTTTCCGAACTGCTGGCGAAGGACCCTCAGGTAAAACTGATCGTCGCTTCGAATGATGCGATGGCCCTAGGCGCGCTCCTCGCGATCAAGAACCAGGGCCTGACGCCGGGTAAGGACATCTACGTCATCGGCGCCGATGCGCAGCCTGAAAGCCTGGCGGCGGTGAAGCAAGGCAGCCAGCTTGATACCGTGACGCATTCGCCTTTTGTCGAAGCCTTTTGGGCCGTGGAGGCCATGGATAATTTTCTCCAGAGCAAAACGCTTCCGCCGGCAGGGCAATTTCCAAATCATACGATCATCATTCCCATGGACCTGGTTACCACAGCCAATGTCGCCAAAATATCGAGCTGGGGCACGCCTGAGCAGGTACCCGCTTTGCCCTACGGAAAATCATCAGCCCATAACACGACATCGTAGGTCAAACCGTAGTGGACAGCCAGGTTTCTGCCAGCCCACTTTCTGACGATGGCGGCGCGGCAAATGCGCCGCTATTGTCGATCCGAAACCTCAACAAATCCTTCGGTGCGGTCAAAGCGGTTGATGGTGTCGATCTTGATATATATAGCTCCGAAATCGTCGGGCTGGTTGGAGATAACGGGGCGGGAAAGTCGACCTTCCTGAGCTTGCTCTCAGGCTATAACAAGAAGGATTCTGGAGATTTTTTCTATCGGGGGAAACCGGTAACTTTTAATTCACCCGTCACATCCCGGCGGAATCTCGGCATTGAGATGGTCTACCAAAACCTGTCGCTCGCCCATGATCTGCTCGTGTGGCAAAATATGTTTTTAGGCGCCGAGGAAACCAAATTCAGGATTTTCAACAACCGAAAGCAAATGATCGCGCGCTGTGCCGCGGTGTTGCAGAAGCTTAACGCCAAGGTACGCCCCACCGATCGGACGGATTCCCTCTCGGGCGGCGAGTTGCAGATCGTCGCGATATCCAGGGCGCTCTTGTTCGAGCGGGACCTGATCATCATGGATGAGCCCACGGCGGCGATATCCGTTGCCAAGATTGGCGAGATTTTGAAGCTCATTCTTGACCTGAAGGCGCACGGAAAATCAGTGATCCTGGTCAGTCATCGCCTTGAAGATATTCTCACAGTCGCGGACAAAATTGTCGTTTTTTCGCAAGGCCGCATCAGAAGCATCGTACAAAACAAAAACCTTAGATTGAACGACCTGGTGCATCTTATGTTTGGCGACAAAGCCTCCTCCGACAAAGGGGTACAAGATTTTGACTAGAGCGGCGATGGGGCTAAGGCCCGTTTCTGGTTTTGCCGACAATTTTTTGGGGCCTCCGGGCAGTATCCGCCGCCCCCTTGTTTTCGTGGCGATCGCTTTAATCATTTCCAGCATCATTGCGCCATCGTTTTTCACCAGCCGCAATCTCATCGCACTTTTGGTGAGCTCAAGCTTCCTTGTGGTCCTCGCGGTCGGCAAATCCGTGGTGGTCCTTCTCGGCATGATCGACCTTGGCGTCGAGAGCATGATGGCGAGTGGCGGCATGCTGGTGGCTTATCTGTCGGTGTTTGATGGCATAGCCGGTCCGGTTTCCGTCTTGATCGGCCTCCTCTTTGGCGCCTTATCGGGACTGGCCGTGGGTCTGCTCGTGACGAAAGGACGCATTCCGTCTTTTATCGTGACTTTAGGCACCTATTGGGGATTGAAGGGCGTTGCCCTGCTTTTCAACGGCGGCAATTACATCAGCCCAAGCTCTGTAACGCCGACGCGGCCGTTCGGCTTTGACGGCGTAGCCGCAAAAACCCTTGGCATCCCAAATTTACTACTCATAACCCTTGCCGTCATGATTGTCGTACAGCTTCTGCTGTCATGGACGCCGCTCGGAATCTGGATCAAGAGCATTGGCTCGAATGAAGCGGCGGCGCGCACCGTGGGGCTTAACACGGACCGGCTCAAAATTTTAGGCTTCGTGGTTTCTGGTGTTTTGGCTGTATTGGCGGGCGTCATGATCACGGCCTGGCAGGAATCGATCTATCCTTTATCGGCCGAAGGCTATTCCCTGCAGGCCATTGCGAGCGTTATCTTGGGCGGCATACCGTTTACCGGTGGACGAGGGACCGTCGTTGGTGCAGCGCTCGGGGCACTTATCATCGGGCTGATCGATGATCTTATTGTTCTGCTGGGATTACCCTCACTTTATGAGTATATTTTTGTGGCGCTCATTCTGGTTCTCGCGGGTTTGCAAGCGCGTTCCACAAAAGGATTTGTTAAATAGGCTGCTTTCTGACGTGCCACCCGACGCAGTGCAGACGCTGGCCGCGCCATTGCGGCCGCCTTCATCGGCTTGATTTAAAATTTACGTAGAACACCTGATTGCGCGCCTAACAGGGCATTCACCTCAACTCGTGTCGGGATCGAGGGCGCCGCACCAGCGCGGGTGACGGACAGACTCGCAACGGCGCAGCCGAAGCGGGTCGCGTCGAAAAGGCCTTGGCCTTCCGCCAGCGCAGCGGCAAACCCGCCGTTAAAGGCGTCGCCGGCACCCGTGGTATCAACAACACGCTCGGCTTTGAAAGCGGGAACATGGCCTTCAAACTCATCGCCACAAACATACACGCCCTCGGCACCGAGCGTGATGAGCACGTTCCGGACGCCCCAGCCCCGCAATATCCGTGCGGCCTGCTTTGCGTCACCGATTCCGCAAATCGGAAAATTGACCAGCGCCGCTGCCTCGGATTCGTTCGGCGTCAGATAGTCGAGCATGGGGTAGACATGGCGCGGCAACAATGCTGCGGGCGCCGGATTCAAAATGACCGGCACGCGATTTTGCACCGCGAGCTCTATGCCATATAGGCAAATCTCGAGCGGCAGTTCCAACTGGGAGACAAAATAGGCCGAAGCCGCAATCGCCGCTTCGGCCGCGTCGATATCCTCTTTATCGACACGGCCGCACGCGCCAGCCACGATAATGATCGCGTTTTCACCACGCTTATCATCAACGATGATCGTCGCTGTGCCGGTTGGCAGCCTATCGTCCACGATGATGGCCCCGGTATCAATTCCTTCCGCGTCGTAAAGCTGGCGTGCCATCTCGCCAAACCCGTCTTTCCCGATCCGGGTAATCAACGAAACGGCAGCGCCTTGGCGCGCCGCGGCGATCGCCTGATTGGAACCTTTGCCGCCCGGTCCGGTCGCGAAAGATTCGCCATGAATCGTCTCTCCCCAACCGGGCATCCGGGAACTCCGGCAAATCAGATCAACAAAGAACGCACCCAGTATCGTGATCGGCTTTTGGTTCATATTGCCATTCCGTTGCGCCGCCTCAGTTTTCCCTTTGAACCAACAACATCGGACGAAACCCACAACGCCAACGTCCTGGCTAATATTCCTGCCGGGTCGGCGTGATGACCAGATCCTGCAGGATCACATCCTGTGGCATCTGATAGGCGAACAACATGGTTCGTGCGACATGCTCGGCCGCGATGCCGCCGCCTATCTCGGCGCCCCGTGCCGCCCACACCTGGCGCGCCTCTTCGTTCAACATCGTCTTCTCGATCGCACTGCGCGTGAGACCCGGCGAAACCACGATCACGCGCACGTCGAAACCCGCCATGCTACGCCGCGCAGCTTCGGTGAGTGCGTGGACATAGGCTTTCGAAGCGCCATAGGCATCATGGTAAGGATAGGATTTGCGTCCGGCGATTGAACTCACGTTGATGATGGTACCGTGCCGCCGCTTTTTCATTCCTGGCATGACGACATGCATGCAGTTCGTGACACCGAGACAGTTGATATCGACCAGATCACGCCACTCGCTCGGATCCTGATCTTCGATCCGCGCCAACGGCGCGATACCAGCATTGTTGATGAGGCAGTCAATGGGGCCATATTGCGCTTCGGCCTCGGCCACGGCCGCGGAGACCGCATCGCGGTCTCGTACATCGGCACTGCGGCAGAGCGCCTCCGCGAGGCCCAGAGCCTCCAGCCTCTCGCGGTGGCGGCCCAACAACAGCAACGGGTGGCCGGCTTGCGCGAAGGCCAATGCCGTCGCGGCGCCGATGCCGGACCCAGCGCCGGTGATCATGACCAAGGACTTGTTCATGCCGATTTCTCCCAGGGATCTCTCAGGCCGGCACGAAGTCGCGCGCCGGTGCCGGTTCGAGGGCGAGGCGACGCAGTGCCGTGCTGTCGAGTTCGGTCACAGCATGGCGCCGTCCCGAGCACTGGCCACGATGCATGATCATGACCTCATCGCAGACGGCAAGCAGTTCCTCCTCTTCCGTCGAGACCACCAGCACAGCAACGCCCGATTGCCCGGCGAGATTCCTGATGAAACTATGGATCTCCGCTTTGGTGCCGACATCGATGCCCTTTGTTGGCTCGTCAAGCAACAACACGGAAGGACGCTGCAGCACGGCTTTCGCAAGCAGCGCCTTCTGCTGATTGCCGCCCGATAGCCGCATGAGAGGCGCATGGATATCGCCACGCACGCGCAGCCGCTGCAAGGCCGCGACGGCGTCTCGCATGGCCTCACTCTGGCGGACGAGGCCTGCCCAGGCGTACCGGCGCAGGACCGGCAGGGTGCAGTTACGAACCGCATCAAATTCGGGGACGAAGCCATTCGCTTTGCGCTCCTCGGAGACAAAGGCGACCTCGTTACGCATCGCGTCGCGTGGCGATCGTGGCCGATAAGGCTGGCTGCGCAGGCGCATCGCACCATGCTCCACGCCTTCGAGCCCGTACAGCGTGCGAAGGAGCCGGCTGCGGCCCGAGCCGGCGAGACCGTAGAGGCCAAGCACCTCACCACCGAAGAGATCGAAGCTCACCTCCCGCAAGCCACGCGGCGCACCGATGCCGCGCACTTGCAGAATGGGCGCAGCTTTACCGGCGGCGGCTGTGCGCACGGCCAGGGCTGGCTTTTGCTGCGCATGCAGCCTTGCCGCGTCTTCCTGACCGATGATGGATTCGACCACGGCCTCATGTGAAACCGTCGCGATCGGCGCATCCAGCACAACGCGCCCATCAGTCAACACCGTGATGCGATCGCAGACGGCGAAGATCTCGTCGAGCTTGTGGTCGACGATGACGATCGCGACGTTCTGTTCTCGCGCGATGCGCCGCAAGCGCTTCGACAAGCCGGTCGATCTGGCTTCGTTCCAGCGCCGTTGTCGGCTCATCAAGCAGAATAACGCGGGCATTCCGTGCCAATGCGCCGATGATCTCGATCATCTGCCGCTGCGCAACCGGCAGATCCGCGACCTTCTCGTCACCGCTGAGATCGAGACCATATGTTTCGAGCTGGCGCCGCGCCTCCGCTTGCATCGCTTTCTTGTTCAGGACCCCGCTGGTTGCGACCTCCCGGGCAAGGAACAGGTTCTGGGTGACGGTGAGATTCTCCAGTAGTGACAGCTCCTGGAAGACGCATGCAATCCCCGCGTGACTCGCCGCCGCCGGACTTGCGAATGAGACCTGCCGGCCGTCGAGCAGGATCTCGCCGCCGTCGGGCGCCACAGCGCCGGCGAGAATTTTGAGCAAAGTCGACTTGCCCGCTCCATTATGGCCAAGTAGGCCATGGACCTCGCCGGCGCGGAGGGTCAAGGTCACGCTGTGCAGCACCGTCGCCGCGCCGTACCGTTTGACGATGCCCCGCGCGACGAGCCGTTCTTCAGTCATCGAACCCTCCGCGCCAGCCGTTCAGCCGACCTCGCCTGGCGGCGGGGTCTGGCTGCGCCGGAAGATGGCGACGGGCAGAAAAACGCTGGAATTGACGGGTTTGCCGCTGAGATAATCGCGAATGCTCTGCACCACGATCTGAGCATAGGTTGCGGGCTGTTGCGCTGCGCAACCCTTGTAAGGGCCGTCGAGCTTCGTGGCGGCGGCACAGAAGGCGAAGAGGCTGACCTGGTCTTCCCGGCCTAACGCTTTGATCGCCTGAATGGCGCCGACCGCACCCGGTCCGGTATCGGCAAAAATCACATTCATATCGGGATTGCCTTGCAGCATCTCCATCGCGACCTTGAGGCTGACATCGGGCTGCACCAAGCCGTTCACGACGCGCGTGACTTCGGCATTGGCATCCGCGGCCAGAGCCTGCTTGAACCCGGAATCGCGCTCATTGGTCGGAAGCTGTTCGGGGTCGCCAACGATGCCGGCGGTTATCTTGGCATTTTTGCCCAGCGCTATGAGCGCTGCCTCACCCATCACGCGCCCGCCCTCGACCTGATCCGGCCCAACATATTGGACGATTTGGCCACCCTCTGCCTTCAAGTCATCATCGGCCACTGAGACGTTGACCGTGAAGACCGGGATGCCGGCTTTGCTCAACGCCGTCGCCATTGCCGCACCCGGGCCGGAATCCACGGCATTCAGGGCAACCGCACACACCTTCTCCTGGATGAAGGCGTCGACCTGCGAGAGCTGACGGGAATCACTATTATCGGCGATGGAGACCTCCATGTTGAACCCGGCTTCCTTGCCATGCTCGAGGAAGCTTTGCCGCATCGCGATGTAATACGGGTTCGAAATGTTGGGCAGCGCAACGCCGATCAGCGGTTTTGGCTGCTTGCAGCTTTCCGGCATGAGGCGCCCTGGTCCGCTCGATTGCGCAGCCGCGGCCCCGATACCGAGGGCGAGAACCAAAACCGGCGCTCCCAGGGAGGCTTTCAGCCAGGACGCGACGATGCCATTCACTTCCCGCGGATGCTTTTTTCTCTTCATGTCACGCACCTCTCTGTTTTTTTTGTTATGGCCGCTAAGCCTCGGCTCTCAGTGCCCTGCCCTAGATGCTTCGGCGGAATCCGTAGCGTGTTAGAAGGGAGCGCAATGGTTCAAACATCGGCGCGCCCGCATGGCGGCGGCGGTAGGTATCGAAGACGACCGCGATGAGCACGATGACGCCAATGACGAGCGACTGCCAATAGCTGCTCACATTCAGCACATTCATGCCGTCGCTCACGACAGCGATCAGCACGGCGCCGATCATCGCCCCCTGCACGCGGCCGACGCCGCCAAAGAGACTGACGCCGCCAATCACTGCGGCAGCGATGGAAAAGAACAGCTCATCGCCGAGGCCGGTTGTCGGGAAGCCGACCATCAGCCGTGCGGTGTCAATAATGCCGCCAAGGCTCGCGCAGAGACCGCTGATCGCATAGACGGTGATCGTGATCATCGAGAGGTTGACGCCAGCGAGGCGCGCCGCCTCCCGATTGCCACCGGCGGCGTAGATATGCGTACCGAGGATGGTCCTGGACAGCAGCATTCCCGCGAGGATCGCCATCACCGCCAGGATCAGCACGGGCACGGGAATACCGGCGAGTTGCCCCTGGCCCACAAAGGCGAAGCCCGCTTGCGTGATCGAGATCGAATTGGCGCCGGTGATGATAAGCGCCAATGACGAAGCGACGCCCATCGTCGAAAAGGTGACGATGAAGGGTGGAACACGAAAAAACTGAATGATGACGCCGTTGACAACCCCCATCAAGGTGCCCGCGAGCAGGGTGACAAAAATCGCGACCGGCCAGATCAGGCCATGCGCCATCAGCAGCGAGACGAGCACGCCCATGACGGCGATATTGGCGCCGGTCGAGAGATCGATGCCACCGATGAGGAGAACGAAGGTCTGTCCCAGCGCCAACAGGCCGATGACGGCACCATCGAGCAGCAGAACGAGGCCGTTCGAAACTGTGCGCATGTTCGGCGACATCGCGCAGAAGATGGCAAAGACGACGATAAGCATCACGAAGATGCCGGTTTCATCCGGCAATCTCCACCGCTGTTGCGGCAGAGGCTTCTCAGCGAGGCCGCTCATTCCCTGTTCCTCCCTGCCCCACGTCTGTTAGGCGTCATCGCCTTGACCTGCGCGACAGCCAGGCGATAGGCGTCGCGGATTGCGGCAGCGTCGACATTGCGTCGTGGTTCTGCAGCCAGCACGAGAGCTGGTGCCCAGTCCCGTGCGACGGCAGCGACAGCGTGGCCGGTCAAGGCAGCTGCCGCCTGCACCGCCGCCCCAGCAGCAGCAGCCTCGGTCGATTGGCTAAGGTAGACCGCCTCGCCGCTGAGGTCGGCGAGGATTTGCTGATATGCCAGCGACTTGGCGGCGCCGCCGGTGAGGATGAGGCGGCCGTCCATACGGGCGCCGGCCCTGCGCAGCATGTCCCGGCCTTCCAGCAGGCCACACAGAACGCCTTCCACGGCGGCGCGGCCTATCTGTCCCGGCGTGCTGTCACTCCGCAGGCCCATCACCTGCCCGCGCGCGCCCGGCAGGTTCGGCGTACGCTCGCCGTCGAGATAGGGCACGACGACCAAACCCGTGCCGCCTGGCTCGGCCGCCAACACCATCTCATCGAAGCGATTGGTGTTGACGTCGAATAGGCGGCGGAAGAAGTCCGTGACTTTCGCAGCATTCAGCGTCGTGATCATGGGCAGGAACCGGCCCGAGGCGTCTGCAAAGCCGTCGATCGTGCCGCTCGGATCCGACACTTGCGTCTCGGCCACAGTATAAACCGTGCCACTCGTGCCGAGCGAAATCACGGTGTCGCCTGGGCGAATGCCCAGACCGAGTGCCGCCGTCATGTTGTCGCCACTGCCCGCGCCCACCACCGCGCCGGCCAGGCTCTCCAGATCCGGAAGCATTGGCATTTCAGCCGCGATGTCTCCCGAGCCGATGATCGCCGGCAGCAACCGGTCCCAGGCCAAGCCGGGTGCTGCGAGATCGGCCAGCGCCCAATCCCAGCAATTACCGACCGGATCGAAATAGCCGGTGCCGGAGGACCCGCCGCGCTCCGTCACGGAACGGCCGCCGAGACGATAAACGATATAATCGGCAGGCAACATGATGCGCGCTGCCCGCTGAAGTGCCTCCGGGTGGTAGCGCCGGGTCCAGGCCAGCTTGGAGACAGTGAGGGCTGGGCCAGGAACCGACCCAGTGCGGACCGCCCATTCATCGGCCGGCAGACGTTTCAGCAGTTGCGCGGCGTCGGGTGCTGATTTGGTGTCGTTCCACAGCTTGGCGGGCCGGATCGGCTCGTTCGCGCCGTCGAGTAGAACCAGGCCATGGCCTTGGCCGCCGACGGAGATCGCCGCCACCGAGGATAGGTGGGCCGCAACCTGGCCAAGCGCCGCAGTCAACGCACGCCACCAGTCAAGCGGATCCTGCTCGCTGCGCGGCGGGGTGGTCGGTGGGTGCGGGGCAGATCCTTGCGCGACAAACGCTCCGTCCTCCAATCGCCGGATGGTGACGGTGGTGGATTGCGTTGAGGTATCGACACCCGCAACAAGATGGCGCTTCATGCCGGGCTCTCATTTTGGGCAGCGTGGGCCAAGCTGGTACCGTCACGGCCGACGGCGCCCGCCGGATGCGTATAAATCACCTGGTCCCAAGAATATCCTCGTAGCGCGCGGGTAACCTCGGTAATGGCGTCAAGCAGGGCGGCGGCCGAGAGCGAACTGCCGGTCGCGATAATGGCGCCGAGATCGGCATCTGCCGGGAGAGACAATGTCAGCACATGGTCAGCGATCCTCGCGAGCTCCGAGCTCGGTACCGCCGTGATGACAATGAGACAGCCGGCGAGATTGCGTGCGCGCCGGCAGAATTCGTTGAGCTCAGCCGAGCTGCCGCCTTTGGAGATGGCGACAACGCTGTCCTCTGCACGGAGAACACCAAGGCCGCCATGCAGCCCATCGGCCGGTGAAAGATAGAAAGCCGGGGTCCCGGCAACAGAAAGAAGATGAGCACCACGAATGGCGATGGCACCCGATGTGCCGCTGCCGGTGACAAGCACCTTACCCGTGCTCTGGGCCAAAAGCTTACAGACCTGAACGAAAGGTTCGCCCAGCGCGGTGGCGGCCGCAGCAACGGCAGCGCCATTCGCCTGGATGACACGGCGAGCCATCGTGAGAACGGAAAGCTGATCTTGCAACATTTCCATCGCGGCGTTTTTTCTTTTTGTTACGTTGAATCAAGGTTATTCCGACGGTTAGTTTCATGTCAATGTGGTGTGGACGAAGCCGTGGTCGCCTGCTCAAGGGCCAAGTCGCGGTCGCCAGCCACACTGTCTCCGGCGCGGGCGCCTTTAGAAGTCTCATAGAAATCAAGCATAATCAGAGATACGGATCTCATCCCTGTTGCGGACGCCGCTATCAACGAACGTCTTGATCTAGGCCCTCCACATTCCAGGCGGCGTTACGCAACGCGCAGCGAACCCCAACATCTTAAATTAATATACTTTAAGTTATTTTTATAAGGCAACAAATGGCATGATCTAACACAATAAATGGGAGGCGGTCTCGATCCGCTTATGGCCGAGCAGCCGCCGTACGCCCTCATAGTCACCCGGATGGTATTGAAGATGCAGCCAGGCGCAGAAATGCCGGAACAGATGGGGATGAACCTCGATGTTGGCAAAGTCACGCACCGCGCGGGTGATCCATTTGCGCAGGTGCAATTTGCACATGGGCTTGGCGGTCCTCCCCGGAAACAGCCATGGACAGCCGGGCTTGGCCAAGCGTGGGCGGTAATCATGCAGCCAGAGCTGGAGCAGATCACCCGTCGTGGCGGGCAGCGCGCGCTCAATCGGCACACCGTTTTTGACGTCCAGGGCATCGACGATCGTGTGCGTGATCCGGTGCTTGCCGCTGGCGGCCCGGCGGAGCGACGCGTCCATGTCGAGCAGGTGCAGATTGTCGAGCCGCGGCGCGGCCGTGATCATCAGTTCCAGTGCTACCGCGGTGCGTACACGGCGCGCCGCCTCCAGAGGACGGTCGATCTTCTTTGCGGAGTCGACGAGCAGCTCAGGCAAAGCGAGGATGATCGCCCGGATTCCAGGTTCGATCATGGCCCGCAGGCGGTCGCGGTTTTTGGGGACCACGCCCTGTCGCTGCGGGGTGACCACGGCTCTGAGGCGTTCCAACTCCTCTTGAATGGCGGGATCGGCTTGGCAGAAGCGCGCGGCTTGGCTCAGGGCGTCGACCACCCCCGCGGTGTAGGATGACCGTTGACCGGTACCGCGCGCGCGCAGATGGCGGATAATGGCCTTGGCGTTGCTGATCGGCGTGAACAGATCGCGCAGGCTTTTGAAGCTGTGTGGGGCATAGCCGCTGTGCACCAGGGCCCCGGCCGCGTAGCCGAGCTGCGCCTGGCGCAAATTGACGGTGCCCGGTTTGAGGGGGCGGCTGGGACGGAACCGCAATTGCTCGGGCGGCAGATCGAGGTCGTCGTGCAACGCGCCGATGTCGACCGGCCGCAGCGCGGCGCGGAATTGCGCCAGCTCACGCTGGAATGCGGCCGGGAACTGGTCGAGCGGGATTGTCAGCGGCGGCTTCTGGCGCGGCCGCGTGAGCCTTTGCAATTTGAGTTCCGGCTTTTTCTTGGCCAACCGATTCCAACGGGACGTCACCTGGCTCACATAGCCGGTTCGGTTCCCGATGATCGCGGTGTGCCGCAGCTCCTCCGCGAAATCGGCAAACACGGCGCTGCTCACCTCCGACGGGCCGAGCCCCCGCTCACTGCAGAACCGGATGAAACGGGTCATCCCGTGTCGCGCGTAATCAGCGCCGAGGCCGTCCGTCAGCGCCATCCAGGGGGGTGTTAATCCCGTGCGGCCGGGCTGCGGTTCCGGGATCACGCCCATCAGCCTGGCGAGCTTGCGCAGGCCCCATAAGATGTTGCGGCGGCGCTGGACCTTAACCTCCCACAGCTTCGGCATGTGCCCCAGCACCGAGTCAGAGAGCACCTCCGGCGCAAACGGGAGATCGCGCGGGTGCCGGCGCAGCAACTTGGCCGCGGAGACGAGCGCCGAGCGCAGATCGCGCCGGGTGGTTTTCGACAGTCCTGAGGCGGCGTCCACAAACGCCATGGCATCGGCGAAACTGAGCCGCGGGCCGGCCGCGTCTTTGGCTGGAAGGGTCGGCACGCCCGGGCAGGTACATACGGCATGTGGAGATGCCGGTGCCGTATCGGTTATGCAGCCGGCGGGCGCCATGTTGGTAAAATTGACTGTCAGTTGATCCATTTCAGCCTCCAAGGAAATTTGCGGAAAATCGCGGAAAGTTGGGAGAACGGGTGCGGACAAACAGAAGGCGTTCGGTCATGCCCGTTCTCCCGACGGGGCTGGAACGCTTTGATTCGCCGAGTTTGTCAGCGCGTCATCAGCTCCGGCCTGGAGCACGCCGGAGGCGGGCTCGGACGCTGAACGAGTGCTTCCCGCAGGCGTGGGGGCGCCACGCTTAGCGAGGGCTTCGATGTCATGGGGGCGATAAAAAATGCCGCGACCGATCCGCACCGGCCGCAGCCATCCGCGTCGCTCCCAGTTGCGCAGCGTCCGGCAGGTCCGGCCAAGCAATGCCGCGACCCGTCGCGCGGTCAGCAGGCCCTCGGCAGTGGGCGGCGCTGCGAGCCCGTGCGTGTTCGGAGGCCCGTCGGCCTCCCGGTCGGTAACGGCACCGCCGAGCTCGAAATCATCTGCCTCTGACATTCTTTGGCTCCTGCCTGGGGAGCCAAACGCTAGAAAGCCTTGGTCTCCTGCGCAGGATGATCGTCTTATTGAAATCCTCAATGCCGCTTTCCGGCGCGCATGGCCGGCGAAACCCGGGTCCGCGCAACCGAAATCCCCGCTGAACTCATCGTCCGCGGCAGTACCGCGCCGCCGAGCTTGACCAACCGGGATTGACACGCCTCAGCGCACGGCTAACCTGACCTGAAATCGCTTGCAGAATCCTGAGGAACCGCGAATGGCCGCGAACCAACCGCCTGCACACCGCCCGCGCATCGTCCTGCTGCATGCTACCCCGATCGCCATGGCGCCCGTACAGACCGCCTTTGCGGAAACTTGGCCGGAAGCCGAAATCGTCAACCTCCTCGACGACGGACTGACCATCGACCGCGCGAAGCAAACGGATCTTTCGCCAGAGATGATTCAACGGTTCGTCGATTTCGGCCAATATGGCTACCGGATGGGCGCGACCGGCGTCCTCGTGACCTGCTCCGCGTTCGGTCCGGCTATCGACAAGCTGGCCGCGAGCGTGCCCGTTCCTGTTCTGAAACCAAATGAGGCGATGTTCCAGGCCGCTCTCGCCAGCGGGAAGACGATCGGCATGCTCGCCACCTTTGCGCCATCCGTCAGCACGATGACCGATGAGTTCGAAGAATATGTCGCGCAGGCCGGCGTGAAGGCGACCCTGACCACGATCGTCGTCAAAGACGCGATCGACCTGCTGCGCGCGGGTGACGCCGACTCGCACAACCGCTTAGTGGCAAAACGCGCCCCGGAACTCGCGCATTGCGATGCGATCATGCTGGCACATTTCTCGACCTCCCGGGCAGCCGCCGCCGTGCGAGAGCGCGTCACCGTGGCGGTCCTGACCGCACCACATGCGGCGGTCGAACGGATGCGCGGCCTTGTCGAAGGGCCCTCCGGTCGCGGTCCACGGGATGCATGCAGCATGGCTTGTTCAAAAACAACGTCGTGACATTTTGAGAAAAACATCGGCTACTGCCTGAGACGCCGGTCACAGGGAGCACGTAATGCTTTTTTCTTTAATGGACCTCTCGACGCCTCCGCTTGGATTAAGCGATAGCCGAAGTGACCGGACGGTCGCTAAATGACATGGACCCCACCCGAAGGCCGAGATTGACAATGTGGGTTCCGCCGTGAACAGTTAGAGCCCCTGGCTGAGACACTCCACGATGCAATGGGTGCGACAGTGGCGACGAAGGCCGATATCTCTGACTTGAAATCGCAAATCAACTCGGTTCGCCTTGAGATGAAGGCGGAACTCGAGCAAGTGAGAACGGAAATCATAAAGTTGAGAACGGAAATCGTGAAATCGGCCAACCGCGTCACGTTTACCATTCTCGGCATCCTTGTGCCGGTGGTTGTCGCGAACGAACTCATCCAGCACTTCTGGAAGTGAGCCTCCACCGAAACGCCTGCAGGGCATGGGGCGTTCGCCGGGGCTTTTTTAGCTCCTGCGCGTAGAAGCCAAAATGCTAGAGAGCCTTGGTCGCCTGTCCACATCTGGCGCCGGCCGTGACACGTGGCCGTCCGGAGCAGACGACGAGGGTAACTGGAGTTGTTGCTTGGCGGGAGGCTGTTCCCGACCCAACTCGGTCGCCGAACCGACTGTCAGGCGAGCCCGAATTGGCTGTGACGTGATCCCGCGGCTTCGTCGGATGACGGGTTACCCTGCCGATCGCGTCAGTTCACACCTTTCATCACGTTGTTCCAATCGATTTCGTAGCCGGCTGCCTGCAACTCATTGCCGAGGTCCATTTTCCAACTTCCATTGTCGAGCGACATATAAACCACGCCATCAAAATCAGATGGCCGTTCGACGTCCCCCTTAACCAGCGCCGCGACCCGCTCCGGCCCGAGCGCACCGATAAAAAATCCCAGCTCGAACACAACATTTTGTCTGGCTCGTGCTTTGAATTTTGATTCAGAAATTCCGCCGACATCGTCTGGTGTTATCAACACAACCGCAAAACCTACGTCGGCAGCCTCCTCACGAAATTTCGTGATAATGGTACGCCCTTTGTTAGGTCGCTCGTGGAGAATGACAGGCCTGATTCCAAGCCTCTCAAGGAAGCGGGCCAGAGCTTCACGTGGACCCTCGTCATGCCCATGTACCACGAAAACTTTGTTCGGTCGGACGGTCGCAGCCGTCTCATTTATCGAGCTTGAGCTTTGGCTATGTGCGAATTCTTCAACATCTTCTCGGAAGCCTTTGATGATTCCACTGACAACTGCGATTGCTTTCAACTTGTCCTGCCTCAGACAAGTCCGCCGAATGGCGAGTGGAAGCTGGGAGTCCAGCCAAGCATTTCCCAGCGAACAAACGCCCTTATAACGTCTATAATCGACCGTATTGGCGCCAAAAATGTGAGCAAGTGTTCGATCAATTGCTTGCCTTAAAGCGACGAGTTGCGGGTCTGAACTCGCCAAGACTGAGTTTGGATCAAACCCCTCAAGGTCCTTCAAACGCTTCGTTAGCCAGGCGATTGCATCTAGCTTTTGGGCAGCACTCAAAACTGCAGCTTCTTTAGGGGCTGGTTTAATGAATGGATGTCCGGCCATGGGGCGAACTCCGAATTGTTTGCATAGTGACATAGACGCTCTTCTTTTACAACTTAGTGTTTGCATTCTTTGCAATTTAAAGTTTTGTTACTTTAAGTTTTGTTTTTTTATGGTAATGTTGTTGCCTCAATACAGTCCGTCGTTCAAAACATAGGCGTTACCTGAAATGACGACCCCGCTCACATCGCCAAAGCAGCCCGCGATCGACGCGACGGTTGATGCAGATGGTTATTCCCGGGCATCTCGGCCGAAGGCTTCGCGAAAGATCTCCTCGCTGAAAGCTCCGCGGGGAAGAGCTCGGAGCCCCCACCGGCCTCGTCAAATCCTCGGAAATGCCAGGAAGCGAGCCTCACCACGCATAGGGAAGATACTGACCCATGTCATTACGGTGAAGATTCGAGCTGAAATCTTCGGCGCGCCGGGGCCTCATCTTCCGGGCATGAAAAAACTGTTCTAGCTTTTTTAGAAAGCGGGAGAAAAACAAAATGGCACGCATTGCATTGGTTGCCGGCGGCACGCGGGGTATCGGGTCGGCGATCAGTATTGCGCTGCAACAAGCGGGACGGCATGTGATCGCCTCTTACGCGGGTAACACCCAGGCGGCCGGAGCCTTCACCGCTGAAAGCGGGATCGAAACAATAAGGTTCGACGCCGGCGACTACAGCCAGTGCTCGACCGCGGTCTCCGCCATCACCGCAAATCACGGCACGATCGAAATTCTCGTCAACAATGCCGGCATCACCCGCGACGGCACCATCACGAAAATGAACCGCGAGATGTGGGACGAGGTGATCGACACCAATCTCGGCTCCTGCTTCAATCTCTGCAAAATCTGCTTCGAGGGCATGAAGGCGAAGAAATTCGGCCGGATCGGAGTAACGCGCACCTTCCATGGCCAGCGCCTTGGTGAAGCCGTGAATGCCGGCTTTCGCGGCGGCGTAGTTCACCTGGCCATATTGCCCGGCTTGGCCGTTGATCGAGCCGATATTGACGCCATCACCGCCAATGCGTTGGCGCCAGGTATGTCGATACCGACATGGTGCGCGCGGTGGCGCCCGACGTGCTGGAAAAGATCGTCGCGAAAATCCCCCGCGGCCGGCTCGGCACGGCAAAGGACATCGCCCGCGGCGTGGTCTTCCTTACGGCCGACGAGGCCGATTTCGTCACCGGCTCGACGCTCTCGATCAATGGTGGCCAGCATATGTACTGACGGCGCCGTCCTGACGGCGGCATAAAGCCGCTTTTGCTCGCCGGATTGGGGCCGTGCAGTCCTTTTGTCCTACAGGCTTCTACATGGGAGAACGTAAGCATATGACCAGCATGAAATCGAAGGCAGACCTCGAAACCGCCGCTACTGTTGAAAACACGGCCGATATCGCAAATAAGGGGATCGACAAGCCCCTGATGGCGATGAAAGAAGGCGTGGAGCGGGCCGTTAAGGCGCTCGAGACCTCGGAGGCGAAGATCAAAGAAAACATGGAGAAGGCGACAAAGACCGGCGGCCAGATGATGGCGTTCGGCCAGGGCAACATGGAAGCGATGGTCAAGGCCAGCCAGATCTATGTCACCGGCGTCCAGGACATTTCCAAGCAGTTCGCGGCCTCCAACAAGACGTCGCTGGAAGAGGCATTGGCTTTCACGAAGTCCCTGATGGGCGTGAAATCGGTCGAAGGAAGCAATCGATCTACAGACCGGCTTCACCAAATCCTCGATCGAGAAGGCGGTTTCCGAGACCAACAAGCTGACCGATGCCAGCGTGAAGCTGGCTGAACAGACGATCGCGCCGATCACCGCGCGCATCACGCTAGCAGTCGAGACTTTCAGCAAGACCCGCTGAGACGTTGGCGGAACGGGCCGATGCACTTGTCCCGCACAACCTTTCCTAGTGGCGGCAGCAAGCCCGGCCCTAGATTCCGCTGACATTCGGGATTGAACAAAACGGCTCGGGTAGGTGCCCGGGCCGGCTTTGGGCGGGCGACAGGATTCAAGATCGATAAAATAACGTGCCCCGCTACGCGGATTTCCGCGCCGTGTCCGTTTCGGCGTTGATGGTCCGCTAGCTGGCCTTCGCCGCGGTGCTGGTTGTGTCCTCGGCCGTGTCGGTCATCTTCTTCGCCTCGCGCCGGCCTGCCCGCTTTCAGGCGCGGCTTCCTCGGTCAGCAGGTGCGTCGCTTCGCTGAAGCCGGCGTGCAGTTCCTCGCTCACTTCCCGCATCATGGTGATCATGCGGTCGAACTCCTGGAACGCGCCGTCGCCGCGCGTGCTGTTCTCGCTCCTGGCGTTGAAGCGGGCCATACGGTTTATGATCAGATCCTGGCAGAACTGCATCTCCAGCCGCGTCGCCGACATGATGCCGTGCAGCATGCACTCCTGCGCGCGCAACATTCTGAGCCCTGTCATTTGCCAGTTCTGCGCCGGGCCGCAATCAGGACTTTTTCAACGGTATCCAAAGCTTTTGCACACGTCTGAGTTGGGTGGGAGAGCTGGCTATTGCTTGGCAGCGGCAGCAAGGAGCCGTACAACCCGCCGGATAATACGCAGCCAACAGCGCGCGGCCCGATAAACTCCCAGCCGTTCGGCCCACCCAGTGGCGGCGCAATCCCGTCGCCCGGCCGGCAAAGCCTGTAACACCATGGACCGCCAGCGGCCTAGACCGGTTTCAGCGTGCCAACTCACGTAAATCATTTCTTGGGTTGCGCGCCGGAGTGATGCTAAAATGCCAGCAACAGAAGGAGGACACGAAAGTGATACCCGCTCTTTGCCGGGGATCCGCCCTGGCTGTTAGTATAATACTCAGCCTTGCTCCCGCCGCCTGGGCTGGGGGCGACCACCACGTCCTCGGTAATGACGGCGTCTGGGAAGTCGCCACCGGCATGGATGACCGGGGCAATAGCTATTGCTCCATCCGGGACCAGTCGCCGGATAAAACCTATTCGCTGCTGATGCTCATCTACCCATTGGGCAACGAGCCGAGCTTCAAAATTAACGCTTTCAGGGATAAATGGAAGATCCCGCCAAATGTCGACGTGCCGACGAAGTTCAATTTTTCCAATGGCGGCAGCTGGAATGCTGACGGTGCTGCGTTGAACAGCTCGTCGGTGAATTATACGTTCGATATGAAAGATATGAATAATTTCCTGAACGATTTCGCCAAGTCGGACAGTCTGGATATCGTCTTCACCAAGGGCACGGAACCGACCTGGACGGCCGATCTCTCCAGCACATCGCGCGCCACCTCCGACTTGCTGGCTTGCCAGAAAAAACTGCTCGGTGGCAAAGGCGGTGGCTCCACCCAGCCCTACAGCCAATAAATCCGGAACTGGCTCGCGGCCGAGATCGATGCCGACGAACTGGCGCAGGGATAGCGAATCGTAGAGGGCTTCTTCTGCGGCCGGATCAGAGAGGTTGAACCAATGCTGCAAGAAGTGTAGACGCAGCATGCGCTCCAGGCGGACCGGCGGAGAATCATCAAACGAAACGCGCCGCAAACCGAGACTTTTTCAACGGCATCTTTGAGCGGATCCGCCGGACGTTGGCGCCGTATCATGCCGCGAACGGCCGTCCTTCGATCGATCCGGAGCTGATGATCCGCATGCTGCTCGTCGGCTATGCCTTTGCCATCCGCTCCGAACGCCGGCTGTGCAAGGCGGCGCATCTCATGCGAAAAAATGCCTATTATTCGCGCCTCAATATTACCATTTAGCAACAATTAATAATTGTCAACAAGAAACTACTTGTTTGGCCGTACACTGGAATTGGTTTGGTACCGCTCAATACCTAAATATAATGCGATGAGCGATTACTTGGCTGGGTTTTCAGGAACGATAACCGCCCAAGGAAAGCTAATAAATTTAACGAAATGTCAACGACTGTACCTGCGAAAGTTCTTGGCGACATGCTTGGGATGGGATTGAGGCCACGCATTGATTAGCGACTTGCATAAAATGCTAGCTGACGAGAGGATATTGCTTGATGTTCAAGCCTCTTCGATACAGCGTACTCGCCTTCGTGGCTCTCAGCCCGGTACTTTTGCTTGGCTGCGGCGCTCAAAAGTCTACCGTCGGAGCAACTTCGAATAGCGTGGCGGCCACGCCCGGCCCAACCTTTTCGTTGGATACTCCGGTGGAAGATATTGTCGCCGACCCGCGCGGCAAGGTGATCCTGGACCGCGACGTCCCAGGCTTGACGGCCAATCGAAGTTATTTTCTGTTCGAAGAGATGAGCCTCTCCCAGATCGCCACTGTATCGGGGGGACGACTTACCAAGGCTACGCTTGATGTGGTAGAAGCTGACCTTTCCAAACTAATTGCCACTGGAAAACCCGGACAGAAGTAGAATTGGCGAATCAGAGAGTTTGAATCTGTGCTGTGCGCGTTCGTTTATTCTTAAAGGGTTTCGCGGAACGCTCTGGAATGCCAGTTGTCTTCGATGCGGCGGCATCTTGACGATGCAATCCAATAAGAATGGCACTACGTTGCGTGTCGTCTTTTCATCTGTGTATCCTATGGGAGACGCGGCGATCGCTCCGCCTTGAGATATCAAGCGGGGAGTCCGATCAGTGTCCCAACCAGAAAATGCTCCTGTTTAAGGATATGGATGACGCGCCGCCATCGTTTGCCGTGAGAATTGACCATGCTTCATAAGCTTTTAGGCTGACGCGCCCGGTAGTAAAACTATTCTGCCCAGGGGTTCTACTCGATCTTAGGCACAGAAAATGTGGTGTGATAGAGCAACATGATAAGCGAAAGACAACCAAATCGTGGTCAAGACACGCTTCCGGTGGTCCGTATCGTCCTTGTTGACGATCACGATGTTGTTCGCGAGGGACTCCGTAAACTGCTTGAAGGGCAACCGAACTGGTTAATCTGCGGCGAAGCTGCCAACGGTCGCGAAGCCGTGAGCATATGCCAAAAGTTGAAACCCGATATTGTCGTGCTGGACATTAGCATGCCAGAATTGAATGGCCTTGACGCATCCAGACAGATCCTAAAGGTTAGCCCAACTACAGAAATCCTCATATTTACGATGCATGAATCGGATCGATTGGTACGAGATATACTTGTCGCCGGTGCCCGCGGCTATTTGCTGAAGTCTGATCCGGCACACAATGTCATCGATGCAGTCGCTTCGCTTGTCATCCATCGCCCCTATTTTAACATGCGTGTGAGTGAAACAATTCTAACTGGTTATCTAAGTGCGATGGCACAAGACGCGCCTTCGACGCGAAAGTGCGCTAGCGAACTTCTGACGGGGCGCGAACGGGAGATCCTGCAACTACTCGCTGAAGGCCGGTCGAATAAGGAGATTGCGCGTCGTCTCGCCATCGGGGTGAAGACCGTGGAGACACACCGCGGTGCGGTCATGCGCAAAAGCGGTGCGAACTCGATTGTTGATCTCGTCCGCTTTGCTGTCCGGAATCACATCGTCGAGTTCTAACGCTCATTTGTGAAGTTGAAAGGTGTTTTGTTGCGGATCAAGAGTGAGTTGGATTTTAGCTGTTCAGGTTCCGCTATCGCTTCCGCCCCACGATGAAGAAGAGGATGGTCACTAGTCGCGATCGCGATCCCCGCGGATCGCTTCGTCAGCTAGTAGTGAGTGACGTTCAAAGTAAGCTAAAACGAGAAAGGAACCAGTCCATGTCACAATTTAGAATGACTAGGAGATTGGCAGCTGTGTTGGGAGTGATCGGCCTCTTCACGGCTTACGCTGCAACAGCGCAACAGGTTCACGAGTTCCCGCAAGGCTCTAACACTTATCCCGTTCACTTTGCTACAGGCAGCTATCAGTTAGACGGTGCCGATCAGGATACGATACGCGGCGTAGCTGCGGCGATGAGGCGTACTCCAACTCTCACCGCAACGATCATTGGCAAGACCGACGCGGTTGGCTCTGCGGATTTCAACCATCATCTTTCTGAACAACGCGCCCGAGCGGTCTTCGAGGCTCTTGTTTACACCAACAAGGTGCCGGAAGATCGGGTACAGTTACGCTGGACAGGTGAGCAACTGCCTCTCGTATCGACGACCGATGAGCAGGCCGAGTCAGTGAACCGGGTCGTTGCGATCACCCTACAGTAAGGGAGATCATTTATCCGACGATCGAGCCGATGGCTGGCTAACGGACCTCGCATTGCTCCAGAGGGTGATGCGCGATGGCCGCGTGCTCGATCCGGCCGCGCTGTTGATGTTTTGCTTCCAGCACGTGGTAGCTGCTCACCTAGTGCGCCGCCTCCTGGCCGGTTGTCGCGTAAGATACCGTCGCCGTTGATCGCGTATCCCCCAAGAGCATCGCCGTGGCGCTGGTCTTGTTTTGGCGCCGAGGTTCGGCTGCAGTCGCCCTTCCGGAGACTTGATGAATGCGCGGTAGTCACGCTCGTTCGGATCGGCGTGCTCCACAGTGAACTGATTGCGGCGTTGCGCATCGAGGGGCAGCTCAGAGCCACAACGATTTAAACGCGCTCTTGCAAACGCCGAGATCAAAAATTCCGCAAATGCTTGCGGGGAGGTCAAAATAATGATAGGCATCCGTGTGGATGAAGGGCGGCTCGTCATCGGGCAAATGCCTTCTAAAACCGTCGGCAAAAAAATCGAGTAGAAAGCGTTTGTGACGCCTCGTGTGGCCGCGACCTTAGACATCGAACTCCAGGGAGTTGCAAATGGCTAAGGGGTCGTCAGGAAATAGTTGAATCGGGTTTGGCTTTTTGGTTGAGGTGGGATTCCCCGGCCACGAATCGGTGTCGTAGCTTGTTTGCATGCTTGATTTTGAGGCCATTCGTGAACGGTACACCCAATTGTCGGCGCATCTTGATGAGAGAGGGCGGCGGATGTTTGCGGCGGCGGAGGCGCGTGCTGCGGGTTATGGTGGTATTGCCGCGGTTTCTCGGGCGACCGGCCTTGCGGCGAGCACAATCGGTCGGGGTTTAAAGGAGCTGGCGGCGGCCGGCTTGGAGAGCGACCGGATTTGCCGTCCTGGCGGCGGTCGCAAAGCGCTGTTGGTGAGCGATCCAAAACTTCTGGACGATTTGCTGACGTTGGTGGCGCCGAGCGAGCGGGGCGACCCCATGTCGCCGCTGCGCTGGACCTGCAAGAGCCTCCGGCGTCTGGCCGCCGAACTGCGCGCCCTTGGCCATCGGATCAGTCACACTGTCGTTGGTGAAGTGCTCAAACAGCAAAAGTTCAGCCTGCAGGGCAACCGCAAGACGCGCGAGGGAGACAGCCATCCGGATCGCGACGCACAGTTCGCCTACATCAATGAGAGCGTGACAAGAATGCTGGCCGGTCAGCAGCCCGTGATCTCGGTCGATACGAAGAAGAAGGAACTGGTTGGCGACTTTAAGAATGGCGGACGGGAGTGGCGCCCGCGGGGCGATCCCGAAGAGGTTCGGGTCCATGATTTTCTGATCAAGGAGCTGGGCCGTGCGGTGCCGTATGGCGTCTATGATCTTGCCGCGAATGAAGGCTGGGTCAGCGTCGGGATCGACCATGACACGGCCGCCTTCGCAGTGCAGACGATCCGCAGTTGGTGGCACAATGTTGGCCACCAGCAATACCCCGGCGCCACCTGTCTGACGATCACGGCTGATGGCGGGGGCAGCAACGGTTCACGCGTGCGACTGTGGAAGTACCAGTTGCAAAAACTCGCCGATGAATTCGGTATCGAGATCAATGTTCACCATCTGCCGCCTGGCACCAGCAGTAGAGTCGACGACTGGCGCGGTGGCTTTAGGTCTCGAGGAGTAGCCGTTGTCCGGCAGCTTTCGCTTGTTGCCGGTGCCTCAGCTCGGACCGTGGCTCCGTTTCCAGTCGCCGCTCGTCAAACTGGACGTGCAGATCACCCGCATCCAGCTTTCACCTGCGTCATCAGACCTTCGCGCTCGGCAGGTCGGCGCGCCGGAGCGGTAAGGCATAAAGGCCGAGGGTCTCGTAGAGATACTCGTCCGGATATTGGCGATATCCGGTGCCTGCTTGTCCGCTTCGTCGTGTCAACCAGCGTTGAAACCGCCGTTGGGTATACCAGCGCACGACTTTGTAGGCTCGGAGAACCGGTCTGTAGCGCGACTAACAGGGTGAGAAAAACCGTCAATCAAGGTGAGAAAAATCTGACCGCGATGTGAGGTAGGATATCGGGTCTTGGTTTGGTTGCAAGGGGTCGTTTTGGCTTGATTGACGCTGGGCGACAAACAAGTCGCGGCAATCAAGAAGATGCTTTGGGGATTTGCCGGGCCGCTGGTCGTACTGAGACTTGTTTTTGCTCGATTGCGGCGCGGCGCCGGTAGCTTTCGACGTTCATTTCGAGGATGGTGGCGTGGTGAACGAGGCGGTCGACGGCGGCCAAGGTCATAGCCTGATCGGGGAAAATTTTATTCCATTCACCAAATGTCTGATTGGCTGTGATGAGGATAGAGCGATGTTCGTAGCGCCGGCTGATCAGCTCGAAGAGCACCGAGGTCTCGGCCTGGTCCTTGGTGACGTAGGAGATGTCGTCGAGGATAAGCAGGTGATAACGATCGAGTTTGGAGATGGTGGCTTCGAGGGTGAGTGCCTGGCGGGCTATCTGCAGGCGCTGGACCAGATCGGTGGTTCTAGTGAACAGCACGCGGAACCCGGCTTCGACGAGCGCGCGGCCGACAGCTGCCGCGAGATGACTTTTGCCCACGCCGCTCGGGCCGAACAACAATAAATTGGCACCGGTCTCGAGCCAGGCATCGCCGAAGGTGAGTGCGGTGATATGTGCCTTGCTGATGACCGGCACGGCATTGAAGTCGAAATTATCGAGGGATTTTCCAATCGGCAGGTGGGCATCGAGCAAATGGCGTTCGATGCGTCGCCGTTCGCGATCGGCAAGTTCATGCTCAGCGAGGGCGGCCAGGAAGCGCGCGGCTGGCCAGCCTTCTTTGTCGGATTGGGCGGCGAGATCGGGCCATAAATGCTTGATGGTGGGCAGGCGGAGTTCGCCGAGCAGGAAAGCGAGCCGGGCGGCATCGGTGGCAGGATGGGTGGTCATGCGGCGTCTCCGGCGTTGATGGTGCCCAGTCTGTCGTACAGGCCGAGCGAGACGGCCTCGATCATCACCACCGGCACACTGGCCGTGGCGGGGCGGAAGCGTTCGCGCAAAATGTCGAGACTGGGCAGGCGGCCGGCATCGAGCTCGGTGTTCAACAGCTGGGCGAGTTCGGCCTCGCAGGCGTAGTCATGGGCGAGGCCGAGTAATTCGACGGTGATTTGGCAGGCAGCTTTGTCGGACCTGCGTTCGGTCAGAACATCGTAGACGCGGGCATAGGCCGGGCGGGGGAATAACTGGTCGCGATAGACCAGATTGCGCAAAGCGCCCGGTTTGCGGCGCAGGGCCTGGATCAGGTGATGATAGTCGACGACGTGGCCATGTTTGCCGCTGGCGTGATCGGCACGGCCGCGCACGAGGCTGAGCACATGACTGCCGCCAAGGAAGCATTCGAGCCGGTCATCATAGAGCCGCACGCGCAGGCGTTGCCCGATCATCCGGGCCGGCACCGAATAGAAGATTTTACGCAGCACGAAGCCGCTGGAGGAGGTGACCCGCACCAGTATTTCTTCGTAATCGATGGCGCGGCCGCCTGGCAGCGGCTTGAGGGTGGCGCGCTCAATGGCGATGATCTTGTTCCGCCGGGCGTTATGACGGGCGAAGATCTCCTCGATGAACCGGCGATAAGCGGCCAGATCCGTGAAAGTGCGGCTGCCCCGCAGCAGCAGGGCATCCTCGAGGGCTTTCTTGGTATGGCCGTGCGAGCTCTCGATCGTGCCGTTCTCATGGGCGACACCGGTGTTATTGCGAGTGGGCTCCATGCCGAAATGCGCGCAAAGGGCAGCGTAGCGGGCGGTCAGATCCTCGGTGGTGGCGCGGTCGAGATTGCGGAACGCGGCCGAGAGGCTGTCAGTGCGGTGTTTCATTGGTACACCGCCCAGGGCGAACAGGGCGTTCTGCAACCCCTCGGCGAGGGCCGAATAGCTCTCGCCCCCGAGGATCACATGGCCATGCTCGAAGCCGGAATGCGCCATCCGAAAATGGTAGAGGATGTGGTTCAACGCTACGCCGGCAACCAGGACGCCGAGGTCGGCCAGATCGGTGAAATCCGACAGGCCGAGCTCGCCCGGTGGATGCACCTGGCGAAACATAACCTCCTGCGCTGGCCCATGCAGACCGCGCCAGAGCTTGATCCGCCGCTCCAGCGTGCGCCGGACGCCGGGGTGAATCTCTGGATGTCGGCGGGTCAGTTCCTCCAACACGGCGATGGCGCGCAAGCCCGGCGCCGCGGTGAGCATCGGCACAATCTCGGCATCCCAGACCGCCGCCAGCGGGTCGGGGCGCCGGCTGCCCCTGGGGGGCTTGGTTACAAAGGGTTGATCTGGCTCGTTCTCGATCCGGTAGGCGGTCGCGGTGCTGAACCCGCTTTTGGCAGCAGCTGTGGCAGGGGTGTTCCCGCCGGCGCGCAATCTCATGAACATTCTCTTCTGCTGAACGGTGATCGGGCGGCCGGGCAAAGCGGAGGCTCCTACGATGGAGCCAGACCCTACCCGACCGATCACGGCCAGCCAGACGGACCCCAAAAGGAACCCGCTCCTGGGTGGGGGCCTGCTCGGGCTACGCCCTCACAGGCCCCCACCCAGGATTCTCACGTTGATTGTTGGGGTGGACGGCCCAACGGCATCATGTGCCAAGATTGGGTCGATGAAAGAACCAATAAAAGGACCGTCCAGATGAAGTTTAAGCGCATTGCGATCGATACGTCCAAACACGTTTTCACGCTGCATGGTGTTGATGAGCAGGAGCGGCCGGTTCTGCGGCGCGAGCTCAAGCGTGGCCAAGTTGAGGCTTTTTTTAGCAAGTTGCCCGGAACGGAAGTGGTTCTGGAGGCTTGTGGTGGGTCACATCATTGGGCCCGTGTGTTAGGCGCGCTGGGGCACCATGTCCGCCTGATTCCACCGCAATATGTAAAACCCTTCGTTAAACGAGCCAAGAATGACCGCAACGACGCCGAGGCGATCAGCGAGGCTGCGGCCCGTCCGAGCATGCGCTCGGTGGCGACCAAGACCGTCGAGCAGCAGGCTGATGCCATTATCCTCAAACACCGGGAGATGCTGGTAAACCAGCGCACCCAGGCGATGAATGCACTGCGCGGTCATGCCATGGAGTTCGGGGTGGTAGTGGCGAAGGGTACCGCTAAGATTGTACCCCTGTTGGCTGTGCTGGCTGCCGATACCGCCATCCCGGTGGCGGCGCGCGCCATGTTTGAGCAAATGGGCGCGCATGTCGAGGCCCTGGAAAGCCGGATTGCCACTCTCGATGCCGAACTGGTGGCGCTGCACAAGGCCAACCCGGTCAGCCGGGCACTAGCCGAAATTCCTGGCGTAGGACCGATGATCGCGGCGACCATGGCGTTGACCCTGGAGCCAGGGAATTTTGCCTCCGGGCGGCATTTTGCGGCGTGGCTCGGCCTGACGCCGAGGGAGAAGTCCACCGGCGGTAAACAGCGCCTGGGCAAGATCAGCAAGGCTGGAAGTGAGAGATTGCGCACATTGCTGGTGGTGGGTGCTATGTCCGTCATCCGCTTCGCCAAGCCAGGCAGCAAATCTGCCTCGGCATGGCTCTTACAACTGCTGGAACGCAAGCCGCGCAAGCTCGTGGCGGTGGCTCTGGCCAACAAGATGGCCCGGATCATCTGGGCCATGATGGCGCGTGGGGAAGCATATCGGCGTCAGCCGGTTACTGCGGCCTGAACCGCGCGCCGGTGCCGGGGGGTTAAGGAGCAAGCAGGAGATGGTTATCGGTCGAACCGACGAGCAACAAAATCCGTCAGCGTCAAAGGCAATAATATGCCGTTTGATTGTTTGGATGTTGTTCGCGGAACCCATCTGGGCCCTGCGGTCATGGTGCCGCACTAAAGCGAGGCCGGACACATGACCGCATTCGAACCCATACCAAATTCTGCTTTAACTACTTGACCCCGGCGGGCCGTCCACACATGACGCGATTCTCACGTTGTTTGTCGCGCGCCACTCCAGGAATCGTCAAGGGGATCAGGAGAGCCGTCCGGCGCCAGAACATCTCTGACATCATTAAAAAGGAGGCCTGGAAGGACTACGGGCTACCCGAATTTTCCCATTTAGGGACCATACGGACGCTTTTCGAAATTCGAAACGGGATAATGCATAGCGGCAGAGAAGAAAGGGCAAACGCCAAAGTCTTCGAGGCTACTGCGAAGGCCGTCGAGCAACTGTTGCAAATTCTTTAGGCATGAAACTGGCAATGACAGGCTGTAAAGACAAGCTGAGAATCTGAAAAAATTCCCAGCCGATATGGCCATCGGCGTTCGCGGCCGCCCTCACCTCCCGCCGGGGCAGGCATGATCGCGGCTGTGAACATGTATAAAGCGCGCGATCTAGAGCCGCGCCATGACGAGCCCGGTGTCGCGCTGCCTCGCGCGCATAACTGTCATTCGCAAGCACTGAAACCAAGCCCAAGGAGCGGTCATCCGGCCCGCCGGCCTAGCAGCGCCATCTGCAACATCCTTTCAGTCTGCTGGCGTACCATCAAATGCGCTGTTCATTCGAACCTCTCCTCGTTTCGACGATCGCCTTGTCGTTCGGCCTCGATCCACTCCGCGATGGGCGCCTCCATGTTGGTCACCCATCGCTGAACTGAGCTATCTGGATGGTTTCCGAGCTGGCGGATAACTTCCCGTCGTTTGACCAGAATACCGGCTAGCGATCCGGACCAGGAGCCCAGTCGAAAACGGCCATGATAATCCCCGAGAAATGCCTGTTTGTTCGGCGCCTTGTCGAGGAGCGCAAGAAACAACGGTGACAGTTGGAGCTTCTCCTCCTCACCCTCCTTCAGGAATTAACGCTCTGTCCGTTTCGTTTCTTGGTCGAATTGTGTAGTTCCACTCGCCATGGAAGTCGGCGCGTAGAATGTTGATTTTGGCCATTTCTTGATCGGAAACAACGATACCCTTTGGATAAGAGTTTTTATCGAGTTCACAACGGACTTTCAGACCTGCATCGGTGGTGGTTGCGCTGATCAGATCGACGATGACGCGGTAGCTGACGAGTGGTTTGGCACGCCAATTTATGCTGATGAACGAGAACAAACGGTGCTCGATCTTATTCCATTTGCTGGTGCCAGGCGGCAGATGGTGAACATTGATCTCGATACCGAATTCATCGGCGAGTTTTTGCAACTGGTACTTCCACAGTCGCACGCGTGAACCGTTGCTGCCCCCGCCATCAGCCGTGATCGTCAGACAGGTGGCGCCGGGGTATTGCTGGTGGCCAACATTGTGCCACCAACTGCGGATCGTCTGCACTGCGAAGGCGGCCGTGTCATGGTCGATCCCGACGCTGACCCAGCCTTCATTCGCGGCAAGATCATAGACGCCATACGGCACCGCACGGCCCAGCTCCTTGATCAGAAAATCATGGACCCGAACCTCTTCGGGATCGCCCCGCGGGCGCCACTCCCGTCCGCCATTCTTAAAGTCGCCAACCAGTTCCTTCTTCTTCGTATCGACGGAGATCACGGGCTGCTGACCGGCCAGCATTCTTGTCACGCTCTCATTGATGTAGGCGAACTGTGCGTCGCGATCCGGATGGCTGTCTCCCTCGCGCGTCTTGCGGTTGCCCTGCAGGCTGAACTTTTGCTGTTTGAGCACTTCACCAACGACAGTGTGACTGATCCGATGGCCAAGGGCGCGCAGTTCGGCGGCCAGACGCCGGAGGCTCTTGCAGGTCCAGCGCAGCGGCGACATGGGGTCGCCCCGCTCGCTCGGCGCCACCAACGTCAGCAAATCGTCCAGAAGTTTTGGATCGCTCACCAACAGCGCTTTGCGACCGCCGCCAGGACGGCGAATCCGGTCGCTCTCCAAGCCGGCCGCGGCGAGCGCCTTTAAACCCCGACCGATTGTGCTCGCTGCAAGGCCGGTCGCCCGAGAAACCGCGGCAATACCACCATAACCCGCAGCACGCGCCTCCGCCGCCGCAAACATCCGCCGCCCTCTCTCATCAAGATGCGCCGACAATTGGGTGTACCGTTCACGAATGGCCTCAAGATCAAGCATGCAAACAAGCTACGACACCGATTCGTGGCCGGGGAATCCCACCTCAACCAAAAAGCCAAACCCGATTTAACTATTTCCTGACGACTCCTTAGTCAAGATACCAAGCGTCTGGCCCAGCAACTTGTATCGAGGACCAGCGTCCTGATCGGCCCATGCGGCAACAATCTCCGGGGCAATCTTCTCGATTGGCGCCGAGTTGCGCCACCGCATCCAGACTGGAACGCCGTTAGGGTTCGTACTTCCACCGAGGAAGAACTCAGTCAGCGCAATAATCGGTTGCGTACAAAACAGGCCATCGATCATTTGCGAGATACCATAGCTCGAGACACTGCCTGCATCGAGCGTCGACCGGACGTTCTGACAGATTTGGCGAGCGATGCCTTCGGCATTGGATCCAGCTAGGCACCGCTGGATGATAGATGGCAGACGCCAGTCGCGACCTCTGACGTCCTTGAGATCGAGCCACAGGAGCAGGTTGCGACCTACGTCGATCAGCTCCGATGCGGTCGGACTTGGATCATTTTGATGACAGAAGAGATACATGTACAGCACGTCGATCGCGACTACGACGCCGCCCGAGAGCCCCGCGATATCGCTCAGGAGATCCTTCAGATCCGATGGCGGCACGTCTCCAATGACGCCGTTGGCGATCGACCAGAAGTCTTCGCTCGACAGGGCAGCATTCGCGATAGCAGTTCGTAGGCGAGTAATCCCGGCTTCGTCCATCGCGACGTGAGCCTGGAGATATGGTAGCAACGGAGCAAGATCGGGTTCGTAAATTACAGCATCGAGCACCGGCGCAACAAAGTCCGGGTCCAGCACATGGGCTTCGGCCAGAAAACCAGCCATTGTCACGGGATTACGGCTTTCAGAAGTAGCAGCTGCATATGCTGCCTTCAATGCAGACCACATCTCTCCAAGATTGTGACCGCCCTGAGCCAGCCCTCGACCAAACTCGTAGGCTCGTCGCACCTGTCGTGCCGATGATATTTCCTGCAATAGGATTTCGAGATCGCTGGGCGATGCCGCCACGGCTTTACCCATACTGACGGCCGCCTCTGACGTTCGCCGATAGGCGTTGTGAATACTGTCGGGGCCAGCATCATCCCCCTCGCCGTCCACGACGTCGTACCCCGCATCCGAGCGTTCCAGGATCAAAGCCCGAGCACGGTCAACCAGATCCACAGGCTTCAAGCGATCGATTATGCGCTCAAGCTGCTCGCGCACGGCGTCTGGCATCCCTTTGCCGTCGTAGCGAAGTGCCACCCGGAAATTGAGCCATCCGTCAATCCAGACCCCCCCATTCGAAAATGCTGTCGCGGCGGCATCGATGTCATCCAGCCGGCCGCTCGACCACCAGAGCGATCGAATGTGGCGGGCAAACACCGTGCTAACTTCCGGGATGTCCTTCAACTCAACCGCGAGGCCGATCACCTTCGCATACCAATCGTTGATATCCCCTTGGGTCTGAGGCTGCCATCCGTAGTCGCGAGGTCGCGCTCCAAAATCAAAATCGTGCGCGGAAGAAAAGTGATCGCTTTTCAGTAAGCCTTCCAACGCGAGCATCCCGCACCGTCGCTCTCCGTCACCACTCGATTTCGCGAGTCGGCGAGCCAGCGAAATTCGTTGGTCGATCAGCGCTTGGGTGCCCGAGAGATAGAGGTGGAACAGTTCCGTGAAGCCGCCTCGGGCCGGATTTTGACCGTTATCGGTCGTTTGAGCGCACACGAAACGTACAAGCGTCAAGGCTGCGTCATCGAACATTTCCGGTTCAAAAGCGAGTGCCTTCACCAGCTTGATCAGACCCGTTCGGTCACGAGCCGACATGCCGGTAATCGCATCCGCATTCTGCCCGGTTGCTGCTTTCCTAATTTTCGCGAGGACAGCCTGAGGGGCGACAGGCGCGACATTGCGAAGAATAGTAATTCCATCGGTGCCGAGTGCTGTCAGATCAGCCAGTGGACCGCCGACATCGAGCCAGCGGCAGACCGTCGTACGCGCCTCCGTGCTGTCATGGAGGTAGCCAAGTCGTCGCGATAACGATCGCATCATGCGTGGGGTCAGGGTGCCACAGAAGACGTCGAAATCCGAGGCCGAAATTCGCTCAAGCGCGAGGGCGGCGAGCCGGTTAGAGATCGCGTGCGGGAGGAGGGCACGCCAAGGCCCGCGTGTTTGAACAATTCCGCGCCGCTTCAACTCCGCCGTCGCGCCGAACAGTTGCTGGACGGCGACGCCGCGGATCGCAGCGATCCTGGCGAGTTCGCTCTCGGCGGACGCAGGCGGAAAACCTCGGTGTGCTCGGGATCATCGTCCCGCACGTCGTACTCTACGGTTAGCAAACTGACTTGGCTACCCGACGCGCCGCATATCTTGGCAAGCTCGCTGTGCGTGGCGGGATTGCAATTGTCGACGATGAGAAAAGTGGGTTTGCCGGCGTCGACAAGCTGGCGGGCCATCTCACGCGCCGTCGGATCAATGCTGTCGGTATAGTCTGTGTAGATCGCGATGCCGGGATCGAGCGCATCGGCGCCGACGCCGTCCTCGAATAGCGCCTGGACCAGGCGTGTTTTGCCGACGCCTGAAAGGCCGATGAGGCGCACGCACGTGCCGGGCTCGCTCAGTGATTGGCGTATGCGAGCAATACCGTCGAGCAGGCTGAGCTCTTCGCGCTCCTTCGTCCGCTCGTCGACGACACAGGTCTTGCCGCCCGACAGATAGTCGTCCGCTTCGCCGGCTCGCGCTCCCGCCCATTCCCCGACTGCGCTCCAGCCGGCAAGTCTTCGGCCGACGCGCGCCATCACCCAGGCCGCCACGCCCGAGAAAGTATTGACCCAGATCGCCACGCGGTCGCGATCGTAAAAGTCGACGAACAGGCGCCGAGAGTCTTTCATCCCAGACAACGCATCCCGCATCGCCTTCTTGCGATCCTGCAGGGGCTTGTCCGCGACCGAACCCTGGGCGCTGACGATGATGTAGGCACCATCCTTGCCGGCCAGTTCGCGAAAGATCGGCCGAAGCTCGCCCTTTGGCTTCATCTCCTCTTTGATCGCGGAAGCGTTCATGTCGGGCTTCTTCACCTGAAACCCGGTTTCCGGCTTAGGCACAAAATCGGGTGATGCAATGGCGCACGGAACCGAAACCCGTACGTCCAATCCTCCGTCTGGTGCAGTCTGGTTGCCGCCCGCTATGACGCTAGATTGCGGCAGTCCGGCCTTACGCAGTTCGGCGAGCGCGAGACGAGCCACAAGCGTCCGCAGGTCAACGTCAGTCAATGCTGCAATGTCAGAACCGGTGACCTCGAACATCTGCGCCCCTAACGCCAAGGAAACATCCCCCCATTGCCTCTCTGACTTCCTCTTGAAAAGGGGGGCACCGTACAAACGGCGAACACGCGCGGTTGATCGAGCGGGCGAGCGTCTGCTTTGAGAATTAGGCTCAAAGCCGCCATTCTGCTCCCGGCCGCGCCGAGCCGAGAATCGAGTGACCGGTATCCGGTCGCCCGGCCCCGAAAGCAGATTGTCGCAAAGCCCCCAGCTCGGCCGTCAATCTGATTGGGGTTTTTGCACCGTCAAACCCGACGGCCCAACACTGGATAATTTCAAAATTTCGCGCGCGGGTCAGCCGTATGGCGGCGGCCCTCTCAGGGGATGCCCTCACCTCCATAGGGGGCAAACGGCGCCGTTTAAGCGCGCCGCTTTAGGCAAGGCGCCACATGTGCATAGGTAAAGCGCGTCGCCGCGTTTGGTGGCTATTCTGATGGCTACATCATACCGCCTCAAAAAAACCCAATAGAATCAATAACTTACAAGGAGTTCTGGCGGAGGAGATGGGATTCGAACCCACGATACGCCTTGACAGCGTATAATGGTTTAGCGAATGCACGAAATCGCCCTGGCGCAGCAACATGTGCCTGCTATAGCCGCCGCGAAATTCCAGCTCTCAATTCAGCAGCGACCGTTCGGTCGATACTGATTGATGGCAGCAGCGCGGCTGTCTACCACAAGAAGGTCACGTGGACCGACTTTCCGCTGGATGAGGTCAAGCTCTGTTGCACCGGCGGCACGGTCATGTTGCCGAGCGAATACAGAGGGCTCCAACCTCTCCTGCCGGATGGTTCTGGCGGCGGACCTCAGACCGCCGATTCGTCGCTGGTCAACAGCCTCCGCAGCTCGTCCCGCTCGACCGTGAGCGCAAGTCGATACCTTCGCGCCAAAACAAACTATGGCCGCCAACGCCAAGGCATCGCAGGGCTTGCGCAAGGCCGGCCAGGCCACCACGCATTAGCTACCCTCCGTCCTCCAGAGCCGCTGTTGGTCAGCCGGGCCGATCGGGTTTTCAGAAAAATTTCGGATCAGCCTTGCAAGGACACACCCATCTCGCCGTCGCCGTGTCCCACGCGTGTCCCAACTTTTCCTTTTGACTTAGGGCACCCCGCTAAACGACCCGCAACTATCTGATTTTATTGGCGCGCCCTGGTGGATTCGAACCACCGGCCTCAAGATTAGAAGTCTCGTGCTCTATCCAACTGAGCTAAGGGCGCGTCGCAGCTGCGTGGTAACCTGCGGCCGCCGCGCCCGCAAGGTGGTTTTGCCGGAACGGGCGCGGATGCGGGCTGTTCAGTGCGTCCAGTTTTCCCGGCGGTCGGCGCGGAAATTGTCGGCGTAGGCTTTCGGTTTTCTGACCCGGGTGGCGGGGATTTCGAGGTCGTAGGGGATGGCGTGCTTCTCGGCATAGGCCAGGGCCTCCTCACGCGTGTCGAACATCACACGGATCTGCTGGCGCATATCGTCGCTGCCGGTCCAGCCCATCAGCGGGTCGCGGGTCTTGGCCTTCTCCGGCTCGTATTCCAGCACCCAGCGATGCGTCTTGGCGGTACCGGACTGCATCGCGGATTTCGGCGGCAAATAAATACGAGCGCGCATATATCTTACTCCTGAGTGGTCGGGGCGCCCGGATTCGAACCGGGGGCCTCTTGTACCCAAAACAAGCGCGCTACCAGGCTGCGCCACGCCCCGAACCTAGTTTCCCATCGATGCCGAGGCTGTTTTCAGTCCCCGGCTTGTCGGCACTCGCTTAGCTGCCGCCCAGCTGCTTGGCAATGACCTTATCGCCGACATTTATATCGTCGGCGGCGGTGATGCCCGCTTGCAGCTCGAGCGTCGCGATCACCGGCACCCCGCTGGAGATCGCCCGCAGGCTATAGGGCACGGTATTCTCGGCGATCGCCTTGATCGTGTGGTCCGGCCCGATGAACACCATGTCCAGCGGCACGATGGTGTTCTTCATCCACATTTCCGAGATCTGCGGCTGCGGCCAGGGGAACAGCATGCCGGTATCGGCCGGGACCGAGGTGCGGAACATCAACCCGGTATCCTGCTGCTGGGTGGTCAGCGCCATTTCCGTGGTGAAGACGTAGCTCTTGCCGTTATCGGCGACGATGGTGAGCTGCTCCGTCGGCAGTTTCGGCTGCGGCCCCGTGGGGTCGTCGGTCTGGGCGCATGCCATCCCGGCCGTCACCAGTGAAGCCGCCAGACCCAAAGCAAGAACCTTCATAAATCCCCCATTCGCTTTCATGTCATCGCGCAATGCCGCCAAGCGGCATCCAACGCCGCGCGCGCCAGCGCCCCCAGCTTGTAGCCGCCGCCACTGGACACTTCCAGCCATGGACAAAGCCAGGTGCTGCTGCGATCACCACCGGGTGACGACACGACTCCTCCCCTCCTGGCTGATCGCGTCGCTGTTCTTCCTCGCGACCCTGCTCAGCCGCATTCCGAGTCTCTCCCAGTCGGTCCTCGATTGGGACGAAAGCCTGTATTTCCTCATGGCGCAGCAATGGCGCCACGGCCACCTGCCCTACACCACCATCTGGGACAATAAGCCGATCGGCATCTATGCCATCTTTGCCGTGGCCCAGACGCTGTTCGGAGACCGGGTCGCCGCGATCCGCCTCGCTATGGTGCTATGCGTGAGCCTGCTGGCCTATGCCGTGTTCCGGATCACCCGCGCTTTGACCAGCGATGAGGCGGCGGGACTCGTCGCGGGCGGTGCGCTGATTCTGTGTTCGCTGAGCAATGACGGACTGGCCTCGAACACCGAACTTTTCATGGCCTGCTGCACCGCGCTGGCCGTCTGGGTGAGCCTGACCACGGAGCGGGCCTTTCTCGTCGGGCTGCTGCTCGGCGCGGCCTTCATGATCAAATATGTCTCTATTTTCGAGGCGCCGGCGATTTTCTTTTATTTCCTGGCCCGGCACCGGCGGCCAGCCGCCGGCTTCGTTATGCTACTCGGCGCCGCCGTGCCCGTGGCGCTCGCCGCTTTGCTCTATACCGCGCATGGGCAGCTCGGCCTGTGGTGGGCAACCAGCGTCGCCTCCAATTTCCGGCGCGCCGGCACGCCCTTCACCCAGCAGGCCTTCGATTATGAAATGCCTGTGCAGGCGCTGCGCTGGGGCACGCTCTATCTGGCCGGATTGGCGCTGCTGGTCCTGGCCGCCGCCCTGCGGCGCCCGGCCGAGCTGTTTCTCGCTTTCTGGCTGCTGGGCGGGGCGGTCGGCGTGGTCGCGGCGAAGTCCTTCTACGACCATTATTTCCTGCAGATTCTGCCGGTTCTATGCGTGATTCTCGGCGTGCTGTTGGCGCGGCTGGGCAGCGCCGCCTGGCGCCGCGCAGCCTTTCTGGTGGTGGCGCTGGCGCTGCCGGCCTGGGCGGCCAGGACCGCGATCGGCCACAGCCTCACCCCCGACATTCCCGGCGAGGTCGCCGCCGCCCTCAGGTCTGAACCCGGCAGCCTGTATGTGTTCGACACGCAGCCGATCATTTACGCCCTCGCCGGCAAGACACCGCCGACGCGCTTCGTGCTCCCGTCCGAGCTGATCGGGCGGACAATGCCGCGCGTGGCGGGGGACGACCCGGTCACGGAAGTACAGCGCATCCTCAACAGCGCACCGGAATTCATTGTCCGCCTCAGCCAGCCGGTGACCAATCCCGCCATCATCAACCCAGCTGTCTATGCCGAGGTTGATGCCGCCATCGCCGCGCATTACCGGCTGTGGCGGCGTTATCCAGGGGTTCTCGTCTATCAGAGGCGGTAAGATAAGGAAGGAAGGCCTACTTTTTGTGAACAAAAAGTAGCAAAAAAACTTTTCTATTCTGGGCCGTGCTGGTTTCACCGCCACCGGCCCAACGTCAAAAAAGTTTTGCGCCGCTTTTTTCAAAAAGCGGCCTCTTTTCCGATCGTTAACACCGCGTGATGTCATCGATCCTTAACACAATCGCCATTAAACCGCCCGCGTTAGTCATCTAGACCACTTCCGTCTTTAAACCCCACGGAAGGTTATTCATGGCGGCCGATCAGCCCAAATACACCGATCCGGACAGCGGCAAGCACGGCCCGCTCTCCGACGCCCCGTCGATCGACCCGACCGCGCAAATCCGCGACACTGTGTTTGGCCGTTTTAACGAAATCGGTGCCCGCACCCGCGTGGCCGAGTTGGTACTGGGCAACTACACCTATATCGCGAACAATTCGGACATCATCTATTCGGAGATCGGCAAATTCTGCTCAATCTCCTCGCAGGTCCGCATCAACCCCGGCAATCACCCGATCGAGCGCCCCGCCCTCAGCCATTTCACCTATCGCGCCAGCAAATATGGCCTGGGCCCCGACGAGCCGGAATTCTTCGACTGGCGCCGCAGCCACCGCGTGACGATCGGTCATGACGTGTGGATCGGCCATGGCGCGACCATCATGGCCGATGTCACCATCGGCAGCGGCGCGATCATCGGCTCCGGCGCGGTGGTCACCAAGGATGTGCCCGATTTCGCCATCGTGGTCGGCGTGCCGGCCAAACCGATCCGCTTCCGCTTCGCGCCGGAGATCTGCGCACAGCTGAAAAAAATCGCCTGGTGGGACTGGTCGCATGGCCAGCTCGCCGCCGCGCTGATGGATTTCCGCAATCTGCCGATCGAACAATTCTGCGCCCGTTACCTTGACCAACCCCCTTCAGCGAAATAGATGTCTAGACATGTTTGACGCTCCCCCCTCTCCCTCGCCGCGCCAGGTTTGGCTCGGCCTTCTGGCACGCGCCAGCCGCGAGCGGCTTGTGCAGCTGCTGGAATCCGCCCCCAAGCTGCCCGGCTTCGAGCGCCTGCGCGAACCTGAATGCGGCATGGCCATGATCCGCGGCCGCATGGGCGGCGCCGGCGCCCCGTTCAATCTGGGCGAAATGACCGTCACCCGTTGCTCGATCCGCGACGAAGCCGGCCGCGTCGGCCATGGCTACGCCGCCGGCCACGACCTCCAGCAGGTCGAGCTGGTGGCACGGCTGGATGCCGTGCTGCAGGACGAAGCTTTGTTCGGCGCTTACGACCAGGCGGTGCTTAAGCCGCTGGCGCAGGCGCAGGCAACGCGCCGCTTTGACAACGAAGCGCGGGCGAAGGCCACGGAAGTCAAATTCTTCACTCTGGCGACAATGCGCTCATGAAATTCTTTGCTCCCGGTTTTGCGTCCGCGACGGACGCCCAAAGCTGCTTTCGCGGCACTCTTCAGGCCCTCAGCACGCCCGGCGCGATCGTGCCGCTCAGCCGGCCGGTCGGCCCGCCGCCCGGCCTTTCCGCCGCCGCCGCCTCGGTGCTGCTGACGTTGGTCGATTCCAGCGTGTCTGCCAGCCTTCCCGAAGGTGACGAGGCGGCACGCGACTGGCTGGTGTTCCATTCCGGCGTGCAGCTGGCGACGCCCCAGGAGGCGGATTTCGTCATGGCCCGCGACCAGTTCGATCTGCGCCAGCTGAAAGCCGGCACGGATGATGAGCCGGAGACCGGCGCCACCCTGGTGCTCGATGTCGCCTCGCTGGAGAGCGGCCGGCCTTACCGGCTGACCGGGCCCGGCATCGAGACCGAGCAGCGCGTGATGCTGCCGCTGCCCGAAGGGTTCATCGAAGCCTGGCGCCAGCAGAGTGCCACCGCGCCGCGCGGCGTCGATGTCATTCTCTGCCATGAGACACGGATTATGGGGCTGCCGCGCAGCCTGACGATCGAGGAGATTTAGATGGCATATGTAGCCGTCAAAGGCGGAGAGGCCGCCATTTCTGCCGCCCATGCCTGGCTCGCCGAAGTGCGCCGTGGCGCGCGCGATGTGCCGGCGCTGGAGTTGGCGCAGATCAAGGAACAGCTCGGCCGCGCCGTGGACCGCGTGATGGCGGAAGGGGCGCTGTATGACCGCGACCTCGCCGCCCTCGCCATCCGCCAGGCGCAGGGCGACCTGATCGAGGCCGCCTTCCTGCTGCGCGCCTATCGCACCACCCTGCCCCGGCTGTTCGCCACGGAGCCGGTGGATACCGCCGCGATGCTGATTTCCCGCCGCGTCTCGGCGATCTTCAAGGATCTGCCGGGCGGCCAGCGTCTCGGGCCGACCACGGACTATACCCACCGGCTGCTCGATTTCAGCCTCGAGACCGAAGGCGCTTCGCCCGCCCCGGCCCCGACCGCCGAGGTCGAGAACATCGAGACCATGCCGCGCGTGACTGACCTGCTCGGCGTCGAATCACTGATCGAAAACGACCCGGTCGGCGATGACGCGCCGCGCGACATGACCATGTCCCCGATGGAATATCCGGCGCCGCGCGATGTGCGCCTGCAAGGGTTGGCGCGCGGCGATGAGGGCTTCCTCCTGGCACTCGGCTATTCGACGCAGCGCGGCTACGGCCAGACCCATCCTTTCGTCGGCGAGCTGCGCATCGGCGAAGTGCCGGTGAGCATCGTCCCGCCCGAACTCGGCTTCCCCATCGAGATCGGCGATGTGGTGCTGACGGAATGTCAGATGGTCAACCAGTTCGGCGGCAACAAGACGACGCCGCCGCAATTCACGCGCGGCTACGGGCTATGCTTCGGCCATGCCGACCGCAAGGCGATGGCGATGTCGCTGGTCGACCGCGCGATGCGCTCGGCCGAACTCGGCGAGGACGCCTCCGCGCCGGCGCAGAATGTCGAGTTCGTGCTGTCGCACTGCGACAATATCGAGGCGACCGGCTTCGTCGAGCATTTGAAGCTGCCGCACCATGTGGACTTCCAGAGCGAGCTGGAGACCATCCGCGCCATGCGCGCCGAGGCCCTCGGCAATCTGAAACGTGAAGAGACCAAGCGTGAAAGCGAGACGCCATGAAGGGCTATAATTTCGCCTATCTGGACGAACAGACGAAGCGGATGATCCGCCGCGCGATCCTCAAGGCGGTCGCCATTCCCGGACATCAGATCCCCTTCGCCAGCCGCGAAATGCCCCTGCCTTATGGCTGGGGTACGGGCGGCATCCAGGTGACCTCCGCGATCATCGGGCCGGACGACGTGCTGAAAGTCATCGACCAGGGCGCCGACGACACCACCAACGCCGTGTCGATCCGCGGGTTCTTCGCCCGTGTGGCCGGCGTGGAAACGACCACGCAGACGACCGAAGCGAGCGTCATCCAGACCCGCCACCGCATTCCGGAAACCACGCTGCGCCCGGACCAGATCCTGGTCTATCAGGTGCCGCAGCCCGAGCCGCTCTACCGGCTCGAGCCCAGCCGCGCCGTGGCGCGCCGCCGCCACGCTCTGGCGGAATATGGCGAGATGCATGTGCGCCTGTATGAGGACATCACGCGCTTCGGCCGTGTTGCCACCGCTTATGACCATCCGGTGATGGTGAACGAGCGCTATCTGATGTCCCCCTCGCCGATCCCGGCCTTCGATAATCCGAAGATGCATCGCATGCCGGCGCTGCAGCTGTTCGGCGCGGGGCGCGAAAAGCGCATCTACGCCGTGCCGCCTTATACGCAAGTCCGCTCGCTGGATTTCGAGGATCACCCGTTCCATGCCGGACGCGCGCCGCATTGCTGCGAACTGTGCGGCAGCTCGACGAGCTATCTCGACGAAATCGTCATCGACGATAAGGGCGGCAAGATGTTTGCCTGCTCGGATACGGACTACTGCGAATCGAACCGGAGTGCTGCGGCATGAATTTGCTCGAAGCCAGAAATCTTAACAAACAGTTCGGCCGCGTCAAAGCGCTGGACAATATCTCGATCGGCCTGCGCCGCCACGAGATTCTCGCCATCGTCGGCGAGAGCGGCTCCGGCAAGACCACGCTGCTGAACACGCTGGCCGGCAATATCACGGCCGATTCCGGCGAAGTCTATTATGACCGCGGCGAAGGGCTTTCGCCGATCTCCGAGCTCGGCGAGCTCGGGCTGCGCCGCCTGCAGCGCGCGCAATGGGGCTTCATCCAGCAGGATCCGCGCCGGGCGCTGCGGCTGAACGTGACCGCCGGCGGCAATATCGGCGAGCGGCTGATGGCCGGCGGCGGGCGGCATTACGGCAATATCCGTGAGGTCGCGGCGAAATGGCTGGCGGCGGTGGAGATCGATCCCTCGCGCATCGACGATTACCCGAAGCATTTCTCGGGCGGCATGATGCAGCGCCTGCAGATCGCGGCGACCTTGGTGACCGAGCCGGAACTCGTCTTCATGGACGAGCCGACCGGCGGTCTCGACGTCTCGGTGCAGGCCCGCATTCTCGACCTCATCCGCAGCCTGGTGAAGCGGCTGGGCCTCGCGGTGGTGCTGGTGACCCATGATATCGGCGTGGCGCGGCTGCTCGCCGACCGGCTGGTGGTCATGCGCCGGGGCCAGATCGTCGAGGCTGGCCTGACCGATCAGGTGCTGGACGATCCGCACCACGAATACACGCAACTCCTGGTTTCTTCGGTGCTGCCGACATGAGCGACATTCTCGTCCAAGCCAATCGGCTTTCCAAAACCTTCGTCCTGCATTTGCAGTCCGGCACGCAGCTGGACGTGCTGCACGACACCTCGATCACCGTGCAAGCGGGGACGTGCGTGGCTCTGGCCGGCCCTTCGGGCACCGGCAAATCCACGCTGCTGCGCAGCCTCTACGGCAATTATATGGTCGATGAGGGCGAGATCTTCATCCGCCATGACGGCCGGATGATCGACATCACCAAGGCGCCGCCGGCCGAGGTCATCGTGATCCGCCGCACCACGCTCGGCTATGTCTCGCAGTTCCTGCGCGCCATTCCGCGCGTGACCGCGCTGGACGTGGTTGCCGGCGCGCTCACCGATCGTGGCGTGGCACTCGACGAGGCCCGCGAACGGGCGACGAAGATGCTGCAGCGCCTGGGCATCGGCCCGCGCCTGCACGGCCTGCCGCCCGCCACCTTCTCCGGCGGCGAGCAGCAGCGCGTGAACCTGGCCCGCGCCTTCGTGTGCGACTGGCCGATCATGCTGCTCGACGAACCGACCGCCTCGCTCGACAACGCCAATCGCGACATCGTCATCGAGCTGATGCGCGAGGCCAAGGCCCGCGGCTCCGCCCTGATTGGCATTTTTCACGACGTGTTTGTGCGCGAAGCGGTCGCGGATCACGTTTTGGCTCTGGAACCGGTGTCGAAAATGCGCGATGTCAGCATTGCGGCGAGGAAGAATGAGGTAGTTGCATGACCAGTCTGACTAACGCCCAAATCGTTCTGCCTGACGGTATCCTGCCGGGGGCGCTGACGATCGAGAACGGCCGCATTAGCGCGATCGGCGATGCTCCGGCTGGCGAAAATCTGGAAGGCGACTTCCTGATCCCCGGCATCATCGACCTGCACACCGACAATCTCGAGCGCCAGGTTCTGCCGCGCAGCAACGCGCGCTGGCCCTCGCGCTCGGCGATGCTGGCCCATGACGCGCAATGCGCCGCGGCCGGCATCACCACGGTGTTCGACGCGCTCTGCCTGGGCGATATCGGCTTCGCCAAGGCCCGCAACGACACCTTCACGGACGGCTATAACGACCTGCGCGAGCTGACCGCAGCGGGGATGCTGAAGACCGACCATTTCCTGCATCTGCGCTGCGAGCTGCCGGCGCCGGAAATGCCCGAGCTGCTGCAGATCGCCATCGATGATCCGTTGGTCCGTCTCATCTCGGTCATGGACCACAGCCCGGGCAACGGCCAGTATTCGGACATCGAGCGTTACCGCAAGCAGCGCGTGAAGGAAGGCTTTTCCCCGGACCAGGTCGATGAGATGTTCCTGAAGCTCCAGGAAAATCATCGCACGCTCCATGGCCCGCACCGCGCTCTGGTGCTGGAGGCTGCGCGCAAGCGGGGCATCCCGGTGGCCGCGCATGACGACCGCACCGAAGCGGAAGTGGCGCGCAACCATGAGGAAGGCATCAGCATTTCCGAATTCCCGGTGTCGCTCGAAGCCGGCCGCACCGCGCGGCGCTTGAACATGAGAATCATCGCCGGCGCGCCCAACATCGTGCGCGGCGGGTCGCATTCCGGCAATGTCGCCGTCACCGACCTGATACGCGCCGGGGCGCTCGATGCGCTGGCCTCGGACTACGTTCCCGCTGCGATGCTGGAAGCCGCCTTCTGTGCGGTGGCGCAGGGCCTGCTGTCCCTGCCCCAGGCGATCGCGCTGATCACCTCGGGGCCCGCCGACATCGCCAATCTGGCCGATCGTGGGCGCATCGCGGTGGGCCTGCGCGCCGACCTCGTGCAGGTGCGCCTGTTCAACGGCACGCCGGTGATTCGCGCGGTCTGGCATGAAGGCAAACGCGTTGGCTGAGCCGTATCGCGTTGCTCTGTTCTACGCGCCCGAGGCGGACGACCCGCTCTGGGCGCGTGGCTGCGAATGGCTCGGCCGCGACCCTGAGAGCGGTCGCGACCTGCCGCAGCCGGGCATCGACGGGATCGCCGCGCAGGTGACCGAGCCGCGGCGCTACGGGTTTCACGCCACGCTGAAACCGCCGATGCTCTTGACCATGCGGCTCGTGCCGTTCCTCGGCGAGGTGAAGCGCTTCTGCCGCGAGATGAAGCCGTTTGCGATGCCCCGCCTGGAGGTGAGATTGCTCGGCCGTTTCATCGCACTTTGCCCGGCCGAGGCGTCAGCGGAACTGCAAGCCTTCGCCGACGCTTGCGTGATATCGCTCGATGCCTATCGGCAGCCTGAAGACGAAGCCGCGCAGGCCAAGCGCGCGGCCGGACGGACCGACTCACAGCGCCGCAACATCACCAAATGGGGCTACCCGTTCGTGATGGAGGATTGGCGCTTCCATATGACGCTGAGCAATCCAAGCGCTGACGAACAGCTCATGGATGCGGCGAAGCGCCATTTTGCCGAGGCCCTGGCATTGCCCCGCAACGTCGCAAGCGTCGCGGTTTTTGCCGAACCGGCCAAAGGCGAACCATTTCAACTCCTGGAACGGATTCCATTCGGCGCATGACACAAGGCCATCTTGTTCTGATCGTCGGCCCCTCAGGGGCCGGCAAAGACACGCTGTTGAACCTGGCGCGCGAGCATTTTGCCGCGCGCCGCGAGGTGGTGTTTCAGCGGCGCGTGATCACCCGCCCCGCCGACGTGACGGAAGATCATGAGCCCGTCACCGAAGCGGAATTCGAGGGGCGCGATTTCGCTCTCTCCTGGCGCGCCCATGGGCTGTGCTACGGCATTCCGCTCGACCTCGAGACCAAACTTGCCGCGGGCACGACCGTGATCACCAATGTCTCGCGCACCATCATCCCCGGCGCGCGGCAGCGCTTCCGCACCTTCGTGATCGAGATCACCGCCTCGCCGGATGTCCTGGCCTCGCGGCTGGCCGGGCGTGGGCGCGAAACCGCCACCGACATCGCCGCCCGCATCGCCCGCAACGTCGACCCGATCCGGCCGGACTCCGTTATCGTCAATGACGGCGCGCCAGCGGAAGCGGGGAATCAGCTGATTTCAATTCTTGAGGCGTTGAGTAAGAATTAAGTAAGTGGCCGCTTTTTGAAAAAAGCGGCGCAAAGACTTTTTTGACTCTGGGCCTGAGGCGGTGAAACCGCAGGAGCCCAAATTAGCAAAGTTTTTTTGCTACTTTTTGTTCACAAAAAGTAGCCTTCCTTCCTTACTTCCTCACTAAAAAAACGGCCGGATCTCTCCGGCCGTTTTCGTTTATTTGGTCCGGATCCGCTCCAGCGCGTCCGGCGCGACATAAGCGAGTTTCCCGTTCGCGATCGTCGCGACGATGCGCGGCAGCGGGCCGGGCTCGACCAGCACGAGGTCACCGCGCTGACCGATCCCGAGCGTCCCGCGATCGTCAAGCTTGGCCATCTGGGCAGCGTTTTTCGTGACCATCGCCACGGCATTGTCGAAGCTCGTGCTCTCGTTGCGCGCCAGGCGGTAGACCGCGTGCAGCAGCGACGGATAGTGATAATCCGAGCAGATCACCGAGCAGCAGCCCATCCGCACCAGATCCTCGGCGCCATGCCAGCCGGTATGCGAACCGCCGCGCACGACGTTCGGCGCGCCCATGACGGTCGGCTCTTCGTTCGCGACCGCGTATTTCGCGACTTCGACCGTGGTCGGGAATTCGCAAATCTGCGCGCCCACAGCGCGGAACGTATCGCGCTCTTCCGGCGTGCCGTCATCATGGCTGGCCATCGGGATGCCGGCCTTCAGCGCGGCGGCCGCAAGGCGTGCCCGGCCGGCTTCGATCTGCTCCTGCGTCACCGCGGCGGAGCGCTGCACGTCGGCCGCGAACGCCTCGTAGGTCTGGCCGCAGCGCTCGACCATTTTCGCCACCGCCGCTGGCTTGCCCAGCTTTTTCGCAATGCTCGGCGTATGGTTATTGAAAGACAGCATCTTGATATGGCCGGCTTCGATATCGGCCAGGGCCATATCCAGGCAGTCGAGATTGGTCTCCTCGAAGCGCACATGCAGCTTCAGGTCCGGCACCGCGCCGGCCGGACGCGCCAGCACGGCATCGCGCACCATCTTGTAGGTTTCGGCCGAGCGCAGCCCCTTCTCCCACGACAGAGTGATCGCGAGGTAAGCGGTGGTGACACCGGCCGCCAGCAATTGTGCATCCAGCTCGGCAAAGGCAATGCCTACCGGCAGATAGACATTCGGGCGCGCGGCGATGGCGCGTTCGAACGCGTCGCCATGCACGTCAATGAAACCGGGCAGAATATCCAGCCCGCTCGCATCGATCTCGATCTGCGCCGGGCCAGGTGCGGCGATCACGCCGCCAGTGATACGCGGGCCACCTTTAATCAGAATATCAGTCATCACGCCTCAAACACCAGTTGCACACGCGGCGCAGGGTAAGAGGTGGCGCCATATTCAACCACCTCTCCCGACGTCGTCGCATTTAAAGTTTCACAAGTCAGCAGCGCGTCAGTGCGCGCCATGCGCAGCAAACGGGCCTCCCGCACGTCCGGCATGCGGGCACATACGCGGGTCCATTGCCGCGTATAATCGGTCACCCCCACCTCGGCCAAAGCCGCGGTGATCGATGGGTTTTTCTGCAGGGCGTCTTTCAAGCCGGGATAACGCGACAAGGGAAAAATATGCCGCGAGAGCGCGACTGGCCGGTCATCGGCGGCGCCGAGCCGTTCCAGCATCACCACCATGTCGTCGGGCTTGATCTGCAAAGCCTGCCCGGCGGCCTCGGCTTCCGGGAGCGTTCCCAAAGCAACTTCCTCAACCGCGAGGATCTCGCCAATCGGCTCGCGCTTGTAGCTGCGGATCCATTCGCTGAAGCGCGGCCGTTTGCCGATGCGATAATCCATCACGTCTTCGGCGACGAACGAACCGCGCCCATGCTCGGTGCGGATGATGCGTGCGTCGGACAATTCTTCAAGCGCGCGGCGAATGGTATGCCGGTTCACTTTATATTGGGCGGCGAACTGCGCCTCGGTCGGCAGCTTCGCACCCTTCGGATAGAGGCCGTTTTCAACATCGCGCGCGACTTCGCTCGCGATCTGGCTCCACAACGCCTCGCCCTTTTTCCATTCGATCGTCATCGGCTTTCAAATGCCGACACAAGGCAAATTTGTCTAGACGTTTATGTAAGTCATAAAAACTTCATCGTATCCGCAAAGGGGTTGTCTTCAAACGCCGTTAAGGAAGGCCCCGTCGGTCACGCCGACGCACCGCGTACCATAACGCAACAAGGGACAGTTCACCCATGAAGAATTTTGCTCTGGCCGCGCTTGGCCTGGCTTTCGCCGCCGTCGCGACCCCTGCTCTAGCTGCCCCTAGCTACTGCCCGGCGGGTGGCTCGATCCGCTTCGGCGTCGAACCCTTTGAATCCAACGCGATCCTGGTGCCGATCTACAACAAGATCGGCAAGCTGATCAGCGCCCAGGTCGGCTGCCACGTGCAGATCTACATCGCCACCTCCTATAACGCTGAGATCGAGGCGATGCGCGCCGGCAAGCTGGAAATGGGCCAGTTCGGTCCGCTCGGCTACGTGCTGGCCCATCAGGTCGCCGATGCGGAGGCCGTCGCCACCGTCGCCGACGCCAACGGCAAGCCCTCCACCTATTTTGCTTCCATCGCCACCTGGCCCGGTTCGGGCATCACCACCCTGGCGCAGGTCAAGGGCCACACGTTCGGCTATTCCGACCCCGCCTCCACCTCGGGCCATCTGTTCCCCGCTTACGCGCTGGAAGCGGCCGGCATCGATCCCAACAAGGGTGTGACTCCGCTCTATTCCGGCTCGCACACCGCCAGCTATGAAGCGCTGCTCAACCACAAGGTCGAGGCCGGCGAAATCAACAGCCAGGTGATCGACGCGGCGACGCTGGCCGGCCAGTACAATCCCAAGGATTTCGTGGTGCTGTGGCAGTCCAAGCCGATCCCGCTGGACCCGATCACGATCTATGGCAAGATGAACCCGGTCCTGAAGGCCAAGCTCACCGCGACTTTGCAGCATCTGAAGCTCACCAACCTGACCCCGGCTGAGCAGAAGGTCCTCGGCACGCCGTCGGGCGAGCTGGTCCCGCAGAACGACGCTTCCTACGACCAGATCCGCGACCTGGTGCAGGTGCTGCACATCAACCTGTCCAAACTGAGCTAAGAGAGTTCAATGCAGATCGAGGCAAAAAACCTCGGCATGCGTTACGCAACCGGAAGGCTGGCGCTGCAAAGCGCCAGCTTTACCGTCGCTGCGGGCGAGTTTGCCGTAATTCTGGGCGCTAACGGTAGTGGCAAGTCCACCATGATGCGGATCATTGCCGGCATCAGCAAACCCACCGAGGGTGAGGTGCGGCTGGCCGGGCAGGACATCACCACCCTCGCCGGCCGCCAGCTGGCCGATGCCCGCATGGGGCTCGGTATGGTGTTCCAACACGCCAATCTGGTGAAACGCCGCAGCGTGATTGCCAACGTGGTTTGCGGCACTCTGGGGCGCCATCGCAACCTGGCGACCGCTCTGGGCTTTCTGCCGGAAAGCGAATTCGGCCATGCCATGCATTGCCTGGAGCGGGTTGGCCTGACCAAATTCGCCTATCAGCGCGCCAGCACACTTTCCGGCGGCCAGGCGCAACGCGCCTCCATTGCCCGGGCATTGGCGCAGCGCCCGCATTCGCTGCTGGCCGACGAGCCGATCGCCAGCCTCGACCCCGAGGCCTCCGAAGAAGTCATGCGCCTGCTGCAGCAGCTGGCCAGGGATGAAGGCATGGCCGTGGTCGCCGTGCTGCATCAGCCTGAACTCGCGCGCCGCTATGCCGACCGGCTGCTCGGCCTGCGCAAAGGCGTCATCGCCTTCGCCGACGCCCCGGCCAAAGTGTCGGACAGCGACATCGACAGCCTCTATGAAGGATTTCACCCGGCATGAACGCGCAGAATACCGATGCCATGGCCCTGCCCGGCCGCCTTCGCGGCGCCGGCCGTCGCGGCCAAAGGCAACCTGGTCAAGAAAATCGCCATCGGCATCGTGCTGCTGCTGGTGCTGATCCAGGCACTGTATGTGGTGCAGGCCCAGCCGGGCGAGCTGATCACCGGCCTGAATGGCATGGCGAATCATCCTCGCCCGCTCGGTGCCGCCCAACGTCTCGAACCTGCAGCAGCAGCTCTATCCGGCGCTCGAGACCATCGATATCGGCATTTTCGGCACGTTCTTCGCGGTGATTCTGGCGCTGCCTCTGGCCATTCTGGCGGCGCGCAACACCACGCCGGCCAAGCCGGCCTATGCCATCGCGCGCGGCGTGATCGCGATCTGCCGCTCGGTGCCGGATCTGGTCTGGGCCCTGATCTTCGTCACCGCGGTCGGCCTTGGCCCGTTTGCCGGCGCGCTGGCGCTGACGATCCATTCGGTCGGCATGCTGGGCCGTCTGCTCGCGGAAGTGATCGAGGATATGGACACGGGCCCGATGGAGGCTCTGGCCTCGACCGGCGCCGGCCGCCTGCAGGTGTTCAGCCATGCGGTGGTGCCGACGGTCCTGCCCTCTCTGCTCGGCATCTCGCTGTTCCGCCTGGATGAAAATATCCGCTCCTCGCTCGTGCTCGGCTTTGTCGGCGCCGGCGGCATCGGCTTCCAGCTGCTGACGGCGATGAACCTGTTCGACTATCCGACGGTTTCGACCCTGCTGGTGATGACCTTCATCATCGTCATGGGTGCGGAACGCATGTCGGCCTGGCTGCGCCGCCGCGTCGCCTGACCTTTCGCGTTAGACTTGAAACGCCGGGACCGTGTTTGCGATCCCGGCGTATTTTTTTGCGGGTAAGCTTAAGTAAGTAAGAGGCCGCTTTTTAAAAAAAGCGGCGCAAAAACTTCTTCGACTTTGGGCCACGGGCGCTGAAACCAGCACGGCCCAAACTGACAAAAATTTTTGCGCCGCTTTTTTTAAAAGCGGCTACTTCCTTTCCTTTCTTTCCGTTCCTTAACGCCGCGGCAGATGCTGGAGCACCTGGCCGAGCCCGTCATGGATCATGGTGACGGACACATAGAACACGATCGCCAGCCCCACCCAGGCCAGCCAACGGAACCGGCTGAGCAGCCGGGCGACCAGGCTGGCGGCAACCCCCATCAAGGCCACCGACACCAGCAAGCCCGACCGCGAGGACCGCCGGATGCGCCCGCGCCGCCCCGGCCACGGCCAGTACATTATCAAGGCTCATCGATACGATCGGCGACGATGATGCGCAGAATGGCGGTCCTGAGCCGCCCGGCAGGCGCCGGCCCGGCGGCATGCGCATCCGCCCGGCGCAGTTCCCGCGCGCTTTTCCAGACCACCCATAATAAGAGCAAACCGCCCGCCAGGGTCAGGCCGATCAGGGCCAGCAATTTCATCGCGACAAGGCCGAAACCGATGCGGATGACGGTGGCGCCGGCGATGCCCAGCCATATCGCGCGCCGGCGCTGCGCGGGCGGCAGATTGCTGACGGCCAGGCCGATGACCACCGCATTGTCACCCGCGAGGACCAGGTCGATGATCAGCACCTGGGCCAGGACCGGCCCCAGAGCAAGCAATGCGTTGAAATTCATGGTCCCTCGACCTGACCAGCGGTTGGCGTCTTGTCAACGCCGGCGCAGGGAGTTAGGCGAACCTGTCTTTTGCCAAGGAATGCCGCCATGATCCCTCGCTATACCCGTCCCCAGGCTGCCGCCATCTGGTCGCCCGAAAACCGCTACCGGATCTGGTTCGAAATCGAGGCCCTCGCCTGCGAGGGCATGGCGGAGATCGGCGCCATTCCGGCCGAGGCTGCCGCGGTGATCCGCAAGCGCGGCGACGCCAAGCTGGCGACGATCGGCTCGGCCGATATCGAGCGGATCGACGAGATCGAACGCGAGACGCGGCATGACGTGATCGCCTTCCTCACCTGGCTCGCCGAGGCGGTGGGGCCGGAAAGCCGGTTCGTGCATCAGGGGCTGACCTCCTCGGACGTTCTGGACACCTGCCTTGCCGTGCAGCTCACCCAGGCGGCGGACCTGCTGCTGGCCGATCTGGACGACGTGCTGGCCGCGCTGAAGAAGCGGGCTCTTGAACATAAGCATACGCTGACCATCGGCCGCAGCCACGGCATCCATGCCGAGCCGACGAGTTTCGGCCTGAAGCTGGCCGGGCATTATGCGGAATTCCAGCGCAACCGGGCGCGGCTGGAAGCGGCGCGGCAGGAAATCGCCACCTGCGCCATTTCCGGCGCGGTCGGTACGTTCGCCCATGTCGACCCGGCCGTGGAGGCCTATGTCGCCGCCAAGCTCGGCCTTGCGACCGAGCCTGTTTCCACCCAGGTTATTCCGCGCGACCGGCACGCGGCTTTCTTCGCGACGCTGGGCGTGATCGCCTCGGGCATCGAACGGCTGGCGACCGAGGTGCGGCATCTGCAGCGCTCCGAAGTGCGCGAGGCCGAGGAGTTTTTCCATGCCGGGCAAAAAGGCTCGTCGGCGATGCCGCATAAGCGCAACCCGGTGCTTTCGGAGAATCTCTGCGGCCTGGCGCGGCTCGTGCGTGCCGCGGTGATTCCCGCCATGGAAAATGTCGCCCTCTGGCATGAGCGCGATATCAGCCACTCCTCGGTGGAGCGGGGCATCGGGCCGGATGCGACGGTGACGCTGGATTTCGCGCTGAGCCGCCTGGCCGGCATGATCGACAAGCTCACGATCTACCCCGAGCAGATGCTGGAAAATCTCGAGAGCCTCGGCGGCGTGGTGCATTCAGGCGAGGTCCTGCTGGCGCTGACCAAGGCCGGCATTCTCCGCGAGGACGCCTATAAGATCGTGCAGCGCAACGCCATGGCGACCTGGACGAAGCTGGGCAAGCAAGAGGGCCGCGATTTCCGCGCCAATCTGCTCGCCGATCCCGAGGTGGCGGGGCGCGTCTCCGAGGCGGCGATCGACGCGGCGATGGATGCCAAGCTGCATCTGGCGCAGGTCGACGCGATTTTCGCCCGCGTCTTCAACGACTGACGAGGCGCGCCGTCATGTGCTCGATCATCTTACGAACGGGCACTGACGGGGTGCTGATCGGCGCCAACCGCGACGAAATGGTCGCGCGCAGCTGGGAGGCGCCGGCGGAATACTGGCCGGGGATCATCGGCGGCCGCGACATTCTGGGCGGCGGCACATGGATGGCGCTCAACCGGCACGGCGTGATGGCCGCCGTTCTGAACCGGCACGGCAGCCTCGGGCCGGCGCCGGGCAAGCGCAGCCGGGGGGAATTGCCGCTTCTGGCCCTGCGCGAAACCAGCGCCGCCGCGGCGGCGGAGCGGCTAAGCCAGCTCGATGCCGGCGCCTATCGCAGTTTCAATCTCGTGCTCGCGGACATGGAAGCCGCCTATCTGCTCCGTGGGCTGGAAGCCGGCACACCGCTGCCGCAAAGGCTGGAGCCCGGCACGACCATGCTCACCTCGGGCGAGCCCAATGACACGTCATTGCCGCGAATCGCCCGGCATCTGCCGAAATTCACCATGGCGGATTTTACCCAATGGGGCACTTTATTGGCGGATCGCGCGCCGCCCTGGGAAAGCACCCTCAACATTCCCGAGCGCGACGGGTTCGCCACGGTGTGCTCGTCCCTGCTGCGCTTCGCCCCGGGCGAAGGTCCGCAATGGTGGTTCGCCGCCGGCCCACCCCACATCGCCCCGTTCACCGCCGTGCCGCTCTGGGCATGAGAGAACTATGATGCAAGGCGATTTTGCCATAGAATGATCCTATCAAGCGTCATCCCGTTTTCGTGACGCTCCGGATGGCTCTCAGCGCCCCAAGACGGGCTGCTTCGATCTTGTCAAAACAAAATAGAACGTCTAACCGACCTTCCGTTTCCTGGAGGTGCGTTTGACCAAAATATTATTGCTCGTGGTCTTCGTGATCACCCTCGTAGTTCCGTTCTTCAACCGGACCGAGCCGACTTTGTTCGGCTTTCCCTTTTTCTACTGGTATCAGATGGCGGCCGTCCCGGTCTCCTCGCTGCTTATTTACGTGGTCTTCCGTGCTGAAGACCGCGAGGAGACTGAAGAATGAGTTACCCCGTCGCTTCGATCGTCTTTCTGGCGCTGATCGTCTTCGTCATCGTTCTCGGCTTCGTCGCCGGGCGCTGGAAAGCCGGCGATATGAGCCATATCGAGGAATGGGGCTTGGGCGGCCGGCGCTTCGGCACCTGGATCTCCTGGTTCCTCATCGGCGGTGACACCTATACCGCCTACACCTTCATCGCCATTCCGGCATTGATGTTCGGCGCCGGCGCGCTGGGCTTTTTCGCCGTTCCCTATACTGTGGTCTGCTACCCGATCCTGTTTCTGGTGTTTCCGAAACTTTGGAAGGTGGCACGCAATCACGGCTATATTACCGGTCCGGAATTCGTCCGCGGCCGCTATGGCAATCGCTGGCTGGCGCTGGCCATCGGCGTGACCGGTATCTTCGCCACAATGCCCTATATCGCGCTGCAGCTGGTCGGCATGCAGACAGTGATCGGCGCCCTCGGGATTCCCGGCCATATTCCGCTGATCATCGCCTTCGCGGTGCTTGCGGCCTTCACCTATACCTCCGGTCTGCGCGCCCCGGCGATGATCTCGATCGTCAAGGACCTGCTGATCTATCTCACAGTGATTGTCGCTGTGATCGTCATTCCCATCAAGTTGGGCGGTTTTAGCTCGATCTTCGCCCATATCCCGCCTGAGAAACTGCTTCTGCCCAAGCCGCCCGCTGGCAGCACCGGGGCTTACACCAGCTACGCGACGCTGGCGCTCGGTTCGGCCATGGCGCTGTTCCTGTATCCGCATACCACCACGGCCATTCTCAGCTCCTCCGGTCCGCGGGTGATCAAGCGGAATGCGGCCTTGCTGCCGGCCTACACCTTCGTGCTCGGCCTTCTGGCCTTGCTGGGCTTCATGGCGGTGGCCGCCGGCGTGGCGAAGATGCCGCAATTTGCCGCGGGCTTCGCGCATTACGCATGCCAGCTTCGCGATTCCGGCCCTGGTGCTCTATGCATTCCCAGGCTGGTTCGTCGGCATCGCCTTCGCCGCCATCGCGATCGGCGCCCTGGTGCCGGCGGCGATCATGTCCATCGCCTCGGCGAACATCTTCACCCGCGATATCGTCAAGCAGTTCGCCGCCTCAACGAGCCCCAGCACGGAAACGCAGATCGCGAAGCTCTTCTCCATCGTCATGGTGGTGGGCGCCGTAATCTTCATTTTGGTGATCCCCAGTACCTATGCCGTGCAGCTGCAGCTGCTCGGGGGCATGTGGCTGATCCAGACCTTCCCGGCGGTCGCGTTCTCGGTGTTCACCCGTTTCTTCAACGGCTGGGCGCTGCTGATCGGCTGGGCGGTGGGCATCGGTACCGCCACCTGGCTGGCGGTGCTGAACCATCTGACCGGGGCGATCTGGGCGTTCCATATCCTCGGCTATACGGTCCCGAGCTATATCGCCTTCGCGACCGTGATCCTGAACGCCGTGATCGCGGCGGTGCTCAGCGTGCTGTTCAACGCCATCGCGCCGGACCGCCATCGCGACGTCACCAAACCGGCCGACTACGCCGCGTGAGAAAGGAAGGCCTACTTTTTGTGAACAAAAAGTAGCAAAAAAACTTTGTTAATTTGGGCCTGAGGCGTTTTGGCGCCACGGGCCCAAAGTCGAAAAAGTTTTTGCGCCGCTTTTTTCAAAAAGCGGCCACTTCACTTCAATAAAAAAGGCCCGTGGCGTTTCAACGCCACGGGCCTTTTTTCTAGCTTGCCTGGTTAGAAGATCGAGTTGATCAGATCATCACCAAGGGCAAAACCGGCGCCGGTGGCGACCGCACGGCCGAAACCGGAATTCATGAATTCGCCGAAAATCCCGCCACCCTGCTGCGGCTGCTGCTGCGGGTAACCACCGCCATAATTCTGCTGCGGATAGGGCTGCTGCTGCATCGGCTGCTGATGCCCCAGGCGCCCTGCGGCTGCTGCATCATCTGGTTCTGGTTTTCCATGAAATTATGCATCGCCTGCAGGAGGTTGGCGACCTGGTTCTGCTCGCTCTGGATGGCCAAAGCGATGCTCTTCAGATCCAGGAACCATTCCCGGGCATCCTGATTACCGGTCTGGGCAGCACCCTGCAGCTTCATGGCCAGGGCGCGAAGTTCCTGCACGGTTTGCTGGGACTGCGTCTGCAGCTGACGATACTGGTTGTCGATGATCTGAATATCCATAGTGCCCCTCCTTTGGGTAAAAAACATATAGGCGAAATCTCTGCCGAAACCGAGGGCAACTCCAAGGCAGAATGTGACAGTTTGTCACCGGGACTGGCGATTGTCAGGCCGCAGTTTTTTTGACCATGCGGCGATACAGGTCGCAAGCCTGCCCGAACGCCTCGAACAAGCGCTTGCGATCGAGGAAATGCGTCACTTCCCATTCCGGATGCCATTGCACGGCGATGGCGAAACTGCTCGCGCCCTCGACACGCACGGCCTCGATCGTGCCGTCCGGCGCCACCGCCTCGACCACGAGGCCCGCGGCCAGCTGGTCGATCCCCTGGCCATGCAGCGAATTCACGCGAATGCTCGTCGTGCCGCAGATCCGCGCCAGTTCCCCAGACAAAGTGACATCGTGCTTCACGCTGAAACGCTGCTCGCGCGTCCCCTCACCTGCCACGATGATCCATGCGGCCCGGCACGTTATGGATTTCCTGAAACAGCGTGCCGCCCAGGGCCACGTTGAGTTCCTGCATGCCGCGGCAAATGCCGAAGATCGGCATGCCGCGATCCAGCGCGGCGCGGATCAGTGGCAAGGTCGTCGCATCGCGCGCGGGGTCATGATGGTCCGGCGTCGCGTCGAAATCCGCCCCGTAGCGCATCGGTGCCACGTTGGAGGGGCTGCCATTGATCATGATCCCGTCCAGCCGGTCGAGCAAAGCGAGCATCGCCTCGCCTTCCGGCGGAAGCAGCACGGGGATGGCATTGGCAGCTTCCATGAGGGCGGCGCCGTAACGCGCCGGGGTGGCGTGCTGGACGTGATGATTCACCAGCTTGGTGCAAGCGGGAATTCCAACGACGCAAGAGCTGACCATCTGCTGTAAGCCTCCGTGAGCTGCAAGTTTATGGCGAGGACCCCGGCGTGCCGCAAGGCCGCTTCCTGCCCGGGTTGCGCATCTCAGACAGGCGCTCCCCCGATGGCACCGTGAGCGCCCGCTTCAATTTTCAGCCGCGCTGATGTAGGCCGGTATCATGACACGCAGATGCGAACTGAGCCGCAAAACCTCAGAGACCGATATCCTGATCCGCCTCAATCTGGACGGGACCGGGATGACCAAGATCGCCACCGGGATCGGATTTTTCGATCATATGCTCACGGCTTTCGGCCGCCATGGGCTGTTCGACCTGGAGGTCGAAGCGCAAGGCGACCTGCATATCGACGCGCATCACACGGTCGAGGATGTCGGGATCGTGCTGGGCCAGGCGCTCGCCCATGCGGTGGGCGACAAGCGTGGCATCAACCGCTTCGGGCAGGCCAGCATTCCGATGGATGAGGCTCTGGTGGACGCGGCAATCGACCTCTCCGGCCGGAGCTATCTGGGCTGGCAGGTGAATTTCGAACGGCCAATGCTCGGCACCATGGACACGCAGCTGGTCGAGGAATTTTTCCGCGCTTTGACCAGCAACGGGCTGTTCACGCTGCATCTGCGTCAGTTGGCCGGGACCAATGCGCACCACGTGGCCGAAGCCACGTTCAAGGCGGCGGCGCGGGCGCTGCGCATGGCGGTCGCCCCGGATGCCCGCAGCGCCGGTCAGATCCCCTCGACCAAGGGCTCCCTCTGATGCTGGTCGCCGTCGTTGATTACGGCAGCGGCAATCTTGCCTCGGCCGCGCGGGGGCTTTCCCTCGCGGCCGAACAGCAGGGCCTGGCCGCCGATATCTGCATCACCGCGGACCCCGAGCTGGTCGGGCGGGCGAATCGGATCGTTCTTCCCGGTCAGGGCGCGTTCGCCGACTGTGCCGCCGGCCTCGCTGCCGTCCCGGGGCTGAAGGAGGCGATGCTCCGCCGTGTGGCCGAAGGCGCGCCGTTCCTGGGCATTTGCGTCGGCATGCAGCTGATGGCCGAGCGCGGCCTGGAATTCGGCGTGACCGAGGGGCTGGGATGGGTCCAGGGCGAGATCGCCCCCATGCAGGTGAGCAACCAGCGCCTGCCGCATATGGGCTGGAACGAGCTGGTGTTCGAGCCGGAGTCGCACCCGCTTCTGGCCGGGCTGCAGCCGGGGGACCACGCTTATTTCGTCCATTCCTACGCATTGCAGGCCAGCCGGCCTGAGCAGGTTCTGGCCACCACCGATTATGATGGCCCGGTCGTCGCCATGGTGGCGGCGGGAAATTGCGCCGGCACGCAATTTCACGTGGAAAAAAGCCAGCGGGTCGGGCTACAAATTCTCGGTAATTTCCTACGCTGGTCTCCCTGAAGCGTGAGGTCTTGGAAAACTGTCATGCCCGGCACCTTGATCCGCCCCCCGACACGCGCGAAGAGGCAGCGGTGAATTACGATCTGCCCCCACCCTCCAGCCTGACCGCCGAACGCATCGAACAGTTCGATGACGATGCGGATGTGCACGCGCTTGCCGAAGCCGCGACCGCCGCGATCCTCGATGGCGGTGGTTTCGGCTGGGTGAAGCCGCCAAAGGCCGCCCTGCTGGAACAATATTTTCGCGGCGTCCTGCTGGTGCCGGAGCGCGAGCTCATCGTCGGCCGTATGGATGGCGTGATTTACGGCGCGGTGCAGCTGCATCGCCCGTCGCGCAACAATGAGGCACAGGCCTTCGCGGCGCATCTGATGCACCATTTCGTCGCCCCGTACGCCCGCGGCCACGGCCTGGCGCGGCTGATGATCCAGCGCGCCGAGGATCATGCCAGGGCGCTCGGCTATACGGTTTTGAACCTGGACGTGCGCGAAACGCAGGAAGCCGCCATCGCTCTGTTTGAAGCCGCGGGTTTCACACATTGGGGCACCCATCCGGCCTATGCCCGGGTGAAAGGCAAGACCCTGCGCGGACATTTCTATTATAAGTTGCTGCAAAAATGACACTGACTCTGTTTCCGGCCATCGATCTCAAAGACGGCGCCTGCGTGCGCCTGCAGCGCGGGGAGATGGACCGCGCCACCATCTATGGCGAGGATCCGGCCGCGCAGGCGAAAACCTGGCAGGCGGCGGGTTTTTCCTGGGTGCATGTGGTTGACCTGAACGGCGCCTTCGCCGGCAAAACGGCGAACGGGCCGGCAGTGAAGGCCATTCTGGAAGCGGTCGATATCCCGGTACAGCTGGGTGGCGGCATTCGCGACATCGGCGCGGTCGAAAACTGGCTGGCCGCCGGCATTTCGCGCGTGATCCTGGGCAGCGCCGCCGCCAAGAACCCGGCTCTGGTCATCGAAGCCGCGAAGAAATTCCCGGGTCGCGTGGTCGTGGGGATCGATGCGAAAGCCGGCATGGTGGCGACCGAAGGTTGGGCCGAGACCTCCAGCCTCAAAGCCACGGAACTCGCGCAGCGCATGGAAGACGTGGGCATTTCCGCGATCATCTATACCGATATCGCGCGGGACGGGATGAAGACCGGGCTCAATCTCGAGGAGACCACGGCCCTGGCACGTGCGGTCAGCCTGCCCATCATCGCCTCCGGCGGCGTCGCCGGGATCGGCGATATTCTCGCCTTGAAGGAAGCCGCGCAGGTGCAAAAGAACCTCGCCGGATCGATTCTCGGCCGCGCTCTGTATGACGGCAGCCTGGCGCCGGCGGAAGCGCTCGCCGCATGCTGAAACTCCGCGTCATCCCCTGCCTGGACGTCAAGGATGGACGGGTCGTGAAGGGGGTGAATTTCGTCTCGCTGCGCGATGCCGGGGACCCGGTTGAACAGGCCGTCGTCTATGACGCCGCCGGCGCCGACGAGCTGACCTTTCTCGACATCACCGCCAGCAGCGACAATCGCGATACGATCCTCGATGTCGTGTCCCGGACGGCTGAAAAAGTGTTCCTGCCTTTGACCGTGGGCGGCGGCATTCGCAGCGTGGCGGACATGCGGCGCCTGCTGCTGGCCGGCGCGGACAAATGCAGCATCAATTCGGCCGCCATCAGCCGGCCTGAGTTGGTGCGCGAAGCCGCGCAGAAATTCGGCAGCCAATGCGTGGTGGTGGCGATCGACGCGCGCATGGCCGCGCCCGGCAAATGGGAGGTCTTTTCCCATGGCGGCCGGGTGAATACCGGCCTTGACGTGCTCGAATGGGCCAAACGCATGGAAGCCTCCGGCGCGGGCGAGCTGCTGCTCACCTCGATGGACCGCGACGGCACCGGCAAGGGTTTCGATCTGGATCTGCTCAAGGCGGTCTGCTCTGCGGTCCGCCTGCCGGTCGTGGCCTCCGGCGGCGTGGGCAGCCTGCAGCATTTCGTCGAGGGTGCCGCATCCGGCGCCACCGGCCTGCTGGCGGCGAGCGTGTTCCATTTCGGCCAGTTTTCCATCGCACAGGTCAAACAGGCTTTGCTCGAAGCCAGCCTCCCCGTGCGCCCGCTCACGCCAACAAAGGCAAATGACCATGGCTGAAACCGTCGAACCCGACCAACGAAACGCCGGATGCGCGGGTACTGGACCGGCTCTGGAGCACGGTGCAGTCGCGCAAGGACGCCTCGCCCGAAGAAAGCCACTCGGCCCGCCTGCTCTCGCGCGGCACCGCCAAGGTCGCGCAGAAATTCGGCGAAGAGGCCGTGGAATGCCTGATCGAGGCCGTCGCCGGCCGGCAAAGCGCCTTGGTCTCGGAAAGCGCGGATGTGCTCTATCATCTGATGGTTCTGTGGGTCGATGCCGGCGTGCAGCCGGAGCAGGTCTGGGCCGAACTCGCCCGGCGTGAAGGTGTGAGCGGGATCACCGAGAAGGCGTCTCGGCAGAAGTGACAGGAAGTAAGTGGCCGCTTTTTGGAAAAAAGCGGCGCAAAAACTTTTTTGATTTTTGGCCCGTGGTAGCTCCACCAGCACGGCTAGGTTAGCAAAGTTTTTTTGCTACTTTTTGTTCACAAAAAGTAGCCTTACTTTCTTTCTGACCGAACGACGAGCGAAGGGGAATGAAACATGACGACCTACGACGATAACAACGTCTTCGCCCGCATCCTGCGCGGCGAGATTCCCTGCCAGCGTCTTTATGAAGACGAATTCGCCCTCGCTTTTCCCGACATCAAGCCGCAGGCGCCGTGCCATGTGCTGGTGATCCCGAAGGGCAAATATGTGTCGATGACGGATTTCGGCGCCAAGGCGAGCCCTGAGGAAATCACGGGCTTTTTCCGGGCGGTTTCCCTGGTCGCGGAAAAACTCGGCGTGGCGGAGAGCGGCTACCGCACGATCGCCAATGCCGGGCCAGACAGCCGGCAGGAAGTGCCGCATTTCCATGTGCATATCATGGGTGGTCAGAGGCTGGGGGCGCTGCTCGTCGCCCCATGAGCAGCAAGGGCAGCGCAGGGGAAGTTCTGCGCGCCTTTTTCCGGCTCGGGCTTAGTTCATTCGGCGGCCCAGTCGCGCATCTCGGTTATTTTCGCCGCGAATTCGTCGACCGGCGCGGCTGGGTCAGCGCTGAAGACTACGCGAACCTTCTGGCGCTGTGCCAGTTTCTGCCCGGCCCCGCTTCCAGCCAGGTTGGGTTTTGCCTTGGCTTGCAGCGGGCCGGCTGGCTCGGGGGCCTCGCCGCCTGGTGCGGCTTCACCCTGCCCTCCGCGTTGCTGATGTTTCTGGCGGGCCATTGGATCGCCGCCTTGCAGACCCATCGGCTCGCCGGCGGCGCCCTGCACGGCTTGCAGCTCGCGGCCATCGCCGTGGTTGCCCAGGCGGTGTGGCTGATGACACGCAGCCTCTGCCCTGACCTGCCGCGCCGGATTGCGGCCTTGCTCGCCACCTGCATCGCCCTGGCGCTGCCCGGCACGTTCGGCCAGATCCTGGTGCTGGCGTTCGGCGCGGTTTTTGGCCTTCTGGTTCTGCCGGCCGTGCCCGCGCCATCCCAGGCGCCCACCGGCTCTAAAATCTGGCACATCGGCCCTCTGTTCCTGGCCGGCTTGTTCCTCGCACTGCTGGGCCTGGCTTTTCTTGCGCCCGCGACCGGCTCGTTTGCGCTGTTCGCGGCCTTCTACCGCGCCGGCGCCCTGGTGTTCGGCGGCGGCCATGTGGTTTTGCCACTGCTGCAACAGGCCGTGGTCGCACCGGGTTGGATTGCCCCGGCCAATTTCCTTGCCGGCTATGGCGCGGCCCAGGCCCTGCCCGGCCCGCTTTTCACCGTTGCCGCGTTCTTCGGCACCATCGCCTCGGTCGGGCCGCTTGGCGCGGTTGGAGCTGCCATCGCCACAATTGCGATTTTTCTCCCCGGCCTGCTGCTGGTCGCCGCCTGCCTGCCCTACTGGCAGGCGATCCGCCGGCATCCGCGCATCGCCGCCATATTGAACGGCGTGAACGCTGCCGTCATCGGCTTGCTGGTCGCCGCACTGGCGGACCTGCTGCGCTTGCACGCGGTCGCAGCACCCATCGATCTCGGCCTGCTCGTCGCGGCACTTCTGCTGCTGACTTTGCTGCGCACGCCGCCGACTTGTTGTCGTTCTGGTTTGTGCGGCCGGCGGCGCGGCTCTGAGTTAAGAAAGATAGTAAGAGGCCACTTTTTGAAAAAAGCGGCGCAAAAACTTTTGAGCCTTACGCGCTGAACTGGATGACTTCGCGCACCCGCGGATAGATTTCATTGACCCAGCGCGATCCGGAAAAGACGCCGTAATGGCCCACCCCCGTCTGCACATGGTGGCGCTTGAGCGCCGGGCGCAGGTTGGAACACAAATCCAGCGCCGCGGCGGTCTGGCCGAGGCCGCATATATCATCCCGCTCGCCTTCGACGGTGAACAGGAAGGTTTTTTTGATCATCTCCGGCTTCACCCGACGGCCATGATAGGTCAGCTCGCCCTTGGGCAATTCATGGTCCATGAAAATGCGCTTGACGGTTTCAAGGTAGAACTCCGCGGGAAGATCCATGACCGCCAGATATTCGTCATAGAAGGCACGATGCATTTCCGCGGCCTCCTTGTCGCCCGTCCGCCAGCGAGCGGAACTGCCGGAATTGGGCGCGCATATGCTTGTCGAGATTCATGGAAACGAAAGCCGAGATCTGGACAAAGCCGGGATAGACCCGCCGCCCCGCGCCGCGGAAGCGCCACGGCACGATGCCGATCATGCGGTCTTCGAACCAGGAGAGATCCTTGGTCTTGGCGAGCTTGTTCACTTTGGTGGGGTTGCGCCGCGTATCGATCGGGCCGGCCATCAATGTCATGCTGCGCGGCGTGGCAGCGTTGTGATCCTCGGACATGATGGAAACCGCCGCCAAGACCGCCACCGCAGGCTGGCAGATGCCCAAAACGTGGCCGCGCGGCCCTAAGAACTCCAGAAATCTGATCACATGTTCGATATATTCGTCGAAACCAAAGGGCCCGGCTTCAACGGGCACATCGCGCGCGTTATGCCAGTCCGTAATATAGACATCATGGTCCTGCAGCAGCGTTTCCGCCGTGTTGCGCAGCAAGGTGGCAAAATGGCCCGACATCGGCGCGACGAGCAGCACTTTGGGCTGCGTGCGATCGGTATCTTTCCTGAAATGAATGAGGCTGGCGAAAGGCGTTGCCAGAACGGTCTCTTCCGTGACGCGCACGAGCTGGTTGCCGACCATGACGTCTTGGAGCCCGTAAGCGGGACGGTCATGGGTGGTGCCCGCATGACCGAACACATCGAGCGCCGCGGTCACGTGGCGGAGCATGAGGCCGTAAGGCTGGGCCGGGGTCACGCTGCGCAACAGCGTGCTGCTATGCCGCGCCATCGTTCGCAACGGATCCAAAACATCGACCTGAGCTTGGTAGAGGTCGTAAATCATTCTTCAAGTCCCTTAGGCGAATATGATATCGCCTCGTCCAGGAAATAAGATTCTCACGCCATTGTGCAGTGCGTCTAGTAAAGGAACGGTATCGTATTCATTAAAAGAAGGGGCGATCATGACAGAGGCCACCCTGCTGATCAGCAGCAAAAATTATTCCTCCTGGTCGTTGCGCGGCTATTTGCTGGCCAAGCTTTCCGGCATCGATTTCGCCGAGGAGAAGATCTCTTCCGATGACGACCGGGCGCGCCAGGAATTGCTCATGCGCACCTCTTCGATCCTGGTGCCCTGCCTGATTCACGGCGAGGTTTCGGTCTGGGATACGCTGGCGATCGCTGAATATCTGAATGAACGCTTTCCCGAGGCGCAGATGCTGCCGCAGGAAAAGCAGGCGCGCGCGCGGTGCCGCTCGATTTCCGGCGAAATGCATTCCGGCTTTGCCGCTTTGCGTGCCTCCCTGCCGATGAATTTGCGCTGCCGCAAACACGGTTTCACGGTCTGGTCGTCCGCCCAGGCGGACATCGACCGGATCACCGCGATCTGGCGGGATTCTCTGACAGGCTGGAAGGGCCCCTTTCTGTTCGGCAAGGCGCCGACAATCGCCGATGCAATGTATGCGCCGGTCGTCACCCGCTTCCTGAGCTATGACGTCACGGTCGGCCCGGCCTGCCAGGAATATTGCGACACGATCATGGACTGGGCGCCGATGCGTGACTGGGTCGCCGAGGCCAGGCAAGAGCCCCAGGAAATCATCGAACTGGACATGGATTTCTGACTGGACGTGGTTTTCTGACACGCTTTCGCGTCCCCGCTGCACGCTGCCAGCCCCAGGCCGCAGCACCCGGCCGCACGCAGAAGATGCTATTGCGGTGACGGGGTCCATGGTGTCGGAGCCGGTACCTCACAGGGAGCCTCGGCATCGAGGGTCCCGAAATCGGCCGGCGCGATGATTTCAATATATTCCATGTCGGGCGAGTAATCGAACAGGAAATGGACGATACCTGGATTCTGGTGAACGCAATCACCGGCAGCCACCAGATGCTCCTTGTCCCCATACATGAAACGGGCCCAGCCCTTTTGCATGATGACGATGTGGAAGTCCGCGACATGCCGGTGCCACCCCGTCCCCTGCACTGGCGGACAATCCGGATTGGCCCTGACGAGCTGGCACAGAACGCGCCCGCCGGTCGCGTCGGAAACCCCGAGATCGCGATACAGGAAAAAATCCCGCAAACCATCGGTACGCCACGGCGTATCGCCGGGCCGAACATGGGAGAAGCAGATTCACCGCCGATTTGTCGAGCATAGGTTGTGCTCCACCTTGGACGAGTATCTAAATTTTATAGTGCGAAATCGCGTTTTTATCCAGTGCTATTTACGGCGCACCATAAATCAGGATTCGTCTCCTGATCATGCCCCGGGCGCCAATCCTGAATTACCGATTGGCGCCGCAACTCCGTGCGCTTTTTCGCGCCGCCGCGCTATGACGGCGATCAAGTTCCGCGGCCGGGAATTAACTATTCCTCGCGCTCGACGCGCACCAGCACATCGCGTTTGCCGACATGGTTGGCGGCGCTGACGATGCCTTCCTTTTCCATCTGCTCGATCAGCTTGGCGGCGCGGTTGTACCCGATCTGCAGGTGGCGCTGAATGAACGAGGTGCTCGCCTTGCCCTCACGGGCCACGAGCGCGACTGCCTGGTCGTAGAGGGCGTTCTCACCTATTGCCGCCGGCCGTCGCGGCGATGGAAGGCGCCTCGTCTTCGACCTGTTCGGTCACTTCATCGAGATAGGCCGGCTCGCCCTGCTCGCGCAGGAAGGCGACCACAGCCTCTACCTCCTGGTCGGACACGAAGGGGCCGTGAACGCGGGTGATGCGCCCGCCGCCCGCCATGTAAAGCAGGTCGCCCTGCCCGAGCAGCTGTTCGGCCCCCTGCTCGCCAAGAATCGTCCGGCTGTCGAATTTCGAAATCACCTGGAAGCTGATGCGGGTCGGGAAATTCGCCTTGATTGTGCCGGTAATAACGTCGACCGAGGGGCGCTGGGTCGCCATGATCACATGGATCCCCGCGGCGCGGGCCATCTGCGCCAGGCGCTGGACGGCAATTTCAATTTCTTTGCCGGCCACCATCATGAGATCCGCCATCTCGTCGATGAACACCACGATGAACGGCAAAGGCTCGAGGGCCAAAGGCTGTTCTTCAAAGACCGGCTTGCCCGTTTCCGAATCGAAGCCGGTTTGCACGCGCCTGGTCACCACCTCGCCGCGCTCCCGCGCCTCGTTCACCCGGTCGTTATAACCGGCGATGTTGCGCACCGAGAGCTGGCTCATCGAACGGTAGCGCCGCTCCATCTCGCGCACCACCCATTTGAGCGCCGCCACCGCCTTGGCCGGCTCGGTGACCACCGGCGCCAGGAGATGCGGGATGCCGTCATAGACCGAAAGCTCGAGCATTTTCGGGTCGATGAGGATCAGCCGGCATTGTTCGGGCGAAAGCCGATATAGCAGGCTCATGATCATCGCATTCACGCCGACCGACTTGCCGGAGCCGGTGGTGCCGGCGATCAGCAGATGCGGCATGCGCGCGAGATCAGCCAGGACCGGCGCGCCGGAAATATCCTTGCCCAAAGCGAGCGTGAGCTTCGAGCTCTGCTTGTCCCAGATTTCAGCGCCGAGCAGCTCGGAAAAGAACACCGTTTCCCGCTTCGCGTTCGGCACTTCGATGCCGATCACATTGCGGCCGGAAACCGTGGCGATACGCACGGCGACCACGGACAGCGAGCGGGCGATATCGTCGGCGAGCCCGACCACGCGCGCTGAACGGATGCCGGGCGCCGGCTCCAATTCATACAGGGTGACCACGGGGCCCGGGCGGATTTCAACAATCTTGCCCTGCACGCCGTAATCCTGAAGGACGTTTTCCAGCAGGCGCGCATTATTCTCCAGCGACTCCGGCGAAGGGCCGGTGCTGTTGCGCGGCGGCGCCTCGCGCAGCAGGTCGAGCGACGGAAAGTTCCAGCCGGCTTCGAGCAAGGGCAGCCGTTCCTGGCGTGGCGGCAGCGCCTTCTTGGGCGGCAGCACGGTTCTGATCGCTGGCGCGGCCTTGGGCATCGGCACGGGCATCGCCGGCTCTTCATCCTCATCATCAAGGCGGCTCGGCGCCATGGAAGGAACCCAGGCCCGGCCCGGCGGCGGCTCTTCGGCAGCCGCGCGTTCCGACGACGCTCTGCAGCAAAGGCGTGATCCAGGAGGACACGGTCTCCGCGCCGCGCCGGCTCTGGCTAACGGACGCCTTGGCGACAAAGGCGGCCTTGCGCCCGCCCGAGCGCCATTCGTTCGGCGTGAAGCCCAGCGCGAATCCGAAACTGCCCAAGGCACAGAGAAGTGTAAGCACCATCATCAGGCCGGTGCCGATTCGTCCCAGGATGGAGCTGCTCAGATCGACGAACAGGCTGGACAGAACCGCCCCCATGGCACCGCCAATGCCGGCCGGCACCGGCCAGGGCGCCGGCGGGCCGGGAATGATGGCGAGGGCCATCGCCAGCCCGGCGGCCAATAAGGGCATCGACACCGCGGCCAGGGCGATTCGGGTCTTCACATAGCCGACCGCGCCACGCGTGCCGAGGCGATAACTCCAGGCCAGGAGCACCAAAGGCGGGATCAGCCCGGCCGCGCCAAACCCTTGCAGCGCCAGATCCGCAAGCGTCGCCCCCACCGGGCCCGCCAAATTCGTCACCGGCAGATCGCTTGCCGTGTCCAGCGAGGGATCGTGCGGATTGTAGGAGACGAGCGCGAGCAGCAAGGCCAGGCCGGCCAGGGCGCAAATGAGCGCCGAAAGCTCGGAGAACCGGCGACGGAACTGCGCCCGGATCGCTGGAGAGATGAACCGTCGGGCTTCGAAATTTACCGCCATGACCGGCGTTATACGGCGGAGGTATCTGATTTCAAAATAGATTTTGGAGTCGCCGGCACCGCCCGCCGGCGATCCCGGGCGGCCTGAACGAAAAACAGCGCCTTGCGGCGCTGTTTCTCTGCTCGCGGCTGAAAGAAGCCGTTAGTCGCCCAGGACCGGGATCTTCTGGCCGTCGGCGAAGATCGCGTAGGCTTCTTCACCATGGATGGCGTCGTCGCCGATCATCATGACCTCGTCATTCGCACGCAGCGGCACGAACAGGCCGATGACCTTGAGGATGACGAACGTGCCGACAACGTTGATCGCGATGATGAAGGCCGCGCCGTAGATCTGCAGCAGCACCTGATGCGGGTTGCCGAAAAGGGCGCCGGTCACGTTCACCGCACTGTCCTTGCCCGTCGCATAATACTCGATCATGCCGGGGTCGGCCAGGATACCGGTGCCGATGCCGCCGACAATCGCCGCCACGCCATGGGTGTGGAACACGCCGAGCGTATCGTCGACCTTGCGGAACAGCCAGGTCCGGCCCAGCCAGTTCCAGGTCATCCAGGGCACGATGCCGGCCACGAGGCCGAGCACGATCGCTTCGCCGCCATTGATGTAGCCCGCCGCCGGGGTGATGGCGACGAGGCCGGCGATCATGCCGTTCACAGCACCAAGCACGGAAGGCTTGTTGTAGGCGAACACGTCCAGCACGGTCCAGGCCAGCAGGGCGGCCGCGGTGGCGACGTTGGTGTTGAGCACGGCCGCACCGGCGTCGGCGTTCGCGAAATACGGGTCACCGCCGTTGAAGCCGTCCCAGCCCAGCCACAGAATGCCGGCGCCGACCAGGGTGATCAGCAGGTTGTTCGGCTGGAAGTTTTCGCGGTCGCGCAGCAGACGCGGGCCGATCACAGCCGCGGCGGTGAAGCCGGAAGCCGCGGCGGTCAAGTGAATGACATAGCCGCCGGAATAGTCGACCACACCCATCGAGCCGAGCCAGCCGCCGGCCCAGAGCGAGAAAGCGCCGATCGGATAGACGACGCTCATCCACACGGGCACGAAAATCATCCAGGCCTTGAAATTCATGCGGCCGAGGATGGAGCCCTGCATGATGATCACCGTGATGGCGGCGAACACGAACTGGAAGAACACCATCGTGGACATTGGGAAGCCGATCGGTGGCATACCGGCGGCAGCGGCGGGAATCACCGCTTCCTTGGTCTCATTCCATGCGGACGTGATCTGGCCGGGATGGCCGAGGAAACCATTGCCGCCCGTGCCCGGCATCGCCAGCCACTCTTTGCCGAAAGACATATTATACGCCCAGAGAACCCAGACGAGCAGCACCGCCGCAAAGGCATAGAACGCCATGAAGGCGGAGTTGATTGCCCATTTTTTCTTGACGATGCCGCCATACAGCACCACCAGGCCCGGCACGCTCTGCAGGCCGACAAAAGTCGCTGCAGTGAGCTGCCAGGCGTTATCACCTGTATTAAGCCAATTGCCCGGTAGTGCGGGTACGATTGCCATGTCACGTCTCCATCATGCCACAGCCGCCCATCGATGCGTTGGTCGCAAAGCCAAGCGGCGTCAGTGGAGTAATGCATCTTCCATGCCAATCTTACGCAATCTTTATTTGGGGCGGAGAATGGATTGCAGAGCGTCCACAAGCCCCAACTGCCCATTTTGAAGACCAATCTATGCTTATATTTTAAGCAGATTTGTATTGCCGATCCTGAGTGCCGCGGCGATGGCTGTTTTGCGTGGACGGCGTCCAAACTTGGCGCGCTCGCCTTGCTCTGCCACATAGGGCCTCATGCAAAGTCACCATGACATCGCGATTATCGGCGCCGGCCCCGTCGGCGGGGCGCTGGCCTGTGCCCTGGCGGCACGCGGCCGGCGCGTGGCCCTGATCGACAGGGCGGCGCTGCCGCCGATGGAGCATCCGGATTTCGATGGCCGCGCCTATGCGATCGCGGCCGGCTCCAAGCGCCTGCTCAACGCGGGCGGATTGTGGGACGCCCTGCCCTTCCCGCCCTGTCCGATCCTGGACATCCACGTCACGGATGGCCAGCCCGGACGACCGGCTTCGCCCTTGCGCCTGCATTTCGATCATAGCGCGGTGGGAGACGATCCGTTCGGCTGGATTATCGAGGCGCGGTCATTGCGCGTCGCCATCAACCGCCGCCTGCATGAGCATGACAATATCCTGCTCCGCGCGCCTTCCCTCGCATCAGTGTCGCGCAACAGTGACGGCGTGCGCGTCAGCCTCGATAGCGGCGAGGTCATCGAGGCCCGGCTGGTGGTGGCTGCCGACGGGCGTAATTCCAGCCTGCGGACCCAGGCCGGTATCCCCGTCACCCGGCTGGTCTACGGGCAATCGGCCGTGGTGTGCGCGGTGGCCCATGAAAAGCCGCATCACGGCGTGGCGCTGGAGCATTTCCTGCCCGGCGGCCCGTTCGCACAGCTGCCGATGAGCGGCAACGAGCAGCACGAGCATCTCTCCGCCATCGTCTTCACCGAACGCCACGAGATCGCCAAACGCCTCGCTCTGCTCGATGATGCACGCTTCACGCGGGAAGTGGCCAAGCGCCTCGGCGACCATCTCGGCGCCGTGACCCTGGTGGGGCGGCGCTGGACCTATCCGCTCTCGGCCATGCATGCGGCCCGCTATTTCGACACAAGGCTGGCGCTGATCGGCGATGCCGCGCATGGGGTGCACCCCATCGCCGGACAGGGGCTGAATCTCGGACTGCAGGACGCGCTAGCCTTCACCGACCTGCTGGACGATGCGGCTGACCCGGGCGACCCGGCATTCCTGGCCGCCTATCAGGCGGCGCGGCGCCCGGCTAATCTGATGATGCTGGCAGCGACAGACGCGCTGGACCGGCTGTTTTCAACCAATAACCCGGCGATCCGGCTGGCGCGCGATCTGGGCCTGGCCGCCGTCGACCGCATGCCGGGTTTGAAGCGACGGTTCATGCTGACGGCGATGGGAAGAAGGTAGAAGGAAGCAAGTAAACGCTACTTTTTGTGAACAAAAAGTAGCAAAAAAACTTTGCTAATTTGGGCCCGTGCGGTTTCAGCGCCTCAGGCCCAAAGTCAGAAAAGTTTTTGCGCCGCTTTTTTCCAAAAAGCGGCTCCTTCCTTACTTAATACCAACAGCGATCGCGTGGAAAACGACGCCGGGACCGTGCCGCCATAGACCCTTCGCATCGGCGTGTCGTTATCGTTGCCGACCCAGACGGCGATGATGTCGGGTCCCGCATCGCCGACGAACCAGGCATCGCGATAATCCTGCGTGGTTCCCGTTTTTCCGGCCGTATAGAGGCCGGGGACAAAGCCGCTGGTGCCGGTCCCGCTCAGCACCACTGCGCGCATCATCGCCGCGACCGCCCCCGCCTGGTCGGGGTTCACGACAGGAACCGGCGGCGGCGGTGCGTAAGGAATGCCATTGATGGCGGTGACCCCGTAAGGCGTGACACGCTCGCCGCCATTGAAAAACGTGGCATAGGCGCCGGCGAGCTGCATCACCCCCACCCCGCCAGTGCCGAGCGCCATGGTCGCATCGTCCGGGAAATGATCGTCCAGGCCAAGCTGGCGGGCCAGGGCGATCACGCGGCGCGGGCCGCCGGCCCGCAAAAGGATGCGAATGGCGACGGTGTTCATGGAATCGGCCAGAGCCTCGGTCATGGTCACGTCGCCATGATAGACGCGCTCATCATCCCGCGGGTGCCAGCCGCGAAAATAAAGCGGCGCATCCAGCACCTTGTCGTCCGGTGACATGCCGGCACGCAGGCCCGCGAGCCAGACGATCGGCTTGATGGCGGAGCCGGTCTGCCGGCGCGCGAGCACCGCACGGTCATAGCCGTCGCGATCTCCCACCCCGCCGACCAGGGCCCGCACGGCGCCGGTCCGGGCATCGAGCACCACCACCGCACCCTGCGAGATGTGCAGCGCCGCGCCATGTGCGGCGATGGCGGCATCCAAGGCCGCTTCGGCCACGTGCTGCAAACCGGGATCCAGCGTGGTGGTGAGCGACACGTCCTGCCCTTCAGGAATGACGCCGCTATCCTGCTGCATGACCCAGAGGGCGAACCAGGACGCGCGCAAGGACGGCACGGCCGCCTGGTCAAGCTGCTGCTCGGCGCTGTTTTCCTCGGCCAGGGAAATGCGCTGGGTCGCCACCATGGCGTTCAGCACTTCCCGCGCGCGCTCGGCCGCCGCGCGCGGGTCGGCAAGCGGATTCAAGGAGGAAGGTGCCTTCGGCAGGCCGGCGAGGATCGCCGCCTGAGCCAGCGTGAGCTCGGTCGCCGGCACGCCAAAATAGAGCCGTGCTGCGGCATCCACGCCGTAAGCCCCCTCTCCGAGATAGACCCGGTTGAGATAGATGCCGAGAATTTCCTGCTTCGTGTAATGGCGGGCGAGCCAGAGGCTGAGAATGGCTTCCTGAATCTTGCGCCGCAGCGAGCGTTCGTCGGTCAGGAACAATGTTTTGGCGACCTGCTGAGTGAGGGTCGAACCGCCTTGCACGACATGCCCATGGGCCAAGTCCGCGAGTGCCGCGCGGCCGATGCCTTGCATGTCGAAGGCGCCGTGCTGGTAGAAACGCCGGTCCTCGATGGCGATGAACGCACCGGGCACATAGGCGGGCAGCTCGCGCGGCAGCACGACGCGGCCGGCGACATCGCCGAAACGGGCCGCCAGATCACCTGACTGGTCATACAGGCAAATCGCCGGCCGCCGGGGCGCGGTGACCGCGTGCGCCGGGTTCGGCATGTCCCAGGTCAGACCAAGCAGAACAGCCCCGAACGCGATGACGCCCCAGATGACGCCAATAACGGAATAACGCAGAGCAAGAACGAGCCGCCGCAACCAACGGTTTGTTTTTCGAGGAACGGATTTGCGGCTAGCCATGGGGCCTGCTGCCAATCGCGCCGCGACCGCGTCAATGGCGGTTCATGCCATTGGCGAATGACGGTTGAGGCTCTATACAGCGGCGGCGTGCGGGTGTGGCGGAATGGTAGACGCACCGGACTTAAATTGACGTTGAGTGCCCGCCGGGAAACCGGTGGTGTAGAACTGCTCAAAGTCGGGGGAACCTGTCACATGGCAATCCCGAGCCAAGCCCGGCAACGGGAAGGTGTAGAGACTAGACGGGCAGCACCTAAGGCCAAGCGCTATGGTGAAGGGATAGTCCAGACCACGAACCGGCCGGCACGTGATGCCACGGCCCGGGCGGCGAAAGCCGTGGTGGTACGAAAATCCGTTGGGCCCTAGGCCCGTGGGGGTTCAACTCCCCCCACCCGCACCAGCCGGCCTAGAGAAGAAAGTAAGAGGCCGCTTTTTGGAAAAAGCGGCGCAAAAACTTTTGCTCTATTGAGCCTGGTGCGCCAGCGAAGCACGACCCAGCGTATCAGGCCAGCGGGATGATGAAGCGCAGCCAGAAGCGTGTATCGTTGCCGCCGTAATTGCTCTGGGTGACGCCCCTGGTGAGATAGGTCTGCAGGATGACCGGCCCAAAATCATAACCGACGAGCGCACCAAGCGCGAACTGACTCTGCCTCTGATATCCCGAGAATGGCGTGCTGGTATCGGTGGAATAATAGCCCACCGGGCCGACCGACCATTTGCCGAACCCCTTCGTCGCCGTGAGGTCGAGGTTGAGGAAGTCCGGGTTCGTGTGGCTGCTGATCTGATTGCCATAAATAAGGTTGGCTGAGAGGTTATAGCCATTCGCGGTGTAACTGATGGCGAAGCGCTGATTGATGGAGCCTGATTGATCCGCGACCGGGCTGCTCACCCCGGAATAAAAGCCAAAGGCATAGCTAACGCCCAGCCCTTTCCCGAGATCCCAGGCCAGCTGCGCGGCGATCCACGGATTATACCAGCCGGCATTGTAGGAGCCCGGCGTGCCGACCCCCACCAAAGGCACTGCCGCCAGCGCCTGCACATGCGCGCCCAGAAAATGGTAGGGCGTCGCCCAGACGATCACAGGAATAGTAACAATCGCCGTCGTATTACTGGGCGCCGTGCGCTGGCCGTAGTCGGTGGTATCGGCAAAATACCAGCCTTGCGGCAAAGGCGCACCGGGTGCGTAACCGATCGTTTCACCAGGCTGCGTCACGGAGCCCGCTTGGGCCGCTCCCGGCAACAGCGTCGTCGACATGGCGACGGCCCCGGCGACCCCAAGCGCCATGCCGTGCCAAGAGAATGCTTGATACGATATTTTATCGACATGTTTCCCCCTGATGGCGCCGCTCGGCCAAGCCGGAAACGCCCGATATCTTCATTCGTTATTGAACAAATTCTCGATATGCGAACAGGCGATACGAAATCGTAACGCACACAAAAAGCCTTAGGCATAGATCATGCCAAGCGCCAGGCGATTGATTTCATTCAGAAACAAAAAAGAGCAACGGACGGAAAGCGTGACATTTTGTGCCATCGTGTCACCTGAAGGCACAGTAGATGAAGAAAAGTAGCCGCTTTTTAAAAAAAGCGGCACCAAAAACTTCTTCGACTTTGGGCCGGCAGCAGCGAAACCAGCACAGCCCAAATTAACAAAGCTTTTTTGCTACTTTTTGTTCACAAAAAGAAGCCTTTCTTCCTTCCCTAGTTCAGAAACGCCGATAGATGAACTCATGCAGGTCGGCTTTGGCCTCGCCCTCCGCCATTTCATTCATCCGCGCATGATGGGGCGAGAAACGGCAGACCGGATCCGTCGCCGCCGCATTGCCGGTGATGGCCAGCGCCTGGCACCGGCAACCGCCCCAGTCGAGTTCCCGCATGGCGCAGGAAGCACAGGGCTCTTCCATCCAGCCCGTCCCGCGAAAACGCGTGAAGGCCTGGCCGTTTTCCCAGATCTCCCGCAACCCGCGTTCTCCGATTTTCTCGAACACCAGCCCTGGAATGGTCTCGGCGGCATGGCAGGGAAGCACCCGGCCATCGGGCCCGACGTTCAATATTTTCTGCCCCCAGCCTCCCATGCAGGTCTTGGGGATTTCGGCATAATAGTCGGGCACGACATAATCGATGACCAACTGCCCTTTCAGGCTTTGCCGGCGTTCGGCGACGATGCGGTCCGCTTCTTCGAACTGCTCCCGCGTCGGCATGAGCGCCGCGCGGTTACGGAAGGCCCAGCCATGATATTGCACATGGGCAACCTCGAGCCGGTCGGCGCCCAGGTCCACGGCTATATCGATGATGGCGGGAAGCTCGTGCAGATTCTGCCGGTGCATCACGGCGTTGATGGTGAGCGACATGCCCGCCTGCGGCACCATGCGCGCAATGCTCAGCTTCTTCTCGTGCCCGCCTTTATAATGGCCGATGCGATCCGCCGTTTCGGCATAGGCGCCCTGGATGCTCACCTGCACATGGCCGAGCCCGGCCTCGGCCAGCTCGTGCAGTTTCGCCTCGTTCAGCAGGACGGCCGAGGTGATCAGATTGGCGTAGAGCCCATGCGCGGTCGCGTGGGCCACCAGTTGCGGCAGATCCTGCCGCAGCGTCGGCTCGCCGCCCGAAAAATGGATCTGCAGCACGCCGAGAGCGGCGGCTTCCTCGATCACCTGTTGCCAGAATGCCGTGTCCCGCTCCTGCCCCACTTTCAGCATTTCAACGGGGTTGGAACAATAAGGGCATTGCAGCGGGCAACGATGCGTCAGCTCGGCCATCAGCGCCAGCGGGGGAGAAATTGCATTCATGATTGGATCAGCCCCTGATCGTGCAAGGTTTGCAGGAACGCCAATATATCGCCCTGGATCGTCTCGGCCGGGGTCGCGAAACGTGCCGACAGACGCGCCGTGATTTCATCGATGGACGACACGGCATCGCATTCCGAGACGATCGCATCGGCGATGTCATCGAGCATGACGACCCGTTCAGGCGCCATCAGGACGGGGACATTGCGGGCTTTGTCGAACTGCCTTCGCACCCCGCGCCGCAGTGCCGGGACGGATGTTGGGGTAAGCGTCACAGCGTGACGGACTCCGCCGTGGATGAAGCGAGAAACGCGCCATGGGGAATATGGCCCGGCGCAACATAGGCGCCATAGAGACCATCGAGCTGCGCCCAGAGAACATCGCATTTAAAGCGCAACGCCGCGAGAACAAGCTCCTGCTCTTCGCGGTTTCTGGCGTGGGTTTTCACATAATCCAGGGCAAAATCGGCATCGCGCGGCGCCTGATGAAGCCTGGCGTTGAAATAGGCCAGCGTGTCCTTGCGAGACGAACTCATAATGCGCGAGCATCCCGGACACACGTTCGGCGATGATCGAAGGCGAGAACAATTCGGTCAGCGATGAGGCGACGGCTTCGAGCAGGCTGCGATCGCGGACGAAATGCACGTAGGCGTCCACGGCAAAGCGCGTAATGGGCAGAATGCCGGCGGTCGATTCCACATAGGAAGCCTCCAGCCCCACCCCTGTGGCGAGGCGCAGCCAGCGCGCGATGCCGCCATCGCCCGGCTGCTCGCCATCATGATCGACCAGACGCTGCCGCCAGATGCGCCGGTCGTCGGCGTTGGGCAGCCGGGAGACGATGATCGCGTCCTTTTTCGGGATCGAACTCTGGTAATAATAGCGATTCAGCGCCCAAGCCTGAACCTGTTGCTGCGTGCAGGCACCGGCATGCAGCATGCGGTGAAACGGATGATGATTGTGGTAGTGACGCGCGCCGATCCCGCGCAGCGCTTCCTCAAACTCTTCATTAGTTAATTTTTCGGTTAATTTTTCCAGTCATATTGTTATTTCCATCCCGTCCCAGGCAATATCCCAACCATTTGCACGCACTATCTCCGCCTCGGAGGAATCGTCGCACAGGATCGGGTTTGTATTATTGATATGAATATAGATTTTACGCCTGATTTTCGCGTCTGAAAAGGCCGCGAGGCTGCCCTTCGCTTCCCGAAAGGCTGACATGCCCCATGCGCGCGCCGGTCTTCGTCCCCACGCCGGCAACAATCATTTCATCATCCCGCCATAAGGTGCCGTCAAAAAACAGCACATCCGCGGCCTCGAAACGACGCATCAGTTCCGGCGTGACATGGGCGCAACCTGGAACAAAGCAAAGCGCGCTGCCTGCATCATCCGCCACGCGCAACCCGACCACCGCCTGGGCGCTGAGAAGGTCGCCCAAGTCCCTTCCCTCTTCCTGATATAAGGGAATTTTTCCGGGGACGGAGAAAGTCTCGATGCTCAGCCCTAACGATGCCCCCGCGACATCCTGAAGCCCGATCGTGTCCCCTTCCGTAACGGATTGGAATTTCACGTATTTTTGGTCGAGAACGGAAAAGACCTGATTCGCGCGCAAAATGCGTTCGATGAAAGGCGGGGCGTAGATATTGAAGCGATGCCCTTCCCGCAAGGAAAGCAGGCCGGCGAGGCAATCAATATCCCCGCCCGAGAGGACGACCGCCTCAATCGGCGCCCCGCGCAACGCGCCGCCATCAGCGGGTTGCAGCGCGGGCGTCGCCCGCAATTGTGCCGGCAGATCCGGACTGGCATTGAGCAGGACCCAACGCTTCCCGTCCGCACTCACCGCCAGCGAGGCCTGGGTGCGGGGCTTGACCGCGGGATCGCCCGCACGGGCACGGCGGCAATTATCGCAGCGACAATTCCATTGCGGAAAGCCACCTCCGGCGGCCGCCCCCAAGACTTTTATGTGCAAGACCAACCTCCCGGGCGCGCGTACGCGCCGCTTGTTGGCCGCAAGCCTATCCGATCGGGGATGTTATGAAAATAGAGAGGAAGGAAGAGGCCGCTTTTTGAAAAAAGCGGCGCAAAAACTTTGGCTCAATCGGCCCTGTGGCGCCGCGGCGGCAACGCCACCTGCGATTATTTAGCCCGGTAGAGCGACACGGATGAGGTCAGGCCGGCATTATAGGTGAGCGCGCTGCTGCCGGCCGGGAAGCCGTTTTTGCTCAGTATATAGGCCATGACATCTTCATACTCGGTGTGAGACAGGCTGCCGGGGTGTCCGGCCGGCATCTTTTTGGCTGTAATGCTGAAAATCTTGCCCAGGGTATGGTGCTTTCCGGTCATGCGTTCACCCGTCAGCGCCGGAGCGCTCTCGCCTTGCAACTGGGCGCCGTGGCACATGGCACAGCTCTGCGTATACACGACCGGCACCCGCCGCCGCCTGCGGCGCGGTGTACAAGGAAGGCGGCGTGGCAGCACCGCGCACTGGCGGTCATGCCGACAAAAAGAAGGCCGGTCAGAATGGCAATTCGTTTGATCATTTTAATCACCTTAACAAGAACGATGAGGGAACTTACCGCCATCCCCATCGCGGTAAGCCCCCCGATGCCGTCTTGAACACCAAATGTCTTGTATCGACCGATACAAGCGATACAAATTGCCGGGACCAGAAGCTTGGGAAATTACGCCCCTCTCTGCAACGCCGCCACTTCCTCCTCCCCAAACACCCTCGAGCGCGTGAGAAAGCGCATCCCAGTGCCATTATCCAGCGAGAACATGCCGCCCATCCCCGGGACGACGTCGATGATCAGCTGGGTATTCTTCCAATATTCGAATTGCGAAGGGCTCATGAAGAATGGCGCGCCGCCGATCTCGCCGAGCCGCACATCGTCCGGCCCCACGATATAGTCGCCGGCGGCAAAGCACATCGGGGAAGAGCCGTCACAGCATCCCCCCGATTGATGGAACATGACCGCGCCATGAAGCTGCCGCAGCCTCGCGATGAGCTGCAAGGCCGCTTCCGTCGCCACGACCCGTTGCGGCAGCTCCGTCATCGGCGCGCGCCTTAAAAGAAGCCGAGCGCGTTCGGGCTGTAGCTAACCAGAAGATTCTTTGTCTGCTGATAATGATCCAGCATCATCTTATGGTTCTCGCGCCCGATACCGGATTGTTTGTAGCCGCCGAACGCCGCATGCGCGGGATAGAGATGGTAGCAGTTCGTCCAGACCCGCCCGGCTTTGATGGCGCGGCCCATGCGGTAGGCCCGCGCGCCATCCCGGCACCAGACGCCCGCGCCCAGCCCATAAAGCGTCTCATTGGCGATCTGCAGCGCCTCGGCTTCGTCCTTGAAGGTCGTGACGGAAAGCACCGGCCCGAAAATCTCTTCCTGGAACAGGCGCATTTTATTGTTGCCGCGGAACACCGTCGGTTCGATGTAGAACCCGTCAGCGAGCTCCGCCGCCACCTCCGGCCGCCCCCCGCCGATCAGCAGCTCAGCACCTTCCTGTTTGCCGATATCGATATAGGACAGGATTTTTTGCACCTGCTCGCTCGAAGCCTGGGCGCCGAGCATCGTCGCGGCTTGCAGAGGATTGCCTTGCTTGATGGCTTTCACACGCTGCAGAACACGTTCCATGAACCGGTCATAGATGCTCTCCTGGATCAGAGCGCGTGACGGGCAGGTGCAGACTTCCCCCTGGTTCAGGGCAAAAAGCAGCAGGCCTTCGACCGCCTTGTCGAGAAACGCGTCATCCTCGCTCATCACATCGGCGAAAAAGATGTTGGGCGACTTGCCGCCGAGCTCGAGGGTCACGGGAATCAGGTTATGGCTGGCATATTGCATGATCAGCCGCCCCGTCGTGGTCTCGCCGGTAAAGGCGATCTTGGCGATCCGGTTTGACGATGCCAAAGGTTTGCCGGCCTCCAGACCAAACCCGTTGACGATGTTGAGGACGCCCGGCGGCAGCAGATCGCCGATGAGTTCCGCCAGCACCATGATGCTGACCGGCGTCTGTTCCGCGGGCTTCAGGACCACGGCATTGCCCGCGGCCAGCGCCGGCGCCAGCTTCCAGATCGCCATCAGCAGCGGGAAATTCCACGGAATGATCTGCCCGACAACGCCCAGCGGCTCATGGAAATGATAGGCGACGGTGGATTCGTCGATTTCCGAGAGCGACCCTTCCTGGGCCCGCGCACAGGCGGCGAAATAGCGCAGATGATCGATCGCCAGGGGAATGTCGGCCAACGTGCTCTCGCGAATGGGCTTGCCGTTATCGACCGTCTCGACATAGGCGAGCAGGTCGAGATTTTCCTCCATCCGGTCGGCGATGCGGGTGAGGATCAGCGCCCGCTCCGCCACACTGCGCTTGCCCCAGGCCTCAGCGGCCGCGTGCGCCGCGTCGAGCGCGAGATTGATATCAGCCTCGGTAGAACGGGCGGCCTGGGTGAACACGTGGCCGGTGATCGGCGATACGTTGTCGAAATATTGCCCACCCAACGGGGCCGTGAATTTTCCGTTGATGAAATTGTCATAGCGCGGCTTGAACGCAAACCCCGCAATCGCGCTGCCGGCAAGCGGAGCTATGGCTGCATCGAGCATGGCTGTTTCCTCATTTTTTTGTTTTGTGATCGGAAATTTCTAGCACTGCTACTGGGCGTCCGCAACAAAATCGCCACGGTCTTAGAGAAGAGGCCGCTTTTTGAAAAAAGCGGCGCAAAAACTTTTTCGACTTTAGGCCGGTACCAGCGAAACCAGCACGGCCTAAAGTCATAAAGTTTTTTTGCTACTTTTTGTTCACAAAAAGTAGCGCTTTCTGCCTCAGGCCGGCAGAAAGTCCGGCACGGACAAATAACGCTCACCCGTATCATAATTGAAGCCGAGAATCCGCGCGCCAGCACCAAGCTCGGGGAGCTTTTTGGCAATCGCCGCCAGGGTGGCGCCGGACGACACGCCGACCAGCAAGCCTTCCTCGCGGGCCGAACGCCGCGCGAACTCCCGCGCCTCTTCGGCCTCGACCTGGATCACGCCGGTCAGGACGTCGACATGCAGATTTTTCGGCACGAAGCCGGCGCCGATGCCCTGGATCGGGTGCGGCCCCGGCGCGCCCCCGGAAATGACCGGCGACAGGCTGGGCTCGACCGCAAATACTTTAAGGTTCGGCCAATGCTGGCGCAGTGTCTCGGCGCAGCCGGTAATATGCCCGCCAGTGCCGACACCGGTGATCAGCACATCGATCCCTTCGGGAAAATCGGCGAGAATTTCCTGCGCCGTGGTGCGGGCATGGATCTCGATATTCGCCGGGTTTTCGAACTGCTGCGGAATCCAGGCCCCTTCCATCTGCTGGGCCAGCTCATGGGCGCGCTCGATCGCGCCCTTCATGCCCTTCTCCTTCGGCGTGAGATCGAAGGTGGCGCCGTAAGCCTGCATCAGCCGCCGGCGCTCCACCGACATCAATTCCGGCATGACAAGGATCAGCTTGTAGCCCTTCACTGCGGCGACCAGGGCCAGGCCGATCCCGGTATTGCCCGAGGTCGGCTCGATGATGAGCCCGCCCGGCTGCAGCCGGCCATCGGCCTCGGCGGCTTCGACCATCGACAAGGCAATGCGGTCCTTGATCGATCCGCCGGGATTGTTGCGCTCGGACTTGATCCAAACCTCAGCCTCCGGAAACAGGCGGCTCAACCGGATATGCGGCGTGCCGCCGATGGTTTCCAACACATTGTTAGCTCTCATCAAATTCTCCTCAATTCAAAAATATATGAAGTAAGAAAGTGGCCGCTTTTTGGAAAAAGCGGCGCAAAAACTTTTTTGACTTTGAGCCTGAGGCGCCCGAGCGGCACGGGCCCAAATTAGCAAAGTTTTTTTGCTACTTTTTGTTCACAAAAAGTAGCCTTTCTTAAGCCCCCCGCCACGCGGCCGGGCGCTTTTCGATGAAGGCTGCCATGCCTTCCTCCTTGTCCGCCGTGGCGCACAGGCCGTTGAAGAGGCGCCGCTCGAACAGCACGCCTTGCGCAAGACCGGTCTCAAACGCGGCGTTGACCATTTCCTTCACCGCGATCGTCGCAAGGGGCGGCATGCCGGCGATGGCTTGCGCCGTTTTCAACGCTTCGTCCTGCAGCGCGCTGTCCGGCACGATCCGCGCCACCAGCCCGCTGCGTTCGGCTTCCGCCGCATCCATCATACGTCCGGTCAGGCACATCTCCATCGCCTTCGCCTTGCCGATCGCCCGGGTCAGACGCTGCGACCCGCCCATGCCCGGGACCGATCCCCAGCCTGATCTCCGGCTGGCCGAACCGGGCACGTCTCTGCGGCGATGATGAAATCCGCCATCATCGCCAGTTCGCACCCGCCGCCCAGGGCAAATCCGGAGACCGCGGCGAACCATGGTTTCCGCGTCGCGGTGATGCGTTCGAAGCCGGCGAAGAAATTTTCGCCATACATGGCGGCGAAGCCTTTCGGCTGCATCTCCTTGATATCCGCGCCCGCAGCAAAGGCTTTTTCATTTCCAGTCAAAATCAAGCAGCGTTTGCTGTTATCAGCTTCGTATTCGGAAAAGACTTGCCCCAGCTCCTGCAGCACCTGGCTGTTCAACGCATTCAGCGCCTGCGGACGATTGAGCCGAACCACCGTGACCGCGTCGCGCTGGTCCAGCAGCAATGTGTCATGAGGCATTTTGCCCTCCCGGAAATCGCTGGATTACGGCAATCTCTGGCGGTCGGCCGAACCCTATGGTCGTACCGCAGCGCCCAGGCGGGAGCAATCGCCCCGCTTCGTCGCCTGCGCGTGACGCTCAGACAGCCACCAATGACACCAGCAAAGGATGATGATCCGAGGCACCCGGCGCCAGAACCTCCGTCGCCGGCACAATGAAAGCCACGGACGAAACAGCGATCCAGCCGCAAGGGCAGCAGGCCCGCCGAACGATGCGTGGGCTGGCGCTCACCGACATCCCGAAATCCGGGCAGAAACGGCGCGCCGATCATATTGCAGTCGCCCAGGATCGCCGCCCGCGGCGACAGGACGGCGGCGATCCGGCGCAGCTGCAGACGGTTCAACATTTGCCCATGCGACAAATGGACATTGGCGATGGTGAAGCCGTCAAATTCCAGAAGCTGGCAGATGCGCCGGACGATGACGCCCCTTTGCAAGGCCAGATTTTGCGCCGGCCGATGAAACGGATGCGGACTCCAGGCGGCAAGCCCGTGATTGCGCCCCGGCAAGGCGCTGCGCGCATAATGTCCGCCGAACTTTTGCGCCACGCCGTCGATCTCAGCCGTCACCTCCTGCATCAGCAGCAAGTCCGGCCGATGCTCACCAATCAGCTCCTGAATATGCTCGATCTCCGCGCCCCGCGAATGCCGCAAATTCCAGCTGATGATTTTCATTCTATCGATCGATTTCGCCATCCGAACGCCAGAGCCGCCAGGCTTTCATGAGCAGGCCGATGCCGGACCATAAAGCGATGAGCGCGATCGTCCAGGCGATCAGGCGCGGCACGAAGAAAGCGAGCAACGCCGAGACAGACCAGCACCAGGCCGCCGGTGCAGATAAGCAGCGCCTCCTCCGGCACGACATTGCGCCGCTGCGACAGCAAGGCCCCCAACGTGCTGCCGAGCCCGATCACGCCCGAGAGCAGCCGCTCGGACGTGGTTTTCACGCGCGAGGGCCTCGGCGCCGGGGAAGCCGCCACCGGTTGTCTTTCGGCGCGCCGACCCCGGGACAGCAGGACTTCCGTGCTGCCCTGCAAATCCGCCAGATAGATTTCCTCCATCTGCCGGGCGAGCGTCGCGGTCCGTGCTCGTCACATCGAGCTCACGGTTGGAAACCCAGCTCGCCAGATTGGAATTGCTCGAGCCGATCCGTGTCCAGCAACCATCGGCGACCGCGGTCTTGGCATGCAGCATCGGCCCGTTCCACTCGAAGACCCGCACCCCGGCCTGCAGCAAGGGGCGATAAGCCGCTTTCGACAAGGCCCCGACCAAGGGCCAGTTGCTCGAGCCCGGAACCAGGAGACGAACATCAACCCCCATCCGCGCAGCGCCCCCCAAGGCGCGCACATAGGCGGTTGTCGCCACGAAATAGCCGTCGGTCAACCACAGGCTCCGCGCCGCCACGGCCGCGACCAACTGCTCCAGCCGGTACAGCCCCATCGCTTCGGGGCGACCGGCGATCACCGATACGTCGCACCCGCCCGCCGCCGGCACCGGCGCGGCCGCGGGCGGCAGCCTGCCCCCGCCGACGAAGCCCCAGCTATCGGCGAAGGCCGCCTCGATATCGGCCACCGCCGGCCCGCGAATTTCCACCGCCGTATCGCGCCAGGGGGGCACGCCGCGCGCCGGATTGCCCACCCAGTCGTGACCGATGCAAAGCCCGCCGGTAAAGGCCAGGGCGCCATCGATACAGAGGATCTTCCGGTGGTCGCGGCTGATCAGCCGCACCGGGTTCACAAAGCGCGGCGGATTGTAATGGCGCACCTCAACCCCCGCCTCGGCAAGCCGCCGCCAGAAAGCCTGCGAGGTTCTGGCGAGGCAGCCCAGCCAGTCATAAATGACCTTGCAGGCAACTCCTCTTTGCCGGGCGCGGATCAGCGCGGCGGCAAAGGCAGCACCGACCTCATCTTCTTCGATAATGTAATTTTCCAGATGCACCGCTCGACGTGGCGCGATCGATCTCTTGCAACCAGACTGCGAAAGTCTCTGGCCCGTCGCACAAAATCCGCAAATGATTTCCTGAGGATTGGCTGGCATCCGCGACCCGGGAAAATGCTTGGCTCGCCAAGGCTTCAAGGGGATCAATGCTGTCCATGTTTTTAATTTTAATTGATTAACAACAACAAATACAAACGCCTCGATTTTTAAAGGCCTTGGCATGGCGCAAACTCCGCCCGGGATCGTATTTTTTCCTGCCCTGCCCCACAATTTAAGTAAGATACCACGACATATTCGCCGGGACAGAAGATCAAACGCCGGCCAAAAACGGGCTTGAAATCCGTGGTTTCAGGCGCACATGAAAAGCAGAAGGAAAATGCCGATAAATTGCTGTCTTCCTTGATTTTTCTTCTGGTCAAGCGGTTCATTCGGAGCTTACACTTTCGACGCACGAAAAAACTAGAGATTTTATAGAAAAGCAAAAAGAGCTGAGGCTTTCTGGGGAATTGTAACAAAACCCATATCTTGTATCGTTTGTCCCGAATTCGCCACTATACTTGCCGGAAGCTTCAAACCTGAACCTGAAACATCCGAAGAGCTGCGGAAAAGAGGACGGACAGCGACGAAGTTCTGAAGACAGGAGTAATCATGGGTATGATCGACCAGCTTTTTTCTCGCTCGATGCAGTCATACGAAGCGCAACGTCAGCATGAGATGTCGCTCCTCGAATATCTCGACCTGTGTCGTCGAGACCCCATGACTTACGCCACGGCGGCCGAGCGCATGGTCGCGGCGATCGGCGAACCAGAAGTGATCGATACCGCCAAGGATGCAAGGCTCGGGCGGATCTTCATGAACCGCACCATCAAGATCTATCCCGCCTTTGCCGATTTTTACGGCATGGAGGATACGATCGAGCGGATCGTCAATTTCTTCCGCTATTCGGCCCAGGGGCTCGAAGAGCGCAAGCAGATCCTCTATCTGCTCGGCCCGGTGGGCGGCGGCAAATCCTCGATCGCCGAGCGGCTGAAGCAGCTCATGGAGCATATCCCGATCTATGTGCTCAAAGCCGGGCAGCAACTCAGTCCGATTTTCGAAAGCCCGCTCAGCCTGTTCCATCCCGAACATATGGCCGCGGAACTCGAAGCGCAGTTCGGCATCCCGCCGCGCCGGCTGCCGGGGCTGATGTCGCCCTGGGCGGTCAAGCGCCTCGATGCGTTCGGCGGCGATATTTCCAAATTCACCGTCGTGAAATTGCACCCGTCGCGGCTGCGGCAGATCGCGATTACGAAAACCGAGCCTGGCGATGAGAATAATCAGGACATTTCCAGCCTGGTCGGAAAAGTCGACATCCGTATGCTCGAGCTTTACAGCCAGAACGATACGGATGCCTACAGCTATTCCGGCGGGCTCAACCGCACCACGCAGGGGCTCCTTGAATTCGTCGAAATGTTCAAGGCGCCGATCAAGATCCTGCACCCGCTGCTGACCGCCACGCAGGAAAATAATTATACGGGCACGGAAAATATCGGCGCCATCCCGTTCCATGGCATCATCCTCGCCCATTCGAACGAGGCGGAGTGGCAGAGCTTCAAGCACAACAAGAACAACGAAGCCTTCATCGACCGGATTTGCGTGATCAAGGTGCCCTACTGCCTGCGGGTGACCGAAGAGCAGAAAATCTATGACAAGCTGATCCGCAACAGCGAGTTGGCGGACGCGCCCTGCGCCGTGGCTACGCTGGAAATGCTCGCACGTTTCGCCGTCCTGTCCCGCCTGCGCATGCACCCGAATTCCAACCTGTTCTCGAAATTGCGCGTCTATAATGGCGAGAATTTGCGCGAGACGGAACCGAATGTGAAAACCATGCAGGAATACCGGGATACGGCCGGTGTCGATGAAGGCATGGAAGGTATTTCCACCCGTTTCGCCTTCAAGGTCCTCTCCGCGACCTTCAACCATGATACGCGCGAAGTGGGCGCCGATCCTGTGCATCTGATGTATGTTCTGGAACAGCATATCAAACGCGAACAGTTCGGCGAGGACATCGAAAAACAATATCTGGAATTCATCAAAGGCGTCCTGGCGCCGCGCTATGCCGAGTTCATCGGCAATGAAATCCAGAAGGCCTATCTCGAATCCTACAATGATTACGGGCAAAACCTGTTCGATCGCTATCTCGATTATGCCGATGCCTGGATCGAGAATCTCGACTTCAAGGACCCCGATACCGGGCAAATGCTCGATCGCGAGCAGTTGAACCAGGAACTGACCAAGATCGAAAAACCCGCCGGGATCGCCAACCCCAAGGATTTCCGCAACGAAGTCGTGAAATTCGCACTCCGGGCCCGCGCGCAGAACGAAGGCCGCAACCCGTCCTGGACCTCTTATGAAAAAATCCGCGAGGTCATCGAACGGCGGATGTTCAGCCAGGTTGAAGAGCTTTTGCCGGTGATCAGCTTCGGCACCAAGAAAGAGGTCGAGACAGAACGCAAGCATTCCGAATTTCTGGAACGCATGATGGCGCGCGGCTATACCGAACGTCAGGTCCGGCGCCTCGTCGAATGGTATATGCGCGTGAAGCAGGCAGGATAAAAACAGGACAGACAGATGAGCATCTGAAATGAATATTATCGACCGCCGTTTGAATCCCCAAGGCAAGAGCCTGTCCAACCGCCGGCGCTTTATCCGGCGCGCGAAACAGGAGCTTGTGGAAGCGGTTCATAAGGCCACTTCTGAACGCAGCATCTCCGACCTTAGCGGCGAAGAAAAAGTCTGGGTGAAAACAAGCCGGCTGAAGGAACCGCAGATCCGGCATTCCCCGGCTCTGGGTCAACGGGACTATGTGCTCCCCGGCAACAAGCAATATGAGGCGGGAGACAAGTTGAAACGCAGCTCGTCGCAAGCGGGGGGCTCCGGCCGGCAGGCCTCGCCTCATGGCGAAGGCGAGGACGGGTTTCAGTTCGTGCTGAACCAGGAAGAGTTTCTCGATATTTTCTTCGACGATCTCGAACTGCCTGACCTGCTGCGCAAGCAGATGAAATCGTCGGAAAATTTCACGCCGGTTCGCGCCGGGCACGCGATTACCGGAACCCTGCCCAATATGAACCTCACGCGGACCATGAGAAACAGCCTGGCGCGCCGCATTGCGCTGAAACGGCCTCATCCCGCGCAGATCGCCGTCTGCGAGGCGGAAATCGCCCGGCTTGAGGAGTTTGACGATCCGGACAGCGTCAAAAAAGCCCTGGAGCTTTCCGAACAGCTGAAAATTCATCGGCAGCGAAGCCAGCGTATTCCGTTCATCGACCCGATCGATGTTCGCTATAACCGGTTCGAGCTTGTGCCTCAGCCCGTCACCAGCGCCGTCATGTTCTGCCTGATGGATGTCTCCGGCTCGATGACGGAGCATATGAAAGATCTGGCCAAGCGCTTCTATAAGCTGCTCTATCTGTTCCTGCGCCGGCGCTACAGGGATGTCGACCTGGTGTTCATTCGCCATACCCATATGGCGCGCGAAGTCGATGAGGAGACCTTCTTCTTCAGCACGGAGACCGGCGGCACCGTGGTCTCTACGGCCTTTGAGGAGATGCTCCGGGTCGTGGACCAGAAATATAATTCGTGCAACTGGAACATCTATGCTGCCCAGGCCTCGGATGGCGACAACGTACCGAGTGACAATGCCAAGGTCGTCAGCCTGCTCAGGGACAAGGTGCTCCCAGCCTGCCAGTATTTCGCCTATATCGAAGTCGGCCATCAGGATGGCATGACGCAGATGACCGACCTCTGGCGCACTTATGAAACCCTTATACGGGGCGGAGAGCCGATCGCCGCGCGCAAGGTCAATGAACGCTCGCAGATTTTTCCGGTCTTTCGGGATCTGTTCACGCCGCAAAAAGGCCAAATGAGGCGAATGATGAATTACACGACAGCGGAAAAAGGCGTGAAGGATTGGAATTTCGAGAGCCTCAAGCGCATTTATCATGAGATCGGCGCCATCGCCGAAAAGGAACTCACCCTCGACCTCTATCCCAACCAGATCGAGATCATCACCTTCGAACAAATGCTCGATGCCTATTCGTCGATCGGCATGCCGTTAATGTATCAGCACTGGTCATTCGGCAAGAATTTCGCGCGGGATGAACTGCTTTACCGCCACGGGCTGCGCAATCTGGCCTATGAAATCGTCATCAATTCCAACCCGTGCATTTCCTATCTCATGGAAGAAAATTCCATGATGATGCAGACCCTGGTGATTGCCCATGCGGCATTCGGCCATAATCATTTTTTCAAGAACAACAACCTGTTCAAGCAATGGACGGATGCCAACGGCATTCTCTCTTATCTTGAATTCGCCAAAGGCTATATCGCCAGCTGCGAATCGCGTTACGGCGAAGCCCAGGTCGAGCGCGTTCTGGACGCCGCCCATGCTTTGATGGCGCAAGGGGTCAATCGTTACCCCAAGCGCAAGAGCTTCAACTTGGCCGATGAGGAACGCAAGGCGCGGGAACGGCTCGAGGAACAGGAACGCTCCTATAATGAGCTTTGGAAGACCGTCCCGGCTTCGACCAAAACCACGAACGATCCCCGCAGCACCCATGAAAGGCGGATGCTCCTCGGCCTTCCGGAAGAAAATATTCTGTATTTTCTCGAAAAGAGGTCCCCCATCCTCAAGCCTTGGGAGCGCGAGATCGTCAGGATCGTGCGACAGATCGCGCAATATTTTTATCCGCAGAAACAGACCAAGATGATGAACGAAGGATGCGCGACGTTCGTTCACTATTACATCATGAATCGTCTGCACCAGACCGGCCATCTGACCGAAGGCGCGATGCTGGATTTCCTGCAAAGCCACACCGCCGCCGTGTTTCAGCCGGATTTCGATCACCCCGGCTATTATGGCATGAACCCTTACGCGCTTGGCTTCGGCCTGATGCAGGACATCAAGCGCGTCTGCGAACATCCGACCGATGAGGATCGCGCCTGGAACAAGGAGATTGCCGGCTGCAAGGATTGGATCGGGGTTCTCAAGGAGGCCTGGGCGAACCATCGCGATGAAAGCTTCATTCGCCAATATCTAAGCCCTCACCTCATCCGCAAGATGAAATTCTTCGATATTTACGACGATGGAAAATCTGACCTTCTGGTCAAAGCCATCCATAATGAACATGGATATCGCAGCATTCGCACCAACCTCGCTGACCAGTTCGACATTATTCAGAACGAACCGGAGATCGAGATTGTCGATGTCGATTTGAACGGCGATCGCAAGCTGATCCTGCAACACAGAATTTACAGTGGGCGCCTGATCGATGAGCGGGATGTCAAAGATGTCCTCCACCATTTGGCGAATCTATGGGGATATGAGGTGATCCTGTCCGAAGTGTCCGCGCAGACGGAAGCGACCATCAAACAATATTCGGTCGGGCCTGACCGCTAAAGCTCGTGAACGAAATGCGGCTGTGGTACCGCTTGCCTCGGGCGAGCGGGCCGTTGCCGCTCATGAACGGCTATTAATGCTTCCGGACCTCAGTTCGGGCTTGCCAGCCGCGCCTGCGCTCCGCCATAAGCCGGCCTCCTTGCGGTTCAGACCTCGTCGCGCGCGTGGTTTTTTCAGGAGCGCCCTTGTCTGCAACCACGGAAATCAGATACCATCCATAGGGATCGCTTATCGATCCATAGACCTACCTAATGAACTGACTGGCGCCGCGAATGCTCATCCGACATCTGTCCTATTTCGTCACCCTGGCGCGGGAGAAGCACTATGCGCGCGCCGCGGAGGTCTGCAACATCGCGCAACCCACTCTGTCCGCGGCGATCCGCAAGCTTGAGGAAGATCTCCAGGTTGTGCTGGTCATTCGCGGCCACCGCTTCATGGGACTCACGCCGGATGGCGAAAAAGTCCTGCAATGGGGCCGCCGCATCCTGTCCGACTATGACAGCCTCCGGGAAGGGCTGAGCGGCTCCCCGTCCGGCCTGTCAGGCACGCTGGAACTCGGCGCGGTCCCCGCGGCTATGCCGGCCTTGCCTTTTCTTACCAAGATCTTTGCGGCCCAACATCCCAATGTGACCATCAATATTCAATCGATGACCTCGAAAGCCATCGACCACGCGATCGAGACCTTCGAGATCGATGCCGGCGTGACCTATATCGATGGTAAAGGGCCCGATAATGTCCGCTGGATCCCGCTCTATCCGGAACGCTATATTTTCGTCACGCGCCGGGGCAATAAATACGCCGACCGGGGCACGATCACCTGGGCAGAAGCGGCCGAGGAACGGCTCTGCCTGCTGAGTGACAGCATGCGCAACCGCCGCTTCATCGATGAAATCATGGCGTCTCGCGGAACTCGTGTTAACCCGGTCGTTGTCAGCAACACGTTCCTCGGCGTCTATGCGCACACCGCCCTGGGCAACTGGTCGAGCATCATCCCCCATACCTTTCAGCTGATGTTCGGCGGTCTCCCGGACCTTTGCGCCGTGCCGCTCGTCGAGCCGGAAGCGACCCAGATGCTGGGACTTGTTCTACCAAACCGTGAGCCATTATCGCCCATCGCTGGAACGCTGCTGTCGATCGCGTCATCGACCGATCTGCGGAGCCACCTAGCTTAAAGCAAGTGGCCGCTTTTTGAAAAAAGCGGCGCAAAAACTTTTTTGACTTTGGGCCGGTGGCGGTGAAACCGGCACGGCCCAAATCCCCCGCACTTGAAATTTTTTCTCCAGCGCGAAAATAACGGCAGATCATTTTAGGAGATTTCCGTGCGCGCAGTCGGTTACAAGACTTGCCTACCCATTCAGGACGCAGAGGCGCTGCTCGACTTCGAAACCGCAGCCCCCGTTCCCGGCCCGAAAGACCTGCTCGTCGAAATCCGTGCGATCTCGGTCAACCCGGTGGATACGAAAGTGCGGCGCGGCATGGCGCCGAAAACCGGTGAATCGCGGATCCTGGGCTGGGATGCCGCTGGAATCGTGGTCGCAACCGGCAGCGAAACCAGCCTCTTCAAAGTCGGTGACGAAGTGTTTTATGCCGGCGACCTCACGCGCCCCGGTACCAATGCCGAATTTCATGTGGTGGATGAGCGCCTCGTCGGCGCCAAGCCGCGCTCTCTCGGCTGGGCCGAAGCCGCGGCACTGCCTTTGACGGCGATCACCGCCTGGGAAGCCTTGTTCGACCGGCTCGATGTCCAAAAGCCCGTGCCCGGCGTCAAGCCTTCCATCCTCATCGTCGGCGGCGCCGGCGGGGTCGGCTCCATCGCCATTCAGCTGGCCCGCCAGCTCACCGACCTTGAGGTCATCGCCACGGCCTCGCGGCCGGAAACGCAGGACTGGGTTCGCTCCCTGGGCGCGCATCATGTGCTGGATCACAGCAAGCCTCTGGCCCAGGAACTGACCGCGCAGGGTCTCGCCGCCCCCGCTTTCGTCTTCTGCACGACCAATACCGACCAGCATCTCGCCGCAATCGTCGAGATGATCGCGCCTCAAGGTCGCTTCTGTGTCATCGACGATCCGGCCACGCTCGACATCATGCCGTTCAAGCGCAAGAGCATTTCCATTCACTGGGAACTCATGTTCACACGCTCGCTGTTCCAGACCGCGGATATTCAGGCGCAGCATGCTTTGCTGAATGAAGTGTCGCGCCTTGTCGATGCGGGGGCGCTCCGCACGACGCTGGGTGAGACGCTCGGCAAGATCAATGCCGCCAATCTGAAAAAGGCCCATGCGCTGCTCGAAGCCGGCCGCGCCAAGGGCAAGCTGGTCCTCGAAGGCTTCTGATCCTGATGGCCGGCTCCGTTCGCGGAGCCGGCCATCGCCATTGCCGGTACGCGTGGTAAACGATACATGCCGGCCATGCCGCTTCTTCACCTCCCCCTCTCCCACAGCCTGCTCTGGCCGAGCTTGCACGCCCTTTCGACCCGTGAATGGCTGATCCTGGCCTGCACCCTGCTGGTCGGCGGATTGGTGAAAGGCGTGGTCAGCATTGGTGTGCCGCTGATTGCCGTGCCTCTGCTGACGGGCATTCTCTCGGTGAAGCAGACCGTGCTGCTGCTCTCGCTGCCGATCATGATCGGCAATATCCCGCAGGCTTTCGAGGGCGGTCATACCTGGAAGACGCTCCAGCATATCGGCTTTCTGGTGATTGGCACGGTCATCGGCATCACGCTGGGGGTTAAAATCCTCCTCAGCATCCCGGGCCAGCTGGCGATGGGCCTCGCCGGCCTGATCCTCGCCACCGCCTGCGCGGCACTGCTGATCGCCCCGAAATTCAGGCTCCCGAAACGGACCTCCGCCCCCGTCGGCCTCGCGGTCGGCTTCATTGGCGGCCTGATGGAAGGGGTTTCGGCGATCCCCGGCCCGCTTCTGGCCACTTATCTGCTGGCCACAGGGGCGACCGGCAAACAATTCACCAAACAGATCGCGCTGGTTCTGATCATCTCCATCGCCGCTTTGATCCTCAGTTTCGGGCAATCGCGCCATGCCGACGGGGCTGATCTGCTGTTTTCGGCCTGCGCCAGCATCCCCGTGGTGATCGGCATTCTCTTGGGGCGGCCTCTGCGGGATGCCCTGCCGCCGGCGGCTTTCCGCATCGTCGTGCTGCTTTTCATTCTGGTCGCCGCGATGCAGATGGTTCTGCGGTCGCACCTGGTTTCATAAGACCGTACGGAAGGAAATGGCCGCTTTTTGGAAGAAGCGGCGCAAAAATTTTGGTCATTTGGGCCTGGGGGCGTTTGAAATGGCACGGGCTCGTGCAGATTGATCTATTGGTGTATCTCCCCCATGCTCTCAACCGAGGCGCAGCTATGACAAGCCCTCAAGGCCAGGCATTTTGATAGCGGGTGTGACCGAAACGGGATTGAACTGTGGATCACCGACCGAGGCTTGGCGAGAATGCCCAAGATGCGGTCTGTTTTCGGTCCTTCCGGAGATGTGCCCAGGCCTGGTCGCGGATTGCCCGCGCTGTCATTACACTTTGTGGCGCATGCGGAGGGTTCCGTTCGAATTCTCTCTCGCCTGCGGCCTCGCGGCACTATTGTTTTACTTGTTTGCCCTGGTGGCGCCGTTTCTCGACATTTCGGTGTATGGGCGTTTTCAACTCGCCTATCTGACCTCCGGCCCCTGGCGCCTGAACCTGCAGGATTTCACCAATGTCGGCCTGCTGGTCCTGGCTGTGACCGTCATCTTCCCGGGCATCAAGCTCGCCATCATGCTGGTCACGCTGATCGGGCTGGAAACCCGCTCGGTTCCGTCACGCTGGCTCAAAGCGATTTTTCGTTTCCACGAAACGATCCGGCCCTGGGCGATGATCGATGTCTATCTCCTCGGCTTTCTGGTCGCTTACACGCGTCTGAACGCGATCGCCACGGTTCATCTCGACACCGCGCTTTATCTGCTGATCGGCTTGATGGTCTCCATGGCCGCCGCCGACGCCGCTCTCGACAAGGAGGCCGTCTGGCGCGCTTTGCATGCGGCTGACACGCACGCCGCCCCGGAACATTCCACCCTGCTTCCGGTTGATCACAGAACTTCCACCTATGTCGGCTGTCTTTCCTGCGGCCTGGTCAACCATGCGCCGCTGGGGACAGGATGCCAGCGCTGCCATGCCGTTCTGCACCATCGCAAGCCGCGCAGCATCAGCCGCAGCTGGGCCCTGGTGATCGCCGCCGCACTCCTTTACCTGCCCGCGAATCTCTACCCGGTGATGCAGATGACCGAGCTCGCCTCGACCCGTCACTTCACCATCATGGGCGGCATCGTCGAACTCGAAAGCTATGGTCTTTGGCCGCTGGCATTGCTGGTCTTTTTTGCCAGCATCTGCATTCCGCTCGCCAAGCTCATTTGCCTGGCCTACATGCTCATACAAACGCAGGCGGGCAGCGCAAGCCACCTCGCCGGCCGAACCCGGACGTTCAAATTCGTCGAATTCATCGGCCGCTGGTCGATGATCGACGTGTTCATGATCTCAATTCTCGTCGCACTCGTGCATTTTGGCCAGATCGCTTATGTGCGCGCCGAACTGGGCGCGGCCTGTTTTGCCGCTGTCGTTGTGCTGACGATGTTTGCCGTTTCCGTCTTCGACCCGCGTTTGATGTGGGACGCCGCCGAAACCCCCTATAGCCAGGCCGCTTACGCGCGCGAATTGAACCCCGGAACCCGGTAACATGCCTATCGACACGCCCGCCACCACCGGCAATGCCCCGCCGCCGCATAACCCGCCGCCTGCGCGTTTGCGCCGACCGCGTTTTTCCTTCGTCTGGCTGGTGCCGATCCTGGCCGCCATCATCGCGGCCTATCTCGGCTATCGCACCTTGCTTCAGGAAGGGCCGCTGCTCACGATCGGCTTTACCAGCGGCGATGGCATCACCGCCGGTCAGACGCAGGTGAAATACAAGGCCGTGGCCCTCGGCACTGTCGAGAGCGTCGATCTCAGCCACGATAACAGCGAAGTCGTGGTGCGGGTGCGCATGAACAATGTCGGCGCGCGCTTTCTCACCTCCCATGCCCGTTTCTGGGTCGTTCGGCCCTCTCTGAGCGTCGGAAATTTATCGGGCCTCGATACGCTCGTCTCCGGCGCCTATATCGCGGTCGATCCGGGCCTGTCCGGCGGCCAATATCAGGACCAATTTACCGGCCTGGAAGGCCCTCCAGGTGTGCGCTCCGACGTGCCGGGCCAGACCTACCAGCTCAGAACCGACTCCATCGGATCATTGGCGGCCGGCTCGCCCGTCTTCTATCGTGACATCGTGGTCGGCGAGGTTCTGGGCTATGATATCGGCAATGGCTTTGGCCCGGTCACCGTGAATATCTTCGTCCGGGCCCCCTTCGACCATCTGGTTCGCCCGCAAAGCCATTTCTGGCAATCTTCGGGAATCACAGCGCAGTTGCAAAATGGCGGTTTCCATATCGAATTTCAGTCGCTACAAGCCATCATTTCGGGTGGAGTGACGTTCGATCTGCCGCTGGAAGCGGCAAACAGCGCGCCGAGCCCGGACAATGCCGTGTTTCCGCTTTATGAATCCCACGAGGATGCGCAAACTGCCGGCTACCAGAACCAAATCCCGGTCGTCGCTTATTTCACCAGCTCGGTCGCGGGCCTGACGCGCGGCGCGCCGGTCGATGTCCTCGGCATCCAGGTCGGCGTCGTCAAAAGCGTGAAGCTCATCATCGACCGTAATGCGGGCACGGCGAAAGTACGCGTGTTCATGGATATCCAGCCGGAACGCGTCATGCAGGCCACGCAATTGTCGAACACGATGAGCCCTGACCAGGTTCTGCAAAAGATGGTCAATCAAGGCCTGCGGGCGCAGATCGGCACGGTAAGCTATGTGACCGGCCAAGAAGAGATCACGCTCGCCTGGATCGCCGGCGCCCCGCCGGTGCAGCTCACCAAGGAAGGCAATGCCCTGGTGATTCCAAGCGCGCCCGGCGGGCTCGACAACATCATCAATTCCATGGCTGGCCTGTCCAGCAACCTCTCCAAGGTGGATTTCAACAAGCTCAGCGGCAACCTCAACCAGCTGATAACCACGGCCAACGGCACACTGAGCAACCCGCAAATCAAACAAAACCTGACAGAGCTGAACAAAACGCTGCGCAATGCCAACGGCACGTTACAGACCGTGACACAAACCTATGGCGACGATTCCAACTTCCAGCGCAATCTGGAGCAGCTGATGAGCGAAGCGAACGACGCTTTGCGCTCCATCAGGGTGCTGGCTGAATATCTGAATCTTCATCCGCAGGCCTTGCTGCTGGGACGCGGCAACCAATGATGCGCGCCACCGCACGCCGCTTTATCCTCCCCTTCCTGGCGACCGCTCTGCTTTCGGCCTGCGCTTCAACGCCGGTGACCTCCTACCGCCTGGCGAGCGAGCCGGGGCCGGTCGAACAGGTCGCACCTCTGACGCTCAGCGTGCGCAGTGTCAGCATTCCGAGCTATCTCGACCAGGGCAACGTTCCCAGGCCGGTCAGCCCCTACATGGTCGGCTCATTCCCCAACGCGCTCTGGGCCGGGCCCTTCGACGACACGCTGCAAACGACAATGGTCGAGGATCTGGCACAGCGCCTGAACGGCGCCACGGTCCTCAGCAGCAACGGCTCGATCGAAACGCCGTCCGATATGCAGATCGAAATCAACCTGCTGCGGTTTGATCCCACCGTGACCGGCGATGTCGAACTGACCATGCAGGTGGCCCTGAAGGCCGGCCCGAACCATCAATTGCTGGGCGTTCAGACCATCACGCACACGGCGCCCGCCGGCGCAGCACCGCCGCCGATATCGTCGCCGCCATGAGCGCCTTATGGGCCTCCGCCGCTGACCAGATTGCCGCCAGCGTGGTGGCACACCGTTAAGAAAGGAAGAGGCCGCTTTTTTGAAAAAAGCGGCGCAAAAACTTTTGGTCGTTTGGGCCCGTGGCGCTCGAGCGGCACGGGCCCAGTTTAAGGAAGTTTTTTGCTTCTTTTTTTCAAAAAAGAAGCCCTTCCTTACCCTTACTCCGCGTTCAAAAACTCCTGGAACGCGTCCTTATAATCCGCATGCCAGCGCGACAGAGCCGGGCGCCCTTTGATCACGTCCTGGGCGGCCCAGAGCACACGGCGGTTATCGACCTCGCGTGTCACCTCATTGTCCGGGCATAGTATGTAGAACGTGCCCGCTGCCATCTCGGTGACCAGCATGTCGATCACCTGGTCCGCGGTCCAGGCGGTATTCTCCTTGCCGACCAGCGACGGACGGGTCATTTCCGTGAGGGTCGAGCCCGGGATCAGCAGATGCGCGGAGATGTGCGCACCCGGCTCGTTGCGCAGGCTATGCGCCAGAGCTTCGGTGAGCACTTTCACCCCGGCCTTGCTGACATTATAGGCGGTGTTGCCGGGCGGGCAGGTAATGCCCTGCTTGGAGCCGGTATTGATGATGGCGCCGGCGGTCTTCTGCGCCAGCATCCGCGGCGCGAAGGTCTGCACGCCGTTGATGACGCCCCAGAGATTGACCTCCAGAACCTGCCGCCAACGGTCGATATTCTCCCAGGGGCCGCCGCCGATGCCGATGCCGGCATTGTTCATCAGCACGGCCACTTCGCCGAACCGGCTATAAGCGGCGTCGGCCAGGGCCTGAACCTGGGCAAGGTTGCTGACATCGGTTGGGACGACCAGAATGTCTGCCTTCCCGTTCGGCTGCACTGCCGCAACCTCATCCGCAGCCCGCTGCAGGGCTTCCGAGGCCAGATCCGCCATGACGATCTTCATGCCCATGGCAGCGAAACGTTTGGCGGCTGCAAGGCCGATGCCGTACGCCGCGCCGGTGATCACGGCGACACGTCCGGCTACCAGAGCTGGATGATTGCTGTTCATCTAAATTCCTTCACTCTCAAATTCATACGCATGCACGGGCATCTCGCCGCGTCCATCCACACGCCGCTTATCTAGGAAGCAAACGCGCTTCTGCCACCACGTGCAGGGGGATTTCCCTTCACCTGTAAGCGCCGAGACCTCTTAGGATAATCTCCGTCAATACGACAGTCTTGCTAACGACGAGCATCCGCTGGCGCTTAAAATTTGAGCGAAAAACCCGACTTCTTTTTGAATCTTAATACAAAAATCTTAAAACTTTTATCAATTTGAACCAAAAACGGCGCAAATCTTAAAATTTTCTTCAATGTGAGCATTATAGAGGCACTCCTTGCCACGCCGCCGCAAAATTGGCAGCATATAATCCGTGCACTTGAAGGCTTCGCGTACCGACAACGACCATTTCGAGAAATTCATCAGGGAGATCGGCTCATGCTTCGCAATACACTCGCTTGCCTTGGCCTACTGGTCGGCACGATGGCTTTTTTGGGCGCAAACGCCGCGCGAGCTGATGAGCTGCAGGACATCAAGTCCAGCGGCGTCCTGGTGGTTGGCGTCAAAGCCGACTATCTGCCCTTCGGCTATCTGAGCCCGAACGGCGAGAATATCGGCATCGAGCCCGACCTCGCCCGCAATCTGGCGCAACAGCTCGGCGTGAAAGTGCAGTTCATCCCGGTGGTCGCGGCCAACCGCATGCAGTTTCTGCAGCAAGGCAAAATCAACCTGCTGATCGCGACGATGAATGACACGCCGGAGCGGGAAAAGATCGTCGATATCATCCACCCGAACTACTACGCCTCCGGCTATAATGTGATGGTGCCGAAGAGCGTCAAACTGACCGACTGGTCCCAGCTGAAGGGCCTGCCGGTCTGCGCCATTCAAGGGTCGTTCTATAACAAGCAGGTCGGCGAGCAATACGGCGCTGAACTGATCGCGTTCACCGGCGTCGCCGAAGCCCTGACAGCCTTGCAGCAAGGCCGCTGCAACGCGTTCCTCTATGACGACACCGCGATCGAAGGCAAATTGCTGGATCCGGGCTGGAAAGCCTATGACATGCCGCTGACCACCCAAGGCGAGTCGCCCTGGGGCATGGCGGTTAAGAATGGCGAACCGGCCCTTGCCGCGTTCCTTTCCAAGGCCAGCGAGGATTGGGCGAAGAGCGGCTATATCCTCTCGCTGGAAACGAAATATGGCATTCCGCACTCGGCCTATGTTGTGCAACAGCACGACAAATACAAAGCCTGACGCTGCGCCTATGAAGGAGGTTTGACGCTGGGTCACGAACTCGCTGCCTGGTTTTCGCATCTCAACGATAGCACCGGCGTCAACTTCTCGATTTTCTATGATCCCTATGACCGCGCGCGGTTTTTGAATGGGTTCTGGCTAACGCTCCTTTTGTCCGGCGTGACCATCGCCGGTTCGGTGCTGGTCGGGATCGTCGGTGCCTGGGGACAGATGGCGCGGCACGTGGCTGGGTCAGGTGGATCGTCGCCTGCTATGTCGAGCTGTTCCGCAACACGCCCCCGCTCGTGCAGATGTATTTCTTCTATTTCGGGCTGAGCGCGTTGCTTCCCGAAACGCATAACAGCCTCGGGCTCGCGCGCCCCTTGATCAACGGTTTCACCTGGGCCTGCCTGTCGCTGATCTGCTTTGCCGGCTCGTTCAATGTGGAAATTTTCCGCTCCGGCATCGAAGCGATTCCGATCGCCACCACCGAGGCCGCTGAATCGCTCGGCTTTTCGCGGCTGCAAACCTATCTCCAGGTTGATATTGCCGCTCGCTTTGCGCATCTGTCTGCCGGCGCTCACCAACAATCTCGTCAATCTGGTGAAGACGACGACGCTCGCTTACGCCATCGCCGTTCCCGAGCTGCTCTATGTCTCCAACCAGATCTGGTCGGATGATGAGAATGTTCCCGAAATAATGCTGGTTCTGTTCGTGATCTATATCGCCCTGGTGGGCATCCTGGTGTTTCTGATGCATGTATGGGAGCGCGCCTTGCGCCGGCCGGGGCTTGGAACATGAGCGCGAAATTCCCCGTCATCCTGCCTCTGAACGCGACCTTACGGCGCCGAGCTGGGAGCCTGCCGGCTGTGCGCCTGGCGCCCTGGCATGGGCTGGTCCTGGCCGGCATCATCCTTTTTTCGGCGGCGGCCGCTCATGGCGCCACCGGCGGGCCCATTCATGCGAGCGTGCTGGCCATCCTTGCACGCTGGACCCCGCTGCTGTTGCGCGGCTTCGGGATGAACATCCTCATCAGCTTCCTGTCCATGGCCATCGGCACGGTGTTAGGGGCGTTTCTGGGGCTCGGGCTGATCAGCCCTGCGACACCTCTCCGCTCGGTGTCCTGGGCGGTCACCCAGTTCTTCCGCAACGCCCCCTGGCTGGTTCTGCTGTTCTTCATGATCTTCCTGCTGCCATTCAAGATGCATGTGGGGCCTGTCACCCTCAACCTGCCGGGCTGGCTGAAAGCGGTGATCGGCCTCGCTCTGCCGGTCATGGCCAATGTCGCGGAGATCGTGCGCGGCGGCGTACGCTCGATCCCGCCCGGCCAATGGGAGGCCGCGGAATCTCTCGGCTTCACGCAGGCGCCAGCAATTATGGACGATCATCCTGCCGCAGAGCGTGAAACGCATGCTGCCGCCCTGGATGAATCTTTATGCCATTCTGACAACCTCGACGACGCTCGCCTCCATCGTCGGCGTGAACGAGGTCGTGACATTGGCCGGCCAGGTGCTGGCCGCGGAAGGCAGCCGGCCCGCTCTTCTGGCGCCGATCTATGCCTATATATTGCTGATGTTCTTTGTCTATACCTATCCCATCGCCTGGGCGACCCAGCGCCTCGAACGCCGCTATCAAGTACGGAACTGATATGGCCACCCAACCGCTCGTCGTCATCGACAATCTGCACAAATCATTCGGCCATGTCGAAGTCATCAAGGGCGTCAGCCTTGCGGTGCAAAAAGGTGACGTCGCCTGCATTATCGGCCCGTCAGGGTCGGGAAAATCGACGCTGATCCGCTGCGTGAACGCGCTGGTGCCGTTCGAGGTCGGGTCGATCAAGGTACTGGGAATCGAGGTGAACGACCCCAAGCTCGACAAGCTGAAGCTGCGCAAACATGTCGGCATGGTGTTCCAGCAATATAATCTGTTTCCGCACCGGACCGCGCTGCAGAACGTGATGATGGCGCCGATCCAGGTGCTGAAACGCCCGCAACCAGGAAGTCGAAGCGGAAGCCTACGCTTTGCTCAAGAAAGTTCGCCTCGAAGGCAAGGAACACGCTTATCCGGGCGAGTTGTCCGGCGGGCAGCAACAACGCGTCGCCATCGCCCGGTCACTGGCGATGAAGCCGGATCTGATGCTCTTCGACGAGGTGACCGCGGCGCTCGACCCGGAAACCGTCGGCGAAGTTCTTCTCACCATCCGCCAGCTCGCCGAGGAAGGCATGACCTGCATCCTGGTCACGCACGAAATGGGCTTCGCCCGCGAGGTCGCCAACGAGGTCTACTTCACCGATAAAGGGCGTGATCGTCGAGCACGCGTCCGCCGTCGCAGTTTTTCTCAGCACCTCGCGATCCGACGGACCCAGGCGTTTCTTAGTCAGATTCTTTGAAGGCAAGAAAAGAAAGCGCTACTTTTTGTGAACAAAAAGTAGCAAAAAAACTTTGCTAATTTGGGCCCTGTGCCGTCGGAGCGCCACGGGCCCAAAGTAACAGAAAGTTTTTGCGCCGCTTTTTTCAAAAAGCGGCGCTTCTTTCTCTAAACTTCGCTCCTGTTTTCTCAACCACCTCATCCAAGACTAACGCCCGGCGCCAGCTCACGCAGCGTCAAACCGCCTTTCACCTTGTCACAGGCAAACACGCAAAGATCGGTGACGATCAGATCGACCACGCCGGCACCGGTCAGCGGCAGGCTGCATTGTTCCACGATCTTGGAGCTGCCGTTTCGCGCGGTGTGTTCCATCACCGCGATGATGCGTTTGACACCGGCGACGAGATCCATCGCACCGCCCATGCCCTTCACAAACTGTCCCGGCACGGACCAGTTCGCGATGTCACCCTTTGCGGAAACCTCCATCGCCCCGAGAATCGCCAGATTAATATGGCCGCCGCGAATCATGGCGAACCCCTCGGTGGTGGAAAAGAATGATGAGGTGGGGAGCGCGGAAATCGTCTGCTTTCCGGCGTTGGTCAGGTCGGGATCGACCTCGTCCGGATAGGGAAACGGCCCCATCCCCAGCATGCCGTTTTCGCTCTGCAGGGTGACTTCGATATCGTCCGGAATATAATTGGCAACCAGTGTCGGGATGCCGATGCCGAGATTGACATAATCGCCGTCGCTTAATTCCCGGGCCGCGCGCGCGGCCATTTGTTCGCGTGTCCAGGGCATGGACGCCTGTTGGCAGACGCGCCGGGGAATTTCAAGCAAGCTCAGCCGCCCGCGATGGCGCCGATGATGATGAAAGGTTCGCGCCCCTCGGCAATCGCCGCCGGCAAAGGCGCGTCCGCCGCCTGGTGGGAGACATCCTGCTGGGAGGCGAAAAACCGGATGAAACGCCGCCGCTTCGTGGCTCTCCTGGTCGCGCATGGTGCCGCGAAGCGCCGGATAATTTGCCTCCAGCATATCGAGAATGGCACCGATCTGACGGTGCCGGTCACGGCAAGGTCGATCTCATCGAGAGAACCGATCTTCGCCAGTTGCCGCAAGGAGGCGGGCAGCGCCACGCGGACCGTCGTGGTCATGGCAATGTCTGCGCCTCGACCGACAGGACCGAAGGCAGGTCGCGGGCGATGGCGCGCCAATGGTCGCCTTCATCCGCCGAGGCATAAATCTGCCCGCCCGTGGTGCCGAAATACACGCCGCACGGATCCAGCCGGTCGACCGACATCGCATCGCGCAGGATATTCACGTAGCAATCCTGTTGCGGGAGGCCCTGCGTCAATTCTTCCCACTCATGCCCGCCGCTGCGGCTGCGATACACGGATAGCCTTCCATCGAGGGGAAAATGCTCCGTATCGCTCTTGATCGGCACGACATAGATCGTCTCAGGCTCATGCGCGTGAACATCGATGACGAAACCGAAATCCGTCGGCAGATTGCCGCTGATCTCGCGCCAGTTCTCGCCCGCATCGTCCGTCCGCATCACATCCCAATGTTTCTGCATGAACAGCGTTTCCGGGCGCGAGGGGTGCAGCGCGATATGGTGAACGCAATGGCCGATTTCCGCGGTGGGATCGGGCAGGAAGGCGGAATTCAGGCCGCGATTGATCGGCTTCCAGTTTTCACCGCCATCATCGCTGCGAAATGTGCCGGCCGCCGAAATGGCGACATAGAGCCGCGCCGGATTGCACGGGTCCTGTAGAATGCTGTGCAGGCACATCCCGCCGGCGCCGGGTTGCCAGCGCGCGCCCGTATCATGGCGCCGCAGGCCCGCAACCTCCTGCCAGGAGCGGCCCGCATCCTCGGAGCGGAACAAAGCGGCGTCCTCCACCCCGGCATAAAGCGTATCGGCGCCGAAGAGCGACGGCTCGATATGCCAGACGCGCTTAAATTCCCAGGGATGGGGCGTGCCATCGTACCATTGATGGGTCCCGGCCACGCCCGCATAAGCGAAATGATTGTCGATCACCGCCCAGCTTCGCCCGCCATCGTCCGAGCGTTGCATGATCTGCCCGAACCAGCCGGAGCTTTGCGAGGCATAAAGCCGGTCGGGATCAAGCGGCGATCCTTTGACGTGAAAAATCTCCCAGCCGGGGAAATGCGGGCCGGTGATCTCCCACCGGTCGCGGCTTCCATCGCTCGAGAGAATGAACGCGCCTTTGCGTGTGCCGACAAGCAAACGGACCGCTGTCATGTCTGCCCTCCTTCCCTATTGAACCGAACCTGCCGCCCCATGCGGCACTTATTTGTCATGCCAAGTCGCATGCGCTTTTCTGCAGGCCTTGCAAAAAATGCAGATCGCGTCGGTGCTCTTATGAATTCCAATTAAAAAAACAATGAGAAAGCCGCATAGGCAAAGGGAGTATATCAAAAGAGCCAAGGTGAAATCTCGTAAAACAAGCTTGGCGACAAGCAAATTCAAGAGGAGTGAAACATGGCTAATACGGGCGGAACACAAGGCGGCACTCACGAGCAACATGTGAAAGCAGGCGCTCAGAGCCATAAGAATACGAACCCGCCGGGGAAAGCGGCGAGCACCGGCGCCAATCGCGAAAAGACCGGCCAGCGCGGCGGTTCTGAACAGAAAGGTTCGGAACAGAAAGGAAAGACAGAACATCAGGGGCCGAAAAGCTCCTGATCCGGGCGCGGGACGGTAGTGATGCCGTCCCGCGGACGCTAAGAAAGGAGCCGCTTTTTGAAAAAAGCGGCGCAAAAACTTTCATCAGTTTGAGCCCGTGGCAGCGAAACCAGCACGGCCCAAGTTCAAAAAGGTTTTTTGCTTCTTTTTTCCAAAAAAGAAGCCTTCCCTTCCTTACTTATTCCTTCGGCACATTACGCGCCAATTCCGCAAGCCAAGCCGCGGCGTTGCCGTCCGATGGCGCGCGCCAGTCACCGCGCGGCGAAAGCGCGCCGCCCGCCACCACCTTGGGGCCGTTCGGCAGGGCTGAGCGCTTGAACTGGCTGAAGGCGAAGAAGCGCTGCAGGAAAAGCTCCAACCATTTCCTGATTTCGCCCAGGCTGTATTGGGTGCGCCGCGCCGCCGGAAAATGCGCCGGCCAGAGCCCGAGCGTCGCATCGCTCCAGGCATGCATGGCGAGAAAGGCAATTTTCGAAGGCCGGAAACCGTAGCGCAGCGTGTAAAACAGATTGAAATCCTGCAGCGCGTAAGGGCCGATTTTCGCTTCCGTGCTCTGCGGCGTGGCGCCGGCCTCCACGGGCACGAGTTCCGGGGAGATTTCTGTCGCCAAGATCGCTTCGAGTGTTTCAGAGGCCGCCTCGCCGAATTCGCCGGACTGCGCCACCCAGCGGATCAGATGCTGGATCAGCGTTTTCGGCACGCCCGCATTGACAGCGTAATGCGACATCTGATCGCCCACGCCGTAAGTGCACCAGCCGAGCGCGAGCTCGGAAAGATCGCCGGTGCCGATCACGAAGGCATTGTTCTGGTTGGCGAGGCGGAACAGATAATCGGTCCGCAGGCCCGCCTGCACATTCTCGAACGTGATGTCATAGACCGGCGCGCCCTGGCCGAACGGATGGCCGAGATCGGCCAGCATCTGCCGCGCGGCGGGGCGGATATCGAGTTCATGCGCGTTGGTGCCGAGGCTGGTCATCAGGCGCCAGGCATTGGCTTTGGTCTCATCGCCGGTGGCGAAGCCCGGCATGGTATAAGTGAGAATATTTTGCCGCGGGAGGCCCAGCCGGTCCATGGCGCGGGCCGCGACGATCAAAGCATGGGTGGAATCCAGACCGCCGGAAATGCCCAGCACCACATGTTTAAGGCCAGTCGCGCGGAGTCTTTGCACCAGGCCGGAGACCTGAATGTTGTAGGCTTCGTAGCAATCCTGCTCGAGCCGCGCGGGATCGGCCGGCACGAAGGGAAAACGCTCGACGCGCCGTTCCAGGCCAAGATTGTCGCCGGGCGGGGCCAGCCGGAAGGAAATGGTGCGGAACGCCTCCGTCGCCGCGCCATGGGTGCGCCGATTATCATCAAACGTGCCCATCCGCATCCGTTCCTGGCGGAGCAGATCGAGGTCGATATCCGTGACGACCGATTGCCCGGCTTCGGGGAAACGTTCCGCCTCGGCCAGGCAGATGCCGTTTTCATAGATCATCACCTGACCATCCCAGGCGACTTCCGTCGTGCTCTCCCCTGCCCCCGCCGCGGCATAGATATAAGCCGCCAGGCATCGCGCCGAGGCCGACTGGGCCAGGAGCTTCCGGCTCTCGGCACGGCCGATGGTGATCGGGCTTCCGGAGAGATTGGCGAGGATCGTCGCCCCTGCCAGGGCGCCAAGCGCGCTCGGCGGCACCGGGACCCAGAAATCCTCGCAAATCTCCACATGCAGCACGAGGCCGCGCACATCCTCGGCGGCGAACAGGAGATTATTGCCGAACGGGACGGTCTGGCCCGCCACCACGATATCACCCCGGAGCGTGTCACCCGCGGCGATCTGCCGGCCTTCGTAGAATTCGCGGTAAGTGGGCAGATAGGATTTCGGCACGACGCCGAGCACCCGCCCGCGATGGAGCACGAGCGCCGTATTATAGAGCCTGCCGCCATGGCGCAGCGGCGCGCCCACGACCAGCACGGGCAACAGCTCCCGCGAGGCCTCGACCAGACTGCCAACCGCCTCTTCCACCGCATCCAGCACCGTATCCTGGAGCAGCAGATCCTCGATCGAATAGCCGGACAAAGCCAGTTCCGGGAACACCGCCACCGCCACGCCGCGCTGGTGGCAATCGCGCGCGGCGGCCAGCACGGAAGCGGCATTGCGGGCCGGATCCGCCAGCGCCGTCTCGATGGTGCAGGCGGCCACACGGGCGAACCCCTGGGCGTAAAGGGAATAAAATGTCATTTCCAAATTATGGCACCAATGAAGCAGCGAAAAAAGCTTAAGGCGCCGCCCCTGCCGACGGCTCAGACCGGGCGGTTCACCTTCGGCGGTGCGGTCTTTTCCATGAGCTTTGCCACCATCATCTGGCGGACCGGCGGCAGGCGCGCCCCGATGCGCAACACCGCGTCGCGCAACACCCGCGCGGGCAGGCTGTCATCGGTGTAAAGCCGGGCCGTGGCATTGGTTGCGAGATAAAGCGGCCGCGTCGCCAACCGGTGGCCCCGCTCATAGCGCTGCAGCACGGAAGGCGCGCCGATATCCCTCTTGTTCGCCGTGGCCTCGGCGATGAGCCCGGCCAGCGCATGCTGGCCGCGCAGGCCGAAATTGAAGCCATGGGCGGTGACCGGATGCATGCCGACGGCCGCATCCCCGACCAGCGCAAAGCGCGGCGCAACAAAGCGCTGGGCATAGGCGGAGACCAGGGGATAGACATGGCGCGAGCTGACGGGGCGCATCGCGCCGAGGCGGCCCTGGTAACGGCTGGTGATCTCGGCCCCGAAGGCCGCATCGTCCAGGGTCCGGAGCCGCTCGATCTCACGCGCCGACAGGGTCAGCACCAAAGATGAAAGATGCGGCAGCTCCGCCGTGCCGTTCAGCGGCAGCATGGCGACGGTCTGGCCATAGCCGAACCATTCGGTCGCAATCTCCTGGTGCGGGGCCTCATGCGCCATGCGGCAGACCAGCATGCTCGCCCCGAAATCCTGCATGGAAGCCCCGATGCCGACGCGCCGGCGCATCTCTGAAAAGCGCGTATCGGCGGCGACGATCAGGCGGGCGGTCAGGCTGGTACCGGAGGCCAGGGTCAGCGTCGCCTGGCCCGAACCGATGGTGATCCCGGTCGCGGTGCTTTCGGCGAAGAGGCGAATGTTCGGCTGGTCCTGCGCGGCCTCGTAAAGCGCGCGGCGGATCCGGTAATTCGGCACGAGCTGGCCGAGCCGTTCGCCCGGGGCACCGCCCGGGCTGAGACTGAGCGCATGGCCGCCCGCCCCGTCGAGCACGCGCGCCTCACGGAGCGGGGCGATCAATTCGGGCGGGATGCGCTCCCAGGCGCCTAGCTGCCGCAGAATCTCGACGGAGAAATGGGTCAGGGCGATCTCGCGGCCGTCAAATTCCGGGGTCGCGAGCGATGCCTCGGGCAGCCGCTCGACCAGGGCTATGGCGAGCCCCTGGGCCGCCAGCGAGCCGGCAAGGCTGAGCCCGGCCGGGCCGGCCCCAATGATCACGACATCGAAATCCGCTTTGGTCTCACTCATTCTTCGCGCTCCATCCGCGCCACATCCGCTTGGTCTCACGGCCTGGGCCATCCCGTTAACCGTTTCCAAGCGAAAAATAAACCAATACACTCTTACCGTATCCGTAGCCTGCCGCTAATCCGTCCATTCAGAAGCAAGGGAAATGCCTTTGGTCGAGCAGAGAAAGGCCGCGCGCCACCGGCTCATACGAAGCGCGCAACTGATCTTTCCTTTTGAGGGCGTCATCAACGATTGCGTCATATTTGACCAATCCGATGATGGCGCATTGGTCGAATGGGAGGAAACCGCCCCCGTTCCGCCGAAAATCATTCTCCGCTTCAGCACAGGTGAAACGTTTCTCGCCCAGCGCCGCTGGCAAAGAGGGCGAAAACTCGGCCTGAAATTCTCTCCTCGTGAGGCCGGCGAAGATGACACCGGCACGTCCCTTAGGCTCATCGGCAATATTCTTGACAGATACGGCCCTGCCATCACGGCCAGAACATTGCGGGCGGTACGGCACTACAATGAAGAGGCGTTGCGCCGCGCCACTGAAGAGGCTGAGGCGGCTGAAGCGCAACTCATCCCCATTTTGTCCGCCATTGAGACGGTTTGTTAGAGGTTTTGGAACCCGAAGGCCCCAGTGAGCAAAGTGTTTGCGCCGCTTTTCAAAAGGCGGCCACTTACTTTTCTTATCGAATCAGGCCGTAATAATCACTTTCAAGGCCTGCGTCTCGGCGGCACGCGCAAACGTATCGTAGGCTTCGAGAATCTGGTCGAGCCTGAAGCGATGCGTGATCAGGCGCGCTGGATCGAGCTTCCTGGCCTGTACGGTCTTGAGCAGCATCGGTGTCGTCACGGTATCGACCAGCCGCGTTGTGATCGCGATGTTCTGGGACCAGAGACGCTCGAGATGGAGATCGGCCTTATGGCCATGGACGCCGACATTGGCGATGATGCCGCCAGCCGCCACCAGGTCCTGACAGAGTTCAAAAGTCGCCGGAATGCCCACCGCCTCAATCACCGTATCGACGCCACGCCCTGCGGTAAGCGCCTTCACGGTTTCCGCTGCCTTCCCGTCCGCATTGTTGATGATATGCGTCGCACCGAACTGCCGCGCGATCCCGAGCCTGTTATCGTCGAGATCGATCATGATGATCTCCGCCGGCGCGTAGAATTGCGCTGTCAGCAGGCAAGCGAGGCCAATCGGCCCAGCCCCGACGATGGCCATGCTCGCCCCCGGCGCGACTTTGCCATTGAGGACCCCGCATTCGAAACCGGTCGGCAAAATATCGCTCAACATAACAAGCGCCTCTTCGTCCGCACCTTCCGGTATGTGGTAGAGGCTGGTATCGGCGTGCGGCGTGCGGACATACTCGGCCTGCGTGCCGTCGATGCGGTTGCCGAGAATCCAGCCGCCGCTCGTGCAATGGGAATACATGCCGCGGCGGCAATCGTCGCATTTCCCGCAGGATGAAATGCAGGAGACGAGCACGCGGTCCCCGGGCTGAAACGAGGTGACGCCAGCGCCGACGGCATCAATCACGCCCACCGCTTCATGCCCCAGGATGCGACCCGGCGTGCAACTCGGCACGTCCCCTTTAAGAATATGCAAATCTGTGCCGCAGATGGTCGTTTTGACGATCTTCACCACAGCATCGCCAGGCGCCTCAATCTGCGGTTTCGGGCGGTCTTCAAGCCCCTTAAGGCCGGGGCCACGATAGACGAGCGCTTTCATGGGGACCTCCTTTGTGGTGGGTGCTCCCTTGTTTGTTTGGTGCAGGCGATCGGCGCAATGCGCTTGATCAAAGGAAGTGGCCGCTTTTTGAAAAAAGCGGCGCAAAAACTTTTTGGTCTTTGGGCCGGTGGCGCGGTAGCCGACGCGGGTCAGGACGGCATTAACCGGCCGCCTCGCTTTGGGCTTCCTTCTTGGCCTGCTTGGCTTTCATCGCTTCGATCTCTTGTGCCGCCTGCAGCAGCCCGACCAGCACATTGGCCTCAACTTCAACTTTCATATTCGCACGGTCCCGCTCCGGGAGCGCCTGCAGCTCCTCGGCCTGCCGCCGCAATTCCGCGGACATTTTTTCCATGGCCCGCTCCACCCGCGAGAAGACCGCGGCGACGATCTTGCGCGGAACCGTTTGCCCACGAACGACGGATTTCGTGACCCGCTGGCGCCCCTCCTGCTTGGCGACCTCCACCTGCTGGGAGAGCACCGTGACCGCCTGCTCGCCATGCGTGCGGATCGCTTCGATGGCGCCGTCGGCCGAAACCACGCCGGTGCGCACCAGCTCATGAACTTCCGTCCTGGCCGAAGCAAGCGTCAGGAGTTGTTCGACGCGTGCCGGAGTCCGGCTCTGCGAGGTTGCGATATCGGCGGACGTGAACCCCATCTGCTGCAGGCGCAAATAGCCCCGCGCAATATCCAGCGTCTCCAGTTTCAAACCCTGCGCCGAGCGCAGCATCAGCTCGACGCGCTCGGCATCATTGCCGCGAAACGGAATGACGCTGACCAGGGGGATCTTGGCCCCGCGCCTGATCGCCAGCTGCACGCCCCGGCGGCGGCAATGGCCCTCGATCACCACGATCCGCCCGTCGGCGAGCGCGCGCACCATCATCGGCGGCACATAACGCTCCGCCATGTAGGACTCACAAAACGCCTCGATATGCGCCACGACCTTCGGGTCGTCATAATAACGAAGATTGAACCCCTCTTCCTCCTGAAGAAGCATGGGATCCATTTGATATAAATACAGTTTTTGACTTTTTTGGCCTTGTGATTCCGCAGTAAAAGATTTCAGCGGGGAGACAACAAACGCCATGGAAACAACCCTCAGACTCTCGCGCGCGTCAACGGCCCTCAACCGGCCCAACATAGCGTGTTTTACATGAGCTATTGCAGGTTGCAAACCGGCCGCCTCGTGAGCGCAAGCGCGGTTGGCGGCGGCCGGTGCACCGGGCGACACTTCCGTGCTAAAAGCGGTCAGCTTATGTCTCTTCACCGCGCGAGATTTTGGAGGCTGTTAATGCCCTGGACTCCGGATGACGCTGAAAAACATACGCACAAGGCAACCAGCCGGGAGCTGAAAGAGCTTTGGGCAAAGATCGCCAACGAACGCCTTGAACGAACCGGCGACGAAGGCCGCGCCGTCCGCGAAGCCAACGCCGTCATCGCACGGCAGGCCGAAGGCTAGGACGACCGGACCTTGACGTTCAGCCCTTCGGTCAGCCCGCCCCCCTTATTTCCGGATTTCGTCGTTCATCTCGGCATGGAAGTTACGGCGCACGGCGCATCATCGGAGATCCGCCTTCCGCCCCAGCTTCTGAACGCGGTTGCGGGAAGGCGCGCCGAGTTCATCTGCGGGCGCCTATGCGCGCGCGAAGCCCTCAAACGATTGGGCGCCACCGCATTGGATATTCCGATGAACACCGACCGCAGCCCGCTATGGCCGCCAGGATTCGCCGGCTCCATCACGCACGCGGAGGGCATGGCCTTCGCCGCGGCAATGAGCACGGAACAGGCCAAAAGCCTGGGGCTCGATGTTGAAAAAATCATGTCGCCCGATACGGCGCTGGAGCTCGCCCCCATCCTCGCCAGTTCCGATGAATATGACCGCCTGCTGACATCGCCCTGGAACCATCCGCTCCTGACAACTATCCTGTTTTCAGCAAAAGAGACGATCTTCAAATGCCTCTATCCCATCATCCAGAGGCATTTTGATTTTACCGATGTTGAAATCGATGAGCTCGACAGAGCGGACGGAACCTTCCGCTTTTCTTTGAGACGTTCAATTGTGGATCTCGTTCCTGCCGCCACGCAGCGCATTGGGCGACTGGCGGTTGTTGGCGACCTCGTTCATACGGGGCTCGTGTTTTAAGAAAGAAAGTGGCCGCTTTTTGGAAAAAGCGGCGCAAAAACTTTTTCGACTTTGGGCCTGACGTATTCAAAGTCAGGGGCATCCGCCATGGCGGCAAAAAGCCGGTCCCAGACCCCGTCCTTCGACCAGCGCGAAAAGCGCACGAAGACGCTGTTCCAGTTGCCAAAAAAAGCTGGCAGATCGCGCCACGGCGCGCCCGTGCGGGCCAACCAGAGCACCGCTTCCATGAACAGCCGGTTATCCGTACCCGTCCTGCCGGGATCACTGCTCTTGCCTGGTAAATGAGGCTCCATCCGCTCCCATTGATGATCTTTTAAGATCAGACGAACCCCTGTCATGCAAAACTCCTCACGAACAAGGAGGATGAATCACATTTGCGGCCGTGCGGGAATCTAAAGGTTTCTGTGAGGTCGCGCACGGTCGGCGTCGCGCCGCGATGTTGGTGGCGACCTCATTGAAACCGGATTGGACTAAGCCGCTCCCACCAACGGTGACGCCACGTTCATTCGAGTGGGAGCTGACGGGTAACTGCGAGCCGGCCAAGGCCGCGAATTCGGCCCAGATGGCTCGATAGTCCGGCGCGGAACGATGCGATCCGGATGCAACCCACGCGGGTATGGTATGAGCCTTGCTAATAAGCGAAAAGTACCTTTTGAAATCGCAGCCGGATCAAAGACTTGCAAACAACGTTGCGGGTGTAAGGCACACTGAGGTTGAACGGGGTGTGGCAAGAACGGAGCGACCTCCTTGGATCTGACTCTGACGGAATTCCGGCAGGTGGCATCAGCAGCTATAGAACGCGCCGGATGTTCAATCAAAGCCCGGCCCGTCACGGGTGGCAGACCCGGTGGCGGCAACCGTCGCGGACTAACACAGGGGGCACCCGGCGCCGAGGCCACGCGACTCCCGCGCAGCGGGTTAGTCCAATCCTGAATGTCAACGCAATCTAGGGCGCTGAAACGCCACGGGCCAGCTCAATGCCCGATATTAAGCGCGTTCGAGGCCGCGGCGGCCTGCAGCGCCCAGAGCGGGCCGACTTCGGAAGAAGGTTCACGAAACAGGCGATACGCAATCGCGTCATCAAGGGCGCTGCAGGCGGCATCGACGGGATTGGTTGAAACGCCGATCGTGGACCAGCGCCCGAGCGAAGGGGCATCGACATCATGGCTGTTAATCATGACCCGGATCACCGGCTTGGCGCCCTCCCGCCCGGCGGAGACCCGCATCTGATAATCGGCCAAACGCACGCCTTGCAACACCGGGAAAACGGGCAGCAGCACGTCGCGCAATGCCCTGTTCAACGCCATGAAACTGTCCGCCCCGTCAGCCTCGGCCATTCTCGTTCTCCCCTGCATCTCGATTTTGACACTGGCCTTGCAGGACGAGACCAAGGCGCCTTTCTCATCGCGCATTTGATCGTCGCTGACCTGCAACGACGTGACACGGTAGAATTCGGGCATCTCGCTGATCGTCCGGCGGGCCAGGAGTTCGAAGCTGGCTTCCGCACCGTCATAAATATAGCCCTCGAATTCGCGCCGTTTGAGGATCTCGAGCAGCACCGGAAGACGCGGATCATTGGCCGCCACGCCGATGCCGATTTCAGACAGCCGGCTCAGCAGATTGGCGCGTCCCGCCTGATTGGACACGACGACATGCCGCCGATTGCCCACGCATTCAGGCGCGACATGCTCATAGGTGCTGCTGTTGCGGGCCATGGCTGCGGCATGGAGCCCGGCCTTATGGGCAAAGGCATTTTTGCCGACATAAGCGGCATAGCGATTGGGGACGCGGTTCAGCCGCTCATCCAGCCTGTGGCTAAGCTCCGTGAGGCGACGGAGCCCCTCCTCGCTGACCCCCGTATGGTAACCGAGTTTCAGCATCAGTGTCGGGATGAGCGAGATGAGATTGGCATTGCCGCAACGCTCGCCCAACCCGTTCAGCGTGCCCTGGATCATCCGCGCTCCGGCGGCCACCGCCGCCAGACTGCCGGCCACCGCTGTCTCCGTGTCATTATGAGTGTGGATGCCGATGGACGCTCCCGGCAACGCGGCCACAACCGCGGCGACAATGGTCGAGATCTCCTCCGGCAGCGTGCCGCCATTGGTATCGCACAATACCAGCCAGGAGGCGCCTTCCTGCCAGGCGCGGCGCAGGCAGGACAAGGCGTAATCGGGATCGCGCTTATAGCCGTCGAAGAAATGTTCGGCATCGAACAGCACCTCGCGGCCACGACTCACCGCCGCTGCGAGGCTCTCACCGATGAGCTCGAGATTTTCCGCCGGCGTTATGCCCAAAGCCAGTTCGGCGGCCAGGTGCGAAGCCTTGCCGACCAGGCAAATGGCCGCCGTATCCGCGCTCAGCACGGCCCCCAGGCCCGGATCATTGGCGGCGCTGCGGCCCGGCCGCTTTGTCATGCCGAAAGCGGTCAGCCTGGCGCGGCGCAGAAGCGGCGGGTTGGCGAAAAACGCGTCGTCAGTGGGATTGGCGCCCGGCCATCCGCCCTCAACATAATCAACGCCCAGGCGGTCGAGCTCGGCGGCAATGAGCTGCTTGTCCAGCGCCGAGAAATCCACCCCTTGCATCTGCGCGCCGTCGCGCAAGGTCGTGTCATACAGCACAATGCGCCGCTCCTGCGCCGCAGCAGCCGGCGCAGTGGCCATGGCAGCCGGCATCGAACCCATCATGGACGCCCCCTTGTCGCTTGCATCGGGAACCGCATTGTCATGTCCCATGCTGAAACGCTCTACGCCACCGTACTCTCGGGATAGGCCGGCGCCGGACCGAACCGCCGGCGCCCATCAGCGACACGCGACGCCCGATTATCCTCCGGCTCATCGCCCTGGACGTTTTGCGTTGCCTCATATCGGTCGAGAATAAGGTTCATCTGCCGCGCCAAAGAAACGGCATTTGCCTCGGTCAACATCGTAAGATGATCCCCGGTGGTGTGGACGATCTCGAACCCTCGGGTGAAGAGACCGCTCCAACCCTCGCTAGGATCCCGTCCCGGCAGCACGTTCTCCGCGTTATCCGCGCGGATCAGTACGCCCGCGGCATCCAATGGGCGTGGATGCCATAATCTTCCAACCGTCAAAGACAATTTATCGATGAGCAGAGACGCGATCGGCTTGCCGTCCTCGTCAAAAAAACCGGAGGGTTCCGACTCACGCAAGAAACGCTGCGTGACCAGGCCAAACCTGCCTTTGAGGCGATCGACGCGATGTCTCACGCTGTTGGGCAGCCGCGACAGCAGCCATTGCACCAACGCCCATGATTCGCTGAGCTTGGTGCCCAATCCGCTCCTGAGCGAATGATCTTCGACCTGCTTTGTCTGACCTTTCCAGATCCGCGCCAAACTCTCCAAGGCCGGCCCGATTGTATAGCTGCTCGAGATGCGGGCCCGCGCATCGAGCAGGAGAACAAACGCCACCTTGCCCCCGGCCTGTTGCAGCACGCGCGCGGCCTCAAAGGCGATTTTGCCGCCCAGCGAATAGCCGACAATCACGCATGGCGATGAACCGGCATGCTCCGCCAATATTTCACCGAAATGCGCACTCAGCTGCGCGACGCTCGGCAGCCTCTCCAGGTCCTCCGCGGCGAAGGCGGCCAGCCATGAGCTGAAAATGGGCGCATCGACCGTGTGAATGGCCCGATCGCCGCCGATCAACTGTCCCGCCCGGAATTCCTCCGGCCGCGCCCCCATGAAATAAATCGGCAACCCCGTCGCGCCCGCGCGCAGGGTTGTGACCCGCCCTTTCGCGCGGCCGTGATGCTCCTGCTCCAGCTCTTTCGCCAAGGAAGCGATCGTGGGGTTTAGGAAAAAGACCGGCGCACTCACCTGCCGGTTCAGTCGCTTGTTGACTTCGCTGATGACCCGCAGCGCCAGGAATGAGTGTCCGCCGAGGTTAAAGAAATTATCGTTGCGGCTGATCCGCTCTACGCCCAGGAACGCGTTCCAGATCGCCGCCAACGCCATCTCGGTCTCACCCTGCGGCGCTTCATAGGCGGCGCGCGCATATGATCCATCGTCCGGCGACGGCAAGGCCTTGCGGTTCAGCTTGCCGTTAGGGGTGAGCGGAAACGCATCAAGCCGCACGAAAGCCGACGGCACCATGTATTTCGGCAGGCACGCGGCCAAATGCTCACGCAAGGCAGCGGTCAGCTCGTCATCCTTGTCGGCCACCACATAGGCCACCAGGCGCATGTCGCCCGGCGCATCCTCGCGGGCGAGCACCGCGGCTTCGCGTATGGCGGCATGTTCCAACAAACGGCTTTCAATCTCGCCAAGTTCGATGCGAAACCCGCGGATCTTCACCTGATGGTCGAGCCGGCCGAGGAACTCGATCGTGCCATCCGGCAAACGCCTCACCAGGTCGCCGGTGCGATACATAAGCCCGCTATGTGCCGCGGCAAACGGATCCGTGACGAAGCGCGCCGCGGTGAGGTCCGGCCGGCGCCGATAGCCCCGGGCGAGCCCGGCCCCGCCGATATAGAGTTCGCCGGGCACGCCCACCGGGACCAGTTGCAAAGCGCGGTCCAACACATAGAATCTGGTGTTGGCGATCGGCGGCCCCATTGTCACGGGTCGCCCGGCCGTCAGCTCGGCGACCGCCGACCACACGGTCGTTTCCGTCGGCCCATACATGTTCCAGAGCGTGCCGCACCGGGCCAGCACCTGGCCCGCGAGCTCTTCCGTATAGGCTTCGCCGCCGCACAGGATTTTCAGGCCGGGCACGCCGCCCCAGCCCGCTTGCAGCAACATGCGCAAGGTCGCGGGCGTGGCCTGCATCACGCTCACGCCGGACTGCGCGATGAGGCCGGCCAGCGCCACGCCATCCCCGGCGGTCGCGCTGGGGGCGATGACGACGCAGGCCCCGCACACCAGCGGCAGGAAGATTTCGAGCACGGCAATGTCGAAGGTCAGCGTGGTGATGGCGAGCATGCGGTCCGCGGCCGCGAGCCCGGGCCGCTGCTGCATCGCGGCCAGCATGTTGACGACCGCGCGATGTTCGATCTCGACCCCTTTGGGCTGGCCGGTCGAGCCGGACGTGTAGATCACATAGGCCAGATGGCCCGGTTCCGGCCTGGGGCCGGCGGCCGGGGCCGGGACCAGCGGCGCCGCGCCGTCGATCAGCAGCAGCTGCGCGCGGTGCGGCGGCAGGTCCGGCTGCAACCGCTTTTGCGTCAGCAGGATCAGCGGCTGCGCATCTTCGAGCATGTAAGCGAGCCGCGCCGGCGGATGGGCCGGGTCGAGCGGCACATAGGCGCCGCCGGCCTTGAGCACGGCCAGCATGCCGACCACCATGTCGAGCGAGCGTTCGAGAAACAGCGCCACCAGCACATCCGGGCCCACCCCCAGCGCGCGCAGCTGGCCGGCCAGTTCATCGGCGCGCCGGTTGAGCGCGCCATAGCTCAGGCTGGACGCGCCGAATGCCACCGCCATGGCATCCGGCGTGCGCGCGGCCTGGGTCTCGAACAGCTCGTGAATGCACCTATCCGCGGGGAATGTGGCGTGCGTGGCATTCCACGTGTCGAGCAGCTGATCACGCTCGGGCGCGCTGAGGAGCGGCAGCGCGGATAATCTTTGTTCGACATTCGCGGCCACGCTTTGCAGCAGCGTCTGCATATGCCCGACCAACCGGCCGATGCGGGCTTGCGCTGAACAAATCGGTATTATACTCGACTTCCAGGGCGATTTCGCTGCCCGTATCGGTCAGGGTCAAAGTCAGATCGAATTTGGCGATTTTCGGCTGCGCCAGCAGCGCTTCTGTCGCCATCCCCGGCAGACCGATGAATTGCGGCTGGTCATCGCGATCGCGCCAGTTCAACAGCACTTGGATCAGCGGCGAATAGCCGAGATTACGCTCCGGCTGCAAAGCGGAAACGACCTGATCGAACGGCACGGCGCGGTGCGAATAGACATAGGCCACATTCTGCTGCACGTCGGCCATCAGCTCGCGGAAGGTGGGGTCGCCGCTGAGATTCGTCCGCAGCACATGGGTATCGATGAGGAAGCCGATCAACGGCCGCAGCTCGGGCCGCTCGCGCGCGGCAATCGGAATGCCGACCAATATATCGTCCTGCCCCGTATAGCGATGCATGATCGTGTTCAGTGTCGCGGCAAAAACCGTGAACAGGCTGGTTTGATGCTGGCGGCACAAGTCGCGCAGATCATCGGTCAATGCCGCGTCGAACGTGAAGAGCCGCTTGATGCCGCGATAGGAAAAGACCGGCGGCCGCGGCCGATCGGTCGGCTGGTCGAGCAAAGGCGGCGCATCCCGCAATGTTTCTTTCCAGAAGGCGAGATCCTCAGCGAATTGCGCCTGCTGGCGCGGCTGATGCTGCCAGACCGCATAATCGCCATACTGGATCGGCAAGGGGGCCAGAGGCGAAGTCTTCGCCCTTGAGGCAAGCCGGCGTATAGAGCCGCCAGCTCCCGCCAAAGGATGCCCAATGACCCGCTATCGCAAATGATGTGATGCATCATCACAATGATTGCGTGATCCGCCTCGCCCATTTCGACGATCGTCACGCGCACGGCGGGTTCCATCTCCAACCGATAGGGTCGACGCGGCTCGTCGCTCAGCAGCCGCGCCAATTCGGCATCGCGCTGACTTGGTTCGAGATGAATGCAGGCTGATCGTTTTGAAGCGGAGCGGGAATGATTCGTGAATGATCATGCCCGGCTTGCCGTCTCTGGCCTCGATCGTCGTCCGCAGGATCTCATGCCGGCCGATCACGATGTTGAACGCGCGCTCCAGCGCGGCGACATCGAGCTGGCCCTTGAGGCGAACGGCTTCGGCTTCGTTGTAAGCCGGCTCTTCGGCTTTGACCTGCTCCATGAACCAGATGCGTTCCTGGGCCGGACTTAACGGGCATGGCAGGCTGGAATCGCGCACCGGGATCGGCTGCAAATCATCCTGGGACTGATCGGAACGCCGTCGGCGCTGCCGCCTGATGATGCGCCCGGCGGCGCCGCACCAGGGCAGCCAGTTCGCGCGACCGTGGCGTTCTCAAAAAAGTCCGCCAGCGACAGCAGGATTTGCGTTCTTTCGCGCAGCCGGGAAAGGCATTGAATGGCCTGCAAGGACTGGCCGCCAAGCGCAAAAAAATTGCTGTGCAGGGCCGATTTGCTGGCCGCTGGCCGCGCGGTGAGCAGCTCCGCCCAGATCTCGGCGATGATCTGCTCGAACGGCCAGCCCCTCCGCGTCCGAAGCGGCGAGATCCGCCGCGCCGGCTTCTTCCTCGAGCGGCGGGGCGCTTGCCACGGCCAGCCTTTCCGCCTCTTCCACCAGGCGCAGCCGCTGCACTTTGCCCGAAGGGCCTTTCGGCAGATCGGCGACGAAATACACGCGCGTCGGCGTCTTGAAATAGCCGAGATGGCTTTCGCAGAAACTGAGCAGCTCCAGCTCGTCGCAACGCATGCCGTGCCGCAGCACCGCGAACGCCACCAGATCCTCGCCGACATAGCGGTCCGGCACCCCGACCGCAGCCGCCTCCAAACCGCCGGATGGGTCTCGAGAATTTCGTCGATCTGTTTCGGCGCGATATTCACGCCGCCTTTGATGATCAGCTCCTTCGAGCGGCCGATCACGAAGAAATAGCCGTCAGCATCGCGATAAGCGAGATCGCCCGTATGCAGCCAGCCCTGCGCATCGAACGCCGCCGCGGTGGCCGCCGGGTCCTTGTAATAGCCTTGCGTCATCCCCTCGCCGCGCAGCCAGACCTCGCCCGGCTCGCCCGCCGGCAGGTCGGCCCCGTCGCGGTCGACGATCCTGGCCTCGAACCCCCAGGGCAGGCCTGGCGAGCCGATCTTGTTCACGCCCGGCGGCACCGGGTTGGAAAAGACATTGCCGGCTTCGGACGAGCCCATCGCCTGGATCAGCGGCAATTTGAATTTGTCGATGAATTCGCGATGCAGGGAGGGCGACAGCGGCGCCGAAGAGCTGCGCAGGAAGCGGATGCGCTGCGAACGCCTCGGCCCGGCTGTCCGCCTTCGGGTCCTTCCAATCCAGCAATTGCGAAATGATCGTCGGCACCACCGCCGTCCAGGTGCAGCGATAATCATCGATCCAGTTCCAGAATTCGCTGACGGTAAATCCATGCGGCAAGACCACGGAACCGCCGCTCAGCAGCGTCGGCACCAAGGTCACGCATTCGGCATTGATGTGATAGAGGGGCAGCACCAGCAGCGACCGGTCCGCCGCCGTGAGTTCATGCGCCTGAATGGAATTCCGGCCATGCGCCAGAACGCTGCGATGCGTGTGGATGGGGCCCTTTGGCTGCCCGGTGCTGCCCGACGTATAGATCAGCATCGCCGCATCGTCGGCGCCGGGCCGGGGCAACGCGCCGCTGACGCGGCGCCTCGCTCATGGCCGGGCCGGAATCGGCGTCGGCGGGCACGACTTCGACCGGCCGGCGCACCTGGCCCAGAACGTCTTTGAGCAGCGTTTCATAAGGGCGCCCCACAAACACGAGTTTCGCGTCGCTAGTTCTCCAGCGTGTAGGCGAGTTGCGACACGCCGGCGCGCACATTGAGCGGGACCGTGACAAAGCCGCCATACATCGTCGCCAGAAACAGCTGCGCCGTGAACAGCCCGTTATCCATCAGGAAGGCGATCTTATCGCCGTGCGCCAACCCCAGGCTTTGAAACAGCCCGCACAGCTGACGGACCTGATCCCGCAATGCCGGAAGGTCAGCCCCTGCCCGGTCTCGGGACTCAGCAAAAAATCGCAATCAGGCCGTGCTTCCGCCTGGCAATCGATCAGATCGCGGATGGTACGAAAATCTTCCGTCGGCAGCATTTTCGTCTCCCTTCTCGCTGCCGCGTGCAAGGTCGCGGGCAGCCCAGCCTGGACGTTCTAACGCTGGCATTTTCGCCTGGCATTCGCGCGCATGCGCCCCGATACCGGCTGATGACAGCCCATTTAACTCCGTCTATAAACCATTGTCAAGTCGAAATAATAATACAATTCCGACCGCAATTTCATACCTACGACAAAGATACAGAAAATTTGCCAGATCTAGACAGATTTTTTTTGCGTTACTCAAACAATTTTAAGTGATTTAATATGTTGCGTTTACGCGATTGAGTTGCGGATATTTCTTGTTTTTTTCATCCAACAGCTCATTATTTATTTGATCTTGGCCGTTATCTTTATTTTGCAAGACACAAGAATTATTTTGACAACAATCTTTACGAGTTTGAAATGCGACATTTTCGGAATGCACCAAAGACCCATCCAGATCGCATGATTTGTTGAAAAATCATCCGAAGTCTTCGACAATCAAGACGTGTGGCAAATTAAGATTTGGAAGCGAAAAATCATATGAATGGGCCCCTTCCCGCTCTATGATCCAGCGCAACAGGCCACACCGACCTTGGAGGAAAGCTTCATCCGACATGAACATCATGCAGGCCAGCGCAACGCGGCAGGCGCGTCACAACGTCTGTTTGTGATGGGGGCAAATGCTCGCTCATAGAACAGCCGCCGCCAGCCTGCTTTTGATTGCCACGAGGCTGCTGACGCGCTTTGGCGATCTGATAACGCTTCTGGTTCTGGCTTATGAATTGAAGCCGGCCGATTTTGGCCTTGTCGCCTTGGCCGCCAGCCTGATGTTCATTACCGAAGCGATTTTCGAACTTCCCCTTGTGGAAGTGGTGCTGCGTGCGGATGTTCTGGAGCGTAGCCATCTCGACACGGCCTTCACGCTCAGCACGCTCCGTGGCTTCGCGGTCATGGCGGTTTTACTGCTGCTCGCCTGGCCGTTCGGACATTTCTATCACGACCCGCGTCTGACGCCCCTGGTCGCGGTGCTCAGCCTGTCGCCGGGAACCCGCGGCCTGCAAAGCCCGCTTCTGATCACCTACGTCAAATCCTTGAATTTCTGGCGCAGCTCCGCCATCGAGCTGGCCGGGCAAAATGATGGCCCTGATCATCGCCGTCAGCATCGCCATCCTGACGAAAAGCTATTGGGCCATCGCCGCGGGAACCGTGGCGGCACCGGTGACAATGGCCTTCGTCTCTTTTTTCCTCGCCCCCTACCGCCCGCGTTTCTGCCTGACGCAATGGCGCTATTTCGCAGGTATTTTAGGCTGGACCAGCCTGGCGCAGATCATCCGCTCCATCAACTGGCAAGCGGACACGATGCTGCTTGGCCGCATCGCCGGCCATCTCGAGCTCGGCCTGTTCACGACCGCCAACAATCTTTCCTACATCCCGCTTCTCGCCATTCTCCAGCCTGCCTCCCGCCCGCTTTTCGCCTCGCTATCGAGCCTGAAACATGATCCGGCACGCTTGCGCCGGGCCTATCAGCTCATTTCGGTCGCCGCCATCACCGTCGGCCTGCCGGCTTTGGTCGGTGAGAGCCTGTTAGCCAAACCGCTGATCCAGGTGCTGCTCGGCCGCCATTGGCTGCCCGCCGCGCCGATGATGACCTATCTCGCGCTCAGCATCATTCCCAGCCTGTTCGCCCTGCCCCTTGGCCCGATGGTCATGACCCTGAATCAGGCGCATTATTTCCTGCGCCGAAACGCCTTCGAATTCTGCGTTAAATTGCCGATCCTGATCATCGGCGGGATAGAATTCGGCGTGTTCGGCATCATCGCCGCGCGCGTGGTCTCGGAAGTTGCCGTCGCCCTCTATTGCGCCACGATCGCCCGCCGGCTTATCGGGCTTGGCATGCTCCGGCAGATCATGGGCCCCTGGCGCAGCTATGTGAGCACCCTGCTGATGGCGGCCGGGGTCATATGTCTCCAGACACGGCTGCAAGCCGGCTTTTCCGAGCTGCGCCCGATCATCCTGCTCGCCGTCCTCGATCTCGGCCGGAGCCGGCATCTATAGCGCCAGCCTGACCTTGCTCTGGCTGGGCTGTGGGCGCCCTGCGGGGCTCGAACATGTCGTCTACCAGAATCTCGCCAAACTGGTCCGCCTGCCGGCAGTGAAAGCCGCACGCCGCGAAAGCGACCTGGCCTGAGCCGTGCGGTTGCAACGCCTCAGGCCCAAAGTCTTTTGCGCCGCTTTCCAAAAAGCGGCCGCTTCCCTCCCCCTTGATAAGACAGAGAAAATGACCAAAACTCGCCACGCCGTCAGCCCGAGAGGGCGCCGGGAGCCAAAAACGGCGTCCAGCCGCAAAAAAGCCTGAGGAGAACCACTTGCGTATCGTTGAAATCCGTGAACGGACCGTGCCGATCTCATCGGCGATTGCCAACGCCTATATCGACTTCAGCAAAATGACCTTGAGCCTGGTGGCGGTGATCACCGATGTGATCCGCGACGGCAAGCCCGTGGTCGGCTACGGCTTCAACTCCAATGGCCGTTATGGCCAGGGGGCGCTGATGCGGGAACGTTTCATTCCGCGCATCATGGCTGCCGATGCGAAAACATTGCTGAACGCCAGCGGCGACAATCTGGAGCCGGAAGCGATCTGGAACACGATGTTCAAAAACGAAAAGCCCGGCGGCCATGGCGAACGCTCTGTGGCCATCGGAACCATCGATATGGCGATCTGGGATGCGACCGCGAAAATCGCCGGCAAGCCGCTCTTCCAGCTGCTGGCGGACGCGCAGGGCCGCACGGCCAACCCGAAAGTCTTCGTCTACGCCGCCGGCGGCTATTATTATCCCGGCAAGGATATCGAGAAGCTCAAGGCCGAGATGCAAAGCTATCTCGACCGCGGCTACACCGTCGTGAAAATGAAGATCGGCGGCGCGCCGCTGGCCCAGGACATTGCCCGGATCGAGGCGGTTTTGGGCCTGCTGCCCGCCGGTTGCCAGCTGGCGGTGGACGCCAATGGCCGTTTCGACAAGGCGACCGCGCTCGCCTATGGCGAGGCGCTCTCAGCCTATGATCTGTTCTGGTACGAGGAAGCGGGCGACCCGCTGGATTACGAATTGCAGGCGGAGTTGTCGCAGCGTTATGCGAAGCCGATGGCGACCGGCGAGAACCTGTTCTCGATGCAGGACGCGCGCAACCTGATCCGCCATGGCGGCATGCGCAAGGATATCGACTGGCTGCAATTCGATTGCGCGCTCGCCTATGGGCTCGTGGAGTATCAGCGCACGCTGAAAATGCTCGATGAGCATGGCTGGTCGCCGTCGCGCTGCATTCCGCATGGCGGGCATCAGATGTCGCTGGCCATCGCCGCCGGGCTCGGCCTGGGCGGCAACAAATCCTATCCGGACCTGTTCCAACCTTATGGCGGCTTTCCCGATGGCGTGCGCGTCGAGAACGGGCATGTCACTTTGCCGCCGCTGCCGGGCATCGGTTTCGAAGGCAAGAGCGACCTCTACAAGGAAATGAAAAGCCTCAGCGACTAAAGGCTCGTTTCACAGCCTCAAGGACCAAAAGTTTTTGCGCCGCTTTTTTCAAAAAGCGGCCCCTTCCTAACCCGGCGCCCATCAAGGCGCCGGACTTTACGACCAGACATAAAACAAAAAACCGAGGAAACGAAACCATGTCTGATCTTGTGTCGACGCGCGCGCGTGCCCGGCTGTCCCTGGGGCCGCTCTGGTTGCAGGTTCTGCTGGCCGCCCTGCTCGGGATCCTTGTCGGCGCGCTCTGGCCGCACCAGGCGGCCGCGACGCGCGATCTCGCGGACGGGTTCGTCAAACTCATCCGCATGCTGCTGGCGCCGGTGATTTTCATCACCGTGGTGGTCGGGATCGCGCGGATGGGCGACCTCTCCGAAGCCGGCCGCGTCGGCATCAAGGCGATCATTTATTTCGAGCTTCTATCAACAATCTCGCTGCTCATGGGCGGGCTCGTCGCGGATCTGTGGCGCCCAGGTGCGGGGATGCATATCGACCCGCATTCGCTCAATGCCGGGTCGATTGCGGCCTACACGCATGCGGCCGGGCAGATGACCGTGTCCAGCTTCATCTTGGGCATCATCCCATCCAGCATCACCGACGCCTTTGCCCGCAACAACATGCTGCAAGTGATTTTCTTTGCCGTGCTGTTCGGGCTGGTGCTGGCGCAGATGAAGGAACGTGCCGCGAGGCTGGTCGAAATTTTCGATGAGCTCGTGCAGGCTTTGTTCGGCATGGTGCGCATGGTGATGTATCTCGCCCCCTTGGCGGCCTTTGGCGGCATGGCCTTTACCATCGGCAGTTACGGCCTCGGCAGCATCGTTCAGCTCGGCGCGTTCGTGCTCGCCGTCTATGCCACCTGCGCCTTGTTCGTGTTCGTGGTGCTGGGCATCGTCGCGCGCTTGGCCGGGGTGCGGTTGCTGGCGCTGCTCTCCTACCTCAAGGAGGAGCTGCTGATCGTGTTCAGCACCTCGTCATCCGAGGCGGTGCTGCCGCAGGTGATGGAAAAGCTCGAAGCCATCGGCTGCCAGCGTTCGATCGTCGGTCTCGTGGTGCCGACCGGCATCACCTTCAACGCCGACGGCACGGCGATCTATTTGTCCCTGGCGGCCTTGTTCATCGCCCAGGCCACCGGCACACCGCTTAGCCTGACGCAGCAGCTCATCATCCTGCTGGTCCTGACCCTGACCTCGAAAGGCTCGGCGGGCGTGAGCGGCGCCGGCTTCGTGACCTTGGCCGCGACACTGGCGGCGATGAACGTGATCCCGGTCGCCGGCATCGTGCTGGTCCTGGGCGTCGACCGTTTCGTAAACCCGCCTCGTGCCATGCTGAACGTGATCGGCAACAGCCTGGGCACGATCGTCGTGGCGCAATGGGAAAATGCCTTCGACCGCGCCAAGGGTAAGTTTTTACTGACACGGGGTTAGGTAGAAAGTAAGTGGCCGCTTTTTGGAAAAAGCGGCGCAAAAACTTCTACTAATTTGGGCCGGCGGCGCCGAAACATGCACGGCCCAAATGTCCAGCTGGTGATTTTTTTTGCTCTGACCTGGTTCCAGGAATTGCACCAAACCGCTTTTCCTGGAACGGTACATTCAAAGCGGCGCCGACAGAATGCGCCGCTCACTGAGGGGACTCCACGTGAACGACGCCAACCAGACCGTCCGGCAGTGGGACGGCCAAGGACCAAGCACGACGCCGCGCGCCGGCAATACCGGCCTTTTTGCTTTCTTCGGCGACATGACCGGGGTCGAGCGGCTCACTTTCTGGGCCTGCTTCACCGGCTGGACCCTCGATGCCACCGATTTCATGATCTACCCGCTCGTGATCGGCACGATCGTGCCGCTCTGGCATGTCGAGCGCGGGCTCGCCGGCCTCGCCGTTACCGTGACCTTACTCTGCTCGGCGGTAGGCGGCTGGTTGACAGGGTTCCTTGCCGATCGCATCGGCCGGGTCCGCGCGCTGCAATTCACCGTGCTCTGGTTCGCCGGCTGCACATTGCTTTGCGCCTTCGCCCAGAATTACGGCCAGCTTTTCGCCGCGCGCGCGCTGCTGGGTTTCGGTTTCGGTGGCGAATGGGCGGCCGGCGCCGTCCTCATGGGGGAGACCGTCCGCGCCGAATATCGGGGCCGCGCCGTCGGGGTGGTGCAGTCCGGCTGGGGGGTGGGCTGGGGCATCGCAGTCCTGCTCCAACTCGTCTGCTACTCGGTAGCATCCCCTGCCCTCGCCTGGCGCCTGATGTTCGCGTTTGGCGCGCTCCCGGCGATTTTCATCTTTCTTCTCCAGCGCCGGGTCCCTGAGCCGGAGATCCATGCCCGGGCCGCGGCGCAGGCGCAGAAGCCGCCGGCCATCTGGGAGATCTTTGCCCCCGACATTCTGCGTACCACGATTTTCGCCGGCATCCTCGGCACCGGCGCACAAGGCGGTTATTACGCCGTGACCACCTGGTTGCCGACCTTCCTGCGCGCGGATCGCGGCCTCTCCGTCATCGGCTCGACCGGCTATCTGTTCATCCTGATCGCCGGGGCAACCAGCGGTTACCTCGCCGGTGCCTGGTTATCCGACCGGATCGGCCGGCGCCGCTTGTTCATTCTGTTTGCGATCTGCGCCTCGCTGTTGGTGATTCTTTACACCCAGCTGCGTTTCTCAAACGGCGTGATGCTGGTTCTGGGCTTCCCCCTTGGCTTCTTTGCCTCGGGCTATCTGTCAGGGCTCGGTCCATTCCTCACTGAGCTTTACCCGACGCGGCTGCGCGGATCGGGCCAGGGCTTTGCCTATAACGTAGGGCGCGGCTTTGGTGCGGTCTTCCCCACCATGGTGGGTTATCTCTCGGCGACCATGTCGCTTGCCAATGCGATCGCCGTCTTCGCTCTCTGTGCCTATGGCTTGTTGTTCCTCGGCGCAATCCTGCTGCCCGAGACCAAAGGAAAGGAACTGACTGCCACATGACAAACGCAGCACCTGCCCATCTGGCCTTCGTGACAGGTACCGCGCCCGCCTGCCCCGGACCCGATCCGCAGCAGCGTAGCGCGACCCGCTTCATTGTGCCCAAGGGTGCGGTCGACTGCCATGCCCATGTCGTGGGCCTGCCGCCGGAGACGATCCTGGCACCCAACCGGAGTTACACCGCACCGGCCGCGACCGAGGCGCAGTATCTGCAGATGCTGGATGCCACCGGTATGACACGTGGCGTGCTCGTGCAGATCAGCATTCACGGCACCGACAATTCATTGATGCTGAAAACGCTGCGCGCTCACCCGAAACGGCTCAAAGGTGTCGCCGTCGTCGAGCGGGACATCACCGGCCGGGAGTGCGACGATCTCGCCAAAGATGGCATTGTCGGGCTGCGCATCAACGTTATGACCCCGGGCGGCCGCACTTTGGCCGATATCGAGCGCTATGGCGCGATCTGCCGCGCGCAGGGCTGGCACCTTCAGCTCTTCATCGATGCCGCGGTCCTGGCGGAATATGGCACCGCGCTGTCCGGTCTCGGCGTGCAGCTTATTTTTGACCATATGGGGCATCGCCCGGCGAAAAACGGCGTGCGGGATCCTGGGTTCCAGAATCTCCTCGCCATGGTGCGTGACGGCGCCTGGGTGAAGCTCTCCGGCGCCTACCGCGTGACCAGTGAAGGCTTTCCCTACACCGATACGCTTCCCATGGCCCGCGCCCTTGTCGAAGCCGCGCCGGACCGGTGCGTCTGGGGCTCCGACTGGCCGAATGTCTCCAACTGGGCGCATATGCCCAATGTCGGCAACCTGCTCGACCTCCTCGCCGACTGGGTTCCCGACGAGGCCACGCGCAACCGTATCCTCGTCGATAATCCCGTCAGTTTCTATGGGTTTGAGGATTAGGTAAAGTAAGTAAGCGGCCGCTTTTTGGAAAAAAGCGGCGCAAAAACTTTTGGTCCTGCACGACGCTTCGGTCGCGGCCGAAGCAACGATCCGCCTGAACCCATAGAATGGCACGCAACGAAGGAGGATTGCGATGCCATTCAGCCCCAAGGAACATGTCGAGATCAATCCGTCCGTGCTGTATGTCGGCACGCCGGTCGCGCTGCTCACCAGCACAAACCCGGACGGCTCCACGAATATTTCCCCCATGTCATCGGCCTGGGCCCTGTTCGATCGCGTCATTCTCGGCCTGACCTCAACCAGCATGGGCCGCGAGAATCTCGTGCGCGAGCGGCAACTCGTGATCAATTTTCCCTCGCCCGATCTGTGGCCGCGGATCGAGGCGATCGCCCGGGCGACCGGCCGCAACCCGGTGCCGTCGCACAAAGAGAAAATCGGCTATCGGTTCGAACCGGACAAGTTCGCTCTGTGCGGCCTGACGCCCACGCCATCGACCTTGGTGCGACCACCGCGGATCGCCGAATGCCCGCTGCAATTCGAGGCGCGGGTCGTCGCCTGCCACGCCCCCGGCTCGGACTGGCCGGCGGAACGCGCTGAGGCTTTCCAGATCATCGAGGCGAAGGTCGTGCGGGTCCATGCGCATCGTGCTATCGTCCTGCCCGGCACGAACCACATCGACACAAAAGCCTGGCAACCGCTGCTCTATGTGTTTCGGCACTATTTCGGCACGGGCCCCGATCTCGGCCGCACCTTCAAGGCAGAAACATGAAAAGCCAGGGAGAGAGCGCCATGGTCAGCACCGCCGCCATTGCCGAAATCGCTTCACTGGTCGGGACCCGGCACGGACGAACATGCTCTCCGCGCTGATGGACGGCCGCGCCTTGACGGCGGCGGAACTGGCCACTGCAGCCGGCATCACGCCCCAGACCGCAAGCGCGCATCTGGCCCGGTTGATGGAAGCGGGCCTGCTCACCATGGACGTCATCAAGCCGCCGGCGCGACGCGGCGGACGGATTTTCTCCCGGCCCTGCCTGGATTGGAGCGAGCGCCGCCCGCATATTGCCGGCGCCGTCGGCGCTGCCTTGTGCGGCACTTATTTTCGCCAGGGCTGGATCCGCCGCAGCGCTGGCTCACGCGCCGTCACCATCACGCCACAAGGGCAGATCGCCCTGAGAAAAGCCTTCGGCCCGAACGTCATACCCTGATTTGTGCCCATGGCGGCGTCGCCACCACAGGCCCAAACGACAAAAAGTTTTTGCGCCGCTTTTTCCAAAAAGCGGCCACTTTCTGTCCTGCTAGAACGTGCCCGAAACCGAGAACGACCCATATTCATGAAGGTTCCCGACCTCGCCATAATAGCTCCTGGTCTGGAACACCTGCGTGTAGCTGAAGCGCAGGCCGCGCCAGATGACGGAGAGGCCCACATCCGCCTGGCCGACCACGCGGTACGGGTCGACAGAGCGGCTGGTCTCGAAGTCAGTGCCCTGGAGGAATTCGTTCAGGCCGACGAATTGCGACGACACGCCGCCGAAGACATACCAGACGAACGGCCGGGTCTGCTGATAGGCGTCCGAGCCGGACGGCCCGGAGGCGAGCAGAGGCGCGCCGAAATCGCTGTTGAGCCCCTGGCCGATGCGGAACGTCACCGCCGGTTGGAGGTAGATTTGCGTGGTGCCGACGGCGCCCGCGATCTGCGGCAGAACATCGGTTTCCAGCCCGCCGAGGCTCGGCAGCGGCAGGCGCCAGGTGCGTGACATCTGGGCATTGAAGGCAGGCTCGCTCGGCAATTGATAGGCCCAGCCATGCGTGCCTTTTTGCCCGATGATGGCATGAAAATCGTTCTGCGTGAGTTCCGCGCCGGCGTCACGGCCGACCACACCCGCGTAGAGAGAAATGACGTTGCGGGTCGTGTCCGTGTCCTGGATCAGGCCGAACGTGGCGACGAGATAGCCCGCATAAGGCTCGTCATTGAGCGGTGGGTTGATGGCCGACGTATTATTGGGCGTATAGACCTGCTGCAAAATGCCGAGGCTGACGCGCTGCGTGCCGTCGCCCCAGATCGCATGGCCGAGATTGGCGGCAAAAGCCGGCACTGCGCCCGGGTTCGAAGTCCAGTTGAGATTGAAACCGTTAACGTAATTACGGTCGGTCGGCTGCGCCGTGCTGATGGAGGCGTTTTCGTCCTGGATCGTCCAAATGCCCGAGGGAAAGCCCGGTGCGCTTTGCGCCATCGCGGGGCTGAGGCCGGCCAGACCGAAGGCGCCGATAGCAACGCACGAGGGAAATAATTTCATGAAGCTCTCTGGATTTTATACTGCTTTGGAAGACGCAGCCACTTAAGTGGATTGCAGAAAATTTAACATACGCATTTTAAATCGGCTGGCCTGTCGCAGGTGCGGGGCTTTGACGGGCGACCGGGCGGATCCTGGGCTTGGGCAAAGGAACGACCTCCGAAGCGGTTTTTTTTATCCTTAATGCCCTGCGACGCCGCCAGCGGCAAGTCCGGCCAAGCCTACCCGCTTCCCTCCCGCAGGGCACCTGACGCCATTTGCCGAGGCCCAAAGCCCGCCAGGCCACCCACCAGGGCCATGAGCCCCGCCACGCCACGCGCCGGCCATTTTCCGCTGATAGCTTTGGGTGATAAACCTGCCTTGTCGCCCCGCCACGAGGGGGCGGTCATTGAAAAGGAAGTTTGCTAACATGAACTGGCCAACGGAAAGCGGTGAATTCCATCTCGGCGATTTCCCGCTGCAATCGGGCGAAGTGCTGCGCGGCGCTAAAATCCTATGGAAATCCTACGGCACGCTAAATGCCGCGCGCGACAATGTGATTCTCTACCCGTGCAGCTACGGCGCCAACCATGTCAGCATGGAGTGGCTGATCGGGCCGGACGGAATTCTCGACCCGACGCGCTGGTTCATCATCATTCCTAACATGTTCTCCAACGGCTTCTCCTCCGGCGCCGGCAACACGCCGGATTATCCGCTGGTGGTCACGCAATGGGACAATGTGACGGCGCAGCGCCGGCTGCTGCTCGAACAATTCGGCATCGAGCGTCTGCATGCCATCTATGGCTTCTCGATGGGCGGGCAGCAGGCCTATCAATGGGCCACGATGTTCCCCGATGCAGTGGAACGGGCCATCATCATCTGCAGCAGCGCCAAGACCGCTGAACATAACAAGGTGTTCATCTCCGGCCTGCTGCGCACCTTCGAGGCGGCGCCGGAGCATATCGGCAATGGCCGCTTCTCCGCCCCGCCGGTCGGCACGCTGAATGCGATCGGCCATATTTATGCCGGCTGGGCGATGAGCCAGGATTTCTATCGGCAGGGCCTGCATCTCACCGCCTTCAACGCGCCGGATCTGGAAACCTTCCTGAAAAATGAGTGGGAAGCCCAGTTCCAGAAACGCCAGGCCGCGGACTGCTACGCGCAGCTGGTCACCTGGCTCCATAACGATATCAGCGCCAACGCTTTGTATGGCGGCGATTTCGTCAAGGCGCTCGGGGCGATCAAGGCGAAAGTGCTGCTGATGCCTGGCGAAACCGACCTATATTTCCGTATTGCCGATAGCGAACTGGAAATGCCGCACCTCGCCAAGGCTGAATTGCTGCCGATCCCCAGCGTGTGGGGCCACCGCGCCGGCAACCCGGCTGCAAGCCCGGCGGACGCCGCCTTCCTGAAAGACGCCGTCCGCAGCTGGCTCGACTAAGTTTCTGGCCCGCTCCCTCCCCCTCCGCCGTTTTATCGGACGGAGGGGGAGAACCGGTTATTCGCCCGCGGCTTGGGCGAGCGCATCCCGGCGGAACGCCACCGGGATGAGGTCCCGCCGCCCGGCCAGCAGGCTTCCGACGATGAGGATCGCCACGTTCACCAGCAGGGCGATCGCGCCGATGTTGAGATCATGCGTCGGCACCTTCAGCGCAAAGAAGGTGACCGAGAGCACGTCGCCGACGATAATGCCGGCCGCAATCGCCAACGGATGGGCGCGGCGGAAGAACATGATCGCCACCATGCCGGGGAAGAACTGCGTGATCCCGTAAAAGGCGGTGTTCAGGATCGTGGTCAGCAAGGAGGGTGCTGCCAGCGTCAGCACGATCGACAGCGCCAGATAGAGCACGATCACCAATTGCGCCGCGCCGCGCTGTTTCTGCTCCGGCACATGGCCGAACAGATTACGCGACACCAGCGGCCCGATGGCGAGGCTGGTGCCGGCCAGCACCAACAGGCCCGTAAGCGCGGCGCCGGCGACGACGATGCCGATCGCCCAATGCGGCAGCAATTGCAGGGCCGCCACCATGAAGGCGCCGTTCGCCGAGTGCACAGCCGCATGCGTTCCCAACAGGTAGTAAGCGACGACCACCAGGAACGGGAACATCATCATGTAAAGCGGCATGAACATCTGCGTGCGGCGGATGGTCTGCTCGGATTTCGCGGTGAACAGGTTCTGCGTGTTGAAGGGCAGCATGAAGAAGCCAAGCGCCTGGAAGGCAATGGTCGACATCGAGAAGCGCAGTTGCGGCGCTGTCAGATGGCTGCTGACCATCGGCACGCCGGCATGGAAGATGGTGGGAAGATGCGTGTGCGCCAATGCCGCGCCGCCGGTGATGACGACCGCCAGGATCAGCAGCAGATCTTTCAGCACCGCCACATAGGCCGGGGCACGGATGCCAGCGATGAACACATAGAGGCACGCCAGCACGCCGGCGAAAATAACCAGCACCGCGGGATCGATATGCCAGCCAAGCGCGCCCAACGCGACCAGCAGGCCGCCGAACTGCAGCTGCCCCCAAGGGATCAGGAAGGTGATGGCGGAGATCGTCACCGTCAGTTCCAGCGCCCGGACGCCGGTCCGGTTCTTGAAATGGCCCTTGAACAGATCGGCGATGGTCACCGCATCATAGAGCTTGCCCGCGCGCCAGATCAGCGGATTGAGGAAATAGGCGACCGAAGAGGCGAGCATGAAATAGCCGAGATACCAGATGCCATAGACACCTTTGGCGTAGATGATGCCCGAAAAACCAAGCATGGTGGCGATGCTGTAAATCTCGCCGACCGAGAGAAAGAAGACGAGGAAACCGCCGAACTGCCGCGAAGCAATGAAGAAGTCGCGGACATTGGGAGAATGATGGCCCTTTTTCGCCATGAGAGCGAGCACGAGCGAAGCGGCGATGAGGATCGCGAAGACGATGGTGGCTGCCATAGGGGTGCGCTCCTCAGTATTCCGGCCGATACCGGTCGAAGCACAACCAGCAAATGCCAAGGCAGGCCGAAGTCAGGATGAACCAGGCGAACATCCACAGAAACAGGAAGGGGATATTCAGAACGGTGAAACTGACCTGATTCACCAAAGGAAGCATCGCCACAACGGCGATGAACGGCACTCCAAGCCCAATGAAAACTCTTAGCATTAACTTTCCTTACAGCTCACGCACGGCCTGGCTGCCGGAGGCAGCCAGGCCGTGCGATCACGGATAAGCAAGTCCCATGCCACTTAAATTCACAGGGCGACCGGACCCGTCCGTGGTGACCGCCCCCAAAACCCATCCGGAAGGCCTTATTTTTAACCAGAAGCACTAATTTATCGGCACATATCGGCAGACCGACTAATCCGCAGGGAGAAACCCTACATTCCGCGCAAATCAAGGGCGATCGCCCGGATCTGAGGCTAACGGCACGTCTACGCCAATGCGGCCGCCGGCCGTGTGCGGATCAGGTCAGCTTGTAGGAGGAAGCGCCGGTTCCCGCGAGATTGCCGGCATTGACGATCAGGTACTCGTCCCGGATTGGGCGGCCTTCGAAGTAACTCTCAAGAATCTCGAGCGTGCCAGCGGCATAACGCGCCTGAGCGGATAGCGACGTTCCGGAGATATGCGGCGTCATCCCATTGAAAGGCATCGTCCGCCAGGGATGATCGGCAGGGGCCGGTTGCGGGAACCACACGTCGCCCGCGTAACCGGCGAGCTGACCGGACTGCAAGGCACGGACGACGGCGTCACGATCGACCAATTTGCCGCGCGCGGTATTGATCAAGTAGGTGCCACGCTTCATCAGGCCGAGCATGCGGTCGTTGATGAGATTCTCCGTTGAAGGGTAGAGCGGCGTCTGAAGATTGACAACGTCGACCGCTTTCACGAGCGATTCCGCGTCCGGATGAAAGGTCAGCCCCAGCTCCTGTTCCACTTCGGGCTTCTGGCGGTGGGGGTCTGTGTAATGCAGATGAACATCGAAGGGTTTCAGCCGCCGCAAGACGGCAATGCCGATGCGTCCGGCGGCAATCGTCCCGAAATGCATGCCTTCGAGATCATAGCTGCGCGAGACGCAATCAGCGATATTCCAGCCGCCCCGGACCGCAATCTCATGCGATGGAAGGTAGTTGCGAACCAGTGACAGCACCATCATGACCACGTGCTCGGCAACACTGATGCTGTTGGACCCTGTGACTTCCGCGACCGTCACCCCCGCCTTCGCGGCTGCGGCCAGGTCGATGTGATCTGACCCGATACCGGCGGTCACGACGAGCTTCAGCTTTTTGGCCTTGGCAATGCGGTCAGCCGTCAGGTAGGCTGGCCAGAATGGCTGGGAAATGACGATTTCCGCATCCGGGAGATGTTTCTCGAATTCGGAGTTGGGACCTTCCTTATCGCTCGTGACGATGAGCTCATGCCCCAGACTTTCAAGATAGGGCCGGAGACCGAGTTCACCGGAGACGGAGCCCACGAGTTCGCCCGGCTTGAAGCCCAGAGGCGCCTTCGGCGTAGGGGCCGTCTGCCCATTGGCATAACCAGAGATGACCGGAATGTCATCGCGCGCATAATGTGGAGGGTAAGCTTCTTCCGGATCCGGATAGAGAACACAAAGCACTTTGGCCATTGGTTTTCTCCCTTGCAATGATGATTTTATCGCTGCCCTTGGCTACGCCTCCCTGAGAAGTCTTACAGAGGACAGGCCCAAACCCACGGGCTGGCCGTCCAGATTTCTGATGCGCAAATCCGCGCGCGGCCTGACGGAAGCGGGCCGCACGCGTCTCGAGACTATTCGTTCTGACCATAATGGTCCCGGGTCGCCTCGAAGAGGAACCAGGTGCGCCGCTCGGTCTCATCAATCCAGACTTCGATCAGGCTCGTGGTCGCGACATCACCATGTTCCTCACAAACATTATGGGTCTGACGCAGGATCGAGGTCAGCTGCTTATTGTCGTCACGCAATTCCGCGAGCATGTCCTGCGGTGCGACATAAGCGGCATCATTATCAAGGATGCGCTGCTGCTGGGCGATCTGCCCAATGGAGCGCAGTGTCGTGCCGCCGATCTTACGCGCCCGCTCCGCGATCGGGTCCGTCATCGCAAAAATCTGCGTCGAATGTTCGTCGAGCAGCAGATGATAATCGCGGAAATGATGGCCGCTCATATGCCAGTGAAAATTCTTCGTTTTCATGTAAAGGGCAAACGCGTCGGCCAGCAGCCCGCTCAAGGCGGCGGAGATGTCTTGCGTGGCCTGCGCTGTCAGATCGGTCGGTGTGCCAAGAAATTCCCGAACCAGCCTGTCGTCTGCCGTTTTGGCCTTGCTCATGGTGATCGCTCCTCCTGGTTTTTGGGAACTTCCATATTCCGTCCCGGCGATGCCCTTTGGCAAACGAAAAAGCGGTGGATGAAATTTCAGTCATGATATGAAGGAAGAAAGTGGCCGCTTTTTGAAAAAAGCGGCGCAAAAACTTTTTTGACTTTAGGCCCGCGGCAGCGAAACCAGCACGGCCCAAGTTTAAAAAAGTTTTTTGCTTCTTTTTTTCAAAAAAGAAGCCCTTCTTCCTCAATCAACAACCGTGGCGAGCGGCGGCGCCACCTCTTCCAGAGGACGCCGCTCGGCGGCGACCACCAGCCCCCAGGCCACCAGAGAAGCGGCCAGCATCAACGCGGCCCCGAGCTCGTAGCCCCACATCAGCGCGCCGCGCGACCCGCCTTCAATCAGCACCCCGAATAAAGCGGGCCCCGCCAGGCCGCCCACCAAGGTGCCGAAAGCGTAGAACAGCGCGATCGCCACCGCGCGAACTTCCAGGGGGAAATTTTCGCCCACCGTCAGATAGGCGGAACTCGCCGCCGCGGAGGCCACGAAGAAGAAGACCGACCAGGAAACGGTCTGTCCCACCGCCGACAGCCCGCCATGCGCGAACAAGCCGCCGATCAGCGCCATCAGCAGGCCGGAGAGGGCGTAGGTTCCGGCGATCATCACCCGCCGCCCGAGCACATCGAACAGCCGCCCGAGCAGCAGGGGCCCGAGAAAATTGCTCACCGCGAAAGGCAGGATGAACAGCCCCACCCGGCCGGGCGGCACGTCGTAAAACCGCGTGAGGATCAGGGCGTAGGTGAAAAACACCGCGTTATAACAGAAGGCCTGGCTTGCCATCAGCACCACCCCCAGCACGGTGCGCCGGCGGTATTGGGTCACCAGCGCCACCATCCCGGCGCCGAACCAGGAATGGATGTCGGTGCGCAGCCGCAGCCGGTTCGGCGGGATCGGCGGCAGGGGACCGACCTCAGCCGCCACACGGGCCTCGATCCCGCGCACCACCTGCTCCGCCGCCTCCGGCTGGCCATGCGTCATCAGCCAGCGCGGGCTTTCAGGGATCCAGCGGCGCAGCGCCAGCACCCCCAGCCCCAGGACACCGCCGAGCCCGAACGCCACCCGCCAGCCCAGCTCCGGCGGGATCAGGCGCGGATCGAGCGCCACCAGCGAGCCGCCGGCCCCGACCGCGGCGCCGATCCAGAAAGAGCCGTTCACCACCAGATCTGTGAAACCGCGCCGCCGCGCCGGGATGAGTTCCTGGATCGCCGCGTTCACCGCCGCATACTCGCCGCCGATGCCAGCCCCGGTCAGCGCGCGAAACAAGGCAAAGGAGGCGAAGCTCCAGGCGAGGCCGGTGGCCAGGGTCGCGGTGAGATAGACCAGCACAGTCACCGCAAACAGCCGCTTGCGTCCCAGCCGGTCGGCCAGCCAGCCGAAGCCAAGCGCGCCAACGACTGCGCCCGCCAAATAAGCGCTGGCGCTGGCGCCGACACGCGCCGCCGACATATGCAGCACAGGGCTTTGCGCAATCGCCCCGGACAAGGAGCCCACCAAGGTCACTTCCAGCCCGTCGAGAACCCAAGCGATCCCCAGCCCGGTCACCACCAGCCAGTGGAATCTGGCCCAGGGCAGCCGGTCCAACCGCGCCGGTACATCGGTTTCGATCACGCCATGGCGTGTCATCCTCCCCGCGCGTTAACTACTCGTGCCGATCCTTTCGCGTCAGGCCGAAGCCGGCGCAAGCAAGCGAAGCAGAAGTAAACAAAACTTTGTGAATCCAGCCATGCCGTTCGAGCGCCCCAGACCGAAAGTCGAAGAAGTTTTTGCGCCGCTTTTTTCAAAAAGCGGCAACTTTCCTTATAAGTTGGAGACCAACCTCCCTCGCTTCATCTAAAAGCCTCGTAATACTTACACAGTTTCGATCTTGGATTTCGCGCGGCCGCGTCGCATTAGGGCGGCATGAAAGTCGGACCATCTGACCAAAGCAAACGCCGCCTGTTCACCCGCCGCGCCTTGCTGATCGGCGGCACGCAGGCGCTGATCTTCGGCGCTATCGCCACGCGGCTCTATCGCCTGCAGGTGACCGACCATGCGCGCTACAGCCTCATGGCGCGCGACAATGCCGTTGTTCAGCACCTGATCGCCCCGGAACGCGGCCTGATCACCGACCGCAGCGGCACCTTGCTCGCGGATAATCAGCAAAGATGGCGGGCTTTGTTCCTGATGGCCGACACCGATAACCCGCAAGCGATCGTCGCGCGCTTCGACAGGCTGGTCGGGCTCTCGGATGCGGAACGGGTGCGGGTCGCTTCGATCCTTGCCGGGCCGCCTTCTTATGAGCCGATCGTGCTCAAACATGATCTGGACTGGCCGGCGATGGCCCGGCTGGAAATTCACGCCCTCGACCTGCCCGGCGTGATCATCGAACGCGGCTTCGACCGGATCTATCCGCTCGGCGCGGATGCCGCGCATACGGTCGGCTATGTGGTACGCCCCGATCAGGCGCAGGCCACACGCAGCCCTGTCCTTGCTTTGCCCGGCGCCCGGGTTGGCGGTTCGGGCATCGAACAGGCCTATAATCACGCGCTGCTCGGCAAACCCGGCCTGATCGAAACCGAGGTCGATGCCAAGGGCTCGGTGGTGCGGGTGCTCGACCGCGATGCCGGGCGTCAGGGCCGGACCGTCGCGCTGACCATCGATGCCAATCTGCAACGCGCCGCTGTTGCCGCGATGAACGGGCAGCCGGGCGCGGCGGTGCTGCTCGACACCAGCAACGGTGACGTGCTGGCCATGGCCAGCACCCCCTCGTTCGACCCGACCTGGTTCGACAATGGCGTGCCCAATGACGTGTGGCAGCTTTGGATGCAGAACCAGGAGCACCCGCTCATCAACCGCGCGACCCAGGGGCTTTATGCACCCGGCTCCTCCTTCAAGCCTACGGTGGCATTGGCCGCGCTGCGTTGCGGGGCGATCACGCCGCAGACGCGTTTTTTCTGCCCCGGCTATCTGAAGATCGGCGATCGCATCTTCTATTGCTGGCTGCATTCCGGCCATGGCTCGATCGACGCCGCCTCGGCGCTGCAGCAAAGTTGCGACGTGTTCTACTACCATGTGGCGATGTTGATCGGCGTTGACCACATGGCGGCGATGGGTGGGGCGCTGGGGCTGACCGGCACGCCAAATCTCGATTTCCCGGACCTTGCGGCAGGGTTCCTGCCGACCAGCGACTGGGCCCGCCGGCGCGACATTGCCTGGACCCAGGGCGACACTGCTTTGCAAGGCATCGGCCAGGGCTACACGCTGCTGACCCCGCTGAACCTCGCGACCATGATCGCCCGCATCGGCACCGGTCAGAGCGTTACGCCGCGCCTGCTGCATACACTTGGCGGCACGCCGATCAACCACCCGGCGCCGGCATCGTTGGGCCTGCCCGACGCGCATCTCGCCACCGTGCGGCAGGGATTGTTCGAGGTCGTCAATACGCCGCTCGGCACATCCTGGGGGGGCCGCCTCAACCTGCCCGGCGGCATCCAGATGGCCGGCAAGACCGGCACCGCGCAGGTGATCCAGGAAAGTGCTGCCATGGAAGCGGCCAATTACAACGACAATCTTCTGCCTTGGAAATTCCGCCCCAATGCGCTCTTCGTCGGCTATGCGCCGGTCGAAGCGCCTCGATTTGCCGCTTCCGTGGTGGTCGAACACGGGACGCTGCTCTCGCCGGTGGAGGTGGCGCGGGATCTCTTCACCGCCGCTTTTGCGCAGGAAACGAACGTGTAAGAAAGCAGCCGCTTTTTGAAAAAAGCGGCGCAAAAACTTTTGCTCCGTTGGGCCTGTGGCACTGAGGCAGGCACGGCCCAAAACGGATTGCTTAAGAAACTTTAAAACCCGCTCTCACAGCTAGGCAATTCAGCGTCCCCTACCCTCTACTCCAGGCGCGTCCCGCACGGGCTCGCACGCGCCTCGGGATTGATATTCCATATTACCTACTGCAATAATAGGGTTTAAGTGCTTTTCAGGCCGTTCGAGATCGAAAGGATGACCATGCCCACCCTCACCCGCCGGACTTTCGCCTTGGCCACGACCGCTTCCCTTGGCTTCGCCTTCTCGCAAAGAGCGGAGGCTGCCGCCGCCGATACCATCCTCAACGTGTCCTACGACCCGACGGCCGCGCTTTATGCGGATTACGACCAGCTCTTTGCCGCCTATTGGGCGAAGAAAACCGGGGTCGACGCCGACCATTCACTATTCGCATGGCGGGTCAGGCGCGCAGGCACGCGCGGTGATCGAGGGCCTGCAGGCCGACGTGGTCACGCTCGCCCTCTCCTACGACATCGATGCGATCGCCAAGCGCGGCCTGATCGCACCGAACTGGCAGTCCCGCCTGCCCTATAACAGCACGCCCTATACCAGCACGATCGTGTTTCTGGTCCGTGCCGGCAACCCCAAAGGCATCAAGGACTGGGGGGATCTCGTTAAACCCGGCGTCCAGGTCATCGCGCCGAACCCGAAAACCTCCGGCGGCGCGCGCTGGAACGTGCTGGCGGCCTGGGCCTATGCGCTGCAGGCCCATGGCAACAACCCGCAGGCCGCCAAGGCCTATTTGAAGGCGCTCTTCGCCAACGTGCCGGTGCTCGATACCGGCGCGCATGGTTCGACCCTGACCTTCACCCAGCGCGGCATCGGCGATGTGCTGGTCGGCTGGGAGAGCGATGCCTATCTCTCCATCGCCCAGGCCGGCCAAGGGCAGTTCGAGGTGGTCGTGCCGTCGCTTTCCATCCTCTGCGAACCGCCGGTCGCGGTCGTCGACAAGAATGCCGATCGCCACGGCACGCGGGCGCTCGCCGCTGCCTATCTCGAATATCTCTATTCCCCCGCCGGCACAGGACCTGATCGGCCGCGATTTCTACCGGCCGCGCGATGCCGCCGCCCAGGCCAAATACGCGCACCAGTTTCCGAACCTGAAGCTGGTGACGGTGGGATCGGCCTTCGGCGGCTGGGCCAAGGCGCAACCGGAATTTTTCGGCGATGGCGGGATCTTCGACCAGATCTACGGTCAAGGCTGAGCCAGCCTCCATGAGCTCCCTGCCATTATCCCGGCAACAATTGGCCTGGCGGCAACCCAGCATCCTGCCTGGTTTCGCGCCCAGCCTCACGATCACGCTCATCTGGCTCTGCGTGATCGTTGTCGGGCCGCTGGCGGTGATGCTCTGGTTCACCGCCAGCCTCGGCTGGCACGGCTTCTTTGCCATCGTCACCCGCCCGCGCGTGCTGGCGGATCTGCGGGTCAGCCTCTCCAGCGCGATGTTCGCCAGCTGCGTCAATGCTGTGTTCGGCCTGCTGGTGGCCTGGGTGCTGACCCGTTACCGTTTTCCCGGCCGCCGCATCGCCGACGCCCTGGTCGACCTGCCATTCGCGCTGCCCACCGCCGTTGCGGGCATTGCCCTTTCCACGCTCTACGCGCCGCATGGCTGGCTCGGCCGACTGCTCACGCCGCTGGGCTTGCGCATCGCCTTCACCCCGGCCGGCATCGTGGTCGCCATGATGTTCGTCTCGCTGCCCTTCATCGTCCGCACCCTCCAGCCGGTGATCGAGGATCTCGACGCGGAACAGGAGGAAGCGGCCGGGCTGATGGGCGCCTCGCCGTTGCAGATTTTCCTGCGCATCAGCCTGCCAGCTTTGCTGCCCTCGCTGCTCACCGGTTTTGCGCTCGCTTTCGCACGCGGCCTCAGCGAATACGGGTCGATCATCTTCATCGCCGGCAATAAGCCGATGATCTCCGAAATCCTGCCGGTGCTCGTCGTCGTGCAACTTGACCAGTTCGATTACCAAGGCGCCACGGCCATCGGCACGTTGCTTCTGGCGGTCTCGTTTTTGCTGCTGCTGGCCATCAACCTGCTGCAATCCTGGGTAAGGCGCCGCCAGAATGGTTAGGATTGGTCTCATTGCGACGGCACTGGCCTTCATGGCGCTGTTTCTGGTCTTGCCGCTGCTGACCGTCTTCACCGAGGCCTTGTCGGCGGGGTTCGGCGCCTATGTTTCCGCCATCGCCGATCCGAACGTGCTCGCCGCGATCTGGCTCACCTTGCTGATCGCCGCCATCGCCGTGCCCGCCAATCTGATCTTCGGCCTCTGCGCCAGCTGGTGCATCGCGCGCTTCCAGTTTCCCGGCCGCAACCTTCTCATCACGCTGATCGACCTGCCCTTCTCCATTTCACCGGTGGTCGCCGGCCTGCTGGAAGTGCTGCTGTTCGGCCTCAACGGGCTGCTCGGGCCGTTTCTTGCCGCCCATAATGTGCAGATCATCTTTGCCGTTCCCGGCATGGTGCTGGCCACGATGTTCGTGACCTTTCCCTTCGTGGCGCGCGAAGTGATTCCGCTGGCGCAGGAGCAGGGCAATGATGAGGAAGAGGCCGCCGTGACGCTCGGCGCCGGCTTCTTCCAGATTTTCTGGCGTGTTTCCCTGCCGAAAATCCGCTGGGGCCTGTTCTATGGCGTGCTGCTCTGCAACGCCCGCGCGATGGGCGAATTCGGCGCCGTGTCGGTCGTTTCCGGCAAGGTCTTCGGCTCGACCGATACGCTCCCCCTCGCCGTTGAGTCGCTCTATGAAAGCTATGAAGTCCAGGCAGCCTTTGCCGCCGCCTCGCTGCTGGCCTTTCTCGCGCTGGTGACGCTGGCCTTGAAAGCCGCCCTGGAATGGTGGCAGCGTGACGAAATCCATGCTGCCCGCTCGCGCTTCAAACCGACGCCGCAAAAGGCCGCACAATGACCACCGAGATCGTCATTTCCCATGTCACCCGCAGCTTCGGGAGCCACAAGGTTCTGGATGATGTGTCGCTTACCGTGCAGCCGGGCGAATTGCTGGCTTTGCTCGGCCCCTCAGGCTCGGGCAAAACCACGCTGCTGCGGCTGATCGCCGGGCTGGACCAGCCTGACCAGGGCACGATCACCATCGGCAAGATCGACGCCACCACACGCAAACCAAAGGAACGTGGCGTCGGCTTCGTGTTCCAGCATTATGCGCTGTTCCGGCATATGAGCGTGTTCGAGAACATCGCCTTCCCCTTGCGCGTGCGCAAGGCGGCAAAGGCCGAGATCAAAGCCCGTGTCGAGGAATTGCTGAAGCTGATCCAGCTGGAGGCCCTGGCGTCACGCTATCCTTCGCAACTTTCCGGCGGCCAACGCCAGCGCGTCGCGCTGGCACGCGCATTGGCCAGCCAGCCGCGGCTGTTATTACTGGATGAGCCTTTCGGCGCGCTTGATGCCGTCGTCCGCCGCGACCTGCGCCGCTGGCTGCGCCATCTGCACGAGCAGATGAACATCACGACGATTTTTGTCACGCACGACCAGGAAGAAGCGTTCGACCTCGCCGACCGGGTCGTCATCATGCAGGATGGCAAGATCGCCCAGTCCGGAACCCCGCTCGACATTTATCGCACGCCCGAGACCATGTTCGTTCACGAGTTCCTCGGGGAGAGCAACCGCATTCCCTGCCGCGTCACCAGCAAGTCGGTTTATGCCGATAGCGGTTATCCGCTCGGAGAGGCCGACCTGCCCGACGGCCCCGCACTGGCCTTGATACGCCCACATCAGATCGTCCTGAAGCCGGCGCGCTCGGGCGCGTGGGCCGTGTCGCGCATCGCCGTGATGGGGGCACAGGCCAGGCTGTCTCTGGCACGAGATGACACCATGCTCGAAGCCAGCCTAACGGCGGACAGCCTGTTCAAGGACGGGCTGGAAAACGGCGCATCGGTACAGGTTGCGTTCACCGGCGGCATGATTGCCCCGGCCGGCGAACCGGCGAACCTTGTGCCGCTTTGGACGGCGCTGCCGGTGCGAGTTTGAGAGGAAGGAAGGGTGCCGCTTTTTGGAAAAAGCGGCGCAAAAACTTTTTTTGACTTTGGGCCTGAGGCGTTGAAAAGGCACGGGCCCAAATTAACAAAGTTTTTTTGCTACTTTTTGTTCACAAAAAGTAGCCTTCCTTTCTTACCTCACATGCTCAGGCCGAAACCCAAGCCCGATCAACCGGCCTGCGAAGCGCGCGAGCAGTGGCCAGCGTGCGATGGAGCGCATGAAAGCGGGCGGGCCTTCCCGCTCCCGCTTGCGCCGACGGCCGCGCATCATCAATTGCAGTTTCTGCGTCATTTTCGTCGGGAACCGACGGCGCGCCTCGACCCGCGCCAAGTGGCGGTCTGCCAGCCGTCGCTCTTTCAGTGGATCTGACAATATGTTCGCCGCCGCCACCGCGTCCTGAATGGCGAGATTCACGCCGAACCCGCCGATCGGGGACATCGCATGCGCCGCATCGCCGATGCAGAGCAATCCCGGCCGCCACCAGCGTTTCAGCCGGTCGATCCGCACGGAGAGAAGATGCACGTCCTGCCAGGAGGTCACTTCCTGCATGCGCGCGGGCGGAAAAGGCGAGACAGCGGCAACGGCGGCGCGCAACGCATCGAGGCCCCGCGCCTGGACCTCGGCGAAACTCTCCTTGCGCAGGACATAGCCGCACTGCCAGTAATCGCCGCGATCGACCATCACGAAGCCCTGGCGCGGCCCGCCATGCCCCATCGTGTAAGGTGGATCGTCAGGCTGATGCGACAGCTTCATCCACAGCACCTCGCTCGCTTGGCCGAAATTTTCCACTTCGAGCCCGGCCTTTTCCCGGATGATGGAATTACGGCCATCGGCGCCGACCACCAGCGCCGCCTTCACCTCCAGCGTCCCTTCGGCCGTTTGCGCCTTCAGCCCCACAACCCGGCCGTTTTCCTCAATCAGCCCCGTTACTTCGGCATTTTTGATGAGGCGAAAATTCCGATACCGTCCGGCCGCCTCAGCGACATAATCGAGGAAATCCCATTGCGGCATGAAGGCGATGAAGCGGCACCGTGTCGGCAAATGCGAGAAATCGGCGATGGTGACATCCTTGCCCGCGATTTCGGCGTGGAGCCGCGGTGCCTCCGTGTGGGGCAGTGCCAGCAGACCTTCGAGCAGGCCCAGCTCATGCATGATTTGCAGGGTGGAAGGATGGATCGTGTCGCCCCGGAAGTCGCGGAGAAAATCTCCATGCTTTTCGAGGACTGTGACCTCGATACCGGCGCGTGCAAGGAGCAGGCCCAGCATGAGGCCCGCGGGGCCGGCGCCGACCACGGCGCAATGGGTCTCGATAGACGATGTCATGATCACTCTTCTGAAAAAGCCCGTACCGGTTCAGTACCCCAGCCCCAAAGGACCAAAAGTTTTTGCGCCGCTTTTTTCCAAAAAGCGGTCACTTACTTCCTTTTACAAATGCTCAACCTCGACGGTGACATGAGAGAGCGACTTAAACCGTGCCAGCTTCGCGCGGTAGAAGGCTGGACCATGCGTCTTTTCCGTCCTGAGCGCGATGATCGCGCCCAGATGGCCCGGCCCCAAACGCCAGAGATGCAGATCTGACACCTCATCGCCATCGGCTTCGATTTCCTGCTGAAGCTTTTCCGCCATGCTCCGGTTGGCGGTCATGTCCAGCAGAATGGCGCCGGTATCGCGGATCAGACCGAAGGCCCAGCTCGCGATGACCAAAGATCCGACGATGCCGACGAGCGGATCCATCCAGCGCCAGCCGAAAACCTTGGCGAGGAGCAGGCCGGCAATCACCAGAATCGATACAGCGGCGTCCATCATCACATGCACAACGGCCGCACGCATGTTGTTGTCTCGGTGCGCAGCCATGCCGGCATGCTCATGTTCCTCAAAAACGATGCTGTGACGCTGCGTTCCGACACGAAGCTCCGCTTTGAAGGCATGCGGTTCGGCGATTTCCTCGGGTGATTTCGAGATAGGAACCGCGCTGCTGGAAGGTGAAGGCCTGAATTGTTCCATCCGGCCGCAGCGTTTCGATGCTCACGTCGGACGTGGACAGGCTTTGGCTATTTTCAGGGCGCAGCCGGAAACAGGGCGGCACACCGTCTTCAAAAATTTCCAGCGCGATGACGCCTTCCCCCGTCATAACCCGGTGCGAGGCCTCGTACTCATGATGGTGCGTATCATGGCTGTGACCGTGATCATGGGCATGCCCATGATTGTGGCCATGGCTGTGACCATGCTCATGATGATGGCCGCCCGCCAGCAACAGGGCGCTGACAATGTTCACGCCAAGCCCCAGGCAGGCGATCGGAACGGCCGACGAAAAATTGATCGTCACCGGGAAGAAGAGACGGTGAATCGCTTCATAGGCAATGAGCAGGGCGATCATGGCGAGGATGATCGCGCTGGTGAAGCCAGCCAGGTCACCGAACTTACCGGTGCCAAAGCTGAAACGCGGATCGTTCACATGCTTGCTTGCATAGCGATAGGCCAAAGCGGCCAGCAGCAATGCACCGGCATGGGTGCTCATATGCAGCCCGTCGGCGACCAGGGCGATCGAACCAAACAGAAGCCCACCCACGATTTCCGCGATCATCATGGCGCTGCATAACCCGATGACCCACCATGTCCTGCGTTCGCTGCGCTCATGATCGGCGCTCAGGAAAACGTGACTATGGGCGGGCTTCTCTATCGATGAGGCAAACATGGAATTCTCACTTTAAATAAGTCCGAACAACGCTCAGCAATTGTTCGGCGGCATCCGTATCGAGCGCGTCGGGATATTTTTCGCGATCGACGAGATGCGTCAGGACATGATCTTCGACGACTTCGGCCATCAACCCGGTGACCGCACCACGCACGGCGGCGAGCAGATGCATCACCTTTTCGCATTCCGCTTCGTCCTCAAGCGCGCGCTCGATCGCCTCAACCTGGCCACGCATGCGGCGGACACGGGCCAAAAGCCGCTGCTTTTCACGAATGGTATGGGTCATGCCAGGCCATATAGCATAACCCCCTACCCTATACCATGGGCAGCCCGACATACCTTAAAGGCGGCGGAAGGCGGGCATCCCGCTCAGCTTCGGTCACACCAGCGCCACAAAATGGACAAACTGACCGTTGACGTATGAAGCAGGTTCGACGCTCAACATGGAGGCGCTCATACCCAGCATCAGTTCTTTACGATATCGATATATCGCTGTTACCTGTCGGTTTTTTTATTTGTCGAAAATCAAACTTCCGGCGCGTTTATTTTCTACATTGCTGCTCTGTGCTTATTCGCTTGCTAACGCCGGCGTTGTTTGAGACATAAACCTCTTGTGTCGAATCATAGACGCAACTGCATGACTGAGATCAATCTATGGCTTCTCAACCACTATGGATCGTCGGCGCGCCGCGCTCGGGGACCACTTTCCTCACAGCAGTGCTCAATCGTCACCCGATGATCTCACTGACTAACGAAAGCCGTGTCTTCGTGCTGTTCAAGCACATTCTGGAGCGGTCCTGCGCCAATCCGGAATTCCTCGATGTCGATCACCGTGAGCGGTTCACGAATTTTCTCAAGCGCGAGGCCGCTGCTCTGATCGAGCGCTATTATCGCGAAGAACTTGGTGCCACGACCGCGATCTGGGGCGACAAGCACCCGCCTTACGCCGACCCGACCGTTCTTTCGGGCCGAGCCGGATCGCGGCCATTACTGCCATTCTCGGGATCATGCCTGCCTTTGATCAAAGAGGTATTTCCGACCTCGAAGTTCATCCATATCCATCGCGATCCCACGGAAGTTGCTCATTCGCTCGAGCGCAAAGGGTGGACGCCCTCGCACGCCGACGGAATGGAGGTGTGGCAGCAATATATTGATGAGATCGACAGGTTTTTTGCCGAACTTGCGCCGGAGAACCGGCTGGAAGTTGCTTATGCCGATCTCCTCGATCAAGCGGACGAAACGGCGGCGGCGCTGGCCGACTTCCTGGGCCTCGCCGACCCGCAGCCGATTGCGCATTTTCTTCACCAGCAGCATGGCACGCCGACGCCGTTCAGTGCGCCGGTCCGAGACCTCGCCACCATCTATGCAAGACCAGTAAGTCTCACAAGACAAGACAAGCAGCCGCTTTTTAAAAAAAGCGGCGCAAAAAATTTTGCGACTTTGGGCCGGTGCCAGCGCGAGCTGCACGGCCCAAACGGCCGAGACGGCAACGCCCAGCCCCCGGCGGCTCACCATTAAATACAAGAGTGATTAAATCACCTTCATTATTTTTGCCGGCAGCATTATCCAAATCACACATGTTCTGATGTTTTAAAATGAATTTGCCTTATTAAGGTAGGTTTGCCAGATTTCGCGGATCATAGCGTCTCAACCTGCAAAGTTCGTTACTGTTTGAGAGGGTTTCCGCAATGCATAAGGCCGTTCTCGGGGCAACATCGACCACACCCTTGAAGGGCTGGACCTTGTTCCGCGTCTTTCACAAAAGACATAGCGATGTTGAGCATCCAGCGCGGCCTGACCGCACGGCGCCGCCGCCGGGCCGTTTGGCCTCGCATTGGCCTGCGCCCGGCTCTCAACAAATGGCTGCGGACTCTTCGTCAATTCTCCGCACAGCACCGGCGCCCCTCAAGGTTGGACGGTTTTGTGCCTTTTCATTCATCAGCTGCGTCAAACAGGATAAATCATCAATGTGGTGGCGGACTTCACCTGCTCTGAAACATGGTCTTCTCGCCTGTTGCGCGCTTTCGTGCCTGGGCATCGGCACAGCCGAAGCGGCAACCTCTACCGCTCGCGCACCGGTGCCGGTCGAGGTGCAGACCTTAGCTGCACAGAATCTCCCGATTGAAGTCGACGCGGTTGGGCATGTTGAAGCGCTGAACACGGTGGACATTCGTCCGCAGATCTCGGGAGAATTGCTGTCGCTCGGCTTTCAGGAAGGCCAGGCCGTAAAAGCGGGGCAGGTCATCGCCCGGATCGATCCGCGCATGTACACGGCCACGGTGGCCGAGGACAAAGCCGACATTCTTGAGGACAGAGCATCGCTCGAGAATGCGGAAACGGTCGCCGTTCGTGCCGCACCGCTTTTTACCAAGGGACTTGTTTCGGCGCAGGCGCTTCAGGCCGACAGGGCGCAGGTCTCGATGCAGCAGGCCAAGCTTGCGGCCGATGAGGCCGTGCTCAGCCGCGACAGCGTGGAACTCGGCTACACGACCATCACCTCGCCCATCAACGGCATCGCCGGCCTGCAACAGGTCACCGTTGGGAATATCGTCACGCCGCAAGAGCCCTCGCCGATTGTCACGATCACCCAGATGCAGCCGATCACCGCACTCTTCCCCTTCCCCGCGCCGCAACTTCTGCAAGTCCAACAGGCCATGGCAGCAAGCTCATCGCCGTTGACCGTCGAGGCCTGGTCGCAGTCCGGCAACGTCAAACTCGATACCGGCACCCTCGAGGCGATCGACAATCAGATTTCCGCAGGCAGCGGCATGGTGATGATGAAAGCCGTTTTCCCGAACACGGCCCATCTTCTGTGGCCAGGCGAATTCATCAATCTCAGGATCATCCTCAGCGTTCAGCACGATGCGGTGGCGGTTCCCCTGGGGGCGATCCAGCGCGGGCCCAACGGTGATTACGTCTGGACCGTGGCGGCGAATGGCACGGCCCATCAGGCGGCAATCACGATTGCTGAAAGCAGCGATGGCCAGGCGATCATCAAGTCTGGCCTCAAAGCCGGCCAAAATGTCGTCACGAATGGCCAGTTCGCGCTGGTGAACGGCGCTCACACGCAAATTCTTAAGGCCGGAACCACATCTCTGGACGGCATGGCGATCCAGAACGCCGGCACGAATCAGGTGGGAATTTCGCCATGACCCAGCACCTCCCTTTGCCCGAAAAGGCCCCGACCGGCGGCTTGTCCGGCCCGTTCATCCGCGCGCCCATCGCCACCGTCATGCTGATGATCGGCCTGCTCATCGTCGGCATCATCGCCTATCGCAGCCTGCCCATCGCCTCGCTGCCGAATGTCAATGTCGCGACCTTCCTGATCACGGCGGAAATGGCCGGCGCCGACCCGACCACGAACGCCTCTGCCGTCACGACACCGCTGGAAGCGCAGCTCGGGCAAATTCCCGGCATCACCCAGATGACCTCGTCCAGCGCCAATAGCTATGCGCAGATCACGGTGCAGTTTCGACTGGGCGAACCGGTCGCGCTGGCCGCGACCGAGGTGCAGGCCGCGATTAATGCGGCAGCCGCCAACCTTCCCAAGGCGATGGCGCAGCCGCCCGTGTATCGCATGACCAACCCCGCGCAGACGCCGGTGCTGATCCTCGGCCTGACCTCGCCGACATTGCCGCTCACCACGGTCAGCGATTACGCCAGTACGATCCTCGCCCAGCGGCTCTCACAGGTTCCAGGTGTTGGGCTGGTGACCATCGGCGGCCAGCAAACGCCTTCCATGCGCATCGAACTCAATCCGGCGAAGCTCGCCGCGCAGAACCTGACGATTGACGAAGTCCGCAATGCGGTCATGAATGAAACCGTGGACGGCGCCAAAGGCGTTCTGCAAGGGCGCTCCACCTCTTATGGCATCCTGGACAATGACCAGCTGTTGACGACCTCCGCCTATAATAATCTCGTGGTCGCTTATCGCGACGGCGCGCCCATTCGCATCAAAGACATCGGCTCCGCCCAAATCGGACCGTCGAACACGCTGCTGGCCGGCTGGTACGACCAGAAGCGGGCGATCATTCTCAACATCCTGCTGGCGCCGGGCGCCAATGCGATCAGCGTCATTTCGCAAATCCAGCACGAGCTGCCGCGCCTGACGGCTGCACTTCCCCCCGCCATCAAGCTCTCGGTCGTCTCCAATCGAACCTCCACCATCCGCGCTTCGGTGGCCGACGTCAAAAAGACCTTGCTTATCACGATCGGCCTGGTCGTGCTGACGATCTTTGTTTTTCTTCGCTCCTTCTGGGCGACGATCATTCCCAGCGTGTCGGTGCCCTTCTCGATCATCTGCACCTTCACGGTGATGCATCTGCTCGGCTATTCTCTGGACAATCTCTCGCTGATGGCGCTCTCCATCGCGGTCGGCTTCGTCGTCGATGATGCGATCGTGATGATCGAGAATATTTCCCGCCATATCGAGGAAGGGAAATCACCCGTTCAAGCCGCTTTGGCCGGCGCCGGCGAGATTTCCTTCACCATCTTCGCCATCTCGGTGTCGCTGGTCGCCGTCTTCATCCCGCTTTTCATGATGGGCGGTGTGGTCGGCAAGATGCTGCAGGAATTCGCGGTCACCGTGGCGGTTGCCATCGCGATGTCGGTGTTTGTTTCGATCACCCTGACCCCGGTCATGTGCGCCCGCTTCCTCAAGAGCGAGCCCGAGGGCGGCGTGCAGCATGGCAGGCTGTATCTGATGATGGAGAGCGGCTTTAACGGCCTGGCCGGCTTCTATGGCAAAGGTCTCAACATCGTGCTGCGCCATCAACGCCTGACGATGCTGGCCATGCTGGCGACGATCACCCTCACGGGCGTGCTCTATTCGACGATTCAGAAAGGCTTTTTCCCGGAGCAGGATACGGGGCTGATTCTGGCCACGACCCAGGCCGCGCCGGATGTTTCCTCGGGCGATCTGGCTCAGCTTCAGCAGCAGCTCACCGCCATCATTCTGCGCGACCATGCTGTGCAGAGCGTGGCGAGCTATATCGGGCCTGGCCCCTCGAATGCCGCGCCCAACCAAGGACGCATGTTCATTGCCCTGAAACCTCTGTTCAAACGTGGCCCTGATTCCGGGGCGCAGCAGGTCATCGCGCGGCTGGACAAGGCAACCCAACCTGTCGCGGGGATTCATCTTTACTTGCAGGCCGCGCAGGATCTGACGATCGGCGCGCGGGTCGCGAAATCGCAATATCAATATACGATGACGGATGTCGATCCGACGCAGCTCGCTTATTGGTCCACCAAGCTGGTCGACCGGCTGCGGACGATCAAGGCGCTCAGCGATGTCAGCGGCGATGCTGTCTCCGGCGGCCCGGCGCTCGACGTCGAAATCAACCGCACCGCCGCGATGGCTTTGGGGATCGAACCGAAAGCGATCGACCAGGCACTCTATAATGCCTTCGGCCAACGTGTGGCGGCGAAAATCTTCACCGATCTCGGGCAGTATTCCGTGATCATCGAAGCCGCGCCGCAATATCGTCTCGGGCCGGATGCGTTGAACCATATCTATCTCAAATCCCTGGCCGGAACCGACATTCCCTTGAGCCAGGTGGCGACGATCCATATGGCCACGGAGCCGCTGGTGATTAACCATCAGAGCCAGTTCCCGTCCGTCACGATCTCCTTCAACCTGAAGCCTGGCTACTCGATCGGCACCGCGGTCAATGATGTTAACGCCGTGGTGAAGCAGCTGCATTTCCCGCTGACCATCCAGGCCGGCTTCCAAGGCTCGGCGCACGCCTATCAAACCGCCCTGGCCGGCCAGCTGCCGCTGATCGCCGCGGCCATCGTGGCGGTCTATCTGGTGCTGGGCATGCTTTATCAGAGCTGGATTCACCCCGTCACCATCCTCTCGACCCTCCCGTCAGCCGGGCTTGGCGCCTTGTTGGCCCTGAAGATCGCCGGCATGCCGCTCGATGTCATCGGGATCATCGGCATCATCCTGCTGATCGGCATCGTGCAGAAGAACGGCATCATGATGGTGGATTTTGCCTTGAGCGAAGAACGCGCCGGCAAAACGCCGCTGGAAGCCATTCGCCAGGCCTGCCTGCTGCGCTTCCGGCCGATCCTGATGACCACCATCTGCGCCATGCTCGGCGGCGTGCCGCTGATCCTGGCGCAAGGCATCGGCTCGCAACTGCGCCAGCCGCTTGGTCTTGCCATCGTCGGCGGTCTCGCCGTCTCCCAGGTTCTCACCTTGTTCACGACACCGGTCGTGTATCTCTACATGGATCGGTTGAGCCGATTGATGAAACGGACCGCGCCAGCCTCTGAGCCGGCCATGGAGCATGCGAAATGAGGAAGGTTCTCGGTGCAAGTTTTATCGGCTTGCTGGCTCTGTCCGGTTGCCAGGTAGGCCCGGCCTTTCACCAACCCGATACGCCCGTGCCAAAGACCTGGGCGGCGATGCCGGTCGATGCCGCGAATGCCTGGCCGCAATCCGACTGGTGGACAGGCTTCGGCTCCACGCAGCTGGATGATCTGATCCAGCAGGCGATGGCCGGAAATCTCGATATCGGCGCCGCTATGGCGCGCATCGAAATGGCCAATGGCCAGGCGCGCCAGGCCGGTGCGGCGCTGCTGCCCACGATCGGCGCCGGTGTCAGCGGCGGCGAGACGCGTCAGCTGAGCATGCTCGGCCATGAGCGTCATCACATTTTCGACTCTGGCGTCCTCCAGGCCAGCTATGAGCTGGATTTCTGGGGGAAGAACCGTTCGGCCCTGCAGGCCGCTGAAAATTCCCGGGATGCGGCAATATTCAACGCCGACACCGTGCGCATTGCGACGGCGGCAAGTGTGGCAACCACCTATATCAGCCTGCTTGGCCTCCAGGAGCAGTTGAAGATCCTGCAAACCAACCTGCAACGGGAACAAGACACGCTCGCCGGCATGACCACCATGCAGCAAGCCGGCACGATCCCGGTCCTCGATGTTGCCCAGCAGCGTGAGTCCGTTGATAGTCTGGCCGCGACAATTCCGCCTTTGCAGCAGCAAATCGAACATTTGCATACCGCGCTGGCGATTCTCGTGGGGGTTCTGCCGGAGGATCTGCATCTGCAGCCGGAGAGTCTCGATGAGCTGAATATGCCGGCGGTCATTGCCGGGCTTCCGTCCGGCTTGCTCCTGCGCCGACCAGACGTGCAGATGGCGGAAGCGAAGCTTAAAGCCGCCAATGCCGATGTTCGCGTGGCACGCGCGGATTTTTTCCCGTCCATCGATCTGACCGCGGCGGGCGGGATCGAGAGTTATACACTCACCAATTTCACCGTTCCGCCGTTAGGCATTTACACGCTTGCCTCCTCGATCACCCAACCGCTCTTTCATGGCGGTTATCTGCAGGGGCAGTTGAAATACGCCAAAGGCTCCTACCAGCTGGCCCTGGAAGATTATCGCAAAGCGGCGCTCTCAGCCTTCGGCGATGTTGAGGACTCCCTCAGCGCGACGACGCAATATTCGGCACAAGCACAGGCCGAGGATGAGAGTGTGGCAAGCGCACGCACGAGCTATGACATGTCCCAGGAGGCATTTCACGCCGGCACCACAACGATTCTCAGCGTTCTGAACGGCGAGTCAGGTCTGTTGTCCGCTGAGCAGGGTCAGGCTCAGGCTCAGGTCGCTTATCTTGACTCCCTTGTGGGGCTGTACCAGGCGCTCGGTGGTGGCTGGTCGAGCACAACTCCGCAGAATTAAAAGTGGCCGCTTTTTGAAAAAAGCGGCGCAAAAACTTCTTGGACTTTTGGTTTGAGGCGCTGAAACCGCACGGGCCCAAACTAACAAAATTTTTTTGCTACTTTTTGTTCACAAAAAGTAGCGCTTCCCTTCGCTCCCCTTCTTTCACAAAATCTATCTTGTGAAGTTAGAGAAGCATTACTTTCGTGCCCTGAGCGCTTCGCCTATGTCTGAACGGTCCGCATGCGGATCATTCACGGACTGGCCCAGTTGAGGGCCAGAAGAAAGGCGGGGCGGCGTGCAATTGAAGAATTATCGCTTCGTCATCGCAGCCCTGCTCTTCTGTGCCGGCATCGTCAACTATATGGACCGCGCCTCGCTCGGCGTGGCGGCACCTTTCATCAGGCGGGAGCTGCATCTCTCCCCGTCTCAGCTTGGCCTTGTCTTCAGTACTTTCTTCCTGGGCTATTCCTTGTTCGCCTTCGTCGGCGGGCAGCTTGCTGACCGGCACGGCCCACGTGCTGTATTTACCTGGGCGGTCCTCGCCTGGTCGCTGCTCTCGGCGCTGACCGGCGCGGTCGGCGGTTTCGCGCAAATGCTCGTCGTCCGCACCTTGTTCGGCTTCGCCGAAGGGCCAATGAACTCAACCTCCAACAAAACCATCACCAACTGGGTGCCGCGGCACGAGATTTCGCGCACTCTGGGCGTGGTGTTTGCCGGTCAGTCGGTCGGCAGCGCGCTGGCCGCGCCGGTCGTCGGGCTGTTGATGCTCTCGGTCGGATGGCGCGCGGCCTTTTTCGTTACAGGCATTGCCGGCCTCGGCTGGGTGATCGCCTGGCGCCTGCTGATGACCGACCATCCGCGCGGCGCGGCGGCTGAGCTCGTCGCGGCTGATCGCGTCGCGGCCGCACCCGGCCCCCTTGTGCCGGCCGAGCCGCTCCGCGCCTACCTCTTTCAGCCCGCGGTGCTGGCCCTCGGGCTCGGGCTGTTCGCTGTGAATTATCCGTTCTACCTCCTGCTCTCCTGGCTGCCGACCTATCTCACCCACACGCTCCACTTGCCGGTGAAGACCATGGCCTTCGTCGCTGCCATTCCCTGGGCCTGCGGCATTATCGGCTATGTCGGCGTGGGCATGATCGGCGATCTGCTCTACCAACGTCTTTCGGACCGGCTGCTCGCGCGCAAGATCACCACCATTGTGCCGCTCGCGCTCTCTATCATCGCCCTACTTGCGCTCTGCGTGGCCAGCGGTGCGGCGACCGCAGTCGCGCTGATCTGCGTGATCGTGATCCTGATGACCGGCGCGGCTCAGGCCTGCTGGGCCACGGTGCACGAGCTGGTGCCGCAAAGCCGCGTCGGCGGCGTCAGCGGTTTCGTCCATCTGCTCAGCAATATTTCCGGCATCATCGGCCCGGCCGTCACCGGCTTCGCCGTGCAGTATTTTGGCGGCTTCGACAGCGCCTTTCTCCTCGCGGCGGTGATCGCCTGCCTTGGCACGATCGCCATGGCGGTGTTCGTCAAACGCCGTGACCAGGCTGTCCCGGATCTCGCTTTCGCGGAGCCCGGCCTTCAGTGACCCATCTGTTCAACCGCATCCGGGCGATGCGCGGCGGCCGTATCGAGGCGATGTTCGCCGGCGCCGCGCGGGCCCGGGTGCCCTGACCTAGGAGAAGAATATGGAAGACGTTTCAACCGGGACCGTTGCGGCCAGACTGCGCGAATTGGGGCTCACTCTGCCGCCGCTGCCGCAACCGGTCGCGACCTATGTGCCCTTCGTGCGCACGGGCAATCTGCTGTTCCTCTCCGGGCAGACGCCACGCCGCGCGGAAGGCGGGCATTTCACCGGCACGGTCGGGCGCGAGGTCACGACGGAAGAGGCGGCGCTGCATGCGCGCCAGGCCGGGCTACAGCTGATCGCCGTGCTGCAGGCGGCCACCGGCGATCTCGACCGCGTCGTTCGCATCGTCAAGGTGTTCGGCATGGTCAATGCCGCGCCTGGCTTCCGTGAGCAGGCCAAGGTGATCAATGGCTGCTCGGACCTGCTCGTCTCAGTGTTCGGCGCGAGTGGCCAGCATGCCCGCTCCGCGGTCGGCATGGGCAGCCTGCCGCATGACTGCTCTGTCGAGGTCGAGATGATCGCCGAAATCGCGTGATTCAACACGCGAAAAATTCAGGAAACAATAGAGGAATGGCGAATGGCTAATCTGGTGTTGAAGGGCGGGCGCGTTATCGATCCGTCGCAGGGGCTCGATCGGGTGACCGACATTGCCTTTGCCGAAGGCAAGGTCGCGGCCATCGGCGATGGACTCACAGGCGATGTGGTGCGCGATGTTTCCGGGCGCATCGTGACACCCGGCCTGATCGACCTGCATACCCATGTCTATTGGGGCGGCACGTCGCTTGGCATCGATGCCGAAGATTTCGCACGCCGGAGCGCTGTGACCACCTGCGTCGACACCGGCTCGGCCGGGCCCGGCAATTTCCCCGGCTTCCGCAAACATGTGATCGAACATTCGGCGGTCCGCATCCTCTCGTTCCTGCATGTCTCCTTCGCCGGCATCTATGGCTTCTCCAACCGCGTGATGGTGGGCGAAGGCCAGGATATGCGCCTGCTCGCGGCGCGCGACGCGGTTGAGGTGGCGAACGCAAACCGCGATGTGATCGTCGGCATCAAGGTGCGGATCGGCCGCAATGCGAGCGGTACCGCCGGCATCGCGCCGCTCGATGTCGCGCTGCAGGTGGCCGATGAGACCGGCCTGCCCCTGATGGTGCATATCGACGAGCCGCCGCCCTCCTACGAGGACGTGCTCGACCGGCTGCGCCAGGGCGATGTGCTGACGCACGCTTTCCGGCCCTTCCCCAACGCGCCAATCCGGGGCGACGGCACGATCAAACCGCAAGTTCTGGCCGCCCGCGCACGCGGCGTGATCTTCGATATCGGCCATGGCAAGGGCTCATTCTCCTGGAAGACCGCCAAAGCGATGGTCGCGGCTGGGTTCCTGCCGGATACCATCTCCTCCGACGTGCACCAGCTCTGCATCGATGGCCCCGCCTATGATCTGGTGACCACCATGTCGAAATTTCTGCATCTGGGGCTCAGCCTCGAGCAGATCATCGCGGCAACGACAGTGAACGCGGCGCGTGCGCTGCGGCGGCCGGAACTTGGGCGTCTTGCCGTCGGCAGCATCGGCGAAGCAAGCGTGCTTGCGGTAAAAGACGGGGTTTTCCCGCTCGAGGATGTGCAAGGCAAGATCGAGCAGGCCGAGCGGCGCATCACCGCCGAGGGCGTCGTGCTCGATGGGCGCTGGTGGTATCCGGACTGAAAGGAAGCAAGGCTACTTTTTGCAAACAAAAAGTAGCAAAAAAACTTTGTTAATTTGGGCCCGTGCCGTTTCGGCGCCACGGGCCTAAGGTCAAAAAAGTTTTTGCGCCGCTTTTTTCAAAAAGCGGCCTCTTCCTTCAGCAACGGCGTGCCTCGAAGCCTCGCACCTGTCCCGCGGCTGAATTCTCGGCAACATCGCGTGCCGATTCAGTCTGGCTACTTTTATCCGGCAAGGATGATCCGCACATCGAAACACCACTTCCCCGCCAAGATAGAGAGACGGACAATGGATCAAACCATCAAAGTGGCTCTTTCGGTCAATGGGCGAAGCCAGGAGCTCGATCTCGACACGCGGACGACGCTGCTTGACGCACTGCGTGAACATCTCGACCTGACCGGCGTCAAAAAGGGTTGTGACCATGGCCAGTGCGGCGCCTGCACCGTGTTGGTGAACGGACAGCGCATCAATTCCTGTCTCAGCCTCGCGGTGATGCATGAAGGCGATGAAATCACCACGATCGAGACCGAGGATAGCGCCATAATCACCGCTTTACAGGATGCTTTCATCGAGCATGACGCATTCCAATGCGGCTATTGCACACCGGGGCAGATTTGTTCGGCGGCCGGCATGCTCGCCGAGAGCAGGCTTGGCATGCCGAGCCATGTCACGGAAACACTCGACAGCGAACCCGTCCAACTGAGCGAAGCGGAAATCCGCGAACGGATGAGCGGCAATATCTGCCGCTGCGCGGCCTATCCGAACATCGTGCACGCGATCATCCAAGCCGCGAGAATCGTGCCATGAAAGCGTTCACCTATATCCGCGCCCATGACAGCGCAGAGGCGACCAACCAAGCCGCCAATGGCAAAGCGACGAAATTCATCGCCGGCGGCACCAACCTTCTCGATCTCATGAAATTGCAGGTGGAAGCGCCAGAACAGCTTGTGGACATCAACAGGATCGGCCTTGATAAAATAGACGACACGCCCGAAGGCGGATTGAAAATCGGCGCGATGGTACGCAACGCCACTCTGGCAGCGGATTTACGGGTGCGGACCAGATATGAGGCGCTGGGCCGCGCGCTTTTGTCCGGCGCATCGGCACAGCTGCGGAACAAGGCGACCACCGGCGGCAATCTGCTGCAACGCACGCGGTGCTATTATTTCTACGACACGACCAAACCATGCAACAAACGAACTCCGGGTTCGGGCTGTGCGGCTCTGGGCGGTTTCAATCGTATCCATGCGATATTAGGCACGAGCGAAGATTGCATCGCCACGCATCCGTCGGACATGGCGGTGGCAATGCGGCTTCTGGACGCGACCGTGGAAACCGTGAAAGCCGATGGCAGCACAAGAAATATTCCCATCGCCGCGCTCCATAAATTGCCGGGCGATACGCCAGACCAGGAGACGGTCCTGGCGCAAGACGAGCTCATCACGTCCGTCACGCTCCCGCCCCCGCCTCCAGGGCGGCAGATCTACCGCAAAATTCGCGATCGCGCCTCCTATGCTTTTGCGCTCGTTTCAGTCGCTGCGGTCATCGATGGCTCAGGCCGGGCGCGTATGGCCTTTGGCGGTCTTGCGCCCAAACCCTGGCGCGTGGAAGCGGCAGACCAGCAGACGAACCCGGAGGCGATCGCCGATATGGTGCTGCAAGGCGCGATCGGGCACGGCGCCAATGATTTCAAAATTCCGCTAACGCGCCGGGTCATTAAAGCCGTGTTGCGGGAGTAAGAAAGAAGAAGGCTTCTTTTTTGAAAAAAAGAAGCAAAAGACTTTTTTTAAATTGGGCCGTGCTGGTTTCGCTGTCACGGGATCAGACAAACAAAAGTTTTTGCGCCGCTTTTTTCAAAAAGCGGCCACTTCCTTTTTGAAGGATCTCAAATGGAATACGACACCCCCATCGCAGAATCGCTGATCGATCACGAACGTATCGTCGGCCAGCCTCTGGACCGGGTGGATGGCCCGCTCAAGGTCCGTGGCAAAGCGACCTATGCCTACGAGCATCGTGATGGCGGACCGGCTGCTTATGGCTACATCCTCACCGCCGGCAGCGGCAAAGGCAAGGCCGCCTTCATCGAAACAGCGGCGGCCGAGGCCATGCCGGGCGTGCTGCTGGTCTGGACCTGGAAAAACGCGCCGGAACAGGCCGACCCGACAACGCCCGACACCGTGCCGCAATTGCACAGTGCGGATGTCCTGCATAATGGCGAAGCCGTCGCGCTGGTGGTCGCGGAGCGTTTCGAGCAGGCGCGCGCCGCCGCGCTCGCCATCGATATCCAATATGAAACCGCCGACGGGGCGTATAATTTCTCGGCCCTCTCCGGCACCGGGATCACCCCGCCGGAGGGCATGTTCAAGCCTGACACAAAAGCGGGAGATTTCGACGCGCATTTCCCGACCGCGCCGGTGCAGCTGGATGTGACATACACCACGCCCAATCAAAGCCATGCGATGATGGAGCCTCATGCGACCCTGGCAATGTGGGAGGATGACCGGCTGACATTGTTCTCCGCCGCGCAGATGCCGAACTGGACGCAGCAGACCATCGCCGCGACGCTGCGGGTCGCACCGGAAAATGTCCGCGTGGTCGCACATTATCTCGGCGGCGGGTTCGGTTCGAAACTATATGTGCATGGTGATGCGATCCTGGCGGCGCTGGCAGCGCGGGCGCTGCGCCGGCCGGTGAAGATCGAACTCACCCGGTCGCAGATTTTCAACCACACCACACATCGCAGCCCGACGATCCAGCGGATCCGCCTCGGCGCCCAGAAGGATGGAAAGTTGATCGCGATCGCCCATGACAATGTGGTGGCCAATCTGCCGGGGCACAATTTTTTCGAGCCCGTGGCGCTGGCCACCACGTTCCTTTATGGCGGCGCACACCGGCGGACCACGCACCGCATGGTGGAGTTGGACCTGCCGGAAAGCGCTGCCATGCGTGCCCCCGGCGAGGCCGTGGGGATGCTGGCGCTGGAATGCGCCATGGACGAGCTGGCGGAGAAGCTCGGCATGGACCCGGTGGCGCTGCGCATCATCAACGAGCCGGAGCGTAACCCGGAGGACGGTACGCCGTTTTCCACGCGTAAGCTGGTCGAGTGCCTGCGCCACGGGGCGGAATTGTTCGGCTGGGAGCAGCGCAACAAGAAGCCCGGCCAACGCCGCGAGGGCCGGCTTCTGATCGGCCACGGCATGGCGTCAGCGGCGCGCGGCAACCTGCTGATGCCGGCAAAAATCGAAATCCGTCTCACCCCTGAAGGGCGGCTGGTGGTGAAAAGCTCGATGACGGATATCGGCACCGGAACCTATACCATTCTTACCCAGATTGCGGCCGAGACACTCGGCCTGAGCCCGGAACAGGTGGACATTCAGCTCGGCGATACCGATTACCCCAAAGGAGCGGGATCGGGCGGATCCTGGGGCGCGGCCAGCACTGGCTCATCGCTGTATTACGCCTGTCAGGCTCTGCGCCAGAAACTGGCGTCAGTCGCCGGCATGGGGGCGGAGGCCCGATTTGACCATGGATTTATCCGCAGCGGCAATCGCTCCAAGCCCCTGGCCGATCTCGTCGGTGCCTCCGGCCTGACTGCCACCGGCGAGATCAAGCCCGGCAAAACCGAGCAAGCCTACACGCAGGCCGGTTATGGCGCGCATTTCTGCGAGGTTTCGGTGGACAGCGATACCGGCGAGATAAGGGTGCGCCGGATGCTCGGCGTGTTCGCCGCGGGCCGGATTCTGAACGCGAAGACCGCACGCAGCCAGGCGATCGGCGGCATGGTGTTCGGCATCGGCGCGGCGCTGACCGAGGATCTCGTCGTCGACACGCGCTACGGTTATTTCGTGAACCACGATCTCGCGGAATATCATGTGCCCGTGCATGCCGACGTGCCGGATATCGAGGCGATCTATTTGCGCGAACTCGACGACAAGGCGAACCCGCTGAAAGCCAAAGGGGTCGGTGAACTCGGCATTTCCGGCGCCGGCGCGGCGGTGGCTAACGCTGTGTATAATGCCTGCGGCGTGCGCATCCGCGACTATCCGCTCACGCTGGATAAGGTGCTCGCTGGGCTGGAGGTCTGAAAGGAAGGAAGCGCTTCTTTTTTGAAAAAAAGAAGCAAAAAACTTTTTTAAATTTGGGCCGTGCTGCTTTCACGGCCACCGGCCCAAGCGGACAAAAGTTTTTGCGCCGCTTTTTTCAAAAAACGGCCACTTCTCTGCTTCATTTCCTTTAGTATCGCGTCATTTTTCATGTTTTCGGAAGGGCATGCGCAAATGCCGGATGAAGGCCCCGTACGTTGGCCGCCGCCTCGCTTTACCCCGAGCGCACCACCGATGCCTGGCTGGGGCACGGCTCTTGCGCGCGGCCTTGCCATGCGGTGCCCTTCCTGTGGCCGCGCCGGCATTTTTCGTGGTTTCATCACCGTAAAGCCAATTTGTCCGCATTGCGGTGCCCCGCTCGGCCGCGTGCGGCTGGAATTGTTGCCCTCTTACCTCACGATTCTGCTCGGTCTCTGGGTCATGGGTACCGTTATGTTCGCGGCCAGCCTCTTATGGCATCCAAGGCTCGCACTCTTCATCCTGGTGTTCGCGCCAATTTGCGTGCTGTTCGAGCTTGCGGTCGTGCGCCCGATCCGTGGCCTGGTGTTGGCGGCAATGCTGAAGATGAACGTGCTGAGCACGGACGAGGCGCCATAGCCGTAGCCGTAGCCGTACGCAGCCGTCCAGCCGTAGCCGTAGCCGTAGCCGTACTGCGCCGTAGCTAAGGACTGCATCCGCCAACGAAAGGCTTCATTCTGCTTTCGGTTCAGTGGTCACGTTTTGCTTGAGCTGCCTTTGTCGATTGCGAGACGCGCCCGATTTCGCGAGGATCCATATTAACCGTGGGCCGCGTGCTGGGCTTCGACCGCATGCCGTGCCCGGATGTCCAGCCGGCGCCTGGATGTTGCGTGGCGCGCGCAGCCTGGCGCATTTCAAACGCTTTTCGGACCATGTCCGACGATGTGGTTACATTTTCAGGCTCGTCGTACCGGGCCAGTTCCTTGTTTGCCCGCTTGACCGCTTGCGCCAGAATCTGCGCCTTCTGAAGCGTTCCCAAATTGTCGCGGGAAGGTGTGGCGCCTCGGGCTTCCGCCTTGCCTCGCATTTCGCGTTGCTGTTGACGGCTGATCGTTTGAGCGCGGTCGCGCTGCTCTCGAAGCCGCTTGACCAATATGACCAAATCCTGCCGCGATAGTTCGAGAACTTGCGGACAATGGGAGGCCTGAACATCGGCCCACTCTTCTCCAGTTAACAGCCTGGCCTCGGCGTTTCGTTGCACGCTCAAAGGGGTATCTCCTCATCAGGGTGATTTTGTCGCGGTTTTAGCATTCGATGAGCCATGACATTTACCATGAATGGCTGGCACCCCCCACACCTCATTTCCCAAACTTAACGATCTACGCATTACAATTTTAGTGCACGGCAAAAAGATTTTGCGTACACACAACCAACAATCTTTCGGCAGAAAACGGCCTGGATATCACGGCGATTATACCCATCGTCGGGGCAAGCTTGCGCGCCGCAACGGCCATATACTCCAGCAAAAACCTGTTGGCCGCAGATCGTCTCCGCGCTCTTCTTCGGTGTCGTCGATACCTTTGATTAGGACCCGGCAATGCAATTGAACGGAAGGGTAAGCCGGCGCTGGAAGAAGATGTTTATTCTCGTTCTGGCGTTGCTGCCATCCTTGTTGCTGGCGCAACCTTACATCTTCTTCCCACAATGGTCATGGGCCCAGAATGGCGGGTATAGCCGGCCCAGTCCTTCTGGCGCCGGGCTGAGCGCACCTTCCGGTGGTACGAGCTATGCGCGGCCCGCGCCCTATGCCACGAGCAATCACGCTTCTTCGAGCAGCGGGGGGGACAGAGCAATCTCCCGGCACAATTCCGCTCAGGCGCTGCAGAGTTACCGGAATTCGAACACACCCAGTGCACCGCGGGCCGACCAGCGTCGCCTCCCGGTCGACCATGGCGGCGGCTATTGGAACGCGCAGCAACGCCACGAGGTGCCGGCCGGGTATGGCAGCACATGGGGAACAAAGGGGAGCTATCCGCCTATGCCCGCTGGCTATCAATCTGGTCCGTCCCGGTTTGGTGCCTGGGATGCTGTGATGCTCTGGGCGTTACTCAATAATATTACATCCTCCCGCAGCAGAAATTTTTTTGCCGAAAACCAAACGGACCCTGGCTATCTGCAATGGCGGGCGGAAACCAACCGGCTGGCGACAAACAATCCTGCGCTTGCGGCAAAGCTGACGCAGCTCGACCAACAATTGGCTCAAAATTCCGACAATGGAGGCCAGCGGAATGCGAATGCCGGCACCACGGCAGGGGCTGAAGAAGACTACACGTTGTTTATTCTTCTGATCGGCGCAGCTTTTTTGGTCGGGCTATGGTGGATGCGTCGCCGCGCTGCGCCTTCCACCGGACCAAAGGTGAACGTACCTGCAGGGATTAGCGGCAGCACGCAGATGCGTTTCCGGGTAGGCATGACAATACCGCTCGATCCCGCGCCGTTTATACTTTCTGCAGGTTTAACAAAAATCGTACCCCCAGCAGACGGAAATTTGATCAGCGTCGAAGCCGTTGGCCTGGTATCAGACGGTACAAGCGCGGTCGGCGGCATGACACTCCACCGGCTCTATCTGCCTGGCAGAATCGGCTTTTTCTCGCTGCATCTCGGCGCCTCGGGCCAGCCGGACGAGTGCCGGTATTTTTTCCTCATGGATCAGGTGACCCCTGCAACCGCAGAAGATTGGGCGTTCTGGCTTGACCCCGCGCAGGGGATGATTGGCTGGCCGGAATTCCAGACCAAGGACGGCGCGCTCTACGGACGAATCTGGGCCGCCGGCAACGCGCGCGTGCCGCCACGTCAGCAGATCGAGCTCCTTCGGGACCTCTCTGGCGACAGCTCTCGAAATCTGCATTCCATGCTTTACGGCAGGCCAACGGGTATCAAGCCCCCCGCACCGGCGACGGAATATATTTTGGTTGAGGCCGTGGAGCAGGATGGGGCGGCCTGGATTGACATTCACGTAGGCATCGACATCAATCCGGCGGCTTTAGCATTGCCGTCCGTCGCTTTCACGTAACATTCGATAAACATCCGTCCTATGATGAGATGTTCTAGCCTGAACCATGGCGCGGTTTTCTTTAGCTTTCAGAGTTCCGTGCGGTTTTATTGTTTTTCCGTAATTTGCGATGACCTATCGAAGATGGCAACATTACCGTCACGCTGGCGCTGGCCGCTGTTCAAAATCGCCGCCGCGCCGCGATTATTCCCGTTTAAAAACGTGGGAGGAAATGTTCATGTTGAACTTTATGCAGAATTTGATTGGCGTTAAATTCGACAAAGCAGCGCAAGCCGGCGTCGAGGCGCTCGTCCGTTGGGATCCGACATCCGCGAGCGAGGCGGAAATGCGCACTATGGAGCAACATCTCGACGCTTTAGGCCGCGAAGTTGCGCAGGCGCGCCGGAGTTACGAGAATGAAAATAAAGAAGCGGAGGCCATTCAGGCACTGGCGCAGCAACGAATGAGTGCTGCAGAACAACTGCAAGACCAGGTCGATACGGAAACTGACCCGACACGCAAAGCGGCACTTGAAAAAAGTCTGGAAACACTGGTTTCAATGCTGGAGACAATGGCGCCGGAAGTTGACCGTGAGAAGACAGAAGCACTCGACGCCAAGAGTTTTTTGGAAATGCTGGAGCAGACCTACGCTGAAGCCGGGGGAAAATTCAAATCCGCACGTTCAGCTTTGGAACAGGCGCAGCGTGATATGGGGCGCGCCGCGCAGCAGCGCGACCAGGCGGAGCGGCAGGCGGAATCAGCGCGCCGGGCTGCGGGTCTTGCAAGTTCGACAAGCAGCCTGACGGTTGCGCTTAAAGCCATGCAGGATGCAGCGTCGAAAGATCTGGTGTCGGCCGATGCTCAGATGAGCAAAGCGCGGCTGCTTCGCCCCACGACACCTGAAAAGGATGATCCTAATATTGCAGCTGCTTTAGCGCATGCCTCGGGCCAGCCGGTATTGCCCCAGAACATGCGTGAAAGGCTGGCGGCGCTAAAGCACGCTTGAAACACGCCGGGCCGCCGGTTCAGTGCCGGATCATTAGGAACGCTCCCTGACCATCTCCACGCTTTTTTCCCAGAGCATCTCAGCATGTTCCGGATCGAGCGCATAACCGCGAACGCCTTCGCTGACCGCACTGATCTTTATGTCGTCGGACACGATCTCACCGACATGACAGTTCTCGCAGTAGCGGCCGCCGATTGCCTCTGCGGGCGCAACCACGCCCGCCCACACGGATGTCGCAGCACCTTGGGGGATCGTTTTAAAGCTAAACGGCGCCTTGCCCTGGGCGGCGAGTTGTTCGTTCATCTGAGCGATCATCGCCTCGAGATGCGTGCTATCCATGTGGCGGCCGAGCTCGGTCTGAATGCCGCCGGGATGCACCGCGGTCGCACGGACGCCGCGGCCGCGATGGCGCCGATCAAAGGCAATCGTAAATAAGATATTCGCGGTTTTGGAACGGCCATAGGCGATGAAGGGGTCGTAGGGCGTACGCGCGAAGTTCGGATCATCCAGGTCAATGTCAGAGAAGCGATGCCCTGAAGAGGCGAGATTCACCAGTCGCGCGCCGTCGCGCATCAAGGGCGCGATCCGGTTGACCAAAACGAAATGACCAAGATGATTGGTGCCGAACTGCGTCTCGAAGCCGTCCGCCGTATGCCCGAAAGGCGTCGCCATGACGCCCGCGTTCGCGATGACAAGATCGAACGGCTCGGCTTTGGCATTGAGTGCATCTGCGCAAGTGCGGACACTCGCAAGATTGGCGAGGTCGAGTTCGATCAACTCGAACGAGCCTCCCGCGCTCGCCGCGTCGTCGCGTAACTGCGCGGTTGCCGCCCGCGCCTTTTTAAGGTCACGCGCAGCGCCGACGACATGGGCGCCATGGGTGGCGAGGGCGCGCGCCGTCTCAATGCCGAGCCCGGCCGAAACCCCGGTCACGAATACGCGCTTGCCCGTGAGTGAAACGCCCGCAAGCACTTCGTCAGTGGTGGACGTTGCGCCGAATATTTCTGTCATGATGGTCTCCGTGATGCTGATACGGAGCGCGCGTTGAACCGCGGCGCCACGCGGGCGAGCATGTGAAGACGGCGATCAGGGAGCTGGTGGGTAGAGCCGTCGAAAACGGCGAGATGCGCCCTGATGTCGACGCGATCGATCTGTTGCGAGCGCTGGTCGGCGTCGCCAATGTTGCCTCTGATCCGGCCTGGGAGGCCAGCGCCAAACGCCTCGTCGATATCCTGATAGCAGGGTCGCGGCCGGATGCCTGAAAGACGATCAGGATGAACGATCCCCACTGGTCGGGCACGAAATGCGAGCCCGCTGCGGCGTACGAGGAAACTATCGCTATTCGCGATGCTGCCTGAAGTGGCGTGATCCGTGAACATCGCCGCCTCGTCGCTGTAGCGGGCTGCGCCGTCACAGCGACTTGCGGTATCGCCCCGTTAGGGGACGTGGATCACGCTCCCGTTACCCGCCAGATCACGTCGCCCACATCGTCCGCCACCAGCACCGCGCCGTCGGGGCCGACCGTCACGCCGACCGGGCGGCCGTAAGATACGCGCTCATCCGGTGCGAGGAACCCCGACAGGATGTCGCGCGGCGGCCCGGCCGGCGCGCCGTTCACGAAGGGCACGAAGACGACCTTGTAGCCGCTCAGCGTGCTGCGATTCCAGGAGCCGTGCTGGCCGATGGCCATGCCGTCCGGAAGGCCGGGCAGCGTGCCTTCCGGCAGCCAGCACAGGCCGAGCGAGGCGGTGTGGCCGCCCAGCGCATAATCCGGCGTAATGGCCGTTGCGACCAAAGCCGGGTCCTGTTTCACCCGGTCGTCCACCGTCTGCCCCCAATAGCAATACGGCCAGCCATAAAAACCGCCATCGCGCACTGCGGTCAGATAATCCGGCGGCGTCTCGTCGCCCAACCCGTCGCGCTCGTTGACAACCGTCCAGAGCGCGCCGGTTTGCGGCTCCCATGCCAAACCCACGGGGTTGCGCAGCCCGGCCGCAAAAATGCGGCTTTTGCCGGTGACCAGATCGAGTTCGTGGATGGCCGCCCTGCCCGCCTCCACATCCATGCCTTCCTCGCCGATATTGCTGAGCGAGCCGACGCCGATAAAGAGTTTTGTGCCATCCGGGCTCGGCAGCAGGCTGCGCGTCCAATGGCCGCCGGGTTGGAAATCCACGAGCTTGCGCCCGGGCGCGGTGATGCGCGTCGCACCCGAGACGTAAGGGAAAGCCACCACGCCATCGGTATTGCCGACATAGAAGGTGTCGCCCAGCAACGCCATGCCGAAAGGCTGGTTCAGCCCTTCCAGGAACACCTCGCGGATTTCGGCCACGCCGTCACCATCCGCGTCCCGCAGGAGGGTGATGCGGTTCGCACTAACGCCCATGGCCGCGGCGCGTTTCATCGTGGAGACCATGGCGTAGTCGAAAATCGATCTCGGGGCTCTGGCGACGAACGTGGCCTCGGCGACGAGCACGTCGCCATTGGGCAACACGAGCATCCAGCGCGGATGCGCGAGATCCGTTGCAAATGCATTGACTTTGAGCCCGGGTGCGCAGGCCGGCACCTGCCCTTCGGACCATCCTTGGGCTGTCGGCATTTTTAGCGTCGGGATACTGCCCTGAGACTTGGCTGTTGGGATCGCCGGCGTGCTGCCCCAGGCCGGCGCTGGCGTGCCGCCCGCCTGCCGGCGCGCGAGCAGCGCCGCACCGCCGATCACCGCGACAACGCGCGCAAAAAGATCTGAAAAACTCTCTGAAACGTTCAACCTGTTATTCCCTCCTGTTTGCAGGCAGGCTAGCCGAAGCCTCCCTGATTTGAAACCGGGGACAAACCGATACTTAACCAAAACTAACATCGCCCGTGCATAACACCCGTTGGAGCCACGTATCCGGGACAATCCCCTCCGCTTCAGAGGCAGCGTTCGAGACGGCCGCGCCATGCCCTCGGATGCGAGCACAGCAGACCTGCGGCGGTCGTAAATGTCGCGCGGCAGCCCGTGTCAAAGGCGGCGGCGTGACTATATGGGAGCAACGAAAGGATACAGTCATATGACAAATACGAATAAACCGGTTTGGTTCATTACAGGATGCTCGACGGGCTTCGGGTATGAGCTGGTGCGGCTGTTGCTGGACCAGGGATATCGGGTGGTGGCGACGGCGCGCGATGCGAGCAAGCTCGCCGGGCTGGTGGCCGGGCGGGAGGACCAGGCGCTGGTATTGGCGCTGGATGTAACGAAGGACGAAACCATTGCGGCGGCGGTGCAGGCGGCACAGGCCCGGTTCGGGCAGATCGACGTGCTGGTGAACAATGCCGGTTATGGTTATCTCGCGGCGATCGAGGAAGGCGAGGATGCGCCGGTGCGCGCGATGTTCGAGACCAATGTGTTCGGGCTGGTCGCGATGACCAAGGCAGTATTGCCCTGCATGCGGGCGCGCAAGCAGGGCGCGATCGTGAATTTGTCCTCGATCGGCGGGTTGGTGAGCTTTGCCGCCACGGGCTATTACCATGCGACGAAATTCGCGGTGGAGGGGCTTTCCGGCTCGCTGGCGGTGGAGCTGGCGCCGCTTGGCATCAAAGTGCTGGTGGTGGAGCCGGGGCCGTTCCGGACCGATTTCGCGGGACGCTCGATCGGCCAGTCGGAGACCGTGATCGAGGATTACGCGCCGACGGCGGGGGTTCGCCGCCAGCAGACTTTTGCGCGAGATGGCAAGCAGCAGGGCGACCCGGTACGCGCGGCGCAGGCGATCATCGACGCGGTGAATGCGCCTAACACCCCCCGGCATCTGCTGCTGGGCGCACCGGCTTTGACCTTGGCGCGCGAAGACCTTGAGCGCAAGGCGAAGGAGTTTTCCGAATGGGAGGCAACGACGCTGGGCGCAGATTATCCCGACGCGGCTGCCAATTTTTGAGTAAAGCGCAAGCCGGCGGTGAACCCGCCGGCTTGCGAGCCCCGCGCATGCCGGCCGATCAGGGCCGCCACTTGGCGCAGCACTGAAAACTGGGCAGCCGGCCTCGGACCAAAATTTTCGCTACCCTCTCCCGGCCCGGGCCGTATAGTCGCTTCACGTCCGTCGGAGGAGCCCGCAATGTCGGAAGCCGCCCTGCCTACCGGCCGCGCCGAAGCGCCGCGCGGAACGCTTCCTGCCCTCAGCCTCGCAGCCCTCGGCGTGGTCTTTGGCGATATCGGTACGAGCCCGCTCTACACGCTGAAGACCGTGCTCGACGTCACCGGCACCCACCCGTCCCGTGGCGCCGTGCTCGGCTCGCTCTCCCTCATCATCTGGACCCTGCTCATCATCACCTCGGTGAAATATGTCACGCTGGCGATGCGCGTGGACAATGACGGCGAAGGCGGCATTCTCGCGCTGATGTCCCTGCTTGGCATCAAGCGCCGGCAGCGCCGGGCGATCGTGCTCGTCGGCCTGTTCGGGGCGGCGCTGATCTATGGTGACGGGGCCATCACGCCGGCAATCTCGGTGCTCTCCGCGCTCGAGGGGCTCAACATCATGGTTCCCGGCTTCGAGCGCTTCGTCGTCCCGCTCGCGGTGGTGATCCTGCTCGCTTTGTTCGCGCTTCAGCGTCAGGGCACAGCGCGTATCGGCGGCCTATTCGGCCCGGTGATGGCGTTCTGGTTCGCCGTGATCGGCCTGCTCGGCATTTACGGCATCACTTTGCACCCGGCAGTGCTGGCCGCGCTCGATCCGCTCTACGGGCTGCGCTACCTCGTCTCGGGCGGCGCGATGGCCTTTGCCGTGCTCGGCGGCGTTTTTCTCTGCGTCACCGGCGCCGAGGCGCTCTATGCCGATATGGGCCATTTCGGCGCCCGCCCGATCCGCACCGCCTGGACCCTGCTGGTGCTGCCGAGCCTCGTTCTGAGCTATGCCGGCCAGGCCGCCCTCGTTTTGTCCGGCGCGCCGACCGGAGACAATATCTTCTACCGGCTCTGCCCGCCAATGCTGCTGCCCGCACTCATCCTGCTCGCCACAATCGCCACCATCATCGCCAGCCAGTCGATCATCACCGGTGCCTTCTCGATGACCCGCCAGGCGATCCAGCTCGGCTGGATGCCGCGCCTGCCGGTTACACAGACCTCCGCGGCTGGCTACGGCCAGATCTATGTCGGCACGGTGAACTGGCTGCTGATGCTGGTCACGATCGGCCTCACAGTCGGTTTCGGCAAATCAGACCATCTTGCCGCGGCCTATGGAATCGCCGTCTCGCTCACAATGCTGATGACGACCGTGCTGCTGTTCATCGCCATGCGCGAGATCTGGCAATGGCCTCCCGCGCTGGCCGCCGCCGTTGCCGGCGCGCTGTTCGTCATCGATGTTGCCTTCGTCTCGGCGAACATGCTGAAGCTCGCCGACGGCGGCTATGTGCCGCTGATCCTCGCCGCTCTCATCTATGGTGTGATGCTGACCTGGCATGCCGGCATCGATGCGATCCACCGGCGCGCCGATGCCACGCTCCGGCCGCTCGAAGAGCTCATGCGGCGCCTCGAACAAGGCGGCATCGCCCGTGTGCCCGGCACCGCGATCTTCCTCACCCGTACCGACCGCGACACGCCGCCGGTCCTGCTTTGGTATCTGAAGACATGCCGCGCCGTGCAGGAGAAGGTTCTCATCATCACGATAAAGAGCGAGCTCGTGCCCTGGATTTCCGAGGACGACCACCTCACCATCGAGCATATCGGCCCCAATCTCTGGCGCGCGCGTGCCCGTTTCGGCTTCATGGAACGGCCCGACATCCCCGCCCTCGTCGCGGTTGCATGCGAGTCCGGCTGCTCCCTTGATCTCAGCGACATCATCTATGTGGTCGGCCATGAGACGGTGGTGCGCCAGACAGGCAAGGGGCGCCTGCCATTTGTCGTCGCCATGCTCTTCGCCTTTCTCCAACGAAACTCCGCCCGCGCCACGGACTATTTTTCTCTTCCGTCCGAGAAAGTTCTCGAAATTGGCCGTGAGATTGCGGTTTAGGAAGAAAGGAAGGCTACTTTTTGCGAACAAAAAGTAGCAAAAAAACTTTGTTAATTTTGGCCTGTGCTGGTTTCACCGCCACCGGACCAAATTCAAAGAAGTTTTTGCGCCGCTTTTTTCAAAAAGCGGCACCTTTCTTTCCCTTGATCTTGGTCAATGTCGCTGGCTCCAGCGCCCCTATAAGGTGCCGTTCTTCCAATTTCAAAAGAAGGAACACACCGATGGCCGAAGGGACAAGCAAGGTACCCGTGAATGTTGAGGAAAAAGCAGCGGCGCGCGGCGTCGCCCAGCACGGAAGGCGCCCGTTCGAGAGCCTGCGCCGCGAAATTGACCATCTTTTCGAGGATTTCGACCGGAGCTTTCTGCGTCAGCCCGCCCGCCGTTCATGGCTCGACCTCGAGCCGCTCTTGGCGCGTGCGGCAGCAAATTTGGAGGCCGAACCCGCCGTCGACATCGTCGAGAACGAAAAAGCCTATGAAATCACGGCCGAACTTCCCGGCATGGACGAGAAGAATATCGAGGTCAAATTGTCCAATGGCAGCCTGACGATCAGAGGCGAGAAGCAGCAAGAGAGGGAGGAGAAAAGGCGGGGCTACTACCTGCATGAACGCAGCTTCGGCACCTTCGAGCGCGCTTTCAACCTGCCGGAAGGCGTCGATGCCGACAAGATCGAGGCGAGCTTCAAGAAAGGCGTGCTGACGGTCACCCTCCCCAAACGGCCCGAGGCGATCAGGCCCGAGAAAAAGATCCAGGTGAAACCAGCGTCGTAAAAGTGGACGGTGGCAGAGAAACCAGCACGGGCCCAAATTAACAAAGTTTTTTTGCTACTTTTTGTTCACAAAAAGTAGCGCTTAGTTTCTTCAAGCCTTCCCGCTGGTGACCATGGCCATGCAAGCCCGCAGCACCTGCCAGTCGCCCGCTTTCGCGACGGCGGCGACATAGCCATCCGGCCGGATCAGCCGCATCGCGCCATCCGACGCAATGGCGCGCGGCTCGGCTTCGACAAGCCTGGGGTGTTCTGCGAGGAATGCCCGCGTTTGTGCGTCGTCGGGCGCGCAAAGTGCGAACCTGGGCTGATCTCCCGCACCAAAAGGCTCTTGGGCCAGATAGCGCTGGCCCGGTGCCGGCCCCGCTTTGCCACGCACGTGGCCATGGTTCAGCGGGCTGTTGGGATATCCGACGAACAGCTCCGAAAGCCGTATCGCCACCCTGTGCTGAACGGGCCTGAAGCCCATGACGATATGGGTGACAAAGTTGCGTAAATCCTGCTCCAACGGATTGGCGATCATGGCCGCGCGGGTCAATCGGCCGGACTCTGCCAGCACCTGACGCGCCACCGCGGCACGCTCGGCACTATAGGTGTCGAGCAGCGAGGGCGCGGCCAGCCCCTCGGCGACCAAAGCGAGCTTCCAGGCAAGGTTGATGGCATCCTGCATCCCGGTATTCATCCCCTGCCCGCCCGCCGGACTGTGGACATGGGCTGCATCCCCGGCGACGAAGACGCGGCCGGCGCGATAGGTCGGAACCATCCGCTCATTGATCGTGAAGCCCGACATCCAGATCGGATCAGCGAGACTGACGCCGCCGGGGCCGCGGGCATCCACAATCGCCTGGACCTCCGGCAGTTCCGGATCGTGGCGGGGTTCTTCGCCGACATCTGCAATGATCCTGCAGCACCCCGGCCCGATCGGAAAATACAGCAGAAAGCCCTGCGCACTCCAATAGATGGCAGCCTCATCCGCCGAAACCGGCAAGCCCACGACATGCAAGTCGGCCAGAATGAAACTCTGCGGCATCGTATCCCCGCCGAAGGAAAGGCCTAGCTGCTTTCGAACCGTCGAATGGGCGCCGTCACAGCCCACGAGCCAGGCGACATCAGCAGAGGATTGGCGCCCGTCCGCATCGCGCAGAACGCAACTCACACCGGCGTCGGTCTCGGAAAAATTCTCAAGCGTCGTTTGGCGCTCGACGGTGACGCCAAGTTCGGCCAGCCGCGTTTCCAGCAATCTTTCCGTCTCGCTCTGGGGCAACATGAGCGCAAAGGGATAGGGCGATTGCAGGCCGGTGAAATCGATGCGGGCGATGCGGCCTCGACGCGACAGAATCTGCATTGCCTGGGTTTTCACCCCGGCCTGGACAAAGCGCTGGGCCATCCGGCCGCGCTCGAGAAGCTCCAGCGTGCGCGTCCATACCACCAGCGCCTTGGATTTGTCGGTGCGCTGAGGCGCTGTGTCGATGATGCGCACTTGGATACGATAGCGGGCCAGTTCACAAGCGAGAGTCAGGCCGACCGGCCCCGCACCCACAACCAAAACCGCATCGGTCATTGAACGATCCTCCAGGGGGTCGTGCCGTCTCATACAACCGGCCTAAAATATCAAAGGTTTTTGCGCCGCTTTTTCCAAAAAGCGGCTCTTTCCTACTCTCCCTCATCCGGCGCATAGACCGGCACCGAGAGCGCCTCGATCGCCACCTGCTGCTGTGCACCGAACACATCCCGCTCGTCGGGCGCGGCGGAGATGGTGGGGCGGTCGATGGAAATCTTGATCGCGTTGCAGCTCTCGACAAAGAAGGTGCCGACGACCTGCTCTGGCGGAAGGTTGAGGATACGCGCGACGCTCTCGCGGCCGAACAGATTGGAACGCAGCGCGATCTGGTAATTCTCTCCTGACGTGAAGAGCACATCGAATGTGAGCCGGTTGATGCCGGCATCCTTCGAACGGATGACCACCGCCATGTCGAGCAAGGGCTGTTCGCCCAGCAGCGGCGTGGAGGGCTGGTGATCCTGGATCACCGAGAGCGTGCGATCGTCGAGATCACCCGCATAGCCCACCTCGCCGATATCGAAATAAACGGGCCGGGCCTCGCTTATCCTGGTCCAGTTTGCGCCCATCGCCGTGTAGTAGGTGATCGGGAACAGGACGTTCTTGATCGCCTCCTCGTTCTGCAGAAGGTGATACAACGTCCATTCATAGGCGTCCGGCGCATCGAGGCCGATCATCGAGCCTGGCTTGGGGGTAACGAAACTGGTGACGCTGGCGATTTCGGCTTCATGACGCGTCGCGAGCGAAGCGGGCTCGCGGTCGATGGTGCGCAGGAGGATGCAAGGGGCTGTCTCGTCAGCATCGATGATCCGGAAGCTGGCAGCTTCAAGCGCCTGCGGGAACTCGGCCTCGATCAGAGCCATCACCGCGCGTTTGATCTGATCGTAATTGGCAAAGAAGACCGGATCACGCGTGCCGCTCGGAACGATCGCGCCGAAGCTACCATCGGGGCGGCGGAAACTCACCAGGTTCGGCGAGAGCGGATAGGCGATGTTGCCGGCCGTCGCCTTGCGGCCCGGATAGCCGTAATGGATCAGATAATGTGTCAGCAGGCTGGCGAGCAGCAAGGCAGCCTGTTCAGTGTTGCCGGTGGTCTCGATGATGATGCCGAGTTCGCGTTCACCGGGTTCAATCGGCCTCGCCTGGACGCCGTTGCGGCCATAGACCAGCATATCCGCCGGGACTTTCGGCAGATCGACCGGGTCGATGTGAATCAACGAAACTTTGCGCCCCCCGAGCCGGCGCGCGCCCTCGAGCTTGATGCTCCACGGCCAGGGGGGCCCTGAGCGCACGAAACGGCTGCCACGGATGCCGGCGATACGCTCATCCTGCGCGAAGAATTCGGTGTGCGCCATCGCGAGGATGCCCTCGGGATAGAATTGCAACTGCGGGTGGCTTTCCTCGTAAAGGGAATGGGCGGCGATGGAATAAGGCGTGCAGCGACGGCCGGGATTGGGCGGGATGAATAAGGCGGATAAATCGTCATAGATCTCGGCGACCAGGCAGTCCGACGGCGAACCTGGATCGCAGGCAAGCGCGCCGCATTCGAGCACATGCCCGACATGGTAAGCGAGCCCGGCATCGATGCCACGGCGGATCATGTCGGCGGCGAAGAGCGCGATGTCGCAGGCGCGGCCTGCAAAAATATACTGCGCGCCGCCCTCCAACGCCGTGATCAGCGGATGTATGCCCATCTGCCCGACGATCGTGCTCTCACGCAAGGCAGCCTCGTCAAGCTCGGGACCGTGACCGGTGGGGCGAAGCGCGCCGGCCTTCAACTCCCTGACAACCATTTCAGGATCAAGCTCGGCGGTGATGACGGCGACTTTCGCATTCAAGATCTCCCGCTCGGCGAATACCTCCCTGGCGATGGCGAGCATGTAATCGAGATTGCGGTTGCCGCCCGCCATGCCGCAACTGCCAAGGATCACCGGGACGCCAAGACGCTTGCCCGCCTCCGCCATGTGGCGGAAATCGGCCTTAACGGCCTCGCGCTCGAAATATTCGGTGCCGGTGCCGAGATAATAGGGGCCGGCATCCATCGAACCGGCGTCGGAAATGATCGCGTCGATGCCGCCTTGCAGCGCCTCATCAAGCGATTCTTTCGGGTAGCCATAGCCGAGCGCGCCACAGGCCGAGACCACGCGGTAGACCAGATTTGCCATTGCCTCGCTCCCTCAATAGCGGCTGCCGGTATTGGCGCTGTTTCATCGAACCATAGACAAATCTCGCTTCGTCCGGACGGGAATATTTTTTGCCGTATGCTGTCCTTGCGCATGAAGCCGAGGATGCGGCCTGCCCCGCTACTGCACAAAGAAGCATGGCACGCGAAGGTTTGAACATGCTATCGTTTTTTAATGCGACATTGACGCACCCGATGACCGGTGTTTGATTGGAGCATGTCATTGCCATGAGGCAGATCAAAATCGGCCTGGTCGTGTTCCCTGGTTTTCAGCTGCTCGATATTGCCGGCCCCAGAGATGCCTTTGCTGAAGTCAGCGTCTTGAGCAACGGCGCCTGCCAATATGACATGCTGACCGTGGGGACGATGAACGGTGCCATCCTCTCCTCGAACGGGCTTGCGGTCGTCCCGGACTGTACGATTTTCGACCCTGATCTCGAATTCGACACGGTGATCGTGCCCGGCGGGCACGGCATTTTCGAGGCGTATGAAAATCCCGAACTCGTTGCCTGGATCGAGAAACAATACCAGCGTGCGCGTCGTGTCTCGTCAATCTGCAATGGCGTATTTGCGCTCGGTTCTGCCGGATTGCTCGACAACCGCGTGGTGACGACGCATTGGATGGATGTGCCGCGTCTGGCCACGACCTTTCCGAAAGCCCGCATCGAGCCCGACCATATTTATGTGAAAGATGGCCGCATCTACACAACGGCCGGCATCATGGCGGGCATCGATCTTTCCCTTGTGCTGATCGAAGAGGATTTTGGCCGTAAGCTGGCATTGGATGTTGCCAAATATCTGATCATCAACCTGCGCCGGGAAGGATGGCAGTCCCAATTCAGCCCGGTCCTTGAATGTGAGATCGTTCTGGAACGGCAGATCGACGCGCTGATGCGCAGCGCGCTTGAGCACGCAGATGCCAAGCGTGGCCTGCTGATTCTGCAACGTGGCCCTGAACAGCGGGTCGTCGCCGAAGCCGAGTTCCAAGGCCAAACAATCACGGTGCGGCAGTTGAATATCCCCGTGACCGACGCCGCTCTCCCATTGTCGGTTCTGCGCCATGTCGCCGACAAGCGTGAACGCGTGATCATTGACGACAGCACGGCCGAAAACCACTTTTCGGCGGATCCCTACATCAATGAACAACATTCGCGGGCCATTCTTTGCGAACCCCTGATCACCCAGACCCAGCTGATCGGCATGCTCTATATCGAGAACCAGATGGTTCCCGGCCTGTTCTCCCCGGCCCGGATCGCCATGCTGGAGCTGCTCGCCTCGCAGGCCGCGATTGCGCTGGAAAATGCGCGCCTCATTCATGATCTCGGCGAACGTGAAGCCAAAGTCCGGCGCCTCGTCGATGCCAACATTATCGGCATCTTCATCTGGCAACTTGACGGCCTGATCATCGAAGCCAATGAGGCTTTCCTGCGCGTGGTGGGATATGATCGGGACGACCTCGTCTCAGGGCGCGTCGACCGGAAAGAGCTGACGCCCCTGGAATGGCGCGCGGTGGACGCACGGACATCGGCGGAGCTGAAATTGCTGGGAACAGTCCAGCCGTTCGAAATGGAATATGCGCGTAAAGACGGCAGCCGCGTGCCCGTGCTGATCGGGTTGGCCGCCTTTGAGGAACAGCGCGCCCGCGGCGTCGCGTTCGTTCTCGATTTAACGGAACTCAAAAAGGCGGAGACAGAAGCGCGCGAGAGCGAGCGGCGCTACCGGGAGGTCCAGGCGGAGCTGGAGCACGCCAACCGCGTTTCCATCATGGGCCAGCTCGCGGCCTCGATCGCGCATGAGGTGAGCCAGCCGATCGCCGCAACGGTCCTCAACGCCCAGACCGCGTTGCGCCGGCTGAACGCCCAGGCGCCTGACCTGGAAGAGGCCCGGCGCGTGGTCCGCCGGATCGTCGATGACGGTCAACGGGCGGCCGACGTCATCGACCGCATCCGTCAGGTCATCAAGAAAGCACCGCCCAGAAAAGAACGGGCTGACGTCAACGAGGCCATCCGCCAGGTGATCGAGCTCATCCATGGCGAAGCCGTGAAGCATGGCGTTTCGGTGCAGACGCTCCTTTCGGCCGATTTGCAGCATATCGAGGGCGACCGTGTCGAACTGCAGCAGGTCCTTCTCAACCTGCTGGTCAACGCGATCGAGGCGATGAGCGCCGTTAGCGAAGGCCCGCGGGAACTGCTCATCAGCACCAGGAAAGCCGATGGCGGCAGTGTGCAGGTGACGGTGCGCGATTCCGGGCCGGGCCTTGCCGCAGGCGGTGCCGAGTCTCTCTTCGCGCCCTTCCACACCACCAAGCCGACCGGTCTGGGGATGGGTCTGTCGATCTGCCGTTCGATCATCGAAGCCCATGGCGGGCGCTTATGGGCAAGCGCAAACGAGCCCCGCGGGGCCGTCTTTCAGTTCACGCTGCCCGTGCAAAACGACAGCGCCTGAATGTCCCGGTAAAACGGGCTATATCCGGTGGGCGTGGCTCTGCCCCTCATTGCCGCGCGTTAGAGGCGTTGATACATCACCAGCGCATCGACCTCGCCATGCACGGGGTGGCGGAAGGCCCCGGGTAGACGTCCAATCTCGGTAAACCCCATCTCCCGCCACAGGCTTACCGCGCGCCGGTTGGTACTCACCACCAGATTGAACTGCATGGCGGTGAAGCCTTGCACCCTCGCTATGTCCAGCGAATGTTTGCACATCCCGCGCGCGATGCCGCGCCCCTGCGCCCAGCCGGCTGTGACATAGCCGCAATTGGCCACATGCCCTCCCGGTCCCAGCTGGTTGGCGCGCAGATAATAGGTTCCCGCCACGCGCCCTCCGGCCTCCGCCACAAAACTCTTGCGGTCCGGGCCCAGCCAATAGGCGAGTGCGGCCTCACGGCTCATATCCCGCGGCAAGGCATAAGTTTCCCCGGCCCGTATAACCGGCTCAAGAATGTCCCAGATGCCATCTGCATCGGCAGACAAAGCAAGACGGATGTCCATGTGCAGGGAAAATACCGATATTTCCGGCGCAAACGCAATGTCTTGGATTTTGACCTGACGACCGCCCTCCGCTTCACATGGCTGCGGTGGATCGCTCTCACGCCCCGCAGTAGCAAGCCGGGGCGAACAAGGATAAGCATGCCGCCTATGGCCTCGCCGGCGGCGAGGACCCGTGAGCAAGACAGAAGCAGGATCCGTAATGACAAACAAAATCGCTCTGGTCGCCGGTGCCGGCGGCATCATCGGCAAGGCGCTGCTGGAGGAGATCGCCCGCACGCCGGGCTGGTCCGGGCGCCCCCTGTCACGGCAGAAGCGGCCGGAGGAAGGGGCAATCGGATGCGACCTCACCGATCGCCAGGCGACCCTTGCCGCTTTGTCCGAGGCGCGCGATGTCACCCATCTCTTCTATGCGGCCTACGCGCCCGGCGGCGGTCTGGTCCATGAAGACCAGGTCAACCGGGCCATGCTGACGAATCTGCTCGATGGGCTGCGGCAAGCCGGAGCGCAGCTGCAGCGCGTCGTGCTCTACCAGGGCGCCAAGATCTACGGCATCCATCTCGGCCCCGCGCCAACGCCCTTCTATGAGGATGAGAATCCGCGCCATCTGGGGCCGAATTTCTACCAGACGCAGGAAGCGACATTGCGCAGCCAGGCCGAAAATGGCGGCCCGAGCTGGTCCATTCTGCGCCCGGATGTGGTGGTCGGCGATGCTGCCGGCAACGCGATGAACATCGCCACCGTCATCGGCGCCTTCGCGGCCCTTTCACGGGCGACCGGATCGGCATTTCGCTTCCCCGGCAGCAGCAAGGTCTATGAGGGCGTCTTCGCCCAGGTAACCGACGCCCATGCCCTGGCGCGCGCGAGCCTTTGGGCGGCGACGGCCGACGGCGCGCGCAACGAGGCCTTCAACTATGTGCACGAGCCTTTCCGCTGGCGGCGCATCTGGGAGCGGATCGGCCGGTCTTTCGGCCTCGAAGCCGGCCCGCCAATGCCGCTCAAGCTCGCGAACCACATGCCATTGCTGGCCCCGGTATGGGAGCGCCTCGTCACAGAACAGAAGCTCACTCTGCCCACTTACGAAAAGGCGGTCGGCTGGTGGTTCGGCGACTTCGTCTTCGGTGCGGAATTCGACGTGGTGTCCGACATGACGAAGATACGCCTGGCCGGTTTCTCCGAGACCGTCGATAGCGCGGAGGCGCTGATCTCGGCAATCCGCCGCCAGCAGCAGGACGGCACGATCCCGTCATGAAGGCGCTCGGTTCAGGAAACTAGCAGCCCGTCGGAGTGAGTTTGCGGGCGATTACGTTTGCGCGGGGTGAGATCACCTCTGAAAGTCGATCGCGCCTTTTTCCGCAGGCTTTGATCCTGTGGCTGACGTGGATGGCAGCTCCGATTGCCCCACGCCGGCCATCACAGCGGCGTTGATTGCTCGAAAGCCCCGCAGGCTTCAGCGCGCCCCCTCCAGGACGAACATGCGTTTCACGTTCCAAGCCATGGTCACGAGGTTCCACTCGCCCCGGACGTTGTCGATTCCCCGCAGTAAAAATTGCCGGAAGCCCATGACAGATTTGATGATGCCAAACACAGGTTCTGGAATTTGCTTGCGCAATGCGTAAAGTTTCCGTCCCTGCGGCGTATTCAGCCGGTGTGCCATGGCTTGCACCGGCGTTGGGTTCTGCGGTGGTGGCGGCGCGGCGACGAAACGTTCGCTCAGCGGCGGATGATGCGCCTGGCGGCCCATGGCGATCAGCGGCTCAATCCCAGCCGCCATGCACGCGGTCACGTTCGCCGCGCTGAAATAGCCCGTATCGGCCAACAATGTTTCCGCTTCACCCAAGGCGTCAGGCAGGGCGTCGATTTGCTTCAACATCGGTTCAATTTGCTGCTTGTCGTTGGGCGCCTGCACGACATCCACCGCCACCACCAGCAGGCTGTCCGCCGCCACCGCAGCCTGGGCGTTATAACACTGCTCGAAACCACCGCCGGCCACCGGCATGATCCGGGAGTCTTCGTCCGTCAGATTGATCTGATCCGTGGGCAGTGGCCCCTCGGCCGGAGGCGCGGGTGGTTTACCGCCGGGCTTCTTGCCTGTCGCCTTGGTCTTGGCCTCGCGTGCCGCCTGCTTCGCCTCGTATTCCGCCTGCTCGCGCGCATGCCGCTCCTTTGCTCGCGCCTCGATCGTGGCTTTGGCGCGGGCAATCGCCGCCAGACGCTCCCCGCGCCGTGCCAACTCTTCGGGGATCGACATCCCATCCGGCACGTCCGCTTGATCCGCCGCCTCAGCTTTTGCCATCAATTCGGCCACTTCGGCCTGCAACTGGGCCTCGATCTTACCCGCATGCTCATAGGAGAGCGCGCTGTGGCGGCTGGCGTTAGCGTGGATCTTGGTGCCATCCAGCGCCACCGTGCCCAGCTTTAGCACCCCCATCTCGCGCGCCACGCCCAGCACCTGCACGAACAGCCCTTCAATTTCCTTCAGAAAGCGCCGCCTGAACGCCGCGATCGTGTCGTGATCGGGATGGTCATTCGCCGCAATGAAGCGGAACGCCACCGAATCATAGGTCGCCCGTTCCAGCTTGCGGCTCGAAAACACGCCAGTGGCATAGCCATAGATGATGATGCCCAACAGAAGCTTCGGGTGGTAGGACGCCTCTCCAGATCCCCGGTAGCGGCCGGTCATCGCCCGCAAATCCAGACCCGCAATCACCTCCACGACGAACCGTGCCAGGTGCCGCTGTGGCAGCCACTCGTCCACCGAAGGCGGCAGCAGAAAATCAGTGTCCCGGTCAATCGGGCGGAAGTTGCTCATGCCGGACACGTCCAGGACGGGAAGTTAAAAAATCTGCTCCCCGATCCTACCAGATGCCTCAGCGGCGCGTTAAGTCCGACGGTCTGCTAGAGCGCGATGAATTTAGGTCTGATTGTACCCTGAATTTTTGAGGTAGTTGGCACATTCCTGCGGTGTGTATGTGCCCAGGAGTGAGCCGATGGTCGCGCAAACGGCGTCCTTTGTCCTGGCGCCAGCTTTACGCAGCATGTGTTTGAGTTTGGCGAAAACCTGCTCGATGGGGTTCAGATCAGGCGAGTATTTTGGCAGCAACAGGAGCTTGGCACCTGCTTGCCGGATCGCGCGTCGGACCGGCTGCCCCTTATGGCTACCGAGGTTGTCCATGATGACCACGTCGCCCGGCAGCAGGGTGGGAACCAGGACCTGCTCGACATAGATGCGGAAGCGTTCGCCATTGATGGGGCCGTCGAGAAGCCAGGGTGCTTCGATGCGGTCGTGCCGCAAAGCGGCGATAAAGGTCATAGTGTTCCAATGCCCGAATGGAGCCTTGGCCATCAGCCGCTCGCCCTTCGGCGCCCAGCCACGCAGTGGCGCCATGTTGGTTTTGGTCCAGGTCTCGTCGATGAAGACCAGGCGTGCGGGATCAATCCGTCCCTGATAGCGTTGCCATTGCCCGCGTCGACGGGCGACGTCGGGTCGAGCCTGTTCGCTGGCGTGCAGCGTTTTTTTTGAAGCTGAGCTTTTCGGCGCGCACGAACTCCCACACCGAGCGGTAGTCGACTTTCAAGCCGCGGTCGCCCAGCTCAGCCACCAAGCCACGCAGCGTGAAATCAGCCGTTCGGCACCGCGCGATCAGCCAATCTCGATGCTCGCCTGCGATCTTCTTGGGCCGATGGCCACCCATCCGCCCAGGGGCCAGGCTGCCGGTCTGCCGAAACGCCTTCACCCAGTTGATGGCTGTGCTGATCGCAACGCCAAAATGCGCCGCAGCTCGATTGCGAGACATCCCGCCGCTCTCGACCGCCGCGACAACACGCTGACGTAAGTCCAGTGAATAAGGAGCCCCCATGCATGCTGGCCTCCGAACCCAGCCAACATCTTGAATCAAATCTCGCCCCGCGTCGGGAAGCAAAATCGATTCAGGCTCCGCTCATCACGCTCTAACGCGGAAATTATCTCGGCGCAGCGCAGGCCTGCTGTCACCCGCCACAATGAAAAAGCCTGGATTCGGCGCCGCCAAATCCAGGCTTTGCGCATTTCACACCCTCGATGCGGCCGATCCGTGCCGCCGCGGTCGGGTTCACATGGTCCACCATCCCCGCATCCTCATAACGATTCGACAGAGGAATATTCAAACCAATCAGAATTTAACTTCCTCAATCCTGTTGCCGGCGATAGACTGCGGCCAGATCGGAGAAGACTGGCACTCCATATAGGAGATATTGATCGCCATGGCTGAACTCCTCTCTCTTGTCGTCCCATTCTACAATGAGGAAGCAACGGTCCAGCGTTTCGCAAGCGCCGTTCTCCCGGTGCTGGAGGAAGTCCCCGACGTAAGTTGGGAGATCATCTGCGTTGATGACGGCAGCACGGACGGCACGCTGCTCGAACTTCTGACCTTAGCGCAGGCCGATACACGATTCCGCGTTCTGGAGTTCTCCCGCAACTTCGGCAAGGAGGCCGCGCTGACGGCGGGCATCGATGCCGCGCGCGGCGCGGCTGTGATTCCCATAGATGCCGATTTGCAGGACCCTCCGGCGCTGATCGCCAGCATGGTCACTGCCTGGCGTGCCGGTGCCGAGGTGGTGCTGGCACGCCGCACCGATCGTTCGACGGATGGATTCCTCAAGAGCCACACAGCGGCCTGGTTCTACCAGCTGCATAACAGGCTCTCCAAAACCAAGATCCCCGAGAATGTCGGCGATTTCCGGCTCATGGACCGCATTGTGGTCAATGCGCTGAAACATCTGCCCGAACGCCAACGTTTCATGAAAGGGATGTTCGCCTGGGTCGGCTTCCACACAGTGACCCTGGATTACGCGCGCCTGCCCCGTACCGCTGGAAAAACGAAGTTCTCGGGCTTCGCTTTGTGGAATTTCGCGCTCGAAGGTTTCACCAGCTTCTCCACCATACCGCTGAAAGTTTGGACCTATCTTGGCGCGGTGAGCGCCTTTATGACATTTCTCTATGCAGTCTACATTATTGCCCGCACCGTGGCATACGGTACTAACGTTCCGGGCTATGCCTCGCTTTTTGTGGCTGTGCTGTTCTTTGGCAGCGTGCAGCTCATCAGCATCGGTCTGCTCGGCGAATATATCGGGCGGATTTATATGGAGACAAAGCAACGCCCCTCCTATCTCATCCGCAGGTCCTATGGTGGCGATGGCGTTGACGGCAGCGTCCAACTCAAGAAAGTCACGCTCTTCCAGCATGACCAACAATAACAAATAAAGGCCGTTATCCGCCCTCGAGAGCTTCCTCCCCCCTTCGCTCTACCCAACAGACCATGTCTGTTCAGGGACACGCGGCGCCCACCGGACGCCCCATATGCGGCTGCTATTTGAACAAAGTCGTCGTCGTGTTCACGCCGTAATATTTTTTAAAGAACGCAGGATAATCTTTGATAAATAGCGTCGGTCCTTGTGCGGTCGGAAAAGGTCGAATTTGCAGAGGAATGGAGTCGAGTGCCAGACCAGTATCGAATACGGGCGCCGCACTCTTCTGTGCTGCATGATAGGCGTTTAGAATTTTTTCAGAGTTATCGTAATATTGCTCTGATTGCCGCATCGCATGGATTGCCGCACCAGAGATGAACATCATCATCAAAAATATCCTGACCGTCTCACCCAGAAAATTCTCATTCCAGAGCCAGATGACCGGCATTGCAACCGCAGGCACCGCAAAGAACGCGGCGATCAACAACATGCTTCCCCACGGATATGAGGTGAGGCTGAAATAATTATAGTCTGTTTCCAGAGATGTCAGGCTGACCACGATCATGGTTGGGAACAGAACGATCAGAAAAAACACCGTCCAGCGCATTAAAGAAAGATTTCTGCAAGACTGGCGCAATCATGCCCGCCATTTTTGCATCGCCTCGCACGAATCTCTGGAAAAAAGGCAAAGCCGCCAAGATCAGCAGCGGCCCAGCAACGCCCGCAATCAGCACGACACAATATAGCCTCGCATCATGCGACAGGCGTTTATTCGCCAGAAAAAAATCCACAATTTGTTTAACCGGAGATGCTTTCTCGATGAAGGCGGGCCTTAGCGCATAACGCGCGGTTACAAGCAACGCGGCGACGCAAAACACTACCAGCAGACAGGAGACAATAAACACCGGACTCCGCCAAACTTCCCGAGAACGCAACGGGCAATTCAACACCCAGGCAAATACGATCGCCGCAAGCAGGATCGCACTGTAGGCTTCCAGTGAAAATGCAGAAATAAAGGCGAGCGTCATAAGCCAAGGCAGAGGAATGCCAACCTGCGCCTGAACAGAAAATCCCGGCATCAGCTTGAACAATTCCGCAAGGACCACGAAACAGAGAAAGGCCGGAACCTGGTAACAGACCATTTGCGTTACGTTCGTCCATGGAAGAATCGTCAATGTTATGAACGCAACAAAAAGGCTCACCAGAACGCCATTATCGCGTCTCCGCCGTCCCTCCAAAAACAATTCCTGTACAATGATCTGATCGATCAGATAGCCGTACACAAAACAAAGAAAGATCGCAAAAATAGTCGCGTTGAATAACTTAAAGGCAAAAAAGAAATCAGTCCCAAAAAGAGATTTCGCGGGGAAATAGATCATATCAAAGATATGGAGCAGCAGGTTGCGGCCATACATATCCATCACGCGGTTCGGTATCCAGCTATGGCTGAACTGGGGAAGGAACAGAGGAACGCCGTAGTTGCTATCCTTAAAGCTATTGATATCATCTCCGGACAAATAGGCCCGGTTATAGGTCACGAACCACGCAACCAGGAAAATCGTGATCTGCCCGATCGTCCTCCCCGCGATGCCAGACGCGCCTGCTTGATCCCGATCAGCAACCTCAGATGGCCAAACTTTTTTGGTCAAAAACATAATATTTTTCCTAAAAAAGATGCCGGCTGATTCAGGAAACAGAAAACGGGACGGAAATATCATATTGAAGGCTTGGTGCCCAATGAAATCTCCAGACCTTGTAAAATTCTAAGATCCAGCTTTATGATTTTTACACCACTCAGAGCGGATTTTGTTCGCTCAGCAACCTTGAGCCACAGACACCAAAGCGCGCAGCGTCTACTTCCATAGTTGTTTTTATTCTATCTCCAATCGAAATAAAATTTGATTTTGATAATATTATTATTTTGACTTGACGATACTTTCTAGACGCGACTATAGCTTTGCATCGCATCGACAGGCATAGCCTTGGTCGAGAGACTTCCGTTGCCTTACCCGAGCTGGCTAGGGAGGAAGAACGAATATGCGGCTCAATAAAGGCTTCACGACAGTCGGCGATTTGATCGATCATTGGGCTGAGGCACAACCGGATCGCATCTTTTTAATCAGCCCCGAAACCGGGCTTGCCGTGACCTTCAAGGAATTACAGGAAAAGGCCCGCTATCTGAGTGGGCAGTTTTATAGCGCGGGTTTACAAAACGGGGATAAAATAGCCTTCCTGATGGATAACGGGCTGTTCACAGCACAATTGTTCCTGGGAATAATGTACGGAGGATTCGTTACAGTTCCGCTCAACACGCGCGCCGGGACAAGCCAATTGGCGTACAGCCTGGAACATTGCGACGCAAAGCTCGTATTTGTCGAAAGCCAATATGAGTCATTGATCAAAGATGTTCTGTTAAATGTTCACCGGCCGGTTGAAGTCGTTTTCGTCGACCGGAATATTGCCCCGGGAAAGAGCGAGGCTCCCTCCAGATCGAGGACGCTTTCCCCGCCCGACGCTGACGATGCGGCTCTGCTGATTTACACCTCGGGCAGCACCGGGCAACCAAAGGGCCCGCTGCACACGCACCGCTCCGTTTTGGCGCACGCACGGAATTCGGTGCAGAACCATCATCTTACGGAAACAGATCGCTCGCTTCTCGTTCTTCCGCTCTATCACGCCAACGCGGAATCCGTGACCCTGCTGCCAACACTCCTGAGCGGCGGGTCAGTCGTCGTGCCGCAAACATTCGCGATCGGGGAATTCTGGGGCTGGCTGAACGAATATCTCTGCACCTGGTCGGCCGTGGTGCCAACAATCATATCCCAACTTCTGAATTGGCAGGATGGCAGGGCAGAAAGCCCGGCGAGCGCAAACCCGGCTTTGCGCTTCCTGCGCAGCTCGTCGGGCGCGCTTTCACCGTCTCTGCACCAGGCCTTCATCGACAAATTCAAACTGCCGCTGCTTCAAGGCATGGGATTGTCGGAAACGGGCGGTGTTTTTCTAACCCCCGCGCCGCCCGGCAAAATCAAGATCGGATCGCTCGGCCTCGTCACCGGGTTTGCGATGCGGATCGTCGACCGCGCAGGTGTCGATTTGCCGCCGGGAGATACTGGCGAAATTCTGCTCCGCGGCGACGGTATGATGCAGGGCTATTACAAGGATCCAGCTGCAACCGAAGCGGCACTGGACTCCGCAGGCTGGCTGCATACCGGCGACCTCGCTTATCAGGACGAGGAAGGTTACGTGTTCATGATCGGTCGCTCGAAGGAGCTGATCATAAAAGGCGGCGTGAACATCGCTCCCAGACAGATTGACGATATTCTGCTCACCCATCCCGCGATTTTGGAAGCCGCCGCGGTTGGCGTTGCCGACCGCCATGTCGGCGAGGACGTGGTGGCGTTCGCCGTCCTGCGCGATGGGGCGCGTTGCGATGAGCGGGAATTGCTGAGCTTTTGCGAACAGCATCTGGGCTATTTCAAGACCCCGACGCGCATTCATTTCGTGCCGGATTTGCCGAAAGGTCCGTCGGGAAAAGTGCAGCGGCTGCGCCTGACGGAAGAAGCGGAAAGGCTTGCGGCCACGCAAACGCCGCCGGTCGCCATCGGCGCGGAGGCCCCTGCTTGCGGCGATGTCTGGCAGCTCGAACAGATCATCACAGACGTCTGGCGGGACCTTCTCGGGCAGAAGCGCATCGACCCTGACAGCAATTTTTTCGCGCTGGGCGGGCACTCATTGCAGGCCATTTACTGTCTCTCCCGCCTCCGTGAAAGGATACCGGTCCTTCTCTCACTTTCGGATTTCTTCGAGAATGCCACGATCGCACAGCTGGCGGCGCTTGCGCGGCGGCGGGTGCGGACCGCGCCGGAAAGCTCCTGCGCTGTTATGCAACCTGTTCCCCTTAGGGACATGACCGGACCGTGCCCCCTGAGCCCCACCCAGGAGCGTCTCTGGTTCATGGCGCAATTTAACAGCCAAGAACCGGTCTATAACGAGGCCGAAGCCGTTCGGTTCAAAGGCCCCATCGATTTCTCCGCGTTGGAGCTGGCCTTCAACGACATCGTCCGACGGCATGAGATTCTGCGTTCCACGATCGAGGCCAAAGACGGCACGCCGTTCATGATCATTCACGAATCATGGCCTTTAACATGCAAAAGAATTAGCCTTCGGCACCTGCCTCACGACATACGCGAAGCCGAGCTAACGAAATTGCTGTATACCGAACCACGCCTTCCCTACCGGCTGGAAACAGAGCCAGCTATGCGCGTAACCCTCGTCGAGATCGACGAGGAGGACCACGCCTGCATCCTTATGATGCACCATATATTTTGCGATGGCGCATCATTTGGCATTATTTGGCACAACCTTGCCACTCTATACGGCGCTGTCCTGCGCGGCCATCCTGCCGCCCTTCAGCCTTTGCCAATCCAATATGGAGATTACGCCGTCTGGCTGCGGCAATCTGCCCAGCAGGCGCGCATGGCCGAAGACCTCGCTTTTTGGCGGGAGACACTGCAGGGCGCACCCGCCTTGCTCGACCAGCCGGTCGATCGGATCCGGCCGGCCGTCATCTCCTTTCGTGGCAACAGGAAGCAATTCGAATTCGACGAGAGGCTCGTCAATGATCTGAGACAATATTGCCGCCAGCAGCAGACCAGCCTTTTTACGCTGTTCGCCACGGCGCTGAATGCGCTCATGCATCGTTATTCCGGCCAGGACGATATCCTGATCGGCATCCCGATTGCCAACCGCGAGCGGCCCGAGCTCCAGCCTTTGATCGGCTTTCTGGTCGACACCCATGCTCTGCGCACGAACCTCAGCGGCAATCCCACTTTCCGGGAATTGATGGCCCGAGTTCAGGAAGGTTTGCTCGGCGTTTATGCGCACCGATCCGCGCCGTTCGATCAGGTTGTGGCGGCAATTCAGCCGGAACGCAACCCGAGCTATTCACCGCTTTTCCAGGTCGCGTTGAACTGGCGTGATCGCGACACCCGAGCTGAGTTCATCGGCCTGCCGGGGCTGGCTTGCGAACTTCTTCTGCCGCAACCGCAAACCGCCAAGTACGATCTTACTTTGATTCTGACCGATGCCGGGACCACAGTCCGAGTGGAAATCGAATACAGCTCCGATCTCTTTGATGAGGACCGCATCGCGCGGATGGCCGGGCATTTACGGACGCTCCTGGAAGCTGTCATGGCGGAGCCCGAACAGCTTCTCGCCGAGCTTCCGTTACTGACGGCGCTCGAACGGCAACAAATGCTTTTTGAATGGGGAATGGGCCAAGCCAATGAGGAAATCTATTCCTAAGCCATGTCCGCCACAGGCTGGGCGGATGCCCGAGCTGGCATGTGAAGAGGCCAGGCAGCCTTACCGCGCGCGGATGCGTTTTCTGGGAGCCGTGTATGTTTAACATGACGAACACAGGGAAAGGAGCGCCGATGCCTTTCGATCCGATTTATCAGCGTGTCAGCCACGTGATCCCGCCGGCTGAATGGGCGACCATGGAAGCCGATGTGCACGCCATCCAGGAGCTCAAGCGCGCCCGCCGCGCGGTGATTCTCGCGCACAATTACCAGACGCCGGAGATTTTCCACGGTGTCGCGGACATTGTCGGCGACAGCCTGGCTTTGGCGCGCGAAGCGGTGACGGTGGATGCCGATGTCATCGTGCTGGCCGGCGTGCATTTCATGGCCGAGACGGCGAAGCTTCTGAACCCGGACAAGACCGTGCTGATCCCCGACGCCAGAGCCGGCTGCTCGCTCGCCGAATCCATCACCGCGGCCGACATTGCTTTGCTGCGCGCGGCCCATCCCGGCGTGCCGGTGGTGGCCTATGTGAACACTTCGGCGGCGGTGAAGGCGGCCTCGGATATTTGCTGCACCTCCGGCAATGCCAAAAAAATCATCGAATCCCTCGGCGTGCCGAAAGTCATCATGCTGCCGGACGAATATCTGGCGCAGAACATCGCCCGCGAGACGCAGGTGGAGATCGTCACCTGGGCCGGGCATTGCGAAGTGCATGAACGCTTCACCCCGGCGGACATTCAAAGCTTGCGCGAGAGCCATCCGGGCGTGACGATCCTCGCCCATCCCGAATGCCCGCCCGAGGTCGTCGCCGTCGCCGATTATGCCGGCTCCACCGCGGAGATGGCCAAATTCGTGACCGACAGACAACCGGCGCGCGTGGCGCTGATCACCGAATGCTCGATGAGCGACAATATCGCGCAAGCGAACCAGGCCGTCGAATTCATCCGCCCCTGCAATCTCTGCCCGCATATGAAACGCATCACGCTGCAGAACATCCGCGCCGCGCTGGAGACGATGCAGACCGAAGTGCTGATCGACGCGCAATATGTCGCGCCGGCCCGCCTGGCGGTCGAACGCATGCTCGCGGTCCGATGAGCGCGCCGCCGATCACCATCATCGGCGGCGGCCTCGCCGGGCTGATGGCCGCCCTGGCCGCCGCCCCCGCCCCGGTGCGGCTGCTCAACCCCGCCGGGCCGGGCCACGGCGCCGCCAGCGCCTGGTCGCAAGGCGGGCTGGCCGCGGCGATCGGCGATGATGACAGCCCGGACCTGCACATCGCCGACACCATGGCCGCCGGCGCCGGGCTGTGCGACGGCGCGGCGGTGCGGCGCATCGTCGAGGCCGGCCCGGCCTTGATCGAATTTCTGGTCGGCGCCGGCGTGCGGTTCGACCGTGATGCCGCGCAGAACCTCGCCCGCGGGCTCGAGGCGGCGCATCAGCGCCCGCGCATCCTGCACGCCCATGGCGACCAGACCGGCGCGGAAATCATGCGCGCGCTGATCGACGCCGCCCGTGCCACCGCCTCGATCGAATGCCTGCCCGTCACCGCGCGCCAGCTGCTGGTCGAGGGCGGCGAAATCGTCGGCGTGCTGGCGGAGGACGCCGCCGGAGCCCCCCTCACTTTGGCGGCCGACCGCGTGCTGCTCGCCACCGGCGGCATCGGCGGGCTGTTCCGCTACAGCACCAACCCGCCCGGCGCGATCGGCAGCGGGCTGATGCTCGCCGCCGCCGCCGGCGCGCGGCTGCAGCATCTGGAATTCGTGCAGTTCCACCCCACCGCCTTGGAAGCCAGCGGCCCGGCTCTGCCGCTGATCTCCGAGGCCGTGCGCGGCGAAGGCGCGGTGCTGATCGACGAGACCGGCGCCCGCTTCATGGCCGGGCGCGACCTCGCCCCGCGCGACGTGGTGGCCCGCGCCGTGTTCGCCCATCAAGCCGCCGGGCATCGCGTGTTTCTCGATGCGCGCATGATCGGCCCACGCTTTGCCACCCGCTTTCCCGCCATCAGCGCGATCTGCGCCCGCGCCGGCATCGACCCGGTGACCCAGCCGATCCCGGTGCGCCCGGCGGCGCATTACCATATGGGCGGCGTGGCGGTGGATGCGCAGGGCCGCACCAGCCTTCCCGGCCTCTACGCCGCCGGGGAGGTCGCCTGCACCGGGCTGCACGGCGCCAACCGGCTGGCCAGCAATTCGCTGCTCGAAGCCGCCGTGTGCGGCGCGCAGGCCGGGCAGGACATGGCCGCCCGCTCTGCCAGACCGCCGCGCGCTTTGCCGGCGGCCGCTTCTGCCGCCCCGCCCGGACGCCGAGCCGGTGCGCGACATCATGTCCACCCATCTCGGCGTGCTGCGCGATGCCGCAGGCTTGCACAGCGCGCTCGCCCAGCTGGCGCCGCTCGCCGCCGGCAACCCGGCAGCCCAGCTCGCCCAACGGATCGCCGAAGCCGCCCTCGCCCGCCCGCTCTCCGTCGGCGCCCATGCCAGGAGAGATGATCCAAGCTTCATCAACCAGATGGCCAAAGGATCGTTTGGGATGCGGCCGAAACGCTCAGACCAGGCGGCTGAACCTTATGTCGGCGCCACCAACGGGACACCAGAGCCGGCCCCCCTCGCCGGGCGGGATTTTTCCCAGCTCGCTTTCGGGCTGGTCGATCCGGAAAAAGACTCGTCCGCTTCATCCTGTTGACCGGGGGGCGAGCGAGGGGGTGAGCGGCAATGACTGCATTTTCCAAGGTGGATGGGTCAAGTCGATGAAGATGTGCATTCACGAGCTGTTCGAAACCCAGGCCGCGCGCACGCCGGATTCCATGGCGGTGGCATTCGGCGGGTCCAGCCTGAGCTATGGCGCGCTCAACCGGCGCGCCGATGAACTGGCCGGCCAGCTGCGCGCGCTGGGGGTGGGCCCGGATGTGCTGGTGGCGCTGTTTCTCGAACGCTCGCTCGACATGGTGGTCGGCATGCTGGCCGTGCTGAAGGCCGGCGGCGCCTATGTCCCGCTCGACCCGGCCCATCCGCCGGCGCGGCTCGCTTACATGCTCGAAGATGCGCAGCCGCTGATCCTGCTGACGCAAAAGCGGTTGCAGCCGGACCTGCCACCGCATCGCGCGCAGCTGCTGCTGATCGACGGCGCGGCGCCACTGGCCGGGGCCCCGGCCGCCGGCCCCAGGCCGGAACCGGGCCATCTGGCCTATGTGATCTACACGTCCGGCTCGACCGGCCAGCCCAAAGGGGTCGAGATCGAACATCGCGCGGTCGTCAACATGCTGGCCGCGATGCAGCAGCGGCCCGGGCTCGCGGCCGCGGACCGCATGCTCGCCATCACCACGCTGACCTTCGACATTGCCGTGCTCGAAATCTTCCTGCCGCTGGTGTGCGGGGCCGGCGTCGTCATCGCCCCCAGCGCGACCGCCGGGGATGGCGTGGCGCTGGCCGGCCTCATCGCGCAGTCCGGCGTGAACGTGATGCAGGCCACGCCCGCCACCTTGCGCATGTTGCTGCAAGCGGGCTGGGGCGGCGTGCCCGGCCTGAAAATCCTGTGCGGCGGCGAAGCCTATACGGAAGAGCTCGCGGGCCAGGTGCTGGCCCGGTGCGGCACGCTCTGGAACATGTATGGGCCGACGGAAACGACCGTGTGGTCGGCGGTCGCCGAGCTGACGGCCGGGCGACCCGTGACAATGGGGCCGCCGATCGCCAACACCAGATTTTATGTGTTGGACCGCGCTTTGCAGCTGGTCCCGGTGGGCGTACCCGGCGAACTCTATATCGGCGGGGCTGGGTTCGCCCGGGGCTATCGGCGCCGGCCGGACCTCACCGCGGCGCGCTTCGTCACGGATCCGTTTGCCGCGGCACAAGGTGGGCTTATGTATCGCACCGGCGACCTAGTCAGGCGCTTGTCGGACGGCACGCTCGAGTTCCTCGGCCGGCTCGACCATCCCGCCAGGAACGGCGAGGCGTACAAGGCGTTCTTCCGCCAATTGTTGGGCGATGTCGACGAGGCGACCGCACCATTCGGGGTGGTCAACAAGCAGGGCGATGTTTCGGGCCGCGACGAGGCATGTCTCACCCTGGAACCGTCACTGGCCGAGGGGCTGCGCACGCAGGCCGACCGCTTGGGGGTGACGCCTGTCAGCCTGTTCCACCTGGCCTGGGCGCTGGTTGTGGCGCGGACCAGCGCGCGTGAGGACGTCCTGTTCGGCACCCTATTGTCCGGTCGCACACCGGAAGGCACATGCTCCGACCGGGAACCTTGGCTGTTCGTCAACACGCTGCCGGTGCGCGTCGTGCTGAATGACACGCCACTGGAACAAGCCGTGCGCGATCTTCACGCCCAGCTCACGCAGTTGCGACGCCAGCTTTATGCCCCAGTTTCGCTGGTCCAGGAATGCAGCGCCTTGCCCGCTCCGGCATTGTTCTCGGCTCTGTTGAACGTCCACTATGAATCAGGCGGTGCCACGCCGGAAGTCGAGAGCAGGCTTCCCTGGCAGGGCGCTGAGCCACGAAACATCGCGCTCACCAGCCATCCATGCACGCTAACGGTGGAAGATATTGGCCGGAACTTCACGCTTTATGCGCAAGTCTCGGCCCGGATCGCGGCGGAACGCATCTGCGCGTTCATGCGCAACACGCTGGAAAACATGCTGGAGACCCTTGAGACAAAACCCGGCACGCCAGTCTATGCCATCGAAATGCTGCCATCCGCCGAGCGCCATCAGCTGCTCCACGGCTGGAACGCCACGCCCGCCGCGTTCCCCGCGAATGAATATGTCCATGAGCTGTTCGAGGCGCAGGCGGCAAAAACCCCCGAGGCAATCGCCGTGACCTTCGAAGATCGGCAGCTCAGCTACGCCGAACTCAACCGCCGTGCCAACCAGCTTGCCCATCACCTCATCGCCAGCGGCCTCAGGCCCGAGGCCCGCGTGGCCATCGTGCTCGAACGTCGCCTCGAGCTGGTGGTCGCGATGCTGGCCATCCTCAAGGCCGGCGGCGCCTTTGTGCCGATCGACCCCGCCTACCCCGCCGAGCGCCTCAGCTTCATGATCGAAGACAGTACGCCCGCCATCCTGCTCACGCAGCGGAGCGTCCTGCCGGTGCTCGGCCCTTTACCCGACGAGCTTGCCGTCTTCACACTCGACGACCCTGCCCCACTTTGGGCCGCACTCCCGGCCACAAATCCGGAACGCTCATCCACCGGCGTGACAAGCGCAAATCTCGCTTATGTCATTTACACGTCCGGATCCACGGGCAGACCCAAAGGTGTGCTCATCGAGCATGGTCCTCTGGCGCTGCATTGCCGCGAATGCCAGGAATTCTATGAACTCACTCCCGAAGACCGCGTGCTGCAATTTGCTTCGCCAAGCTTCGACGCCTCCATCGAGCAGATTCTTCCGCCTTTGCTGAGCGGCGCGCGGGTGGTGCTGCGCGACGCGCAGATTTGGACACCTAACGAATTTCAGCAGAAACTTGCTGAGCTTGGCCTGACGGTGATCAATCTGCCGCCTGCTTTCTGGCAACAATTGGCCGAGCAATGGGCTCACGCCGCCGAACCCGTTTCCGCCCATGCCGTAAGGCTGGTGATCATCGGCGGAGACGCCATGTCGGTTCAAACACTGCGTCTATGGCAGCAGACAAAGTTCAATGAGGTGCGGTTGTTGAACGCCTATGGGCCAACGGAAACCGTAATTACCGCGACAAGCTTTGAAATCCCGGCGCTTGAGCCCGGACAGGCGCCGCTTGAACGGCTTCCCATTGGCCGTCCACGTGGTGCGCGCCAAATCTACGTGCTTGACCGATGGCGCCAACTCGCGCCGGTGGGCGTCGCGGGCGAATTGCACATCGGCGGCAGCGCGCTCGCGCGAGGATATCACAATCGAGGCGAACTAACGGAAGAGAAATTCATTGCCGATCCGTTCCGCCCTGAAGTGGGAGCCCGGCTGTACCGGACGGGTGATCTCGCCCGCTATCTGCCTGACGGAAATATCGAGTTCCTGGGGCGGATTGACCAGCAGGTCAAACTCCGCGGCTTTCGCATTGAGCTTGGAGAAATCGAAGTGCGGCTGCGGGAGTACGCCGCCATACGCGAAGCTGTCGTGCTGCTCCGGGAAGACGCGGCCGGTAACAAACGACTGGTGGCCTATTATGTCGCGCTCAACCATGAGCCGATCGACGCGAAGCAATTACGATCGCACCTCGCCGCTTCCCTGCCCGAATACATGGTGCCGGCTTCCTATATGCGGCTTGATGCTTTGCCCCTGACGACCAGTGGCAAGCTGGACCGTAAGGCCCTACCCGCACCCGATGGTGAAGCCTACGGCGCACATCATTATGAAGCGCCACAGGGGAAGACCGAAATCCTGCTGGCGGGGATCTGGGCCGAGCTGCTCAAGCGCGACCACATAGGTCGCCACGATAATTTTTTCGAACTAGGCGGTCACTCACTCCTGGCCGTCAGGGTGCTTTCACGCTTGCAGAACCAGTTAGGTGTGGAAGTCTCGATCCATGATCTGTTTGCCCATCCCGTGCTCGCCGATCTCGCCAACAAGCTCGATCATTCCACACCGGCCGTCCTGCTGCCGATCATGCGTGCCAGACGCGATGGCAGGGCAGCACCGACTCACGCCGTCATCACATCCGTCGGATATAATGGCTAGAATTTCACATCTGGTGACGCTGCCCGCCGGTACGGTCCGCAAGAGACCAGGGGCCCACTAAACAATAAAATACCAATTCCAGTGGGGGATAAATTGAAGCCGCAATTCAAAAACTCGTCACATGACACCGGAGAGGCGTATCTGCCGCCCTCCTTCGCGCAGCAGCGACTATGGTTTCTGGCGCAGCTCGAAGGCGTCAGCGAGGCATACAATATCCCGTTGCGGCTGCGTTTGCGGGGGCATCTCAACCGCGACGCGTGGCGGCGGGCGCTGGGTCGCATCCTGTTCCGTCATGAATCCCTGCGCACAGGCTTTGTCACGCTTGAGGGTAAACTCTACCAACGGATCAGCCCGGCGGAAGAGAATTCTTTCACCCTGCTTGAGCATGATCTACGTCAGCACATGAATGCCGCGGCGGAATTGCATCGTCTGGCCGAAATCGAGGCCCGCCTCAGTTTCGATCTGGCGCATGGCCCGCTCATTCGCGGCCGGCTCATCCGCTTATCCGATGATGAACATGCGTTTCTGCTCACGATGCACCATATTGTCTCCGATGGCTGGTCGATCGGCGTTTTCCGCCACGAGTTGAGCGCGCTTTACACCGCCTTTTCGCGCGGCGAAGACGATCCCCTTCCAGCGCTGGAGATTCAGTATGCCGATTATGCGGTGTGGCAGAGGCAATGGATCGAAGGCGAGCGGTTAGAACAGCAGAGCGCCTATTGGAGAGACGCCTTGGCCGGTGCGCCCGCTTTGCTGGACCTGCCGACCGACCATCCCCGCCCCGCAACACAGGACTATAACGGGGCGTTTGCCGCGCTGGAGCTGGACGTGACGCTCACTGCCGGCCTCAGAGACCTCAGCCGTCGCCATGGCTGCACGCTCTACATGACCCTGATGGCGGGTTGGGCAGCTCTGTTAAGCCGCTTGTCCGGCCAGACGGAGATCGTGATCGGCACTCCTGTGGCGAACCGCGGCAGAGCCGAGATTGAAAACCTCATCGGCTTCTTCACGAATACGCTGGCATTGCGCATCAGCCTGTCGGCTTCGCCGAGTGTGGGGCTGTTGCTGGAGCAAGTGAAACGCCAGCTCTTGGCGGCGCAGCTTCATCAGGACCTTCCCTTCGAACAGGTGGTCGAGATCATCCGGCCGGTTCGCAGCCTTGCTTACACGCCTTTGTTCCAGGCGACATTTGCCTGGGATAATTTTGCTGAGGACCTGCCTTCTATTGCCGGACTTGAGATGCAGCTTCTGCCGTCTCCTCATCACCTGGCGAAGTTCGACCTGAGCCTTTCGCTCAAGGACATGGGCGACAAGATCTCAGGAGGCTTGGCTTATGCCACTTCGCTGTTCGAGGCGCAGACGATCGAGCTGTATCTCGGCTATTTCCATACGGTGCTCGAAGCCATGGCCACAGATCATAGGCTAACGGTTGATCTCCTGCCGCTCCCCGGCACGCCCGCGCGGGACCCGTCACCATCTAACGACGCCCCCCGCGCCCACGCCCCGTATGAAGCACCGCAGGGCGAGACCGAGACAATGCTGACGGCGATCTGGCGCGACCTTCTGGGCATCGAGCGGATTAGCCGTAACGACGATTTTTTTGAACTTGGCGGACATTCCCTCATGGCCATCCAAGTTCTGTCCAGGCTCCAGCAAGCCATGGGTGTGTCGCTGAAGGTCAAAGACATATTCGAACATTCCACGCTCGAGCGGCTCGCGGAACAAATCGTCCTGACCCAGCTTGCCAACTATAAGCCGGAAGATCTGGCGGCGCTTGTTGATCAGGTGGCGGGAACAAATTGATTTCGGGTATGGGTTTTTCGGGTTGGTTTGGCCTGCTTTGAAGGTTGGAGGCATCTTCATGCAAAACACAATGATTGCCGGGTTGACGGCCGCGCAACGCGAAGCGCTTTTGCAGGCGGCGCGGCGCGCCAATCTCGACCGTGCCGAAGATGCCCCAACCGCGATCCCCCAGGCTGACCGGGCCGCCTCACTCCCGCTTTCCTTCGCACAGCAGCGTTTGTGGTTCCTGGCGCAGATGGAGGGCAGTGGCGAGGCCTATCATGTCCCTCTGGGCTTCCGGCTGCATGGGCGGCTCGACGAGCGCGCCTTGCGTGATGCTTTGAACGCTTTGATGGCGCGTCATGAGGCGTTACGCACGAGCTTTACGGTTATCGAGGGTGATCCGGTGCAATGCATCGGCGCTCCGGATGTCGGCTTTGCTTTGGAGATCCACGATCTGCGAGGGCGGCCGGATGCTGAAGAGGAGCTTCAGCTTTTATCTCGGCAGGAAGCCTCCGCACCATTCGATCTGAGCCACGGCCCGCTCATCCGCGGTCGGTTGCTCCATCTGGCGGTCGATGAAGCGGTGCTGCTGATCACAATGCATCATATCGTGTCGGACGGCTGGTCGATCTCCGTGCTGCTGCGCGAGCTGGGCGCGCTGTACAGGCAGGCGCCCTTGCAATCTTTACCGGTGCAATATGCCGATTACGCGGTTTGGCAGCGGCGCTGGCTGTCGGGGGATCATCCCAAGCCACAATTTGATTATTGGGAAAAGCGGCTGAGGGACGCGCCCGCCTTGCTGGAACTGCCGATGGACCGGAGCCGTCCGGTGCAGCGGCAGCATGATGGCGGGCAGGTGGCGGTGGCACTGGATGAAGAGCTGACGGCACGGCTGAAGGCTCTTGGCCAACGCTACGGCGCGACCTTGTTCATGACGGTGCTGGCAGGTTGGGCGCTGTTGCTGGCCCGGCTGTCAGGCCAACAGGAGGTGGTGATCGGAACGCCGACTGCCAATCGCGGCCGGAGAGAGATCGAAGGGTTGATTGGTTTCTTCGTCAACACGCTGGCCTTGCGCCTGGAGCTACCGGAATCCCTGAGCGTCGAGGATTTGCTGCGACATGTGAAGCAGTGCGCGCTGGAAGCGCAAGAGAATCAGGACCTGCCGTTCGAACATGTGGTGGAGCTGATCAAGCCTGTGCGCAGCCTGTCATACACGCCTTTGTTCCAGGTGATGTTTGCGTGGCAGAATAACCAGGCCGAGACGCTCGATCTTGGGCCCGACCTGTCTGTCTCGGTCGAACCGCCGCTTTACATGACCGCGAAGTTCGACCTGACGCTGGAGCTGCGGGAGGTGAATGGGCGAATCCTCGGCGGCCTGCGCTACGCCACGGCACTGTTCGACCACGAGACGGTTGAACGGCATGCGGCCTATCTGCGTGAGGTGCTGTGGGGCATGGTGCAAGACACCAGCCAAAATCTGTATAGGCTGCGTTTTCTGCCGGCGTTGGAGCGGACTCGTCTGCTGCTCGAATGGAACATGACGACGACCCACTATCCGCGGGAGGCCTGCATCCATGAGCTGTTCGAAGCGCAGGCCGCACGCACGCCGGATGCTGTGGCGGTCAGCTGCGCGGGGCGGACGCTCACTTATGCGGCGCTGAACGCGCGGGCCAACCGGCTGGCGCATCGCCTGATCGCGCGGGGCGTGCAACCGGAAGAACGGGTCACGACGTTGCTGGAGCGCTCGATCGCGCTGATCGTGGCGCAACTGGCCATCCTCAAGGCCGGGGCCGCCTATGTGCCGCTCGATCCGCAAGCCCCCGCTTTACGCCAGGCCTGGATCATGGCCGATTGCGCGGCCTGCCTGTTGATCACAGAGGCCAGCGCCCAATCCTCCTTCCCCCCAAGCGCGCCGGTCCTATGTCTGGACGCCAACGAGCGTGACGAAGGAGACGCGACCAATCCGGCATTGCCAGGCGACGCTCTGCGCACGGCCTATGTAATGTACACGTCCGGCTCCACCGGCACCCCGAAAGGTGTGCTGGTGCCGCACCGTGGCGTGACCCGTCTGGTTATCAATAATGGTTATGCCGTCATCGAGCCGGATGACCGCGTCGCTTTCGCCGCCAACCCGGCCTTCGATGCCAGCACCTTCGAACTATGGGCCCCCTTGCTCAATGGCGGCACGGTCGTCGTGATCGACCATGACACCGTGCTCACGCCAAACGCTTTCGTGAAAGCGCTCGTGCAAGAGCGGATCAGCATTTTATGGATAACGATCGGGCTGTTTCAGCAGATGGTCGCCGATTTAGAACCAATCTTCGCGCAACTCAAAATCCTGATCACGGGCGGCGACATACCTGATCCAAGATTGATCGCCAGGGCCGTCTCAAATCCCCGGAAGAGACCGCAGCATTTTCTCCACGCCTACGGGCCGACCGAAACGACGACCTTTGCCACCATCTACAAAGTTGACTCCGTGCCGGACGAAACGGCAAGCATTCCGATCGGCCGGCCAATCGCCAACACCAGGCTCTATATCCTCGATACGCATGGCGAACCGGTCCCGCTGGGCGTCACCGGCGAGCTGTATATTGGCGGCGACGGCGTGGCCGGCGGCTATCTGAACCGGCCGGAGCTCACCGCCGCGCGCTTCCTGGCAGACCCTTTCGCCGGCGAACCAAGCGCGCGCATGTACCGGACGGGGGACCTCGTGCGCTACCTGCCTGACGGCAATCTCGTGTTCGTGGGGCGCAACGACAATCAGGTCAAAATCCGCGGGTTCCGCATTGAGCTCGGCGAGATCGAAGGGCGCCTGACCGAGCATCCGGCGGTGCGCGAGGCCGCGGTGCTGGCGCTGAACCAGGAGGGTGGAAAGCGCCTGGTGGCCTACGTGGTGGCCGCTCGGGATGAGCAGCTCGCCAGCCGCTTGCGCGCGCATCTCTCCGCCTCCCTGCCGGACTATATGGTGCCGGCGGCCTTCGTCCGGCTGGACGCGTTCCCGCTTAACCCCAACGGCAAGCTGGACCGCAGAGCGCTGCCCGCGCCCGACGATGCGGCCTATGCCCGGGCCGCCTATGAAGCGCCGCAGGGCGAGACCGAGGCCGTGCTGGCGGCGATCTGGGCCGAGATGCTGGGCCTGGAGCGGATCAGCCGCACCGATAATTTCTTCAATCTCGGGGGGCATTCGTTCCTGGCGCTGCGTGTGATGAGCGAAATCAACCGGCGACTGAAGCTGCATCTGACGGCCCCGACATTTTTTATGCACCCAACGATAGAACAGCTGGCGCGCGCCATTACGCAAAATGCGCAAGGTGAGCAGGCGCCGACGCACCAACAGGTGCAGAGGTTGCGGACAGGGCAGACCGATCTGCCGATTTATCTAATGGGCGCCAGGCCCGAGGAGTTTCGCTTGGGCCAGGTGATCGGTGGCGATCGCGATATTTTCGCCATCGATGTGCCCATTCAGAGAGCCTGGCTTTCCGCCTTCGCCGCCGGCGATCACGAGGCGCTGCCGACCATCGAACGGTTAGGCGCGCTCTACGGCGAAATTTTGGCCGCGCATGCCGGGGCGCGCCCTTGCGTGGTTGCGGGCTATTGCATCGGGGGCAAGATCGCCTTCGAGGCCGCGCATGTGCTGCAGCGTGCCGGTGGCAAAGTGGCCTTTGTTCTGCTGCTTGATGCCTGGGCATCGACCTCAACCAGCCCCACATTCGGTCCGGCAGCGCAGAGTTTGGCCCAGATCTGGCGCGGCGCTGTGCTCCGGCGGGATGAGGATAGCGCCTTCATGCACAGGCGGCGCGCATCGCTCACCGATAGCTGGGCCGTCGCCCGCTTTCTGGCCGCGCGGCTGCCCGCCAGCGCCACATACCGATTCAACATCCTCAAGACCTGGCTGGATAAAATGATGAACCGCCCCGCGCCTCCGATCGTGCCGTCGGGCTATTTTGATGAGGAGGGCCATCCGATCGACACGCTGCTCTTCAACCGGCTGGCTTTCCCTATGGGGAAATCATGGCACCCGCAGCCCTTGGATGCCGCCGGCGCGCTGATTCGTGCGGAAAACCTGGTCGACATGCTGCCTGGCAACGATCCTGCCAGCGGATGGGGCGGTCTCTTCGCGCGGGGTTTTGAGGTCGTCCGAACCACGGGCGATCACCACACGATGCTGACCGATGCGCATGCCGCGACATTGGCGCAGCAGATGGATCTGCTCCTGCACAGATACGAGGCCACCCGAGCACGGGGCTGAAAAGGCCGGCACGTCTCGTACAAAGACGTTATCACGATGTCATCAAGTCATAATGTCATTAAACTGCCACACAAACCCCGTCGCCCTCGCCACCGGCTTTAACTATGCCGGTGCCTCCGGGTGACGCGCCGCTGGCTGACAGGGCTCCGCTCGGGGACGCAGTCAGTGTAAGGAATAACGAGTGACTTTTACCAATAAGCTCCTGGCCGGCATTGCCACGCTGGCGCTCGCCGGTTTCGCCAGCTTCGGCGGGAACGCAAAGGCCCAAACGATGCAAGCACCGTTGATCGAAAGCGGCTCCAGCCTGCTCTATCCGGTGCTCAACCAGTGGGTTTCAGCCTTCTCCGCCAGCCATCCGGGGGCGGAAATCAGCACCACCTCCACCGGCTCCGGCGCCGGCATCTCGCAGGCGATCCAGGGGCTGATCAATATCGGCGCTTCCGACGCCTATATGTCCGACGCGCTGGTGGCAAAGCATCCGACCATGATGAGCATTCCGCTCACCATCTCCAGCCAGGCGGTGAATTTCAACCTGCCGGGCATAAAGACCCTGAACCTTTCCGGCCCGATCCTGGCCGAAATTTATGAAGGCAAGATCAGGCAGTGGAATGACCCGGCCATTGAAGCGGTAAATCCAGGCGTGCCTCTGCCGGACCATGAAATTGTCCCCATCCATTATGCGGATGCCTCGGGCGACACTTTCATGTTCACCCAGTATCTCTCTGCCACGGACGCCAGCTGGGCGCGCACGATGCGTTACGGCACCACTATGTCCTGGCCGGCGATCCCGGGCGCGCTCGGCGCCGTCGGCAATACCGGCGTTCTGGCCGCCGCCGCCGCCAACCCGTATTCGCTGGCCTTTATCGGCATCTCCTATGCCAAAGAGGCCGCCGCCGATGGGCTCGGCCAGGTTGCGCTGCTGAACAAAGCCGGCCACTACGTGCTGCCGACCAGCGCCACCATCGCCGCCGCCGCGCAAAGCGTCGCCTCCGCCACCCCGGCGGATGAACGCATCAGCATGATCTTTGCGCCAGGGGCCAATGCCTACCCGATCATCAACTATGAATATGCGATCGTGAACAGCCGGCAACCGAGCCAGGCCACGGCGAAAGCCCTACGCATCTTCCTGACCTTTGCCGCGACCAAAGGCAACGCGCCGAGCTTCCTCGAGAAAATGGACTTCCAGCCGCTGCCGGCCTCCGTGCGGGCCCTTTCGGCGGCGCAGATCGCCAAGATCAAGTAAGGCAAGGGAAGCAGCCGCTTTTTGAAAAAAGCGGCGCAAAAACTTCTTGGACTTTGGGCCCGTGGCGTTCAACGCCACGGGCCCAACTTAAGCGACGCTCTTCCATTCACCGCTGGGCGTTTTGCAGAAATCCAGCGTGAAGTTCCGCGGGACGCCGGACTTCTGATAAAAAATATGCTCATTCACTTTCCGGCATGGCATTCCATTCGAAGTGAAAATTTCCAGAATCGTGAATTTGCCATGATTGCCGGAAGCCGTATTGCTCCATGTATCATACCGGCCGACGGTCGGGGCTTTCTCGTTCAGCAGACGCTCCATCGACTGGCGCGCTAATTTAAAGTCCTCCTTGCCTAAAGTCGGCCCGTTATATTTTCCGAAAGGGTTGATCATCTGGGCCTTCGCCATATTGGGACTTATCACCGTCAGCGCGCCCGCCATGATCAACAGAAACGCCAACTTCATGTCCACGGCCGGTTTTTCGTGGTTTGGTTTCGCCGAAACTTCCATAAAATTCTTCGCAAAGCGCTCCCTGATTTTCGTGGTTTTTAGAAACTACGACGTTGCGCCTGTTCCGACGGCAACGCCTGTTCCGCGGTCTTCACCGTGATCAGCGGTTCTTCCCCTTTGATGAAGAAATAAATGCCGGCCGCCACCGTCCCTCCGATCAAGGGGGCGACGATGAACAGCCAGAGTTGGCTAATCGCCGCACCGCCCGCAAACAAAGCCGGGCCGATGCTGCGCGCCGGATTAACCGAGGTATTGTCGACCGGAATCGAAACCAGATGGATCAGTGTCAGCACCAGGCCGATCGCCAAACCGGCGAAACCGACCGGTGCCTTGACGTCGGTGGCCCCCAGAACGGTCAGCACCAGGAAGGCGGTCATTACAACTTCACAAAGAAATGCCGCACCCAGCGCGAATTGGTCCGGCGACCGAATCCCATAGCCATTACTGCCAAAACCGCTGGCCACCGCGCTGAAATGCGGTTGCCCTGAGGCAATCACAAATAATATGAGTGCCGCAACAATCCCACCAAGCACCTGCGCTAGCCAGTAGCCCGCAACACGGTCACCGGGAAACTTTCTGGCGAGGAACAATCCGAACGTGACGGCAGGATTGATATGGCAACCGGAAATCGGCCCTATCGTGTAGACCATCGCCAGCAAGGACAGGCCAAAGGCCAGTGCGACGCCGAGAAATCCTATATGGGTTCCGGCCAGGACGGCGCTCCCCACGCCGCCGAACACCAGAACGAACGTGCCTACGAATTCCGCAATGTAGGCTTTCATATCCCCCTCCTAATGATTTCTTACAGCCCCGATCTCGAAGAAAGATGCATGACCGACGGAAGCACGCAGCAACACGCCCTCTTATGTCTGAACATAGGAAATAATGCGCACGGTTTCTGCTGGTCGCATCGACGCACCGCTCGCAATCGGAACCAGCTGCTTCGTTTCAGACAAGTCCGCTTCAGAGGGGCTTTTCAGACTGCTTCTGTTTTATGCAGCAAAAGTTGTCATTTGAAAATGTAATTTTGTTTATTCGTGAAAAGCAAAAAATTAGATCTTTGGTACTTCCGCTTCAAATAGATGTGCGTGTTTCGACGCCACGGGCCGAAGCTCGACGTCATTCACTTCAGTTTCTCGAAATCGCCGGGCCGCCAGCTGCCATCAAACGCCGCCGCCTCAGGCCCGTACAGGCGAATGTAAGCGAACCAGCCGCGTCCTGGGACGGTCTTGATCCATTGCCCCTCCTTGCCGGCCGGGGCGTCGGGGGCCGAAATGGAGATCCACCGATGCACTGCCTCGACCCAGCCCCGGGTTTGCGCCTAAACATCGCCGGCGAGGTGGCAATGGCCTGAACGAACCAGCGATCGCGGGCAACCATATCGATGCCGCCCGGCTCCTCGAAACCGGCATTGTCGGTGACAAGCCCGACCCATTCCCATTTGCGGTCGGGCCAGGCCAACCGGTCCGGGCGCCGGCTGGCAAAGGCTGAAACCAGCATCTGGTCGCGCCCGCCGCGCGCCGCTTGTCTTAAGATCGCCTGCAGCCTTGCATCAGGCGCGAAATGCTTGCCCTTCTCGATGCCGAAGGTCCCGAGCAGCCCATATAGCGGCGTGAATTGCGGGTTGAGCGGCTCGTCCTGGATGATCCGGTCAAGCTGCTCCCAGAATTTGATATTGTCCTCCCAGGCGAGGCATGTGCTGTCCATGCCGGATGTGGTGCTGTCGACGATCTTCATCGGCTGCGGATTGGCTTCATCGGCAAGCGGATAGAGGCGCAGGGCGCCCAAAGCGGCCAAAGCGCGCGGCACGTCGCCGCCCACGGGCAAGGCCCGCATGGCCACCAGCACCTTATAGGAAGAAGAGCGCCCGACATGATAGAAGTCCGGCACCGCGCCGGCATCGTTTGCAGGCAACAGCAGGTATTTGCCGCCTTTGCCACCATCCGCGCCCGGCATCCCGAAATCGATGATCCAATTCTGATAGTGATCATTGGCCAGCCCGATGTAAGGGCCGGGCGGCAATTCCAGAACCATCGGCCCGTGCCGCAGATCGAGCACGGCGGCCAGATAAGGCGTGTCTGAATTCAGCGTGAATCCAACATGGCCCGGCCCCGCGGCTGAAATGCCCGCCGCCTTGTTATCCTCAAGCCCAGCCGCGCGGTTGCCGTTTAAAATCCCTTCAGCCGAAACCGCCGGATACCAGAAATGATAGGCGATGATCGCATTCTGATAGGTCGCATCGTCATGGGCCTGTCTGGCAGCCACCGGCGTCGGATAGCCATCGTGAAACGGATAGACAGGCGTGGGCGGGGCGCTTCGTACCCGCGCGGACCGGCATACCGCCGTGAGCGCGCGCGCCATCATGCCGGCGCGGCAATGCATCTTCCGTTTCCAATCATGCCCCCTCATCCTGTCCTCCGGTTTTGTCCCCAATCAGCGCAGCAAGTTGACGATCACGGTGCCCCATAATGCCAGCATGACATTCCCCACGGCTTAGGACACGCCATAGCCGAGCGTCGGCACGCGGCTTTGCGCGACTTCCTGCACCGCGGCCAAGGCGGGTGTGGCCGTTCCCGCCCCGGCGCACACGCCTGGCTCAGCTCGTCGCTGAGGATCCCGCGAAAAAATGGCGGCCCGGTACGGTAACCGACCGAGAACAGGAACAGCAGGAAGAAGATCTGCTTCACGGCGCCATCGACGGTCACACCGAACTGCCCGAACAGCACGCCGGCGAGCAATACGCCGGTGACCGCCCCCAGCGAAAATTGCCCCAGCCTGATCCGGCCCAGCGCATAACCGAGCGCCAGGGCGAGGAAAAACGCGATGTCCGGATGTGCCCGCAAAAGGGCACCGAATGCCTGGATCATGTAGGCGAGTCCGTCGCGCGGCCGATATTCTCATAGGCGTCGTCGTTCAATTGGCGAAAGAGGCCCGGCAGCTCCAGTCTGGCCCTCCTGATCAGGTTTCTGCCGATAATCTGTCAGAAGAAACGTGATGAGCTTCGCGACTGCAAAATTTCAAATCATGGTTGCGGTCACATGAACAATCTGTGTCGTCGGCACGGTCGCGTCAAGTTTTTTAAAGACTGCAAATGTCGCGATGATGACCGTCGAAAGGCCAACCTGGAGCTGTGGCAGAAAACTATGGCCGGTTTCGGAAATAGCCCGACGGACATATCGATATCGCTAAGACAAGCAGCCGCTTTTTGGAAAAAGCGGCACCAAAAACTTTTTTGAATTTGGGCCTGAGGCGTTGAAACGGCACGGGCCCAAAATAGCAAAGTTTTTTTGCTACTTTTTGTTCACAAAAAGTAGCCTTCCCTTTTCTTTCGCGCTGGCGTCCAGCTGCTTCGCCATATTGTCCTCCACGTTAGACAATCTTGATAACCTGGTCACGCACTTCTATAAGCACAAAAGTTTCCGGTGAAGTACCGGGATGGTTGTGAAGCGCGCGCGCCTTGTGGCGTGCCTTTATGCGTTGCGGCATTCCCGCAACGGCGCCTTTGCGCAAAGGAGTTCCGAATGGTCCAGACTGCACCTGTCAATAAGGTCACGCTCAATGTGAATGGGCATGATCATGTCATCGATGCGCCACCCGACAGCATGCTGCTTTACGCGCTGCGCGACAATCTTGGTCTGCGCGGCCCGAAATTCGGCTGCGGACTGTCCGAGTGCGGCGCCTGCACCGTCATCATCAACGGCTCTGCCGTTCATTCCTGCATCACGCCGCTCTCCATGGCCGCAGGACAGAAGATCACCACGCTTGAGGGGCTCGGCACGAAGGAGCATCCGGGCAAATTGCAGCAGGCCTTCATTGACGAGCAGGCCGCCCAATGCGGCTACTGCATCGGCGGCATGATCATGACCGCTCAGGCGCTGCTCGAGCAGAATCCGCATCCGACCCGCGATGACATCAAGCAGGCGCTGGATGGTAATCTGTGCCGCTGCGGCACCCACATGCGCATTCTCCGCGCGGTGGAGCGCGCCGCGAATGCCGAACCGGTCGCCGCTGTGGGAGAGAAGCAATGAACGATATGTCCGCAACCCTCGGCCGGCGCGGCCTGTTCAAACTCTCGGGCGGCCTGGTCGTTGCCTTCAGCCTGTTCAACCCGGCCGATGTGCTTGCCGCGAACAAAGCGGCGGCGGATGCAAGGCCGATCCCGGGCGGCGTGCCGCCTGACGCCGGCGAGCTTTCCGCCTGGCTCGCGGTGCATCCCGACAACACCGTCACCCTCTTCACCGGCAAGGTCGATGTCGGCACCGGTGCCGAGACCGCGCTTGCGCAGATCGCCGCCGAAGAACTCTATTTCCCGATTGACCGGCTCAATGTCGTGATGGGCACCACCTCGGTCACGGTCAATCAGGGCCCGTCTTATGGCAGCCGCACGATCCGCTATGCCGGGCCGCAGATCCGCCACGCGGCGGCGGCCGGCAAGGCGGCTTTGTTCGATCTCGCGGCCAAGCATTTCAAGGTCGAGGCCAGCGCTCTTACGGTCGAGAACGGCGTTATTTCGGTGCAGGGTGCGCCGCACCGCTCGATCAGCTATGGCGAGCTCGTCGACGGCAAGAAGCTCAATATCGAGATCGGCGCCTCCGGCAAGAGTTTCGACATGGTCGTGGCGCCGCAGGCGCAGCTCAAGGACCCCGCGACTTACACGGTCGTCGGGACCTCGGTGAAGCGCAAGGACATCCCGGCGAAGATGACCGCCGAATACACCTATATCCAGGACCTGAAGGTTCCCGGCATGCTGCATGGCCGCGTCGTGCGCCCTTACGGCATCGGCGCCACGCTGCTCAGCGTGGACGAGACCGGGCTCAAGGATATTCCGGGTTTCGTGCAGGTCGTCCGGCAGGAGAACTTCCTCGGCGTCGTCGCCGAGACGGAGTGGGGCGCGATCCAGGCCGCTCAGAAGCTCGGCTCGGTGGTCTACCCGCAAAGCCCGACTGACGGCCAGGCTAAATGGTCGGACTGGAACGGCCTGCCGGAGATGGACAAGATCTCGGACACGCTGCGCGCCACGCCCGGCACGGATATGGAAGTCTCCCGCAATGGCGATGTCGACGCGGCGCTGAAGAATGCGGCGAAGACGTTCAAGGCGACCTTTCAATCGCCGTTCCAGATGCACGGATCAATTGGCCCGTCCTGCGCCGTCGTCGATGTGAAGGATGATCGCTGCATCATCTATTCCGGCACGCAGATGCCGCACGAGGCGCGACACGTCACCGCGACGCTGCTTGGCATTCCGGCGGACCGCGTCGAACTCATCTGGTACGGCGCTCCGGGCGCTTATGGCCGCAACGGCCTCGACCATGCGATCGCCGATGCCGCGATCATGTCACAGGTGGTCGGCCGTCCGGTGCGCGTGCAGTGGATGCGCTGGGATGAGCATGGCTGGGAGCCTATGGGCCCGGCCATCGTGCAGGATCTGGAAGCTGCGGTGGATGCGCAGGGCAAGGTGGTTGCCTGGCGCCACCATATGTGGCTGCCGACCTCGATGGATACGCGCCTGATCGCCGCGGCGCTGATCGGCAAGCCGGATATTGTCGGTTCGGCCGGCCTGGGCACGCCCGCAATCACCTATGCCTACCAGTTCCCGAACACTGACGTGGCCGACCATGCCGAAGGCAAGGTGGCGCTGCTCACCGCCTGGCTGCGCTCACCGGCGCAGTTCGAGACCACTTTCGCGATGGAAGCCTTCATCGACGAGATGGCGGCGGAGACCGGCCAGGACCCGATCGCGTTCCGTTTGCAGCATTTGAGCGATCCACGTGCGATCGCGGTGCTGCAGGCAGCGGCGAAGCTCTATGGCTGGGAAAACCGGCCGGCGCGCGGCGAGCGCCCGGCCGCCGGCAGGGGCCCGGTGACCGGCCGCGGCGTCGCCTGGGTCAATCGCGACGATGCCCGCGTGGCGACGATCGCCGATGTCACGGTGGATCCAAGCTCCGGCCAGATCCACGTGAAGCGCGTGGTCGTGGCGCATGATTGCGGGCTGGTGATCAACCCAGATGGTCTGAAGAACCAGATCGAAGGCAATATCATACAGTCGATCAGCCGCACGCTGCATGAAGAGGTGACGTTCGACCGTGCGCATGTCACGAGCCGCGACTGGTTCGGCTATCCGATCCTGCGCTTCCATGAGGTTCCGGACAGCATCGAGATCGTGTTCGTGAACAACACGCCGGAATATCCGTCCTATGGCGGCGGCGAGCCTGCGACCTGCCCGACCGCGGCGGTGATCAGCAACGCCGTGTTCGACGCCATCGGGATCCGCCTGCGCCAGACACCGTTCCGTCCGGAACGGGTGAAGGCACAGATCGCCTAATATCCAGGGGCCCGGCCGGAATCACTTCCCGGCCGGGCCCCTGCCCATGAGGCCGAAACACCAACGGCCCAAAAGACCAAAAGTTTTTGCGCGGCTTTTTCCAAAAAGCGGCCCCTTTCCTTGCTTTTCAGCGACAGCATGTGTTGAACTGGCGCGCACATACCGAACGGGAACAAGCGCCATGTGGGTCCCACGTCCGCATCTCGCCTGGCTTGTCCTTCTGGTTTCTTTCGTCATCGCTCCCCAGGCTGGGGCGCAGACCTGCCCGGCCTTCCCGCCGCCCGGCTTCGCGCAAATGCCACTCCAGCTCACGCCCGTCACCTTGCAGGTTCTGCAGCCGAGCCTGATTCCGGTGCCGGGCACGGACGGTTTCATCCACCTCGCTTTTACCGCTCAGGTGACCAATCTCGATCGCGGCACCGCTACGTTCACGCAGATCCGCCCGGTGGACCCGCTGCACGGTTTCGCCTCTGCCGGCGAGAGCGGCGTGGTGGACATGGACGGCAACGACATCACCAACAAAGTCCGCCCGTTCGCACCGCCGCCTTCGGGCGGAGCAAACCCAGCCCACAGCCCCGACATTGCTGAGCTTGCGGGTGGTGCTGCCGGCATCGCCTTCTTCGATGTCCGCTTCACGACGGCGCATGCGGTCCCAGCCTTCCTCTCCACGCAACTCATCGTGCATCTGCCGGGCAAGCCGCCGTTCGAGGAACGCACGTATCCGGTCCCGGTCGGCTGCCTGTCTCCCGTGGTGATCTCGCCGCCACTGGCCGGGCGGCGCTGGTGGGATGCCAATGGCTGCTGCCGCGTGATCAGCCCGCATCGGGGCGCGACCCTGCCGATCAACGGGCGGATCAGGCTGCCCGAGCAATTCGCCATCGATTTCGTGCAGCTCACCCGGGCCGGCGGCTGCTGCACCGGCCCAGTCAAGGATCTCCATTCCTGGCCATTCTTCGGCGCCCCGGTCCTCGCTGCGGCCTACGGCGTCGTGGTCGAGAGGGTGGATGGCATGCCGGAGCAGATCCCAGGCGAGGTGAAAGGCATCACCGCTCAAAACGCCGCTGGCAACCATATCATCGAAGAGATCGGCCCGGGCCGTTACGTGCTCTATGCACATCTCGCCACCAATAGCATCCCGCGCGGCATCGTGGTCGGTACCGTAGTGAAGGGCGGGGCCAGGATCGGCTCGGTCGGCAATACGGGCAGCTCGACCGCCCCCCATCTGCATTTCCAGGTGATGAACAGCCCTTCGGTGCTGGATGCGATCGGCCTGCCCTTCGTCTTCGACCGCCAGATCCTGGAAGCCGCGGTGAGCGGGACGGCCAATCAGACCAACACCGCCTATGAAAGCGGCGCGCGGGTCACGTTCGTGGCTGCAGCGCCGTCCAGCATGCAGGCCGACCGCATGCCGATCGAAGGGCAGGTGTTCGACTATGGCGGGCCATGAGGCCGTGCCTCAAGGCGAAAGCCTCAGCCCGCTGGCTGCGTCAAAAAAATGCAGCGCTTCTTCAGGCAAACGCACATGCAGCCCATCGGCTGGCGGCGGCGGCCCAGCGCGCCTCAGGGTCAGACGCTGGCCGCAACGGAGTGTGCCGTGGATCAGCGTTTCCGCGCCGAGCGGTTCCACCAACTCGACCGCAAGCGGCATCCCCTCGGCCACGACCTCGACATATTCCGGCCGAATCCCGGCCACCGTGCCCGGCGGCGTATTGCTCATGCCCGCTTGCACGGGGTCGAAAATATTCATCGCAGGCGCGCCCATGAATTGCGCCACAAAGCGGCTTGCCGGCCGCTCGAAGACTTCCATCGGTGTGGCGATCTGCGCCGCCCTGCCCGCTTCCATCACGATCAGCCGGTCGGCCATCGTCATCGCCTCGACCTGATCATGCGTGACGTAAAGCGACGTGATCCCTAAGCGCTTTTGCAGGCGCCTGATTTCCGCGCGCATCGAGACGCGCAGTTTCGCATCCAGGTTGGAAAGCGGCTCGTCGAACAGGAACAGTTTGGGCTGGCGCACGATCGCCCGGCCCATCGCCACACGCTGCCGCTGCCCGCCGGAAAGTTGCCCAGGCCGCCGCGCCAGAAGCTCGCCAAGTCCCAGTAAGGCAGCCGCCTCCTCCACCTTGGCGGCAATCGAGGCTTTACTTTCGCCCCGCAGTTTCAGCGCATAGCCCATATTCTGCGCGACATTCATATGCGGATAGAGCGCATAATTCTGGAACACCATCGCGATGTCCCGCTTCGCCGGATCTCGATGCGTGATGTCCGCGCCATCCAGCAGAATCCGCCCGGCGCTGGCGCTCTCGAGCCCCGCCACCAGCCTCAGCAGCGTCGATTTGCCGCAGCCCGAGGCGCCCACAATCACCAGCATTTCGCCGAATGCCAGAGTGAGGTCGAGTGCCTTCAACACCGAAATCTCGCCAAAATTCTTGGTCAGGACGTGCAGCTCGAGATTGGCCATTATTTATCCGTCTCCGTCAGACCGCGCACGAAGGCGCCCTGCAGCGCCACCACCACCGCCACCGGCGGCAGTAACGCCAAACTCGTCACTGCCATCACCAGGTTCCAGGGCGTCATCTGGTCCGGGGCGATCATCTGCACGATCCCGAGCACCACCGTGGTGTAGGCCGGGCTGCTCGCCGCCAGCAGCGGCCAGAGATATTGGTTCCAGCCATAGACGAACAGAATCACAAACAAGGCGGCGATGTTCGCGCGCGACACGGGCAGCACCATGTCGCGCAAAAACGCGAGCGGCCCCGCCCCGTCCAGCCTTGCCGCCTCCACCAGCTCATCCGGCAGCGCCATGAAAATCTGACGGAACAGTAGGGTCGCTGTCGCCGAGGCGATCAACGGCAAGGTCAGGCCGCCATAGCTGTTGATCAATTTAAGCGAGGAGACGACCGCGAAACTGGGAATAATGCGCACCTCGACCGGCAGCATCAAGGTCAGAAAAATGGTCCAAAAGGCGAGCTTCCTGAACGGAAACCGAAAAAAGGCGATGGCGAAGGCACTGAGCAGAGAAATCGCGATCTTGCCCAGGGCGATCCCTACCGCCATGGCGAACGAGACCAGCAGCATATGCCACACCGGCTAGCCGGCCCGGCTGGCGCCGCCGAAGAACAGCGCCCGCCAGAACATGCCGAAGCCATGCGGATTGGGAATCAGCGACAAATCGCCGCGCGCGATGGCCCCGGCATCCTGTGTGGCCCCGGCCATCATCACCCAGATCGGCAGAATGAACAGCAAGATGCCGAGCAGCAACACGCCATGGGCGAGAAAATCCGGTTTGTCCTTCATTGGCCGCGGCGCCCCAGAAAGCGGAATTGCACGGCCGTCAGCGCCACGATCAGCACCATCAGCACCACGGACTGAGCGGCCGAACCGCCGATATCATTGCCGATATACCCATCCTCATAGACCTTCACGACCATCGTTTCCGTCGCCCCCGCCGGCCCGCCACCGGTCAGCGCATAGATCAGCCCGAATGTATCGAACGCCGCGTAAACCAGGTTCACCACCGCGAGAAACAGCGTGGTGGGCAAGAGCATCGGCCAGATCATGGTGCGGAACCGTGTAAAGCCCCGCGCCCCATCCAATATCGCCGCCTCGAGCACAGTGCGCGGGATCGCCTGCAGCGCCGCCAGGTAGAAAATGAAATTATAGCTCACCTGCTTCCAGGCGCTGGCCGCGATCACCAGGGCCATCGCCTGTCCGCCATTCAGCGCATAATTCCACCCTGCCTCCAGATGCCGCCCGAGAATCCCGATCTGCGGGTCCATCAGGAACACCCACACCACAGCGGAAAGTGCTGGCGCCACCGCATAAGGCCAGATCAGCAGCGTGCGGTAGATCCTGGCGCCGCGTAACGGACGGTTGGCGAAACAGGCGAATAACAGGCCGCCCGCCATCGCCAACGAAGTCACCGCCACGCAGAACCAGACGGTCCGCCAGATCGCCGCGCGATAGGTCGGATCGGGAAACAGTGCGGTGAAATTATCCAGCCCGACAAAGACCGTGGACGTGCCGAACGGATCGCTCGCCGTCACCGCCTCCTGCACCGCCTTGACCGTCGGCCACAGGAAAAACAGCACGGTCAGCAGCAATTGCGGCGCCACCAGCAGCAAGGGCAGCGCGGTGCCCGGAAAGAGCGTGCGACGGTCCAACGCTTAGGTGCGGGCGAAGGAGGCGATCACGGCATCACCCTGGCGCTGCGCCGTCGCCAGCACTTCAGCGGCCGGCGCGCCGCTGGCAATCGCCCCTTCCCATGCCGCCTCGATGATGGTGCGGATCTGCGGCATTCCCGCCAGCCGGATGCCGCGCGAATAATTGGTGGTCGGTTGCCGCGCCAGCTGGTTGACGGGCAGATCCGCCCCGGGATTCTGCTTGTAATAGCCATCAGCGATGTTCTGCTGATACCCCGCTTGGGTCACCGGCACATAGCCCGTCGCCTGGCTCCAGGCCGCATCGACGCCGGGCTGGCCCATATAGGCAAAGAACTGCGCCACCGCGTTATAGTCCGCCGCCCGGCGGCCCGGCGCGGTCATCGCCCAAAGCGAGGCGCCGCCGATGATCGAGTTGATCGGCTTGGCAATGATGGCCGGATCGTAGGACAGATAAGCCGGCAGGTAACGGAATTTCGCGGTCTTCTGCAACTGTCCGCGAATGCCCGAACTGTCGAAGCTGATGCCTGCCTGGCCGGAATAGAAAACCGGGCTCGGCATGCCGTCGCGGCCGACATATTTGAAAATGCCTTCCTTCTCCGCATCGAGCAGGCGCTGGAGGTTGCGGATGAACGGGGCCGTCGCGATGGTCAGTTGGGGCCGGTTGCCGGCGAAGCCATCGTTCAGCGTCGCGTATTCGACATTATGGATCGCGGCATATTGCTCGAAATGCGCCCAGGTCGGCCAAGCTGTCATCATCGGAATCGGCGCCGCGTTTTTCGCCTTGATCGCCCGTGCTGCGGCGATCACCTCCGGCCAGGTCGCCGGCGGCTGGGACGGGTCCAACCCGGCTTTCTCGAACGCATCCGCGTTGATCCACATGGTCACCGTCGAGGAATTGAATGGCAGCGCGCCCATCGCGCCGTCATTCAGCGCGTAATAGCCGCGGATCGCGGGGATATAGGCATTCGCATCGATCGGCACGCCGGTCTGCGCCGCGAGCTTGTACACATCCACCACCGCCGGCCCGGCGGAGAGCATCGTCGCCGTGCCGACATCGAAAACCTGCGCGATATGCGGCGCCGTCCCGGCCCGCCAGGCGGCGATCGTCGCCGTCAGCGTATCCGGATAGGCCCCCTTATAGACCGGCTGCACCGTCACGTCCGGCTGGCTGGCGTTGAACTTGTTAACGATGCTCACCAGAGTGTCACCAAGTTGACCGGACATGGCATGCCAAAACACGATGTTCGTGCGGCTGTCGGCCCGGGCCATAGCGGGCAAGGCGGCAGCAGCCGTGGCAAGTAATGTGCGGCGTTTCATTCGGTGCATCCCCGTTTGATATTTCGGAGCGTCCCTTAACAGGCCGCTGAAAAACCTCTTGCTTTAAGACTTACGTATCTGATTCCATGGCGTCGGCTGAAGTTTTTGATGCGGTGAGAGGATGCGTGGAATAGATCGTCGGCGTGATGGACTTTTCAGTTATGTCCGGCCGGACAGCCGGATTCCCAAGGACCACCCGCTGCGCGTGATCCGCCAGGTGACGGACGAGGCTCTGGCCTCTCTGAACGGCCTGTTTTCGACGCTCTATTCCCAGGAAGGCCGCCCGTCGATTCCGCCGGAGCAATTGCTGCGCGCCCTGCTGTTGCAGGCGTTTTACAGCATCCGTTCGGAGCGTCAGCTGATGGAGCAGCTCAACTATAACCTGCTGTTCCGCTGGTTTGTTGGGCTTTCGGTGGATGATCCGGTCTGGGTGCCGACGGTCTTTTCCAAGAACCGCGACCGCTTGTTGGCGGGTGACATCGCGGCTGAGTTCATGGCTGCGGTGTTGCAGCTGCCGCGGGTCCAGGCCCTGTTGTCGAGTGAGCATTTCTCGGTTGATGGGACGCTGATCGAAGCCTGGGCCAGCATGAAGAGCCTGCGCCGCAAGGATGGCAAGGATGAGCCGCCCGGCCCCGGCCGCAATGGTGAGCGCAATTTTCGTGGCGAGAAGCGCGGCAACGAGACGCACGCCTCCACGACGGACCCGGATGCGCGACTGGCCCGCAAATCCCAGGGTCACGAGGCGAAGCTGGGCTTCACCGGGCACCTGTTGATGGAAAACGGCAACGGATTGGTGGTGGATGCGCGGCTCAGCCAGGCCACCGGCACGGCGGAGCCATTGGCAGCGTTGGAAATGCTGGGTGCGTTGCCGGCTTCGGGCAGGAAGACGGTGGGCGCCGATAAAAATTACGACACCGCGGCATTTGTAGTGGCGGCGCGCAAACTCAATGTGACCCCGCATGTGGCGCAAAACATCACCACGCATCGCGGCTCCAACATCGACGCGCGAACCACCCGGCACGCGGGCTACCGCCTCAGCCAGGTCATCCGCAAACGCATTGAGGAGGCCAACGGTTGGATCAAGGAAGTCGCCGGCATGGCGCAGACCAAGCATCACGGCCTGCACCGGGTCGGCTGGATGTTTACCTTCAAGGCCGCGGCTTACAACTTAATCAGACTGCCAAAACTGCTACCGACAGGATGAGTCCGTCCAGAATATCCCCAAGACCAGATAAGCAGCCTTGGAGATGTCTAAAACGCCAGAAAATCCGCCAACAAATCAGGAATTCTTTGGCTGCGCCAACAAAAAGTCCCGCGAGCCAAGGGGTTTTTCAGCGGCCTGTTAACGCAGTTATGGGATCATAATATTTCAGAATGATTTAAGAACGATGACAAATGATCCCGCCTTGGAGACCAAGGCGGTGTCGGGCTGCCGCCGAGAAGAACCATTCAGGGGCAAGCATAAAGGCCGCGGCGCTGAGCGGCCGCGCAAAATTGTCTTGACAAATACGAGGATTCTCCTCCCCGGTAGACGCCCCCATCGTGACGGCATCGTCGCGATCGGCCGCGTCATCACTGTTTCTTCCAAGCCCTGCACTGGAGACCAGAAATGACCAGCTCTGATCCTTTTTGGCCCAACAATGCCCGCCTCGCCATGAGCCTCTCGCTCATGTTCGAGGCCGGTGGCCAGCCGATCTCGGGCGCTGGCGGCGTCATTCCCGACCCGATGAAAAAGGCCTGCCCGACCTGCCGACCAATGCCTTTTTCCAATATGGCGTATATGAAGGCATACCACGCATCCTCGACCTCATGGACAAGCACAAAATCAAGCTGTCCTCCTTCATGATCGGTCAGGCGGTGGAGAAGGCGCCGGACCTGGCACGTGAGATCGTCAGGCGCGGCCACGAGGCCGCCACCCATGGCCGCACCTGGCAGAACAGCTATTTTCTCGCCCCCGACACGGAGCGGAAATTCATCGCCGACGGGGTCGCGACGGTCCAGAAAGTCACAGGCCAGCAGCCGATCGGCTGGAACGCCTACTGGATGCGCAACTCGCCGCACACGCTCGACATCCTGCAATCACTCGGCTTCAAATATCATATCGGCGAGCCAAGCATGGATGAGCCTTTCATCATCAAGCTCAAGGGAGGCGATTTCGTCACGGTTCCCTACACCCTCCATAATAACGACATCGTCTCCTTCCCGTTCCAGGGCTGGAATCCCATTGCCTATGTCCAATCGCTGAAGGATGAGTTCGACCAGCTTTACGAGGAAGGCGCGCAGCGGCGGCGTATGATGGTCATTTCCCTACATGACCGCATTTCCGGCCATGCCAGCCGGGTCCGCGCGCTCGACCGCTTCCTCACTTATGCCGGCTCCCGGCCTGGCGTCTGGTTCGCGCGCAAGGATGAGATCGCCCAATGGGTCACTGAGCACCGGACCCACACGCCGGTCTATGACCGTGGCGCGCCGACGGTGAGCGGCCTGCCGGGCTCGGCGGCGGCTTGAGCCCGCTAATGTGGAAGCTGATGCCGGCTGCCAGCCCGGCCCTGGCGCTCATCAATCAGTTCAACCGGCTGCGCGCGTCGCGCCGGCGCGCAGAGCCTGCACGAAAGCCGGCAGCATGGCGGCAGGCGCCGGGCTAGCCGCCCAATACTCGTCACGCCCGTCATTCCAATAGGTGATCGCCATGCCGCGATAGATCGTGGTTTTCGGCCCGTGCGCCGGCTCACGACCGGCCGGCCAGATGCACAGGGTAAAGCTGACGCCCTCGCGCATATAGACGGCGACCTGCGCCCGGTGGCCCGCCACCTCGTCACTACGCGTGCCGATCAGCGTGAAGCCGGGCACCGAAGGGGTGCCGGCCGCCGCGAGCTGCGTCACCTCGCCGCGCAAAGCGGCGTCACGCACCGCCATGAACTCCGCCCCCATGTCCTTTGGCAAGACCGCCAAGGTGATCGCCGCGGCCAACCCCGCTGTCGCGGCGAGCACGCCAAACTGGCGCCAGCGCGGCCGCATGGGCAGGATTTTCGCGGGCACATCGCCGGTCAGTGCGAGGATGCGCGCTTCCAGCCCAAGCGGGACTTCCGCGCTCTCCAACCCGGCAATGTCGGCTCGCAGGCCCGCAAGCTCGCGCAAGGTGCGCAGGCAATCCCCGCAGGCGGCCAGATGCGCGGAGAGCGCGGCAGCTTCCGCCGGAGGCAATTCGCCATCCAGCAACGCATTCAGTCGTTCATGCGGATGTTCGCCGCTCATGTCATCGACCCATCATTCGTATTGAACCAGGCCTTGCGCAGGCTCTCCCGTGCCCGCGCCAGACGGGACATGACCGTGCCGGCCGGCACGGCGAGAACGGTCGCGATCTGGGCATAGGAAAGATCCGCGAATTCCCGCATCACCAGCACCTCGCGCAGGCTGTCCGGCAACGCCGCGATCAGGTGGCGCAGATGCTGGTTGCGATCGGCGCTCAACATCGCCTGTTCCGGGTTCGGCGAGGGGTCGGGCAGCGCGGCGAGGCGCTCGTCATCATCCATGGGCATGGCGGAAAACTGGCTGCGATGGAGGTTACGCATGATCGCCGCCATCCAGGCCCGGAAATCCTCGCCATGGTAGGACGGGAAATATTTCAGGGCCCGCAAATAGGTCTCCTGCACCAGATCTTCCGCGCGCGTTTTGTTGCCCGTCAGCGCCAGGGCAAGACGGTACATCTGGGGTAGTTGCGGCAAGGCCAAAGCGCGAAAGCGTGCACGGGGCTCGTCTTCCATCATCGGCGCGGAACCTATTCGACGTCGACCTCTCCCTGCATATCGGGATGGATCGCACAATGATATTTGTAGGTCCCTGGCTTTTTAAAGGTGAAACTCCAACTCGCACCGGGAATGATGGCGCCTGAATCGAAGCTCGCGCCGTCAAGCGAGGTGGCGGTGTGCGGCATGGAATCCTGATTGTTCCAGGTCACCACATCGCCGGGATGCACTATGATCTTCCCAGGCATAAACGTGTAGTTGTTGATGTCGACCTTGGTTGCGGCGGCCTGCGCGAGCGGTGCGGTGAGCAGAAGGGCGGCCGTGAGCAAAATCCTCAGCATGTCGGGTCTCCTTCAGGCGAGGGTTGTGTCGGTAATCGCCAGGCGGCTCTGGCTCGTGCGCAGCGTGGCGGTGGTGATGCCGAGATATTCACCGACCTCGCCGGCCGCGATGTTCATGATCGGCCCCTCATGTGGCGCCGTGCCGGCCACGGGCTGCGGAAAGGCGGTGGAGCGGGCGGTGTGATAGGCGATGTTGCCTTCCACTTTCTGCACGATCTGGTGGATATGGCCGTTCAAAAACGTCACCGACCCGAAACGCCGGAACAACGGCGTGATCGCGGCGGCATCACCCGTGCCCCAGCCCCATTTCGGGTAGATTGACCATAGGGGTATATGCGCGAAGACGATGATGGGGGTGGAATCACGCACATTGCGCAAATCGTCCGTGACCCAGGCGATCTGCTCTGAACCCAGAAGCCATTGCCCGTCAGTCCCCATATGGGTGACGTTGGCAAGTGCGATGAAATGCACGCCATGATCGTCGAAACTGTACCATCCATCGCCCTTGGCATCCTTTCCGTAGCGCGCAAGATAAAGTTTCTTTCCCGGATCGAGCATGTCGTGCTCGCCGGGAACGTGATGAATGTCCAGCCCCAACCCGTTATTGATCCGATCGGCGGTATCGAATTGTTCCGGCGTTGCAAAATGGCTGATATCGCCGGTGTGCAGCATCAGCGCTGGAGATCGCGGCAATGCCTTGGCCTTGGCCACGGCGTCGCTGAGTGTGCCCGGAACATCCTGGTAAGGGCCCGCCTTGAAGCCGATATGGCTGTCGCTCATTTGCAAAAAGGTGAAATCTGCCTGCGTTGCCTCGGCCGCCGCGCTGCCGATGAGGCCAACCGTAGCAGGCACGCCGGCGGAAACCGTCCAGAGCATGCCAGTGCCGATCCAGCCGACACATTCCATGAATTTGCGGCGCGAAGGGGCAATGGTCTCGTCATCATTCTGCATGGTCGTGGTCCCCTACTATCTGGTGACACACCCAGTACCGGCGGCAACGCGGCTTTATTCCCTTCCCGCGCAAAAATATTTTTATCGGCCAGGGCGAATAATCCGGCCTGCTGGCGGGTCTTTCTTTCATCCTCGCCACGCGGCGGGGACATGACAGGAGACATGATGATGAACAAATCAATGCCACGCTTGATGAACATGTTCGCTGCGGTCGCCCTGGCGACCTCCCTGATGCCGATCGCGGCGAATGCAGCGGCCAGAACCCCCTTGGACTATGTGCGGATCGCCGCGCACAGCGCCATGTCCGGCCCGCAGCCGGAAGTCCAGCACGTTGCCGTCAGTTACGGGCAGACGGGGCAGAGCATCGTGCAGAGCGGGACAGTCAACCAGCGCTACCCTGACTCCGCCGGCGGCTGACCGCGAAAAGGAGCCGAATGTTTCGGCTCCAGCTTCGCCCAGCCTCCATCGCCCTAATCCGCGACCGAAACCGCCAAGGCGCCGGCGAGTTCGGCGCGGGTGGAGGCGAACTCGGAATGTTCGCGCCGACGTGAAAACCGGCCGAGCAATTCATGCAATTTCAGGTCCCAGTCACCGACAATACGCCCTGGCGGCCCCTGCAATGCCACCACACGCCGCGCCAGCAGCAAAGCTTCGTCCATATCGTGGGTGATCAACACCATCGTCGCGCGGTAATTTTGCGCCACATGGCCGATATGCCCCTGCATCCTCTCCCGCGTCAGCGGATCGAGGGCACTGAGCGGCTCGTCGAGCAGCACGATCTTCGGCTCGGGCGCCAAAGCGCGCGCCAGCGCCACACGCTGCGCCATCCCTCCCGACAATTGCTTCGGCAGCAGCGCCCCCGCATCGCGCAGCCCGACCAGATCCAGCGCCAGGTCGATGGCACGCTCGCGCGCCTTTCTGTCCAGATGCCGCAGGCCGAACGCCACATTGCCGCGGACCGACAGCCACGGCATCAAACGCGGCTCCTGGAACACGAAGCCCACCTGATCCGGCCGCACCGGGGCTCCGCCAAACAAGACCGTGCCCTGGCTGGGGCGCTCCAACCCTGAGAGGCAACGCAACAAGGTACTTTTCCCGCTGCCGCTGCGGCCGATGATCGCGGTGATCCCCTCCGCCTCCAGCGTGAGGGAAAGCGGCCCCAAAACCGGTACGGCGCCGAACGCCTTCACCAGCCCTTGCACTTCAAGCAGCGGCTTCACGCCGCCTCTCCCCGGCGGTCCGTGTCCTGCCATGAGGTCAGGGCACCCGCCACGCGCGCCAAAATCCAGTCCGTGCTCTTGCCGCAGGCCGCGAAAATAAGGATCGCCGCGATCACCTGATCAGGCCGGCCGATCTGCTCGCCATTGGTCAGGACAAAGCCCAGCCCGTTGCTCGCCCCATCATTTCAGCGGAGGCGACGAACATCCATCCCAGCCCCAGCCCGCCGCGCAGACCGGTGAGGTAAGCAGGCGCACAGGCGGGCAATTGCACACGCCACATCAACCCGAGCCGGCCATAGCCATGGACGCGGCCGACCTCGATCAATTTGCGATCGACCCCGGCAATGCCGTTCATCAGGTTCAGATAGACCGGGAAGAACACGCCGATCGCGATGAGGAGGATTTTCGACGTATCGTAAATGCCGAACCAGATGATGAAGAGCGGCACCCAGGCCAGCGAGGGAACACTCCGCAGCGCCTGCAGCAGCGGGTCAAAAAACCGCCTTGCCAGCGGCGAGGCACCCGTGAGCGTTCCCAACATTGTCGCGGCCAGGGCCCCGAACAGAAAACCCAGCGCGAGGCGCTGCCCCGTGGCGCCGAGATCCGCCGCGAGCGATCCGTCCTTCGCCATGCCCAGCAGCGTTTGCGCCACCTGCACCGGGCCTGGCAGTAGATCGGCCTCCACCCAGCCGCGTGCCGCCGCAAGCTGCCATAGCAGCACGCAGAGCACCGGCAGAAGCAGGCTGATGCCGCCATTCCAGGTAAGCCGTTTCGGCCCCCTCACCGCCTTCCTGGCCGGCGCTGCGAGGAACGGGCCGAGTGCCAGCCGCTCCTCAGCCATTGAGAAGCTGCGTGACAAACTGGTTGTTGACCATGGCGGTAACGGTCACATCGACATCGACGCTCGCCGGGATCACCCCCAGTTTCTGGAACACCCGGCCGCTCGCGGCGATGCGCGCCTGGCCCTCCGCCGTCAGTGCCGGCTCGTCGAAATGCTGGCGGGACATTTCCAGCGCCGCGACATTTTCCGTAAGCCCGGCCGCCTGCGCCAGGACCGGCACCAGCAATTGCGGGTTCTTCTGCGCGGCGCGGCGCCCCCGCTCATAGGCCTGCAGAAGTTTCGTGATGATCTCAGGATGTTCGCGCAGGAAATCGTCGCGCGCCACCAACACGTTCGGGGTGATGATGGAGGGGTTGCGGTAGAACAGCCGGTCACGGTTCTGCAACTGCGCCTCCGCCATGAACGGATCCAGCCCGGCCCAGGCATCCACATCGCCGCGATCGAGCGCCAGCCGCCCAAGCTCATGTTGCAACGGCACCAAAGTGATGTCGCTCAGGCGTAAATTCGCATTTTCCAGCGCCCGCAGCAGGAAGGCGTAAGGTTCGGTTCCCGGCGTTGCGGCAACGCGGCGCCCTTGCAGATCCGACACGCCATGCACCGGCGATGCCGCCTTTGTCACCAGCGCCGTGGTTTCAGCGGTGTCATTCACATACACAGCCTGCACCGGCGCGCCATTGGCGCGGGCCAGCAAAGTCGCCGAGCCCGCGGCGGAACCCAGCACGATGCTGCGGCCGCGCAAAAACTCCAGCGCCTTGTTGCTGCCCTGGCTCAGCACCCAGTTGACCCTGACATCGGGCCCAAGCGCCTGCTCCACCCAGCCATTCTGCTTCAGCAGCAGGCTGAGCGGGCTGTAATAGGCGTAGTCGATGGTGATTTCCGAAAGCTGTGCGGCACGCGCACGGCCGATCGAAAACAATGCGACCGAGCCGGCCATGGTGGCCGTGGCCAGGAAGCCGCGGCGGGGAAGCAAGGTGAGGTTCGACATGCGTGATCCTTTGATTGGCGCGATCAGAAAGGGCGCTCGCCGGTGATCGTCACGCGAAAACCGGAACGGGTGTGCGGGTAATAATCCCAGAGCGCCATGTGCTGGACCGCGCGATTATCCCAGAAGGCCACCGAATTTTCCTGCCAGCGGAAACGCACCTGAAATCCCGGCCTGGTGCCGTGCGCATAGAGAAAGCGCAGGATCGCCTCGCTTTCACCCGCGGGCACTTCATTGATCTTCAGGGTGAAGGTCGGATTCACGAAGATCAGCTTGCGATGCGAAACCGGGTGCGTGCAAATCACCGGATGCACCGCGCTCGGATAAAACTTCCCGGTTTCCGGCCTTCCCTCACGTGCATTATTGCTGCGATAGACATGATCGCCCGAATGCGTGGCGGTGAGGCCCTCGAGATAGGTTTTCAGGCGCGGCGACAATGCGTCATAAGCGGCGATCTGGCTGGCAAACAGCGTGTCGCCGCCGACCGGCGGGACCGTGTGCAGATGCAGGATGCTCCCCATCGGCGGGAGCTCGTCGCACGAGACATCCGAATGCCACTGCTCGCCGGTGATCCGCTTGGAATGCGCATCCGCATGAATCGGCAAAAGTTCAGGATGGCCCTCGGGCCCCGGAACGTTGGGGTGGATGTGCAATGGGCCAAAATGGCGGCCAAGCGCCTTCAGCCTGTCGGGACCGAGCGCCTGCCCGCGAAAGAACAGAACCTGATGCTCGAGCAGCGCCTGCTTGATCTCTTCCGCCTCGTAATTGTCAAGCTGGCGTGTCAGGTCGATGCCGGCAATCTCCGCGCCGATATGCGGGGTAATGGGGCGAACCTCGATTTTTTCATAACGCATCAGCATGGTCTCCCGTGTGGCTGGTCGCGGCGTTTTAAATCGTTCTATACAGTCTATATGTTTTGTAGGCAATATAGGAAACGGGCAACGTCCAGCGAAAGCAACGGTTTAAGTCGGCGAGCAGAGAAGGAAGAAGGCTACTTTTTGTGAACAAAAAGTAGCAAAAAAACTTTGCTACTTTGGGCCCGTGCCGCTTGAACGCCTCAGGCCCAGTTTAACAAAAGTTTTTGCGCCGCTTTTTTCAAAAAGCGGCCACTTGATTACCACCAGCACCGACCCCAAAAGGAATGCGAGCCAAAAATTGCCGGTGCCGGTGGCAACCGGCGCGGAGCTATAGCCGGCCGGCATGTATAAGGATGTGTGCTGTGCGTTAAGAAACCCTAACGTGCCGTGGCCGGTGTCATTCCACATCGTCCAGCGCGCGGTCGAGATGCAGATAACCGCCATCCACGCACAGCCACTGGCCGGTGGTGTGCGCGGCGCGCGATGACAGCAGGAACACCACTGTGTCGGCAATCTCCTGCGGCGTGGTCATCCGCCGCCCGAGCGGTATATGCCGCTTGATCCGCGCCAGCTTCGCCGCCGGGTCAGGAAAACTCGCCACCCAGCGCTCATAAAGCGGGGTCATCACCTCTGCCGGCAGCACGGCGTTGATGCGGATGCCATCTGCCGCCAGATCCGCCGCCCATTCGCGCGTCAACGCCAGCACACCGCCTTTGGCGGCCGTATAGCCGCTGGTGTCGCCCTGCCCGGTCAGCGCCGTCTTCGAGGCGATGTTCACCACGGCGCCGCTTGTGGCGCGCAGATGTGGCAAGGCGTGATGCATCATTCCATAGACATGCAGCAGATTCCGCCGCAGCGAACCGGTGAAGGCCTCAACCCCCTCACTCAGCCCTACTTTGTCATTCACCCCGGCATTGTTCACCAGCCCATCCAGCCTTCCATAGCGGGCGGCCACGCGGGCCACGGCGGCGGCGCAGGCGGCGTCATCATCCAACTCCAGCTGCTCCGCGCTGTGACGCGAGCCAAGGGCCTCGGCCAAGGCAGCCTCAGGCGCGGCGCGATCGAAAATCACCGGCACCGCGCCTTCCTCCGCCAGAGACCGGCTAATCGCCGCGCCGATGCCGGAACTGCCGCCGGTGACGATGAAAACCTTGTCCGCAAGAAGCAAATCCATATTCAACCTCCCTGTAGCGCGCCCGTCATACGCAAATTGTAGATTTTGACGGCATTGCCCCCGAACATCGCCGCGCGCTCCGGCGCGCCACAGCCCGCCATGGCGTCGGTCGCGAGCGAAACCACCTCATGATAATCGGCCGCCAGCGTGCAAACCGGCCAGTCGCTGCCGAACAGCACGCGGGCCGGGCCGAACAGTTCGGTGATCGCCCGCGCATAACGCAGCAGATTCTGCCCACGCCAGTTACGCCAGTCCGCTTCCGTCACCAGCCCGGACAGCTTGCAGACCACATGCGGCAAGGCCGCCAGGCGCACCATCTCATCATGCCATGTGGCCCATTCCCCCGCCGCGATCGCCGGCTTGGCGCCATGGTCGAGAATGATCCAATGCGCATCGTGCCGGGCGCAAAAGCCGGCCGCACCCGGCAATTGGTGGGATTTCAGCAGCAGATCGAAGCTTTTGCCTTGCCGCTGCAGCCGCACCACGTTTGCGTTGAAATCGGCATCCGCCATCATCGCGGCGGGGTCGGGCATGTCCTGCAGCACCGGCCGCAAGCCGCAAAAGGCAGGATCCTCCGCCCAACCTTCCAGGCGTGCGGAAAAATCCGACGCGGTGAAATCGGCCCAGCCAACCACACCGGCAATCGCGGGATTGTCTCGTGCCAAGGCCAACAGAAAATCGGTTTCTTCCGGCTGCGTGCGCGCCTGCACCGCAATGCTGGCATCAATCCCGGCACGGAGCCGCAACGCTTCCAGATCAGGCGGCAGGAAATCCCGCTGCAGGATCTTCATGCCGGCATCGATCCACGGAAATTCCGCCGGGCGATAGCGCCAGAAATGCTGATGCGCGTCGATCCGTCTGGCGTCTTTCACGGGGAATCTCCAAGGGGAAAGCGCTTCTTTTTGTGAACAAAAAGAAGCAAAAAAACTTTGTTCTTTGGGGCCAGTGCTGGTTGCAACGACATGGGCTTACCCGGCGGCCAACGCGGCGCTCTCCAGTTCGACATCAACTATGGCGCCGGATTTTGCCACCACCTGCCGCGCCAGCTCATGGCCCCAGGACAGGCAGGTGACAGCGTCCGCGCCTGAGAGCAGCGCGGCCAGATAGGCACCGTTGAAACTGTCGCCGGCAGCGGTGGAATCCAGCACCTGCCCGGCCGGTGCGAAACGCGGCAAGGCGCGGCTTATATCTTCCAAAGCCAGGGGCCCGGCGGCGGCCCGTTTCAGCGCCCCTCTCCTGCAGCCACAACGCCGCAGCCGCGCCAAAACCGCATCATCATCCGCATCGCCGAACAAGGAAATTTCGTCATCATTGGAGGGCAGCGCGATATCCGTCAGGCGCCAGGCACGGTCGACGGTCTCGCGCGCGGTCTCCACATTCTCCCATAATCGCGGCCGGTAATTCGAATCGAACGCCACTTTGATCCCGTGCGTGCGGCGCAAACCGGCCACATGATCGAGAAAGCGCGCACGCACCGGGGCCGGCAAAATCGCCAGGGTGATGGCGGAGAAAAACAGGATTTTGCACCGGCCGAGCGGGGCAAAATCATCCTCTTCCTGGAACAGCCGGCGCGCCGCGGACGCCGCCCGCCAGTAATGAAAAGACCGCTCGCCCGCATCATCGGTCTGCACCGCATAGATGCCGATATTGCACTCCTGGTCGCGGCCGATGGAGGTGCAATCGAGCCCCTCCGCCCGGGCAAGCCGCAAAAATCCCTGGGAAAGCGGGTCCCGGCCGATGCGCGTGAGATAGCCGACCGCGCCGGGATTTTTGAGCACGCGGCTGCAATAGATGGCGGTGTTGAAACTGTCGCCCGCGAAACCGACGGCAAAACCCGCCTCCTCCTGCCGCAGCTCCGCCATCGCCTCGCCCACGCAAAGAAGCTGCATCGTCACGAGGCCCAATTCTGGGAAAAATCCCCGTAGAGCGTCAGCCCGCCGCAGACCATGAGCGTCTGGCCGGTGACGTAGCCGGCCTCGGGCGACGCCAGAAAGGCGACCGCGGCGGCAATTTCCTCGGGATCGGCCGGCCGCCGCATCGGGATATGCGCTTCGACCGCAGCGCGCCGTACCGGATCGTCGGTCCAGGCCTTGTTCATGTCGGTCACGGTGGCGCCCGGCCCGACGGCATTCACACGGATACCCCGGGCCGCATATTCGAGCGCAAGGGTCCTGGTCAGATTGCCGACCCCACCTTTCGTCACCGAATAAGAGAGATAGCCGGGCTTCGGCACGATTTCGTGGACGCTGGAGATATTCACCATCGTGCCACCGTCATGGGCCAGAAAATGTCCGATCGCGCGCCCGGCGCAGAAGGCCACGGCGGTCAGATTGACGGCAACGACCCGCTCGAGGTCAGCGCGCGCAAGCTGGTCACTCGGCGTCTCCGGCAACTGGATGCCAGCATTATTGACCAGAATATCGAGGCGTCCTTCCGCAAACAGACGCGCGAAAACCTCGTCCATCGCCGCCGCATCGGCAACGTCGGCATCTTCCGCCCGATGGCCGGGCTGGACGATACCGCCGGCCGCGCTGAGCGCGTCAAGACGTTCAAGCGTCTCGCGCGCGGCTTCGGCATCGCAGAGATGGGTGATGACGACCGATGCGCCTTCGGCGGCGAACCGTTCCGCGACCGCGCGGCCGATGCCGCGCGATCCGCCGGTGATGAGGGCCTTGCGGCCGGAGAAGCGTCGTGTGGCGTGCATGGGATCAGGGCGCAAGGTTGGCGCTGTAGAAATAGCGGCTGAAGGCGGTGTTATCGGCGTCGGCCGTCGTCACCACGATATTGTCGAGGAGCTTGGAATCCGGCACGGAAGCCGCATCCCCGTCCAGCAGGTCATGCGCATAATCGACCGCGAGCGCGCCTTCGAGCGCCGGCTGCTGGACGATGAGCGTGGTGATGACGCCCTGTTTCAAAAGATCGACCTCGTCGGGCTCGGCGTCATAACCGACGACGTCAACACTGCCCTTACGCCCTGAGGCGGCAACCGCCTTGCCGATACCCTCCGCCGAGAAAACATTGGTCCCGAAGAAGCCTTTCAGATGGGGATGTTTCAGGAGCAGCAATTGCGCCTGGGTGAAAGCGGTGGTCGGGCTATCGTCGTCATATTCGATCGCGACCACCTTCATGGCGGGATATTTCTTCATTTCCGCTAGGAAGCCGACCTGACGGGCATCCGTCGTCGTGATCCCCGGCTTGACGTTGATCACCGCGACATCACCCGTGCCGCCGGCGAATTTGGCGATGGCATCGGCCGCCGCCGCGCCGCCCTGGACGTTGTTCGAGGTGATGCGGCTATTGAGCAAGGAGGTGTTGGCGATTGCCGTATCCACGGCGATCACCGGGATCTTGGCCGCGACATATTGGCCGATCGGGCTGGCCAGCGCCGTGTCGTTGGTGGGGGCGACGAGCAGCGCATCCGGATGTTTGGCAAATAGCGCCTGCAGGATCGGGATCTGGGTTTCCGGCGAGAAGGAAGCGCCGCCTTGCCAGATCAGATGCAGGCCGAGCTTTTGCGCCTCCGCTTCGGCGCCGCGCTGCATGGTGATGTAGAACGGGTCGGTGGCAATGCCGGGGACGAGGACGAGCGTGACGTCTTTGGCCTCGGCCTGCTGCACGGCGATGCCGGTCAGCGTGGCGGCTGAGGCGGCGAGCAGCGCCGCCCGCCATACGTGGCGGCGCTTTCCGTGGCGTTCCTTGCTTGTGACGATCATCGTTTCCCCTCTTTTTTGTCTTGTGGTTTAGCTGGCTAGAGCCGGTCGATCAGCCGGTCGCGGAGCTGATCCATGGCGACCGCAAGGATCAGGATCGCACCGACAGCGACCTGCTGCCAGAAAGGTTGCACGCCGACCAGGATCAGCCCCGTCACCATGACGGTGATCACGAAGCTGCCGATCACCGTGCCCATGATCGTGCCGCGCCCGCCAAACAGGCTGGCGCCGCCAATAACGACGGCGGTGATCGCATCGAGCTCGTCATTCGCACCGGCCTGGACGGAAGCCGAGGCGAAGCGCGCCATCACCATCAGCCCCGCGACCGAGGAGAGAAAGCCCGACAGCATATAGACCTTCACCAGATGGCCCCGCACATCGATGCCGGCGCGCATGGCGCCGAGCGGATTGGAGCCGATGGCATAGGTCCGCAACCCGAAACGGGTTTCCGCCAGCAGGAGCGCGGTGAGCAGGCAGAACAGCATGGCGACGAGCACCGTGACCGGCAGCCAGCCCCAGAGCGCGAGCGCGCCGAGCGTGCCGATCACCGGCGGAATGGTGTCGAGATTGCCCCCGTCATTGAGCAGATAGAGCCCGCCAGTGGCGATGCTGAGCATGCCGAGCGTTACCACGAAGGGGGTCAGCTTCAGGCGCGTGATGAGCTGACCATTCACCCAGCCGATGGCCGTGCCGGTAACCAGGGCGGCGACGGTGCCGGCCACCAGGACCATCGGCGTGGGTAGCGCCGCGCCGATCAAGGCACGCATCACCATCGCGCCGGCCATGGCGGAGAAACCCAGGATCGCCCCGACCGAAAGATCGATCCCGCCGGTGACGATCACGAACGTCTCGGCAAGGCCGAGCAGAAGATACTCGACCGAATATTGCGAGGTCGCAAGCCAGCTCGCGCGGCTGAAAAAATCCGGGCTCAACAGCCCGAATATGGCAATGAGCAGCAGCAGGATCGCCAGCGTCCAGACCTCGCCGGCCCGCGAAAGCAGGGCGACCAGCTTGCCGCGCCTGGCGCGCAGCGCAAGCGCAACGGACGGGGCCTCCGTTTTGCCGCTCATGCCACGGCTCCCGCCTCAAGATGCGCGCCGGTGATGCAGGCGATCGTGTCCGCGATCGTCATGGTGGCGGCGGGACGATCGGCGACCTTACGGCCGCGGAGCAGGACCACGATGCGGTCGCACCATTGATGGACCTGCGGCATGTTATGGCTGACCAGAATGACCGGAATGCCGCGGGCCCGCACGGAATGGATCAGCTCCCCGACCTTCGCCTGCTGCTCTACGCCAAGAGCTGCCGTCGGCTCGTCCATCAGCAGCAGCTGGGACCCCCAGATCAGCCCTCGCGCCACCGCGACAGCCTGACGCTGCCCCCCCGACAAGGACCGGCAGCGCGTGCTGATCGAGCCCACACGGATGGCGGTGCGCGCCAGCTCCTGGGTGGCGCGGTCACGCATGCGGCCTTTGTCGAGCACGCCGAAGCGGCCGAGCAGGCCAGGCCGCAGCAACTCCCGGCCGAGGAAAATATTCGCCCAGATATCGAGATCGGTGGCGAGGGCGAGATCCTGATAGACTGCCTCGATCCCGGCGCTGCGCGCGTCGAGGGCCGAGCCGAAGGCAACCTCCTGCCCTGCCACCCGGATCTTTCCCGCCGAAGGCCGGATCGCGCCGGCGATGATGTTGATCAAAGTCGACTTGCCGGCGCCGTTATCGCCCACCAGGCCCACGACCTCGCCTTTCCCGATTTCGAGCGACACGTTCTGCAGGGCGGTGATGTGGCCATAGGATTTCGAGACATTCTGCAGCTGGAGCACGGGTGCTGCGGCTCCGGAATCGAGGCTCGTGTCCGACATTCGGCGTCCTCCTCCCGCGTCCCGTTCTCTGCGGGTGCTCGCGATTGTTTTCGCTCTTGGAACAAATGCTATACGACAAGGCCCTTATGTCAATTGCCCTGACGCAAGTCAGCCCTTCGCGCAAGCCGCCCGGCAGTCCTGGCGCGCGGCCCGGGCTTGTCCCCATTGAATTTTATGCTAGCATGTTAGTGATAAAAAGGAAGAACTCATCGCTTACAAGGCGTCTCAGTCAATTCAACTGCAGATCGTTAACAATCACCGCGTAGCGTGACCGTTTCGGTCTCGAAGCTTGTTGTTTTCCAGCCTGGACTTGCGTGCGTCGTCCCGGACGATCGCGCCGGCCGTTAATGTCTCGATCGGCTCGGCGCGCCATGATTTTCTGAAGCGTGACTGCGTTCATAAACAATAATCGTCGGGCGAATGACCGGCATTTCTGGGAGCAAACACATGAAACATCTTCTCTGCGCCACGGCCCTGGCCCTCACTTGCGCCGCTATGAGCACGCCGGCTCGGGCCGATACCTCGGCCAAGCGCATTGCGCTGGCCAATAATTACGCCGGCAATTCATGGCGCCAGGAGATGCTGCAGGATTGGGACAAGGTCGGCAAGCAGGCGGTCGCCGACAAGGTGGTTGCCGCGGCTGATTCGTTCACGACCTCGGACAAGGAGATTCCCACCCAGGCCGCGCAGGTGCAAAATCTGATCCTGCAAGGTTATGATGCGATCGTGCTCGACGCGGCCTCTCCGGATGCGCTGAATGGCGCCGTGAAAGCGGCTTGCAATGCCAATATCGTGGTCGTCTCCTTCGACGGCATTGTCACGGAACCCTGTGCCTATCGCGTGATGGTTGATTATAAGCAGGTCGGCGAACAGGAGGTTGACTATCTTGCCACGCGTTTTCCTAACGGCGGCAATCTTCTGGAGATTCACGGCATCCCCGGCACATCGATCGACAACGCGTTCCATCAAGGTATTATCCAGGAACTCTCCAAACACCAGAATTTAAAGATCGCCAGCAGCGTCGACGGCGATTGGGATGAGGCCACGTCGCAAAAGGCGGTCGCCTCCGTGCTTTCCTCGCTGCCGGACGTGGTCGGCGTGGTCGATCAGGGCGGCGATGGCTATGGGGCGGCCGAAGCGTTCAAGGCGTCGGGGCGCAAGGAGCCGGTGATCATCATGGGCAACCGCCAGGTGGAGCTTGCCTGGTGGCAGCAACAGCACGCTGCCAACGGTTATACGACCATATCGGCATCTTCGGCGCCTGGCCTTGCGACTTTCGCTTTCTGGATCGCCCAGCAAGTGCTCGACGGCAAAAAGATCCCGCATGACATCGTTGTGCCCTATTACGCCATTTCCCAGGATCAGCTCGACACAGCGATCAAGACTGCGCCGGTCGGGGGCGTTGCGGACATCGTTTACACGCAGCAGGACGTTGTGAACGCCCTGGCGGCGAACAGCAAAAGCTGACCGCGCTTTATCGATCGAGGACTGTAGATGGATCGCGAGATCGTCAGGCTGGAATCAGTCGCCAAAAATTTCGGTGTCGTGCAGGCGCTGGCCGGTGTCGATCTCAGGATCATCTCCGGCCAGGCCATCGGCCTGGTCGGGCATAACGGCGCCGGCAAATCGACTTTGATGAATTTGCTTGCGGGCACGCTTGCCCCGAGCAGCGGCCATATCGTCGCGGGCGGCGCCGCGCGCGCGGATTACAGCGTGAGCCTGGCGAAATCGCTCGGGGTCCGCTGTGTTTTTCAGGAACTCTCGCTCTGCCCGAACCTTACCGTGGCGGAGAATACGCGCATCACGCACCCGAAGCTTCGCGGCCTTGGCTGGAGACGCCGCGCGGCTGCGTTGATCCAGGCCAAGCTCGACGAGATCTTTCCCGGCCACGGCATTTCGCCACATATGCCGGTCTTCGAGCTTTCGATCGGACGCCGGCAGATGGTGGAAATCGCTCGCGCTTTCACCGTCACGGACGCGCCGTCGCACCTCGTGATTCTCGATGAGCCGACCTCCTCGCTCGACCAGCACAGCTCGGAGCAGCTTCTGAACTTCACCCGCCATTTCGTGGCCGGCGGCGGCAGCACGATCATGATCTCGCATATTCTCGGTGAAATCCTGGACTATTCGGATCATATCTTCGTCATGCGCGATGGCACGGTGGTCAGAAACGGTCCTGCCGACGCGTTCGACCGCGCCAAGCTGATCGTGGCCATGGGCGGTGCCGAGGAGGCGCATGCGGCCACGGCGCCGGCTGAACATATTGCCACCGCCGATGCGAAACCGCGCGTTCAATCATCGCCAAAGGCGCAGAGGGACGGCGTGAAACTGACCGCCCGGGCCGGCGAAATCATCGGCCTCGCCGGCCTTGCCGGGCAAGGGCAATCGGAAATTCTGGTCGACATCTTTGCCGCTGCGACCCGCAGCACGCCGCGCCACCGGGTCGATGGCGCGGCGGTTTTCGTAGCGGGCGACCGGCAGACCGAAGGCGTGTTTCCGCTCTGGTCGATAGCCGAAAATATCACCATCTGCTCGCTCAGCCGGTTGAAGAAAGGGTTTTTCATCTCCCTGCCTCGGGCAGATGAGCTGGCGCAAAGCTGGCGGCAGCGGATCGGCATCCGCACCCCGGATTTGCACAACAACATCCTCTCGCTCTCAGGCGGAAACCAGCAGAAGGCGCTGTTCGCCCGGGCTCTGGGGTCGGATGCCACGATCATTCTGATGGACGATCCGATGCGCGGCGTCGATATCGGCACCAAGCTCGAAGTCTACGCGATCATCCGCGATGAGGCCGCCCGCGGGCGCACCTTCATCTGGTACACGACAGAAATGGACGAGCTCGAATATTGCGATCGCGTCTATGTTTTTCGCAACGGCCAGATCGTCGGCCAGCTTGAACGCCACGAGCTGAGCGAGGCCCGCCTCATCCATTCTTCATTCCAGGAGGTCGCATGAGCCTGTCCCAAACCGGGGAGACGCTCCCCGGGGCGAGTGCGGCGCTGCCCCGCAAGCGCGCGCCGCGCGGGCTCGCGCGCATCCTGCTGCCCGCTTTCTCGCTGCTGATCGTCTTGCTGGCCATCGATTACTTCAATCCGCGCGCGATCAGCTATTTCGGCTTCAACCTCATGCTGAACCTCGCGGTGCCGGTCACGCTGGCGACCATCGCACAGCTTTGCATCATCACCGTCAATGATCTGGATCTTTCCATCGGCGCCTATGTCGGCTTCATCGCCTGCGTCACCGCCACGCTGCTAACCAGCCAGCCATGGCTGGGCGCGGCGGTCATCCTCGGCTCGGTGGCGCTTTACGCCGCGCTCGGCGCGCTTGTGCATTTGCGGCGCTTGCCCTCCATCGTGGTCACGGTGGGCATGAGCTTTGTCTGGCTCGGGCTCGCTCTGATCGTCCTGCCCAACCCCGGCGGCCAGGCGCCCGGCTGGCTCCATGCCCTCATCAGCCTCTCGCCGCCTCTGGTGCCCTTTCCCATCATCGCAGCACTCGTCATTGCCGGCGTTATGCATGTGGTGCTGATGCAAACCGCCTTCGGCACCCTGCTGCGCGGGGCGGGCGGAAATCAAGCCGCCATCGCCCGGGCGGGCTGGTCGCTGCTGCGCATCAAGGTCACCGCCTACGCGCTCGCCGGCCTGTTCGGCAGCCTGGCGGGCATGGGGCTGGTCGGCGTCACCACCTCCGCGGACGCGAACATGGCGAACAACTATACGCTCCTCTCCGTGGCGGGGGCGATCCTGGGCGGGGCTGAGTTTACCGGCGGGCGCATCTCCCCCATCGGCGCCGTCATCGGCGCGCTCACGCTGCAGCTTGCCGCCGTCGCGCTGAATTTCTTTCGTCTGCCGGCGCTACTGCCCGACTTCCGGATCCCCTCCGAATGGCAGGTCGGCGCGCAGGGGATCATCCTCATCCTGATCCTGGCCGTCCGGGCGATCATCAGCAGGAGCGAGCCATGACCGAAGCGCCACGTACCGCCCTGCTCTCTCGCGGGTCGAACCAGCCTTATTTATGGTCCTTCGTCGGCACGCTCGGCGTCTATGGCCTGGTTCTCCTCTTCGCGGGAGGACATGGGGCGTGGAATGTCCTCACCACTTCCATCGCCTTCTCCGCCTTCACGGTGCTAGTCGGCCTCGGCCAGATGTTCGTCATCACGCTCGGCCCCGGTAATATCGACCTCTCCCTCCCGGCCACGATCGGCTTTGCCAGTGCCGTCGCCATGAAGGTCATGGACGGTTCGGATGCAAGGATCGGGCTTGGCCTTGCGGCCGCGCTGGGCGCCGGGTTGGTGATAGGCACGGCAAATTACCTGCTGATCCGGCTGCTGCGCATCCCGCCGCTGATCGCGACACTTTCGGCGAGCTTCGTGATCCGCTCGGTCGGGATCAGCTATGGACAAGGCCTGCAGATCGTCCCGCCGCCCGGCTTCGCCTATCTCACCACGGCCCGGATCGGCGGCATCTCGCTGCTGGCGCTGTTGGTGCTGGCGCTCTCTGCCATGGCTTCCCTGCTGCTGGGCCGCACAGTCTATGGCCGCTCGATGCTCGCGGTCGGGCAGAACATGCGCGCGGCCCGGCTCGCGGGCATTCCGGTCGGGCGCGTGCGCTGGCTCACCTACACGCTTTGCGGCGGGCTCGGCGGCCTCTGCGGCGCCTTCCTGGCCGGCTTCACGGGCGGCTCTTCGCTCGATGTCGGCGCGGAATATCTGCTCACCTCGATCGCGGTGGTGGTGATCGGCGGCACGTCCGTCGCGGGCGGCATGGCGAATGTTCCCGGCCTCTGGGGCGGCGCCCTCATGCTGTTCATGACGGATACGCTGCTGAATGCCTCGGGCCTCGGCGTCGGGGCGCGCGATCTGCTCACCGGCCTCATCATCATCGCGGTGATCACGCTGGCGGGGGGCAATCGCCAGATGAGACAAGCTTAAGAAAGAAAGTTGCCGCTTTTTGAAAAAAGCGGCGCAAAAACTTTTGGTCCTTTGGGCCGGTGCAATTCCATCGTCGCGGCGACGATTTCTGCGGCTTGACGGGCGATTTCCTGCACTGCCGTCAGCTCGCCGAACGTGCCTCTGGCCAGCGGCCCGGCGATGAACATATCAGGCTGTGGCACCCCGAACGCGTCAAGCGCGCGTGACCGGCGATTGCAGGCCAGCCCCAGCCCTGTCGGGCACGGGGTCAGCCATCCCGCTTCCGCGAGCCCGGCCAGCAACGGCTCCCGCGCGATCGCCCTGCCATGCGCCGGCCCCGTGGTGACGATGACGGCATCGAAAAGCTGCTCACGCAACGCGCCATCGCGCCGCTGCCTCAGCGTCACCGCAAGCCCGGCAGAATTTCTGCGCGCGGAGACGATGGACGCCGCTTCCGTCGAAAAACGCCCCTCCGCCTCGCGCCGGGCCAGCACCGCTTCCAACTGCGGCGCGATGCGATGGCGGTGCGCCTCCCAATAAGGGCGCAGATGGCGCAAGAGCCGCTGCCGCTCGGCAAGCGGCAGCTCCTTCCAAATGTCTTGGGTGAACGGCCGCACGGCATCGAACACCACGTGCCAATCTTCACCCCGCCTTTGCGCCAGCCGGAGCGCCTCCCGCACCCCACCCAGCAGGCCAAGCGCCGTTCGGGCCTGCGGGATGATGACGGTCTCCGCCGGCCTGATCACTTCTTTGGCATGGCCGCGCGAACGCTGCCCACGCCGGGAAATCGCATGGATCGCGCCGCAATGCCCCGCGCGGTCGAGTGCTGCGACGATATCGGCCATGGTGAGCCCGGCGCCCACCACCAGGACCCGGTCGCCCTTCCCGATCGCCTCGAGCGCCCCGGCTTTATGGGGATCGGCGATGAAACCCACCGCGCCCGCCAGACCTCGCGCCAACGAAACGGGGGCAACCGGGGGCGGATTGCCGAGCGCCAGGACCACGGCGTCAGCTTGCACCTCCGGGTGCCGATCGCTTTGCACCAGCCAACCGCGCGCCGCGCGGGCCAGTTGCCCGACCTTGGCCCGTATATGGCTGATCTGGCCGGAGGCCAGATCAGGTTCCAGCCTTTCGCTGACATACCGGCCGAAAGCGGCACGCCGGGGAAAAACCCTTCCATCCGGCAAGACCGCTTCCGGATCGTCACCGCCGGCGGCCGCGAACCAATGGGCGAAATCCAGCGGTTCGTCCGGCACGAGGCTCATACGCTGGGCGACGACATTGACCCGATGCACGGGCTCGACCGTGCTGTAGGCAAGGCCGCCCCCCAGAGCCGGGCGCGGCTCGAACACCAGAATGCGCAGATTTGGTGTCGCCAGCCGCGCAAGCTGGAAAGCAACCGCGCTGCCCGCGAAGCCGCCGCCGATAATGGCGACCGTAAAACCTTCAGACATGGGCGAAATCAGCCCGCACGCGACGCGACGCACTGCTGCCGCGAATGGGAAACAACGAGCGCCTCGGGTTCCACAACGCCATATGAGTCACTCCCATGGCGCCAGCGAGTATGCACCGCGGCACCGTCTGCTGGAAGCTTAGCGATCCCGCGGGGGATAAACAATACTACTTCCGTGGACAATATATGCTTTACGAGCCAGCTTTCCCCAGCGCCGGCAGTCCCTGCCGTCCGCGGCGCTCAGAGCTTCGAGCCTCCATCGATATTGATGACGTCACCAGTGATCCAGCGCGCCTCGTCGGAGGCGAGGAAGGCGATGACGTCACCGATATCCTCGGGCTCCGCGAGCCGCTTCAGGGCCTGCATGTTCAGCGCGAAGTCCCGCCCTTCATCTGTCCTGGTGAAGTCAGCCATGTCCGTCTGCACGACACCCGGGGCGACGGCGTTCACGCGGATGCCACGCGACCCAAGCGCCGCCGCAAAATACCTGACCATGGTATCGATCGCCCCTTTCGTCATCGCATAGGCAGGAAAGCGTGTCGAATGCGGTATGGGCAACGACCGATGAGGTGACGATCACGCTGCTTCCCTCGCCCAGGATCGGCAGAAGCTGCTGCACCAGGAAGAAGGGGGCACGAACATTGACGGCGAAGAGTTGGTCGAAATCTTCGACCTTGGTCTCCTCAAGCGTCGCGACTTTAAAAATGCCGGCGTTGGCGATGAGAATATCGAGCCGCTCACCGACAATGTCACGAACATGCTGGGCGAGTTTCTCTGCGCTGTCCGGCGCCGCGAGATCCGTGGCGACGGAATCGGCCTTGCCACCGCCGGCGCGAATGGCAGCGACGACGGCATCGGCTTCGGTCTTGGCCTTGCCATAATGCACGATGATTTGCGCCCCGCGTTTCGCCAGAGCCAGGGCGGCGGCACGGCCGATGCCGCGCGAAGCGCCGGTCACCAAAGCCGTTTTTCCGGAGAGACTTGTCATGATCATCATCCTTTCAATGCTCCGGCGGTGCCTGGAGCGCATCCGGAAGACACGGATTGGCCAGCCGGCCGAAGATGTGGTCCATGCGAGCCAGCTCTGCGGCGCCAGGCTTAAGGATTCAGGCGATCGGGCGCTCTTCGATCCGGTCGACGCGATCAGGATAGAAGGCGAGATGATCCTTGATCACCGCGACCGCCGCATAAGGCGCTTCATAGCTCCAGACCGCGTTCGTGGAGCGCGGCCCGCCCGATGGAATGCTGTAATAGCTGCACGCGCCCTTATAGGGGCAATAGGTCGTATGTTCGGTCCGCTCCAGAAACGACATATCGACATCGTCACGCGGAATATATTGAACCCGCGGATAGCTCGCCTCCTGCAGCGCGAGTGCCGCTCGCGTATCGGCAATCACGCGGCCCCCAACGGTGACGAGAATACGGTTCGGATTGGCAGTGATCGTAATCGGATGATCGGGACCGGGGATCTTCACGGTCCTCTCTGTGCTGGTTCCTGACATGCCTCACTCCTTGCCAGATTACTGGGGAGGACTCTGCCCACTTCCGAGCGTGCCGTGCTGGCGCGCGCGAAGGCATATACCTGGCACCAGATGAGGTCACGGCTACGGTTTACAAGCCGCGTCGGCTGCTTGCTTGTCATACCCAAGCAGCGGCCGGGACACCCCTCGCCGCAGAGCCAAGGACTTTCCATATAGCAATCCGGCTTGTGACCATCTGACCTTACAACTTCAACGATACTCCGACGGAGTGGTGTCATGATCAACGCGAAACGCGCAGTGGCGGCCTGCTCGATGCTGATTCTCGCAGGCTGTCAAAGCACGCCCCGGCTTCTGGATGCAGGACAACCGGCAGCGATGCAGGCCGCTCTGGGCCATGCGCAATCCGCCATGAAATGCCCATCGGCCACCGGCGAACTCTTGTCTCGCCAACGCAATCCCCCCTTTGTCGTCGCGCCCTATAACGGTGTGGAGCGTGCCGCCTATGTCGTCGGGGTGAGCGGTTGCGGCCAACGACAAATCTATGTCGCCATTTGCGAAATCGGCTCGGTCTCGTGCGTCACGGCCAAACGCGCCGCATAGACCCGGGTCCCGCAGGCGCCCCCGCCCCGCCTGAATGAGCAATCGCTTCGGTCAAAGCGAGAGGGGTGTGGCGAACATGACCCAAAAGCGCTCGCCGCTTATGGTGTTCCGCGCGACCAGCTCGTGCTGCCATTTGAAAAGAATGGCTGTGGCTGACGTGAAATCCCACTCAACCATGGGGCCGAGCGCAAACACCATGAGCCGGTTTCCGTTATTGTACGAAACCCCGTTCTGTGTGTCGTCGGTCAACTGGTCTTGGTAAAATCCGTTGAGGCCAAGTGCGAGACGCGGCAAGCGATCGAACGGACGATAGGTCACACCGTAATCGATATCGATGTAATTGCCGGATTGATAGTTGGTCCGGTGGTCATAGGCGCTGGTCGCAAACAGGCTGTAAGTGGAAATATCCCACTTTCCGGGGAACCAGGAAAAACCTAGCGAGGTCGCGAAGGTCGCCGCCTCCGCGCCGGTGCTCGCCGGATTGTCGAGCGTCCGCTGCCCCATCGGCAGATAGATCAGCTCGTTGAGAGTCATGCTGACATTCCCAAATCGCCGTGAAATATCCGTGGGTTCGAGCAGCATCTCTTCCGGCCCGGTCGAATGATAGCTCTTTCCATCCATGACGATGTGAATATTGTTCATCGGAATCGGATCGATGGCGGTGGTCAGATGAAAACCGGCCAGGGAAAAATCCCAGGTGTGCCAGATGCGAAAAGCAAATCCCTGGCCTGTCAGGCTGAAACCGGGGCTGACATTCTGGCCATTGCTGCCGTTAAAGCCAGGCGCTGCAAATCCGAGCGCATAAGCATCGAGCTGGGTGGTTCGGCGCCGGCACCACCCCGGTATAGGCGGTTTCCAGTCCGCCCGGATAGGAGGTGGTGCCGCCCTCCACCGCCAGCGCCGATCGCACCTGGCAGATCGCCATCGCGGCGGTGAGCGTGAAGATGGACAAATAACGGCCGCTGAGGATTGCTGTCGTCGACATTTCGATCCCATTTTTTTGTTTATGATTGGGTAAGTGCTGACACACACCGGCTCTCCGGCCAGATCAGGTCAGGAAAAGGGGCCGCTTTTTGAAAAAAGCGGCGCAAAAACTTCTTGTCCTTGGCGCCTGGGGCGTTGAGACAGCGCGGGTTTTCCTAGGGCGCCTGGAGTTTGCGCCGCTCGTGCCCGCGCGGGGCGATGGGGATCGTGAGCGCCGTGAATGCGCCGAGCATACCGGCGCCAAGCCAGACATGCCGGTTACAGATGACGAGCGCCGAGCCGACAAACTGCACGAACAGGCTGAGGCCCAGCACCAGCCAAGAAGGCCTGATGCCCAGCCCGACAACATAACGCGATATGCCGGAGAGATCGGAAATGTGATTCGCGAATTCCACCCAGAACAGGAAGGTCAACAGAAGCCGGGCGATGAAAGCCGTCAGCGATGCATCCAAAATCGCGGCGATATATTTCGGCGTCACTTCGCCTCTCCCTTTTCATATTATTTTTATTTCGGGAAAATTTTTGGTTTTGTCTTCAGATTTCCGGCAGAGCGTGCAACCCATCCCGGTAGCGTTGTGAGCGTGCACGGTAGGATGCGGCGGCGCGCTCCATCATCTGCGCGTGTTTCTCGCTGACCTCGCCGACCACCTGGCCGGGCATGCCGCGCACCACCGAATTATCGGGAATGATCTTCCCCTCGGGGATCAGCGCCTTCGCCGAAATCAGGCAGTTCCGGCCGATCACCGCGCCATTGAGGATCACCGCACCGATGCCGACCAGACTGCCCGCACCGATGCGGCAGCCATGCAACATCGCCAGATGCCCAACCGTGACATCCTCTTCCATCACCAAGGGAAAACCAGGATCGGCATGCAGAACGGCATTATCCTGGACATTGCTGTGCGCGCCGATGGTGAGGGATTCATTATCGCCGCGCAGCACCGCGCCGAACCAGATGCTGGCGCCCGCCGCCAGCCGTACATCGCCAATCAGAACGGCCGACGGGGCGACATAGACGCCCTCCGCCGATTTGCGGCGCTGCTTCGTCCAACCTGTAGATCATGAAGTTTCCTAATTGTTGTTTTTCTCGAGCCATTCGGCCCCGTCAGCCTGCCTGCGGGAAAACCGCGCCGATCGACCGGTGCTGTTTCCCCGCGGCTGAACGTTATGGCTGCAGCACGATACGGTCGCGCGCCCCGGCCAGGACCGCCTTATAGGCCTCCTTGGCCCGGCCCAGCGGGAAGATCGCATGCGCCAGGACCGGAAACGGTTTCAGCTCGCCGCTCTCGAAGCCCGGCTGCAGCGCATCCAGGATTTCGGCGCAATCCCGGCCATTCAAGCCGAGCGTATCGATGCCGACATAGGTGCGCTGGCCACGATAGAAAGCAGAATGTCGAACGGCACCGAACGCTCGATGGTGGAGATGAAGATCTGCCTTGCCTTCAGCGCCATCGCCTCGTTGGCCTGCTCGAAATACGGGCTGCCGACGGTGTTATAGATGATGTCGGCGCCGGCGCCGTCCGGTCTCGTCGCGAACGATCTCGGCGATATGCTCCTCCATGGCGCCGATCATGCGCACCGGGCCGGTGGCATGGCCGGCATAATCCTCCCTGGTGCGCTCCACGCCAAACACCCGCGCGCCCAGCATCGTGGCGATCTGCGTGGTCGCCTGGCCCACCTTGCCGTTGGCGCCCAGACCAGCACCGTCTCTCCCGGCTTTGGGCAGGCCGGCCCGGCGCAGGCCCTCATAGGCGGTGATGAACGGCACGCCGACCGCGCCGGCTTCGGCCAGGCTGACCGTGCGGGCTTGCAGCCGCACCTGCGCGCGCTCGACCAGCAGATGCGTCGCATGCGTGCCGTCGCGGCGAATGCCGAGTTCGCCGCCCGAGCCCCAGACTTCCTGCCCCAGCAGATCTGCCGGGCCTTCGACCACCACACCCGCCCAGTCGCGCCCCGGCGTACGCGGCCAGATCGCATGCGGCATGGCGCCCAGAGCGGCCTTCACATCGGAAGGGTTCACCCCGGCCGAGCGGATTTCCACGACAATGTCGCCCGTCTGACGGGCGCGGCTAGGAAATCCTCAAGCCGCAGATCAAGCCATCGATATCGGCCGGCTTTTCGTAAACGCGCAGTCGCTTCATTCTGGAGTCCTCTTGGTGTTTCTTTGGCAAAGCTCAGGACAGCCCCAGCATGTTTCGGGCTTCCCGAGCTGTGGCGGGGCGAACCCCAGCCCTTGCAGAATGTCGCGCGCGCGGCGCACCAGCTGGCCGTTGGACTTCACCAGTTCGCCCTTGGCGATAAAGACCGTATCTTCCATGCCGACGCGCACATGGCCGCCGAGCAGCCAGGACTGCGCGACCATCGGCAGTGCCGCGCGGCCGATGCCAAAACCGGTCCAGATCGTGCCCGGCGGCAGCAGGCTGCGCGCATACATCATCGTCTCCGGCGTGGCGTCAAAGCCATAACGCACGCCGAGCACCAGAGAGGCCATCGGCGGCCCGTCCAGCTCGCCGTCGGCCAGCAGGCGCCGCGCCAGGTGAATATCGCCGGAATCGAAAAGTTCCAGCTCCGGCTTCACCCCGGCGGCACGGATCATGCGCGCCATGCGGATCACATTGGCGGGCGTGTTGATCACCACCTGCTCACCGGAATTCATCGTATTCAGGTCGAGCGTGCAGATATCGGGCTTCAGCAAAGCGATGTGCTCGACGCGCTTCTCCGGCGCCACCAGCGTGGTGCCGGGACCAGCCACCGCCGGATCATCCGTGCTCGGCACATAGCGGCCGCCGGGGCCGGTGGTGATGTTCAGGATCACGTCGCGATTACGCCGGCGCACGCGGTCGATCACATCACGGTACAGATCGAGCGCCATCGACGGACGGCCGGTCAGCGGGTCGCGCACATGCACATGCGAAATCGCCGCGCCTTCCTCATAAGCTTCGAGCACGGCATCGGCGATCTGTTCCGGCGTCACCGGCAGATGCGGATTCTGCTCGACCGTGGTGAGGTTGCCGGTGATCGCACAGGTGATGATCGGGTGTGTTATGCATGATCTTTCCCTATAGATGCCGGCCGCCATCGACCTGGATCACCGTCCCGGTCGAGAAAGTGAGCGTGGTGGCGCAGGCCAGAGCGGCCTGGGCCACATCGTCGGGGGTGGCCACACGTTTCAGCGGCGTGCTCGCCGCCAGCTTGTCGTTGGCGGCTTTGTCACGTCCCGCCACGAAATTGGTGTCGACCACGCCCGGGGAGACCGTGAGCACGCGAATGGCAGGCGCCAGGGCCCGCGCCAGCGCCGCGCCCATGATGTCCACCCCGGCTTTGGCGGCGCAGTAAGCGATGTTGGAGCCGACCGCGGTGGTCGCCGCGATCGAAGAGATATTGACCACCAACCCGTCCCCATTGCGGCGCAGCAATGGCGCGAACACCCGCACCGCCGCGAAGGCGCCGCGGCAATTCACGCGCATCATCCGGTCGAACAAATCGTCATCCAGCGCCTCGAGATCGGCATGAGGAATCGGCTGGGTGAAACCGGCGGAATTAACGAGAATGTCGGCGCCACCGAGATCGTTGGCGACGGTCTCGGCCAGCCGGGTAAGTGCTGCCGTGTCGTCGATGGCAGCGGCATAGGCGCGATGCCCGGTCCCCGGCAGGGCATCCACCACGGCTTGCGCCTTGGCACTGTCATGGTTGGCCACCACGGCGATGTGCGCGCCGGCCGCCGCAAAACGCTGCGCGGTGGCGGCACCGATGCCGCCCGAACCGCCGAGAATCACCACGATTTTATCGGCCAATGTTGCAGTTGCAGACATGCTCACCTCACGAAATCGGGGGAATGGGAATGCGCATTTCACCCGGCTCCAGAGTGAAATCGTAATCGAGCGTGTAGAACGCGCCGGTCACGTCGGGCGCCGGCGCAGGGCCGGTCTCGTGCCGCTCATAATGGCCGACAATCGAACGAATGACGCTGAAGGTGACATCGGTCTGCAGATGATCGGCGTCATCGGCAAAGATCTGCGTGACCAACGTCTTGCAACCCGGCTTGGTGATCATGAAATGAATATGCGCCGGCCGGTACGGATGGCGCAGTTGCGCGCGCAGCAGATCGCCGACCGGGCCATGCGTCGGCACGGGATAACCTGCAGGCCGCACCGAGCGAAAATGATACCGCCCGGCTTCGTCGGTGGTGAACAGGCCGCGCAAATTCATCTCCGCCTGTTCCGGGTCCTGGTTTTCATAGAGCCCCACCGGCGAGGCGTGCCACACATCCACTTTCGCGCCGGCCACCGGCCGCCCCTGCAGATCGCGCACCACGCCGCGCACGAAAAGCGGCAGGCCCGGCGTTTCGGAGCGCGCGAGATTTTCTCCCAATTCGCAAACTGGCGCATTCGCCCGCCAGAACGGCCCCAGCAGCGCCGCCGCGGTCTGGCCGGCATTCATCGGGTTATTCAGCAGCCCCACCAGGCTGGAGACGCCGATCACGTCGGCAAACAGCACGGCCTCGTTGTGCAATGCGTCGGTCGCCTGCCCGATGCGTGCCAGGAAGCGCAGGCCCGCCTCGAATTCTTCCTCGCTGGGACGCGCCTCACGGATGAAGGCATGGGTATGGCGCACCAGCGCCGCCATCACTTCGCGCAGTCGCGCATCCGGCGTTTGCGCCATCGCGAGCTCGACCGCACGCGTCACTTGTAAACTCGTCTTCGATGATCATGTTGTCCGCCCTCGTGCAAAGCTTTGCACAATTCAGTGTTTATTTCCTGTACTTTGTGCACAGGGTTGCACAATGATTCCGCTGAGTTCTCCCGGATGTCAACAAGATAAAATGCTGAACATGTAAAAAACGAAATTCAGAAGCAGGCCTTTCCCAACAAAACAAACGTTGTTATCGTGCAAACAATCGCATCAAAAAATGCACAAAGAACGGGGCATTGTGGAACGTTTCACTGTCAATGATGTGGCGAAAAAGGCCGGGGTTCACGCCTCGACGGTCTCACGCGCGCTGAATCCGGCGACCAGGCATCGCCTGAGCACGGAAGTGGCCAATCGCGTGATCGCGGTCGCGGAACAGATGGGCTATGTGCCCAATGGCCTGGCCACCAGCCTGCGCACCCGCCGCTCCGAAACGATTGGCGTGGTGCTGCCGGACATCACCAACCCGGTCTTCCCGCCGATTCTCGAAGGGCTGGAGGCGGGCCTCGCCGAGCACGGCTATATCGCCATGGTTGCCAATGCCGGCCATGAGCCGGCCCGGCAGCGCCTGGTGGTCGAGCGGCTGCTCGCCCGGCAGGTGGACGGGCTGATCCTGGCCACGGTGACGCGCCACGATTCCATCATCGATCTCTGCCTGAAAACAAATGTCCCCGTGGTGGTGGTGAACCGTCATGAGCTCGATCACCGCGCCTCTTCCGTGGTCAGCGACGATGCCCGCGGAATGCAGCTTGCGGTCGATCATCTCGTCGCATGCGGCCACAAGCACATCGCGCACATTGCCGGGCCGCAGCAGCTCTCCACCGGCCGTGGCCGATTGGAGGGGTTTTTGGCGGCCATGGCGGCGCACCGGCTGGAGAACCCGCCGCACCGGAGCGTGCCGGCCGCGCAATTCACCCGCGATGCCGGGCGCGAGGCCGGCCTGACGCTGCTGGCCCAGGCGCCGGAGACCACCGCTATCGTCGCCGCCAACGATCTGCTGGCACTCGGCGTCTATGACGCGTTGCATCTGCGCGGCCTGCGCTGCCCCGACGACATCTCCGTCGTTGGTCATAATGACATGCCGTTTGTTGATATGATCGCGCCGCCGCTCACCACCATCCGCATCCGCCATCGCGAAATGGGCGCGCAGGCCGCGCGCCTGCTGCTGCGGCTGATCCGCCGCGAGGCGGAAGGCGGCGTCGATGTCGTACTGAAACCGGACCTCATCGTCCGCGCCTCGTCCGGGGCGCCGCGATGATCTGACACCGGAGGCCGGCGCCGCGGCGGCGGCCTCGTTCTGCCACGAGCCGGACCAAGAATGCCGGCCGAAGAGAGGAAGGACTCGCATGAAAACGCTTATCCAGAACGCGCTGGTGATCACCATGCAAGGCGGCGCCGAGGATGTGATCCGCGGCGACATACTGATCGAGGATCGCCTCATCACCGCGATCGGCACGGCACTGCCGTCCGGCGATGCCGAGATCGTCGATGCCAGCCGGATGATCGTGATACCGGGCCTGATCAACGCCCATATGCACAGCTGGCAGGCCCCCTTGCGCTCGATGGGCTCGAACTGGACGTTCCCGGAATATGTGCGCTGGGTTCATGCCGGCCTTGCCACGCATTTCCGGCCGCGCGACATCTATCTCGCGACGCTGATCGGCGCGCTCAACCAGATCGATAATGGCACGACCACGCTGGTGGATTGGTGCCACAACAACCCGACCCCGGCGCATACCGATGCCGCCATCGCCGGGCTGCGCCATGCCGGTATCCGCGCCTGTTTCATGCACGGCACGCCCAAGCCGGATCCCAAGCCCGGCGAGCCGCCTTATTGGGAAATCCCGCACCCGCGCCAGGAGATTTTGCGGCTGCGCGAGGCGCTCGCCGGCGATGCCGAGATGATTTCGCTCGGCATCGGCGTACTCGGTCCGCATTACGCAACGCTGGACGTGACGCTGCAGGATTTCCGCCTGGCCCAGGAATTCGGCCTGATCGCCTCGATGCATCAGGGCGGCGGCCCGGCGCGCAACCCGGAAGGCTGGGCGGTGCTGGAGGCGGAAGGATTGCTCAACCGGCTGGTCAATATCGTGCACGGCAACGATCTCAGCGATGCGCAGCTCGAGCGCTTCATCGCCTGCGACGTGCGCTTCACCGTCACACCGGAATCGGAATTGATTTCCGGCCATGGCCACCCGATCCTCGGCCGGCTGCGTGATCTCGGCGCCGCGCCTTCGATCGGCACCGACATCGAATGCGGGCATTCCAGCGAGATGATGCTGGCGGCACGCATGGCGCTGACGCATCAACGCGCGCTCGACAATCTTGATGCGCGCGGCAAAGGAACTTTCGGCGGCAAGGCGCGGCTGCGGGCGCGTGATGCACTCTCCTGGATCACGCTTGAAGGCGCGCGGCTGCTCGGCCAGGAGGCGCGCATCGGTTCTCTGGCACCCGGTAAGCAGGCGGACCTTGTGATGCTGCGCGCCGATGCGTTGAACCTGCAGCCGGTGCATGATCCGATTTCCAGCGTGGTGATGCAGTCGCATTCCGGCAACATCGATTCGGTGATGATTGCCGGCAGCTGGAAAAAGCGCGGTGGCAAGCTGCAAGTGGACGGCATCGCCGCGCTCATCGAGGAGCTCAACGAATCCGGCCGCAGGATCAGCCGCGATGTCGGCCTGCAACCTGCCGACCTAGCCTAGCATTGCCCAGCTGTCTTCAAGCCGCCGGCTCAAAAGCCCAAAGTTTTTGCGCCGCTTTTTCCAAAAAGCGGCCCTTACTTAATAAAAAACCTCACGGGAGACACGCTACTCATGAATTCCACCGCACGCACGACACTGCCTGGCCTGGCCCCTGAAAAAGGCCGGCCGATCCTGATCCGGCAGGCGCATCTGATCACCATGGATGCCGATTTTGGTGATCTGGTCGGCGATGTTCTGATCAAAGACGGCAAGATCGCCGCGGTCGGCCGCCATATCGAGCATGACGACGCCAGCCTCATCGACGGCAAAGACAAAATCGTCATTCCCGGCTTCGTCAACAGCCACATCCATCTCTGGCAGACCGTTATTAAAGGTTGCGCCGGCGATTGGTCCTTCGGCGAGTACCTCACCTATATTCTCGGCAGCAGCGGCAAATTCTACAAGCCGGACGATGTCTATGTCGCCACCTTGCTGGGCGCGCAGGAACAGATCGCGGCCGGTGTGACCACTGTATTCGACTGGTCGCATATCCTGAACACGCCTGACCATGCCGACCGGGCGATCGATGCCTTGCAGGAATCCGGCCTGCGCGCCGTGTTCGGCCATGGCACACCGGGCGATGATGTGGGGCGCTGGTATTACCAAAGCCACGAGGCGCATCCACAGGATATCGTGCGCCTGCGCAAGCAGCGCCTGGCCTCGGACGACGGCCTCGTCACCTTGGCGATGTCCGCGCGCGGCCCGGATTTCGCCAGCATGGATGTCAGCCGCGCCGATATCGAACTCGCGCGCTCGCTCGGCATCATGGCGAGCATGCATCTGGCCGTCGGCATGTTCGGCGACTACGCACCGCATGGGCGCAATCTGGCACAAGCCGGCTTGCTCGGCCCGGACATCAACCTCACCCATTGCAACCGGCTGCAGGATGACGAGATCGCCATGGCTTTGGCGCAGGGCGCGAGTTTTTCGGTGACGCCGGAAGTGGAAATGCAAATGGGGCACGGCATCCCCGTGACCGGGCGCGTGCATGCCGCCGGCGGGCAAATCACGCTCGGCACCGATGTGGTGTGCAGCGTCAGCGCCGACATGTTTTCACAGATGCGCTTTGCGTTGCAGACGCAACGCATGCTCGCCAACGCGGCCGCGCATAAAGACGGCAAGATGCTCGACCAATTGTCGCTCACCGCCCGCGACGCGCTGGCTTTCGCCACCATCGAGGGGGCGAAAGCTCTGCGGTTGGAGAAGCGGATCGGCTCGATCTCGCCTGGCAAGGATGCGGATTTGACAATTTTCTCCTGGGCTCATCAGGAATCCTCGCCCCTGGCCAATCCGGTGCAGGCGGTCGTGTTCCACGGCAGCGAGGCCAATGTGCATACCGTCCTCGTGGCCGGCGAGGTCCGCAAATTCGTCCACCATCCGGTGAACAAAACCTCCCGCCTGGCCGAGCAGGCCGCGGATATCGGCCGCCGCATCATGAGTGCCGCCGGCGTCATTTCCGCAGCCGCCTGAACCCGCTTTGCCTTCCTCCCGCGCCACGGCGCGGGAGGCTCTTGTGCCGTGCATTTCTTCATGATTGCCGCAAGCGCCTCGAGAGCGTTGGGGTCCCACGACGCGCGGCGAGGGGATCAGTCCGCGACACTGGCCAGACGCACATCATTCCGATATCATTTCAACAAAAATATCACCTTGTCTCCGATAGGAGAGACATGTTTGAGTTGAAGGATCTGAGAAGGTCGCATTCCGGGCCTGCTCAGCAATAATGATCGGGAAGGGCTAAGCGTAACTGACGTCGTATTTTTCATCAAAAGCGTCGAAGACGTTGTTAATTTCATCAATAAATCCGACCACAGGCGTAGGCAGAACGCCACCTTGGTGCTGCTGATAGCCCTCGGCGGCATATTCACGGATGCCTATGACTTCACCAGCCTCGGCGTCGGCGCCGTGCAGTTGCGGCAGGCGTTTGGGCTGACGCCGTCTGCACTAGGGACACTGACATCCATCATGGCCGTCGGCGCGCTTTTCGGCGGGCTATTTGGCGGTTATTTCGCCGACCGGCTCGGCCGCTTCAAAATGTTCTTTGTCAATATGCTGTTGTTCGTGGTTGCGACGATCGTCGCAGCCCTGGCGCCGAATTATACCGTTCTGCTGATCGCACGCTTTCTCATGGGAATCGGCGTTGGCTTGGACTTCCCCGTGGCCATGAGCTTTGTCGCCGAATATAATTCGCTCAAAAAGAAGAGCGGCGCCATCAATCTCTGGCAGGTTGTGTGGTTCGTCGCCGGATCCTGTTGCTATCTCATCGCTATGGGCATGATCAGCCTGCACACCGGCAACACGCTCTGGCGCTGGGCCGTCGGGTTCGGCGCGATTCCGGCTTTCGCCGTTCTCGTGCTCCGCTTTTTCTTCATGGAGGAAAGTCCCTTATGGGAGGCCTCGCGCGGGAACTTCGCCGGCGCCGCCAGGATTCTGGAAGCCACATATCATGTCAGGACGGCGGTTGACCCGGGCGCGCAGGCGCGGTTTCGGAAAATGTCACATCAGGAATTGTGGAGCCGCTACAAGCAGATTTTTGCGCCGCGGTTTCGGATTCGGCTGCTCCAGGCGATTTTCATCAGCACCACGCAAAATGTCGAATATTATGCGGTCGGCTTTTATCTTCCGACCATTGGCCTCTTGATTTTCGGGCATAACCTGAAAATCGCCATTCTCGGCTCCCTGACCTTCAATCTCTTCGGGATTTTGGGTGGTGGCCTGCAGTCACGTTTGACCAGCAGGGTCGGGATCAGGCCACTCGCGATCATCGGCTTCTGTGGCGTGATCGTATCGTTGCTGATTTTAGGCGCCTTCGGCCGGCATTTCTCCCCGCTTGTGGGCGCAGCCGTTCTGGCGGCATTCATTTTTTGGCACGCTTTCGGCCCGGGCCCCCAGGGGCCAACCCTCGCCACCCTGTCCTTTCCCACGGCTATTCGGGGTGCTGCGAGTGGATTTAACCAGGCATGCCAGCGCGTCGGCGCGGTTATCGGCTTCTATTTCTTCCCGGTTCTGGTCGGGGCCGTTGGTCTATACCCCACGCTGCTGATGTTGAGCGTCATGCCGGCGATCGGGCTTGCAGCCGCTTCATTGATCCGGTGGGATCCAACACGAGTTGACGTTGACGGAAACGACAGCGCTGCCGTTGAGAGCATCGCGCCAGCCTCGTCGAACGGCTGGCAATCGGCCGAATAAGGCTGGGTCTATTGTAAGGCCCTTCTGGCCGGGCCTTTCAGGCGCCCAAGACGCAAAAAGGCGGCAGACAACGCATTTGCAACGCCGTCTGCCGCCTTATCTCCTAGAGATGTTGAGCGACTTCGCGATCAGAAGCTGTAATGGGCTTCAAGCGCGAAATTCTCAGCGGTGGTACCGCTCCCATACTGACCGCCCCACAGTGCGGAAACGCGCCACGGGCCACGGCCGCTGAGTTGCACACCCGCACCGGCGGTGATGGCGCCCTGCGGGGCGACCGTCGCGCTCTCGCTGGCGGTGAGAAGGCCAAGCGTCTCCACAGTCCCGGCCTTGGTGTTGCCGACGGTGCCCAGGCCACCGACTTGGACCCATGGCGACAGCGTGCCGAACCTTGTGTCCATGGCAAACCCGGTTTTCACGCCGGCACCAAACTGGCCTAGGCTGGTGGTCATCGCCCCATAGGTCATGTTGAAAATGCCCGCCCCAGTCTCGCTCGTCTGGCCGAGATTGGTATAGAGATATTCACCCGATACGTACGGGGTTACGAAAGCGCGCGGCCCGCCGAAACTATATTGCAGGCGTGCGCCGGCATCGCCGAACAGGCCGTTGCCCGCGGACTTGGCGGTGCCAACCTCGGCGAGGAAGCGCGCGTTATTAGCATCGAGATGACCGGCACCGCCCATCGCCGTCGCCTGGAAGCGGCCAGCGGTGTAAATGCCATAGCCATAGAAACCCAGCGAATTCCCCGACACGCTTGAGCCGGCCCCGTTGGTCCCGGTCCAGAGGCTGGAGAGCGCCGCGCCGATGGTCACATTTTGATTGACCTGCCTGCCGGCGCCGGCAACAAATCCGCCCTCGTTAAAATCATAGCCGTTCGCCGAGCCGAAATTGCCAAGTGCCTGCATCCAGGCACCCTGCTTGGGTGAGCCCGAGCTCGCATCACCGCCAAGAACAGTGTTCATGACATTGAACAGCCCCTGGTTGGTGACGAAGCCATTGGCGGCGTAGATCCGCCCCGTGCCGAAGGCCGGGCTGTTGGTCGGGACGGTGATCAGCAGCCCGAGGTCGCCCGGCGCACCGAGAAGTTGCGACGTCACATAGGGCGAGTTTGAGGATACGCTGGAGAAATTACCGATCACGCCGCCGGCGGCGGAGAAGATATTATTTATCTTGGTGCCGAGCACATAGCTGGGGTCGATTTGGATCGAGAGATTACCGGCGAGCGTTGCCTTGCCGGTAACGTCGAGCTGGTCGTTGCCATTGCCCGCAACCTCGATGTTCAGCGTACCGCTGGACTCCTGGGTGTAATTGCCGTTCACCGTCAGCGTGCCGATCGACCCGCCAGGGAAGACCACGCCGGATTCGTCACATTGCCATCAATGGTGCCATGGCCACGCAGCGTGCCGTCGCTGTCAACCGTGACATCCCCGCCCAAGGCCGCACCCGGATCGGCCGCATCGCCCACCTCGAGCGTGCCCCCGCGATCTCGGTCGGGCCGGTGAAGCCGGAAGAATTGCCATTCAAAATCACCGCGCCCGCGCCGACGGTCATCGACGAGAAATCCGAGAGCACGCCGCCATAGGTGAAATTGTTTCCGGCGCCAGGCTGGATGGTCAGCGTGCTGGTGCCCGTGCCGCCATCCATATTACCGATGACTGACGCGTTGCCGCCGAGAATATAAACCGCGCTGTTAGCGCTGCCGAGATTGATCGCATCGCCCGTGCCGTCGGTCTTGATCGTCCCATAATCGATAATGGTCGAATCATTGCCGCCGGTGGACACCACCGCTGCGGAACCGCCGCTCTCAAGAATACCGGTGGCTTCGTTGATGATCGTAACGGTGTCATCGTTCGCCGCGCCCGTTACCGCGATGGCGCCCCCGTCCTGGCCATAGATCAGGCCGCTATTGACGACCTCGCTATCGCCATAAATGCCTTGAGGGGTCGGCAATGTTTCGGTCGATGTATGGTCGATGCCAGCCAGCGTGATGCCGCGACCGAGGCCGTCATTGTCGGTGCCATCGGCATTTGTGGCTGAGTTGTAGCCGGCAATGATGCCGGAATTAATGATCGTGCCGCCGCCGACCGTAACGCCTTCGCTGGCATCGTTATCGGCGTGCTCCGACACGATCGTACCGCTATTGACCAGATCGACCAGACCGTCGACATCGACACCGTCGCCGTCGCGCGTCACGCCATCTCCCGTGATCGTGCCGGAATTGTAGACGGTGACGAGTTCGTTGCCGTTGAGGCCATCGATATTGATGCCCGAGCCGTCATCGCCTTGGATCACACCTGTATTGGTAACAGCCATCGAGTAAGTGCCGTCCGCCACCTTGGTGCTGGTATTACCGCCGGTGATGCCGTGCCGGGCACCTTCGATGATACCGGTATTGGTGATCACCACGCCGGTATTGGTCTGCGCGTCAATGCCGTCGCTGGAAGATGTATTGCCGGACGGATTGTAAGAATAGATCTTACCGGCGTTATCGATTATGCCATTCACGCCCGGCCGCACGGCATCGGCTTCATAGGTCTCGATCAATGCGCCTTTCGCATTGTAGAGATAGTTGCTGCCGCTGGTGACGTTGTTGAAGTTGATTGCCTGATCGGAGCTCCCCGTCGCAATGATCGTGCCGTAATTATACACGGCGGCATTATTGTCAGCATACTGGATCTCAATAGCGTCGTCGTCCGCCGCGGAGATCGTGCCATAATTTTCGACCTTCAGCGTCAGAGGGTCATCCTTGTCGCGAATCGCGCGTCCCGCATCTCCACCGACACCGGTTTCCTCGAGGGTACCGTCATTGACGATCGTGCTCGATCCATCAACGGCAACCGTATTTTTGCCGTTGTTGACATTCAAGGTCGCCCCTGAAGTGATGGTCAGCGAGTCACCGGTATCGAGCGTCAACGCGGTCGTGTTATTATCGCCTGTGATCGTCGTGGCCGTCTGCGCGAAGGCGTGACCGTGTTCGACCAAGGCCATGGTGACGACCGCCGCCAGCATGTTCCATTTGATCCTGCGATGGCTTTTGCCGGTATTCGCCCTGCCGCGCTCGTCGGCCATGGCCAGCAGGCAGCTCTCCGTCTCCGCGGCCATCGGAAAAATATTTGTCAGCCGATCCGCTTTTCTTCCTCGGCGATCACGTGCTTTCTCAGCCTTAGGCGCGGATTGGGCGAGGTCCAGGGGACGCTCGGACACCGCGTCGTAGATATAATTCATTATGAGTAGGACTCCGAAATTTATTGAAATATTCAGGATGAAAAAGACTTCTCGTCAGCCATCACGGATGCGCCGCGTGCTCCTGACCGTTCGCCCAGAAATTCATAGGCTCAGCCTCATAGGCTGAGCAGATGAACGAACGCCTCCGATATCGCTTTAGATCTTTCGGCATACGAACACGGCATGCTCGATCGCACCTGAAACGCCTCGCTGATGGCGCGTAACGCTCTTTTAACAATTCGGTCCAGTTGCATTTTTTAGCTTCGAGAAACATTTCGTATCGCGAAATAGTCGACGCGGACTGTTACGTTAAACTAACTTAAAGTTGTGTTTCGTGACATTTGCTGTCACATTTATCGTTTTGTGTAGTTTTCTGTTCTGCACGCTACGGAAAAGGAGTGCTGTGGGGCCCCAAAGACGAATGGGGCCATTGCCTGGCGGCTCTAAATATCGGCCCCGGCACGCCCCCGGCCCAATATACGTGGCAGCAGGAGATCGTTCCCGGGGCACCATGCGGGTCATGGCGCGCCCGGGAAGCGGCGTTCAGCCCGCGCGGAGACGATCGGCCCAGGCGGAAACCGGGTCGCCACTGCTGATGTCGGCCTGAACCAGCCCATCGATCATGAAGGTCGGCGAGACATGAATGCCGTTCTGACGTGCGTATTTGCAGTGCCGCTTGATCTCCCGGTCGAGATCCGGGATCGCGAAAGCCTGGGCGAGGCTCACGCCGCTATACGCCTCGATGCGCGCGATGATATCGTTTGGAGTCGCCGCGAGATTGGGACCTCGGCAGTGGCTTTCGAACTCGAACTCCTCCCGATGTGCGCCGATAGCAGCGATCACGCGCTTGGCCGTCTCCTTGCCGCCCGGCAGCGTCGAGGCCGCGATGATGCAGCGGACTATGACACCCGAATACATATGCCAGGGCTGGGACTGGAGATGGACCTTGATCGTGATGCGGTCCTCACCGAGCTCGGCCAGCAGCGCGTCAAGCTTGCCAAAAGCCCTGACAGAGAAGGGACAGGTCGGCTCGTGGAATACTTCAAAAAGTCGAGGGCCGTGGCCCCAGGAAAGCGGGTCTGCGTGCCATTGGGTCTGTGTCATGTCGTCCTTCTTGATCTCGTCGATCTAACGTTGCTCTACGTGCTGTCGCACGCGGTCAACCTAGCGGCTCGCCTGCCGGCTGTCAGCGCGCGACGACGGGCAGAGAGCATTAGAAGGAAGGAAGGCTTCTTTTTTGAAAAAAAGAAGCAAAAAACTTTTTTAAAACTTAGCCCGTGCCGTTTCAGCGCCACGGGCCCAGCCAACTAAAAGTTTTTGCGCCGCTTTTTCCAAAAAGCGGCCACTTTTCTTGTTACCCTCGGCCGCGCGGTTAGCGCCGGCTGCCCAGCTGGGCACGCCGCTCCCAAACGCCGCTGGACGTCAGGACCAGCGCCTCGTCGTAAAGATAGGCGGTCGTGCAGGTATGACGAGGGATCAGCAACAGCTGGTCGCCGACCGCGAGATCGGTGGCTTCAACTACGGTATGCTCTTCACTCATGAGCCGGATCGCCCCATCCCAACGAAAGCGCTCGGCCAACGGCTTGTCAGGCGAGATCGCCTTGGCGCCCGCGTCAAGGGTCGCCGTGCCATCGCCGGTGGAAATCACGGTCGCCAGAACGAAAGCGGCAGGCGTCCAACCGGACGTAGCAAGCTCGCAGTCGAGCTGGTCATTGGAATAGGTCCAAGTGCCGGACGATACATAGGCGACGGAACTCGCCGGCCAGAGGTCCAAGGTATAGCTGGCGCCTGCCACGACATCGGAGGCGATGCCCTCAATCTCGAGCTGGCGCCGCAAATCCTCGATCTTCTCGACCAAGGCATCGACTTTACGCTGCCTTGCAGCGCGCTCAAGATCCTTGATATGGCCGTCATAGAGATGCCAACCAGCGAAGCAGCCACCGCGGTGCAAGCGGCGCGCAAGGTCGAGCGCGGCGGCGCCGATGGCCACACCGGTGCGTCCCATGCCGGGATCAAGATCGACCCGGAAGGAGAGGTTCACCGGCCTGTCCTGCCCCAGCACCGCCTCCCAGGCATCGATCCCCGCAGCGGAATCGACCAGCCCCACCAACCGGGCGGCCGGGTAACGGCGCGCCGCGGCGACGAAGCGGGATATGTTCGCTGAATTAACTGTCGGAAAGGCCCAAATGACCATGCTCATGCCGGCGCCAAGCGCCATTTCGGCTTCCGCCGGCGTCGCTGCCTTGCAGCCGGTAACGCCCTGGGCGACCAGCCATTCGGTGAGCCAGGGGGCGCGATGGGTTTTCAAATGCGGCAGAAAGCGGGCCGCAGTGCCGCAGGCCGCGAGGGTCGCCGCAAAATTGCGACGGACGACATCCTCGATGACGAGAAAGGCCGGCGTCGATACGTTCGTTGGCAAGGAAAACCCAAAATCGCTTTGCTTGCTGCCGTTGGAGACATGAAAATCAGCCGGCATGATCTACCCTCCCCTGTTGATGCGTCCTAAACGACGCTCTCATAAACCATAACAATGTAACGCCTTCAGCGCCCGTTGCCATTCAGGCGCGTCTCAAAATGCCGCCCATAGGCAGAAATTGCAAAACAGCAGACGAAAAACACGACAGCGGCAAACACATAGCCCTCCATGGCCATGCCAAGCCATGACGTGTCGTTGAGAGCGCGGCTCACCGACCCAAATATGTCAGCCAGCCCAATGATCGTCACCAGCGTCGTGTCCTTGAACATGTCGACCACAGTATTCGTGATGTTTGGCACGGCCAGCCGGAAGGCCTGCGGCAACACGACCGTCAGCTGCATCTGCCACCATTTCAACCCCAGCGATGAGGCGGCCTCCATCTGCCCCTTCGGCACACCTTGCAAGCCCCCGCGAATGACCTCCGCCATATAGGCGCTGTAGAACATGACCATGACGACCATCAGACGCAGCAGGTTATTCACCGAAATGCCGTTGGGCAGAAAGAAAGGCAGCATCAGCGTCGCCATGAAAAGTACTGAGATCAGCGGGACCCCGCGCCAAAACTCGATATAGCCCGTGGCCAGCATGCGCACCACGGCAGCATCCGATTGCCGCCCCAAGGCGAGGACGATACCGATCGGCAGGGCCGCGCTGGCATTGACGAACGTGATCAATATATCCAGCGTCAGACCGCCCAGTTGGCTGGTATCGACAAAGCGCAGGCCGAATATCCCGCCTACCAGGAGCACGCCGGCGACAAGCGGGAAGACCAGGAAGAGCGCCACCGCCCACCAACCGCGATGCCTGGTCCATACCGCCAGAACCGGATAGCCGAAACCAAGCAACAGCAGACCGGCAAGATCAATCCGCCAACGCGCATCAAGCGGATAAGACCCGTAAAGGAAATAGCCCAAATGAACCTTGACGAAGGTCCAGCACGCGCCACCGCGCACGCAGGCCTCGCGCGAATTTCCCGCCCAGGTCGCGTCCGCGACAGCCCATTTATAGAAGGCGGAAAGGCATAAAACGATACCCCCTACAACCAGCACGGTCAGCAATGTATTGGGGATGGTGCTGAACAGATTGCGGCGCATCCAGATCAAAGCGCGCTGATACGGGCTTCCATCGGCAACAGGCGGGCGGCTTGCCGAGAGCGGCGATCTAAGAGCAGCCTCAGAGACGTTTTCAGTCATAATCTCTCCAACCTCTACCTGGTTTGTTACGCCTGGGCCGATTTCGCGCCTCAACGGACGACCACCGCCGCACGCCGGTTGAACCAATTCATGAGCGTCGACATCAGCAGATTAATGAGCAGAAACACCGCGAAAAGCAGCAGCATGCTCTCAATCTCATGGCCGGACGTGCTCAAAACCGGCCCGGTGAAAATCTGGAACACTTCCGGATAGGCGATCGCCGCGCCAAGCGAGCTGTTTTTGATCAGGTTGAGATACTGGCTTGTCAGAGGCGGCAGCATGAGCCTGATCGCCTGCGGCAACGTCACCAGGAATAGTCTCTGACCAGCCCCCAACCCCAGCGCCTTCGCCGCCTCTTGCTGGCCTTTGGGAATCGCCTCGATCGAGCTCCGTACGATTTCAGCGATGAAGGCGCTCGAATAAATCGACAATCCTGCCCAGAGTGCCACCAGCTCCGGCGGCAATTGTATACCGCCACTGACATTGAAAGCCTCGATGACAGGCAAGTCGAAATGCCTGATACCGAGCCATGCCAAGCCGATGGCCAGAACCGGGAAAAACAATATCTTGCGGCCGATGCGCGTGCCGCCCAGTGTCCAACGCCAGGCAAACGGCATCATCGCGATCAGCAATACGCCAAGCGCGAGCAAAAGGCCCCCGCCCTGCGCCAGAACCGGCCTGGCAATATAGAGCCCACGAACATTGAGCAGCATTGCGAGCGGCAAATGAAAGCTTTGCCGCGGCCCCGGCAGGGCCTGCAAGACCGCTACATACCAGAAAGTGATCTGCACCAGAACCGGCGTGTTGCGAATGATCTCGATGAAGCCCAAAGCGATGCTCCGCACGAGCCAATTCGCCGACAGCCGCATCACGCCCACGAGCAGTCCAAGCAACGACGCCGTGACGATGCCGAGCCCCGAAACCAGCAGTGTATTCAGGACGCTGACAAGCAGGGCACGACCGTTAGTATCGGAGCTTGTATTCCATGAAATCAGATGAAATGGGATATCGAAACCCGCACGCTGGGCCAGAAACCCGAACCCGAATGTCACGCCATGGCGCGCCAGGTTTTGATGTGCCTCAGCAAAGAGAAACCAAGCGGTCGCCAAGACCGCCAGCAGCAATACCGACTGGCCACCGCCAATATATCTCAACATCCGCTTGGTCATTGTCAGTCTACCTACCTATGCTTCACTTATTCCCAGGGCAGCGGATATTGCAGCCCGCCATCGAGCCAGAGATTATTTTCACCCCGTGGCAGATCCAGCGCCTGCGGGCCAAAATAGGTATTGTAGACTTCCCCGTAATTTCCGACCTGCTTGATCACGCGATAGGACCACTGATTGTCGAGCCCCAGCATCGCGCCGAGCCCGCCATCGAGCCCCAGAAATCTCCGCGCCTCAGGGCTGGTCGCTTGCGTCTTCATCTGGTCGATATTGGCTTTGGTCATACCCAGAACCTCACCTTCCAGCATCGCATAATGCGTCCATTTCACGATATTGGCCCAATCGGGATCTCCCTGGCGCACGAATGCCCCAAGCGGCTCCGCCGTGATCACGTCCGGCAGGATCACCCAGGAGGACGGGCTCGGCATGCTGGCACGCGCGGCAGCGACGCTTCCGCCATCATCCGTATAGCCGTCGCAGCGCCCGGCCTGCATCGCGGCAAAAGCCTGTTCCGGGCGATCGAAGAGCAGCGTGTTGATGGTGATGTTATGGCTACGGCCATAATCAGCAATATCGTGCTCGAGAGTTGTCCCCGTGAGAATGCAGATCGTGGCGCCATTCAGCTGCGCGACATGCTGGACATCAAGATCCTTGCGAACGACAAACATCTCGCCGGTATAAAAATTGATCACCGGCTCAGCGAGATGCAACCCGTTATTGCGCACGAAAGTCTGTGTCGTATCACGGACGAGCAGGTCGATCTGACCAGATTGCAGCAGGGTAAAACGATCCTGAGACGTCGCACCGATGAAGCGAACCTTATTGGCATCGCCCAGCACCGAAGCCGCCACGCCACGACACAGCGAAACATCAAGCCCCTGCCATTTTCCGTTTGCATCCTGGAAGGCATAGCCTGGCATCCCGGTATCAACGCCACAAACCAGCTCACCACGCTGCTTGACCGCATTAAGGGTCGGGCTGTTGACGGTTTGCGCTTCGCTCGGCTGCGAAAACACAAAGATGCCGCCGATGACACCCGCAAACGCAGCCAATTTCGTGAATCTCTTGATCATATTCCGCTTCGCTTCCTTTATTTCATCAAATCAGATCGTGCTTCCTTCTGGGCGCCAACGTCTTTTTAGATTTTTACGGCCGCCTCATCAGGTGATTTCTGAAATCCAGCGCACCTTCCCCTAACTTTTCACCACAGCCCGTGCCGGTGGCAGTTCCTACCCCGCTGGACACGACCCGTATTTTGAAAATTCAAACCCTAATGCCCTCGCAAAATCTGCCCGAGAAACAGCTTCAACCGCTCAGTCTGAGGCGCATCAAAAATCTGCTCCGGCGGACCGCTTTCGACCACCTCTCCGCGATCCATGAAAACCAGCCGGTCAGCGACCTGCCTGGCAAAGCCCATCTCATGCGTCACGCACACCATGGTCATGCCGCTGTCGGCCAGGCCGATCATGGTGTCCAGCACCTCTTTGATCATTTCCGGATCAAGCGCAGAAGTCGGCTCATCAAACAGCATGATTTTCGGCTTCATGCATAAGGCACGTGCGATCGCGACGCGCTGCTGCTGCCCACCGGAAAGCTGGCCAGGAAATTTCTTCGCCTGATCTGGAATTTTCACGCGATGGAGATATTCCATCGCCAGATCCTCCGCTTCCTTCCTCGCCATCTTGCGCACCCACATCGGCGCCAATGTACAATTTTCGAGAATGGTCATATGCGGAAAGAGATTGAAGGACTGGAAGACCATGCCAACTTCCCGCCGGATCGCGTCGAGCGCGCGCAGATCGTCTGTCAGCTCGATGCCATCAACGATGATTCGTCCTGCTGATGATGATCCAAGCGGTTGATGCAGCGGATCATGGTAGACTTGCCTGAACCTGACGGACCGCAAACCACCACCTTTTCGCCTTGTGCGACCGTCAGTGAAACATCACGCAAGACATGAAGCGATCCATACCACTTATTTACATTCTGGAGCATGATCGCATTTTCGTCCGCGCGAGAAACGCCTGGCGCGCGCTGCAGCGTCATTTCGTTCATGGGATTTTATAACCCTTTTCGAAAAGATATTGAATTTGCGTTATCATCCTGGAGGTTTGTATGCCAGTGTTATTTATTAAGACATCACGCTATTTTTGTTAAACAACATCCACACTTCCACCTTGTTTTGGACTAACGCTTTGCATAAGCCTCACGCAACTCCACCAACGCGGCGATGACTGAATCGGTCGAATAATCGATATCGTCCTGAATGCCCTGGCGGGCCTTTCCGGCATTGCGCTCACGCAAGGCTGAGACAATAGTCTGATGATGAACATCGCTCGGGCGCGACGATTCCGGCCCGAATTCATGCTTGAGCCGGTTCAGCGGACCGTTGCGAAGCCAAAAATTATCGATCAATTCAATCAACATCGGCATACCGGCGGCTTCATAGATTGCAAAATGAAAGCCCCTGTTCGCCAGTTGCATGCGGCGCAGCTCTCTGGCGCGACGCGCTTCCATATATTCCCTGTGAAATGCCTCGACCCGATCGATCTCTCCAGCCTCAATACGCTCGGTCGCCTCGGCGGCCGCAAAACCTTCAAGCTCCATCCGAATACGCCGAAGCTGGCGGACATCGGCCGCCGCGGGAATCGGCACAATGACGGTCCGGTTGAGCGAGGCTTCCAGAACCTGTTCGGCAACCAGGCGATTTAAGGCATCTCTGACCGGCGTGAGGCTGGTGCCGAACTCCACCGCCAGATCGCGCAGTTTTAATTTGGCGCCCGGTCCGAACCGGCCATCGCGCAACATCGCCCGCAATTCCCCATAGATCATCAGGGCGCGATGCGGCTCTCCGGTCCCACGGGCTGAGGCAGAAATGTCATCACGATCAACTACCATTTCGTTGTTATAACACTATTGACTTTTGTTGCAACAATAAGCACACAATGTTGTAACAAAAAACTTTACGGAGGCTATGAGTGACGACCGTCAGAGCCTAGGAATTTTCATCCGCAGCGCCCCCATCTCAGACATCGCACCAGAGGCATGCTGTGACACGCGCTGAGCGCCCGGAAAATCCAGAGGCCAACAAGACAGCCGGAATTTTGAATAAAGACCGCCAAGGAACCACCGCAACGCAACGCAACGAGCGGGGAAAGGCGGCTTCCACACTTAAAATCAAAAACAACGCAGGGAAAAAGGCAGCCTGATCATGACGTCCACACATTATATATGGAGATGAAATGACCACGCGCCTGAGGAGCTTATTACTAACGGGAATCGCCGGCGGATTGGCGATTTTGACCTCATGTCCTGCCTACGCCCTGAACGGCCCTTCCACCATTGAAATCGACGGCGGCCCGTTAGGCCCACTGGAAATTTCAGGCGGTGCTGCCGGCTATTTCTTCGCCCAGACAGGTACTTCCGACGACGAAAGCAGCATACTCGGTGACCGCTCAACGGGTGCCGCGCTTACTGCCGCATTGATCGACCTCCAGAAATCCAGCGGGATCCTGCAATTCAACATCGAAGTCGGCCCTGAGGGCGGCAGCCCGACTCTGGGCACCACGCCGCACACCGCAAGCATCACCCTGTACCGGGCGAGCCCGATTTATCAGGGCTATGTCACGCTGGCCCCTCCGAACTCGCCGATCACCATTTCCGCTGGTCAATTCCTCTCACTGGAGGGGTATGAAAGCGGTGTCTCCTGGAACAATGCCAACTTGTTCTTGAGTGACATTTTCTACGTCGAGAATGGTTCGAGCGTCGGCGTGTCTGCGACCTATACAAAAGGACCGTTTACAATTCAGGCCGTTTTCGGCGATGGATGGGACACGCGCGTTTTCAATTTCCTTCAGGCTCTAGCTACCTACAATTTCAACAGCGCCAATTCCTTGAGCCTTTTTTATGCCGGAAATCTCGGAAAAACCGGCCTGAACACCATCACCTACAACCAAACATCGACACAGGCTACCGGCCCGTATTTTATCAACTCGCAGATGTTCGGCGGCTGGTATAGCTGGACCCGGGGCAATCTAAACATCGTTCCCGAGATACAGTACGTGTATGCAAATCCGGACCAGCAACTCGGAATTCCCAAATTCACCAGCAATTTCGGCGCCGCGGTGTTTGGCGACTATAATTTTGGCAAGAGCCCCTACTCTCTTGGCAGCATGGTTGAGTATTTCGACAGCAACGGCCCCAGCGACTGGTTCATAGCAGCCTGCGCCGCTGGGTTCGGCCTCGAACTATCTCCGACCTGGCAATATAAAAATCTCTACGCCCGCCTTTCCGTCGGTTATCTGCACCTCACCAACACAGGCGGAGCCGGCTACGGCAATAATGGGAATGGACGCGATGTTGTACAGAGCGGTCTCGAAGGCGGCGTGCTCTTCTAACCAATGAAAAACATGCCTGCCGCTACCACTGATCCGCGGCAGGCATGCGCGCCCGATCATCGGGATCCGCGCGCCTCGATCAAATCGCTCCGCGTTGTCGCTATTGTGCAATGAATGTGCTTGGTTATGAATATTGACAAACAGCGATCTTGCCGTTTGAGAATTACGCACAAACTGAACCGAACGTCGCCTCTCGAGACACGAGGCAACACTCACCTGTCTACTGGCCAGTAAGAGGAAACCTGCATATGCAGCATACACGCGAGCATTACGTCAACGGCGCCTGGGTCGCACCGCTGGAGCCTAAGCTCATCGATGTCATCAACCCCTCGACCGAGGAAGCCTTTACCCAGATCGCGGCCGGCGGCGCCGCCGATGTCGACCGGGCCGTCGCGGCCGCGAAGGCGGCGTTTCCCGCTTTTTCCCGTACATCGCGCAAGGACAGGGTTGATCTCCTGCGCGCCGTGCTAACCGAATACGACAAGCGCCGGCACGATATCGCCGAGGCTCTGGCGCAGGAAATGGGCGCGCCGCTGCAATTTGCCTATGAGCGCCAGTCATCACGCGGTACCGATCATCTCGCACGCATGATCCAGGTGCTCGAGGAATACCGCTTTGAGTCGGTCGAAGGCACGACGCTGATCACGCGCGAGCCGATCGGCGTGGTCGGCCTCATCACCCCGTGGAACTGGCCGATCAACCAGATCGTCACCAAGGTCGCGCCGGCCATCGCCGCTGGCTGCACCATGGTGCTGAAACCCTCCGAAATCTCGCCACTGAATGCGATCATCTGGTCCGAGGTGTTGCATGCAGCGGGCGTCCCGGCCGGCGTCTACAACATGGTGCAGGGCGAAGGCGGCGTTGTCGGTGCCGCGATGTCAGCGCATCCGGATATCGACATGATGTCCTTCACCGGCTCGACCCGCGCGGGCATTCTGGTCGCTCAGGCGGCGGCACAGACGGTCAAGCGCGTGGCCCAGGAACTCGGCGGCAAGTCACCCAACATCCTGCTGCCGGACGTGGATTTTCAGAGCGCCGTGACCAAGGGCGTGCTTGGCATCATGACCAATAGCGGCCAATCCTGCAGCGCGCCGACGCGTATGCTGGTGCCGGCCGACCGCCACGAGGAGGTCAAGGCGATTGCCCGCGCCGCGGCTGAGAGCCTGGTCGTCGGCGATGTCCGCGATCCGCGCACCAATCTCGGCCCGGTGGTGAGCGAGACGCAGTTCAACAAAATCCAGCGCCTGATCCAGGCCGGCATTGATGAGGGGGCCGAGCTCGTCACCGGCGGTCCGGGCCGGCCGGAACATCTCAATCGCGGTTTCTTCGTGCGTCCGACGGTGTTTGCCGGTGTGCACAACGATATGACGATCGCACGCGAGGAAATTTTCGGCCCGGTCCTTGTGATTCTGCCATATAAGGATGAGGAAGAGGCCATTCGGATTGCCAACGACACGGAGTATGGCCTGGCCGCCTATGTACAATCTGGCAACCTCGATCATGCCCGCAACGTGGCCGCCCGCATCCGCGCGGGCAATGTCCATGTGAACTACCCGCCCCAGGACCTGGCCGCCCCGTTCGGTGGCTACAAACAGTCCGGCAACGGCCGCGAATACGGCAAATGGGCGCTGGACGAGTTCCTCGAAATCAAGGCTGTCATCGGCTTCGAGACCGCCTGAGCGCGACGCAAAAACCCCGGTGGACATTGTCCACCGGGGTTTTTAACAGCGGGATAGGCCGTTAGAAAGCCTGACCGTCAGGATTTATTCGCGGCAAGCGAGACATGAGCGCTGACGATGCGCCAGCCGGCCTCCGGAAATTTCACCCACACCTGGCTTTGCCGACCGATCGCTGCCTCACCCTCGCGCAGGAATTCCGTCACCGCCACGGCATGGTCGCGGCCAAAACAGGTGATCTGCGTCGCCCGAAGCCGGCGCTGCGGCGAACCACCGGCACGGGCGGCGCGAAACGCCGCGATCGCCTCATGCCCGAAAAGCGATTCCCCGACGCCGAACCGCACCGCCAGCGGCGCCTGCCAGAAATACTGGTCCAAGGCCGTCACGTCATTTGCCATCAGCGCGGCCTCATAGCCTTCGAACGCGGCACGCACCTCAGCGAGCGTCTGCGGATCGTCGATCATCATTTGCCAGTCTCCTAAAATTTCACCACCGGCGCGGCGGCAACGCCGTCCCGCTCCAATTTCGCCGCCGCCGCAAGCGCCAGCCCCTCGCGCCCGGCCGCGGCAATGATCTGCACGCCGCGCGGCAAGCCCTGGGAGACAACCGGCACGCACACCACCGGCAGGCCGATGAAACTGATCGGCTGCGTATACAGGCCGAGATTCGGCCGCACCGGAATCTCCTCGCCGGCGATGCTCATCGTCTTCTGGCCCAAAAGCGGCGCCGTGCAGGGACTCGCCGGCGCCAGCAGCAGGTCGTAACGCTCGAAGAGTTTTTGCGCTTCCTCGCGGAACCAGGCGCGAAAACGCTGCGCCTGGTAAATCGCTTCCGCCGGCTGCAAGGCGCCGGCAATCAGCCGCGGCCGCACCGCCGGATCGTAATTTTCCGGCTGCCGGCGCAATTCCGCCTTATGCAGCTGCCCGCCCTCGAAAGCGGAAATACAAAACGCCGCTGCCCGCGCCCGCGCCGCTTCCGGCAGCACGGCGCGCGCCGTAGCGCCCAGCCCCTTGGCCGCTATCGCCACCGCCGCCAGCATGTCATCGCTCACGCCGCGCTCGAACCAGTCACCCAGCACCGCCACGCGCGACGCGGGAACTTCGAGCGGCAGCATCGGCGACGCCTTGTCGCTATCCTGCATGACATCATAGGCCGCCGCGAGATCCGCCACGCTGCGCGCAAACGGACCAAGGTGATCGAAACTATCGACAAACGGGAAGCTTCCCGTCCGGTCCAGCCGGTTATAGGTCGGCTTCAGCCCGAACACGCCGCAAAACGAAGCCGGAATGCGAATCGAGCCATTCGTGTCGGAGCCCAAAGTAATCGGCGCAAATCCCGCCGCCACCGCCGCCGCCGAACCGCCGGAAGAGCCGCCGGCGCTGCGCGCCGTATCGTGCGGATTATGCGTGTCGCCGTCATGCACATTTTCGGTCACGAAACCAAAAGCGAACTCGTCCATATTGAGCGCGCCGAGCAGCACCGCCCCGGCTTCGCGCAATTTCGCGAGCACTGCGGCATCGGCAGCGGCCGGCGTCGCATGCCGGCGGATTTTCGACCCGGCGCGCGTCGCCAGGCCTTGAATGTCATAAAGATTCTTGACCGCGATCGGCACGCCGGCCAACGCCCCAGGATCCTCACCGGCGGCGATTTTCGCATCGACCGCGGCGGCTTCGCGTTGCGCGCGCGCCAGCGTCAAATCGGTAAAGCAATTCAGCCGCGCATCGAGCGCCTCGATCCGCGCGACATGAGCCGACAACACCTCAACCGCTGACAATTTGCCCGCTTTGATCGCCGCCGCCAGCGCCACTGCGCCTTGTTCAAACAAATTCATGGCGTAAACCTCGGCGCCGCTTCTACGGCCTCAGGCAATTCAAACGCGGCCAGGAGCCGCGCTTGCGCCGCCAGCGCAAAAGCGGCCGTCATTACCTCTTCCCGATGCTCCGGCCGGATCGGCAGATCCAATATTTTTGAGGCAACATCGAGATAGTTTGAAATATCATCATGATCACTGCGCATGCGGCGGAACATATCGCATGGTCCGCCGCCTATGCAAGCAACAACGCGGCTTTACGCCGCCTTGACGATGACCTCGATTGGCGTCGGCGCGAAACCGGACGACGGATTGCTGTCCTGCGGGCAATTCGACAACACCACGATCACCGGCATTTCGGCGCGCAGCTCGACATGATCTCCGGCCTTGGAAATGCCGTCGCCGATGGCGACATTTCCCTCCGCGTCGAAGACCACGCGCATGAAGAAATTAATGTTGGAAACGATATCCGCAGCCGAGAGGCCCCATTTCGGCAGCTCGGCTGTGAAATTGGCGCGGCAACTGGTGGTTTTTTGAACCCCATAGCGCAGCGTATCCATTTCACAACTGCAGCACCCGGCCAGAGTGTCATGGAAACCGCAGCTATCCTCGACGACACTCAGCAGCACCCGCGCGCGATCGGAATAAATCTTGCTCCCTTTGGTAATATAAAGGGATTTATTCAGCTTGATCGTGTTGGGCACGTTGAGCCGGTCCACCGGAAGCTCGGCACTATAGACCAGAAAATCCACCGCCTGCTGACCTTCGAGATCGACAATCCGCAACCGCTCCCCGGCCTCCAGCCGGCGTGACCAGCGCGCGCCGGGCGCCACGGTTTCGCGCAACAGAATGGTCGCGCCATCCGTCATGTTGGTATCCATTAGTCAAGAAATCCTTTAGTTAACTCATTTTTTGGCGTTGGCCCGGCCGGCGCCAACATCCACCAGGACCAAAAGTTTTTTGCTGCTTTTTTCAAAAAAGCAGCTTTTGCTTCCTTCCTACTGCGCCCCCTGCGTGTAGCGCGCCAGAAATTGCTGTGCCCGTTCCGATTCCGGATTGTTGAAAAAAGCCTCAGGCGGCGCCAGCTCCGCGACCACGCCCCGATCGATAAAGGCCACCCTGCTGGCAACATCGCGCGCGAATGCCATTTCGTGCGTCACCACCACCATGGTCTGCCCGTCTTCGGCGAGCGTCTGCATCACCCGCAGCACCTCGCCCACCCGTTCCGGATCGAGCGCGCTCGTCGGCTCATCGAACAGCAGCAGTTCCGGTTTCATGGCCAGCGCCCGCGCGATGCCGACGCGCTGCTTCTGGCCGCCGGAAAGCCGTGACGGATAGGCATCGCGCTTGTCGTACATCCCGACCTTCTCCAGGAGCAGAAGCGCCTCTTCGCGCACGAACGCCTTCGGCCGTAATTGCACGTGCAATGGCGCCGCCATGACGTTCTGCAGCACGGTCAAATGCGGCCAGAGCGCGAAGCTTTGAAACACCATGCCCATACGGGCGCGCATTTTAGCAAGCTCGGCATCGGACATTTTCCGCTTGCCGCCGGCGCGCATGCCGACAAGCTGGTCATTGAGAAAAATCTGCCCGCCATCCGGCACCTCGAGCCAGTTCATGCAGCGCAGCAGCGTCGACTTACCGGAACCTGACGGCCCGAGCACGCACAGCGTCTCGCCCTTGCGCACATCGAGATTGATGCCGTTGAGCACCTGATTGCCCCGGAAGGTTTTTACGAGTTCTTCGACCCGCAGCAAAATTTTAGGCGGCTGTTGCATGGTTTCTCCTCGGCGCCGGCATTAACGGCGCAGCAGCGTGCGGGCAGACATGAACTGCACGCCGCTTTCAACGATCAGACACAAAATCCAGTAACAAAGCACGGCGCAAATGAAACTGGCGAAGGGGATGTAATAGGTCGACTGGATTTCATTCGCCGCGTAGGTCAGTTCTTCGACGGCGATGATGACGAGAAAGGCGCTGTCCTTGATGATCTGGATGGCGCTGCTCCCCAGCATCGGAATCGCCGCAATGGCGACCGGCGGCAGGATGATGCGCAGCCGGCGCCAGCCATGGAAGCCGAACGCCACACTTGCCTCCTTGATATCGGCCGGCTGTTCCTTCCAGGCACCGCGCAGAAGTTCGGCGATATAGGAAGCGTGATAGATCGCGAGCGAGGCGATACCGACCGTGAAATTGCCGAGCGTAATGCCGACATAAGGCAGGCCGTAATACAGCAAATAGGCGAACAGCATGAACGGCACGCAGCGCATGGTGTCCACCAGCAGCACCAGCGCCAGCCGCAGCGTCCGTATACGGCTGATCAGCCCGACGAAAATCAGAACGCCCAGGATCGCGGCGAGCAGCGCACCGGCAACCGAGAGTTCCAGCGTCATCAGCAGCCCGTTCAGCATCACGTCGCGCTGCTGCCATACAATGGCGAGACCGCTACTCATGCCACGGCCTGCCTTGCCTGCCGATGCTCGACATAGCGTTGCAGCCCCACCAGACAACCGATCATGACGATGTAAATCACCAACCCGAACAGAAACGGCGGCAGCGGCGCATAGGTCTGCGCCCCAACGCGCACTGCGGCGCGCGTAATCTCCACCACCCCGATCACCGCCGCCGCCGGCGTGGTCTTCACCAGCAACGTCATTTCATTGATCAGCGCGGGCAAGCTCGCGCGGAAAATCTGCGGCAGCACGACGAGGCGGAAGCGCACCGCCCGCGTCATGCCAAGCGATTGCGCGGCTTCAAACTGGTCCACCGGAAAAGCGAGCAGGGCCGCGCGCCAGATTTCACAACTATAGGCCATCGTCCCCAAGGTCAGCGTTACAATCGCCGCAGGGATCTCCGGCAGCTGCAGCCCGATTTCCGGCGCTGCAAAATAAATGAGCAGAATTAGCGTGACCGAAGGCGTCGCCCGAAACAGGCTGACGAACCCCGCCACCAGCGGCGAGAGCCCCGGCAGATCGCGCCAACGGATCAGGGCCAGCAACAGCCCCAGCGGAATGCCGAGCGCGATCGCGGGGAGCACGATCTCAAGCGTCGTCAGCGCTCCCCGCAACAGCGACAGATAATCATCAGCCTGCATTGTTAGTCCATCAGGTCAGAGTGCGACCGGCTGCTCAGGCATCGATTCAAACGTCGTCGAGAACCATTTCTGCTGCAACTTGTACATCGATCCGTCCTTGCGGGCGGTCAGCAGCGCCGTATTGATCAGATTGACCAGGTCGGTGTTGCCCTTCTGCGCGGCCCAGGAAATGTAAGACGGCGCGGAAACCGGCTGGCCCAAGGCAAACACGCCCGGGCGCATCTGGGCGACAGAGGTCAGGTTGAGCTGCGTGTTCACGACGTAATCAAGGCGCCCGTCCGCCAGATCCTGATAGGCGGAAGGGTAATCCTGATATTGCTGCACGGGCCCGAGCTTGCCGCCGGTCTTCTCCAGCATTGCAGCGAGCTGCGGCAGCTGCGCCAGCATGGTGCTGCCGGCTTCCACACCCAGCTTGAGCCCGTTCAGGTCCTTGACGCTGGTGATATGCTTATCGCGCGTGCGCTTGAGGTAATAATTCACCGATTGTGCAACCGGCGAGGTCATCTCGAGTGCTGCCAGACGTTCTTTGGTGACGAACACGGCGGTCACGGCGAGATCGTATTTTCCGGTCGTGACACCCGGCAGAATCCCCGTCCAGGGCACCACCTGGCGGCTCACCTTGAACGGAAAACTCGCGGAAATGTGCTGCAGCAGCTCGACGTCGTAACCCGTCAGCACATCGTTCTGGAAGAACTCGAAGGGCTGAAAATCGTCTTCCATGGCGACCACGAGCGAGCCGCGCTGCTTGATGTCCGCCAGGGTCGCCGCGCGCGCCCGGCCCGGCAGCGCCAGCATCGCAGCGCCCGCCGCCGCGGCGCCAAGGAACTGCCGCCTGGTCGGGGCATTGAAGTTGAAATTCGTCATTTGAGCCTCCTTATGTCAACACCACGATAGACAACCATGCGGGTTCACAGCAGAAGCCCCATCCCAGCGCGCGGTACACATCGCGTGACCGGACGCAAAGCAATCTTCGTGCCAAACCAGAGACACCGTATCCAATATCGCGGACAGCAAGGAGCTAACATCAGGTTTTCTCGGCATTACACGGGCAGGAGCGGCTGTTTTGCCGCCCGACAGGCGCATATCGCACGCCTGCGAAACAATACATCAGAAGACTGTTAAACAGGCACTGAACCAGTCGTTTGTCGATCCTTGCGCCATTGTTGGATTGGGATAACATCGCGTTTGCCGTTCCTCATGGCTCGGCGATGCGCAGGCGCGCTTGGCGCCGGCCTGACCTCAGCCGCCGGTAAGGCGCGCGGCGTTCGCGGCTTCCTGCGTGATCGCATCCCAGTTCCGGGCCTCGATGGCGCTGCGTTTGATCATCCATGAGCCGCCGACGCAGATGACGTTCCGCAATTTGAGGTAACGCGGGGCGATCTCGGGCGTGACGCCACCGGTCGGGCAGAAAGAGAGCTGCGGCAGCGGCGAGGCGATGGCAGCCAGAAAGGCCGCCCCGCCCGACGCCTCCGCGGGGAAGAATTTCGCGAAACGGTAGCCGCGCTCAATCAGCGCCATGGCCTCGGAGGCGGTGGCGATGCCCGGCAACGGCGCGAGCCCCACTCCCTCCGCCGCATCCAGCAGCCTGGACGTGGCGCCGGGCGAAACGGCGAAGCGCGCCCCGGCCTTGGCCGCCTGCTCATATTGCGCCGCCGTCAGCACCGTGCCCACGCCGGGCACGGCACCTTCCACTTCCTCAGCCACGGCGCGGATCGCCTCCAGCGCGGCCGGCGTGCGCAAGGTGATCTCGATCGCCTTCAGCCCGCCTTTCACCAAGGCGCGGGCCAGGGGCACCGCTTCCGCCACGCTCTCCACGATCACCACCGGAATCACCGGGGCGAGGCGCATGATGGGCTCCAAACCGTCCTGAATCATGCCTGTTCTTCCCCGAAGGCAAAAAGCTCGCACCGAGATCGGCCCGGCCGACGAGATGGCGGAAGGGCGCGAACAGTTCGCGCCCGGTGCCGTGCCGGTTCGGCGCAAGATCCGCCAAAGCCGGGCTGCGCGCCGCCCACTCGGCCTCCGGCACCAGCGCCTCGAGCCGGCCGCTGCCGGCATCGAGCCGCACAATGTCGCCGTCGCGCAGCCGCGCAAGCGGCCCGTCCGCCAGCGCCTCCGGCGTTACATGAATGGCCGAAAGAACCTTGCCGGAGGCGCCGGAAAGCCGCCCATCCGTCACCAGCGCGACCTTGAAGCCTTTATCCTGCAGCACGCCCAAAGGCGTCATCAGCCTATGCAGCTCCGGCATGCCGTTGGCCTTGGGGCCCTGGAAGCGCAGCACCACCACCACGTCGCGGTTCAGCTCACCCGCTTTGAAGGCCGCCTGCACGTCCTCCTGGCTGTGAAACAGCCGGGCCGGCGCCTCGATGACATGGCGTTCCGGCGCCACGGCGGAGGTTTTGACCACAGCCTGGCCGAGATTGCCGCGCAGCACCTTCAGGCCGCCCGTGGGCTGGAACGGATTGTCGCTCCCGCGCAGCACGGCCTCGTTGCCGCTATGGGCCGGCGCCGCGCGCCAGGCGAGTTCGCCATCCTGCAGATAAGGCTCCTGGGTATAGGCGGCGAGCCCCTGCCCCATCACCGTCCGTACATCCTCGTGCAGCAGCCCGGCCGCCAGCAGCTCGCGCACCAGGAATCCGGTGCCGCCGGCAGCTTGGAAGTGATTCACATCCGCCTGGCCGTTGGGATAGATCCGGCAGAGCAAGGGCGTGACCGCGGCGAGATCCGCCAGATCATCCCAGGTCAGCGTGATCCCCGCCGCCGCGGCCATCGGCAACAGGTGGATGGTGTGGTTAGTAGAGCCGCCGGTGGCGTGCAGGGCGACTATGGCATTCACAAAACTGCGCTCATCGATCATCCGGCCCACCGGCATATAGTTGTCGCCCAGGGCGGTCAGCGCCAGCACGCGCTGCACGGCAAAGCGCGTCAGCGCCTCGCGCAGGGGCGTGCCCGGATTCACGAAGGACGCACCCGGCACGTGCAGCCCCATAATCTCCACCAGCATCTGGTTGGTGTTGGCGGTGCCGTAGAAGGTGCAGGTGCCGGGCGCATGATAGGCCTCGCTTTCAGCCTTGAGCAGCTCCGCACGGCTCACCTTACCCTCGGCATAAAGCTGGCGGATCTTCGCCTTCTCGGCATTGGGCAGGCCCGAGGGCATCGGCCCCGCCGGGATCAGTACCGATGGCAGATGACCGAAGGTCAGCGCACCTATCACCAGGCCCGGCACGATCTTGTCGCAAATGCCGAGAAAGGCCGCCGCGTCGAAGGTGGCATGGGAGAGCGCGATGCCGGTCGCCAGGGCAATGACATCCCGCGAAAACAGGGAAAGTTCCATCCCCGCCTCGCCCTGCGTGACCCCGTCGCACATCGCCGGCACGCCGCCCGCCACCATCGCCACCCCGCCCGCCGCGCGCGCCGCATCGCGGATCAGCTCAGGGTAATTTTCATATGGCTGGTGGGCCGAGAGCATGTCGTTATAGGCGGTCACGACGCCAAGGCTCGGCCCGCTGCCGGCGTTCAGCACGCTTTTATCCGCAGCACCACAGCCGGCGAACCCATGCGCCTGGTTAGCACAACCCAGCGCCTGGCGCCTCGGCTTACCGCTCGCGGCAGCCGATATAAGCTGCAGATAGGCATCGCGCCGTGAGCGGCTGCGCTCGATAATCCGCGACGTGACAGATGCAATTACGGGATGAACCATCTCAGCAACTCCAAAAACCCTTGTGTCAGGTAGACAGATGCAAGGCGGCCAGCACGTGATCGGCAAGCTCGGCCGCCGGCGCGCCGATATCGAGCGTGATCGCCGGCTCGTCCGCAGCAGGTTCTTCCAACGTCATGAACTGGCTGTCCAGCAGGCTCTTGGGCATGAAATGGCCCTGCCGGGCGGCCAGGCGCTGTTCGATCAGGGAAAAGCTGCCGCGCAGATAGACGAAGCGCAGATCCTCGGCCCCCGCCGCGATGATCTCGCGGTAGCGCCGGCGCAGCGCCGAGCAGGCGACGATGCCGGGCCTGCCCGCCGCGCGCCAGTCAGCGATGGTCCGCGCGATCTCCTGCAACCAGGGCAGGCGATCCGCGTCATTCAGCGGCGTGCCCTGGCGCATCTTCTCGATATTGCTGGCGGGATGCAGGGCATCGCCCTCGGTGAAGTCCCAGCCGAGCCGCTGAGCCAGAAGTGCCGCCACGGTGGACTTCCCACAGCCGGCGACACCCATCACCACGATGAAGCGGATCCTGCTCATTGCGGCGACGGGATCGGTTCGATCCGCCCCAGCACGACAACGTAGGAAAAGATCCCGACCAACAGCAAGGAACCCGCGATCAGGGCACCGGCACCGAGCAGCCTGCCGATGAGCCCGTGGCGCCGCGGAATTCGCGTCGAAAGAATCGGCATCAACATCGTTTCTTTCCAGAACTTATTTCTGACGCAGGCTGTTAGCGACAACATAACGATCTGTAAAGAAAGGCAGAAGGGAGCCAGCCAACGGCGCGCGGCACTCCGAACCGCGCCATCGTTCGCCCAGCCGTGGCACGCCGACCCGGCGTGATTTCATCATTCATTCAGCGTGATCCATGGAGATTCGGGTTAAACCGCCCTGCCCGCCGCATCAGGAGTGAAAACATATCGAATGTGAGCACAGCAAGAACGCTCACGATCACCCCGCCCTGGACGATGAAAGCGAGATTGTCCGTGAGCAGCCCGGCGATGATCACTTCGCCCAGCGTGTGCGCGGCGACGGTTGAGCCGATCGTCGCCGTGGCAATGCCGATGACGACGCTGAGGCGAATGCCGCCAAGGATCAGCGGCAGCGCCAACGGGAGTTCGACGCGCCACAGGCGCTGCATTTCATTCATGCCCATGCCGTTTGCGGCATCGATCACGGCGGGCGGCAGAGTGGTCAGCCCGGTGAGGGTGTTTTCAAAAATCGGCAGCAGACCATAGAGAAACAGCGCCACCAAAGTGGGCGTGGCGCCGAAGCCGAGCACCGGCACGGCGAAGGCCAGCACGGCCACCGGCGGAAAGGCCTGACCGATATTGGCGATGGCGCGCGAGAGCGGCAGAAACGCCGCGCCAAAAGGCCGGGAGACCAGAACGGCGAAACCGACGGCAAAAAGGGTGGCAGCCAGCGAAGATGCGGCGACGAGGGCGAGGTGCGAGAGGGTCAGCCGGAGCAGGCTGTCCCTCATGTAGATCACCGGCGCGCCATCGCGGTTAAGAGGCTGCAGCAGCGGCGCAAACGCCCAGGGCCGGAGCAGAAAACCCAGCAGCAGTGCCAATGCGCCGAGCCGCGCGAAGAGGGAAAATCCCCGCATCATACGGGCCGCGCGGCGTAACGCAGCAGGCGCTCAAGGGAAATGCGGCCGATCATTTGGCCTTGGGCGTCAATCACCGGCAATGCGGTGCGGTGCGACCAGAGCAGGGCCGCGAGCGCTTCGCGCAGTGAGACCGACGCGCTGAGCGGCGGGCCGTCCGCGCTGCCGGGCTCCACGGCCGCGCCAAGCGAGGTGAGCGAGAGCAGATGGAAGGATTTGTCCGCAGCGCCGATCAGCGCTTCAACGAAAGGCGTGGCCGGGTGGATCAACAATTCCGCCGGCGGGGCGTGTTGCAGCAGCCGCCCCTGATCCATCACCGCGATCTGCTGGCCGAGATAAAGCGCTTCTTCCATGTCATGCGTCACCAGCACGATGGTGGTGCCGAAACGCGCCTGGATGGTTTTCAAATCCTCCTGCGCCTTGGCCCGGATGATCGGGTCCAGCGCGCCGAAAGGCTCATCCATGAGCAGGATGTTCGGTTCTGCGGCCAGCGCGCGGGCCACGCCCACGCGCTGCTGCTGCCCGCCGGAGAGAGCGTGCGGATAGCGGCTCGGTAGATCCCCTTCATCGAGCTGGAACAAAGCCAGCAGCTCCGCAACGCGCGCTTCGATGCGCAAGCGCGGCCAATTGAGCAATTTGGGCACCGTGGCGATATTCTCCGCCACGGTGCGATGCGGGAACAGGCCGTGATTTTGAATGACATAGCCGATCTGACGCCGCAACTCCAAAGGCGGGATGGCGGCGATGTTGCGCCCATCAATGCGCACCATGCCGGCATCCGGCTCGACCAGCCGGTTGACCATGCGCAGCAAAGTGGATTTGCCCGAGCCCGAAGTCCCGACAATCGCGGTGAGGCTGTGCGCGGGGACGGTGAAAGTGACGTTCGCCACCACGTCAATGGCGCCGTAACGCTTGCTCACGCCGTCAAACTCGATCATGCGCCGCCCCGCTTGGAAAGGGCGATCAGCGCATCCATCACCACCGCCGCCCCCAGGGCCAGGACCACCGTGGGGATCGTGCCGAGGAGAATGAGGTCGGCGGCGGTCTGGCCGATGCCCTGGAAGATGAACACCCCAAAACCACCGCCGCCGATCAGGGCGGCGATGGTCGCGAGCCCGATATTCTGCACCAGCACGATGCGGATGCCGGTGAGAATCACCGGCAGCGCCAGCGGCAATTCGATCTGCCAGAGAATTTGGCGGCTGCTCAGCCCCATGCCGCGCGCCGCATCCACCACATCGGCCGAAACCTGGGTGATGCCGGTCAGGGTGTTGGCCGCCATCGGCAGCAATGAATAGAAAAACAGCGCGATGAAAGCCGGGGCGATGCCGATGCCCTCAACGCCCAGCCCGCCCAGGACAGGGATATTCGCGGCGAGCCAGGCAAGCGGGGCGATGAGCATGCCGAACAAAGCGATCGAGGGAATGGTCTGCACCGCGTTCAACACGCCCAGGACCGGCCCGCGCAGCGGCCGGACCCGCTCGACCAGGATGCCCAGCGGCAGCCCCACGAGAATGGCGGCAACGAGCGAGCCCAGGGCCAGCGCCAGATGCCTCGCCCCCTCACGCCAGAAATCGCTTGCGCGGGTGGCATATTCTTTCATCACGGAAAGATCGCGCCAAATGCCTGAGCCAAGAAAGAGCGCCAGCACGAAGGCGCCCAGCGCGACCCCGGCGAGCCGGGCCCAGGGCGAGAGGCGCAGGCGCATCGCGGCGTCGGCCAGAAGAATGAAGAGCGCGAACAAAGCGAGCCAAAAGCCTGCGGCCGGGGCGATGCGGGCATAAGGGCTGCCGGCAGCGACAAGCTGCGTCGCCGCCTCCCCAAGCGCGGTGCCCAAGGCGACCAACGCCGCCACCGCCACGCCCAGGCGCAGCCACGGGCCGGTGCGCAGCAAAGCGAGGCCGATGGTGAAAAGCAGCACCGCGCCGAGCCCCAGCAGCAGCCAGCCGGGATCGCCGCCCACCGCGAACAGCGACTTGGCCGTCCCCGCGGCAATGCGGTTCACCCGATAGGTGACAAAGGGCAAGGCCAATGAAGCGGCCAGCAGCAAGGCAATCACCCCGCCCAACCTGTCAAACCTCTGCCCCATTGCCGGCGCCCCCTCGGCGCGCTGTTACTTCACGAAGCCTCCGGACTTCAGATAATCCGCCGCCACCAGCTCGGCCGGCGCGCCATCGACCTCCACCTTGCCGTTAAGTGTTCGCAGCGTGGTGAGGGTGAGCGAGAGGAAGACCGGCTTGAGCCAGGCCGCGATCCGCGGATATTGCGCCAGCACGCTGGCACGAATGATCGCGGCAGGCTGGTAGACCGGCTGAACGTGACGGTCGTCGGCCAGCACCACCAGGCCCGAAGCGGCAATGCCACCATCAGTGTCGTAGACCATGGCGGTATTCACACCGTTGGTCCCCTGCCCCGCGGCGGCGATGGTCGCTGCGGTATCGCCACCGGATAATGTCACCAGCTGGTCCGGCCGGAGCGTGAAGCCGTACGCCGCTTCAAAAGCCGGCAGGGCCGCCGCTTCGTTGACGAACTCGGCGGAAGCCGCAAGTTTCACTGTGCCCCCGGCGGCGACATATCTGCCGAAATCCGACAGGGTTTTCAGGTGGTGGGCCTGCGCCACATCCTGGCGGATGGCGAGGCCCCAGTCATTGTTGGCCGGCGCCGGCGTCAGCCAGACAATCTGATACGCGGCATAATCGAGAGATTTCGCTTGTGCATAGGCCTTGTCGGCATTTTTCCATGAAACATCGTTCGTCTGGTTGAAGAAGAGCGCGGCGTTTCCGGTATATTCTGGATAGATGTCGATCTCTCCGGCGATGATGGCTTTGCGCATGATCGGCGTGCCGCCAAGCTCGAGCCGATTGTCGGTTTTCACGCCATGGGCGTTGAGGACATCGATGATGATGTTGCCAAGAATGCTGCCCTCGGTGTCGATTTTCGAGGAGACGACGACATCAGCCCTGGCGGAACCGGCGATCAGCGACAGAGCCAGCAGGCCGGCAAAGAAAGCTTGCCGCCGCAGAGATTTGTGCAGCATGGGTAAACCTCCTTTGTTCAGCCTGCCTTTCAGGGCGCCCAGCTGTCTCTCGCATGCGGATGTTCGTTCAAGGAGTTCTTCCACTGTCGGCTATGAGGACGACGCGGTCTTTGCCAACCGGCCGCCCGCATGCCGAAAACCATCCTCGGCGGACACATCCTCCTCCCGGGCGGTGATCGGCACGGTGAATTGGAAGACTGAACCTTGGGAGGGGGCCGGCGATACCCAGAGGCGACCGCCATGGGCGGCGATGATCGAACGGCAGATCGAAAGCCCCATCCCCATACCGCTGGACTTCGTCGTGAAAAAGGCTTCGAACACGCGGTCCATGATGTCAGGCGCGATCCCCGGACCGGAATCTTCGATCGCGATCCGCACCATGCAGGGCTCATCGCCCCGCGATTGCACGCGCAACATCCGCGATTCGCTCATACACCCGCTCATCGCCTCAATGGCATTCACGACCAAATTCAGCACGACCTGTTGCAGCCGGACCCGATCCCCCATGACCGTCGGCAGCCCGTCGGCCAATTCCATTTCGAGCGCAACATTATGTATGTGGCGTTCACTGCGGGTCAGGATGAGGACTTCGCGGATCGCGTCATTGATGTCGAGTTCCGCCATGTCCGGCTCCGAGGTTCCGAGCAAAGCGCGAACGCTTCTGATGATATCGCCCGCACGATGCCCGTCCCTGACGATGCGCTCGGCGGCTTGTCGTGCCTGCTCGAAATGCGGTTGTTCCTTCGCAAGCCAACGCAAGCATGCATTGCCGTTGGCAACGATGGCCCCGAGCGGCTGATTGATCTCGTGGGCAATCGAGGCCGCGAGTTCGCCCATCGTCGTCAGCCGCGCCACGCGGGTGAGATCCGTCTGCGCGGTGCGCAGCGCGTCTTCCCCCCGCTTGCGCTCGGTAATATCCATGGTCGTACCGATATAATGTTCGACATTGCCTGCCGCTGACAATATCGGGCGCCCCACGCCATGGAGATGTTTCACTGTGCCATCGGGAAGGACGATACGAAATTCGAGTGAAAAACCACTGCGCGTGCGAATGGCCTCATCCAGGACTTCCTTGACCTGGGAGCGATCGTCCGGATGAACCCGCTCTGAGAATAATTGGAATGTCGGCTCTGCCGTGCTGGGATCGAAACCGAAGATCCTTCCATGTTCCTCCGACCAGACCAGCTTTCCCGAAGCGACATTCCATTCCCAGCTGCCGGTGTGGCTGATTCTCTGGCCTTCAGCCAGGAACGTCTCGCTCCGGCGCAGCGCCTCTTCGGCCCGCTTGCGTTCAGCGCGTTCCCTTGCTTCGCGTAACGCGCGTTGCACGGACGGCACAAGCCTCGACAGCCGTGACTTCACGACATAATCCGTGGCCCCAATTTTAACCGCCTCGATCGCCACCTCTTCGCCGAGCGCCCCGGACACAAAGATGAAGGGCAAATCGGGGTGGCTCTCAACCGCCAGCTTCAAGGCGGAAAGCCCATCGAAAGATGGGAGTTTGTAATCCGCGAGAATGAGGTTGATGCCCGGCGCTTGCAGGCCGGCCACGAACTCATCGCGTGTTTGCACGCGGATGACGTCACAGACAAAATGATTGTCTTCGAGGCGCTCGCGTATCAGCTCCGCGTCAAACGGGTCGTCCTCCAGCAACAGAACCCGCAGAGCGGATGTCACTTCCTCACGCTGCCCGGGGGCGGTTCGTTGATGACCGCCCAGAAGACACCGAGCTCCTTCACCGCGTTGACAAATTCATGAAAATCGACCGGTTTCACGACATAGGCGTTTACCCCGAGGCTATAGCTTCTCATCATGTCTTTTTCCTCGTGGGATGAGGTCAGAACCACCACAGGTATCATCTTCAAACGTTCGTCGGCCTTGATCTTCTGCAGGACCTCCAATCCGCTGACCTTCGGCAGCTTGAGATCAAGCAGCATGACAGCGGGATTGTCGGTGGCGCGTGTGCTGAATTCCCCTTTTCTATAGAGGTAATCCAGAGCCTGTTGCCCATCGCGAGTCACCACGACCTCATTTGCCAGATTATGGTCCGTCAGCGCCGTCAGGGTCAGCTCCACATCGTTCGGGTCGTCCTCGACGATCAAAATGCGTGCCAATGTCGTCATGGCGCGTGTCCCCTCATTTGTACACCATCCGGTACTCTGGGAAGCGAGACGTAAAAAATGGCGCCTTGATCCACCGCCCCCTCGCCGCGGACCTTCCCGCCATGGCGATGGATGATGCGCTGCACGGTGGCCAGCCCTATACCGGTGCCTTCGAACTGTTCAGGGAGATGCAGGCGCTGAAAAACGCCGAACAGCTTGTCGCCATACTGCATGTCAAACCCGGCGCCGTTGTCTTTCACGAATATTTCGACGTCCGTTATATTACAGTCCGCACAGCCGATCTCGATTTCCGCCGGATTTCGCATGCTTGTGAACTTGACCGCGTTGGACACCAGGTTGACGACGACCAGCCGCAGCATCGAACGGTCTCCATAACAAACCGGAATCGCGCCGATCTTCCACACGATGTCCCGCCCCTTCGTGTCCTGCGTGAATTCCGCAACCACGTCCCTGACGAGCCGGTCCAGATCAACCTGCGTCTTTTGGGTCTCGGCCCGCCCGATCCTGGAGAACGCCAGCAAATCATCGATCAGATTGCCCATTCTTTTGGTTGAGTTGAGGATCGTGCGTATGAAGCGCTGACTCTTCTCATCGAGCGCAGACGATGCCTGCCTTTGCAGCAGCTCGCCGTAGCCGACGACGTGGCGAAGCGGCGCCCGTAGATCATGGGACACGGAATAGCTGAACGATTCCAATTCTTTGTTGGCAGCTTCGAGTTCCGCAGCCCTTTTGAAGAGTTCCAGATTGAGTTGGCGGATTTCCTCCTCTCTCCGCTTGCGCTGTTCCACCTCAAGCTGAAGGTCATCTCGGGCTTGCCGAAGGCTGTCTTCCATGCGGCGTCGCACGGCGCTGAATGAGGCGACGATTGCCGCCCAGATGACGAAAATGAAATAATCTGGCAGCTCGTGTCCGGAAATCTCGAAGGAGTAAAGCGGCTCCGTAAAGAAATAGTCGAAACAGACCGACGATAAGAGAACAGCCAGCGCGGAAGGCCCAATTCCCGCATACCAGGTGGTCAAGGCCACAGGCAGAGTAAAAATCGGCAGTGCCAGGTTGTGGAATTGCTCATCTTTCAATGCCAATGCCACCCCAAGCGCGATCACCACGGACAGGACGGAAAATCCGTAGCGCAGGACCGGCGAGTGGATTTTCTGAAATTCCTGGTTCCAGTGCGCCATGCGCCGCCCCATGCCGGTATAGGCGGGGCCTTGCGCCAGCTCAGTCATCATCACATGTTTCTTCATCTCTGGATCGCCATCGGTCAGTGCCGACCGCATCGCAGCCCCTGCCCCTCAGCGCGCCCGGCACACCGCCGGCAACGGCCGATCATGATATTCACGTATTCGACGGAAAATGACTGTACAGGGTTCGCGCGCCGCTTGCCACTTGAAAACGGGCTGAATGACGGCGCGCGCGCCCAGGAACAACGTGCGCGGGTCCTGCCGCCTGAATGTCCCCCTCAGTAGGAGGAAACAGGTTTCCTGAAGGTCAAAAGACAATAGCGCATCGACCGGGTCCGATAAGCGATCAGCAGCCGAAACAGCGTGACGGCAAAAACCCGGTTCGCTTCGGTTCGGTCGAGCAAAAACTTCATGTAATGCGGCTGAGTGACCAAACGCTTCGTGAGCCGCTTCACACATATCCACCATGTACGGCTGACGCGATCGGACAGCTCCTCGGCGCTGAGGAGATCGAAACCGGCTGTTTGGGCCAGCGCACAATAATCCGCTTCGTTCCCCATGCTGGGTAGCCGCCCTTCCCGGCAGATCGGTTCCAGCAGATACCGAACCTCCCAGGGGCGCGGATTGTCGCAGGCAAGCCATGCGCATATCGCGAACAACCCGCCTGGTTTCAGCGTGCGGAAGGCCTCACTGAAAAACCGTTGTTTATCCGGCATATGTTCCGAGCTTTCGATCGCATAGGCACGATCAAAAACGTTTGCCGCCAGGCCGTTTTCCAACCAGTCCCTGTGGCGGACCAACACGCGGCCCGAAGCCTCACCTCGTGTCTGCGCCCCTCTGGCCTGCGTGCCGGAGATCGTCACGCCGGTCACATTCAGCTCATGGCGTGCCGCCAGGTACCGAGCCGTCGCCCCGTAACCGCAACCAATATCGCAAACCTGCTGCCCTGGCCTGAGATCCAGCCGCTCGGCCATGACATCCATCAAAGCTTCAACGGCGGCCTCGGGGCTTTCCCGTCCCGTCGCCCAGTAACCATGATGGACATGGTCGCCCCAGATCTCACGGTAGAAATTGTCCAGCGCGTCATAATGCGCCGCAACCGCCTCGGTCGTCTGCACCACATTCGGCCAGATCATGCACGAGCCTCCTGCACCACATAGCTGCGGATCTTGACGATATGGCCCGTGATTGGCGGCAGACCAGGCTTTTCAGCTCACCTTGCTTTGGTCTCGGAACAGACTCCATGCAAAAAGACGTCAATGCAATTGTGAATATGCGCGCGCCGCTGTTCCAAGCCGGGCCATTCCACGTCGCCGATGTTGCGCATGGTGATGGCGCCGAACACCATGTCGAGCAGCAGCTGCGCCCGCGCCGTCATGTCCCCGGCTTTGAGCCGCCCGCGTGCGCATTGCTGCGTCAGCCAGCCCGCCAGCTCCGCTCGCTTAACTTCCAAACCATGGCGTTTCAGAATATCCGAAAGTTCGGGAAAATTCCGGCCTTCCACGATCACAAGCCGCAATATATCGACGCGCTTTTGCTCCTCTTCCTCGCTATCGACCATGAAAATCCGCGCCAACGACTCGGCCAGCGGCAGATCGTCGTCCTCACGCGGCAGATCGAGGCATTTCTGGGTGAGTGCCGCGACCACGGCGGCGAACAGAGCGGATTTTCCGGGAAAAAGCCGGTACAAGGTCTGTTTGGAAATCTTGCATTCCGCGGCGATATCGTCCGTGGTCGTCGCGCCGTAACCTTTCCGGACAAACAGCCGCCGCGCGCCATTGACGATCATGCAGCATTGCGCGTCATCAGGCACGCATTTCGGCCGCCCGCGCGTCCGTGCCTTTTCCTCCACCATCCTTGATCTCCCCATCCTGTTTCCAAACCGGCATCTTGAGATGCTCTATCTCCACCGCGCCACTTGACAATGGAGCGCCCCCCTAACAATAACGGTACTTTTAGGTACTGTA
>CAWCRT010000013.1:0-90440 GCA_963798115.1 uncultured Pseudomonadota bacterium
GTGACCATTCTTCCGCGCTGGGCCGGTTTGTGATTGTCGGTTTTGAAGCAATAGAAGGCTTCGGGCTGACATTATGGATGACGTTAACGACGACGCTAAGGGCGGGTATCGGCGGGTTGAGGTTTTAACGGGACCTGGCCGGCGAAGGCATTGGTCTGATGAGCAGAAGGCGCGGATCGCGGCTGAGGCGATGGTTCCTGGTGCGGTGGTCTCGCAGATTGCGCGGCGGTGGCAGATTTGCCCGCAGCAAGTATTTGCCTGGCGGCGCGCAGCACTGCGGGGAAGTTTCAACGACCTGGTGACAAACGGGCCGACATTTGTGCCCATTATTGAAGCCCCGCCGGTGGCGATACAACCAGCGGCAAAGACGGCGGCGCGGACGTCGGAGATTGAGATTGATGTCGGTGGTGCCAGAATTCGGGTTGCCGCTGGGGTCGACACCGAAACCCTGAGCGCGGTGCTACGCGCGGTGCGGGCGGCAGGCGCATGATCACAATTCCAACTGGAGTGCGGATCATGCTGGCGACGCGCCCGGTGGATTTTCGCCGTGGCGCGCATAGCTTGGCCGCCTTGGCAGCCGCCAGTCTCGGGCAGGACCCGTTCAATGGGGCGCTGATCGTTTTTCGTGCCAAGCGCTCGGACAGAGTGAAAATTTTACTCTGGGATGGCAGCGGCCTGGTTCTGGTTTGGAAGCAACTTCAGCACGGTGCCTTTCGCTGGCCACCCATCGTGGATGGTGTGATGAAACTGACCTCGGTGGAATATGCAGCTCTGTTCGATGGCTTGGATTGGACACGAATTTTATCGACGCCAAGGATTCCCACACCGACTCAAGCTGGCTAAAATCGCGCTGCGATGCAGCCGGATGGCAACCAGATCAACGCGCTTCCCGAAGATCCAGCCCTATTGCAGGTGCTGTTGCTGGCGGCGTGGTCCGAGCGCGACAAAGTTGTTGCCGAACGCAATGATCTGGCCGAGCAGAACGAACGCTTGCAGCACCTGCTGCTGAAATTCAACCGGCTCCAATTCGGCGCCAAATCAGAGAAGTTGCCCGAGGAACAATTGCAGCTCGCTCTGGGCGACATCGAGACAGCCATCGCGCAATTGGAGGCGCAAGGAGAGCGGCGCGACCCCGCGCGCAAACGCGACGGCATCGCCAAACGTCGGGCCAGCCGCGGTGCGCTGCCGGCGCATTTGCCCCGGGTCGAGGTCACTCTGACCCCGGAAGATACCAACTGTGCCTGCTGCCGGACCGCGATGAACGAGATCGGCCACGATGAATCCCAGCGGCTCGACATTATCCCGGCGCAATACCGGGTGATCGTGACCCGGCGGCCAAAATTCGTCTGCCAGGCGTGCGAAGGTGTCGTGGCCCAGGCCCCAGCGCCGGCGCGGCTGATCGAAGGCGGCATCCCCACCGAGGCACTGGTTGCGAACGTGATGGTCTCGCGCTTTGCCGATCACCTACCGCTGTACCGGCAGGCGCAGATCATGGCCCGGCAGGGCGTTTTGATCGACCGCACGACTTTGGCCTTCTGGGTCGGCTATGGTGCGGCCGAGATTGTACCGGTGGTGCGACGGCTGAAAGAGATCGTGCTCTCCTCCACACGGATCTTCGCAGACGAGACGACGATGAAGGTTCTCGACCCAGGCCGCGGCCGGACGAAGCAGGGCTATTTTTGGGTGGCTGCACGGGATGATCGGGCATGCGGCAGCGCTGAGCCACCGGCGGTGATTTATCAATATGCGACAGGCCGGGCCAAACGCCATGCCGATGCTTTGCTCGGCGGCTATCGCGGGGTCGTACAATGCGATGGCTACAACGCTTATAAGCAACTCGCCGCTCCAGCACGGGATGGGCCGCCGGTGACGCTGGCATTTTGCTGGAGCCACGTGAGGCGCGGTTTTTATGACTTTGTCAAAGATGGCACCTCACCGATCGCCACCGAGGCATTGGCGCGGATCGCTACCCTCTATCGCATCGAGGCCGAAATCCGCGGCAGGGACCCGGCGCAGCGTCTCGCCAAACGCCAGGAACTCAGCCTGCCGCTGGTGAAAGACCTGCGCCTGTGGCTCGAAGCACAGCTCAATACCTTGCCGGCCCGTAGCCCGATCGCCCAAGTGATCCGCTATCCGCTCAACCACTGGGCCGGCCTTGAACAATTCCTTCTCGATGGCCGCGTCGAAATCGACAACAACACCGTCGAGCGCAGCATGCGTCCTATCACATTATCCAGAAAAAATTCGTTGTTCGCAGGATCAGATGAAGGGGCCGAAAACTGGGCCGCCGTCGCGTCACTGATCGAAACCTGCAAGCTAAATGATGTCAACCCGCAGACCTACTTCACCGATCTGCTAACCCGCCTCGTCAACGGATGGCCCCAGGCACGTATCGACGAGCTCATGCCCTGGTGCTGGAAACCGACGGCCACAGTCTGAAGCGAAAGTCACGGCCAAAATCACAGGTCGCAGAGCATCGCTTACCGATAACGTTAGTGGAGTTGGCAAAGCAATTAGAACCGCCGAGATTTTTAGTAGTCTGGTTTGCGAGGTGACTGGAAATAGAGGTGAGCTCTATCGTAGCGGACGGAGCTTTTATGAGTTGGTTTCGAATAGAGAGGCATTTAGATCTGGCGGAACAAGGGTGTCTCTAGAAGACTGGCCATCGCTTCCATCTTTCTATCCTCGGAGGTTTGGTCGTCCTTTTGGAAGCTTGCCTTTTGTAGCGGAAAGACGGGTCTGGAGCCAGGACATGGCAGAGAATGTGCTCAGGGAGTTCAATGCTTATGCATTCTCGCATGATTGTACCATTGATGTTCCGGCTGAGGGATTCGACCTGGTTCATGCCATCATTCGCTCCCTTGTTCCTCCAGTTCCCAACCATTGGCTGAGGGGACACGTGGAGTGTTTAAAAATTAATAGCATAAACTGGCGCGATCAGAGTGGACTAACGGTGGGTATTGATCCGGTATCTTTGGGAACTGTTGCTAAGGCTGAATTTGATATGGCCCTCTTGTTCAAGGATATTTTGAGACAGGAGGAGCTATCGATAGAACATGAAACTCGTAAGATAACTTCACGGCTTAAAGCAGTCATGCTGTTTGCAAAGAATATGTCAAAGCGGATCGATTTTGGATCAGGTCGTATTGGGCCGGTTGATGACCAGGGTGAGTTAATTGGGGTAGTTGTTAACTGATGCGTTCGGCCGCGCGTTAGCACGCGGTCGCTGCATATATGCCTAAATCCTGACTATGCTCGTTGGAATTCGCCTTAATGAAGGAACCCCGGCGAAATAGGCAAGCGCGTACCCCCCCCGACGGCCAGTGCGGTGCCAATAGAGAGAGCGATGCGTCCGTCCACCCTTTCGGCGAGCCAGCCAGAAGGAACCTGGAGCGCCACCATTGTGCCCGCGTAGAGGCCGCGGAACGCCGCTGCCTATGGATTTGGCTTAGTTAAAGCGAACCTGGACGTGGTCGTCGCCTGTCACGCGGCCGCAGTGCAGGCAGGCAAGTCACGCCGGCGGCCGGCGCGTTTTCAAGATCGTATTACAATGAAGATAGTTTCGTTTCGAATTCAGACCCAATAAGGTTGCTTGACAAAAATATTACTCACTTGGTTGGGGGTTCCAAGGAGGATTCGCTGTTTCCTTAGTTGCTCGAACAATACTATTGTAATGGCATAAAAATTCTAGTTTTATCAAAAATTTATGGCGTTGACTTGTTGCTTGGTTGCGCGCTCAGTCGTTGCCTTGTTGCGCATTGCAACAACAAGTTGGGCGATTGAAAGTGCCGCAGAACACTTTAGCTCCGTCGCATTCAATTCCACCACCGTCTCGGTCTCTGTAAGCCCATCCTGGCTAGGCGGACTAGTGGCACTACGAAGGATCAGGGCGAATTTTCGAAAGGAACTTACCATGACATCTAATATGGCAATTGACGAAAGCGCGACGCAGCCAAATGTAGACGATCGTTCGATCTCAAACACGGGAAGTGAGAGCGCACGTTTTTTAGAGAATGTGGTAAACTCAAATACTGCCATGATGAAGGAGTCCATCGAGCTAGCACGGGAAACGCTAACGTTTTCCCGTACGCGTCTCCAAGCTAATCTCGAGGCGTGGACGGCGCTATCACGCTGCAGAAATTTGCGCGACCTATCTGAATGTCAGACGGAGCTGGCCAAGGAAGCCACCTCGCAATACACCGATGCCGCGAGCAAAATCATCAATCGGTGGGCAAACGTTGTCTCAAGTGCCTCCGCACCAGGTCGGGAACAGTCGCAAAGCGTCTAAGAGTCGCCTCAAAAAGAGTTGAGTGATTTCAGTTGGTTATGGTTCAATCGTGATTGCGAACTACGATGGATTCCATAATGGCCTGGACCAAAATCACCCGTGCCCAATATCGGCGCGATGGGCTGCGTTATGCAAGCGACGTGAGCGACGAGGAGTGGCTTCTGATTGAGAGCTTTCTTCCGCGTGCGCGGCGGCTGGGGCGGCCGAGACGCACCTGTTTACGAAGCGTCGTGAATGCGTTGTTCTATATGGCCTCGAGCGGTTGTGCGTGGCGCCTGCTGCCCAAGGATTTCCCTCCTGTGAGCACGGTGCAGCGATTTTTCTATGCCTGGCGTGCTGACGGCACTTGGCAACGGATCAGCCATTCCCTGATGGCGCGCGCCCGAACTCGCTGCGGGGCGCGCCATCACCCCATCTGCGGGCATTATCGACAGCCAGTCGGCCAAAACTACGGAAGCTGGCGGTCCACGTGGCTATGACGCCGGAAAAAAGGTGAAAGGACGCAAGCGCCACATCGTCACCGATACGCTCGGTCTTTTGCTCGGCGCGCAGGTCCACAGCGCGGACATCCAAGACCGCGACGGCGCCGTGCCGTTGCTGACAGCATTGATGACACCATTCCCCAGGATGCGCCACATTTTCGCCGATGGCGGTTACGCGGGTGGGAAGCTCCGGGATGCTCTGACAGCGATGGGAAAATGGACCATCCAGATCGTCAAACGCTCAGAAACGGCAAAGAACTTCGTTCTGTTGCCGCGCCGCTGGGTGGTGGAGAGGACACTCGCTTGGCTGAACCGAAACAGGAGGCTCGCCAAAGACTATGAAGCCTCAATCGCCTCCGCCGAAACGTGGCTCTTCATCGCCAACGTCAAGCTGCTCACAAGACGATTGGCTCGTTCCGCATGAGATTCGGGTCAGACTCTCTCATGTTCGCCATTTCAAGCTGCAGGCGTGAAAAAACTTTGCTTCCTTTTGTGAGCTTTTTCAGAACAGCCGCCACTGGGAAGGGCAGGAAGCACGATCATGAAACGACGGTTGATCATTCTCTGATACGCGGGTTGCTTACCGCCGGACCTGTGATGCGTCGCGGAGCTTCCTCGGTCTAAGATCCAGCGTCGGATAAGATCCGGCTGATAGAGTTTACGAGGGTTCCCCTGGCCGTGATCGTGCCTCCGGCCTTGCCCAGCTTTGGATATATAGTCGGGGTGGTGAGCTCCTTTCTTGGCGAAATGTTCGGTGTCAATGAGAAGGTGTCAGGCTGCTGCCGGTTGCACTTGATTGGCGATCGCCCAAACAAACCCCGTCAGTTCGCGTGCGATCGCGGTGGTTATCACCGTGGTCAACTTTCCGGCACGGGCAAACTTGCGGTACCGGCGGCACAGTCGTTCCTGCGCTTTCCATGCAATGTCGCGGACCGGCTTGGTGAGCTTCTCCTGACGGATCAGCTGTGCGCGGCCGATCCGGGCCGGGAACCGGTAACTCCAGGCGGCCTCGATCAGCATGCGCCGTGCCGCCTCGTTGCCAGCCTTGGTGATACCGCCTTGGCGACGTTTGGCGCCGCTCGAGTTTTCAGACGGAACCAAGCCAAGAAATGCCATGAGCTGAGTTGGCTTGGTGAAGCGGGTGATGTCCCCAAGTTCGGCAACCAGTGTGGCCGCCGCCACCATTGCCACGCCGCGCAATGCCTGGAGCGCCTGCACGACCGGCGCCAACGACCACGCCGGAAGCGCCTCCTCGATATGCGCCTCCAGGCGGTGACGTCGGGCAGTCGCCGCATCCACCGCTTCGAGGCAATCCTCGAGAACGATATAATGCACCGGGTGCTTAAACTTCAGCCCGGCCAGCCAACGCCGGTGTAGAAGCGTCCATGCCTTCTGGCCGTAGTGGCAACCCTGGCGCAGCAGGAACCCCGACAGCTGCTGGCGTGCCTTACGCAACGTGCGCACCGCCGCCAAGCGCGCCCGAACCAGATCACGAATTGCCTCATGCGCCTCGTCGGGAACCCATACCGCGGTCAACTCACCGGCCCGGTGCAGCTTGGCCAGATTGATCGCATCGCGCCGGTCAGTCTTAACCCGGTCACCAGGCTTTTTTGGAATCAACGAAGGTGCCACCACAATGCATTCGTGACCTGCCGCGGCGATCTGCCGTTGGATACCGTAGCCGCAAGGCCCCGCCTCATAGCAAAACCGTAGTTCATGACCAGTGCTGGCTAACTTGGCAATCAGTTTCTTCAACGCCGCCGGCGTGTTCGCGATCGTTCCGTAATCACGCACCTCCTTCCGTAGCCCCAACTCCGCGACCGCAACAGCGATCGTATTTTTATGCACATCAAGGCCAATGTAGGTGATAGACGTCGCCATGACTCGTCTCCCTATGCATGAGGCTCGGCGCCGGCCAATCCAGCGCAACCCTCGAAATCCTGCATATTGTGAGACGGGTCACAACCCTGTCTCAGGCGAACATCTGGTCTAAAGGTTTCCTTGTCATAAAAAACGACAACAGCATCGAGGATGCGGGCACCGTGCTTGGCAACCGGATTCGTATGGCTGTCAACCGTTCGAACCCAGGAAACGGTCTATGAAGGTTTTTGGCGAGACCTTAATCGATCGCAACAGCAATCTTGTCCGATACCTTCTGTTCCTCGAAGGATGGGAAAGCGGACGTGTTCCCTGATCAAGGGCGGCGAGCGTCGTGTTGCGGGTCCGACAACTTCGTCGGGCGATTCCGGCGCTGAAAAACGGCCGGTTATGTCAGACGCACGAGAAGTGAGGGGAATCTTCTCGCTAAACAGTACCGCGGCGATCGGTAGTATCCATAAGTATCAGTAGGAAACTGAAAATCAGCCAGTCCGCGATACGTTTCATAGCCAAGCATGCGATGGTTCTGGAGGTGTTTTCGTTTTTGGCGTTTGCGGGTCTGCACATCCCGGCCGTTCTGACCCGCGACGCGGCCAGCGGTTCAGGGGGAGCCCGTGAATGATACCGGCATACTGCCCACACGACACGGTCGGCAGCAGCGTCACGATTGCGGAAGGCCGAGTTTCTGCCGAGGGCGCGCGCTTTTTGGGGACGAAGGGGCTCGGCACTGGAGCCCGCAGCCGGACTACGGATGCACTCTTCGATCGCAGCGGGCTACGATCCAATGTGACCGGGCAATACTGGGCCGAAATGGCCGCCCCCTGGCCGAAGCCTACATGGGTGAAATCCCTCATGGTGGAAGCCGCCATGGAAGAAGTGCTCATGGTGGAAGCGGTAATTGTCATGCACTGGGCATAGGAGGCGGGGTATTGCGCCTGCGCTCCGCCGGCGATGGCGCCGGCATTGCTCGCGCCAGGCGGCGGCTGATTTCACGCGCCAAGCCAACCATCTTTGCCCCGAGCGAAAGGCTTTGATCGCGGTTCTCAACTTATTTTGATCTAAATGTCTTATTTTGACGCAAAATATCCAAGCCGCAGCAGATCAGCGATCCTATCACGGAGCAGGTTGAACCTATCACGGAGCAGGTTGCCGGCCCGGCGCGCAGGCCATGTTGATCAGGGGGCGGATTCGGTGGGAGAAGCCGCCACTCGGATTGTTGTTTGTTGCTCGGGACTAACTCTTGGACAGTAACAAAGGACATTCTCCATGCTTCTGCACCTCGATAAGCCGTTTGCCCATCACGACCATCCGCGCGAGATCATCCGGCAATTCACCCCCAACTGGTTCACGGTCACCATGGGCACTGGCGTGGTCGCCCTGGCGCTGAATCAGTTTCCGATCAGCCTGCCGTTCCTGCACCAGGCCGGCGCAGTGCTCTGGATGGCCAATATCGTGCTCTTCGCGCTCTGCACGGCGCTCTACGCGGCGCGCTGGATCTTTTTCCCCCGCGCAGCGATGCGGATATTCGACCACCCGGTGATCCCAATGTTCTTGGGCGCTATTCCGATGGGGCTGGCGACCATCATCAACGGCTTCCTGGCCTTCGGCATCGCCCACCTCGGCTCGCTTGCGGTGGATGTCGCGGTGGTGCTCTGGTGGATCGACGCGGTTCTGGCCATTGGCATAGGCCTGCTGGTGCCGTTTTTGATGTTCACCCGGCAAAAGCACAGCATGGAGGCGATGACCGCGGTCTGGCTGTTGCCGATCGTGGCTTGCGAGGTCACCGCCGCCAGCGGCGGCTTAGTGGCGGTGCATCTCGCTGGCCCCGTAGCCGCCGCGCATCTGCTGTTCTTCTCCTATGTTTTATGGGCGCTGTCCGTGCCGCTGGCTTTGGGTGTCCTTGTCGTGCTGTTCCTGCGGCTGGTGCTGCATAAGCTGCCGAAGCGCGACATGGCTGTCTCCAGCTGGCTGGCGCTCGGGCCGCTTGGCACCGGCGCGCTGGGGCTGCTGGTGCTCGGGCATGACGCGCCTTCCATTCTCGGGCCTATGGGTATGGGGGATATCGGCCTGGTGGCGCATGGTCTCGGGGTGATCGGCGGCCTGGTGTTGTGGGGTTATGGCGCCTGGTGGCTGGTCATGGCCGCCGCAATTACGCTCAGCTACCTGGGCGAAGGGCTACCGTTCAACATGGGCTGGTGGGGCTTCACCTTCCCGCTCGGGGTGTACACGCTGGCGACGCTTAATCTTGGCGTACAAACGGGGATGGGTCTTTTTTCCGTGCTGGGCGGAGTCTTTGTCGCCGCCCTGGTCGGCTTCTGGATCACGGTGTCCGTCCGCACCCTTGCCGGCGGGTATCGCGGCCATCTGTTTGTCGCGCCTTGCCTCGTCACAGGCCGAATCCTGCCCCGTGAAACCAACCTAAATACCTGGCCGCAATGAGGATCCATGCAAAACCTGCAGGCGGGACCTGCCGGATCTTGCTAGGGAAAAATGAACAGATCCCACCTGATTGGGGTACGCTCAACCTGCGAACGGTATGGAGTAGACTTCTATGCCCATAGTTCCTGAGAATAATTCTTCTCTCCATCATTCGGCAGGCCGCCGCCGGTTCCTCGGGCAGGCAGGCGCATTCGGCGCGTTGCTGGCATCCACGCCTATCTGGTCCAGGTCTGCCTGGGCGGAAAATACGGTCGATCTCCCCCTACCCGGCGGCCCCGATCAGCGGCAGCTCACCACCGCCTTTCCGCAAAAAGGCGAGATGATTCTCCAGCGCACCCGGCCGCCGCTGCTGGAGACTCCGTTCGCGGTCTTCGACAAGGGCGTCTTCACGCCGAACGACCAATTCTATGTCCGCTGGCACTGGGCGGTGATCCCGCCTCAGGTCGATGTGACGACGTTCCGCCTCGTGGTGCACGGCAATGTCAACCAACCTTTGTCGCTGTCACTCACGGATCTGCTCACCTTCCCGCGCGTCGAGATGGCGGCGGTCAACCAGTGTTCGGGCAATTCCCGTGGCCTGTTCCAACCGCGTGTGCTCGGCGCCCAATGGGAAAACGGCGCCATGGGCAATGCGCGCTGGACGGGCTTTAGGCTGCGCGATCTGCTGGAGCGCGCCGGCGTGAAGCCGGGTTCGGTCGCGGTGCGGTTCAAGGGGCTGGAGACGCCAGTTCTGCCGAACGAGAATCATTTCATGAAATCGCTCTCACTCGACCATGCGCGCGACGGCGAGGTGATGATCGCCTACCAGATGAATGGCGAACAACTGCCGTTGATCAATGGCTTCCCGACCCGCCTGATCGTGCCTGGATGGTATTCCACCTACTGGATGAAGATGCTGTGCGATATCGAGGTGCTGGACCAGCCCGACGACAATTTCTGGACGACGGTCGCCTATCACATCCCCGATACACCCGGCGCAAATGTCAAACCGGGTCAGACCGGCTATAAGCTGGTGCCGATCAGCCGGATGCCGCCACGCTCTTTCATCACCAACCTGCAAACGGGCGATCCTGTGCGCGCCGGTGCGCCGGTGCCAGTCCGCGGGATTGCCTTCGGCGGCGATTGCGGTGTTGCGCGCGTGGATCTCTCCACCGATGGCGGCATAACCTGGCGCGCGACCACGCTCGGGCCGGATCCCGGAAAATACAGTTTCCGCCGTTGGCAGGCGCAGGTCACGGCGCCTGCTTCAGGCACGCTCACGCTGAAGATACGCTGCACCAATACCAAGGGAGACACGCAGCTCGAAACGCCGATCTGGAATCCAGGCGGCTTCATGCGTAATTCTATCGAGACGACGACGCTCACCGTTACCTGATCGCCAAAATTCCGCGATCCGTGCAGGAGGTTTGCCATGACTGCGATCCGTATGACATTGCTGGGTGCGATCGGGCTGGCCGGGCTGGGCCTCATCGTCATGGCGGCGGAACCGGCACCCAGCAGCGTCACCGCCGCCGACGTCACGCTCTCCTCGGTCAGCGTGATCATGCCCGGCAGCGACCAGGTCTTCCCGAACGGCCCAGGTGCGATGCAGACCAATGCGAACTGCCTCACCTGCCATTCCGCCGACATGGTGCTAAACCAGCCAAACCTTACCAAATCTGTCTGGCGGGCTGTGGTTATGCAGATGATCACGCAATTCCAGGCGCCGATCGCCACGGGCGACATCCAGTCGATCGCGGATTATCTCGCCAGCATCAAAGGCAAGCCAAGCCCCTAATAATGAACCTAATCAGGAGACGCATCATGAGCCAGACGCACGGTATCGCCACGCACAACGGGCCCGCTGGCACGAAGATGCCGTTTGCCGGCCTCGCTAGCCCTCTAACCGTGCGTCTATCCGTCACTTTCCAGAGCGGTCGTAAAACTCCTCAATCTTGACGGTTTCAGCATTGAGAATACGCTGCGCTGTGGCAAGTTCTTGTGCAATCTTCGCCTGCTGCAATTAATCTCAACCTGACTTCCTGCTTGGCCACTTCCTTCCTTGAGGGCATCCAACCCAGCGCAGGCACCCGCAAGATCATCAGGGCGGGGTGCGCCTTTGGCGCGGAGGGGGAAGGCAAATAGTTGGCGGCAACGGTTTCTGGGGGAGCGGTTCGCGACGGTTGGCAAGGGTCCCCGAAACCCGCAGAAAATCTAGGCAATGGTCGGCAACGGATGGGGGGAGACAATCCCCTATAACCCCTACCGCATCCGCTCCTCCAAAAGAGGGGAGCGGTGCGGTTAGGTGGAAGCGATTATGCCGCGCTAGGGCTCAACGCTTGCACTGTAACGGGCGAGGCCAGAAGCCTGTTTGTACGTCAGTGCAGTGGGAATGGTCGATCGGCAAAAAACCAAAATTCGTCACCCAGGATTTTGCGGGTTGCATGACCTCATCATGCTTTACGTTTTGAGCCTGGGCAGAGAATGCCCCCATGCTGACCACGAGCGTGAGAACGGGAAGAAGTTTCTTGGAGAAAGCCATTTTACTGTTAGCCCCCGAAAGAGTCGGGAAAGGCATGCACGCCGCCGCTGTAAATCGTGGTGGGCTGATCGATGGTCGCCGAGCTCGGGGCGATTGGGTCAACGCGAACGGTCTGCGGGGCGGCCTGAGCAGCCAGCGGTGCCAGAGCAACGACCAAAGCCAGGGCAGGAAGAATTTTGCGAGTGAACGACATGGGAGAAAACCTTTCTGGATTTACGTTGGGGAATTGGGGAATTGGGGGGATGAGCGGCCTGTGATCAGCCGCCGAGAGAGTCCGGATAACGCTGGTTCGTCGTACCGCTCTGCACGATGACCTGGCCCTGCATCGCGGCGGCATCGGCGACGCGCTGAACTTCCGGCATCGGACCGGAGAGCGCCTGATGCGCGACAATCTGCACCTGGTGCAGCGGCGTCATGACGGTGGCATTCGCGGCGATCGGCAGCAAAGCCGTTGCCAGGGCGACCGCAGCGAGAATGTTCGTGAAGCGTGTCATCGTTCTATTCCTCTGCGAAGGACGGGATGAAAACGGTGACCGCCAATCGGTCGCTGTCGTGTCCTTCGATAAGGTTGGAATAGACCTCGATAGGTCGTTCTGTATATTTGATAGTTTTTGATAAACCAATCGATTGTTTCGATGGTTTGTCGCATCCACTCCCTTCAAAGGGGGAAGCGGTGCGGTTAGGTGGGCATTGTCGCGCTCCTCACCGCAGCTTCGAGGGGGGTGATGGCCAACCTGATTAAGACTCAGTTGCTACGGCGATTGGAACGAAATTCAAGAATATTCTATGCTTAGGGGTCGTCAGGAAATAGTTGAATTGGGTTTGGCTTTTTGGTTGAGGTGGGATTCCCCGGCCACGAATTGGTGTCGTAGCTTGTTTGCATGCTTGATTTTGAGGCCATTCGTGAACGGTACACCCAATTGTCGGCGCATCTTGATGAGAGAGGGCGGCGGATGTTTGCGGCGGCGGAGGCGCGTGCTGCGGGTTATGGTGGTATTGCCGCGGTTTCTCGGGCGACCGGCCTTGCGGCGAGCACAATCGGTCGGGGTTTAAAGGAGCTGGCGGCGGCCGGCTTGGAGAGCGACCGGATTTGCCGTCCTGGCGGCGGTCGCAAAGCGCTGTTGGTGAGCGATCCAAAACTTCTGGACGATTTGCTGACGTTGGTGGCGCCGAGCGAGCGGGGCGACCCCATGTCGCCGCTGCGCTGGACCTGCAAGAGCCTCCGGCGTCTGGCCGCCGAACTGCGCGCCCTTGGCCATCGGATCAGTCACACTGTCGTTGGTGAAGTGCTCAAACAGCAAAAGTTCAGCCTGCAGGGCAACCGCAAGACGCGCGAGGGAGACAGCCATCCGGATCGCGACGCACAGTTCGCCTACATCAATGAGAGCGTGACAAGAATGCTGGCCGGTCAGCAGCCCGTGATCTCGGTCGATACGAAGAAGAAGGAACTGGTTGGCGACTTTAAGAATGGCGGACGGGAGTGGCGCCCGCGGGGCGATCCCGAAGAGGTTCGGGTCCATGATTTTCTGATCAAGGAGCTGGGCCGTGCGGTGCCGTATGGCGTCTATGATCTTGCCGCGAATGAAGGCTGGGTCAGCGTCGGGATCGACCATGACACGGCCGCCTTCGCAGTGCAGACGATCCGCAGTTGGTGGCACAATGTTGGCCACCAGCAATACCCCGGCGCCACCTGTCTGACGATCACGGCTGATGGCGGGGGCAGCAACGGTTCACGCGTGCGACTGTGGAAGTACCAGTTGCAAAAACTCGCCGATGAATTCGGTATCGAGATCAATGTTCACCATCTGCCGCCTGGCACCAGCAAATGGAATAAGATCGAGCACCGTTTGTTCTCGTTCATCAGCATGAATTGGCGTGCCAAACCACTCGTCAGCTACCGCGTCATCGTCGATCTGATCAGCGCAACCACCACCGATGCAGGTCTGAAAGTCCGTTGTGAACTCGATAAAAACTCTTATCCAAAGGGTATCGTTGTTTCCGATCAAGAAATGGCCAAAATCAACATTCTACGCGCCGACTTCCATGGCGAGTGGAACTACACAATTCGACCAAGAAACGAAACGGACAGAGCGGTTAATTCCTGACAAGCCCTTAGCGGAAAGCATGGGAGCTGCGCTATGCGATTTTTTGTAGAGGCAGGGACATCGAAGGGGTCTGCTGGCGGTCTTTCAAACCTAAAGGCTTGGGAGGCCTTACTCAGCAGTCGGCAATAAAGACTACTCGTGATGATTTTTAGCTCAGTGCATACCTACATAAAATCTAAAAAAGTGTCGCTTTTATTACCGACTACTGAGTAATAGTCTTTCGCAGCCTCAGGCGGAGCGGTGTCCAAGACATTCGCATCTACAACTCCGGATCTGGCGCTTCCCTCTCAGAAAACGAGTTGCAGACCATCGCCGACAAGGAGAAGACTTAATGCCTCTAAAGGACCGCGAGGCGAAAAGCGCCCCGCCGACGTGATTGGCAATACCGTGAAGGTCATGCGGATCGCGACTGGCGAGGAATCAGAAGAGATCGAGATCGCGAACGCTGCGGCCACGTTGGGTAAGCTGGGCGGCAAGGCGCGGGCGAAGAAGCTGACGCCCGAGCAGCGCGCGGAGATTTCGCGCCTCGCTGCGACGTCGTCCATGGAGTTCTTTTACTCAATGTCAGGACCCAAAGTCCCATGGCAACTTCATATGATCTTCCTCTGGACGGATCGAATTACAATGATCCAGGTTAAGAGAAAGTTGAACTCCATCGTCCACCATTTGCTCTCGGCGCATAACGGCAGATTTTCGGAAGTTTTTTGCGGTAGTCGTAGGGTCGTCGAGAACGCCGAGCCCGTTCTGCTGATCGCTGGGTTAGGAGTACAATTGATCGGGTGGACCGCGCCGTTCTGCGAAATGTTGGCGGCGCAGGGCTTCCTGTGATTCGTTTCGATAATCGCGACATCTGGCGGGCCTTACGGTAATGCTCGTTGACGACAGCTTCCGTGATTCCAAGGATAACGGCGGCTTCCCCTCAAGTCATCCAGGCCGCGCCATGCGGGGCTCAAACCTGGCCAGATTGAACTTGGCCTGATAAGCTTCCATCGAAGGCCAGGTGGTACCGGTGGATATATACCAGCCACTAATTGCTGCGCTCTCTTCCTTAAACGTTGGGACACTAGTGGACCTAAATATGAAGTTGAACAAACTCCACCACGTCGCGATTATCTGTTCCGACTACGATCGCTCTAAGCGGTTCTATACGGAAATCCTAGGCCTACCGGTTATCAGTGAAACCTATAGAGCTGAGCGCAATTCCTACAAACTCGATCTCCGGATAGGGGGTCATTGTCAAATCGAGCTTTTCTCCTTTCCCACGCCTCCAGCGCGGTTAACGCGTCCCGAAGCTTGCGGCCTGCGGCATTTGGCTTTTCACGTGCCTGATATAGAAGGAGCGATAAAACACCTGCAATCCCACGGTGTTATAAGTGAGCCCCTTCGCCTCGACGAATTGACGCAGAAAAAGTTTACCTTCTTCGCTGACCCCGATGGATTACCTATCGAGTTATATGAGGGATGATAAACGTATATATCTGAACCGACATTTGTCCCATAATGTTCACAGCCTGGCTTGCGTCCGCGCCGGCATGTCACGATCAGCTGAGAAGCGTCGTGGTCTTTCGCCTCGCCTATTGGAACGAAATTCTTGATTTTTGGAATCACCATTGACGCTCTGAGTCCAAGGCAGTCGTAGCCGGGGATGCACTCGCCCGCCAGGCCGCGTCTGGTCACCGTCCTCAAAAACTTCTTCGAGATATGCAGCGCCTCGCTCTGCGGAGGGGGGCTTGCATAGGCATCATGTCCATGAACCATGGTGACAATTTTTACAATGCAGGTAGTTCGAACGTTTCTTGATCCTGCAACTTTCCAGAGAGTGGATGCTGCCTTGAAACCCATGTTCAAAGTCATTGCCGCCGCCGCAGCGTTTGCCGCCCCCATCGCCGCGACCAGGACCCCGGCCTTTGCTGCAACCCCTGCAAAAAGTATCATCATCAATGGGCAGGTTCAGGATTACGGCCCACTCACCGCGCTGATTGGAACCTGGAAAACGGTTCCCTCCACGGGGACGGATGTCGCTCCGGGCCAGACCGGTTCAGATGTAGGCAAAGGTGGCAAAGCGGTTTCCCCCTTTTATGAGACCATCACCTTTACGCCCAACATTCCCGAGACCAATGCCAGCGCCCAGAATCTGATTTCGCTGTTTTATCACCAGGTGGTGTACAGGACGACCAACAACCATCATTTCCATGATCAGATCGGCTATCTAACTTGGGACAAGACGAACAACCTGGTCTATGATACCTCCTGCGTTCCGCGCGGAGTTTGTTTCGTGGCCGAGGGCCGGCCGGGCAGCACAATGACCGTGACGACCAAAAGCCAAGGGATCGCCCAGACGCAATATATGGCCCACAATGATACCACCAACTTCGTCAAGGTGACTCTGGCGGTATCTGGCAATACCTTGAAATACAAGTACGAGACGCGCCTGTTCGTCTATGGTGAGCGGTTTGACCACACCGACGAGGACACGCTGACGAAAGTGAGCGACTAGCAGCCCGCATGGGCATTTTCCCGAATGACCTTCATCGCCGCTGCGGTGCTTTTGTGACTGCCCAGATTATCGGCGATCACCAGATCGGAAGGCCGCAAAGTCGGCGTCAGCACTTTTTGTACATAAAGCAGGAAGCCTGCGGCGGCCAAAATACTCGCCCGATCTGAACCCAATCGAGCAGGTCTTTGCCAAGCTCAAGCACTGCCTGCGCGAGGCACAGGCCAGGACCAGGGAGAGCGTGTCTGCCGCCATTGGCGCAATTCTCGGCACCTACACCGCTCAAGGATGCGCCAACTACTTCAGAAGCTTAGGATATGCGCAAAGCTAACCACCGCACGCTCTCTAAAGCGGTGATTCCCTGGGCGCTCATGCTGAGCTGCTAAGTCTCACTAGCGACGGGGAGCGTGAAGTGGAAAGCCGTGCCGTGCGGCGTGCGGCGAGAGGCCCATAATTGCCCGCCATGGGCTTCGATGATCGACCGGGAGATCGAAAGCCCCAGGCCGAGGCCGTCGGGCTTGGTGGTGAAGAAGGGATCGAAAATGCGTTGGATGATGGCCGGGTCGAGCCCAGGACCGGTGTCTTCGATCGAGACCTGGACCCGCGCCGGCGCGGCGGGCGCAATTGAGATCGTCAGCTCCCTCCGGCGGTCGGAGACCGTGGCCATGGCCTGGATGCCGTTCATGACCAGGTTCAGCAGCACCTGCTGGAGCTGCACGCGGTCTCCTATGACCGGTGGCACCTGGGCCGACAGGTCCGTGTGCAACTCCACACCGTGCCGATGCAGGTCTGTGCGAGTCAGGGCAAGGACCTCCTGGATCGCGCCATCAATGTCGAACGGCACGAGTTGAGATCCGGATTTCCTGGCCAGCGCGCGCAGACCGCGGATCACGTCACCCGCGCGGTGGGCATCCTGCACGATCCGCACCGCCGCCTCGCGGGCGGCATCGCGCTCGGGCGGTGCGCGGTCTAGCCAGCGCAGGCACGCATTGCCGCTGGTGGCGATGGCGGCCAGCGGCTGGCTGATCTCATGGGCGATCGAAGCCGCCAGCTCGCCTAAGGTCATGACGCGCGCCGCATGCGCGAGATTAGCCTGGGCCTTATACAGTTCTTCCTCGGCACGTTTGGCCGCGGTCACATCCATCACCGAGCCGATGAATTCCAGGCCCTCTGCCTGATCCCTGACGGCGTGGCCCACGACGTGAAGATGTTTGACCGTGCCATCTTGCATCAGCAGGCGATGCTCAAAATCGAAATCGCGCCCGCTGCCGGCGGCGTCCGCGATGGCGCGCTGCGCCAATGCGAGATCTTCCGGATGCACCCGCCGCAGCACCATGTCGATGTTGGCCGAGGGCGCCTGGTCATAGCCGAAAATGTTGAAACTTTCCGCCGACCAGAAAATGTCGCCACGGGCGACATGCCAGCCGAAACTGCCGGAGCGGCTCAGGCGCTGCCCTTCGGCCAGATAGGCCTCGCTGCGCCGCAGCGCAGCCTCAGCGCGCTTGCGTTCCGTGATGTCCGTCACCACCGCGGCGGCCAGCATCTGCTCCCCGCCAATAATGGGCAACATGACGACGCTCGTTGCCGCCCAGATGATGCCGCCATCCCGGCGGCGGTAGCGCTTCTCGATGCACACGGCTGAGGACAAACCGCCCTCTTGCGCCGAGAGGATCCCCTTGGTGGCGGCACGGTCATCCTCATGCGTGATGTCCTCAGGCGTCAGATGCCGCAATTCCGCCGGGGAATAGCCGGTCATGTTGCAGAAGGCCGGGTTCACCTCAAAGAAACGCCCATCCGCTCCTATCAGGGCGATGCCGACCGCAACGTTTTCGAACAGGCTGCGCCATCGCGTCTCACTCACCTGCATCGCGTCCTCGGCCGTCTGGCGCTCCCGGTTTTCCTGCAGCAGATCAGCGTAGAGACGGGCGTTTTCCAGCGAAATCGCCGCCTGCGCGGCCAGAAATTGCAGGATCGCGATCCGCGCCGGCGTGAAAACGTGAGACGCCAGGCTGTTCTCGAGATAGAGCGCGCCGATGAGCTTGGTCTGGGAGATCAAGGGCAAGCAGAGGATGGACCGCGCCGCCCACTCCCGGATGTAGGGATCGGCGGAGAACAAAGGCTGCGCCGCAGCATCATCGAGAATGACGCTTTCCCGGGTGCGCAGGACATAATGGAGAACGGTCTCCGGCAGCACAGTCTCGGCCACCGGTTGATCGCACAGCCGCACGAGGATGGCGTCGTCGTCGGTTGTGGCCTCGGCCTCGAGCCGCAGCTGCCCCGCGCGCGCCAGAACCAGCAGCCCTCTTTCGGCGCCAGACTGCTCCAGAGCGGTGCGCAGAAGCGTATCGATCAGTTTGGAGACGACGATCTCGCCCGAAACGACCTGCGAGACCTTGAGCACCGTTGCGAGGTCGAGCTGGTCGACCGGCGTCCCGATCGTGTCGGTCGGCCTGACGGCGGGCAGCTCATCCCGGAGCCGGGGATAGGACTGGTCGAGCTGCCTGACCTTGGCGTCGGCCCCCCAGCGCGCGTAGCCGTAGCGGGCATTTCTCAGATATGCATGAGAAATTGTTTCGAAGCCAAGCTTGGCGTAAAAGCGGGCAGCCCTTTCGTTGGCGATCGCCTCGTTATGGACGAAGCCATTGTCTCGGGCCGCGCGGATGGCCTGTTCGTAAAGGTCCATCGCGTCGTCACGGCCGCGGTCCCCAAGGCGGGCAATCTCCGCGCCAACCAGTGCGGCACGGTCGGAGAAATTCTCCGGACAGTTCTCAGCCCAGAGCTGAAGCTGACGGTGATGCGCGGCCAACGCCTCCAGATGTATCGTCCGCTCCGCGTCCTGTGCCGTGTCGCAGAGCCCGGCCCGCGCCAACGCGGCGTAAAAATGGTATTCGGCCACTTCAAAAAATGACGGCGACGTCCAGAGTAGTTGCTCCGCCCTCGATGCCGCCTCAAGGGCGGAAGGGCAATCATTCGCGTAGGAGCGCGCTTGCAGCTTGCGGATCCAATACCAGCATCCTCGAAACGCCGAACGCGAGTCACTTAGCGAATGATGTTCGATCTGGCTCTCGTCGAACCGTTCATCATTGCAGGAGCCAAATTCGGAGGTCAGACCACGCAGAGTCCGGATCAGATTAAGCTGGGCGGTGAGAACGTCGATCGCCAGCCCGAACCGGGCTTTCTGGACGAATTCAAGCCCGTTCTCGGCTTCTCTCTGCACCTCGCTCAGCGGATCGCCGGCTGCGAGAAGGTTCGTGATGAGGTGGTGGCAGCTATATGCCGCAAAGGCGAGGTCGCCGGTTTTGTTTGCGGTATCAAAGGCGCGACGCACCAAGGCCCGGCCGGTCTGGATGTGCTTCGTCCAGGGCATGACAATCGTCCCGAACAACATGTAAACACGGGCCTGGTAGCGACGCAGTCCGCGCTTCTCCACCAGATCGTAGCCGAGCCTGCCGAAGCGGAATCCGGCCTGGTAATCGCCAAAGTGCGGCCCCAGAATCATGCCGAGCCCGATATAAGCGAGGCATGATCCATCACTGTTGCCATGTTCGAGGCTGATATTGACCATCCGGCAAATCACCAGGGAGATCAAATTTTTGCCGGTTAACGATGCTGACGTCCCGACTTCGGTCAGCACATTGAGGGTCGCGCGGGCCTCCGGATCATTCATAAGCGGCAAGTCAATCAATTCTTCAATCGAACGGCCGCCGAGCTGGTGCCAAATCTGCTCATATTCCTGCCGGACTTCGTCATTTGTGGGATGCGGTGACCAGCTTGTGCCTCTGTGTCGTTGGTAATCGAGACACATTTCGACACCGCGGTCGCTCCGACCCAACGTAGTGTAAAGCGTAATGCGCAGGCAAGCGACGGCGGCGGTGTCGACGAGGTTCCCGACGTGTCCTGCGAGCATCGTCAACCGCTCTTCCGCCGCAGCGAGGTCTGAAGTCAGCAGCTCGCACGCGGCGCGGTGGTACTCGAGCGCAAAGGTGAGTTCGTAGCGGCGCTCCCATCTGTCATCCGCCAGCAGCCTCGTCCCGGCGGCGAGGTAGATCAGGGCCGTGGCATAGGCCGCAGCGGCCTTGGCGCGTTCGCCGGCCCGCAGATTGAGCTCGGCGATGCGTTCGCGTTCTTCCGGCGCGTCCACGAGTGCTGCACCGTGGTGGAGCTGGGTGACGATGTCGAAGATCCGTTCGGCGACCTGCTCGGGGGACAGGCTGGATGCGAGGATGCGGCCGATGCGTAAGTGCCGTTCGGGCCGCTCCGCCTCGGGGATCAACGAATAGGCCGCCTCCTGAACCCGGTCGTGCAGGAAGGCGTAGGTCTCGTCCCGCCGCAGCACCAAGCCCGCTTGCACCGCTTCCCAGAGCGCTTCATGGATGGAGTCGGCGGATCGCCCGAGAACGAGCGCGAGCAGGGCGAAATCCGCACTGTTGCCGAGTGCGGCCAGCCATTGCAGGGCCTCCTGCGTCTCCGGGGCCAAGCGGACGAGCTTGCCCACCATCAGGTCCACCACGTTTTCGCTGTAGCCCTTGGCGCGGATACGCTGCAGATCCCAGAGCCAGGGCCCGCCCCCGGGGCTGAAGACGAGCAGCTTCTCCTCGGCCAAGGCGGTCAGGAACTGGATCGTGAAGAACGGATTGCCGCCGGTCTTGTCATAAACCAGGTCCGCCAGGGGGGAAGCTGTCTCAGCGGTAGAATGGAGCGTGTCCGCAACGAGACGCCCGACATCCGCGCGCGCTAGTGGCGACAACACGATCTCGCTCACCCGCCCGCCCGCTTGCCGGATCTCCTGCAGGCTGCGCGCCAACGGATGGGTCGGGTCCACCTCGTTGTTCCGGAACGCGCCCAGCAGCAGCAGCGATCCCACGTCCGACTGGGTCGTCAGATCACCGAGCAGGTCCAGAGTCGCCGCGTCCAGCCACTGCAGATCGTCCAGGAACAACGCCAACGGATGCTCCGGCCGGGCGAACACGCTGAGCAGGCGGCGGAACACCAGCTGGAAACGGCGCTGGGCGTCTTGCGGCGGCAGCTCCGACACGGGGGGCTGCGGGCCGATCAGTAGCTCCAGTGCGGGGATGAGGTCGACCATGAGCTGGCCGTTCGGGCCCAGCGCCTCCCGCAACGCCGCGCGCCACGTGCCAAGCTCGGGGTCGCTTTTGCCGAGCAAGGCGCGGACCAGACGCTGCAATGCCTGGGCCAGCGTCGCATAGGGGATGTCGCGCTTGTACTGGTCGAACTTGCCGGCGGCGAATAATCCGCGAGGCGGCACCAGCATTTTGTGCAACTCGTTGACGACCGAGGACTTACCGACGCCGGCATAGCCGGACACCAGCACGAGTTCCGGTGCGCCGCTCTCGACCACGCGGTCGAAGGCGGCGAGCAGAGACGCGATCTCGCACTCGCGGCCGTAGAGTGTTTCAGGGATCACCAGCCGGTCCGGCGTGTCCTTCTGGCCCAGCGGAAAATCGTCGATGCGGCCATGACGCTCCCACGGGGCCAGGCAATGCTGTAGATCGTGTTCGACGCCGGTCGCGGTCTGGTATCGTTCCTCCGCGGTCTTGGCGAGCAGCTTCATGACAATTGCCGAGACCGCCTCCGGGACGGTCGCAAGCCGCCCGGCGGGCGGCACCGGACGGCGCGCGATATGGCAGTGCACCCACTCCATGGGATCGCCGGCGGTGAAGGGCAGGGTGCCGGTGAGCATCTGGTAGAATGTGACGCCCAAAGCGTAGAGATCGCTGCGGGCATCGACCGAGCGGTTCATGCGGCCGGTCTGCTCCGGCGCCATGTAGGCAAGGGTGCCGGCGATCGTTTCAGGCGGCCCTGGCGCCTGACGCTCGCTGGGCAGGCGGGAGGCAATGCCGAACCCCGTGAGCCAGATCCGCCCGCCCTCGGGGGCCACCAGGATATGGGCCGGCTTCAGGTCCTTGTGGACGAGACCGCGCTGGTGGAGCTTGGCCAACGCCGAGGCAATGCCGATGGCAAGGCTGAGGAACCGTCTTGTTTCGATCGGCGCGCCGAGCAGTCGGTCGAGCGGCTCTCCACCTGGGTCCTCGAGCACCAGCCCGGTCTGCCCCCCGTCACAGACCAGCTGCAGCGGGTGCACCGCCCAGTCTTCGTCCAATTCGTCCCGTAAGGCATATTCGTGGGCCAGGCGGTCGAGCGTGACCGGTGCCGGATGGTCCGAAGCTGGTCGTACGACCAGCACGGTACCGCGACTACCGTCGGCTTGCAGGTACCGTGCACGGCAGACAACGCATGCGCCGTCCTCCCAGAGGACGCGCAGGCTGCTGTCTTCGTCTGTTTGGAGTAGGTTCATATACCGAACCTTCGCGGACTAGCCGGTGCCCTCCGTCAAGCTCATCTGCACCATTTAGAGAGATTGTTTCCCAATAGTTTGCCACAATCCGGCGCCTCACGAAATGCCAAAGTCCTGGAGATTCTTGAAGATCCCAGCACGAATCTGGCATCTGCCGAACCGCCGCTCTCGATAAGGAGAGTGGCTCTCCGCTCCGCTCTGCTCGCCGCACGGCTGCTGTTTGGCCGGATGTCCATGCGACGACACGCTGCCGCGACGATGCGTTTCCTGGCGCCAGATGTTTCCCCACGAGCACCGGAAATCGCGACCTTCTTCCGGTCGAGATGTCCGCTTTTCATGTGGCCAAATTGGGGTCACCCTGAGAAGGCTCTGGTTCTTACGATAGAGGCGGGTATCACCGACGACAATAATGAGTATGTGTACGACGAGTTGACCGGAGAATGGCGGCCGGCTCCCCACGTGCTATCTGGAATTTGTGATATGATCACCGAGGTGATCACCGGACGCCTCCGTTCCGCGTGAGTGAGCCAGAGCCGGAGAGGCTTGGCCACATAGGGCATTATAAAAATCGATCGGTTTATCAAAAACTATCAAATACACAGAACCATCCATCGAGGTCTATTCCAACCTTATCGAAGGACAGAACAGCGACCGATTGGCGGTCACCGTTCTCCCGTCCTTCGCAGAGGATAGAACGATGACACGCTTCACCAACATTCTCGCTGCGGTCGCCCTGGCAACGGCTTTTCTGCCGATCGCCGCGAACGCCACCACCATGACGCCGCTGCACCAGGTGCAGATTGTCGGTAACCGGTGCGCCTGCACCACCTCGTAAATTCCTAATTCGCGCTTGATACTGAGCTGGCCGTTTGAGTAAGCGAGGGGTAGAGCCGATGACTGATGCCATGCTTGAAACCATGCCTGAAGACACGCATGAGGACAGTGTTTATCGCCGGGTTGAGGTGATTACGGGGCGCCGGCGGCGGCTGGATTGGACGGCCGAACAGAAGGCCCGGATTGTGGCGGAGAGCTGTCTGCCTGGCGCCAATATCTCGGAGGTGGCACGTCGCAACGGGGTCAACCGTGGGCTTCTCGGTGCATGGCGCAAGCAGGTGCGTGTGGCGGCAATGCCGTCGGCGCCAGCACCGCTTTTTGCGACGGTTCAAATTGAGGACAGGTCTGATGTTCATGACCCGGCGGTAGGGCCAGCACCCAAAGCTGTCCGGCCGCGGCCGGACCCCATGATCGTGGAAATATCCGGGGCGAGAATCCAGGTGCCGAACGGCGTCGATCCGGCAACGCTTGGTGTTCTGATATCGGCTTTGCGCAGCACGTCATGATTTCGATCGGTCCGGAGACGCGCGTATTTGTTTCGACTGCGCCTGTTGATTTTCGGCGCGGTGTGCATGGGTTGGTGGCCTTGGTCGCCAACGGGCTGAATGGCAATCCTTATTGCGGGGATGTTTTTGTCTTCCGCTCCAAGCGCGCGGACAGATTAAAGATTTTGGCTTTTGACGGAACTGGGATGATCCTGGCGACGAAGTGGCTTGAGGAAGGCAGGTTTGCCTGGCCGCCCATAAAAGACGGCACCATGCGGGTGACGGCGGCACAGTTGGCGATGCTGGTCGAGGGGCTTGGCGAGTGGATTCGCATCGTTCCAAAAGCCGTCAAAAGACCCTTGATAACGGCATGAATCCGGCTATTTTCCTGGTGTTTTTTGAGGTCGCCTGCTAACATTCGGTATGGCGTTGCGACCCGAAGATCTCCCCAAAGACCCGGCCTTGCTGACCGAATTGGCGCTCGCTCTGGCGGCTAAAAACGAAGCATTGCAGGCAACGGTTGCGAAGCTGCAAAGACTGATTTTTGGAGCCCGGTCGGAGCGAATGGAGGTCATCCTGGCCGAGCAACTGGCGCTCGAACTGGACGACCTGGCCACGGCGACCATACCAGCCCCGGCGAATGACGATACTGCCGGTTCGGCGAAACCGGGTTCGCAAACCGGGCGAAAAAAACCCAATCGTAACATCGGCGCCTTGCCCAAACACTTGCCGCGTTTTGACGTCGTCATCGAACCGGAGGCAACAATGTGCCGATGCTGCGCCGGTGCGCTGCATCGGATTGGTGAGGATGTGAGCGAAGTGCTCGACAGGATTCCCGCCGTACTGCGCGTCGTGCGCACAATCCGTCCGAAATATTCGTGCCGGGCTTGCGAAGACATCGTTCAGGCGCCCGCGCCGGCGCGGCTGATCGAGGGCGGCATGGTCTCAACCGCGTTGGTTAGCCATATCGCGGTCGCCAAATACGGCTGGTACTCGACGCTGTACCGGCAGATGCAAATCATCGGCGGACTGGGCGTGCCAGTTGACCGCTCGACACTGGCCCGATGGATGAAGCACATGGCATGGACGCTGCAGGGCGTGTACCGCCTGCAGCTCGCCGAGATGCATAGCTATGCGCGGCTGTTCTGCGATGAAACCCCGATGCCGGTCATCGAGCCTGGGCGGCCGCGCACCAAAATCTGCCAGTTCTGGACGCATGCCACCGATGACAGGCCGTGGGGCGGGCCGGCGCCGGCGGCGGTGGCCTATGTGTTTGCGCAAGGACGTGGCAAAAAGGAGATCGCAAGCCAGCTTGCGGGGTTTAGTGGCGTGCTACAGGTTGACGGATATGCGGCCTACGCGTCGCTGGCGCGTGACCAGCGAACCGCCGGAAAAATTTGCCTCGCCTTTTGTCTTGCCCATACCAGGCGAAAATTCGTCGATGTTCACAAGCGGACAAACTCACCCTTCGCGCGCGAAGTCATTGAGCGCGTGGCCGAGGTTTATGCGATCGAGAAGCGGATTCGCGGCACCAGTGCTGAGAACCGACGCGCCGTCCGGCAGGCTGAAGCAAAACCGATCATGGAGGCACTATACGCCAGGCTTGTCGCCGTGAATGCCGGCTTGTCGAGAATCTCTACACTGCACGAAGCAATCGAATACACGCTGACGCATTGGGCGGGGCTGACGCTGTTCCTCGAAGACGGAAGATTGGAGCCGGACACGAATAGTGTAGAGCGGAACATCAGGCCAATTGCCCTTGGGAGAAAAAACAGTCTCTTCTGTGGTGATGCCGGCGGCGGCGAGACCTGGGCGATTCTTTCGACACTGATTAACACGGCTAAGCTCAATGGTCTCGACCCCGAATTCTGGCTGACCGACGTGCTTGAGCGGATCGTCTCTGGCCGCACCAAGAGCCACCAACTGCATGAGTTGCTGGCATGGAACTGGAAGGCCGCCCGCGAGGCTGAGGCCAGGGCAACAACGGCTGCCGCATGACGCAGCCACGCTTCACCTACGACGAAGCCGATATTTTGCTCCGCGAAGACGGCAGCCATGGCTATGTCGGCATTAGCGCCATTGATGGCCTGATTGCCGCGGTGGTTGCCGGCCCTGCGAGGATCGAGACCAATTGCTGGCTGCCGGAAATCTTCGCCGGTCGCATGCCGGTGACGGCCCCGGGCACGCCTGTGCACCGGCTTGTGCAGACCATCCTGCGCCGCCACGCTGATGTCGCCGAAACGCTGGCGCGGCGTCCCAGGCAATATCAGCCGATCTTCATGCATGATGAAGGCCGCATGATCATAGAAGAATGGACGCTCGGGTTCATCCGCGGCCTCGGGCTGGCCGCGGACGCATGGGCTCCGATCATGCTCTCGAGCTTCCGCTCACAACTCGCACCAATATTTCTAATCCACCCTGACGGGCAAAGATTAATGCCTGACATGTCGCGAGCTGAGCTGGATCGGATCAAAGCAAACGCTCACGAACTCATCGGCGGCGCCATCGTCGCGCTACACAAACATTGTGCCAAAGCCCGCTACGGAACCAGGCGCCAGAATAGCCAATGGGCCGGCTGGCCAGCCTAGAAAACCGGAAAGCCGAGACCCTGTGCAGTCGCACCGGTTACGATTCGTCGCGCTACACAAACATTGTGCCAAAGCTCGCTACGGAACCAGGCGCCAGAATAACCAATGGGCCGGCTGGCCACCCTAGAAAACCGGAAAGCCGAGACCCTGTGCAGTCGCACCGGTTACGATTGTCGAGACTGTCGTACATCAGGCGCTCTCCGGCCCGATGCCGGAAGTTCAGCGCGTCGCCGCGATGCAGGGCCAGGTCATCGTGCACAGCGGTGCGACGAACCAGCGTTATCCGGACTCTCTCGGCGGCTGATCACAGGCCGCTCCAGACCGACGTGTTGGATGCGTTAGCGCAGCACGAGAGGCAGGGAGGGGGGATTGGCGCCGCCATGACGGTGGCGGAGATCAAACCACAATCGACGACATCGTCGGTTGCTCGGTGAGCAGGTCGGCGATCTGTTCGAGGCTTGTGCGCAGTTCGTTGCGCGTGGCCGGCGCGCCAAGGCTGAGGCGCACGGCCTCGGGGGCCGCGCCAAGGGCAAATGCGTCGCTGCCGACCACGCCGATACCGATCGCGCGGAGGCGGGCGACGAATTCGGCGCGGGTCCAGGAGGCGGGAAGCGATAGCCAAAGGTGAAAGCTTTCCGGCTTTGCGACAAAGTGGGCCGGCGGAAGAATCGTCTGTGCGATCTCCTGGCGAATGATGGCTTCGCTGCGGATCGCTGCCAAGACGGCGCCGGCGGTGCCATTTAGGATCCATCGCGTTGCGATTGCGACAGTCAGCGGCGAGCTTATCGAAGCGACAGCACGAATGGCCCCGAAGAGGCGAGGGGCGAGCCGTGTGCCGGGCGGGACAAGATAGGCGGTCCGCAGGGCCGGCGACAGACATTTCGCCAGGCCGGCAATGTAATAGACGAGTTCAGGCGCGAGGCTCGCGAGCGGCGGAGGAGAGTGCCGGGGCAGGAAACCATAGGCATCGTCTTCGATGATCGGCACGCCATGCTGGCGCGCAACCGCGACGATCGCCTTTCGGCGCTCAAGCGACATCGTCGTTGTGGTCGGGTTGTGGTGCGTCGGCGTGCAATAAAGCGCCGTTGGTGCCTCCTTCTGGCAGACTTCGTCGAACGCTTCTGGGACCAGCCCCTCGCCATCCATCGCGATGGCGACGAGACGGATCCCGAGATGGGCTGCGAGGGCTCTAAAGCCGGGATAGGTCAGCGCCTCGCAGCAAATTACGCCCCCTGGGGTAGCGAGGAAGCCGGCGACGGCAAGAAGCGCGCCTTGAGTTCCGGGGCAAATCAGCACTCGCTCGGCTGTAAGCCCGGGAATTCTGTTGGCGAGCCAGTGCGCGCCGGCGGCCTTATCTGGTGCGGCTCCGCCGGGTTCTTGATAGCGCAGGAGCAGATCGATCCCGCTGGATGATTCCAGTTCGATGATTCCGCCCCACATCCGCGCCATGAGCCCCGCATCGTCGACGCGCGGCGGCAGGTTCATGCTCATATCGACCAACCCCAAGGGCATGGATGCCGTGAGTCCCGCGCTTTGTTTGCGCACAAAGGTGCCTTGCCCCACGCGTCCTTCGACCAAGCCCCTGCGGCGCGCCTCCGCATAGGCGCGGGTGACCGTGGTGAAATCAATTCCAAGCGTCTCTGCAAGGCTCCGTTGCGTGGGCAGTTGAGCGCCCGCTGCGAGTGTACCGGAGAGAATATCGGCGGCCAGCGCATCGGCGATCGCAATATAGACCGGGCCGTCCGATTTGCTGATTTTCGGCGTCCAGAAGGCGGTTCTGCCTAAATCATTCATTACAGGTGACCTTACACAAATTGCATGGTCTTACATGGAATTGTATGTCCGGGCAAGCCTATGCTCCACACAATCACATATAATCTAGATGTTATCAGCAACAAGCCCGTCAGTAATCGCTAGATCGGCCAGCCCATCTGATTTTTGAGGGCTGGTATCCATACCAGCTGTCCAGGCATTTGATTGTTGATAAAACATACAAAGGCAATTATATGCAATTGCATGCTTTGGTGTGCTGTTCATCCAGCAACAAAGCAGATGAAAGCGATTTTCGAATGGGCAGGTTTGCCAATGGACCAGGTTATCCCGTCTGAAGCGCTTAACCATGAGCTCGCAGCGCTCTCTTGGTTTTTCGCCGATCATAACAGCTTTGTTTGTGGTCACCCCTTGGGCGAGGGGGGCAATGGAGGGCGGGGATGTCCAGACTTTTCGGCCGGTCGGCCGGCCAACGAAATCTCAGCTAGAGCGTGAGTAAAGGATAGTTTTGATGTCACAACGTAATGTTCCCGGAATTAAGCGCTACGATGGCCCGGCCGGCGGCTGGGGCGCGTTGCGCGCCACGGCTAAGGCTGTGCGTGAGCAGATGGAAGTCACGGAGGTGCCTAAGGCCCTCCTGCAGACGAACAAGCCGAACGGGTTTGATTGCCCCGGCTGCGCCTGGCCGGACAAGGAGCATACCTCGACCTTCCAATTCTGTGAGAACGGCGCCAAGGCGGTTACCTGGGAAGCCACCAAGAAGCGTGTGACGCCGGAATTTTTCGCCTCCCATACGGTGACGTCGCTGCTGAACTGGAGCGATTATCAGTTGGAAGGGGAAGGCCGTCTGACCGATCCGGTCGCTTATGACCGTGCCAGCGATACCTTCAAGCAGATCGGCTGGGAACAGGCTTTCGCCCGCATTGGCGAGATTTTGCGTAGCCTGCCTGACCCGAACATGGCGGAATTCTATACGTCCGGCCGCGCTTCCAACGAGGCCGCGTTCCTCTATCAGCTTTTCGTCCGGGAATATGGCACGAACAACTTCCCCGACTGCTCGAACATGTGCCACGAGGCCACCAGCCAAGGCCTGCCGAAATCGATCGGCCTGGGCAAGGGCACGGTGTCGCTGGACGATTTCGAGCATTGCGAGCTGATCATCGACATGGGGCATAATCCCGGCACGAACCATCCGCGCATGATGGGCACGCTGCACGAGGCGGCCCGCCGCAAGGTGCCGATCATCGTGCTGAACCCGCTGAAGGAACGCGCGCTGGAGCGCTTCACCGATCCGCAGAACGCCGTGGAAATGGCGAGCTTCGGTTCGACCAAGATCGCCTCGTCCTATTACAAGGTGAAGGTGGGCGGCGATGCCGCGGCGCTGAAGGGGATCATGAAGGCGCTGGTGGCGATGGACGAGGCCGCCGGTGGCACGGTTCTGGACCACGAATTCATCCGCACCCATACCAACGGCCTCGAGGCGCTGATCGTCGACCTGCAAGGCGACCGAATGGGGCGACATCGAGCGCGCCAGCGGCTTGGCCCGCGCCGAGATGGAGGCGGTCGCGGCCGCCTATGCGAAATCGAACGCGACGATCATCGCCTACGGCATGGGCGTCACGCAGCACGCAAGAGGCACGGGTACCGTTCAGCAGATGGCAAATCTGCTGCTGTTGCGCGGCAATATGGGCAAGCCGGGTGCCGGTATCTGCCCGGTGCGCGGCCATTCCAACGTGCAGGGCGATCGCACGGTCGGCATCAATGAGAGGCCGAATGATGAGTTACTGGATGGCATTGAGCTGACCTTCGGCTTCAAGCCGCCGCGGCACCATGGCCATGACGCCGTGGCGGCGTTTGAAGCCATGGTCGAGGGGCGTTCCAAGGCGCTGATCTGCCTGGGCGGTAATCTTGCCGTGGCCATGCCCGACCCGGAGGCCTGCTCCCGAGCCCTGCGGTCGCTGGATCTTAACGTGCAGATCCTGACCAAGCTGAACCGCTCGGCCCTGCTGGTGGCTAAGGAAACGATCATCCTGCCGTGCCTCGGCCGCACCGAGGAGGACATCCAGGCGACCGGCGCTCAGGCGATCACGGTGGAAGATTCCATGTCGATGGTGCACGCCTCGCATGGCAAGCTGGCGCCGATCTCCGCGAATTTGCGCTCCGAACCGACGATCATCGCGAACATCGCACGCGCGGCCCTGCAGAACAGCAAGGTCGACTGGCTGCATCTGATCGCCGATTACGATCGGATCCGCGACAAGATCGAATCCGTCTTCCCGGATTTCAAGGACTACAACAAGCGTGTCCGCCAGCCGGGTGGTTTCCGTCTGTCGCTGCCGGCGGCCGAGCGGGTTTGGAATACGCCGTCGGGCAAGGCCGAGTTCCTCATCTATGAGGGGCTGAACGAGGAAGATGGGGTCGGCAAAGGCGTGTTCCGGCTCACCACGATCCGCAGCCATGACCAGTATAACACAACGATCTACGGCAATAACGACCGCTACCGCGGTGTTTTCGGGCGTCGTGACGTGGTGTTCATGAGCAAGGAAGACCTCGCTGAACGCAAGCTCGAACATGGTGACGTCGTTGATATCGAGACGGCGTTGCCAGGCGATGGGACCAACCGACTCGATGGATTCACGGTGATTGCTTACGACATCGCCCGCGGGTCCGTCGCGGCCTATTACCCAGAAGCAAACTGCCTCATTCCGCTTTCCTATAACGACAAGACAAGCGGCACGCCTTCTTACAAATCAGTTCCGGTCAGGATCACACGGCGCGCCGCGTAAGCGACGCGTAGCGGAACGATTTTGCGCGCCGCTTATGGCGGTGCGCGCCGTTCGGCCGCTGCCAGAACTTTGGAGTTCTTCTGATGCAAAATACTGCGCTTTCTCTTTTGCTGTCACGGGTAGATTTTGCCTGGATCACCGCCATGCATATCTTGTGGCCGCCTTTGACCGCCGGGCTATCCATTCTGCTGCTAATTTCTGAATGGCGCTGGATTCGCACCAATGACGAGCAATGGTACCGCCTGACCCGTTTTTTCGAGAAACTGTTCATCATCAATTTCGGTGCCGGTGTCGCGACTGGCATCACCATGGAGATGGCGTTCGGTATTCTTTACGGTCCCTTCTCGCAGGCGGCCGGACCGTTTTTCGGGCAGGTCCTCGCTTATGAGACAATTACCGCCTTCATGTATGAGGCCGGCTTCATCGGACTGATGGTGTTTGGCTGGGGCAAACTCGGCAAGAAAATGCATCTGTTTGCAACCGCCAACGTCGCGGTCGCCTCCACGCTCTCGGTCTGGTGGATCCTGGTCGCGAATTCGTGGATGCAGACGCCCACCGGCGTGGTACTGAAGGACGGCTTTTTCCAAGTCGTGAACTGGGGCGCCGCCCTCTTCAACCCGGATTTGCCTTTCGCTGTCACGCATATGGAAGTGGCAACGATCGAGCTCTCTTTGTGCTTCGTCGCCGCGGTCTCGGCTTGGCAGTTACTGAAGAAGCGTCACGTGCCGATGTTCCTGCGCGGGCTGAAATGGTCGGTTCTGGCACTGGTCGTCATCGCGCCGCTGCAGGTCTATCTGGGCGACGGTCTCGGGCAGACCGTGGCGCAAGACCAGCCGGCGGCACTGGCGGCGCTGGAAGGGCATTACCATACGTTCAATCCGGACGGCTCGGTCAATACCTCCTGGGACGTCGTGGCTTGGCCGAACGCCAAGGGTGACGACACTGCCTGGGCCATCACCATTCCTCACGTGCTGAGCCTGCTCGAGACCCACAGCTGGAATGGCCAGGTCCAAGGGCTGGATTCGTTTGCCCCGCAGGATCGGCCGCCGGTGCTGATCCCGTTCTACGCGTTCCGCATCATGGCCGGCATCGGGGCGCTGCTGATGCTCCTGGCCTTGTGGGGGCTCTTGCTCACTCTGCGCGGGAAGATGACGCCGCCGCAGATTGTCGGCAACAAATGGTTCCTGCGTTTCACGGTGCTGTGCGGTTTCCTGCCCTATATCGCGGTTTGGACCGGTTGGTGGACGCGTGAGATCGGCCGTCAGCCTTGGGTGGTCTATGGCATGATGACCACTGCCCAGGGCACCAGCCGCATGAGTGTCGCTCAGGAAATCTTCTGGATGATCGGCTATCTCGGCTTTGAGATCGTGGTCTGGGCCGGTGCCTGGTACTTCTTTGCCAAAGTGGTCCGTCAGGGGCCGGATATGGCGAGCCCGGTCGTGCACGGCATTCAGTCGGAGCACGATCACGCCGAGCCGCACGTCGCTTTCGCTTACAGCAAAGCCAAATAGATCCAACCACTATGGGCCGGTTGCGCGGCAACCGGCCCAAGGACAGGACTGCAATCATGGACGGTTTAACCCAGATACAAAGTGTCATTACCTTCGCGTGGTGGATGGCGTTCTCGCTGAGCGTGGTGCTCTACGTCGTCTTGGACGGTGCTGACCTTGGCGCCGGTGTGTTCTCGCTGTTTGTTCGTAACGCGGATGAGCGTGGCGCGGTCATGTCGGCGATGGCTGGCACTTGGGATGCCAACGAAACTTGGCTGGTCGTGGCCGGTGGCATTTTGTTCGCACCTTCCCCTTCGTCTACGGCTCGGCTTTCAGCTACCTCATGGTGCCCCTGGCCTTGGCGCTTTGGGGGATGATCATCCGGATCGTGGCGCTGGAATTCCGGCATGTGGCCGACGCCCGCTGGCACCGTCTCTTGGATCTGGGCTTTGGGGTTGGCAGCCTGGTGGTCGCCTTCTTCGGCGGCATGATGCTGGGCGCGGTGATGAAGGGGTTTCCGCTGGCGCATGACGCCGGCACCGTGCCGACTTATGTGGGCGGTGCGCTGCGCTTCATCTCGCCCTTCAGCATCTGGACGGGCATCGCCTCGGTGATCGCCGTGACGCTCGGCGGCGTCTTGTTTGTCCGCGCCCGGTTTCAGCATGGCGAACCGATCCGTCGTCAGGCGGCGCGGTGGAGCAACGCTGTGTTCTATCTCGTGCTGCTGTCGGCGGCGATCACGATCGTCTTCAGCATCACGGTCTTCCCCTGGGCGGCGCATAAGTGGCTGGGACCGAAATTCTGGGTTTGGCTCGTTGTCCTGCTCGCCGTGATTGGCGCGGCGGTCAAGATGCGCGCCGCCGCCCACCGTGACCAGGATTTGAAGGCCTTGATCTGGTTCACGGTGGCGTTGGCGATCATGGCCATCTCGTTCATGGCGACCATTTATCCCTGGATGGTGCCCGGGACCTGGACGATCTATTCGGGCGCGAGCCCATCGGTCACCCTCTTCGAGTTCACCCTCGCGATGGGGCCCTTCATTCCGGTGATGATCGCGTACAACGCCTACCAGATCTGGGTTTTCCGCGGCCGTATTTCAGCGCTGGCGGCCCATCACTAAGGCATGGACACCAACACCAGGGGTGACGCCCAGCCGCAAGCTTTCCGGCTCAGCCCCTGGTGTTCGCACACCGCTTCCGTACGAACAAACAAACCGCTGCGGCGGATTGCTCTGGCCCGTGTCAGGCACAATCGTACCCTTGTTCAAAAGAGGTTTGACACCATGAGTAAAGACCAAGCCGCCAACGCGGCAGATACAAGCGCGCGTGGCAAAAAAAGCTTTCGTATTTTTGTGACGACAGAGGAACGGATGATAAAGCGCGTTCAAAGAAAGCCCTTTGGCGTTTTGTTGGCGCCGGAAGAGCGGGAGAAGATCGAAAGCAACGCGGCCGCCAAGGGCCTGTCCGCATCGGCTTACCTGCGGACGCTCGGTCTCGGTTATGAGCCGAGGCCGGCCCTTGACGCGGAACAAATCGATGGTCTGTTGAAGCTCGGCGGCGACCTGGTGCGTCTGAGCGAGCTGTTGAAATTATGGCTGAACGAGCAGCCGGGTCGCGGGGTGTCCCTAATCGATGTACAACGGCTCTTCGCGCAGACCATAGAGACACGTGCGCAAATCGCTGATAAAGTGATGGAAATGCGGGTTTGGACAAAAGGGTAAGTAGACGGCTCTGGCAAAAATTTACGGCACGGACGGGTGCCTTCTGCTTGAGCTTCCGACTTTCAAGCCGAAAGAACCGCGGTCATCACCTCAATGGGCGTTTCACGGGCCGGCCGATGAGAGGCAGCATAACCGTTGAGGGTAATACCCAAGGGCGCCCGCTCCCGACTTCAGCGCCTTGCGAAAGAACGCTTGGCCGCGGCCACATCCCGCGTATGGCTGAGCCGGAAGTCCGCGGTGTTTTCATAGGCGCATCACCATGCGCTACGACAGATGCGCCCACACATTCTTCGCGCTCTTTTGCATGGCAACTTCCGTCGCATTCTACCTTAAAGAATGAGTCCCGATGAGGTAGATACGCCCTCGACGGCCTTGGTGTGCCCAAGTGGTTTAGCTCACTTGAAGGAAGCGTCTATGTCGGAGGTTAGCACCATTGGATTGGATTTGGCCAAGCTTGTATTTCAAGCCCACGGCGCTGACGAGTCGGGCAATATTGTGCTTCGTAAAAAGATCCGACGGTCGAAGGTTTTGGAGTTGCACGAGGTGAGATCGCACTTCTAAAAGCTGATCGCGCCTTTTTCCGTTGGTTTTGATCATTGCGCTGAGAGATCTAATGAAACATATCCGCTGGTTCGCCGTCCTTCCGTTCATTGGCATGTTTGCCGGTCCGATAGTCCATAACAGTGTCACGCCCTTTCTTCTCGGCATGCCGTTCATTCTCGGCTGGCTCGTGCTCTGGGTGCTGCTCACCTCGGCCATCATGGCGGTGATTTATTGGTTTGATCCGGTGCGTCTGTCTGGCGAGGAGGATGCGCCATGAACATCGCTCTGGTTCTGATCGCACTCACGACGGTTCTTGCGCTGGTGCTCGGTGTTGCCGCGCGCGCGCGGCAACAGATGAACCTAGAGCAATGGACGGTGGGCGGCCGCCGTTTCGGTGCGGGGCTGGTGTTCCTCCTGCTTGCCGGCGAAATCTACACCACCTTTACCCTCCTCGGAGCTTCCGGCTTTGCTTACGGATTGGGCGCGCCAGCCTATTATATTCTCGGCTACTTCACGCTGGCCTATGTGATTTCCTATTTCATGTTGCCGAAAATCTGGAGCTACGCGCGGGAGCATGCTCTGGTCTCGCAGCCGGACTTTTTTGCACATAAATTCAACAGTCCGGCGCTTGGCGTGCTGGTCGCCCTGGTGGGCGTCATCTCTCTGGTGCCTTATCTAGTGCTGCAATTTACCGGACTTGGCATCATCGTGCAGGTGGCCAGTTACGGCACGGTGCCGAAGGCGCTGTCCATCATTATTGGCGCGGCGGTGGTCACGCTCTATGTGATTATTTCCGGCATTCGCGGTTCGGCCTGGACGTCAATCGTGAAGGACGTCATGATCGTCGGCGTTGTCGCTTTCCTCGGCTGCTATTTGCCGATCCATTATTTTGGCGGCATGAGCAAGATGTTTACGGCGGTCAACACCGCGAAGCCGGGATTTCTCGCCTTCGCTGCGCACGGGCAGAGTTTGTCCTGGTTCGTCTCCACCACCTTGTTGACCGCGCTCGGCTTTTTCATGTGGCCCCATTACTTCGGCGCCGTCTTCACCGCGCGCAACGCTGCCGTGTTCCGCAAGAATGCCGTCATCCTGCCGCTCTATCAGCTGATGATTCTATTCGTGCTCCTGGTCGGGTTCTCCGCGACGCTGGTGGTTCCGGGACTGAAGGGGGCGGCGATCAACATGGCGCTTCTGAAAATTACCGTCGCCTCTTTTCCGCCCTGGGTGGTTGGCATTGTCGGCGCCGCCGGCGTGCTCACGGCCTTGGTGCCGGGCTCGCTGATCATGATGAGCGCCTCGACGGTGTTCTCGCGCAATATCGTCGCTGTGCTCCGCGGCGGGCAGAGCAACGACGCCACGGTGCGCCTCGCGAAAGTTCTCGTGCCGGTGGTGGCTGTCATCGGTTGCTATTTCGCCATTTCTGGCAGTAGTACCATCGTCGCCTTGCTGCTGATGGGCTACAATTTCGTCACGCAGTTGTTCCCCGTTTTGGTCTGCAGCCTGATGCGGCGCAACCCGGCGACCAAGGAGGCCGCGTTCGCGGGCATCCTCATCGGTGTTTCCACTGTGGTGTATTTCACGCTGGCGCATCAGACCATCGGCAAGCTGCTGCCCGGCCTGCCGGGGGCCATTCAGGACATCAATGTCGGGTTCGTCGCGTTGTTCGCCAACGTGGTGGCGATTTTCGTGGTCAGCGCGGTGACCGCGGGCCGTCGTCTGCCGCTGGCGAAGCAGAGCGCCGAGTAAACACAAAACCACCGCTCATCCGGTAAGGTACGACGTAACTCATGGCCATACATTCCGCTCCGTTTCCCCGTGCGACAGCCAAGGCGCTCGATGCCTGGCTGCGCAGCCCGCGCCAAAGCCGTCAGATTGCCGCTCACCGCCGCCATCAGTCTCGGTTCCTGCGGCGGGCTGCTGCTGATCGTCCAAGCCTGGTTGCTGGGCCATGTGGTCAATCTGGTTGTCATTGACCATCTCGGTCTGGCGGCCGCCTGGCCTTATTTGTGGGCGATGCTCGCTGTGTTCGTGAGGCGATCGGCGCTTCGGAACGGATTGTGGCGCTGCTGGAAACACCGGTGCCGGAGCGGCCGCAAGCAATGCAGGCATTGCCCGCGCCGGACCGCCTGGACATCAGCTTCAAGAATATCGGTTTTGCCTATCGCGCCAGCGAGCCCGTGCTGAAGGGCATTGATTTCAGCCTCACGCGGGGCGAGCGCGTGGCGCTGGTGGGGCCGAGCGGCTCCGGCAAGAGCACGATTGCGCGGCTGCTCCTGGGGTTCGACGTGCCGGACGAAGGGGCGATCACCATAAACGGTGCCGATCTGCGCGAGATCGGGCCGGAAAACTGGTTCGCGCGCATCTCCTGGATGCCGCAGGCGCCGACCCTTTTCCACGGCAGCATCGGCGATAATATCCGCCTCGGCCAGCCTGGCGCCGATGAGGCTGCGGTGCGCCGGGCCGCGGAAGCGTCGAACGCGGCCGCTTTCATCGAGCGCCTGCCGCAAGGCTATGACACGATCGTCGGCGATCGCGGGCAGGGCATGTCCGGTGGCGAAATCCGGCGCGTGGCTCCCTCGGGATGGGGCCCTTCAACCCCGTGATGATCACGTACAACGCTTATCAGCTCTGGGTCTTCCGCGGGCGCATCTCAGCGCTGGCGGCCCATCACTGAGGATCGGACCAATGCACTGCGCGCAACCGTCTACAGGGCCGCACCAAGCTCAGGCGGCGTCTGGTCCGGTCCGGTTAGGGTGTCTTGCATGGAGTGAATTAAACTTGGCATCTGCTCGCCATCCGCAAGGGCACCTGGCGGGAAACTGATCGCCGGGTCAAGGAAACGGGTAAATCAGCGCCCAGCGGGAGCTCGTAATCGGGGCAGCACGGCAACCTTTGCTTAGGCCTTGTGACCTCCGCTTCTCGCTCTCACGTCCGCGCTGGATGGCTGAAAACACCGATGATTTGGCCAGAAATGCCGCCGACTTTCCGTTGCCGCCGATAACCATTCTCTGCGAAAGTGAAGAGACCAAACATCAGCAATCCGAGGCAGCACGATGCCTAGAGCTGACCGTTGAACAGATGCTGGCCGTAGGCACAACACAATGATTCCCGAGTTCTCCGCCCAATTTCGTCGCGCTACGTGTGGAAAACGACACCATGCTCCGAGCCTTGTGGTGGGCCATGTGTTGGCCATGGAGGGTCACTTCTTTCAGCCTCGCCGGTGAAAGAGCTCACGAGTTAACTAGGTTCAGGAACCCATTAATCTCTTACCTCGGCGCGTAGGGGGTAATTCTGCACGCCGCATTGTCGTCTCTTCCCGAAAGGAAATTAAATGCTTGGTGTCGCTCTCCTCTTCATTGGTGCGGTACTCATAGTCAATGGCATCACTCTAACAGGCCGAATCGAACCCAAAGATGCGGCTGGCCTCAATCTGTTGGTCGGAATCCTTGCTTTTTCACTCAACATGGCAGGAATTGCGCATGCGACGAAGCCACCTGAATATTTTGCAAGCGCCGGCGGGCTTTTTTTTGCTTTCACCTATTTGTACCTCGCGGCTGTTCAGTGGTTCGTCTTAAAAGGCGTTGGGCTGGGCTGGTATTGCCTGTTCGTCGCGGTGAATGCCGTTGTATATGCTCTGGTGGCACATGATGTTCGCCTCTCCGCCATGTGGTTAGCGTGGGCAAGCCTCTGGTTCCTGTTCTTTGTCTCTCTTGGGTTGCAGCATCATGTGCGTTACTTGGGGGCTTACACCATTGCTGTCGGTGTGGTGACGTGCTGGGCGCCGGGTATGCTCATGCTGACGGGGAGATGGTAGCGAAAATTTCCTCGACAGCGACACTCGCCGCTGCGCTTAATGCGACGCCGACGAACCGCTCTGAATTCACAGTTGGCGCGAATTCATGAGTTTTTTCAAACAAGCACCCTGCGCCGTGGCTATGAAAAATCAAGTCCCCAACTTCGCGCATGCGTCGTTCAAAGACTTGCCTGTATTTCGCGCGATAACTACAAATTTTGCCCTTGAGAGTTCACTTTGGACGGACGCGCATTCCTGATGCCGTTTGATATCATCGTTCTGTTGATGGCCGAACGCGGGTTGGCGCTGGGCCAGACGACAATCATGCGTCAGGCGCAGGGCTTTGTGCCTGCAGTTGAGAAATGCTGGGATCGCTAGGCACGTATGACCGGACGTTCCTGTCCTGCCGATGATGGCAAGCTACTTGAGGGGGCGCTCGGTCAAAAGCCGTGAGGGCCGTGCTGAGTTCACTGGCGGTCGCGAGGCTGCTTTCGAGAAGAGTCGTCTCGAGCGCGGCAAGCCAGCACTCATAATAATCCCAGGAGGGATCATCGAGCGCATGGGTCTCCTCCCAGGCTTTGATGGCCGCAATGAGGTTGCCTTGGAAGGAGGCCCATTCGAAATACCCAGCCTTCGAGAGCGACAGCGCGATCCCGAAGGCTTGGCGCTCCCAGGGAGACCCAAAATAGAGGCGTCCATTCGTGCGCGGTGGCGCGCCGGGCGAACCCAGCATCTCGGTCATGGCGTAGTGCTCGTATTCGTTAGCATCGCGTCTTCCGATCGTGGAGGTTATGCCGCCTGCGGCAGCGCACGCCCATCATCGCCTCGGGCGTTACGAGGGCGGCAAGCTCGGCCTCGCTCATCGCCTCCGAACCCGAAGGCCGTTCGGGGATGACAAACCAGCGGATCTGAGCGCTGCTCTCCCACACCTTGATCTCGACGGAGGGGGCAAGCGCCACGCCGAATTCCGCGAGGACTTTGCGCGGCTCGCGTACGCCGCGCGCACGGAAACTCGGATCCTTGTACCAATAAGGCGGCAGGCCGAGCACAGGCCAGGGATAGCAGGAGCAGAGCGTGCAGATGATCAGGTTATGCACGCTCGGCGTGTTGGCGACAGCGCGCATATGCTCACCCTCCGCGCCCGTCATGCCTGCGGGAAAGTTGAGCTCGGCAATGGCGGCGGCGGTATCGGTGACCAGCCTTTCCTTAAAGGCTGGGTCGAGCCAGGCACGTGCGACGAGCTTCGCGCCGTTGAATGGGCCTATTTCGTCTCGAAGACCTCGAGCACCTTGTCGACGGTCTCGCCGGTGATCACCCCCTTTTCGATGAGCAGGGATTCGATCGCCTTGGTGCGCGCCGTGTTGCGCGCTTCGCGATCGGCCGGGAATTTGAAATGTTCTTCCATGATCGGCTCCTCTTCAGGCTTCGGCGACGACATCGCCGACATAATGTTCATAGAGATCGGCATAGATCGTGAATCCAGCTTCCGCCTTCTCCCCCCAGAGCTCGCGCGCATCGAAACGCATGCAATAGACCGGCATGGGCGCGCCGATGCCGTCAGGTCCGGTATCGCGGTGATAGGCGTAGGGCGCATCGTAGACTTCCGTGACAATGCCGGTCTTGCCGCGCAGGAAGCCAGGCAGCCGCGTGTGATCGGCCTCTGGGAGATGTTTGGCCATCACGCGATCGCCAACGGCGAAGCGCGGGGCAAAGGGCACATCGCGCTTGGGTGAGTCGCCTTCAGCGATGTAGCGGAGCACACGCGCATCGACCGCTGCGTCGCCGCCGCCTGGCAATGCCGCCTTTGGCTTGGCAAGAAATGCCTTGGTCTGCTTATCGAGCTCGGCCTCGGTGAAGTAACCGCTCTCGATGCAATGACGACTGACACCACCGATCCATCGCTCATAGTAGCGCTGCTTGAAGTATTCGAGCGGATGCATCGCTTCGCCGCCCGCGCGGAGATCCGCCCAGGTCCATTTCGTCCGGAAGATGCTTGACGTTTTCGGCAGGTTGAGATGCGCGCTGAGTGCCATCATGGCGACGTGCACGCCGAAGATACGTGTCTCCCAAGGCTCGACGAAGACGCGGGTCTCGAAGTCGGTTGGATCGAGACCTTCGAGACCACCAATGTAATGCTGTAGTTTCATGGTACAATCCCGGTTTTGGTTGACACGGAAGACAGATCATAGGCGGCTGAGCGGTTGCGCCCCCTGACGACGACCGGCGAGGTCGGTTTCAATGACGTTGAGCGGGCCGATGCTGATGGGGAATGGGCGCTAAGGTTCAGGGAACGGCAGGAGTAAAGCCTCGCTGCAACATGTCGGCATCGAGGTTTCGCCCGATGAAAACGATTTGGCTTTGCCGGCACTCGTCTGGGTGCCAAGCCGCACCCGGTGCCCCGTCAAGCGTCATGTGCACGCCATGAAACACAAAGCGGCGCGGCTCGCCTGCAAGATGTACAATGCCCTTGATGCGGAGGAGATCGCGGCCTCGCTCCTGCACGAGTTGGTTAAGCCAGCGGTTGAACGCGGCCCCGTCCAACGCCTCGGTGTCGCTGAGTGCGATGCTTGAGATGCCGGCGGCGTGTTCGTGGGTGGACTCTTCGAGCAACGCCGGATCGATCCGCAGCGCATTGCGTACATCGAAGGCGCTGACATCGATCACGAGGTTGGGAGAGATTTCTGCCACCGAGCGCGTGTAAATCGGCGCCAGAGGGTTAAGGCCGCGTAGCCGCGTCTCGATCCCCGCAAGAGCCTCGGGCGTGCGCTCCGCTTTATTGAGAACGATCACGTCGGCGAAGGCGATCTGCTCGCGCGCCTCATCATGCTCAAGTTGGATGGCCACGTATTCCGCGTCGACGACCGTTACCAGTGCGTCGAGCGCGAGGTTCTTGCGCAGAACCTCGTCGAGCATGAAGGATTGAATGACTGGCGCCGGATCCGCGAGGCCCGTGGTCTCGATAATGACGCGGTCGGTGTGCGGCCGCGCCTCGAGGATTCGCGCGATGGCGCCGATCAGGTCGCTACGCACGGTGCAGCAGATGCAGCCATTACTGAGTTCGATCACCGTCTCCTCGGTCGCCAGTACCAACTGGCCATCGATGCCGATCTCGCCAAACTCATTGATGATCACCGCAATTTGTTCGCCGGCGCGCTCCTTCAGCAAGTGGTTGAGCAGCGTGGTTTTGCCGGCCCCAAGAAATCCGGTCAGAATCGTGGTCGGTATCTTGCCCATGTTAAGCCGCGGACCTCCAGCTCGGCGAAGCGGTTTGCAAGCGCGGAGACGGTGGGAAAAGTGAGGGGTTGTCGTACAGCTTTCTTGGAATTTTCTTGGCCTTGCGGTCTCGGAACTGCCTGGCGCGGATGGGACATCAACCGCACGTAGAGCGGAAAGCCCCGCACATGTGCTGTGGATTGCCAGCGCGAAACCAAGATGTCCGTGCGGACCGCAATAACGCAGGAGCCGCCGAGCCGGCGCGCAGGTTGTGGCCATAGGGCTCGCGTGGACGAGCAGGTGCTCGACATCATCCCGGGCAAAGCGGCGGTGGCAGAAGCCAACCGAGCCTACGATCTATCACCTTTGAAGATCGAGGGTTGGCTGGAAGATGGCGCACTCGGCATGGAAAAAGCGTTATGGGCCAATCCGCTGGATCTGAAGTAGCAGTACGAACGACTGATCAAGAAAATGCGTGAGGCTTAGCCAGAACGTCCCATGAACGCAACTGGCCAGCATCGAGCGTCTAGTGTCGGAGTTATCGCAATATAGCCCCGTGTCTATGAGGCGCAAGAAATGGTGTCAACACAAGCATTCCGAGCGCAACGATAAACAGAAGCCAAACCGGAATCGAAAAGGCGCCTGTTGCGTCTCGCAGTAAGCCAACCAGCAAAGGCCCAGCGGCCGCAAACAGGTAGCCAACGGTCATGACGAAGGCATTCCATGTGTTGGCTTCGTCCGCGCTTTGTGCGCTATCGAGTGGCAAGGTCATCCCGAGTGTGAAGCCGCCACCCGTACCAAACGCAGCAATGGCAATCCAAACATGGGGCATGAGTAACGGCGCCAATGCCAGCCCAAAAGTCCCTGCTCCTGCAAGCGTCGCACAAGCCGCAAGCCACCCGCGGCGGTCATTCGTCCGGCTTAACGAGCCAAACACAGGAATCGCAACTGTGAACGCCACCGTGTACGTTGCAAGCATGAGATGGGCCGACGCTGGTGATAGCCCTTGCTCCAGATATATCGGCGAAGTCCAGCACAGCAATGCAAAGAACAAAAAATTATCGCAAGCGAAAAACAAAGAGACCAGCCACGCTGTCCTGTTCGTCAGCGGTAACCGTACGGCGCTTGCGGCCGCGGCCGTACCAACGGCGGGCTTCCGCCTTTCCCATACAAGGATCGCAAGCCCTGCGAAAACCGCATTCAGCGCAACAAGACTCCAAATACCTGTTCCAAGGCGCCATCCGTTTTCGCCCGCGAACGCCGAGATCGGACCAGTCGCCGCAGCAGAGGCAGTGCTACTGAATGCGAGAGCGGTCGCATAGATGCTCATCATCGTCGCCACCTTCCTTGGGAACCTAGCCTTGATAATTCCCGCGAATAGCGTTCCCGATATGGCGATTCCGGCTCCAACGCCTGCCGTCGTCAGCAGAAGAATCGAGACGTCTGGTGCGAATGTACGCGCTGCCATCGATACAAACAGCAGCACGAGAGACGCAAGCAAAACCCAGCTTCTTCCAAATCGCCGCGCCAGCCAGGGGGTCGGTAGCGCCAACAGCCCCATCAGCAGAGTCGGGATGGTCGTCAGCAATGACGCCACCGCATGCGAAAGTGAAAAGTCTCGACTGATAAGCGGCAATACTGGGCCAATCGAGGAGATGCCTGGTCGAAGCGCCATAGCAATGACGACCATCGCCACAACGAGCAATGCTGCTTCCCTCGCGTCAGCCGACTTTTTGTGAGCAATTTCGGCATCACGAATCTCTGTCACAGAACCGGTCGTCACGTTGGCGTCGTAGCCGCTGCCGGGACCCGTTGGTTGAGCTGCGGTGTCTTTCATTGAAATCCTCCTTAGACCGTTCAGCCCCGGGGGGCGTCGCAATATCCAGTCTGGGTAAATATTGCGGAAGTCATTCATCCGGAAAGAACTCCCTTAGTTTTCTCAAAGCGGCTTGGTCGGCAGATATTTACCGTTGAGCGTAATGACGGCACGCTTGCCGCCTTCGGGGTCATCGACTGCTTGGATGCCCAGCTCGAAATTAAACGCGCTGAGGATGCCGTCGCCGAGTTTTTCGTGAACCAACGCCTTCAGCGTTGAGCCGTAGACCTGGAAGCGCCACGGCAGCTGTCGCGACTCCCAAAAAAGTATGGGGAATGGCAACAGCTATCGTTTGGCTTGTCAGGCAGGTGTTTCGGGAGGACTTAGCGGACGCAGCCGTTCGGGCGCGGCCAGAACCCCTTCTGGACAGTGCAGGCATCAGGTTTGCAGTTTGAGGGTAGGAAACCGAAATTCGTTGCCCAGCAAGCCGGCGTCATTTGCGTGACGTTAGCGTGATGTATCAGATGTGGGCCGGCATTGCGCGCCTGGGCAGCGAGCGGTACCAGGCTGACCACCAAGGCCAACACGGGTAGTAGTTTGGTCGAGAAAAACATTTGGAAAACTTTCAATAGAGCGCAGCCTTGATGAGAAGGCCGCCATAGCGAACGAGACGCGATTAGCCGCCGTCGGAGACAGGAAATTTCTGTGCGATCCGACCGCTATAGATGGTCGTCGGGTTGTCGATGGTGGCGGAACCCGTCATCACCGGACCGCTCTGCACGACAGTCGGGTAACAGCCATTGGCGGTCTGTGTTGCGTTTTGGGCCTGTGCGGCGAACGGCGCCAGAGCCATCGCCAGGGCTATGGCGGGCAGGAACTTCATAGAGAATTTCATCGTAAACAGTCCTTTTTTGGTCTGGGTAAATATTGCGGGAGTCATTCACCCCAGAAGGAGTCCCGCAGTTTTCTTAAAACGGCTTCGTCGGCAGATATTTACCGTTGAGCGTAATGACGGCACGCTTGCCGCCTTCGGGGTCGTCGACCACTTGCATGTCCAGCTTGAAATTAATCGCGCTGATGATGCCGTCGCCAAGTTTTTCGTGAACCAGCGCCTTCAGCGTTGAGCCGTAGACCAGGATCATTTCGTAAAATCGGTAGATCGTCGGATCGGTCGGCACGCCGTCGGGAATGCTGCCGCGCACGGGGATCGTCTGCAGCTCGCGCACGGCATCGTCGCCGAGTTCAAGCTTGTCCGCGACCACTTTAGCGGCATTGGCCGGCAGCGGATGCTGGCCAAGCAGCGCCGCCGTGACGAACGCGAGCGAAAGGCCCGTACCGTCGGCGATCGCCTCGAATGTGAGATCCTTGCGGATCTTCGTGTCGATGATGCGGTCGGTGAGCGCCTCGCGCGAAGCTTGGCTGTGCTGAGATTGGGTCATGAGTGTTCCTTCAGAGGTTTCAGTGGGCAAAGGGGTTGGAGAAGAATCAGGCGGCAACGTTCAGCTGGGCTGGCGTTGCGCAAACGTGAAGATGGTCGACAAGTGGAACGAAGGGGCTCGTGATACCGTCGAGCGCGTCGATCGAGCCGCGCCGAAACCTGAAAAATCCGTCAATGATATCCTGCATGGGTTGGCTCCATCCGTGTCCGAAATCGATAAATGATGGATGAACCATTCGGGCTATAGCGTCCAAGACCCGTTCGCTATACAATCTATTGGCATCACCAATAGCCGACAGACCATGCTGCTAAGACACATTCGCTATTTCCTGGCGGTCGCCGAGCACAGGAACTTCACGCGGGCGGCCGAGGCACTGCATGTTTCGCAGCCTACCCTGTCGCAGCAGATTAAGCAGCTCGAGGACACGCTGCACGCACCGCTGCTCGACCGCTCCGGCCGGACGATCGTGCTCACGGACGCGGGTGTTGCGTATCTGGATTACGCGCGGCGTGCGCTGCAGGACCTCGAAGCGGGGCGCCGTGCGATCCACGACGTGCAGGACCTCTCTCGCGGCACGCTTCGCATCGCGATGACTCCAACCTTCACGGCCTACCTGATCGGCCCGCTCGTCGACATGTTCAACAGTCACTATCCGGGCATCACACTAACGATTCAGGAGATGCCGCAGGAACGCATGGAAATGCTGCTGAACGACGATGCGCTCGACCTGGGCATCGCATTTGGCGAGGTGCGCTCGCCGGACATTGAAGCATTGACGCTGCTCAGAGAGTCGCTCGCGCTCATGGTCGGCAAGTCGCATCCGTATGCAAAGGGCGGCCGCGCGATCACGCTTGAGGATCTCAACAGTCAGGCATTGGTACTGCTGAACACGGAGTTTGCGACGCGTCAGATGATCGATCGTGTTTTCCGGCAGTTGGGAGCGGCGCCACGCATCGCGATCGAAGTCAACTCGATCAGCGCCATCGTCGAGATCGTGCGCCGCGGGCGCCTCGCGACGGTGCTACCCGCCGCGATCGCGCGAGACCAGACGGGGCTCTTCGCCGTTTCGCTCCAATTTTCGTTGCCTGCGCGAACCGCTGTATTGTTGCAGCGTGCGGGCGCCTATAGGACCGTCGCTGCACGAGCCTTCGTCGCGCTCGCGCTCGCGACGGACTGGGGCGCGTGAGCGTCATGGCGTGATATTAGTTGCACGTCCTGCCGAAAGGCTTTCACCGCCTCCGGCATTGTGGCTGCTCACCAGCGGCGGCCGCACGCCGGACTCACCGTCAGCCCGTGGTGCAAAAACCTTAAAAAACACACCGCAGCGTACTTGTGCGTCATTGCACCGGCCCCTCCTCTTTATTGTCGCGCGGACGAGCAGTGATAAGTTTTTGTAAATTTCTTGTCTTCCTTAGCGGACGCAGTTGTTCGGGCGGGGCCAGAACCCCTTCTGGATGTTCGTGCAGACGGCAGGTTTGCAGTTGGCAGTCAGGAAACCGAAATTCGTCACGAAGACGTTTGCATGATGTTAGCTTTCATGAGGCGTGGGTGACGGCCTCTCAGGCGTTTTGGAAAGGCGAGTTCTGAACCTGATCGTAGAAGTCGTGACGTTTATAACCGGGTATCAAATGGGTACATATGTCCTCGTTGCAGGTATATATAGTAGTCTCAGTCTTGTGTTCGAAGCCTCCGAGGAAAGCCAGTGCGATGTCGTGCTTGAAGTTGACGCGGGGAAACTGGGCGACCACTTTCGTGCGAACATCTTCGGGAAATGTTTCGTATCCGATACCAAGAGAATCCAGAGCGACGCCGTTGTATAAAAGTTCCACTTCCAAGGGCTTGTACGTGGCAATGCCGGGTGTGGTGTGAAGCGATATCGCGTCCCAAGCGGTCTGAATACGGGCATTGGGTACATTATGATGCTCGAGAAACTGACGCACCGCGTTTGCACCATCGACTTCGAACCGGTCATTGGCACTACTAAACTTCTTAAGCAGACCCATGTCGTGGAAGGCAGCGCAGATGAACAGAAGCTCCCCATCGAACTTCTGCCCTGTCTGGCGGCCCATCTCGTTTGCCCAGAAGAAGGCGCGATGCGAATGGTTGTACAACAGCGGCGTGCTGAATTCTCGCAACAGACCGGTCGCCTCACGAGTCATTTGAGTGTCGGGAACACCGGCCTCCACATGCTGGAACTGGGGCGAGGGAGTTGGCACCGGTATGATGGTCTTGGGACGTCGAAACGTTGGTGCCCCCTCAACGGGCTGCGCGACAGCTGCTGTACCGACCAGGTTGTTGACTGTAACCGCACTCACGACGGTCGATGATGCCTTTATAAGCGAACGCCAATTCATCGGTCCCTCTCCTATACAGATCTCCGGTTGACGAAATAGTGGCGACTCCCTGTTTCCTTTGCTTGGTAACGGGAGTCGGAAGCTGAGATCTGCCCCAGCTTTCTCACTCCGACGCGCGGTTCTACCACGAGGCGGATCTAACCATCCAGCCCACCACACAGATGGTGGCGGTGTCAGAGATCAAGTATTCGTGCTGGCAACCATGCTCGGCTTCAACGTGGCGAGTAATTGCCCCCTTTATCGCTGGTCGGGCCAACGAAAAGCTGATCACCGTGCGCATCCTCCAGTTCTCGGTGGACCAGGATGCCAGCATTGGAGGTGACGCAGCTGGTGCGGAAAATCCAGCTTCAGGCGGGGGACGAAATCGCCCCGCAGAGCGGCAGGCCGGGGAACAGGCTGAGAAGCGCCAGGCGGTCCGGAAACTATTTCCGGCCCAGAAGGCTCCCGAGAGAGCTCCGGAGCCGCCGGCACCTCAGCGAGAACCGCGAGAGCCACCGGCCCCCAAGCGGGAGCGAACTTACGAGGAGTTAGCCAGGGCGCTTCCTCAAAACAGTTTCCGTCCGTGGTGTGTCCGTGTCGGGGGTGTGGCAAAGCGAGCGTAGCGCGGCAGGCCCATCATCCGATTCACCCGACGGGTGTTCCATGCACCATCATACGCGATGTAACACGCTAATATTTATGAGATTCCGCCTGGTACCTATATCGTCGCGCATCCGGGAAATCGTGGCGTAAGGAAAACACGACGGTAGCTGTCGTAATTCCCAAAAGAGGCCGGGGACTGACGACAGCTATCGTGGGACCTGTCAGGCTGGTGTTTCGAGAGAATTAGCGGGCGCAGCCGTTCGGGCGCGGCCAGAACCCCTTGTGAACGGTGCAGGCATCAGGTTTGCAGTTCGAGGGTAGGAAACCGAAATTCGTTGCCCAGCAAGCCGGCGTCATTTGCGTGGCGTTAGCGTGATGTATCGGACGTGGGTCGGAATTGCGCGCCTGGGCGGCGAGCGGCGCCAAGCTGACCGCCAGGGCCAACACTGGGAGTAGTTTGGTCGAGATAAACATTTTGAAAACTTTCAGTTGAACGCGGCCTTGATACGAAGGCCGATATAGCGAGCGAGAGGCGATTAGCCGCCGTCTGCGACAGGCCACTTCTGTGCGGCCCTACCGCTATAGATGGTCGCCGGTTGGTCGATGGTGACGGAGCCCGTCATCACTGGGTCATGATGTAGCGGGGCGAGATAATACTCCGCCGGAGGCGGATGGTTCTGTGCGGCCCTACCGCTATAGATGGTCGTCGGTTGGTCGATGGCGGCGGAGCCCGTCATCACTGGGTCATGATGCAGTGGGGCGAGATAGTACTTGGCCGGAGGCGGATGGTTCTGTGCGGCCCTACCGCTGTAGATGGTCGTCGGCTGGTCTATGGTGGCAGAGCCCGTCATCACTGGGTCATGATGCAGCGCGGTGAGATAGTACTTGGCCGGGCCGGGCGGATGGTTGCCGCGCGCCTGGGCGGCCAGCGGGGACAGGGCAACGGCCAAGGCAATAGCCGGCAGGATTTTCAAAGAGATCGACATTTTAGGGAAGCTTTCTGGCTTGCGGCCCAGACAGGTCCGAGATCGCAATTACGTTTAATATATTAACCAAAGGTTATCAGCCGACGGAGTCAGGATGCATCTGGTTAATCGGACCGCTCCGCACTAGGCTGGCGTTGCGCAAGCGGGGAGGTCGTCTACGAACGCGACGAACCGATTGCCTCAGAACGGCTTGGTCGGTAGATATTTTCCGTTGAGGGTAATGACGGCACGCTGACCGCCTTCGGGATCGTCAACGACTTGGAAGTCCAGCTTGAAATTAATTGCGCTGATGATGCCGTCGCCGAGTTTTTCGTGAACCAGCGCTTTCAGCGTTGAGCCGTAGACCAGGATCATTTCGTAAAACCGGTAGATCGTCGGATCGGTGGGCACGCCGCCGGGAATGCTGCCGCGTACGGGGATCGTCTGCAGCTGGCGCACGGCATCGTCGCCGAGTTCAAGCTTTTCAGCGACCACTTTCGCGGCATTGGCCGGCAGCGGGTGCTGGCCAAGCAGCGCCGCCGTGACGAACGCGAGCGAAAGGCCCGTACCGTCGGCGATCGCCTCGAATGTGAGATCCTTGCGGATTTTCATGTCGATGATGAGGTCGGTGAGCGCCTCACGCGAAGCTTGGTTGTGCTGAGATTGGGTCATGATCGTTCCTTCAGGGTTTCAGTGGAGGGAAAGGGGGAGTCAGGCGACGGCGCGTAGCCAGGCTGGCGTTGCACAAACGTGGAGATGCTCGACGAGTGGGACGAAGCGGTTCGTGGTGCCGTCGAGCGCGTCGATAGCACCGCTTTCGATGTCGTAGACCCAGCCGTGCAGCGCGAGCTGGCCTCGCTCGAGGGCGAGCCGCACGCTGGGATGCGTCTTGAGGTTGGCGAGTTGCGCGATCACGTTCTCGCGCACCATCGCGTCGACCTTGTCGTGTGTGCTGCGGTGCTCGCGCGCCTCGTTGACGATTTTCGCGGAATCCGCGTAGCGTAGCCAGTTGGCGACAGCCGGCATGTGATCGAGACACTTACAGGACGCGATCGCCGTCATCGCGCCGCAGTCGGAGTGGCCGCAGATCACGATGTCAGCGACGCCGAGTGCTGCGACTGCGTACTCGATTGTCGCCGACACGCCGCCCGGTTCCGGGCCGTAGGACGGCACGATGTTGCCGGCGTTGCAAATCACGAACATGTCGCCGGGCTCTTGCTGTGTGACGAGCTCCGGCACGAGCCGGCTGTCGGAACACGAGATGAACAGCGTGCGTGGGTGCTGGCTCGTGGCAAGCTGCTTGTAGAGCGCGGAGCGCTGCGGGAATGCCTCGCGCCGAAACCTAAGAAATCCGTCAATGATATCCTGCATGGGTTGGCTCCATCCGTGTCCGAAATCGATAAATGATGGATGAACCCTTCGAGCTATAGCGTCCAAGACCAATTCGCTATGCAATCTATTGGCATCACCAATAGCCAACAGGCCATGCTGCTAAGACACATTCGCTATTTCCTCGCGGTCGCCGAGCACAGGAACTTCACGGGAGCGGCCGAGGCGCTGCATGTCTGCTACCTGCCGCGATCGCGCGAGCAGATAGGGCTCTTCCCCGTCCCACTCGAATTTGCGGCGCCTGAGCGGACCGCCGTGCTGTTGCAGCGCAAGGGGGCGTACAGGACAGCTGCCACGCGCGTTTTCGTCGCGCTCGCGCTCGAGACGGACTGGGACGCGTGAGCGTCATGGCGTGATATTCGTTGCACGTCCTGCCGAAGGGTTTTCACTGCATCCGGCATTACGGGCTGCTCGCGAGCGGCGGCCGCAAGGATGTTGGCGCTCAGCCCCGGAGGACTGCTCACCGTCAGCCCGTGGGACGAGCCCCGACGAGAGAAGCAAATCACATGCCGATATTGGGAGTCCCATACAGTGGCGCCGGGGCATATGCTCCTCGCGGCGCAGTGAATAATCGCTCAGCTGCTGCGACGACGCTAGGTGCGCCGTCCGCCTTCGCCTACTTCACGGCCATGCGTGTGCGGGGCGCGAGACGGCCCTTCACAATGCGTCCGGAGCATGGGCGAACAGCATATTCCAAACAAGGACGTGCGGCTCGTTGCCGATCATGGCAAAAATGGCGAGCGTAAAAATGACCTTACGAACCCGCACGCCTGGCCGTAGCGGCATAGATACTGCCTATAGAGTCCGTTCGAAATGAATATTGGATCTTATAGACTTTCCTCTCCAAAACCTCTCACGCAGCAACGACCAATTGGTCGGATACTGTTCTCAACCCCTCGCAGAGGAACAACGAAATGACACGCTTTTTGAACATTATTGCGTCGGTCGCCCTGGCGACGGCTTTGATGCCGATTGCCGCGAACGCGACGACCATGCCCCCGCAGAATCATATGGAGATCCAGGCGCAGCCTGTGTCGAAAGTTCAGCTCGCGGCCGCCAATGCTGGTGCCGCAACACAGAGCGCGACGGATCAGACCGTCGTGCAGAGCGGTTCGACTGACCAGCGGTATTCCGAGTCCGTCGGCGGCTGATTGCACCTTTTACCGTCTCACTGCCTCAACTCTCAAATGCAGAAAGTCTTTATCCGATGTCACTCAATTTCAAAATTGTAGCAGCCCTGGCTCTGGCAGCTGCTCTGTTCCCTCTGGCCACTCAGGCTCAGAACGCCCACCCAGCCCAGCAGACCGTTCGCGTTTCGGCAATCATGGTGAATTCGGCAACACTCGATAACCCCACCACGGTTTACGGCGGGGTCGGCGTGAATTCCTTCCCCGACTCTTTCGGGGGCTAACAGGCTCCCGGCCATCTCAATGGCCTTGGTATTAGATCAGTGGCTTCCCTTAGGGGGCGTCAGGAAATAGTTGAATCGGGTTTGGCTTTTTGGTTGAGGTGGGATTCCCCGGCCACGAATCGGTGTCGTAGCTTGTTTGCATGCTTGATTTTGAGGCCATTCGTGAACGGTACACCCAATTGTCGGCGCATCTTGATGAGAGAGGGCGGCGGATGTTTGCGGCGGCGGAGGCGCGTGCTGCGGGTTATGGTGGTATTGCCGCGGTTTCTCGGGCGACCGGCCTTGCGGCGAGCACAATCGGTCGGGGTTTAAAGGAGCTGGCGGCGGCCGGCTTGGAGAGCGACCGGATTCGCCGTCCTGGCGGCGGTCGCAAAGCGCTGTTGGTGAGCGATCCAAAACTTCTGGACGATTTGCTGACGTTGGTGGCGCCGAGCGAGCGGGGCGACCCCATGTCGCCGCTGCGCTGGACCTGCAAGAGCCTCCGGCGTCTGGCCGCCGAACTGCGCGCCCTTGGCCATCGGATCAGTCACACTGTCGTTGGTGAAGTGCTCAAACAGCAAAAGTTCAGCCTGCAGGGCAACCGCAAGACGCGCGAGGGAGACAGCCATCCGGATCGCGACGCACAGTTCGCCTACATCAATGAGAGCGTGACAAGAATGCTGGCCGGTCAGCAGCCCGTGATCTCGGTCGATACGAAGAAGAAGGAACTGGTTGGCGACTTTAAGAATGGCGGACGGGAGTGGCGCCCGCGGGGCGATCCCGAAGAGGTTCGGGTCCATGATTTTCTGATCAAGGAGCTGGGCCGTGCGGTGCCGTATGGCGTCTATGATCTTGCCGCGAATGAAGGCTGGGTCAGCGTCGGGATCGACCATGACACGGCCGCCTTCGCAGTGCAGACGATCCGCAGTTGGTGGCACAATGTTGGCCACCAGCAATACCCCGGCGCCACCTGTCTGACGATCACGGCTGATGGCGGGGGCAGCAACGGTTCACGCGTGCGACTGTGGAAGTACCAGTTGCAAAAACTCGCCGATGAATTCGGTATCGAGATCAATGTTCACCATCTGCCGCCTGGCACCAGCAAATGGAATAAGATCGAGCACCGTTTGTTCTCGTTCATCAGCATGAATTGGCGTGCCAAACCACTCGTCAGCTACCGCGTCATCGTCGATCTGATCAGCGCAACCACCACCGATGCAGGTCTGAAAGTCCGTTGTGAACTCGATAAAAACTCTTATCCAAAGGGTATCGTTGTTTCCGATCAAGAAATGGCCAAAATCAACATTCTACGCGCCGACTTCCATGGCGAGTGGAACTACACAATTCGACCAAGAAACGAAACGGACAGAGCGGTTAATTCCTGACAAGCCCTTAGTCCCTGTCAGGCTAGCCGCAGACTATTTTCGCACGGCCCCTGAGACCTCACTGACGCACTGCGTAAATCTTCGGAGCCGTATCGTTATGCGTCAACGTCACAGATACGCTTGCTCACCGTGCAGCTCGGCATCGAGTCCATCCCGTTCAGCTGCATCATCGACCTTCACAGGTGTCACGCGGTTGATGAGCCACAACATCACCCCTGTAAAAACAAATGCCCAGATGCCAGATATGATCACTGCTACACATTCTTTGACGAAGAACATACCGCCTCCGAGCAAAAGTCCATCGGCACCCGCTGGATTCCAGGCGGTCGACGCAAATACCCCAAGCAGGATCGTGCCAATCAAGCCTCCCACGCCGTGCACGCCCCACACATCGAGTGCATCATCAAGTTTGAGCTTGTTTTTTAAAGCAACCGCACCATAGCAGATCATCGCGGCAATGATCCCGATCACAGCGGCCGCCCACAGCGGTACATAGCCCGCTGCAGGTGTAATTGTCGCAAGTCCTGCGACAGATCCTGTCAACAATCCAACGAATTTTGGACGCTGCACATGCAGCCATTCAAATAGTAACCAAGTGACCGCCGCGAACGAGGCTGCAACGTCGGTATTGAGGAACGCCGATGCCGTAACCGCATCGACCCGCAATTCTGAGCCGGCATTGAAGCCATACCAGCCGAACCAGAGCAGACCTGTTCCGAGCGCGATCAACGGGACATTATGAGGTTCGTGCGTCATGTTCTTACGGCGGCCTACGTAGAGAACCGATGCCAGGGCTGCGAACCCGGCCGTGTTGTGGACGACGATACCGCCGGCAAAATCAAGGACACCCCACTTCGCAAAAATGCCGTTAGGGCTCCAGATCATGTGAACAAATGGGAAATACACAAAAAGGAGCCAACCTGTAAGGAATAAAAAATAAGCCTTAAAGGTTACGCGATTAGCGAATGCGCCGGTGATCAGCGCCGGCGTGATGATGGCGAACATCATCTGATAGGCAATATGCACGACGAGAGGAATGCCAGCATTGTTACCCGTATACATCGTATCCAGATTTACGCCGCGCAAGAATGCGTAATAGGTCGGGTTTCCGATGATGCCATGCCAAGTCGGGCCAAAGCACATCGAGTAACCAAACGCGAACCAGAGCACTGTCGTCCAGGCGAGAGAGACGAAGCTTTGCATCATGATCGAAAGAACGTTCTTTCGCTCAACGAGACCACCGTAGAAGAATGCGAGCCCAGGAGTCATCAGCATTACGAAACTCGCGCACAGCAACATAAAAGCTGTGTTTCCTATTCCAATGTTTGCCATGAAGTGGATTCACCTTTCCTATAGAGAACCAATTCGCGACGAATCAGGTGTTTCGGGAGACTTAGCGGACGCAGCCGTTCGGGCGCGGCCAGAACCCCTTCTGGACGGTGCAGGCATCAGGTTTGTAGTTCGAGGGTAGGAAACCGAAATTCGTTGCCCAGAAAGCCGGCGTCATTTGTGTGGCGTTGGCGTGTTGTATCGGATTTGGGTCGGCATTGCGCGCCTGGGCAGCGAGCGGTGCCAGGCTGACCATCAAGGCCAACACAGGAAGTGGTTTGGTCGAGATAAACATTCGGAAAACTTTCAACAGAACGCAGCGAACGAGACGCGATTAGCCGCCGAAGGGTGCAGGAAATTTGTGTGCGATCCGACCGCGGTTGTCGACGGTGGCGAAACCCATCGTTACCGGCTCGTGATGCGAGTGGGGGCAGATAGTACTTGGCCGGGCCGGGCGGATGGTCCCCGCGCGCCTGGGCGGCCAGCGGGGCCAAGGCACTGGCTAAGGTAACGGCCGGTAGGATTTTTCAAGAGAATCACATTTTCAGGGAAACTTTCACGATTGCGACCCAGACAAATTCCGAGGTCGTAGATACGTTTAATGCGGTGACGAAAAATTAGCCGCCGACTGAGGCAGGATACATCTGGGCAACCTGACCGCTCTGCACGACAGTCTGGTCACCACCATTAGCGGTCTGTGGTGCGTTTTGGGCCTGCGCGGCGAAGGGCACCAGAGCCATCGTCAAGGCGATGGCGGGCAGGAACTTCATAGAGAATTTCATCGTAAACAGTCCTTTTTGGTCTGGGTAAATATTGCGGGAGTCATTCACCCCAGAAGGACTCCGCAGTTTTCTTAAAACGGCTTGGTCGGCAGATATTTACCGTTGAGCGTAATGACGGCACGCTTGCCGCCTTCGGGGTCGTCGACCACTTGGAAGTCCAGCTTGAAATTAATCGCGCTGATGATGCCGTCGCCAAGTTTTTCGTGAACCAGCGCCTTCAGCGTTGAGCCGTAGATCTGGATCATTTCGTAAAACCGGTAGATCGTCGGATCGGTCGGCACGCCGCCGGGAATGCTGCCGCGCACGGGGATCGTCTGCAGCTCGCGCACGGCATCGTCGCCGAGTTCAAGCTTGTCCGCGACCACTTTCGCGGCATTGGCGGGCAGCGGATGCTGGCCGAGCAGCGCCGCCGTGACGAACGCGAGCGAAAGGCCCGTACCGTCGGCGATCGCCTCGAACGTGAGGTTCTTGCGGATTTTCGTGTCGATGATGAGGTCGGTGAGCGCCTCGCGCGAAGCTTGGCTGTGCCGAGATTGGGTCATGATCGTTCCTTCGGGGCTTCAGTGCTGAGGCGACGGCGCGTTGCCGGCTGGCGTTGCACAAACGTGGAGATGGTCCGCGAGTGGGACAAAGCGGTTCGTGGCGCCGTCGAGCGCGTCGATTGCGCCGCTTTCGATGTCGTAGACCCAGCCGTGCAGCGCCAGCCGGCCTTTCTCGAGCGCGAGCCGCACGCTGGGATGCGTCTTGAGGTTGGCAAGCTGCGCGACCACGTTCTCGCGTACCATCAATTCGACCTTGTCGCGTGTGCTGCGGTGCTCGCGCGCCTCGTTGACGATTTTCGCGGAATCCGCGTAGCGCAGCCAGCTCGCGACGGCCGGCATGTGATCGAGACACTTACAGGACGCGATCGCCGTCATCGCACCGCAGTCGGAGTGGCCGCAGATCACGATGTCAGCGACGCTGAGTGCTATGACTGCGTACTCGATCGTCGCCGACACGCCGCCCGGTTCCGGGCCGTAGGACGGCACGATGTTGCCGGCGTTGCGAATCACGAACATGTCGCCGGGCTCTTGCTGTGTGACGAGCTCCGGCACGAGCCGGCTGTCTGAACACGAAATGAACAGCGTGCGTGGATGCTGGGTCGTGGCAAGCTGCTTGTAGAGCGCGGAGCGCTGCGGGAACGCCTCGCGCTGAAATTTGAGAAATCCGTCGATGAAATCCTGCATGGGTGCCGCCTTTAAATAAGGAATCCTTGTGGTGATTTTATCCTAATGCTTGTGCGCGTGGGGCGCGGACGGCCAGGCCGAGTTGAGGATAATCGAACAGAAATCCGTCCGCTTGAAAGTCGGATCCTTCAAGGCCAGGACATCATCATTCACGGTACCGAATGTCGTATCCGGTCGGTGTTTCATGCCATCGTAAAAGGCCTGGATGATGTTGTCCTTAAAGGCCGGACCGCGTGAATAGGCGGCGGTCACGGCTTCGCGTTGTTCCGCCGTGAAATCGTGATAGGCAATGCCAAGAACATCCATTTCCACGCCTGCGGTGACGAGTGCGACCTCAGGCTTTTTGTGTTCGGGAATTCCGGGGGTGGTGTGCAGCGCAATGGCGTCCCAGACGATCTCTACCGATTGTTCAGTGATGCCATGACTTTTCAGGAAATCTCGCGCGGCATTGGCGCCATCGACCTCGAAGCGAAGCTGCGACTGGCGATACCGCTCGGTCAGGCCAATGTCGTGGAACATCGCGCCGACATAGAGAAGTTCGCGGTCGAAGATCATTTTTTTCCGCAAGCCGGTGAGCGCACCCCATAGATAAACTCGCGTGGAATGGTTGAAAAGCAGTTCGGACTCGGTGTCCCGAATCAATTCTGTGACCTCCTTGGCCAATTGGCTGTCGGGCACCGCGGGATAACGGTTGGAAGCAGTCATTTATGTGCTCCATTCACCAAAAATTGTTGTCTGCACTACGAAAAGCTTTTTTATGAGGCGCTTTTTTTTGGCCGCGCTCGTGGCTGCACAGCCGACGCGCCAACCGATACACACAAAAAACCAGTCGAGTATTGTACAAAAGATTATCTTCTCATCCCCGTCCGGGGATGAACTCCTATTCCCTTGGCGGAGTTGGATCCTCCTGCAGGCAGTGCCGGGCCCGAGCGATGACGGTGAGGGCAGCGGCAATAGCGGCAAGCCCCAGCGCCGATGCCGGCGCGGTTGACGGTGGGGCCTTCCGGCACTGTTCCTTGAGGGACCATGGTAAGCTGGCACTGGTTCGCTCACGTGATGGCGACAACCAAGTTACCGGCGGAGATCGGCAAATGAGCTTACTGTCTAGTTTTGGCACCGAAGCCAATGACCTCCAGGTCGTGTGGAAGGACGGCGAACGCGCCTTTTGCCCCTTGATGCGGACGGCAATCGCGGCGCCATGCTGGCCGTGCTGCCCGCCGCGGTGCACCCGTCACCCGCCAGCCTCGACTGCCTCGCTCACGAATACGGGCTGAGGGACGAGTTGAACACTGCCTGGGCGGTGCGGCTGCGGGCGCTTGGCCAGGAGCGCGGCCGGCCCATGTTGATGTTGGAGGATCCGGGTTGCGAGCCCCTCGACCGGCTGCTCGGCTCGCCGATCGAGACAAGACGGTTCCTCAACCTCGCCATCGGCATAGCCTCAGGGTTGGCCAAGCTCCACCAGCAAGGACTGATCCACAAGGACATCAAACGATCTCACATCCTGGTGAACTGCACTGACGAACAGATTCGCCTGACGGGGTTCGGCATCGCTTCCAGCCTGCCTAGTGAGCGGCAGGCGCCAGGGCCGCCTGAATCGATCGCCGGAAACCAAAGCAAAACCAGGCTTCTTCCGAATTGCCGCGCCAGCCGTGGCGTCGCCCGGCATCGTCGCTGAATGTATGAAGCACCTCGCCACAAGGGTCCGGTAATCGTCATCGGTGAGCTGGCCTGACGGCGTTCTGGATCTGGTCATGTGCGGGATGAATATCTGAGCACACGGGTAGGTCCAACTCTGAAAAGCTTTATGCGCAAAGCACCTGACTGTTTATGCGTTACAATACAAGCTCATCCATGTCCTTGGTAGAAAACGTGAAGAGTTTTATTTCTGATGGATGATTCGTACAATTTTGGCACGACCCGTTGTGGTATTGTTTTATCCTATTCCGGCATAGGTTGTAGCCTATCGTTACGATTTCCTGGAATTTTCTGGATCTGGTGCAAACCTTGAACTCGGAGCTTTCGATGAGTGACGTGATCAAACAACCGTCTATGTCCCACGCGACCGGCGCTCCGGTTGCGGACAATCTCAACACCAAGACAGCTGGACTGCGTGGTCCGGTATTGCTCGAAGACATCTGGCTGATCGAGAAGATGGCTCACTTCGACCGCGAAGTGATCCCCGAGCGCCGCATGCACGCCAAGGGCTGGGGCGCGTACGGGACCTTCGCCGTCACCAAGGACATCACAAAGTACACCAAGGCGAAGCTGTTCTCCGAGGTTGACAAGAAGACCGATGTTTTCATCCGCTTCTCGACCGTCGCCGGAGAGCGCGGCGCGGCTGACGCCGAGCGCGATATTCGCGGCACCGCCATCAAATTCTACACCGAGGAAGGCAACTGGGACATTGTCGGCAACAACACGCCGGTGTTCTTCTTTCGCGACCCGATGCGCTTCCCGGACCTGAACCACGTCGTCAAACGCGACCCGCGCACCGGCCTGCGTTCGGCCGACAATAACTGGGATTTCTGGTCGCTGCTGCCGGAGGCGCTGCACCAGGTGACGGTCGTCATGTCCGACCGCGGCATTCCCAAGAGCTTCCGCCACATGAACATGTTCGGAAGCCACACTTTCTCGATGATCAACGGCGCCAATGAGCGCGTCTGGGTGAAGTTCCACTTCAAGACCCAGCAGGGCATCCAGAACCTGACCGATGAGGAATCCGGCGTTGTGGTTGGCAAGGATCGTGAGAGCCATGGCCGTGATCTGCTGGACGCGATCGAGCGCAAGGAATTCCCGCGCTGGACGTTGTTCATCCAGGTGATGACCGAAGAGCAGGCCCGCAAGCACAAGCACAACCCGTTCGATCTGACCAAGGTCTGGCCTAAGGCTCAGTACCCGCTGATCGAAGCCGGCGTGCTCGAGCTGAACCGCTCGCCGGACAACTACTTCGCTGAGGTCGAGCAGGCTGCCTTCTCGCCGGCGAACATCGTCCCGGGCATCGGCTTCTCGCCTGACCGCATGCTGCAGGCCCGCCTGTTCTCCTACGGCGACACGCAGCGCTATCGTCTGGGCGTGAACTTCAACCACATTCCGGTGAACGCGCCGAAATGTCCGTTCAAATCCTATAGCCGCGACGGCGCGATGCGCACCGACGGCAATTTGGGCAGCACCGTGAGCTACTGGCCGAACAGCAAGGGCGAGTGGCTCGACAACAACCCCTACGCGACCGAGCCGGCATTGGGGCTCGAGGGCGATGCCGCGCATTATGATCATCGCCTCGAGGACGACCATTACGAGCAGCCCGGCAACCTGTTCCGCCTGATGACCCCGGCGCAGCAGCAGCTTCTGTTCGAGAACACCGCGCGCGCCCTGGGCGATGCCCGCCCTGAGGTGAAGCAACGCCACATCGCCAACTGCACCAAAGCCGATCCGGCTTACGGTGCGGGTGTTGCCAAGGCGCTCGGTCTCGAAATCGCCAAGGCCGCCGAATGATCGAAAGCCCGTCCGGTGCTCCCCTGCGCCGGACGGGCTATCTGGACGACTGGCGGAGTCGATTGCCAAACGAAAACAGTGTTCTCGCATCCCGGAGCTCTCCGCCAGTGGACACGTAGTCGGCTCCACTAGCATCAGCAGGCCACTCGAGGCAGCGTCAACTCTCGGGGGTTGCGTGCCTCCGCAGGGATATGCGTGCCTCCGCAAGGCGGTCGCCGGAGGAATGATCGGGCGACGCCCGGCCAAAATCGATCTCAGCACCCGGATGACGCAGCGCTGTATAAGGCTAGGATCGCGCACACGAATAACGGCGACCTGCCAGGCAATCCGATTGCCATCGGCGAGCAGCTATTGCATGTGGACGCTGCCTGCATGGCTGCGGCGGCGAATGTGTTCCTGTGCATCCGCAGCGAGGATGTCACATTCTGCGCCAACCCGCGATCCCGCGCCGAGCACATCCGCTGTCAACCGCCTGACAATGCGCGTGGTGCGAGTGACCGCTCTCGGGGCGCTGTGCAAGGTGGTGCTGGATGGTGGTTTCTCGCTGATCGCCTGCCTGACGCGCCGCGGCGCACATGATTTCGTACTGACTCCTGGCGGCGATGCCATTGTGGAGATCGAACCGGATTCGATCCATCTCCTGGCTGCTTGAGCGCGGCATGATGCGTGGGCGCGGATGTTCACAGCCACCGTAATTTTGCACCCAAAAAGTTCGGCTAAATCACGAACATGCGATTTGCTCGCCGAGCCGGTCATCATCCCGGCCGCTGATCGCGGCCCCCCACACCAGCATTACTGGCGCACGCACGATTACCACAAGGTTAGTTCAAGGCCGTACACCAACGGACCGAAAATCCGCAGGAAGGTTTCCTGTGAATTTCGGAGCAAAATCGCGATTGTCATCAGCGTCCCTGCATGTGATGCTTTGGATTTTGTCACTAGGGCTGTAGTAATATCGCGATCAGGTCTGTGATGTGTGAGCCATGGTAGTAAACCGCCACCGCCGCGCCCAGGATGTAAGGCCATTTCTCACCGAGAGCCTGCCCCGCGGCGGGCGTAAAATTGTTGAAGAACGTGTCCACTTGCGTCAGGGCCCATCCACCCAGCTGAGCAGTAATGCTAGACACGCCGGACCAGACGGCGTCTAGGACAGAAGGGGCGGCCCCCGATGCCACTGCTAGCCGCATGTCGGAAACGGCCTTGAGGACAATGACCTTTTCCTCGGGAGTGACGGGCTCGTTCTCAGGCGGTCCATTGTGGCCCATTCCCCCGTGTTGGGGTGCCATTGCCAGGAACCGAGACTCAAAGCTGTCCAACGCCATGCCAATGGCCGCCCTGACATCCTCAGCCGTCGCGTAGTTGGAAACCGGCTGTTCGGGCTTCCATTCCCACAGACCGTCGAACGCGGTCGCCACTGTGGCAATCGCGCCGTCGGCAACATTTTCTCCGAATTCGGCCCGGAGCAACTCCGGCGCGCGGCCTCCATTGAAAAAAGTTCCCTGTCCGAACCCACCGATCCGAGGAGCTGAGTTGAGTACAAAAGCGTTAAGTGGGTTGGTGTTCAGAGCGCCTCCCTGCGTCGGCTTAACCTCGGAAAACCCGAAGTAAGTGCCGGTCGCTGGGATGAGGTTTGCGAGATACCAGATCACCATCGTTTCGCGTTGGATGGCTTCGTCGGCCTTGGCGAGATCACTGCCTTTTATGCCGTGGGGAAATCGTGGCGTTAGATACGCTGTCTCAGCCAAGGGCCTGCCATACGTCTCGCCGAAGCGAAGGGGCGCATGGATTGTGGCTCGATTTCGAACGCTTTGCTGGTGGCCGATCTGACAACGGCTTCTACTCCTGCTTAGGCACTAGAGTTTGGGAGGCTTCCAATCTATTTCGTCCTGCGATGTGGGAGATTTTATCTCATCTTACCCGCTTTGGCACGCATGACATTAGCATATATAACGGAGAGGTAGGTTACGTAGTTGAAATGCGGCGGCACAAATAGTAGCAATCTAAAAAGCTGGTCGGATAGACCCAATGAAACAGCGTCACCGGACGAAGCTGGATGACCAGGAGCGCAGGACTGACAAAGATGAGCGTTGCAACCCGTTTTAACACCCTGCTTTCCAGCATTGCGCTCTCGGACGACCAAAAGACCAAGGGCGCCGAGAGGCGGGAGGCTGTCGTGAAGGTGCTTAACAGCCATTATTGGAACCAGTCGAGTGGCACGGCGAATTCGGTCTACGTTGGGTCATGGGGCAAGCTCACGCGAATTCGGCCGCCCCGGGACGTCGATGTGCTCTTCGCCATGCGCTCCCGGCACCTGCGAAATTATAAATCTCGGGTCCGCGTGGAAGTCCAAAGCGGAATTGGCGCTTGGGCGAGCAAAGAAGGCGTGCGAGTACGAGGGTGCAAAGAACTGGGCGGCAGCAGGGGATGAATGGCAGAAGACCTTCGGGACGGATATTCCTAAGTACTTATGACCGACGAACCGCGCACAGCCAATCTAGTAAAGGAATGCATGCGGCAGTTCGATAACTGCCGCTACTCGGCGGCCGCGCTCTTCATCTGGAAAAAGCGCGCGCGGGCATGGCGCGGCCTCTTCCTCATTGCGCTGATCGTGCTTGGCGGGTTCGCTAGCTCCCAGCTAGTTCTACAGTCCGGCCCGACAGGGAAGGCGGTTGGTGCCTTGTGCGGTCTTCTTGCTGGGATGTTCCCGGCTGTCTCCAAGGCACTGAATCTCGATGTGCATCTTGAGAGCATCCAGCGCGCTGCAACCGAGTTCACCAACCTGCGCGACCGCTTCCGGCAGGCGGCCACGGTGACCTCGTTCGCCGCGTTCGACGAGTTCAAAGCTGAGGTTGAGGCACTGATGGACCGCATGGATGCCGTGCGGACTTCAGGACTACCCACGCCAGATTGGTGCTTCCGCAAAGCCTAGAAGAGAATCAGAGGTGGCGACTACGATTTCGACGTGGATCTGAGCGACAGAATCCAGCCGCCTCGCGTTGCCAGCGAGCGACGGACGGAAAGCGCTACGCCGGTTAGGGCATAGATCAACGTAGCGATCTCTTTTGCGGTCGTCGTTGCCGGACAACCGGGTAGGCATCTTCTTCGCCATGACCTTTCTCCAATACGTAGCCTGGTTACTCCCTATCGGTTTGTTCCGCCGTCACGGGTTACCAGACCCTGCAGATGCTGAGCTTGGCGGAAAAAGCCTATGCAGCGCCGGGATCAGGACACACTGTCCGCGGTCGACGCCACCTATGACCGCGCGGCTCTGTTGCCTTGCCGGCGCCGTTGCGGCAGAGCTACGCCGCCCATCTAATCGAATTGACTGACGCCGCCCCGCAACCGAGATCGAAAATGTCACCGACAGGACTGGGCTCCGCCAGAGCGTCGAGGAGCTCTGGCGGAAACCCCACGAATCATCACTTGATTCCTGTTGATCCAAAACCGCCGGAGCCGCGTTCGGTGTTGGACAGCTCCTCTACCTCTACAGTTGGATAACGCCGAACATCGGCGATTACAGCCTGAGCAATGCGATCGCCGTGATTGATGGTGAAGGGGGTTTTACCAAGGTAGTAGAGGCCTATCATTAGGCAGCCCCTGTAATCTTCGTCTACCGTTCCTGGACTGTTCGGGATGATAAACCCATGCTTGAGCGAGAGCCCAGAGCGCGGACGGATCTGCATTTCAGAGCCGGTAGGCAGTTCTACACAAAAGCCCGCCGAGATCATTTTGAGCTCACCGTGTTCGAAGGCGATCGGCCCATCCGGGAGGAAGGCTCGCAGGTCCATGCCTGCCGCTCCCGGGGTGGCATAGGTGGGCAATGGCAGATCGGTATTGCCTTCAACGCGTTTGAACTTAATTTTTGTCATTTGTGGTCTTCCTTGAATTGATCCCGACGACCTTGGCATCGGCAGTGGGGTTTAAAGTTGTGATTTTGTTGCGGAGTTTTTCGTTCTCGTGGGTGAGAGCGGCTAATTCCACACGCCATTTCAAGGCTTCGGCATTTACCTTTTTTAAGGCGTCCTCGTACCAGGTGAGCTTCATCCCGCGCTGCCCTCCGTGCCTTGGGTTTGGTTATCGGCGCGCGCTGCTTTAGCTGGGCCAGCCAATCCTGGACGATGTCCCGAGTTTGATGGTGATGTTGGTTCCGGAGGGTTATCGGGCTTACGTCCGCCCGGCGCGCCACTTCGGTCAGGGTTACCTTGCCGTTGTTCTCCGGATAGAATCCATGCTCGTCGATCTCCCGTTCCATGGTCCGCAGAGCGGCCAACACCTTGTCGCGCGTAGCCTCACTTCGCGCCTGTTGTGCTTTGACTAAAGGTTCGTAATGAGCTCTCCGCATCACCGTGACACACCCATGATACGATCTAGGCGGTGTCGGACCTCAACCTGCAATCCGGCCCACGTTTTCGGATCGCAATCAGACAAAGCTGCCCGAAGGCGTGGATCGGCTTCATAGTCCTCGATCAGGGAAGGGAAAGCGTCGAAATTAGCGATAATCTGGCCTTGATAAAAGACACGAACACCAAGGTCCCTGCCGTCGATCTGTTCCAACAGGTAGTCCAATTTCCTTTGCCGAGTGTGACGGTTGGCGGCTAATTCCAAGTGGTGCATACACGAAGATGTGCAAGCGCCGACGTCGCGAACGCCGGGGACCGGTGAGCATGCCCCCCGCTCCAGCGGTTGCGCGGTGCAAAGTACGCCTGGCTTCACCAGTTCCAATTCGCCCAAGATCGCTGCCGCCTCGGCGATGTCGTCGGTATCGAGTTCGTCTTTGCCCGACCGAGCCAGCATGTCGGCTTTGACCTTGCGTACCATCTCGGCCGCCGTCCCGCCATTTTGTTCGGCATGGTCGAAGACCTCCTTAACCCGCACCGCCTTAATCTCCCGACGGATCTTGTTGATGTCTTCGTGAAGTTCAGGGGTCTTGAAGAGCATACCCCAACGTGACTTCGATGTCATTGTGGCCAAGCACATCAAACAAAATCTGCGAAGCCGCAGTCAACGACAAGGCCACATAACGCGCGGTGGAGTATCGGAAGCGATGCGGTGTGATCGTCCCGTCTAGATCAGCTAAATAGGCTCCTCCGACAACCCCGATCGTTTTTCCGAAAGAGCGTAAGGCAAAATCTAAGGTTGGTACTCCCGTCACGTTCTTCTCGGAAAACGGGACCCAAAAGCCGTCGCCGTTACTCAGTGCCCTGGCTAACTCCAACTGCGCCTCAAATCCGGTTGCGGCGGCTTGAGGAAACGGCCATTGCCGCTCCTGTCCGTCGCGCGCGTCGGTGTCCTTGAAGCTTCGCCCCGTCAGGTAGGGGCGTCCGTCCCGGTGCATCAGACTGTCATGCGTCAATGCGGTCAGCTCTCCGATCCGCATGCCTGTGGACGCCAGGATCAGGATGGCGTTTGCCGTTTGACATAGGAAGAGAAGGGATTTCAGCCCAGAGACCGTATCGAGAGGCCAAGCCGTGTAACGCTTCAATCGCCTTTTTTCCGCAGAGAGTGTAACATGGAATGGAAACACTGTGCCGGGCTGGAGGGTCGCTGATGTCCAAGATTGCACGCTATCTCGACGATAAGCCAAGGTGCGTGAATGGTGTGTTCCTCCGTCAGAGGCACGATGAATATCCTTCGTGTCCAGATAGGCTTGAAGCACATTGCCTTGGATACGATTTAGCCAGAGGGAGGCGCGCAAGATATGGGTGAAAGCAACGTCATCGAAGGGATCGCTCGCCTTTGAACCTGCACGCTTCTGAAATTTATGGTTCGCTACATCGTTAGAGGGCCAGTCGTCGAAGTACCCCTCCGAGAAGAGCGCGTTGAGGCGTCTAATGTTTAGGTGGCCCCAAGACGGATGGGCTGATTTAATTGCCTCGAATTCCGCCTCCGGTACGCTGGCGAATAAGGTCGGTCCATCCGGACACAGTGAAGACCTAGCCACAGGGGCAAAGGTTTCCAAGCTGTGCTGCGCGGCCGCGGTCAGAAGCAAGCACTTTTGAACCCAAGATATAGGTGCCGGGGGGCTTACGGTTTTATGACCGATCCGTATCGTCTGAAAGCGATCCAGGATGGCAAGTCGCTTAAGGCGCCGCTTCAGTCCTTCCGCCTCCCCGGCAGCAAAACCTTTCGGTACCACTTTGGTGAAGTCGATAGTGCGCGCAGACGGCTTCCGTCTGTTGATCGGACACCATTCTTCCGGGATTACCCAGCGATCGTCCGCCACGACATTGGATGGTGTGATCGGATAGGGTGCTAGTTCCTCCCACGGACAAGACCAAGCTTTGGTTAGATCGATCCGCGTGGTGATCGAGCTGGAATATGCGTACGCGACACGCTTTTGTGTCACTGCATCCATCAGCGCAGCCTCCCCATGATTTGGGGGTCATCAAAAATATCCACTAGACCCGCGCTGATTTCCACCAATCTTTTCTCGGACCGCATCTTGAACGCGTTACTTTGGTCGGCGAATACGTTGTCCCGCACCAATTCGATGGCTTCCATTTCCCAGGATAGGCTAGACGTCAGCCATCGATTGGGCGGGGTGTTGCGCTGGAGCCAGGAGAGGTCTGCGTGACGATCTGCCAAGTCTCCATAGGCATCTTTGAAAACGATACCGTGTCGGCATAGGACACAGCGCTGAACTGCACACCATGAGCCCTCAATATGATTGGGTGCCAAATGCTTGTCCGGTTTGGTGGGGTTAGTGCAACCCATTCCCATTCGAGTGCGATAGGCGGCAAGTCGCTCTCGATCAAAATCGGTGACGTCAGTGTAGTTGCTTAACAAAAAAAGGATGGTCGGATCAACCACACGGCCCTCTTTTACCTCAGTCAGGGTAGCCTCCATGACCTCACGGAAGGCATCGAACCTCTCCCGGATCTGCCGTCGTTGTCGCAAATAATGGCGTGTTGTGGCTACGTGGTTGTGACCTAGAGCCAGCTTGACGAGAAAAATGTTTCCCCCGGAGTTGTCGAAGATATGCGAGGCAAACGCATCTCGCACGTCCGACCATTTCAGCGCCTCAATGGCGGCGATGAGGCCCTTGTCCTGTTTTTGTGTTACGGCGCCAATGCGCCTCAATTGTTCGCGCCTTTAAGGCATGGAAGTTGTGCATCGATTGTTTTAGAGTTGCTGCCAATCCGGCGGCCAGAGCACCGTTTTCCTCTCGAATTGAAAAAGAGCCAAGGTGAGCGCAGTCGCCCATCGATTTCGGCGATTTCGGCGCACACTGTCGCATTCGGTTCTGTCTCTTCGAATTGCGAGCGCCTTTCACAAAGGCACTTTCTCAAGAAGGCCGTTCGCTCCTGTAGGCCCCTGATCAGCTGAAAGCTACGAAATCGTGATCCAGCAAGCCCGATCGCCGTAAGCATCTTAGAAGTTTTTGGACGGGTCGCATGAAGGACAACACTGTCTGTTTTTCCCAGCGAATCGATATTTTCGCCACGCCGTAGGCTATACCATTCTCCTGTTAGATCAATGCCCCAGACAGTATCTATCCAGCCTGTCTCCATCGAGACCAGTAGAATCGTAGCCGTGACTTCAAGTGATGAAGGTGCGTTGGCTGCGATCAACTCAGGATCGTCCTAATGCCGGAATAGCCGGGCGGCCGGGGTATGTATAATTGTTTGACCTTTACAATCGTTTTTTGATCAACCTCTCTTGGTGCCCAAGATCCGATCTTTGATCACCATACGTTCTAAAATGGCAAGATTGGCATGGCTATGCCAATTCAAGTTCTTAACTGAGCCTCTGCGGCCCTTCTCCCATAATTGCGTGGGGCCGAAAGCGCGTGGATCGACACCTTCAGCGAGCCAGTGCTTACCGCGTTCATGAAATTTATCCTCCGCCTCTTCCACGACGCGTTTGCAGGTATGATAAAGCGCTTTCACCGCTCTGGGGATCGATGTCAGCATGGACGTCCTTCTGGAGCAGCATCGAAACTTGGCCATGTGAGTGGAGGTGCAATTTTGCTTCGTGCTTGGCAAATTATAGCAATAAATGAAGGAGTATTGTTTTTTGCGGTCCGCGTCTTGCCATTCAATCCCGCCAAATAATATTTTATGAAAATACCGTCACCGTCTCGAAAGTCGTCGGCTCTTTCGGGGGATCTCCCAGCCTGCCGCCTCATGCTGGTAAGGCCTTGGAGAGAATAGGGAGCCTCTTATTTAACCACTGGTCAATTGCTCTTCGGTTCTCTGCTTCTGCCCGAAATTTCTTTTGATTATAGGCAGGAGGTCCATAATCAGATTGGGACATCCCGTTAGGCCAAGGCTAGTGTCACCGTCGCGGTATCGAGTGAGCGGGAACTCCACGAAGACCCGGTCTGAGGTTTCGACCGTGAAGTTAAGGGGATCTCGTCTCCAGCGAAACCACCTTACCGGAAGATACAAATTTGAGCGTCTCCAGAGCGTGAGCCTGAACAGCTTTCTCAAACTTACCCATTGAGGTAATCCCACCAACTCTGAACTGAGTTTTGAGATCCAGATGTTCTGCGACCCATTGAAGATATATCTCGGACGTGCGTTGATCGACGTGGCCGAGCTGCGTGCTGATCCACATCGAAATCAGGTTCGGATCAACATTGGCAGCAAGGCCGGCCAGCGGTCGGTCCGCGCCGATGGACAAGTGTGACTTCTCTCTGGTTTTTTCTATCAGCGTATAGCAAGCCCAAGTATGTCGCGCGAGGTGAGGCGAGAACTCCTTGAACGGCAACGACGCAGGCGACTTCCATACTTCGTAGAACCGATCGTATCCCAGCGGTTTACCGGTGTGTCTGGACAGGAATAGCTCCTTCGGTTCCGGTGCGCCCGGGTGTTGTTTCTTGAATTGGCTAAGGCAGAGCTTTCGGTGCCCCGTGATGTAACCATGCAACTCCTTTAAGAGGTCCACGGGCACGCGCACATATCGAGGCTTGCCGCGCTTGTCAGGGTCGCTGGGATTGCGTCCGCCCTTGGTGCCAAAGCAAATCTCCATGCGCACGGTTTGTCTCGGGCCAGGAGGTACTTTCGGCACTTGATCGACACGCAAAAGCAAGATTTCCTCAGCGCGCAGCCCTATCCCAATCGCAGTCTTTGCCATCAGGTGAGGTGTTCGGCCATGCTTGGCCTGGAGTTCGTTCAGCCAAATACTGATTTCCTCCAATGACGGCAACCGAAGATGCTTAGGATTTTGCCGCACCTTGCCCACACGCTGCGGCGTTAGCGACCTTCGTCGGATATCATTGGGATTGATACTATTAACGTACTCGACTTCGAAAGGCGGGCGATGTCCTTGCCGTACCGCGAATGTTAGGAAATCCGTCACTGTTAACATGCGCCGGTTCATCGTCGCGGGCGATAACGGCTTGCGTTTGTTGATCTGGGACCAGCTGCCAGATGCCATATCGCCTTGATAGTGCTCGAGCACTTGTCCGTACGATAAATCTCGCCAACTTACTTTTCGCCGTTCGCACCAGTCGAAGAAGTTGGTCAGATCGTGACCGACGGCAAGCATTGAGGCTGAGGATAACGGATTTCGGGATGCGTAACCCGATCGCTGCCCGCCTGCAGTCCAACGGCCGGTCCCTTTCGCGATCAGATAGTCAATGGCCTCCACTTCGGGCTTCCAGTCCTTCGACCAGATACCGGGGATATGGACGAGAGCCGGAATCCCGATCTCTCTATAGTACGCTGGGTGAGGTTTAATCAGGTAAGCCAAGATGCACCGGTTAATAACTCGGCCCTCGTAACTTAAAAAGACAGGCGAATCAAAGCCTTGGAGGCAGGATCTACAGACTAATATAAAAGAGACGGTACCCATATAACCAAAAGAAAAAAGACTTGAAAATCAAAGCGGTAATGGAAAAAAGCAACATCTAATATAAAAAAATGTGTACGTATATAACTTAAAGTGCCGGCCACATTAAAGCCTTTTTAATTGGTTTTATCAGGCCATAATATAACCCCGGTAATCCTCGTCGATCGTGCCCGGGGCGTTGGGCAGCACGATGCCGTGCTTCAAGGCCAGGCCGGAGCGCGGGCGGATCTGCAGTTCGAACCCTTCGGGCAGGGCCATGGCGAAGCCGGTCGGGATCAGCGCCCTGCCGCCGGGCAGGATGGTCACCGGTGCCTCCACGGCCGCCTGGAGGTCCATGCCGGCGGCGCCGGCCGAGGCGTAGGCGGGCAAATCGAGCCCCTGGCCATGGGCCAGGCGGCGGATCTTGATCTCGTAATCTGTCATGAAAAGACCTGTGCTATCCTTTGCGCGAGTTGGTCGGCGACGGTGCGTTTGTCCATCAGCTCCCAGGCCTCAGAGCCGGTTTCGGTAAGGAGCAGGATTTCGTTGCGCTCGCCGCCCATGATGCCGGTGCCGCCGACATTGTTGGCGACGATCCAGTCGCATTGTTTGCGTGCCCGTTTGGCGCGGGCATAGGCTTCGAGATTTTCCGTCTCTGCGGCGAAGCCGACGACGAGGCGCGGCCGCTGCGGTCCGGGTGCGGAAAGCCTGGCGAGAATGTCGGGGTTTTCGCGGAGCTGCAGCGTCGGGGCCTGCGTGCCTTTTTTCAGCTTGTGCGCCGCCGCTTCTACCTGCCAGTCGCCGACGGCTGCGGCGCAGACCGCGATATCCGCCGGCAGCGCCGCTTCCACCGCCGCCAGCATTTGCGCCGCCGTCTCGACATGAACGGTGGTCACGGCGAGCGGGTCCGGCAGGGCGACCGGGCCGCTTACCAGCGTCACCCGCGCGCCTAAAGCGGCGAGGGCGGCGGCGATGGCATGGCCCTGTTTGCCGGAGCTGCGATTGGCAATGTAGCGCACCGGGTCGATCGGCTCATGCGTCGGCCCGGAAGTGACGATGGCATGTTTGCCGGCGAGCGGCCCGGCGGCCCCGAATGCTGCTTCGATGGCGGCGAAAATGACCGGCGGTTCAGCGAGGCGGCCGGGGCCGAACTCGCCGCAGGCCATCGGCCCTTCCTCAGGCGGCACCACGAGCACGCCGCGTGCGGCCAGGAGCTTCATGTTGGCCTGCGGTGGCGGCATGCTGCCACATGCGCACATTCATGGCCGGCGCCACCAGGACGCGCTTGTCGGTGGCGAGCAGCAGGGTGGTGGCGAGATCATCGGCGAGCCCCGCCGCCATTTTCGCCAGAATATCGGCGCTCGCCGGGGCCACCACGACCAGATCGGCCGCGCGCGACAATTCGATATGGCCCATCTCGCTTTCGTCGGTGAGCGAGAACAGGTCTTCATAAACTTTGGCGCCGGTCAGCGCCTGCAAAGAGAGCGGCGTGACGAACTGCGCGCCGGCGCGCGTGAGCACGGCGGTGACGCCGTAGCCGGCTTTGGTCAGCAGCCGCACCAGCTCCAGCGATTTGTAAGCCGCAATCCCGCCGGAGACGATCAGCAGGACGCGGCGCGTCACAGGCGCCAGCCGCGATGGATCGCCGCGATCCCGCCCGAGAGATTGCGATAGCTCACGCGCTCCAGGCCGACCTGTTCCATCATGCTCTTCAGCGTTTCCTGGTCGGGGAACATGCGGATGCTCTCGGCCAGATACTGGTAGCTCTCGGCATCGCCCGCGACCATCGAGCCCATGCGCGGCAGCGCTTTGAACGACCAGGTATCGTAGAGTTTTTCGAAAGCGGAAATCTGCAGCCGGGAAAATTCCAGGCAGAAGAACATGCCGCCGGGTTTGAGCACGCGCCGCGCCTCGGCCAGCACGCGGTCCTTGTTGGTGCAATTGCGCAGGCCGAAGGCCATGGAGACGCGGTCCACCGAGCGGTCGGGCAGGGGGATCGCCTCGGCATCGGTGACCATGAAATTGATATCCGCGAGCAGCCCGCGCCGGGTGGCGCGGTCGCGGCCGACGGTGAGCATCGCGGCGTTGATGTCGGTGAGCAGCGCCGGGCCGCCGCCTTTTTTCAGCCAGCCGAAGGTGATGTCCCCGGTGCCGCCGGCGAGGTCGAGCAGGGTGCGAGTCGGGCGCGGGTCGAGCGCCTGGACGAAATCATGCTTCCACAGGCGATGCACGCCGAGCGACATGATGTCGTTCATCACGTCGTATTTGCCCGCGACGGAATCGAACACCTCCCGCACCATCGCGCGCTTTTGGGATCGGTCTACGGTCCGGTAACCGAAATCTGCTGTCTGGGGGGAGTTGTCGCTTGCCATGGACCCACTATAGCCTTGTTTCGTCATGCCGGAACTCCCCGAAGTTGAAACAGTCATGCGTGGCCTGGACGGGTATCTGACCGGCCGGGCGATCGCGCGCGCCACTTTGCACAGGCCGGACCTGCGCTTTCCGGTGCCCAAGGAGCTGCCGGAGCTGCTGACCGGCGCCACCGTGAGCGGCTTTCGCCGCCGTGGGAAATATATGTTCATGCGGCTCGATCGCGGCATGTCGGTGCTGATCCATCTCGGCATGTCAGGCCGCATATTGCTCGATGGCGCGACCGCCTTGCATGAGCATCTGACCATCGAAACGCGGGATGGCAGGCGCGTCGGCTTGGTGGATCCCCGCCGCTTCGGGGCGCTCGATGTGATCGCCACCGCGGATGAGGACCAGCACAGGCTGATCGCGGGCATGGGGCCGGAGCCGCTCGGCAATGAATTTTCCGCGCCGGTGCTGCTGGCGGCGCTGCAGGGCAAGAGCGTGTCGATCAAGGCCGCACTGCTGGACCAGAAAATCGTCGCCGGCATCGGCAATATCTATGCGAGCGAGGCGTTGTTTCGTGCCAGCATCAGCCCGCGCCGCCTGGCCGGTTCGGTGGGCGCGGCCCGCGTGGAACGGCTGGTGCCGGCGATCCGGGAGACGCTAACTGAGGCGATCGCCGCGGGCGGTTCCTCGCTGCGCGATTATGTGCAGCCGAACGGCGAGCTTGGTTATTTCCAGCATGCCTGGAAGGTCTATGGCCGCACCGGCGAAGCCTGCGAGCGCTGCCCCGGCACGCCCGCCTGTGCGGGCATACGCTGCTTCACCCAGGGCGGCCGGAGCAGTTTTTATTGTCCGCGAACGCAGCGGTAAGGAAGGAAGAGAAGGCCTACTTTTTGTGAACAAAAAGTAGCAAAAAAACTTCTGTAATCTGGGCCGTGCTGGTGGAAACGCCGCCGGCCCAGTTTCAAGAAAGTTTTTGCGCCGCTTTTTTCAAAAAGCGGCCGCTTTCCTTAACTTACTTCAGTTCATTCACCGCCTGCAGCACTTCCGCCGCATGGCCGGCGATTTTCACCTTCGGCCAGATTTTCGCGATTTTGCCTTCGGCGTCGACCAGCACCGTCGAGCGTTCGATGCCCATGTATTTTTTGCCGTACATCGATTTCTCGACCCAGGCGCCGTAGGCGTCGATCACTTTCGTCTCGGGGTCCGAGGCGAGCGGGAAGGTTAGATTGTATTTCTCCGCGAACTTTTCGATCGGCTTCATTTTATCTTTGGACACGCCGATCACCGTCACGCCGATCCCGCCGAGCTGGGGCAGGGCTTCCTGGAAGGCGCAGGCTTCCTGGGTGCAGCCCGGCGTGTCGGCGCGCGGGTAGAAATACAGGACGAAGGGTTGGCCCTTCAGCGCATCGCGGCTGACGGTGCGGCCGCCCGAGGCGGGCAGGGTGAAATCCGGCGCGATATCGCCGACGGCGAGGGTCATTACAAAGCTCCTTGTTTGATATGGCGTTCGAAGCAGTCCCGCACCGCTTCACCTGCGCGCTCCATGGCGGCGAGGAGGGCGGGCAGGTCGGGAAGGTTGGTGACGCGCAGCAGCGGCGCCACCATGGCAGGTGGCGGCTGCGTGGCCCGGTCGCGCAGCCCGGTGATGCGGTTGATGCCCTGCACGCTGCGCCACAGGAAGTCGGCCGCCACCAGGGCTTGCACGTCCGCCGCCGGGCAGATGGCCGGCCGCCCCCAGCGCCTTGAGCGCGGCGCTGGTGTTGGCGTGGAAGAGCGCTCGGGTTGGCCGGGCCGTGGACCAGTTGCAGTGCTTCGGCGATGAAGGCCAGTTCCATCATGCCGCCGACCCGGGTTTTCAGGTCGAACGGCCCGTGCGGCGGCAATTCGGCCATCAGCCGGTCGCGCATGGAAACCGTGTCGTTGAGGATTTTGCGCGGGGAGTCGGGGCGGGCGAGGGCGGCATCGATCGCCGCGCGCAGCGCCGGGCCGAAACCGGGGGTGGCCGCGAGCACACTGGCGCGGGCCAGGGCCAGGCGCTCCCAGGTCCAGGAATCGTTGGCGTGGTAATGCTGGAACGAGGGCAGCGAGACCGCCACGGGGCCCTGATTGCCGGACGGGCGCAGCCGCATGTCGACCTGGTAGAGCGGCCCTTCCACGCCCTGGGCGGTCAGCGCGGCCGTCAGCGCGTTGGACAGGCGCATGAAATATTGTGTCGGCGGCGCGGCGGACTCGGCATGGTCATAGATGAACATCAGGTCGAGATCCGAGCCTGCCAGCATTTCCCCGCTGCCGGCCTTGCCGAGGGCGACGATGCCGAAGGCGGTGCGTTTCAGCCGACCGTAGCGCAGCTGGTGCTGGGCGATGACCCGTGGCAGCAGCGAGCTCAGGGCTGCCGCGGCGAGGTTGCTGCGCAGCCGCCCGGCATTGTCGGCGTTCAGCCGTCCTTCCAGCGTTGCGACCGAAAGATGGAACTCTTCCCGGCGCACGAAATGCCGGGTGACCGCCACTTGCCTGCTCGAAATCAGCGGCATCCTGCAACAGCCGGCGCAGCACCGGCTTTGGCGCGGCGTAGCGGTCGTTCGGCGAGAGCAGCGCTTCCAGCGCCTGAGCGTCATTGGCGAGATGGTCGGCCAGCGCCGGTGCGGCGCCCAGCACGGCGGCGAGGCGGCGCAGCAGCGCCGGGTTGTGCTGGAACAAAGAAAGCAGTTGCACGCCGGCGCGCTGCTGGCTGAGCAGAGTGTCGAACAAGGCGAATGTCTTGTCCGGGGCCTGCTGTTCGCCGAGTGCGGCGAAGAGCGGTGGCAGCAGGCTTTCCAGCAGGTCGCGCGCCCGCTGTGCGCGCAGCGCCGGCACTTGCCCGCCTGACCAGGCGCGGAGCCGTTCGGCGATATGCCGCGTGTCGACGAAACCGAGCGCGGTGAGACGTTCGGCGAAGGCGGCGGGCGGCGGGCCGGCGGTGCCGGGATCGACCCAGTCTTCCCGCTCAACCTCCTGGCCGGCATCGAAGAAGGTGCGGAAATGCCCGTGCACCCGCGCCTGAAGCTGCAGGAACTGGTTGCGGAAGTCGGGCGCGTCGAGGAACACGGCAAACGAATCCAGCGCCGCGTCGTTGCCTGGCAGGGCATGTGTCTGCCGGTCGGCGATCATTTGCAGCCGGTGTTCCACACGCCGCAATTCGCGATAATCGGCGTCGAGTTCCTCAGCGTCGGCGGGCGGCATATGGCCGCTCTTGGCCAGAGCGGCGAGGGCGGGGAGCGTTGCCGGGATGCGCAAAGCTGGGTCCTGGCCGCCCCAGACCAGGCTCAGCGTCTGCACGATGAATTCGATCTCGCGGATGCCGCCGCGCCCGAGTTTCACATCGTGCCCAAGCAGGCCGTTCGGCGCCTGGCGCGCATCGATCTGCCGCTTCATGCCGTGAATGTCGGAGACCGCCGCGAAATCCAGATGGCGGCGCCAGATGAAGGGGCGGATCGCCGCAAGGAATTCTTCGCCGAGCGCGATGTCGCCGGCCACGGGGCGGGCCTTGGAGAAGGCGGCGCGCTCCCAGGTGCGGCCCTGGCTTTCATAATAGGTCAGCGCCGCCGGCAGCGACACCACCGCCGGGGTCGCCGCCGGGTCCGGGCGGAGGCGCAGATCGACGCGGAACACGTAGCCGTCGGCATCGCGTTGCGAGATCAGCGCCACAAGATCGCGCGCGAGCCGGGCCATCAGCGGTTGGGCGGCGGGTGGATAGACGGGAGCCTCGGGGTTATAGAGCAGCACGAGGTCGATATCAGACGAATAATTCAATTCCCGGGCGCCGAGCTTGCCGAGGGCGAGTGCCACGAAACCGGCGCCGTGCTCGGGGTTTTCGGGCTGCTGGCAAGACCACCTGCCCGGATTCGTGCAGTTCCCGCAGGAGATGGCGCAGCGCCACTCTGAGCGCGGTTTCCGCAAGCTCGGAGAGCGCGCCGGTGATTTGCGGCAATTGCCAGATATGGCCGAGATCGGCGACGGCGATGGCGAGCGCGGCGCGGCGCTTGGCTTGCCGCAGCGCCGCGGCGATGCGGGTGCGCGACGCGGTGAGCGGCAAGGCGTGCAGCGCATCCAGCGTGGCGGCAAAGGTTTTTTCCGGACCGTCGCGCAGGGTCGCGAGCAGGCAGCCCAATTCGTGGCAGGCGAGTTCGGCCAGATAGGGGGCGTTGCCGCCCAGGCAGTCGAGCACCGCGCGCCCTTCCTCGGTCTCGGCAAAGGCCTGTTCGGCCGCGCCGAGCGCCGCGAAAGCCTCACGCAGATGGCCCGCGGCGGGCAGATCGGCCGGGCGGGGAAAACGGGGAGTTGTCGAGACGTCGCGCATGCGGCAGGCACAACATGATGAAGCGGCACGCAGGTCAAGCGGGGCGTATTGTTGGCGAGGTCCTGCACCAGCTGGGCCACATTGCCATGCTCTGTCTCGTGCTGGTGCTGCTGAGCGTTTGCATGCTCGGCTATCGGCTCTCAAAGGGGCCAGTGGATATCCCCTATCTCGCCTCGCGCCTCGCCACGGCGGCTTCGGGCCAGGGCATCACGGTACGGATGCGGCAGGCGGAACTGGCCTGGGCCGGGTACCGCCAGGGCGGCGGCGTGCCGCTGTTTCTGCAGCTCGGCGATATTTCCATTCGCAACGCGGTCGGGTTGGAGTTGGTGGAAATTCCCGCGGCGCGCCTGGTGTTCAAGCCCTCGGCGCTGCTCGGCGGTCAGGCGCCGGTGTTTATCAGCGGACAGCAGGCGCGTTTCGCGGGATCGACCGTGCCGGTCTCGCTAGCGGCGGCTTTGCACCTCGATGACGGCTTCCGGCTTTCCTCCGCGGATATCGCGGTGTCGCTCGGTGCCGGCGAGATCGGCGCCGGGCAGGACGGCCTGCCGATCGCCAAAGGCGGATTTTCGCTGCATCTAACACCAAGCTTTGTCGCGCTGACGAACGGCTTTCTGGCACTGGCCCCGTACGGCCACAGCGCGCCGCATGTCGGGTTTTCCGCCACGGCGGCGCTGGATGGGCAATGGACCGGGAAACTCCATTTGACCGCCGATGCGGTGCAGGCCGCCGACCTGCAGACATATTGGCCGTCTGATGCCGCCCCGCACACCCGTGACTGGGTGACGAAAAACATTACCGCCGGCACCGCGCGCAATGCGGTTTTCGACATTAGCCTGTCGGCGCCACGCAACCTCGCGGACGTACGGCTCGAGGATGTGACCGGCCGTTTTGACGGTCAGGATCTGACGCTGACCTGGCTGCCGCGGGCACGGCCGCTGACCGGGTTGAATGGCACGATGGTCTTCGAGGACCGCGATACGGCGGTGATCACCGCTTCGTCGGCCAAGTTTGGGGCCCTCGCGGTCACTGGTGGACAGATGACCATCGTCGGCCTGGATCATCATGACCAGACCGGCAATCTGAACGTGTCGCTTGCGGGGACGGTTCCAGGCGACCTTTGCGACGCTGAACGCGCCGCCGCTCAACCTGCTGCGTCATGCGCCGTCGGAGATCATGGCCGCCACCGGCGGGGTGAAGGCCACGGTGACGGCCAGCATCCCGTTCAAGAACCGCGTGCAGCTGGAAGATGTGAATTTGCGCGTTGCGGCAACCCTCGCGGATATCGCGGTGGCCCCGTCGGCTCTGGGTTTTCCTTTGTCGCGCGGCGCCGGCACGCTGCAAGCCAGCGATAGCGGGCTGCAACTCACGGCGCACGGCGCAGTTCGGCGGCGAGCCGGCGACCGTGCGGCTGAATATCGCCTTTGCCCATGGGGGGACGCTGCGCGGATTGACGGTGGCCAGCCAGGCCGGTCCACAGACGCTGCATCGGCTGGGGCTTGGTCCAGGCTCCTCGTTGCCCGCGACCGTGACCGGCGTGGCGCCCTATACGATGCGGCTCACGGGCAGCCTTGGCGGCACCCAGACCGCCGTGCTCGATGCCGATCTCACCCCGCTCTCTTTGACCTTGCCGACATTCGACTGGCACAAAAAAGCCGGTGCGGCGGGGCAGCTGGAGCTGACGGTGACGCTCGCTCATGGCGCGCTCCTGGCGCTCAATGATTTTGCCGCGACTGGGCCCGGGCTCGATATCGAAGGGGATGAGGCTGGCGATGGGGTGACCTTCTCGCGCCTGGAGATCGGCCGGACCAACGCGCACGGCACGATCACGCAGCCCGATGCGGTTGGCCATCCCTGGCAGGTCGTGTTGGCGGGGTCGGAGCTCGATCTGCGGCCGACCGCTCATGCGATGCAGCCCCCCGGCGCGACGACGCGAGTGCCGCAGGAACCGCAAGGACCGGCTAAAAAACCGGGAATGGCGGCGCCCTGGCAAGTCTGGCTGAATTTCCAGAAGCTCGATCTCGCTGCCAGCCCGGCGCCGGATTTTTCGAATTTTCGGCTTTTCGCGGCCGGACAGGGCGGCACGGTGCTGCAGGCGCATGGCACGGCCGGCGGCGCGGCGCTCACCATCTCCCCTTCAGGCCCGGCCGCGCGGGCGCTGACGCTGCAAGGGCAGGATGCGGGCCTCCTGCTCCGCGCCATCGGCGCCTATGGCGGGATGCAAGGGGGCAGCTTAAGCCTGGATGCGCATTATGCTGACGCGCCGGGCAGCCCCGCCGAGGGCACGCTGACGCTGAAGAATTTTCGCCTTCGCCAGGCGCCGGTCTTTACCAAGATCATGCAGGGGCTGACGCTGTATGGCGTCGGCGCGGCCACATCCGGGCCCGGCCTCGGGTTCGCGCAGGCGATCGTTCCCTTCACGCTGACAGGCCAGGAATTGAAGCTGGAGAATGCGCGGGCCTATTCGGCTTCGCTCGGTTTCACCGCCTCGGGACGGATCGGGCTGGACGATGGCGGCGTGGATATGGAGACCACGGTGGTGCCGGCTTACGCCGTGAACACGCTGCCCGGAAAAATCCCGCTGCTCGGCCATCTGTTCACGGCCGAGCATGGGGGCGGGCTGTTTGCGATGCGCGCCAGGGTGACCGGCAAGCTCGCCGACCCGCATGTGACGGTGAACCCGCTTTCGGCTCTGACCCCGGGGTTTTTGCGTGGGCTGTTCGGTATTGGGCATGCGCCCGCGCCGGCGCCCGCACCTGCGAAGTAAGGAAGGCTACTTTTTGTGAACAAAAAGTAGCAAAAAAACTTTGTTAATTTGGGCCCGTGCTGCTTCAGCGCCTCGGGCCCAAAGTCGAGAAAGTTTTTGCGCCGCTTTTTTCAAAAAGCGGCTGCTTTCTTCCTTCCTGATTTCCTCAGTTGCCTAGCCCGGCTGTTTGCTCACCACCACCATGGCGGGGCGCAGCAGGCGGCCGTTCAGCGTCCAGGTCTGGGTCCAGGCCTGCACCACGGTGCCGGCGGGGTGCTCGGCGCTTTCCTGCTCGGCCATGGCCTGGTGCAGGTTGGCGTCGAACGCGGCGCCGGTCGGGTCCTGACGGACGATGCCGTTGCGCTCCAGCAGGGCGGTGAAGGAGCGTTCGACGCCCTCGAAGCCTTCACGCATTTTCGTGACGATTTCCGGCTCGTCCTCGCTGCGCTTCGGCAGGCTGTCGATTCCGCGCTTCAGATTTTCCGCGGCTTCGACCACGTCCTTGGCGAATTTCTGCACCGCGTAGAGGCGTGCATCGTCGACTTCGCGCTTGGTGCGGGCGCGCAGATTGGCCATTTCGGCCTCCGCGCGCAGCCATTTGTCCTTCATTTCCTGCAGCGCCGCTTCGAGGGCTTCGATGCGCTGATCAGGAGCCTCCAGAAGCGGCTCGTTGGCGGGTGTCGGCTCGTTCGGTTCGGCTTGATTCTGCTCTTCGGTCATGACGCCGAATTAAGCGAATACAAGCGGTGAAACAAGGCCGAAGCGCTCACGGCGTGGGCTGCCAGACATGCCAGGTGCCAGCTGGGCCATCGACGGCTGGCCTGGCTCGGGCGGCGGTTCGCATGGCGGCCACGGCATGGTTGGAGACGGTCGCCGTGTTTTCGTCGCTGCGGGCCCAGCGCGTTGCGACGCCGACGGCGAGGCGCGCCGGCGCCGGCAGAAGATCGGACAATTGAGTGCAGAAGAGGGCGGCGCGCTCGCCGCCGGCGAGATGGTCCATGCCGTCGCACCAGAGCGCCAGGGTGGTTTCGTCGATCCGGCCGAGCAGATCGGTCGGCCGGACGATGTTCTTGATCTGGTTTGCGAGCTGCACCGCCACCTGGCCGCGCGACTGCAAGGCGGTCTGGCACAGGCTGAGATAGAGCAGGCAACCCGGTAGCTCTTCGACGTCCAGACGGTCGAAGCGGCGGACGAGTTCCTGGGTAAAGGTAGCGGCGTTGCTAAGCCCGGTTTCCGCGTCCAGCCGGGGGGCGGCGGTGAGGAGGCCGGCGGGCTGAGGGAATTGTACGGCCTCCAGGTCGAGCAGGAGGCCGTAAACGCCGGAGACGTTGCCGTCGGTGATTTTCGGGGCAAGAGACAGGCGGAACAGCCGGCTGGCGGCTTCGCCGGGGATGGCAAGACGCAGATTGCCTTGCCAGGCGAGGCTCTGGTCGCAGATCGCGGCGATGATCGCGCGCAGTTCCAGCGCCCGCAATGACGCATCCGGGGCGGCGATCAGCGCGGCGAGGTCGGTGCCGAGCCATTGCGCCGGCGCCTGGCCGAAGACCTTGCCCGGGCCGAAGGCGGTGAAACGACCGCTTATATCCGCTTCGAACGCCAGATCCGCCAGCATTGCTGTGACGGCCAGCCAGCCCGCCGCGGGAGACGTCGCCAGCCGATTCTGTCCGGGATGGTTGGAGCCGGGAGGGTGCGATGCGGCCATGACACCTTGCATAATGGGCAAAAGTTAATTGGATATTAACCCGTTTTGTTTGCCATTGCCACTGCGTTGACAGCGCGGCATCCGCACCCCCATGGTCCGCCGCAGTCTGACCATCACTAGGATGAAACATGAGCGCCGAGCTACATTTTGACCTGCAAACCGCCATCGCTGCCGCCTGGGAGCGCCGTGCCGAACTGTCGCCCGCGACCAAGGGCACCGATCGCGAGGCCGTGGAGGCGGCTCTGGAACTGCTCGATTCCGGGAAAGCCCGTGTTGCCGCACCCGGCGCGACCGGCTGGACCGTGCATCAATGGCTGAAGCAGGCGGTGCTGCTCTCCTTCCGCCTCAACGCGAACAGCGTGATGGGCGCCGAGGATGCCCGCGTGTTCGACAAGGTGCCGGTGAAATTCGCTGGTTGGGATCAGGCGCGTTTCAACACCGCTGGCTTCCGCGCCGTGCCGGGTGCAGTGGTGCGCCGCTCCGCCTATATCGCTCCGGGCGTCGTGCTGATGCCGAGCTTCGTGAATGTCGGCGCCTTTGTGGACGAGGGCACGATGATCGATACCTGGTCCACCGTCGGCTCCTGCGCGCAGATCGGCAAGAACTGCCATATCAGCGGCGGTGTCGGCATTGGCGGCGTGCTGGAGCCGCTGCAGGCCAATCCGGTGGTGATCGAGGATAATTGCTTCATTGGCGCGCGCTCGGAAGTTGCCGAGGGTGTGATCGTTGAGACCGGCGCGGTGCTCTCAATGGGCGTGTTCCTCGGTGCTTCGACCAAGATCATCGACCGCGAGAGCGGCGAGGTGTTCATGGGCCGCGTGCCGGCTTATTCGGTGGTCGTGCCCGGCACCTTGCCCGGCAAGCCGCTGGCCGACGGCACGCCCGGCCCTAACCTTGCCTGCGCTGTGATCGTCAAGCGCGTCGATGCGCAGACCCGCAGCAAGACTTCCATCAACGAGCTGCTGCGCGCCTGATGGATGGGGTCGTCCTCGCCCAGGACCTGCTGCGCTGCCATTCGGTGACACCCGCCGATGGCGGGGCGCAGGCGGTGCTGGCGGCGGCTCTGGAGCGGTTGGGCTTTGTCGTGACGAAACTGCGTTTCGGCGCGATCGAGAATTTCTTCGCCGAGCGCCCGGGGGCGGGGAAGCATCTCTGTTTCGCAGGCCATACCGATGTGGTGCCGCCCGGCGCGGGCTGGGCGCATGACCCGTTTGGCGGCCTGGTGCAGGACGATGTGCTGTACGGGCGGGGTGCTGTGGACATGAAAGGCGGCATTGCCGCCTTCGTGGCCGCCGCCGCGAAACATCCCAGCGCGCATCTCTCGTTGCTGATCACCGGCGATGAGGAGGGCGATGCCACCGACGGCACCGTGCGCGTGCTGGAGTGGATGGATAAAGCGCAGAAAATTCCGGATTTTTGCCTGGTCGGCGAGCCGACCAGCAAGAATCGCCTCGGCGACGTCGTGAAAATCGGCCGCCGTGGGAGTTTGAACGCGCGGATGACCGTGACCGGGCGGCAGGGCCATGCGGCCTATCCGCATCTGGCCGACAACCCGATTCACCGGCTGGTGCCGGCGCTGGCGGCGATGGTCGCCCGGCGGCTGGATGAGGGCACGGAATGGTTCGAGCCGTCCTCGTTGCAGGTGACGAGCGTCGATGTCGGCAACCCCGCCACGAACGTGATTCCCGGCAGCGCCACGGCGCGGCTGAACATCCGCTTCAACGATCGCCACAATGCCGCCGGGTTGACCGACTGGTTGCGGGAAACGCTGGCCACGCACGCGCCGCAGGCCGAGCTGCTGGTTCATTGTTCCGGCGAGGCGTTCCTGACCCAACCGGGCCCGCATACGGCGGCTTTGTGCAAGGCGATCACGCAGGTTACCGGTGTTGCGCCGGAGCAGAATACCGGTGGCGGGACATCCGATGCGCGGTTCATCGCGCGCTATTGCCCGGTGGCGGAATTCGGCCTGGTTGGCACGACCATGCATCAGGCGGATGAGCGCGTGCCGGTGGCAGAGCTGCGCCGGCTGACCGACGTCTATTCCGTCTTTATCGGGGAGTTTTGTTTGTGATTTTGCGTGGCTTGTTCCTGATGGCGCGGGGCGCCAAATCCGGCATCAAGGAATTCGACAACAGCATGGACGGATTCACCGCCTCGCTGGCGCCACTGATCGCCTTTCCGCTGGTCGGGGCGGGCGTTTCGGCGCTCGGCGGGCAGTGGCAGCTGGCCCTGATCGGCTTTCTGTCGCATCTCTGCGCGGTGCTGGCCCTGCCGCTGATCACCCATGAATTCGCCCGGCGCACGGGGCGCGAGGCGTTGTGGCTGCGCACCGCCACGGCGCTCGACTGGTCGTTCTGGTTGCTGGTGCCGCTGCTGTTCCTCGCCGCGATTGCCGGGGCGATTCTGGTGCAGTTCGGCCTGCCCATGGTGAGCGCCGAATATACCGCGCTCGGCCTGATGGGCGCGTATCTGCTCTGGTATCATTGGTTCATCGTGCGCACCGGGCTGGTGCTCGGGCGCGGGCAGGCGGCGTTTCTGGTTGTGATCACCGGCGTTGTCATGACGCTGTTCACCGCCGGGCCGTTTTTGCTGGATTATGCTTTTACCGGCTCTTTCGATCTGCCGCAGGGTTAGAAGAAAGAAAGGCCGCTTTTTGAAAAAAGCGGCGCAAAAACTTCTTGAAATTTGGGCCCGTGACGCTGAAACGCCACAGGCCCAAATTAGCAAAGTTTTTTTGCTACTTTTTGTTCACAAAAAGTAGCCTTACTTACTTGTCTCAGTCAGCCATAGCCGAGGCATCGGACCGGGTGGCGCCGACGCGCGCGGCCAAGGATGCCGCCATGAACGGGTCGAGCCCGCCATCGAGCACCGCGGCGGGATTGCCGGTTTCGTAACTGGTGCGCAGATCCTTCACCAGCTGGTAGGGCGCCAGCACGTAGGAGCGGATCTGATGGCCCCAGCCGATATCGGTTTTGGCCGCCTCATTGGCGGCGTTGGTGGCTTCGCGCTTCTGCAGCTCCATTTCATACATGCGCGCCTTCAGCATGTTCATCGCGGTGGCGCGGTTGCGGTGCTGGGAGCGGTCGGTCTGGCAGGCGACGATGATGCCGGTCGGGATATGGGTGATACGGATCGCCGATTCGGTTTTGTTCACATGCTGGCCGCCGGCGCCTGAGGCGCGGTAGGTGTCCACTTTCAGGTCCGCCGGGTTGATCTCGATCTCGATCGTGTCGTCGACCACGGGATAGACCCAGACGGAAGAGAAGCTGGTATGGCGGCGGGCGGCGGAATCGAAGGGCGAGATGCGCACCAGCCGGTGCACGCCGGATTCGGTCTTGAGCCAGCCATAGGCGTTGGGACCGGTGATCTGCACCGTGATGGATTTGATGCCGGCCTGCTCGCCTTCGGATTCTTCGAGGATTTCCACCTTGAAGCCGCGGCGCTCGGCCCAGCGCATGTACATGCGCGCGAGCATCTGCGCCCAGTCCTGTGCTTCGGTGCCGCCGGAGCCGGCATTGATTTCGAGGAAGGCGTCGCGCCCGTCGGCTTCGCCGGAGAGCAGGGATTCGATCTCGCGCTGCTTGGCCTGTTCGGCCAGGCCCTGCAGCGTGGCGATGCCGTCGGCGACCATCGTGGCGTCACCTTCGGCTTCGGCCATCTCGATCAGCTCAAGCGTATCTTTGGTTTCGGTCTCCAGCGAGCGCACGCCATCGACCAGAACGGCGATGCGACTGCGTTCGCGCATCAGGGCCTGGGCGGCATCGGCGTCGTTCCAGAGCGAAGGATCCTCGGCGCGGGCGTCGAGTTCGGCGAGTTTTAGGACAGCGGCATCCCAGTCAAAGATGCCTCCTCAGCAGGGCGACCGAACGGCCGATCTGCTCGTTTAACTGATCTGATTCTGCGGACATGAGGCAGCATATACGAGCAGGGGAGGAGGAAAGGAAGCGCTACTTTTTGTGAACAAAAAGTAGCAAAAAAACTTTGTTAATTTGAGCCTGTGCCGTTCGAACGCCACAGGCCCAAATTCAAGGAAGTTTTTGCGCCGCTTTTGATCGAAAAAGCGGCCGCTTTCTTAACTCAGTACAGCCCGCCGAGATTGTTGTTGACCGGCTGGGCCGGGGCCGTGGCGGTGGTGGGAACCGTGCCGCCTGACGCATCCGGCGTGGTGGCGGGGATGCCGCTATCCTGCGGGGTCAGGCCGTTTTCGCCGGCCAGCAGACTGTCGGTGGACTGCGCCCCCGGCGTCTGGCCGGCTTTGTAGGCCTCGGTCACTGTCTGGCCGTTGAAGCTGGTCTGCTCGAGCGTATCGCCGGAGGGTACCGGGAAGTCGAGATTGGGCTGACCCTTCAGCGCCGCCTTCATATAGGCGTTCCAGATCGGGCCGCAGACCTCGGCGCCGGTCTCGTTGTTGCCGAGGTCTGCGGGCGTGTCGTAGCCGGTCCAGCAACCGGTGACGATGCCGCGGCTGAAGCCCATGAACCAGGCATCGTTGAAGTTGTTGGTGGTGCCGGTTTTGCCGGCGATCGGCTGGCTAAGGCCGACGACCGCCGGCTGGCCGGTGCCGCGCAGCACCACGCCGCGCATCATCGTGATCATCTGGAACACGCTGTCAGGATCGGCCAGTTGCGCGCCGGAGAAGACGCGAATCGGCGGCTGGTCCGGACTGCCATTGACGCAGTTCGCGCAGTTCTGGCCGGCTGCCTGGTACAGGATCGAGCCGTCGGGATTGGTGACGCTGTCGATCAGGGTCGGGGTGACCTGCCGGCCGTAATCGTCGAGTTCGGCGTAGCCGGTGGTCATGCGCCAGAGCGTGGTGTCGATCGCGCCGATCGCCGAGGGATAATAAGGCGGCATCTGGTCGACGATGCCGAAGCTCTCGAAGTTTTTCGCGATGCTGGCAAGGCCGATTTCGCGCGCGAGATGCAGGGTCGCGAGGTTGAGCGACTGCTCCAGCGCATGGAAGATTGGCACCGGCCCCTCGAAACTATCCTCGTAATTGCCCGGCCGATAGACGGTGCCGTTGGACAGGCGCTGCACGAAGGGAGCGTCCAGCACCGGGGCGTCGGGCTGGATGCCCTGTTCCATGGCGGTGAGATAGACGAAGGGCTTGACCGAGGAGCCGGGCTGGCGCTGCGCCTGCATCGCGCGGTTGTATGGGCTCTGATTATGGCTCCAACCACCGACCATGGCGATCACGCGGCCGGTGCGCGCATCGATGGAGAGCAGGGCGCCCTGGATTAGCGGGATCTGCTCGAGCGCCAGCGTGGTGCTGTCGGGAGCGGCGGGCGAGACCATGATGATGTCGCCGGGATGCAGCACGTCCGCGACCGAAGCGGGGCGGGGGCCAAGATAGCCGTGCAGCCGCGGCCGCGCCCAGAGCATCGAATCGAGCGGCAGCACGCCGACTTGCGGGCTGTTGGTGGCGGCATCGACGAAGCCGATGCGTGCCGCTCTGCCGGAGGCCTGGAGCACGATGCCGAGCTGCCAGCCCGGCCGCATGCCGGGCGGGGGCGTCTGGCCGGCAAGGTCGGTCGGCCAGTTGGTGATCAGATCCTGATCGTCGACATGGTTGACGAGGCCGTGCCAGCCATCATGGGCGTGGTCATAGCGCACGAGCTGGTCGCGCACCGCCTCGGTGGCGGCAGTCTGCAAGGCGGGGTTGAGGCTGGTATGGACGATCAACCCGCCCTGACTGACGGTGGTGGCGCCGAATTTCTGAACCAGGGAGGCACGCACGGCATCGGCGAAATAGCCCGCATCGGGGACGGTGCGCGGCGCGTTACCGGCGCGCGGCAGCAGCGGCTCGGCGGTAGCGGCCGCCGCCTCGGCCTGGGTGATGACGCCGTCATCGAGCATGCGCGAGATCACGAAATTGCGCCGCTGCAGCGCGTCCTGCGGATGCAGGAACGGGTTATAGGTGGTCGGCGCCTTCGGCAGAGAGGCGAGCGAGGCGGCTTCGGCGATATCCAGCTCGTTCAGCGGCTTATCGAAATAGCTCTGGGAAGCGGCCGCGATGCCGTAAGAATTATCGCCGAGAAAGATCTCGTTCAGATACAGAGTGAGAATTTGCTGCTTGGTCATCACCTGGCTGACACGGATCGCCAGGATCGCCTCCTTAATCTTGGAGCCGAAGGTGATGTGATTGTCGAGCAGCATGTTCTTCACGACCTGCTCGGTGATCGTGGAGGCGCCGAGCGGCCGGCGGCCGGAGCCGATCATGGTGAGGTCGGTGAGGCCAGCGCGGATGATGGCGAAGGGGTTGATGCCGGGATTCACCCAGAACAGCCGGTCCTCGGCGGCGATGAAGGCGTTTGCCACCACCGGCGGGATCTGGTCGTAGGGGACGAAAATGCGGTTTTCCGCGCCGACTTGCGAGACCAGCTGGAAATTGTTGGCGTAGATCCGGGTTTCCAGGGGCGGATGATAATGCTTGAGCGAGTCGACGCCGGGCAGGCCGGCACTGAAGACGAAATACCCGCCGACGGCGACGATGAGGCCGCCGACGATACCGACAAAGACCAGCCGGTACAGGCCGAACACAAAGAAACCGGTGAGGCGGCGCAGGATGCCAGTCTTGCGCGGTTTTTTCCCGTCTCCTGACCCGCGCGGCGGCTGCCGAGGCGGTTCGCGACGGGCCGGACTCAAGCGCTCACCGGCGCTGAAGGGTTCTCTCGGATCAGACATAAGCGGTCCTTAGCATCCCATTAGCCCCCCTGCGAGAATGCGGGTATAAATTTCCTGACAGGCTTCGGCCATCTCCGCGCGCGGATCAGCCCGCAATTCGCACGCCTCTGCCGCCGGAATTATTGGCGAAATAGGCGTCGATCGAGCTGGTGAGCCGGTCGGCGATCAGTTGCCGGTGGGCCGCACTTTTCAGCAGTTGCTCATCACGCGGATTGGACAGGCAACCCATTTCGAGCAGCGCGCTGGGCACGGAGGAATCGCGCAGCACCGCGAAATTGGCGCTGCGATGCGGATCGGGCAGCATCGGCACGACGCCGGTGAAGGAATGCTGGATATCGTCGGCGAGGGTTGAGGAGCCGATGCGCGTGGCGCGCGTCTCTAGGCTGGAGAGAATGCTTGCCACCTGCGGCGATACCCCGGAAAAATGCGGTCCGGCGAAACGGTCTGCGCTGTTTTCATCCGCTGCGACGCTGGCGGCGAGCCGGTCGGACGCCTTGTTGGAGAGGGTGAAAATCGAGGCGCCGCGCAGGTCGGCCTCGGGCAGGTGATCGCAGTGCAGGGAGAGAAAGAGATCAGCCTTGGCTGCCTCCGCGTCGGCGACGCGGCCTTCCAGCGTCACATATACATCTGTCGAGCGGGTCATCTCGACCCGGTAGCGGCCGGTGCGCGACAGCGCGCGATAGAGCAGGTGGCCGGTGGCGAGTGTGATGGTCTTTTCATAAAAACCGTCAGGGGCGATCGAGCCGGGGTCTTTGCCGCCATGGCCGGGATCGATCATCACCAGAGGGAGATTTTTTTTCGGGATGACGCGCGCCTGGGCGGGCGCGGGCAGGGAGGTTGCGACCAGGCCGGTTGCAGCCAGGCCAAGAGCCATCTTGGCGAAGCCGCGGCGTCCGAAGGAGCAAATTTCGCACATGCGGGATACTTACCAGGAAACTTACGTTTCTGGCTAGGAGCTGTTGAAAAACATGAATTTTTGGCGTGTCGACGTTTGATGCGACATTATTGTGTCAGGGGCACTTGCGGTGCCGCTCGAGCTTGGCTATAGGGTCGCGCAACGGAGTGTAGCTCAGCCTGGTTAGAGTACTGTGTTCGGAACGCAGGGGCCGGAGGTTCGAATCCTCTCACTCCGACCACTCAAGTGGTTGATTTCCCTAAAAATTATTTTTTGGTTCCACAGTGCGCGGTTGTGCATGTGAACACATGTCAGCCGAGAGCCTCGGCCGCATCCTGAAGAAATGACGGGTCGTGGTGGGCTTAGGTTCGAATCCTTTCGCTTCGACCCATCAATCGGTTGAAAATCCTTTGTCATTCAGCGCGTACAGTGCGCATTTTTGCCGTGCCGGTTTCGTTGTCGCCGGCGACGGGCAAAAGTTTTTGCGCCGCTTTTTTCAAAAAGCGGCCGCTTTCTTGCTTATATTAAGCGATCCTTCGCAGGATCGCGCCTTGGCCATCGCAGGCGTCGTAATGGCGCTGTCCGGCGCAGACCGGGCAGGTCGCGACCTCGCTGCAGGTCTGGCTCATGGCGCCAGCACTGCGACGGTCACGATGAGTGCGGCGACGGCGAAGCCGATCAGCGCCAGGCCGAGAGCCCGGGCGACGCGTGACTGTTCCCATTTGCGGCGCATGGCGAGGCGGTGTCGATCATCCTGATCGGCGACTATGTTTTTCGTGACTTTGAACGAATAGATCGGGGCCATTGGTACACTCCTTTCGGGTACAGGGGGGCTGAGATTGGTTTCGTGGCGCGGCAGCCCCTTTGGTCCAGCGCCGGCGGTCTGGGCGCGGACGGCGCGTTATTCCGTCAGCCGTTGGTCGCGGATGAAATCCGCTCGGGTGGCGAGGGCGGCGCGCGCGTCCTCAGCGTCTTTTTCCTCAGCATAGTCCTAGATTTTTCGCTGTGCCGTTGCATCTGTCAGTGGCGCCATGTCGGCGAGCCCCGCGGTGACGTCGGGAAAATCATAGCCCGGCGCGGTGAAATATTCAGGCTCGCCGATCGCTTCGAGATCCGTCTTCGCCTGGCGCAGCACCTCGGCGATGCGTGCGTTCTGGGCGAGGATGGTGTGAAAGCGATCCTTCATCGGACACAGGCGGGACGTGCGTGGTCGAGGTCGGTGGCGTTTTGATTGTTGTTATTAAAACAAAACAAAACGTTTGAATTTCTGGTCATCAGCTCCGCGGCTCCGTCAAGAACGCCTGAGTGATTACAGTATATCAATAAAAAATATTTTAGGTCAATAAAAATTAATTGATTTTCCATCGAAACGATTGACGATAAATGTCGGGAGATAGTGATCAAAACGAATTCAACGAAAGGTTGCTTTCTGTGGCGCAAAACTATCAAAAAATCATAGAAGAGCTGTTCGGCTTGTCCGAGACGCTGGAAATTTTCGGCAATGCCGCGATCTCCGGCGTGATGCCGCCGGCTGCGACCTCGCTTCTGGTCGTCAGCAGGGCTTGGAAACATTGCGCAAAAAATCAGTAAAGATCTAGATGACGCGGTTAAGATAGTTTCAGGTTCTGGTGAATCCATTGCGGCAGGCCTGACGGATCTCCGCAATATATCCAATCCAGAGTGACCCCGTATAAGCGACGCATCTGGCACATCGCGTATTGATCTGGATAGTTTTTCCCCATTTTCCAATTGTTGAAGACAGCATCTGAAACGCCGAGCGTTTCGGCCAGTTGCTTGTTGTTCAGGCCGCGTTCGCGTTCGAGAATATCAGCGATTTTCGCGAGGTTTTCGCAGGACATTTTGCGGTGCTGCAGCTTGTTCATGTAAGTCCTCCCCGATGGTTCGTTGGCAGGCCGCGCGCTTTGCACGCGGAAGGATCATGTTTGTGACATTAGTGCATTTTTTTCTTGATTCAATCAAGAAAAAAATATTGGTTATTATGATATCGGATGGCAGGCACCACGGCTCGTGGTGAAGAGAGTCAAGCGGTGCGG
>CAWCRT010000014.1:0-74188 GCA_963798115.1 uncultured Pseudomonadota bacterium
TACATCCTCATAACTGGCGAGGTTGAAGGCCGGGCTCATTCCCTGAATATCCCGATCCGTGAACAGCGGACGAATATCGACTTTGAAGCTTGTGCGATCTGTCATTTCATCACCATGTTTCCATTTCAATTGTCGCTCGATCAATCCACCGAATTCTAGTAATATCAGATCAAGGAGGTGGTGGGCGTTCACCACCTGATGCCGTGAGCCGCTTTTCGATCGCTGGAGAGATCCCGTCGCGTCGATACATTTCTCGCGCGGTTCTGCCGGTTTCCTTTACCACATTGAATCGGCATCGCATTGCAACGCAATCAGCCAGACCACCCTGCAAGAGAGGTTTGTCATGAGTAAAAATCGTGGCGTCGTCTATACCAAGCCTGGGGAAGTCCAGGTTCAGGATATTGCGGACCCCAAATTCGAGAACCCGCAGGGCCGCAAGATCGAGCATGGCGTGATCCTGAAGGTGATCTCCACCAATATCTGCGGATCCGACCAGCACATGGTCCGCGGTCGCACGACGGCCCCGGCCGGCATGGTGCTCGGACACGAGATCACAGGCGAGGTGATCGAGAAGGGTTCCGATGTCGAGATGCTCGAGCTGGGAGATCTCGTGTCGGTGCCATTCAACGTTGCCTGTGGACGGTGCCGCGCCTGCCGGGAAACAAACACGGGCGTGTGCCTGACGGTCAATCCCGGTCGCGCGGGCGGCGCCTACGGTTATGTCGACATGGGCGGCTGGATTGGCGGCCAGGCCCGTTACGTCATGGTCCCTTATGCCGACTTCAACCTGCTCAAATTCCCCGACAAGAGCCAGGCGCTGTCCAAGATCATGGACCTGACGATGCTCACGGACATCTTGCCGACCGGCTTCCACGGCGCCTTGACTGCTGGCGTCAAGCCGGGCTCGACAGTCTATGTCGCCGGCGCCGGCCCGGTCGGCCTCGCGGCGGCTGCCTCCGCCCTGCTCCTAGGTGCGGCCGTGATCATGATCGGCGACATGAACGAGGCGCGGCTGAGCCACGCCAGGAACGTCGGCTTCGTTCCGATCGATCTCACCAAACACGATCGCCTTGGCGAGCAGGTTGCCGCCATCATCGGCGAACCCATGGTGGATGCGGTCATCGATGCGGTCGGCTTCGAAGCCAAGGGCCATGGCGGCGGCGATCAGCCGGCCGTCGTACTGAACCAGGCGATGGAAATCATCCGCCCGGCCGGTGCAATCGGCATACCAGGATTGTATGTCACCGAAGATCCCGGGGCGCACGACGAAGCTGCCAGGAAGGGGAATCTCAGTCTTCGCCTGGGCCTTGGCTGGTCGAAGTCAAATTCCTTCCACACCGGCCAGACGCCCGTGCTGCGCTACAATCGTCAACTCATGATGGCGCTTCTGAACGACCGCCTGCCGATCGCGAAGATCGTCAATGCCCAAGCCATCAGCCTTGAGGATGCTCCGAAGGGCTATGCCGAATTCGACAAGGGCATCGCCGCCAAATTCGTGCTCGACCCGCACGGGTCATTGGCGAAGGTTGCGTGACGATCCTCTATCAGGAGTTTGACAGTCATGATGACATTGGACAAAGCCCAGCTGGTCATTAAGGCAGCGATCGCAAAGGCAAAGGAGATCGGCCAGCCGATGAATATAGCGGTCGTCGATGCCGGTACCAATCTGACGGCTTTTACGCGCATGGACGGCGCATGGCTTGGCAGCATCGACATCGCTATCAACAAGGCTTTCACGGCGAAGGCTTTCGATCTCTCGACGCTCGAGCTTGGCCGCAACAGCCAGCCGGGCGACCAGTTCTTCGGCATCAACGTATCGAACCACGCCCGGGTGATGATCTTCGCGGGCGGCATTCCGATCAAGGAGAATGGCGAGATCGTAGGCGCCGTCGGTGTAAGCGGTGGCAGCGGCGCACAGGACCAGGCGGTCGCCGAAGCAGCGGTTGCTGCTTGCGCATAGCATCATGCGCTGCGGATTAAGACGCGTCGCGCCCATTCAAGCCGCAGAACGCAACGGATGCGCTTTCCTGAAGCCGTCATCGATCTGATGCGCGTCACCCAATTAAAAAATCCGTGACAACATCCTTTACATTGGACGATATCGGGTTCGATTGATCCACATCAATTTTGCCAGACAGGCATTCTGTTACGCACCCAACAGGGGCGATCTCACCCCATCTCGCGCCTCAACCACATCTCGAGCGCCCCTGGTTGGGAAATAGCAATCACAAAGGAAACATCCGATGCCCGTGAAAAACCCCAAGGATCTGTTCGTCAAAATGCTGAGCGACGTCCGGCAGCGCACCGAGAAAACGACAAAGATATATCAGGAGCTGAGCGACGTTGCGCAGGATCCAAACATCAAGGAAGCGTTGCAATCACGAGCCTTTCTTCAGGATAAGATCCTCAGTTCTCTTGACCGGTGCTTCGAACTCATCGGTGAGAAACCCGTTCCTCTCAGCGGACACCTGCACGAAGTTTTCCTCGAGGATTTCCGGCGCGAACTCGCCGAGATCCATGCCCCCGCGGCGAAGGCCCTCTTTGTCCTGATCAAGGCCAACCACTTAATACATCTGAGCATTGCCGAATACGTGGCGCTGATCGCGATGGCCGACGTATCCGGGCATCTTGGCGTCGGCGTGCTTCTCGAGAGCTGTCTCGCAGACAAGCTCGCCTTCGTCGAACGGACACGCCGCTTGATCAGGCATGCAATCGAGACGAAGCATGAAATCAAGCTGGCGGCCTAAAACGCCTCTGCTTCAGACGCTTCCGTCTGTCCCGGCCACTTGCGCCAGGACGGCTGCAAGCCCGAGCTGCTGCTGAAGGCGTGGATGCCGATGGCGCCCGATCAGATGCAGCAGGCGTTCGCCAAACTGATCGGTGCCTTCGGAGATCAAAGCCGGGCGACAAGCTGGTTTCAGAGCCAAGCCTATGGCCCCGGGTGGATCTGGGTAATCTTCGATCCTTCTAGCCCGATGCCGGCCATCAGGCCGTGTTGACCAAAAGGAACCGCGTAGACGTCCTGCGTCAAGGTCGCACTCGTCAAGCTGGCCGCGGCTCCCTTATTAACGACAACCACATTGGGGTCCGAGCCAATGGCCCAACCATTGCTCTGCCGGAGGTATCGGAGAGCGGCGTCATTCATGAAGAACAAGGCGTAGCTGAACCTCTGTCCTCCGGCCTGCAGGCCAAACGAGGCCGCTGAAATGTTGTAATAGCCGGTGGTTGTGCCCTCGATGCGCAGGGCGCCGTCACCACTCTGAGCACCAATGATCAGCCCGGCTTTGATAATCCTCGGAAACACCAAAACTGCCCTCGCGCGCCTTGCAAGTTCGCGCGTCTTTGGCTCTGTCGAATAGAGAAGGCGAAGCGCCTCATTCACCCCCACATCGATTTCCTGTGCGGACGCGGCGAACGCGGGCAAACTCAGGAGAGCAAACGCGCCGCCAACCCCAACGAGCAGCTTACGCCTTGTCGTGAACATTCCTACCTCCCGCTGTTCTCATTTCTGTGCGGCGCACATGCCGCTGAGTTAGCAAAAGCGCCGCTCCAGGCGGCGTAGCACGAACAACTGCGTCCATTTCGCTAGTCGACCGGTTCGAGCTCTTTAACCAGCCCGTAAACTCTCTTCGTTTGTATATAGATCAAGCCAGTGGATGGTTACAGATAAAATCCATCAGCTCACATGACCTTGGACACGATTATTTAGCAGGATCCAAGAGCCCCAACCTTTGACATCTACTCAGCGCCTGGGCGCGCGCGTCCGTGTGCACGTTGGAGCTGAAACCGCGTCCACTCCCATTGATCTATATCAAACACTGGCACCCGCTTTATTTCTACAATGCAGCGCGCAGAAAGTCTCGAATAAGCTCGTCTCCATGTCTCGCCTGAGATTACAAATGATGATTGAGGCCCTCCCCCCCGACGGCCGGAAGCAGGGTTGGGCATATGATAGCGCCTGCGACACAGGGCGTGGAGCTTGGCGATCGGATGCATCGCGTGCTCGTTCACGATTTTTTCGAATTCCGCACGAGCCCCTGTGCACACAGGATATTTATATTTTTAGTTTAGCTGAGATGAATTGGGGAGGCCACAATGGTTTCGCGGAATGTGAAGGTGCCTATATTGGCGCTGACCGTTGGGCTGATGATGTTCGGACTAACGGAGGGGCAGACACCAGCGCCGGTGGCACATGGACCACCAGGTCCCGCGTTCAAACTTGTCATTGAACCTCGGGCAATTGACCTGCTTAAGGCAACGAGTGCGCGCCTTGCCGCGGCGAAGTCTATGTCGTTTGTCGCCGTTGTAAGTTATGAATTCCCCAGCAAATTGGGACCGCCGATCGTCTACACAGTGCGCGATGACGTGACGATGCAACGACCAGATAAACTCAAAATCGTGACACCAGGCGACGGCCCGATGTCTGAATTCTACTATGACGGCAAGACGATGATCGCATACGTTCCGGACAAAAATCTGGCAGCAGAGGCCGCAGCGCCGCCCACGATCGATGCCGCGCTGAGAGCTGCTTACGATAATGCCGCGATCTATTATCCGTTCACAGATCTCATTCTTTCCGACCCCTATTCCGCGCTGACTGATGGCACTGTCCTCGCGTTCTACATTGGGCCATCAGAGGAGGTCGGAGGCACGAAGACGATTATGGTTGCCTGGGCCAACAACGATGTGTTTCTCCAAATTTGGATTGGTGCCGACGATAAACTGCCGCGGCGGGTCCGCGCGATTTGGCGCAATGATCCACTGCAACTTCGTCACGATCTGGTGTTGTCAAACTGGCAGATCGATCCTGTGATCGCGCCGGCCGTTTTTGAATCGGCGCAAGCAAAATCTGCCAAACGGATCCCGTTCGCAAGTCCGGTATCGGCGCCGCCGCCAGTTGGTACGCCGCTATTCATAACGGCATCGCCCCCGAAAGGGGCGATGCCTTCGCACCAGACTCCGCAATGAAAGGATACGCTCGATGAGACGGATCGTTGCAACGGCCACAAGTTTGATGACCTGCGCGGTATTTTTGTGGGCCGGCGACGCATTCGGCTGGGGCTCCGCCAATCGATGGGGCGGAAGTACGTCGCATGTAGCAGGCGTAGGCACCGTGCACACAAACCGTTACGGGGGCAGTTCAGCGCATGCCTATGGCGGCGGTACCGAACATACAAATGTTTATGGCGGTCGTACGTCGGGTGCTTATGGGCAGGGGGCTACGCATACCTATCCGTCGGGAGCGACAGCCTATCGCCCGCCCGGATACCCCGGCTATCCAGGCTATCCGGCCTACCACCCGCCGGTTGCAGTACCTTACTATTCGCAAGGTTGCTATGGTTGCGCCGCGGCCGCTGGTGCGGTGGCAGGCGCAGCCGTCGGTGCGGCCGTAGCGTCAGCAAATCCGGGACCTGCCTATGTAATGGGGACAAACTACGCAACATTGCCACCTGGGTCGGTGCCGGTCTATCGGGGTGGCACGACATATTATGTTAACGGGAATATCTGGTTCATGCCGGCTTATGGCGCTAACGGCGTCTATTACGACGTGGTGCCCGCGCCGTGATGCTGCAGCGTTCAGGACCTCGCAGATCATGTACACGCGGATATGTCTTCTTGGCTCAATAGGATTTGTGCACGACGTCCGCACCATTTGGACCGGCGCATCCGGCGCGATAGACGCCATTGACGCACGTAACATGCCCAGGCGGTGAACCATAGACCGGCCCGCGCCCATAGACAGGTGGACGCGCATAAACCGGAGGCGGCGCCTTATGCACGACAACACCACCATTTGGACTGGCACATCCCGCATTATAGGCGCCATTCGCGCACCTTGCGGCACCTGCTGCGACCGGAAAAAATGTCGTCAATGTTGTCATGATCAGTGCAGCGAACAGATCTTTTTTTGTCATGGAACGCTCCTGAGAGATCGCCTTCCAGACCAAGGCTACGCAGACCTGTCAGTCCGAGATCGCACAGGAAATTGATGCTTATCTGGAAATGGAGGACCGGAACCTTAATACGAAGCGTACAACAAAACAATGCAGCGAGCCGTCCCGGCAATGCGGACAGATTGCGATTTTGGCGGTGCCGCGCCGGAACGCCTGCGAGACTTGGCCCCGCCCCTGCGCTGATAATCTGAGCCAACGAAATGAGCACACTGCCCCTGGCCAAACGATGGCGGATTCCCACATGTGACATTCGTTCCCGGGGGCCGCATGGCGCGACACCCGATGATATAAAGGCTTCTTATGCGTAATCGTTTTGTTAACCATGCCAGCCGTTTGGTCGGGGCCAAAACCCGTCTCGCGGTGATGACGTCACTTCTGATCCTCGGCGGGACACCGCTGGCCGCACAAGCGGCAGTGCCGCAATCGGCCTATGCGGTGCCGGCCTCTCTCATGCCAGGGGCGGCGGCGATCGCGAGACTGTCGCATGGCGAGGCGACGATCATCGCGGCGTTCCAGGTGGAACCTGGGATCGACGGGTTCGGCATTAAGGCGGCGCACGGGCAGGACGGGATCATCTATACGACCGCCGACGGGCGCTATGTGTTCATGGGCGACCTGTTCGGGCCGAACGGATCCGACCTGTCCGACAGCTATGCACGGCAATATTTGCCGGCCGCGGCGACACAGCCGCCGCAGACCGCACCGGCGGCCCAGATCTGGAACCAGCTGAGCACCGTGACGCAGTTCCAGCTGGGTAATCCGAAGGCACCGAAGCATGTCGTGATGTTCCTCGACCCGAACTGCATCTATTGCCACATGACCTATGACGCGCTGGCGCCGTACGTGAAGGATGGCAGCCTGCGGCTTTCGATCGTGCCCGTGGGGGTGGTCAAGCCGACTTCCATGGGCCGCGCCGAGGCGCTGCTGATGGCGAAAAATCCGGCACAGGCGCTGAGCCAGGATGAGGCACAGTTCGATGTGCAAGATGAGGAAGGTGGCTTGCCGGAAGCTGTTAACCCACCTGCGAAAATCGTGGCCGAGATCACCGCCGACGACAATTTCATGCAGTCGAACAATATCGATGGAACGCCTTATCTCTTATTCCGTGATGCCAGCGGCGCGGTGCAGGCAGTGCCTGGCGAGCCGCAGGATATTAAGGCATTTGTCGCCGGGGTGAAGTAAAGGGGAGCCCGGCCGCCAATTCACGGGGGCCGGGCAAAGCCTTGAGTCCGCTCACAGCGACCATGCAACATCGATTGTCCGGGGACAGGCTTTACCCGCCTGCGCCGTGCGCCTCAGATCATCCGAAGCCAGCTCTCCCAGCGCGGGTCGCCCATCAGGTCGCGCGCCCGCATGTATTTCCAGATCCCATATTTCTGATAGTCGAAATCCCAGCCGCTGAGCCTGCGATTCAGCACCGCCCAGCATGCCCATTTGAAGTCCGCCAGTGCGCGATTGACGATCACCCGCGCGAACATGTCCCGGCGCGCCGAGCGGAAATAGTGCTTTACCAGCCCCATCGTTATATCTTCGTCGTAAAACATTTCGGCCGACAGCGCACCCAACTCGTAGGTGCGCTCATTGTTGGAGGCGAATTCGTAATCGACCATCTTCAGCGACAGCAACCGTCCGTCGCCATCCTCCTTCACCAGGAAATTGCCGGGCATCGGATCGTTAAAGCAGGCGACAAGGTCGAGCCCCGAGGCGAGAAAGGCCTTCTTAGCGCGGTCGTAGCGCCGCTCCAGCCAGAACATATCGGGCGGATAGTGCACGCCGTTCGCCCGCCCCTGCTCGATATGTTCGTCGATCATGTCGAGCATGGTTTTCGTCAGTTTCAGCGCCGGGCCCGCGTGAAGGCGCCGATAAATATCAAGGACCGTGTCGCGAATGGCGGGATTGAAGAAGTCCGACATCGTGCAGGTCCGGTATCCTTCAAGAAACTCACTCACTTCCAAGCCCTCGACCGGATCGAAATGAAACACTTCCGGCGCGACGCCGATCGCATGCGCATTGCGCGCGGCCTGATTGGCGGTGACCCGGTCGATGAAATTGTCCGACCCCTCGCCCGGCACCTTGACGAAATAACGGCGCGGATGGCCCTCGACCTCGACGAGCCAGTTCTGATTGAGCAGACCGCCGACCAGCGGGGCATAGCCAATCGATCGTCCTCCCCAACCTGGAATGCGGACCGCCATCCGCTCCAGATTGCGCTCGTGCGTCGTGACCCCCTCGCCCAGCCGTCTCTCGATGCTCATGGCGAAGCCACTGCCATGTGGCACGCATTCCGCAACGCAAACGGCATCGCGACGTTCGCCGCGGCATCGGCCTTGAGAAGTCTGCGACAACTGATTGCGCTTTTTATCATCTGACATCTCTCCGTTGCGCTAGCCTGTCTGAATTTGCAGAACTCCCATCGGCATCAGTGACTGGTGACGCAAATGAGATGCCATGCGCGCATGGTCATGACATCCTCCGCAGCAGTTCCCCGAAATGCGGCGCGCGCACGGCCACGCGGCAGCGAAGGAAACGCCAGTTCGCGAATTTGTAGAATTCCATGGTGTTGCGAGGTGACTTTGCCGCGAGAAGCGCACCGATCAACCCCCATCGAAGGTCGTCAGCGACACCATAGACGCGCGCACGGCTGAACCTACCCTCGTCGAACGAGCCGAAGGCGCGGCTGAACGCATCGCGCGCCTCTGGCTCCTGCGCGAACGCCTCGACGAGGAAACTGCCGAGATCCTCTAGCGGATCGGCCGTCGTCGCCCTGTCCCAATCCACCAGCCTTACCTCGCCGGCGTCGCTGATTATGACGTTCGAGACATTGCCGTCGCCGTGAATGGGAACCGCCTTGACCTCGAGCCCCTTCACGGCCTCGGCCGCGAACCGGATTTCGTCGGTCATCCATGCCGTGTCGGAAGGAAGCCGGGCATTCACCTCCTGCGCCGCCGCATAGAAGCGCTCGATCTCGTCGAACACCGTCGCGCGGCGCGGAAGCGGGGCGCCTTGCTGAAACGCCTGCCGGGCTGCGATGATGGCATCGACAATCCCGGGCTCGAGCATCCGCTCCAACCCGCCGACATGCCAGCCCGCATTCAAATCTTCCATGACCAGGATCCCGGCCTCCGCATCGGCTGCAAATATTTTTGGTCCGATTCCCAGGTCTGACGCGCGGCCCGCCGCCTCGAATGCGCAGGGAATGTCGATATATAGTGCGGCATCCGCGTCCATCACCTTGATGAAGAGGCTGGCGCCATCCGGTTTGCGGACCGCACGCCAGGGGGCGCCGTCGACACCGCGCCAACTCGGCGACGCGAGAACCGGAATGGCCGGCTCCAGCACGAGCTCGTGCAACGCCCATCCCGCCGACGATGCGATCAAGTTCCGGATGGCGGCTGGCTCGTTTCCGGGCTCACTCATGGCAGCATTCGGATCTCCGCACGGACGATCCTCTTCATGATAAGCGGTAATACGGATCCGTTTATGATAAGCGGTAATAAGGATGGTTGGAAAGAGCTGGCCTGGAGACTCTCGATGAGAAAATCGGCGCCATGCCTGCTCGACCACGTGGTGTCAGGAGCCGGTATCGTCATCCAGCCTCTATTGTGGCAACTTGCCGGTTCAAGCTGTTTATGACCGGTCCGCGCGGAAGTATGAGCTTACGAGCCGAACGGCAAACCTAGCCTGTTGGCGGGGTGGACATTGGAACGATCTTCGTCTCTCGGCCTGGAAGGAAAGGACAGTCTCCAAGTCCTATGGGAGGACGGCGAACGCGGTTTTTATCGAGGATCGCAGGTTGATGCCCGCGGCAGCCGGAATACGGTGCTGGTCGTACGCCTCACCGCGGAACACCCGTCCCCCTTTACCCTCGAACGGCTCGCGCACGAATGTGAGCTCAAAGATGAACTCGATCGTGCATGGGCGGCACGGCCGCTGGAGCTGGTGCGCAAAGACGGTCGGAACATGCTCGTGCTCGAGGATCCCGGTGGCGTGCCCCTCGAGGGACTGCTCGGCGCGCGCATGGCGCTGGGGGGCTTCTTGCGCCTTGCCATCAGGATCGCCGCGGCGCTCGGTCGGGTGCACCAGCGCGGTCTCGTTCACAAGGATCTCAAGCCTGCCCATATACTGGTGAACTGCACCGACGGGAACGTTCGCCTCACCGGCTTTGGCATCGCCTCGCGACTGCCGCGCGAACGCCCGACGCTCGAGCCGCCCGAAACCATTGCCGGCACGCTGGCCTATATGGCGCCCGAACAAACCGGCCGGATGAACCGCTCGATCGATGCCCGCAGCGACCTCTATGCGCTCGGCGTCACCTTTTATCAGATGCTCACAGGGGCCCTGCCCTTCACAGCCTCCGATCCGATGGAATGGGTGCACTGCCATATCGCGAGGCGGCCACCGGCCCCCGGCAAGCTGCTGGAAACGATCCCCGAAACTGTTTCCGAACTCGTCATGAAGCTGCTCGCCAAGAGTGCCGAAGAGCGCTACCAGACCGCCGCCGGTGTCGAGCAGGATCTGCGGCGCTGCCTGGCCCAATGGGAAACCTACGGCCGCATCGATGGCTTCCCGCTGGGCGACCGCGACGTGCCCGACCGGCTGTTGATCCCCGAAAAGCTGTACGGCCGGGCGCACGAGGTCGAGACCCTGCTCGCCGCCTTCGATCGCATTGTCAACAGCGGCGCGCCAGAACTCGTACTCATTTCCGGCTATTCCGGCATTGGCAAATCCTCGGTCGTCAACGAGTTGCACAAGGCGCTGGTGCCGCCGCGCGGATTGTTCGCCGCCGGCAAGTTCGACCAGTACAAGCGCGACATTCCCTATGCGACGCTGGTGCAGGCGTTTCAAGGCCTGGTACGGCCGCTGCTGGGCAAGAGCGATACCGAGCTGGGGATCTGGCGCGGCGCATTCCTGGAGGCGCTCGAGCCCAACGCAAGGCTCATGACCGATCTCATCCCCGAACTGAAGCTCATCATCGGCGAACAACCGCCGGTGCCCGAACTTGATCCGCAACAGGCGCAAGGCCGTTTCCAGTCGGTGTTCCGCCGTTTCATTGGCGTCTTTGCCCGTGCCGAACGGCCGCTGGCGCTGTTCCTCGACGATCTGCAATGGCTGGACGGCGCGACGCTCGATCTGCTGGAGGATCTGTTGGTTCGGTCGGACCTGCAGCATCTCATGCTGGTCGGCGCCTATCGCGACAATGAGGTCGATGCCGCGCATCCGCTGGCGCGCAAGCTCGCTGCCATCCGCAAGATGGGTGCGCGGGTGCAGGAGATCCGCCTGGCCCCGCTCACCCGTGATGACCTCGGGAAGTTGATCGCCGATGCGCTGCGCTGCGAACCGCCCCACGGGGCGCCACTGGTGCAGCTGGTGCACGAGAAGACCGAAGGCAACCCGTTCTTCGTGATCCAGTTTCTGCAGACGCTCGCCGAACAGAGCTTGCTCCAGTTCGATCATGAAGGGGCCTGCTGGTCCTGGGATCTCGAGCGCATTCACGCCAAGGGTTACACTGACAATGTCGTCGAGCTGATGGTCGGCAAGGTGAACCGCCTGCCGATCGAAACACAGCTTGCCTTGCAGAAACTCGCCTGCCTCGGGAACATTGCCACGGTCGCAATGCTGTCGATCGTTCTTGAGACGCCGGAGGCGCAGGTGCACGCGATGCTGTGGCCGGCGGCCCGCCAGGAACTGGTCGAGTGGCAGGACGGTTCCTACAAATTCATCCACGACCGTGTCCAGGAAGCCGCCTATTCGCTGATCCCGGAAGACTCCCGCGCCGCGGCACATCTGCGGATCGGACGATTGCACCTGGCGCAGATGCCAGCGGCGCAGCGGGAGGAAGCGATCTTCGACATCGTCAATCAGCTGAACCGTGGCGCGGCGCTGATCACGCCGCGAGAAGAACGGGAGCAACTCGCCGAACTCAACCTGATCGCGGGCAAGCGCGCCAAGGGGGCCAGCGCCTATGGCTCGGCGCTCGCCTATCTCAATGCCGGTGCGGCGCTGTTGGCGGAGGATGACTGGGAGCACCGGCATGAGTTGACTTTTGCGCTGGACCTGAACCGGGCCGAATGCGAGTTCCTGACCGGTCAGATGCAGGTCACGGAGGAGCGATTGACGGCGCTTTCGAAGCGCGCTGTGACAACGGTCGAACATGCCATCGTGGCGTGCTTGCACATCGATGTCCACACAACCCTCGATCAAAGCGGCCGCGCGGTCGCCATCGGCCTCGACTATCTCCGGCATGTCGGTATCGCGTGGTCATCCCATCCGCAACCGGACGAGGTGCGACGCGAATACGACCGGATCTGGTCGCTCCTTGGGGGCCGGCAAATCGAGGACCTTATCGGTTTGCCGCCAATGGACGACCCGGAATCTCTCGCGACCGTCGAGGTTCTGATTAAAGTCTTGTCGCCCGCCCGCTATACCGATGCGAACCTAGCTTCCCTGACAATCTGCAAAGCGGTCAGTCTCAGCCTCGAGCGTGGCAATTGCGACGCTTCAAGTGTCGCCTATGTCAGGCTCGGCCGGATCGCCGGGCCGCGCTTCGGCGACTACCAGGTCGGATTTCGCTTCGGCCAGCTCGGCTACGACCTCGTCGAACGGCGCGGGCTAAAACGCTTTGAGGCGAGGACGTATTTTGGCTTCGCGATTTACATCGTGCTCTGGATGAAAAACGTGCGGGCTTGTCGTGATCTGCTGCGCCGCGCCTTCGCAGCCGCGAAGCGGACCGGTGACCTCACTTATGCAGCCTACTCATGCTGCCATATCAACTCGGACCATCTCTTCGCCGGCGAGAAGCTCGCTGAGGTGCAAGGCGAAGCCGAAGACAGCCTGGCTTACGCCAATCAGGCGCGCTTCGGTCTTGTCATTGATAACATCACCACGCAACGCGCGTTCATTCGCATGCTGCGCGGCTTGACGCCGAAATTCGGTTGCTTTGACGACGCGCAGTTCAATGAGCTTCGTATCGAAGCGTATTTGTCCAGCAATCCGGCCTTGGCGATGGCTGCGTGTTGGTACTGGATCCGGAAATTGCAGGCGCGCTATCTCGCCGGCGACTACACGATAGCCCTGAGCGCAGCATCGAAGGCGAAAATTCTGCTCTGGACCACACCCTCGTTCTTCGAGGAAGCCGAATATCACTTTTACAGCGCGCTGACCCAAGCGGCCTATTGCGATTATGTGCCGGCCGGCGCACGGCAGCCTCACTTGGACGCTGTCGCTGCACATCACCGGCAACTGCTCATCTGGGCTGAGCATTGCCCGGAAAATTTCGAGAACCGCGCCATGCTGGTCGGCGCCGAGATGGCACGCATCGAAGGGCGCAATTTTGATGCGATTCGCCTTTACGAACAGGCCATCCAATCGGCGCGCGCAAACGGATTTGTTCACAATGAGGCGCTCGCCAACGAACTCGCATCCCGCTTCCACACAGCCCACGGGTTCGAGAAGATTGCCCGTATGTATCTGCAAGAGTCCCGCTACGGCTACCTGCGTTGGGGCGCTGATGGCAAGGTGCGGCAGCTCGAGGAGCTGTATCCACAGCTGAGGCCGGAAGAACTGCCTTCCAGCCCGACGAACATGATCAGTGCGCCGATCGAGCATCTCGACCTTGCGACCGTGATTAAGGTGTCGCAGGCCGTCTCGGGTGAGATCGTGTTGGAGAAAATGCTCGACACACTCATGCGCACCGCGATTGCGCAGGCAGGCGCCGAGCGCGGCCTGTTGATCCTATCGCGAGGGGCCGAACCGCGGATCGAGGCGGAAGCCACAACCGATGGCGATACAACGCGCGTGCATCTGCGCGAATTGCCCGTAACCGCTTCTGTGTTGCCAGAATCGGTCCTTTACCATGTCCTGCGCACCCATGAGAGCATCACGCTCGACGACGCCTCCGCCCATTCCCCGTTCGCCGCCGATCCCTACATCCGAGGACACCGGGCTCGCTCCGTTCTCTGCCTGCCCTTGGTCAACCAGGGCAAGCTGGTCGGCGGGCTCTACCTTGAGAACAACCTCGCACCCGGGGCCTTCGCTCCGACCCGGATCGCAGCACTCAAGCTGCTCGCCTCCCAGGCCGCCATCGCGCTGGAGAATAGTCACTTATACCGGGATCTCGCGGAGCGCGAGGCGAAGATCCGGCGCCTGGTGGACGCCAATATCATCGGAATCTTCATCCGGGATCTCGAAGGACGAATTCTCGAGGCCAATGACGCGTTTCTCCACATGATCGGCTACGACCGCGAGGATTTGATCGCGGGCCGCATACGTTGGACGGACCTGACGCCGCCGGAATGGTCGGAGCGCAACGCGCAGGCTATCGCCGAGGTAAGAATGACCGGGCGCGTACGACCATTTGAGAAGGAATATTTCCGGAAAGACGGCAGCCGCGTACCGGTGCTGATCGGCGTGGCGAACTTCGAGGAAAGTGGCGACGAGGGTGTCGCCTTCGTGCTCGATCTGACCGAGCGCAAGCGGGCGGAAGAGGCGCTCCGGGAGAGCGAGGATTTGTGGAAGGCGGTTTTTGAGAACAACCCGACCATGTATTTCATGGTGGACGCGGCCGGCATCATCATATCCGTGAACCCGTTTGGTGCCGAGCAGCTCGGCTATAGGGCCGACGAACTGGTCGGTCGGCCCCTTCAGAACCTGTTTCACGAGGCGGACCGAGACGCCGCTCTGAAAAACACCCTGCTCTGCCTCAAACAACTCGGCCGCGCCATGACCTGGGAGTTGCGCAAGATCCGCAAGGGGGGTGAGTGGCGCTGGGTCCGCGAGACGGCCAGAGCTATGATGATCAAGAAGCGGCCGGTCATTTTGATCGTGTGCGAGGATATCACCGAGAGCAGGCGCGCTGCCGAGACCTTGCGCGAAGTGCAGACGGAGTTGGCACACGCGAACCGCGTCGCCACCATGGGACAACTCACCGCCTCGATCGCTCATGAGATCAATCAGCCGATCGCTGCGACGGTTATGAACGCGCAAGCCGGTTTACGCTGGCTCGCCGCAGAACCGCCGGATCTGGCAGCGGTGAAGCAAACCCTCACGCGGATTGCCAACGATGGCAATCGGGCGGGTGAGATCATCGGCCAGATCCGAGCCCTCATCAAAAAAGCTTCCGCACGCAAGGACCTGTTGGACCTCACCGAAGCCATCCGCGAGGTCGCTGCCCTGACCCGTGGCGAAGCGATAAAGAACGGCGTCTCGGTCAGGATGCAACTCGCGGAGGGCTTGCCACCCATCGAAGGTGACCGCGTACAACTGCAACAGGTCATCCTCAATTTGATGATCAATGCCATCGAGGCGATCAGCGGCGTGCGCGAAGGGGCGCGAGACGTGCTCGTCACCACCAGGGAAGCCGATCCGGATACCGTGCAGGTCGCGGTGCAGGACACGGGGCCGGGATTGGAGCCGGCAGTTCTGGAGCGCGTCTTCGATGCTTTCTATACAACCAAACCGCACGGTTTGGGGCTGGGGCTGTCGATCTGCCGCTCGATCATCGAGGCGCATGGCGGACGGTTGTGGGTAACCGTGAATATTCCCCATGGCGCCATCTTTCAATTCAATCTGCCCGCCCGCCCGGGGGGCGGGTCCTGATTGGAACGCTCGGATTTACATCCCGCCAGTGCGGCCGTGGTTACAGCGTCTGCCGGGCACACGTCTCCTGCTTCCAAACCTTGAAGGCTGTTGCACAACGACCGCTCAGAGCGAAACGCAGCCGCCACGGCGTGACAATGCCCTACCAACAAAACGAAAGCTGGCGCTTCAAGATCGCTTGTCATCCTCGTGCCTGCGTTCCGCGAAAATCTTCGCGGCATTGGCGCTGCCCCAGAGCGACCCCGGATTGATCCTGTCTGGATAAAGGGTGAGCATCCGATCATAGAGTTGTTGAGCGCTACCGGTGTCATCATCCAGGCGCATGAAGTCCTGGATATACTGGCGGGTTTCCTGAATGTGGCGCGGCGCGCTGTCCGGCTCCATGGGGCCGTGGCCGACCACAACGGCGCGCGGACGAAGCGCCTCGATCTTATCAATGGCGGCGAGCCAGTCGTGCAGCCCCTTACGGTCCAATTCGACGAGGTACGGATGCGTGCCGTTATAGATGGCGTCACCCGCGATCACGAGACCGATCGAAGGCACATGGAGGCAGGTGGTGTGGTCGGTATCGGTGTGGCCAATGTCGATCGGTACGATATCGTGACCTTCGAGATCGAAACTTGCGGCATCCAGCCGCTCAGCGGCGATGAGATCTGAGGGGATCAGACCCGGGAATCGCCCGCGCCAATTCTGGACGGCCTCAGGCGCGAGCGCGACCTGCATGGCGTCCACCACTTGCGCGGGCGCGATCGCCCTCGCCTCCGGAAAACGGTCGCGCAGCACTTTGAGCCCAAAGAAATGATCGGGATGGGCATGGGTGATGTAGATCGTGGACAAGCGCTTGCCGGACGCGGCAATCCAATCAGCCAACGCCGCCGTCTGCACCTCCGAGAGGAAAGTATCGACCAGCAGGGCTTCCTGTTCGCCATAAATCAGCGTGCTTGTGTTCGCCACCCATTTCAGCTCGTCCTTACCCGGTGGCGTGCCCTGAGTCGCGCTGGCACGCCGGCGGACAAACAGCTTCCATTGCAGGGGCTGGTTGCCTTGAGATGCTTCGTTCATTGATCTTGACCCAGATGCTGACGGAACCAGCAGAGTGCCGCGGCACTCGCCGCCGCAAATTGCTCCAAATAGGGCGCGAAATGCCCACCCTCGATGGTGACGAGCTTCTTGGGTTCCAGCGCCTGCTCGTAGGCGCGCAGCCCGAGATCGGTCAGGGTGATGTGGTCTGCCAGGGCGACGATCAGCAGCAGCGGCGTCGGTGAGACGCGCCCGATCCACGCCCCCGGCTCGTACATCCTGGCGAGGCGGCCTGACCGGAGCGTCACCTCGTTCGTCCAGGCCCCCTCCGGCAGCGGTTGAAGATAGAAGGCAATCGCATCTTGCGTGCGATAGGAGGCCGGGATTGAGCGGTCGCCCCCCTCGCCTGCGAATTCCACGTTACGCCGCTCGACCATCATTTCCTCCATGGCGAAGCTATCGCCGCCGACATCAGTGCCGGTCCCGGGCGTCGAGCCAGTGTCGGATATTGTCGACCGTGTCCTGATAGAAGCGCGCGTAGAGCCCGCGCGAGACGTAGCCGATATGGGGCGTCGCCAACAGGGTCGGCAAACTGCGGAACGGATGATCGACCGGCAGCGGTTCCTGGTCGAAGACGTCGATCGCCGCGCCGGCGATCCTGCCATTCTCGAGGGCCAAGATCAGATCGGCCTCGGCCACGATCAGGCTGCGCGACGTGTTCACCAGGAACGCCGTGGGTTTCATGAGCGCGAGTTCCCCGGCGCCGACGATCCCTCGTGTTCGACCGCTCAGCACCAGATGGACGGTCACGATATCCGCCTGCCGAAAAAGTTCCTCCTTCGTGACCAGCACGGCGCCCGCCTCGGCGGCGCGTTCCGCCGTGAGATTCTGGCTCCAGGCGATCACATCCATGCCAAAGGCTTTGCCAATCCGCGCCACAGCACCGCCAACATTACCAAGTCCCATCACACCCAGCGTGTGCCCAGCGAGATCGTTGCCGACGGAACGCTGCCAGCCACCGGCCCGCAGCGAAGCATTTTCACCGATGAGATTACGGGCGCTCGCCAAGATGAGCGCCCAGGTCAGTTCGATCGTCGGGGTGGAGCTGTAGCCCGTGTGGGCGACCTCGACACCGTGCTCCTTGGCCGCTTTAAGATCGATCGAGGCATTGACCATCGCCGTCGAGGCGATCAAGCGGAGCTTCGGCAGTCTTTCTATAACGGCGCGCGTCATCGGCGTGCGTTCGCGCATCACACATACGATGTCGAATGGCTGCAGGCGCGCAACGACGCCGCTGGCGTCCTGCAGGTGGTCGTTGAACACGGTGATGGCGGTCCGCCCATCGAGACTGGACCAGTCGGCCATGGAAAGGGCGACATTCTGGTAGTCGTCGAGGATCGCGATGCTGGAAGGCTCCAGCATATCTGGCATAAATGCCTCCGCACCTAACTTGTTGATTGAACCAGCACTCCCGAACGCGCCGAAGAAAATCTCACCGGATGCCTCTCAATGGTTAGTCGCTCTGAGTGAGCGCCAACATCTGCGTGTTGAAGCTTTCGACAAAACCGTGCTCCGTGGGCCCGACATTCGCGCGCAAACGCTTGACATGGTCCACCAGTATTTCGTCCGCATCGGTGGCAAACACCGCCATCGTCTCAGCGATGAACTGATCAAGTGGCATGGCCTGCTCTGCTTCACGGCTGTTCATTAAGTCGGTGCGCACCCAGGGCGGCGCGACTTCGAGCACGCGGACGCCTTGGCCCTTCAAGAGGAAACGTTGTGACAACACGTATGAGTGCAGCGCGGCCTTTGTCGCGGAATAAACAGCGGTGAATGCCAGCGGCACGAAAGCCAGGCCCGAAGTCGTATAAGCGATGATCGCATCGTCCTTCTGCTTCAGATGTCCTATCAATGCGGAACTCATCCGAATTGGGCCCATCAGGTTAGTGGTAACAACATCGACCAGAAGCTTGTCATCGATCCGCCCGGCGGCGTCATCCGGCAGCATGATGCCGGCATTGTTGAACAGGACGTTGAGGCCGGGATAATCCCTCGTGAGTTGGGTTGCGGCGGTGGCGATGCTGGCCGGATCGGTTATGTCCAACTCGATCGCCGCTATGCCGGGATTGGCCGCGACGACTTCATCGAGATGGCCACGCCTGCGGCCGGAGATGATCACCTGGTTCTCCAGCCGATGAAAAGCCTCCGCCAATCCACGGCCAATGCCCGAACCGCCACCGGTGACGAAGATGGTATTGCCTGAAAGCTTCATGGCTTGGCTCCGTTGCTTTGGAGATGGGGGATCAATCCGGAAAGTGGGTGCCGAACATCGGAAGCCCACTCTTTGATTGAACCTTCGTCGCTTCATTCTGAAGCACGTCCCAATGTTCGGCGAGCTTGCCGTCTTCGACGCGAACGATGTCGGCAGCGATCCAGGCCGCCTCCCGGCCGCTCCCGGAAAAACGACCGTGCGCGATGACGTAATCGCCCTCGGCAAGAATGAGTTGGCTTTCATAGCGCAGCGTATCGGGCAGCGAACGCACGAGGTCGAACAGGCCTTCGCGGCCGGGCTCGATATGGGCGCTGTGCTGAATATACCGATCGGACCAGTAGCGTTCCGCACCGGCATAATCGCGCTGGTTGAAAAGCGCATCGAATGCTTCTAGAACAAGTGCCTTATTTTGTTCAGTAGAGGTCCGAGCCACGGCCCACCTTCCGATTTCCCGATTTTCCGATTTTCCGAGGCACCAAGCTAGCGCAGCTCTATTTCGGCCCAAAGGTCGTAGATGAGTCACTTTGGGACATGGCGTAAATTCGCGCGCGTGCAACCTAAAAGCTGCGCTGGCGGCAGGCCCTTCATCGCCGCGAGGACCGCGATGAAGGACAGCCTCCAGCCACAAGGAACGTGAAAGCGAGAACCACGCGCGTAGTTTCGAGGAACGCACCGAATTGTGCGTTCGAGAGCATGGCCCCATGACTCGAAGCGAACATGGGGGCGTGATACCCTCTGACTGCGGTGCTTGGCCCGATCTGTGGTTGCGTACTGGCCAGACCTTGAAGAGTTCGCTTGTGCCGATCGAGCGCCGCTCGAGTGCGTCTTTTTCTTCCACCGATCAGCAAGGAGAATTCCATGGTGGCTCATCACCTCAACTCTCCATTAGCGAGGGAAGATATTCGGCTCGATATCACAGACCTCTATGTGTTCCGTGGCGAGGTCGGTACCGTCTTCACGATCAACCTCTGTCACTCGATATTCGGTGCAATTCCGACGCCAGGCTACCACCCCGAGGGCATGTATGAATTCAAGGTGGACCTAAATGGAGATACTGTTGAGGACGTGACCTACCGGCTCACCTTCGATGAACGTGATTTGGCCGAAAGGCAACGCTTCGTCCTCCGCCGGATTACAGGGGCTGATGCGACGAATTCCGCTGCCGCGGGCAGCGTTATCGTGCAAGGCACGACCGAGCAAACGGTCACCGGTCCTGACGAGCTGCGTGTTTGGGCAGGCAGGGCTAGAGACCCGTTCTGGATCGAGCCCGATGTTCTGCACGCCGTCGGTCATGCGTTCCAGGACGGCACGAGGATCGACTTAGGCGGGTGGGATGCCCGCAAGGCGAAGAATCTGTTCGCCGGCCACACGGTTTATTCGATCGTGCTCGAACTGCCCGATTCCGAACTGCTGGGGAGCGCCGCGGGCGACCGGCGGATCGGCGTATGGGCGCTGGCAAGTCTCGCCACAGATGCCGAAGGCTGGCGCCCGATCAATCGCTTTGGTTTGCCGATGATCCATCCGCTGTTCACACAATTCAACGAGGACCTTGGCAATCGCCTTAACGAGGGTCGTCCGGCCGACGACTTTGCCACGTATGGAGATCAGGTCGCGAAGGCGGTCGCCGCGGTCGTCACCGCTAATGGCACGGCAGAGGATCCGGAAGCGTATGGCACGGCCGTAGCACATCGCTTCTTCCCGAACATACTTCCATACACGGTCGGAACGCCGGCAAGTTTTGGGTTCGCGGGATGGAATGGACGCTCGCTGACCGACAACGCGCCGGACGTGATGTTTAGCCTCGCCGCAAACAAGCCCGTAACTCTTGGGATCGGCAAGGAGTCGGTTACTACGCCGCCCTCACGGAACTTCCCGTATGTGCCCGCTATCGCATGAGGAGAAGACATCCTCATCAACCGCTAATGTGCCTCCGACTGGCTCATCACCACGTACGTGCCGAGTCAAGCCTCGGCTTCGCTGTCTGGCGGCAGTGGCAGCAGAGCCGCCATTTCAACAATGAAGATACGTGCGCAGTCACCACATCGCCTGAAACCGGCGATACGGATAAACTCAAAATTACATCTTCGCCCGCCCAACGATTTGCGTTGGATTGACGAAGCGAAGTGCCAGAAGAAGCCAAATGACCGTGCTGGCGGTGTAGACGACCGCCATGGCATCGATTGATTGCCCGGCCCGGACGCCCGCGGCAAAAACGGAGTAGTATAGCGCGACGACAAGCGTCTGGCTGGTCGGGCCAGACACGAGAAAGCTAAGCTCAAACATCGACATCGTTCGCACCAATGTCAGAAGGATCGCGGCGAGAATGCCGGGCACCAGCATCGGCGCGAGAATATACAGGAAAAGCCGCACGGTCCCTGCCCCAAACACACGTGCCGCCGCCTCTATGCGCGGGTCGATCTGCTCGACAAAGGGAATCATCAACAAAATGACGAATGGCACGCTGGGCACGAGGTTGGCCAATATCACGCCACTCAGCGTACCGCCGACACCCGACCGGTACAGGACGGTTGCAAGCGGAATGCCGTAGGTGATCGGCGGCACGAGCAACGGCAAAATGAACAGCAACAGGATGCCTTGCTTGCCGCGGAAATTCCGCCGGGCCATCGCGTAAGCCGCCGGAACGCCAAGCAGAACGGACAGCAGTACAACCGCGAAGACGATTTCAAAGGTCGTGGTCACCAGGTCGCCGAGCTGGAACTCAGTCCACGCCGCGCGATACCAGCGTGTGGTGAAGCCGCCGGGCAGCCAAGTATCGAACCAGTGTGTCGCGAAGGAGTTAACGATAACACTCCCGATCAGGCCGAGTATGTTGAGAACCATGAAGCACAGGAACACCCATACCGCCATGGTCCATAATTTGTTGGCAATGACCATATCTCGCATATGCGTCACCCCTTGCCCGTCGTCGCAGGGCCATTATAGAATAGGCGGCGTGTTGCTAACACGACCCCCACGACGCTCAGTTGCGCTACACCCATCACGATCGCGATTGCCGAGCCAAGCGAGTAGTTGAATTGTTCGAATGCCGCCTCGTATGCGGAAATTGAGATGACCCGCGTCGGACCCGCCGGAGCGCCCAGCAGCACGGCTGACGGAAAGACCGAGAATGCATCGACGAAGCACAGGCAAAACGTGATGGCCAAGCCAGGAAAGATCAGTGGAAATATAATATGCAGAAAGCGTCTGGCTGGTCCCGCGCCGAGCGTGGATGCCGCTTTCTCAAGCGCGGGATCCAAGCCGCTGACATAGGATAGCGTCAGCAGAAACGCGAACGGAAAGCCTGTTATGACCAGGGATAAGAACACCCCCCAGTAATTATGCACGAGCCGCATCGGGTAATCGATCAACCCGAGCGACATGAACACCCGGTTGAACCATCCCTCCGGCCCGAGATAGTTGAGCAATCCCTCAGAGATGAGCACCGTGCCCAGCGTGATCGGCAGCACCAAGATCGTTGTGAGCAGCCTCTGCCAACGCGCCCTTCGTACGCATAAGGCACTGGGTACCGCAATCGCCAGATTGAACAAAGTGACGGGCAGCGCAATCCAAAGGGTCTTGAAAAGCGTCTGATAGAGAAAAGGATCGCTGACGAACTGCGCGTAGCTTGCAAAGAGGCCGCCGGTCTTTGGCCTGAATGAAAGAATCACGCCATAGATGCAAGGATAAGCAAAGAGGATCAGCCCCAGGGCCGCAGCCGGAACGAGGAGCAAAGTCACCCCGTCCCAGCCTTCCCGCGCCAAGCGCATCCTCAGCCGGTCTGAGTCCCGATCGCGGATCGGGAGATGTGTCATGCGTGTCATGCCAACTCATCCTCGGGGTACAGGAGCACGCGGTCCTCTGCCGCGCCGAGAGTGACCGATTCGCCCGGCTCAACCCTGATCCTGGATCGAAAGAAAAGCGAAACGCCGCCCCTCGCGCGCGCGACGCCATAAAAATCCTGCCCGCGATACTCCGCACTTTCTACCGTCGCAGAAATGGCGCCCTCCGCCATCGGGGTCAGATCATCTGGCCGGATCGCAATCATCGCAGAGCCGCTCTTGACCTGTTCAACAGCCGTGGCGCGGATGACTGCGCCCGCAACCTCAACCTTGGCGCAATCACCAGACATATCCAGCAAACGACAGGGGAGGATATTGCGATAGCCCATGAAGGCGGCGACATCGGGCTTAGCCGGCCGTCGATAAAGTGCCTCCGGCGCCCCCACCTGCCGCACCAGGCCGTCACGCAGAACGACGACGCGATCGGCGAGCGACAAAGCCTCGTCATGATCATGTGTGACGTAGAGCGTCGTGGACCCCAGTAGGTTGTGGATGCGTCGGATCTCGCCGCGCATTTCAAGGCGGAGCTTGGCATCCAGGTTGGAGAGCGGCTCGTCCATCAGAACAAGTGGCGGCTCGACGACGATAGCGCGCGCGATGGCCACACGTTGTTGCTGACCTCCGGAGAGCCGTCCCGGCAGCTTCGCCCCGTGCTCCAGCAACCTGACCAGGGAAAGCGCGTCGTCGACTTTTCGTTCAATCTCCCGCCGCGGCGCCCTTTGCATCTTCAAGCCAAACGCGACGTTGCGTCGCACCGACATGTGCGGGAAGAGCGCGTAATTTTGGAAGACCATCCCGAAGCCGCGCTGTTCTGGCTTCAAATGGTCTATCCGTGTCTGGTCGAGCCAAAGACTGCCGGAGGTGAGATGCTGTAGTCCTGCAATACAGTTGAGAGCTGTCGTTTTCCCGCAGCCGGAAGGACCAAGCAACGCGACAAACTCACCTTTGGCCACGGTTAGGGAGATGCCCCTCAGAGCGTTGAATGAGCCGAATGAACAACGAACATCCTCGAGGCGCAGTTCTTTAAAACTACGGGCTGCCGCCGTCATGACACCCCCCGCACTCTCCTTGATCGACCTGCGCACAAACCCACCTGATCGGCCTCCTTGGTCTCTACTGCGTTGCTTTTGTGCTGCCGATCAGGCGATCCCACTTGTCGAACATCGCGACCAATGCCGTCGCGTCCAGCGGCGGATCAACGGGATTGTTGGCGATCAAACTGGCATATTCGGGCCGTCCGAAGGTTTTGAAGGTGTCTTGGCTCTCAGCAGGCGCCATAGTGATCGAGACGCCGCGGATTGCCGGACCGGGATACATGTAGCCATCATCAAACATGTAGGCTTGCTGCGCGGGCTGAAGCATGAAGGACAGAAGTTGGATCAGGACCTCGACCTTCTCCGGCGCGACGCCTTTCGGAATCGCGACATAGTTGCCATCGCCGACCCAATGGAAGCCGGCCAGGGGGGCAATCTTGTCATCTTCGGGGATAATGCCCAGAAAGCGCGCATTGACATCAAACCCGGCAGTGATCGCAACGATGTCACGGGAGCCTTGGCCGAGTTCCTTGAGCGTCTCTGCAGTGCCTGACGGATAATATTCGATGCAGCTGTTCAATTGCTTCAGGTAAGCCCAGGTTTTGGTCCAGCCATTGATGGGATCACTTGGGTCTTTGTCGCCCAGAAGGTAGGGCAGCCCCATAACAAAGGTGCGGCCCGGTCCGGAGTTCGCAGGACGCGCATACATGAAGCGATTCGGATGGGCGTTGCACCAGGAAAGGAGTTCGGCGGCTGTTGTCGGCGGTGACTTTACCCGGTCAGGCGCATATTCAAGCAGGGGACCAGAGGGGGTCCAATCATCCAGCAGCGCCTGGCCATGTGCCATCTCCTGCATCTCGTAGGCGCCTGGCAAATAGACCTTGGAAAGGTCCGGGAAACGTGCCTGATATGTCGGGAGAATATTGAGCCAAAGGCCCATGTTCATGCCTGCGGCCAGTGCATCATTTCCGGTAAGGACGAGATCGATGTCGAGTTGGCCGGCACTCTCCTGAGCCTTGAGCTTGGCTGCCAACTCCGGCGCCGTGGCTTGAGTGTAGACATATCGCGCAATCAGATTCGGATGCTCGGCGCGAAATGTCTCAAGCACGCGTTGGCTGAGCTGAAGGTCACCGGCGACGTCAATGACGCTGATAACCAAAGGGTGCGACGGCTGAGGCCCAGCGCTCTGGGCCATTGCCGAGTGGTCAGCGAACATGCACAGCGGCGAAAGCAATCACGCTCCCGATCATGCGGGCAGATAATCCGCGCATGGATCAATTCCTCATTGGTTTATGGTTATGATCAAGCCAAGGCTTCCACGGTGTCGGCACGCAAATATTTAGCGGCGCTATGATCGGCCAGGATGCTGCAGGCCGGGTGCCGCCGCAGGATCGAGGCCGGACAGGTCGGCGTAACCGGCCCATCAAGCGCATCCTGCAAGGCCACGGCCTTGCGGTCTCCGGCTACGGAAACGATAAGCAGAGCCCCGTCCATAATCTGCGGAATGGTCATCGTTATCGCGTGACGCGGTACATCCTCAATGCGCGCAAACCAACCTTCGCCATGCTGCTGCGCACGGCAACGTTGGTCGAGCAATACAGCCTTGAAGCCTAGTTTGTCGTTGAACGCCGCCGGCGGATCATTGAAGGCCAAATGGCCGTTTTCACCGATGCCCGCGAAAACGACATCGATCGGATGCGATGCAATGAGTTGATCCATCCGCTCTATCTCCGCCGGTATATCGAGGGCATTGCCATCAATGAAGTGGAACGCACCAAGCGTGGGCACATGAGCAACAAATCGCTCCTCGAGATAGCCCCGAAAGCTTGCCGGATGCTCTTTCGGCAGGCCGATATACTCATCGAGATGGAAGGCCGTGACCTTCTGCCAATCAATATCGATGTGCCCGCAAAGCGCCTTCAGCACCTCGAACTGACTGGCGCCAGTCGCCAAGACGATATTGGCCTGTCCACGTTCGGAGATCGCCCGTCTGATCGCTTCGCTGCCAAGCAAAGCCGCCTTGCGAGCCAATTCCGCGGTATCGTTATCAAGAACCAATTTCATGACGCTTTATTTTAACTCCGAGACAATATGGAGGCGGCACACATAGACCACGGACACGCATGACGAGCTTTATTCAGCCACCAATTTAATCGTCAGCATGATGAGAGGTTAAAATCGTCGCCTGGACGCCAACTGTAAGTCCCGAACCTTATTATTGATTATTTGCAGTCCGCCCATGCAACCGGTTGCATGGGCGAGTAAATTCGATTTGCAACGGCGACGTCAAGAAAATTAATATATCGTTTGATAAACTTGGTAACAAGGATGCATAAGCACCGCTTTGCGCCGACGCTTGGGCGGAAGCGCTTGGCGCTGCTGGCAGCTTGACCCGCATGGGGCGTCGTGTCCATACGGAAACGAATAATATTGAAGCCTGCGCTCAAGACAAGGCTCAAAGAAGGGAGAGGGTCATGGTCTTCGCCCCGCGCCTCGCGCGCGCGACATTGCGTCATGCCCGCGCAGCCGTGGCGATGCCGCCCGCACGCGGCGCACGGCGGATCGTGCATCTCGGCCTCGGCGCTTTCGCCCGCGCGCATCTCGCGACTTATGTCGAGGATGCCGCCCTTGCCGGCGGTGAGGCCTGGAGCGTGCTCGGCGTCAGCCTGCAGAGGCCGGATCAACGGGACCGGCTCGCCCCGCAGAATTGGCTCTACGCGGCGGTGGAGCGCGGACCCGATCGCACCCGCGCGCGCATCATCGGCTGCCTCGAAAAGGTTCTGGTCGCGCCGGAAGATCCGCACGCGGTGCTCGCTGCCCTGGCCGCGCCCGAGACCGAGATCGTCACGCTCACAACGACCGAGAAGGGTTACTGCCACGATCCGGCGCGTGGCACGCTGGATTTTGCGCATCCCGATATCCGCCACGATCTGGCGACACCAACGGCGCCGCGGAGCGTCATCGGCTTCCTGGTCGAGGCGCTGCGCCAGAGGCGGGCAGCCGCGCTGCCGCCTTTCACCGTGCTCTGCTGCGACAACCTTCCGGCCAATGGTCGCCTCGTCGGCAGCCTGGTGCAGGAATTTGCGGGCCGGCGCGATGCTGGCCTCGCCGGGTGGATCGCGCAGGAAGGGGCATTCCCGTGCAGCATGGTGGACCGGATCGTTCCTGCCACGACGGAGGCGGATATCGCGCTGGCGGCCGCAGTCACGGGCTTTACGGACGCCGCCCCGGTTTTCCACGAACCGTTCCGGCAATTCGTGATCGAAAATCGCTTCGTGCAGGGCAGGCCAGCCTGGGAAGCAGCCGGCGTGGAGCTGGTTTCGGATGTCGAACCCTTCGAGCTGATGAAGCTCCGCCTGCTGAACGGCGCGCATTCGGCGCTTGCCTATCTTGGCCTCCTTGCCGGGCACGAGACGATTGCCGCTTCGATGGCCGACCCAGCGCTTGCCTTGTTCGTCGAACGCTATTGGGAGGAGATGCTCCCGACCGTGCCGCCGCCCGCTAGCGCCGATCTCCGCGCCTACACGCGGGCGCTCGCCAAGCGGTTCCTGAACCCGGCCATCAGGCACCGGACGGCGCAGATCGCGATGGACGGTTCGCAGAAGCTGCCGCAGCGCGTGCTGCAGCCGGCGCGGGAGAGGCTCGCCAACGGCCTTGGCATTCCGTGCCTTGCGCTGATCGTCGCCGCCTGGGCCCGCGCTCTGGAGGGTACGGACGATGCCGGGCAAGCGATCGCGATACAGGATCCGCTCGCGGAGCGCCTGCGCGCGCGGCTTATGAAGGCGGCCGCCGCACCGGGGGCGAAGATGAGCGCGTTCCTGTCAGAAGCTGCCATCTTTGGCGACGACTTGCCGCAAAACGGCCGCCTCGTGGCGGCTGTCACCACCGCCTATGCGGCTTTGCTGCAGGACGGCGCGCGTGCGACGGCGGCTTCGTGCGGCGCGGCGTCTGTGCCGGGCCACGACAAGGATTGAGGCGGGCGATCGGGTAAAAATCCAGACGCCGCAGGAGGCGCTGTCAGCCAACCCTTCAGACGCAGCTTCGCTCTGGGCTCAGGACGCGTTCATTTAGATAGAAGCCAGCCGAGGCTGCGTCGCCTTGGCCTCGAGCGGGGAACGCTGAGAACAGCTCGAGCGCGCAGCCGGGAAACGGCTATTCGAGCTCGATGATCGGTTCGTCGGCGTCCAGCCCTTCGGTGCCTTCGGGCTGGAGCACGCGCGTGACAGTGCCGTCCTGCGGGGCCGTGTGATGGACCTCGGTCTTCATGACTTCCATGATGAACACCGCGTCGCCGGCCTTGACGCGGTCACCCGGCTTCACGACCACTTTCCACAAATTTCCCGCAAGTTCCGTGCGTATGGTGATAGTGCTCATGATCGCGTTATTCCCCCGTGCGCGGCATTATCGCGGCCCTGTTAGGTCAAGAAGATACGAGTTAACGAAGCCGGTCAACGTTTCGCCCCTGCGGAATGCAGGATGTTCGAGCAGCTGACGCAGAAAGGCCACATTGGTGACGATGCCGTCCAGTTCGAGCTCGCCAAGGGCGGCGCTCATCGTCGCGATAGCCTCGTCACGCGTATCGCCCGAGCAGATGATTTTGGCGATCATGGAATCATAGAAGGGTGAAAGCCTGTCGCCTGCGCGAACGCCGCTTTCAATTCGCACGTTAGGCGTTTCTCTCGGGAAGCACAGCGTCTTGATCGTACCTGGCGATGGAAGGAACATCCGATCCGGGTTTTCCGCGCAGATCCGCACCTCAATCGCGTGGCCGGACTGGGCGATACGGTCTGCACTGAGACGGTCGGCCAAATTTTCTCCCGCCGCCAAACGCAGTTGGAGGCTGACGAGATCGAGGCCGGTGACCATTTCGGTGACCGGGTGCTCAACCTGAATGCGCGTGTTCATTTCGAGAAAATAGAATGCGCCGCTGTCATTATCGACGATGAACTCGACGGTCCCGGCGCCGCGATAGTTCACAGCCTCGGCGAGCCGCACCGCGGCCGCTGTAATCTCGCTGCGCAATGCCACGGATATACCGGGAGATGGGCTTTCCTCCAGGATTTTCTGGAACCGTCTCTGGATCGAGCATTCCCTCTCGAAAAGATGCACGGCCCGCCCGTCGCCGAAACCGAAGACCTGGACTTCGACGTGCCGGGCCCGTGCGATGTAGCGTTCCAGAAAGACTGTGCCATCGGCGAAGGCGCGCTCCGCCAGCACCTGCGTGACATTGGTGATCTCGTGCAACATCGCCGGCGCGTCAACGAGACGCATGCCAATTCCACCGCCGCCGCCGGCAGCCTTGACCAGCAGCGGGTAGCCGACCAGCGCCGCCGCATCTTCCAGACCGTCAAGTTCGCCCATCTCGAAGCGGCGGCTGCCGGGGACGACCGGAACCTCGGCCTGGACCGCGATCTGGCGGGCACGGTCCTTATCTCCCATCATCGCGATGGTATCAGGGCGGGGCCCGATCCAGACCAGCCCCGCAGCCTCGACAAGACGGGCGAACGCCGCGTTTTCAGCGAGGAACCCGTAGCCTGGATGGATCGCCTCGGCGCCGCTTGCCTTCGCCGCATCGAGCAGCGCGTCAGCGTTCAGATAGCTGAGCTGCGGCTTCGCCGGGCCGATGGCGACGGCTTCGTCAGCCTCGGCGACATGGCGCGCCTGCGCATCGGCCTCTGAGTACACGGCGATCGCGGTCCAGCCGAGAGAGTGGCAGGCGCGGATGACGCGACAGGCGATTTCACCTCGGTTAGCGATCAATGTGCGCATTCACCATACTTTCAGGGACGGAACATACTGCCTTGATAACGATGTTATATCATGTATCATACATCATGGAAGGGCTGCGCAAGGGTTCCATCGGTGGGGGGAAGCATGGGCAAGGTAACGATCAACTGCGATATGGGCGAGGCGTTCGGCATCTATCGTTTCGGCCGCGATGAGGCCCTGATGCCCTATGTCACCCATGCAAACATCGCCTGCGGCTTCCATGCCTCAGACCCAACCGTGATGTGGGCGACGGTGCGGCATGCCAAACGGCATGGCATCCAGATCGGCTCCCATCCAGGCCTACCCGACCGAGAGGGGTTCGGCAGGCGCGAGATGCGCATGACCCGCGAGGAGGTCGCCGGACTGGTCCTGTACCAATCCGGTGCGCTTCAAGCGTTTGCAGCGGCCGAAGGCGTCCGGCTTTCTCATATCAAGCCGCATGGCGCCCTGTTTGGCATGGCGCAGAAGCAGGAACACGTGGCCGAGGGCATAGCGGATGCGGCACTGCTGCTTGACCTGCCGGTGATCGCCTATTCCGATTGCGCCATGTCCGAGGTGTTCACCCGACGCGGCGTGCCCTTCTCGTGCGAGTTCTACGCGGATCTCGATTATGACGATGACGGCCGTCAGATCATTACCAAGGAACACGAACCGGTGCCGCCGGACGTCGCCGCGGCGGCGGTAAGGCGCGCAGTGACCGAAGGATTGACCAGGTCGATCAACGGGCGCGACGTTGCGGTGACCGCCCAGTCGATTTGCGTGCACAGCGACACGCCGGCGGCGCTCGAGATGGCCCGGGCGGTGCATGAGGCGCTTGCTGAATGGCTCTAGCCGTCGATGTCGCGCATCGTTTTTGGCCAGGAGGCTCGCCAGCTCATCAATCAGTCCTTGCAGCGCAGCGTTCGTGCCGCCACAGCGGCGCTCGGACCTGACGGTCGGACAATCCTTTATGACCGCGCTGGACAGCCAAAGACCGCACTCAATGGTTTCGAAGTGGCGCGGGAAGCGGCGGATGAGGCCGGGCCGAACTCGATCGGCGCGCGCATCCTGAAGGAAGCGCTCGCCGAGGCGCAACGCGAACTCGGGGACGGCACGGCGCGCCTCGCCTGCGTCATCGGCGGGGCCTTCGACAAGGGCGCCGAGCTTGTCCAGGGCGGAATCGCTCCCGGCATGCTCGCAGACGCAATGCTGGCCCTGCAGGACCGTCTCGAAACCATGCTGCCGACTGAGTTGCAGGACGCCCGATCCGCACGTGCGATCGCGATCGCGGCGGGCGTCGATCCTGAGATTGCGTCGGCGATTGCGGAAGCGCTCCTCCATGTCGGTGAGGACGGGGCGGTGGATGTGCAGGCCGGGACACGCGGCAAGGCGGCGGTGGAAACCGGCACGGGCTTTCTCCTGGACGCCGAACCGGTTTCATCCTGGCTGCCGCCGGCCACGCCAGCCGACCGGCTTGAACTCGCGCGGCCGCATGTCCTCGTCGTGAATGACATCATCTCCAAGCTGGGCCGGCTCGAAGGCTTGCTCGACCAGTTCGCGACGCGTGGAAAATCCCTGGTGATCATCGCACGCGGGGCGAGCGGCGCGGCGCAGGAGCTGCTGGTCGTGAACGGCCGGTTGCCGGGCGCGACACTCACCGCGTTGCAGCCGACCGCTGCTGGTGTCGGGGCGCTGGCGGCGCTTGAGGACGTGGCGATGGCCACCGGGGCGCTCGTGATCGGCGAGGCGACGGGAACGTCGCTCGATACGATCCGCCCGTCGATGCTCGGGCATGCCGAGCGGTTGGTGCTCAGCCGGCGAACCGCGATCTTCGACCAGCCGGCGGGCGCGCGCGATGCTGTCTCGGCGTACAGGGCGCAGCTGCGCCAGGCGCATGAGCGCCAGCGCTATCTTGCGCTGGACCGGGAGCGGCTCGCGCGCCGGGAGGCCCGCCTATCGGGAAGGTGGGCTGAATTGCGGGTTGCCGGGCTGACCGAACGCGACACCGAACGCCGCATGGCGGCAGCCCGGGCCGCGTTGATCATCGTGCAGGCGGCGGCCAAGGGCGGTGTCGTTCCAGGAGCCGGGGGCGCGTTCGCGGCTCTGGCGGCTTCTCTGTCCACCGCGGCGAGGAACGAGAATGTTCCGGCGGCCCGCGCGGCCCTGATCTGTGTGGCGGCCGGATGCCGCGCGGTGGCGCGTGCCAGTGCCGGCGCTCCGCTCTCCACGAACGGGCCGCCTTTGGATCCAGCGTCCATCACGGCCGGCATATTGCGGCGCGCCATATCGACGGCAGCGACCATGCTGAGAATTGAGGCAGTCGTGAGTAGCTGATGAAAAACTAGCCGCCCCTCCTCGGCAAGGGGTTGCGCCATGATGATATTTCACTCATGATATACCATATATCACGTGGCCAACACCCATGGAGCTGCGAATGACGGATGGGACAGGCGCACTAACGGTGCCGGGTCTGATGCTCGAAGTAAGGGACGTGGTGCATGCGTACGGTCCGGTCATCGCCCTCGACCATGTGTCCATCAGCGCGCGGCGTGGCGAGTTCCTGACCATACTCGGTGAAAGCGGTTCGGGAAAAACCACGCTGCTGCGGGTCATCTCCGGGCTCGAACGGGCGATGTCGGTCGCGGCGCTGCGCATTAACAATGAAGAAGTTGCCGACCAACCGGCGGCATTGCGGAACTGTACCACGGTCTTCCAGAATTACGCCTTGTTCCCGCATATGTCCGTCGGGGAAAATGTCGCTTACGGGCTGAAAATCCGCGGCGTGGCGCGAGATGATCGGCATCGTCAGGTGCAGAACGCGCTTGGCTTGGTCCGCTTAAATGAAAAATCGACCCGGCGCATCAGTCAGCTTTCCGGCGGTGAGCGCCAGCGCGTTGCGCTGGCGCGCGCCATCGTGACCCGCCCGGCACTGCTGTTGCTCGATGAACCTCTCGGCGCGCTCGACGAGCGGCTTCGGTTCGACATGCAGACCGAACTCGTCGATCTGCACAAAAAGCTCGGAATGACCTTCATCTACATCACGCACAGCCAGGAGGAGGCCCTGACCATGAGCGACCGTATCCTGCTGATGCGGCGGGGCCGTGTCGAACAGAGCGGCACGCCGGAGGATCTGTTCGACCGGCCGGTCAGCCGTTTCGCCGCCGAATTCATGGGCTTCGAGAATATCATGCCGTGCCGCGTGCGCAGAAAATCGGCCGGTGGTCGCGTGGAGGTCTCGGTGGGTGACGTATCGTTCCAGGCGACCTGCCCGGTGCCGGATACGCTTAGCGAAGGCAGAGAGGCCGCTCTCGCGGTCAGAGCGGAGCGCCTCCTTCCCTGCCCTGCCGGTGCGGTTGGCCAGACAAATGTTCTGCCGTGCCGGCCAACGGAGCAGTTCTACCGCGGCAAGTACGTGGACCAGCGGGCGGACACCGAAGTTGGCCCGATCCGGATACGGAGCTGGGACCGGTCTATCAACTTCGGCGCCGTCACCGCGGTCACCTGCAGGCAGGAAGATTGCATGGTCGTTCCCCAATAAGGTGCCCAGGAAACGGCCCTTCAAACTCATTCACCCAATATAGGCAGGCAAACATGAGAGATAAATTCTCCACCTATACGCAACTCGAACTAACGCGCCGAGATATGCTGAAGAGCGTGGTCGCCGGCGCCGCGGCGACATTTGGCGACATGGCGCTTGCACCATCCGCGAGCGCTGCGCCGTTGACCACGATCAGCGCTTATGGCGTGACCACGGCGCAGCTCGAAAACTGGTCCACGATGCAGAAGTCGCTTGGCCTGACCATGAAGTTCACAGGATCGAACAATGACGTCGGCGTCTACATGCAGGCTGTTATGCAATCCCAGATCGGAAGTGCTGAGGATATCTTTATTTTCGAAGGCGGCACGCAGAACATTCTCGGGCCGTCTGGCGCCTATCTGCCGATCGATGTCACGCAACCCGAACTGAAGCTCTGGAACCGTACGCCCGACGTATGGAAGGATTCGGCCGTCGTGGTCGGCAATAACGGCACGCAGTGGGGGACGCCGGTGATCGGCAATGCCGACAGCTTCGGATACGTCGCCGAAAAGATCGGGGTCAATCCTGACGGGCAGGACGATGTCTCTTGGAAGATGCTGTTCGACACCGACAAGACACGTGGCCGCGCCGCCTTCGACCAGACCTGGAACTACTCGATCGGCCCGACCGCGCTTTATCTGAAATCCGCCCACAATGCGCAGATCAACAATCCCGCGGACCTGACACGCGAGGAAGCGCGCATGGTCGTTGACTTCCTCGTCGCGCGCAAGAAGGCCGGGCAGTTCCGGACATTGGAGAGCTCCTTTGAGGAGCAGGTACAGCTCCTGTCGAACCGCGAGGTCGATATCATCAATTGCTGGGAGCCGGCGGTGCGCGAGGCGAACAAAACGCTCGGGCCGAATGCCGTCCTGTATGCCTACACGGTCGAAGGATATTACAAATGGGGTCACGGCGCTTATGTCGCTTCGCAGGCGAAGAGCCGTGGCAATCTCAACAATATCTATAAAGTTCTGAACTATTTCATGGATGGCGAATACCGGGCCTATCAGGCGCGGGATCGCGGCTATGCCGGCCCCAATATGGATTTGGGCGTGGCCTACGCCGAGACGCATGGCTGGTCCGCCGATCAGATCACGGCACTCAAGGCAACCCAGGTGAAGGTTGAACGAAAGTTCCAGAAACCCTTCGTCAGCACGACGACACCTTCCCATGCCGACGCGATCGAGGATGAATGGCAACGCTTTTTGAACGCTTGAGAGCAGGTTCCTCCAACATGAGGTCTCTGCGCTTGCCAGCGCCCGTTTTGTCTGAAGGGCGATGGGCATTGGCGATCTTCCTGCTGGTCTGGTCGGTGCTCGTGATCGTGCCGCTGGTGGTCCTGGTCGCGTTCAGTTTTTTCCAGACCCGTTTTTTCATGACCGTCTATCAGCCGAGCTTCGCGACCTGGACGGATCTGTTCGCCTCGGGACGTTTCGAGGTGACGCTGCGGACCTTGCGTATCGCATTGACCGTCACGGCAATCGATCTCCTGATCGGGTTCCCCTTTGCCTACTGGCTGGCAAAGGGGCGTGTCAGCAAAACGACGCGTGCCATCGTGCTCGCCTTGTTGACGATTCCCTTCTTCATCGATCTTTCCTCTCGGATCATCGTCTGGTCGCCGATTTTCGACGAACATGGTCTCGTGAACAGCATTCTTCTGAACGCGCATTTTATCGGGCATCCGCTCAGGTGGCTTCTGTTCACCGAATGGCCCGTCCATTTCGTGATGATCCTTACCTATTTCCCGATGATGGTTCTGCCGATCTACCTGGCGATCAACGCCATTGACGAGACATTACTCGCCGCGTGCCGGGATTTGGGCGGCTCACCGGTTCATGTCCTCGCCGATATCGTGCTGCCCCTGTCGCTGCCCGGCGTACTCGGCGGTATCGTGTTCACTTTGGGCTCGGCCCTCGCGGCCTGGGTCGAACCGACGATATTGGGCGGCGGCTTCGTCGATTTACTGAGCAACTCCGTGGAAAGCGCCTATTCCGCCTTGCGTGTTCCGATGGTCGCGGCACTATCGGCCTTCGTCGTCATCCTGCTCGCTGTCCTGCTGGGTACGTCATTTCTGGTGATGCGCCGATTTGTGGACATCGGCAATGTGTTCCGGTCCATCAAGGAATGAGAACCGCGCTGGCATCGAGCGATCAGCCAACGATCGCGCGGGACAGGAAGCTCGACCGCTGGAGCTACTGGCGCGGGTGGATCGCCCTTTCGAAATGGGGCGGATTTGTGCTTCTGGGGCTGGTTTATTTTCCCCTCGTATGGCTTGCCGTGCTGTCATTCAGCGCGGATCCGCTCTCTGGCATTCCCTATCCACTCACGCTCGGCAATTACAGGGCGCTGATGGCGGAGGCGGGATGGATCCAGCCATTCGCCACCAGCCTGGTCATCGCCACGATCGTCGGGTTAATCTCGGCACTGGTTGCCACTTTCGTCGGGCGCGCAATACCGCGCGCGCGGAAGCCGGGCACGATCGTGCTTCTCGCAATGCTGCCGCTCTTCATTCCGGGCATGTCGATGGGTGCCGCGCTCTTCATCTTCTTGCGTGTGTTGCTGGGGCTGCAGCTCGGCTACTGGTCGATTATGGTGGGGCACATTGTCTGGGCCTTTCCGTTCGCACTGCTCATCGTGCTCGTGCTGACAACGAGGTTTGACCATCGCCTCCTTGAAGCTGCCGAGGATCTTGGCGCGGGTCCCTGGCGTCGGTTCTGGGACATCGAGTTTCCGCTGCTGCGCCCCGCAATCGTCGGCGCCGGGCTGTTCGGCTTCCTGCTTTCCTTCAACGAGGCCCAGCGCTCGATCTTTCTGCGGGGCACCGCGACAACGATGCCAATTTGGAACTGGAGCATGGCATCCTCCCAGCAATCGCAGGTCCCGATCATCTTCTCGCTGGCGACGCTGATTCTCGCCGTCGCCCTACCGCTGCTGTGCCTGGTTTTCTGGCTGCTGTTCGTCCGTATCGAGAGGGGACGCTAATGATATACGATTCGCCTCGGTTTTTCCCGAGTGGCGACCGCTACATGGAGATCGAGCTTGGGGACGAGATGAGTTTCGATCTCAATTTCCAGGTGCACGCGCTCGCCGCCGTCATCCGCGCCGCCGCAATCGGCGGCATTGTGGAGCTGATCCCCGAGATGGCGTCGATGCAGATTTCGTATGATGCGGACCTGATCTGCTTCGATGATGTCGTCCGTGAGGTGAGCGCGCTGCACCGGGGTACGACGAGCCAGGGGGATGTCGAACTCGAGAGCCGCCTCTTCACCATTCCGGTGCTATACTTCGATCCGTGGACGGAAGAATGCATCGCCGAATACCGCGCGCGGGTCACCGAGAAGACGCAGGATCCGGAGCTGGTCTGCGCGTTCAATAAGCTCGCCACCGGGCCGAGCTGCGGCGGGTGCATTGCGCCCCGGAATATTGGGTGGCCGCACTCGGCTTCTGGCCAGGTCTCTGCTCGCTCATGCCGCTCGATCCGCGCTCGCGCCTGGTCGCGCCAAAATACAATCCGCCGCGATCCTGGACGCCGAAGGGAGCGGTCGGTATCGGCGGCGCGATCACCTGCATCTATCCTGACCGGACGCCTGGCGGATACCAGCTTGTCGGCCGCACACCGATGCCGATCTGGGACCGCGAGCAGAAGCTGCGGGCGTTCAGGGAGACGCTGGCGCTGTTCAAGCCCGGCGACCGCGTACGTTTCGTCCCGATCGACCAGGAGGAATATGATCATATCGAAGCTTCTGTCGCCGACGGTACATACGACCATCCCATGGTCGATTATCAGAAATTCTCGATCCGCAAATATCGAGCCTGGCTCGACACGCTGGAAGATGTTGCATGACTGACGCGGCGCTATTCGAGGTCCTGAAACCCGGCCTTGAGACCAGTGTGCAGGAATTGCCGGGACGCCTCGGATATTGGGAGCAGGGCTTCCCGCCATCTGGACCGGCCGATGCTTGGTCCTTCAGGCTCGCCAACCTCTTGGTTGGCAATCACCGGGACCAGGCCGCGCTTGAGTGTCAGTTTCTCGGCCCGACATTGCGGTTCCTGCGCGACGGCGCCATCGCGCTCGCGGGGGCGGACATGGCCGCGAAGCTCGATGATGCACCCGTGCCGCTATGGCAAACCATCCCGGTCAGAAGCGGACAGGTGCTGAGCACCGGCGCCGCCAAACTGGGGGCGCGCATGTATATCGCCTTCGCCGGCGGCATAGAACGCCACCGGTCCTGGGCTCTCGCGCGACCTTCCATATGGCCGGTGTCGGCGGCATCGAGGGTTATGCCCTCAAAACAGGCCAACGCGTGCCGGTCGCCCCGGCGCGGCGCCTGTGGTGTGGCAGGTAGACGCCGATTCCGCCCGCCACTGACCGCAGACAAGCTGGTGGAAGTTGAGGTCATGCTCGGCCCGAACGATGACTGGCTGGGCGCCGATTGGTGGCCGCCTTCCTGGCCGCGGAATGGAGCGTGCTGGCCCAAAGCAACCGCACCGGGATGCGCCTGAAGGGGCCGCCGATCGCCTTCGCCGACGCGCCTACGATAAGCGCCCGGAGCACGGGCAGGACCCGTCCAACATCCTCGACCACGGCTATCCGGTCGGCGGGATCAACATTGCGGGGCAGACGCCGATCATCCTCCTGCAGGATGCGCCGAGCACGGGGGGGTTTATCAACCCGTTCACCGTCCGAGCGGCGCGCTGTGGAAGCTAGGTCACGCGCGCCCCGGGCAAACAATACGCTTCACCGAAATCAGCCTCGCGGAGGCGCAGGCGCTCCGCCGCCGCGTCGATCAGATTTGCACGCAGGCCGCCTTGCGGGACGCCTGATCAACACTCTGTTTTTCGACGGTCGGCGCGGCCGCGCCGGTCAGAGTTCCGCGAGGACCTGGTCCAGCCGGTTGAGGAACAGGTCCGCGTTTTCCAGCGTGAAAGGCAAAGGCGGACGGATTTTGAGGACGTTGCCGCGCGGCCCCGACGCGCTGATCAGCACCCGTCGGGCGCGCAGCCCGTTGACGATGCGCGCCGCCTCGTCGCCGACTGGATGGCCGTCCCGGACGATATCGGCGCCGATGAAGAACCCCGCGCCGCGCACCTGGCCGATCAATGGATTGATCCGGCCAAGCGCTTCCAGACCTTCGCGAAGATGCTCGCCGACGATTGCCGCGTTTTGCATCAGCGCTTCTTGTTCGATCACGTCGAGCACCGCCATCCGGCAGCGCAGGAGACGGGATTGCCGCCGAACGTGTTGAAGTAGCGCATCTGCTGGCCGAATTCACGAGCATCTCCGGCCGGGCGATCATGCCTGCGACCGGATGGCCATTCCCCATCGGCTTGCCCAGTGTCACCATGTCCGGGACCAGGCCGTGGCGCTGGAAGCCCCACATTGCTCGCCGGTGCGCCCGAAACCCGGCTGCACCTCGTCGGCGATGAACAGGCCGCCTGCTTCGCTTCACGATCGCACCGCTTCAGCCAGAAAGCCCGGCGGATCGGGAAGACACCGTCACTCGAAAAGATCGTGTCGACGAGCAGGGCTGCGGGCGTATGCCATGGCGCTACATATCCGCGATGGCGGCGGCGACGCCGGATGCGAAGCGCGCCGCGACATCCTGGCAGTCGTCGCTTTCCAGGGATGGGGCGGGAACCGTGCGGACATGCTCGCCGATGCGACCATCGGGCCAAGCGACGGGGAAACCTCCGCCACTGCCTCCGTCCCACCATGATAGGCGAGTTCGGTGACGATGAAGCCGGTACCGCCGGTGGCGCTTGTGGCCACGCGTAGGGCGAGATCGTTCGCCTCGCTGCCCGTGCAGGTGAACATCACGTGCCCGAGCGCATGCGGGAATTTCGCAAGCAAGCTCGGCATAGTCGAGCACGGTTTCGTTCAGGTAGCGCGTATGGGTGTTGAGAGTGGCGGCCTGCTTCGCGAGTGCCTCGATAACGTGGGGATGGCAGTGGCCGACAGAGGCGACATTGTTGTAGACGTCGAGATAGGCGTTGCCCTCAGGGTCGTAGAGCCAGACGCCTTCGCCGCGAACGATATGAACAGGGTTGTCATAGAAGAGCCGGTATGCCGGGCCCAGTAGGCGCATCCGCCGTTCCACCAGCGCGCGTGCCTCGGGTGATAATTCGTCGCTCCGGTCGGCGTCGAACGCATTGATCATGCGCATTTTCGTTTCGGACAATGGCTTATGCTCCCGTGCAGATTTGATGCAGAAAAGCGTGGGCTTCGGCGCGCGAAAGATTCGCGAGCTGTTCCAGCGCACGCCACGAGCCTGGGTTGTTGCGCAGAATATATGTGCTGTTTTCTGGGTGCTGGGCCGCACGCCATCCGGTTATGGCGACCGTGAGGGTCAGCCGCGTGCGTATCAGGTCGAGGAGAAGGTCGATCTCACGATCTTCCAGCGGGTTTTCGCGTGGTATCCGGCGATGAATTCCGCCGCGGATTCGAGCGGGTGGTCGCCTTCCAGTATCTGGTAGCTGGCGGCCACTGCGACATCGTAGATTGTCGGCGCCAAGGTGATGTCACCAAAATCAATGATGCCGGTGATCCTGTCCGGATCGCTGGGGTCCACGAGCAGGTTATGGGGATTGAGGTCATTGTGGATGACCTGCGTACGAAGAAAGGGTTGAGCCGGAAGCGCATGTTTCTCGTAATTATCGAGGCAGTGGACCGCGATGGCGCGTTGCCCGGGATTGGCGATATGTTCCAGCAGCGGCTTGATCTGGCTCGCCCGCGTCATGTCCCATGGCAGCTCGAAGCTGGGCGGCTTTTCCGCGAATGAACCGAGTGCCCGGTCAAGCGCGGCCAAGGTCGCGCCGATGCGGCGCCGCTGTTCGCTACCGCCGCGGGACCGGTACAAGGGCTCCCCCGGCAAGTAGGACAGCATTCGGACGGTGCGCAGCGTCTGGTCCGACCAGGGGCTGACCGCCTCAAAGCGACCGTCCAGGGTCGGGACGATGTGCGGGATCGGCAGATCGCGGCTATGGGCCGCGATGTGGCGCAGGCACGCGGTCTGGTACGCGGTGATCAGCGCTTTTTCCGCGGGATTGCTGATCTTCAGCACGTATTCAGAGCCGTCGTCAGCGGACAGATGAAAATTATGGTCGCGTTCGCTGCCGAGCGGGAGCGCCCGGACCGATTTGCCGAAAAGCGAAAGCGCCAACTGCTCGGCCAGCTGCGGCGAAACGGGAGGCTGATGAACGGTAAATCGACTATCCATAAGGGCTCACTTTGTCGTTTTCCGGGGCTGGCGCAGCCTTGAGGCAATGCCTCATCGGGCCATCCATATGATAGATGATATATCATGTATCATCGTAGCGGGAGATGTGCTATGGATATTTTTACCTGCCATCATGTTCCCGCATGGTGTACGAGCACGACCACCAAGCCAGACGCACGAACACAGAGAGAAAATTGCTTAAGATCGACCATGAGACTTTAACGGATCGGGCCTATGCCGCGCTAAAGAAGGCCCTGATTGTCGGAGAATTCCCGCCTGGGCATGTTTTGGTCATTCGTTCTGTGGCGGAAGCCTATGGCATCTCGGCAACCCCTGTTCGCGAGGCGCTGCAGCGCCTCGTAGCCGAGCGCGTGCTCCTGCTGCAGGCGAACCGTTCTATTGTTGTACCGTATCTTTCGGCAGACCAATTCAATGAAATCTGTCATATCCGATGTGCCTTGGAGGGCACCGCAGCTGAGCTGGCGGTTAACCACACCGATCGGCGCCATCTGCTGGACCTGGAAAAGATTGTTGAGGACATCGACAAGGCGATCGCCGGAAAAGAAATCCAAACTTATGTTCAACTCAATCAAAAATTTCATTTCGCGCTGTATGAACGCGCCGGCACGCCGCTGCTGCTCGGCATGATTAAAGATTTCTGGTGCAATGTCGGCCCGTTCTTCACGCGACTTTTCGACGATGAAGATTATCTGCCGCTCGCGAACGAGTTCCACCGTAAAATCCTGCAGGCGCTCCGCGATGGAGATGCCGCACGGGTAAGGCAGTATGTGATGGCTGACATCTCCGAGGCCGCCCGTTCCCTGATGCCCCGGCTGCAGGACGAGAAGCAATACGCCGCTCCGACCCAGATCTTCTGACGATCAGCCGGCGCGCGCGACCATCACGGCAAAGGAACGGCGGATCAGCTGCAGATTGAGCCCGTCGACGATCAATACGAGCGAGGAACGTGATCCGTCGCCCATCGCCGCCGGCAGGTGCTCCGGGCGATGAACGAGATGTTGCACGGCCTGAACGAGGATCGGCGTCTCGCTGCCCTCGAGCGTGAGAATCCCCTTCATCCGCAAGATCCGCGCGCCGTGACGATGCGCAAGCAGGCTGAACCAGAGGCCGAACGCGGCCCAGCGGATCGGGCGGTCATGCTCAATCACACAAGCGGCGATCCCGTTATGGCGCGGCGCGTCGGCGGGCGCGGCTGTTTCCCAGCGCGCCGCACGAGCGATCTGAGCGGCAGGATCGGCGGCCAGCAGGATTTCCGGCGGCGCATCGCCGGCTTCGATCATCTCGATCCGCGCGAGTGGATTGACATCCCGCAGCACCGCCTTGGTCGCCGCGAGCGCCTCCAGATCAACAAGGTCTCGCTTGGTCAGCAGCAAAACATCCGCCGCCGCGGCCTGCTGCGCGCTCTCCTCGTAACGGCTCAGCGTCTGGGCGCCATTCACCGCGTCGATGGTCGTGATCACGTGGCCAGGACGGAAATGATGGCGGAGCGCGAGATCGGCCGCGACCGTCGCCATGATCGGCGTCGGATCGGCAAGCCCGGTCGTCTCGAGAATCACGCGCCTGAAGGCCGGCACTTCGCCGCGCGCCCGCCGAGTCCAGAGATCGCGCAGCGCCTCACGCACGTCACCGCGCAACGTGCAGCAGACGCAACCCCCGCCGAGCAGAACCGGCTCGCCCTCGATCGCCTCGACCAGCAGGTGGTCCAGCCCGACCGCGCCGAATTCATTGACCAGCACCGCAGTCTCTGCGAGGCGCGGATCCGCGAGCAGCCGCCGCAGCACCGTTGTCTTGCCGCTGCCGAGGAAGCCGGTCAACACATGGATGTCTACCCGCTCGTCAGCCATCGCGACGAGCCAGATCGTCCAGGAAGCCGGGATCCAGCGGGTCGGGCGGCGTCGCGCAGAGCCGGTCGGCCTGCGGCCAGAGATCGCCGAAGCCGGTGATCTCCGCCGCGGCGCCGGTGCGGTTGCGCAGAATGAAGCGCACGCCCTGCCAGTCGGCAAGGCGGAGGCCGCAGGGGCTCAGCAGCCAGTTCACCGCCTCGACACGTGCCCGCCGTTCAGCGCGCCGTTGCCAGACCGGCACCGTGTCAGCCGTAACGCTGGGTAGCGCGCCATCCGACCAGTGCGCGCCGCCTAGCAGGCTGCCGCAGAGCCCGCACACGGCCTAACCCTTGCGCGGATTGCGCCGCAGGAAGTCGTCCGCGATCTCGTCCATGGTGACGAACTTCACGCCCGGATGCCGCGCTATGTAGCCGTAGAGGCGCTCGAGCATCATCAGCACCTGGGGCCGGCCCGAGACGTCGGGATGGATGGTCATCGGGAATACGGCATAGTCGTACTCGCGATAGACCCAGTCGAACTGCTCGCGCCAGATCGTCTCTATATCGTGCGGATTGACGAAGCCGTGGCTGTTCGGCGACTTCTTGATGAACATCATGGGCGGCAGATCGTCGAGATACCAGCTCGCCGGAATCTCAACGAGATCAGTCTCCCGACCGCGCACGAGCGGTTTCATCCATTCGCTCGCCGATTTGCTATAGTCGATCTTGGTCCAGCCGTCGCCGACCCGCACATAGTAAGGCTCGTAGTCGCGATGCATCAGGCTGTGGTCGTACTTGATCCCCTTCTTGATCAGCAATTCGTTGCTGACGGTACTGAACTCCCACCATGGCGCGACATAGCCGGTCGGCCGACGGCCGGTCAGCGCGGTGACCAGCTCAATCGACTTGTCGAGAACCTCCTCCTCCTGCTCGGGCGTCATTTCGATCGGGTTCTCATGGCTGTAGCCATGGATGCCGACCTCGTGCCCGGCATCGGCAACCGCCTTCATCTGCTCGGGAAACGTCTCGATCGAGTGGCCCGGAATGAACCACGTCGTGCGGATGCCGAGCCTCTCGAACAGCTTCAGCAAACGCGGGCTGCCGACTTCGCCGGCGAACAGCCCGCGGGAGATGTCGTCGGGCAAATCCTCGCCGCCATAAGAGCCAAGCCAGCCCGCCACAGCATCGACATCGACACCGAACGAGCAGAGAATTTCCTTAGCCATTGACGTTATCCTTCTGTTTGTACCAAAGGTCCCCGCCGCGTTCAGGACCGCATCTTCACGGTAAGGCCGCCATCCACCACCAGCGCCTGGCCGGTGATGTAGTTGGCGTCCGCGGAGGTGAGGAAGGCGATGACGCTGGCCACCTCCTCCGGCCGGCCGACCCTGCCCCACGGTATGTCGCGCCCCGCGCGGACCAGCCCGTCCGGACCCAGCGAATTGACCGGATCGAGCGATTGAGGCGTCTCGATCAGGCCAGGAATGATCGCATTCACCCGGATCTGTCTTGATGCGAGCTCAACCGCAAAGCTGCGCACCAAGCCGAGCACACCGGCTTTAGCGGCAGCGTAATGAGCGTGTTCTTCCCAGCCATACACACCACCGGCGATCGAGGAAATCGCGACCATGGCGCCGCCGGCACCGATCCTGGCCGCGCCCGCACGAAGCGTGCGCAGGACGCCGGTCAGATCGACCTCCATCATGTCCGCCCAGCGCTCGTCGGACAGATCCGCGATCGGCGCGTTGCGCAGGATTCCCGCATTGGCAATCATATAGTCGAGGCGGCCAAATTCAACGATTGCGCGTTCCGCGAAGGCGTCGACCGACCCGGTATCGCGCACGTCCAGTTCCTGGATGACGCAGCGCCCGCCATGTTCGCGCACGAGCCGCACCGTCTCCTCCGGATCGTGCGGATCGCTCCGCAACGCGCCGATCACGCTGCTAATGCCACGTTTTGCATAAAAGACCGCAAGGGCGCGGCCGATGCCGCTCGCGCCCCCGGTGATCGCGGCAACCGGCTGTTCAGACATTGGCTTCCTCCAGACCGACTTCGCCCGGTCTCTTTGTGAAAAGCATGATGAGGCCGGACACGAAGATGCCGACAGCGCCGACCCAGAGGGCGGCCGCCCCCGTTCCGAATGCGCCCGCGACCAGCGTGAACAGGGCACCGCCGATGATGATGCCGGGCTGGCTCATCGCGCCGATGAAGGTCACGCCCGTGGCGCGGCAGCTGACCGGATAACATTCCGCCATGAAGTACTAAATCGCCGCATAAGGGCCGACCAGGAAGAACAGGCCACCGGCATAGGTTGCGACGATCAATTCCGGATTCGTCACGAGCGGGCTCAGCATCGCGGCGAAGAAGAGGCTCGATATAATCCAGCCGATCAAGATCGTCGGCTTGCGGCCGATCCGGTCTCCCAGCCAGCCGTGGAAGACATAGCCGAAATAGGCGATCAGGTTGATGATAATCAGCATCCAGAATGCCTCGGAGAGCTGGACGCCCTTGGCGTTCTTGAGCACCGAGCTGCCGAGGATGCTGAAGCTCATAATGCCGAAGAAATTGAAGATCCATGCGAGCGAAAAGGCGAACGTGTTGCCGCGGAGATGCGGCTCCCAGATCCGCTTGAGCGGTGCCGCCGAGGAATGCTGGATGTTGTACGCGGCGGCGAGCGCGTGTGCCTCCTCGGCATGGCCGGCTTCCTCAAGTTGGCGCAACTTCTGGTGCAGCCGGAACTGCGGCGTCTCCTTGAGGTAACGGCGGATCACCCAAAGAAGCAAGGCGGCCGGCAGCGTCGCGACGAGATAGAGGCCACGCCAGCCGACAACGTCAAGGAGTGCCAGCGAGAGGGCGCTCGCGAGCATGAAGCCGAGCGGCCAGCCGCCCTGGATCCAGGCATAGTAATAGCCGGGGCGACGGCGCTTCCGCTCGTCCTCGGTGACCTGGTAGACCTCGTTGATGTAAGTGGCGTTGACGGCCTGTTCGGAGAAACCCAGCCCACCGAAGGAACGGACGATGACGATGAGCCCGGCACTCATCATCGCAAGCCCGGCCGGGATCGCCGCCGTGAGAGCGGAGACGACGGCGGTGCCTCCTACGGTCAACATCATCCCGCTCCGTCGGCCCAGCCGGTCGATGACCGGACCGAGGCCGAATGCGACGATCGCGCTGCCGACCGAAATCCAGGTATTGACGGCATAGGCTGTCGTCGGCGTCCAGCCGAAGGATTGCTGCATCACGGGGAGCAGCGTGCCGAGCAACCCGTAATCGAAGACGGCGACGGTCCAGGCGAGCAGCGCGATGATCGTGACCAAATCGGTCTCGCCCTTGGTGAAGACAGAAAATCGCCGTCGCTCATGCGGCTTGGGCGGCGACAGATCGAGTACATCATTCCGCAAGACGTCCATGCCTTGTTCTCCCTGTTATCGGGTTCGCATGCGGGGATGGCCCGATTTCATCCCTGGCAGCGGCCACGCTATGGCGGTTGATTGGCGCATCGCGACCGTGACGCCGGGTGGACCCGAACGGCCACGATCGGCGCACCGTATTGTTAGACCATGACGTCGCCCCCGTTCGGGTTGAGCGTGGCGCCGACGTAATAAGCCCCGTCATCAGAGGCGAGCAGAATGGCGGTCGGCACGATCTCTTCGACGCGGGCCGGCCTGCCGATCGGCAGTTCGGCAAGCTTCCGCTCACGCCAGCCGGCTGGAATTGCACGCCACAGCATCGTATCAACCGGCCCGGGGCAGATCGCATTCGCGGTGATCCCCTGCCCCGCAACCTCGTAGGCGAGCGAGCGCGTGAAGCCGATGACTCCGGCCTTGGCCGCCGCGTAATGCGCCATGTCCGGCGCGCCTTTCTGCGCGAGTTGCGAGGCGATATTGATGATCCGCCCCCAGCCTCGATCGATCATGCCGGGCAGGACGGCCTGCGTGCAGAGGAAGACGCTGCGCAGATTGACCGCGATCATCCGGTCCCAAACCTCCAGCGTCATGTCGACAACCGCCGCACTCGTGTCGATCCCGGCATTGTTAACCAGCACATCGATGCCCCCAAACGCCACGATCACCGTGTCGACCGCGGCACGCACCTCCGCCGGTGCCGAGACATCGGCAGCAATCGCGATCGCGTCGCTGCCCGCGCGTTTTAACGTGCGCGCGACCTCCTCGGCGCAATCCAGGTCAATGTCCAATATGGCAACGCGGGCGCCTTCTGCGGCCAGACCCGCCGCCACCGCCGCGCCAATTCCCCGCCCCGCACCCGTGACCAAGCAGCGCCGACCTGTGAGCTTCGCCATACTACCCTCCTTTGTCGCGCGACCTTTCCAGTCATTTCGCCCCAAATATAACGTTAGCGATCCAACGCTAAACCGCAACGATATTTGTATGCAATGGTAATTTTTATTCGTTACAAAAGAACCAACTGGTCGGTTCAAGGACGTGAACAACGATCTCCATTGCCCAATCCTGCAGCCTTGAGATATCCAAGACTTGCACGTTCCCGATGAGTTCGGCTTAACATCGGCGCATCACGCGGCAACGCCGGCCCCAACTAAGCAATACGTCTCACTTCGTTAACAAATAACAGCTTCGGTATTCAATCGCCATTCTTTCATCGGCTGACACACATGCCCCGATATGATTTCGTGTCGAATCGAGGGGAGCGGATCGAAAAGGGGAGAAGAATGGCACGAAGCCGGCCGGAAAGCCTGAGACGGCGCCGTTACGAAGTGGTCGAACAGATCCTCGCCGCGAATATCGTCGGTGGGCGGCTCCCTGAGGGCTTCCTCCTCCTCGAGGGAGCCGTCGCGGAGGCAATTGGTACAACTCGTCCGCCTGTGCGGCGCGCACTGCAAAACCTGCAGAAGCGCAGCCTGATTCGCCGCTTCAACGGGCGGGGATATCTGGTCGGAAGGTCCGGCGACGTCGAGCCGGTCCGGGGCGACATCAAGACAGTCGCGCTCGAATGGTCCACGGATGCGGAGGAGGCGCTGGCCAACCGTTCATCCGGCGAACGGATTTTCGAGACGGTCGAGGCGGATGTCGCTGGCTGCGTCATCTTCGGCCAGCACCGGATCATCGAGGCCGCCTTCGCGGCATATTTCAAGGTTAGCAGGACCATTGCGCGTGACGTGTTGGGCCGCCTCGCGGAACGCGGGCTCGTGCGCAAGAACCAGAGCTCGCACTGGATCGCCGGCCCACTTACCGCGAACACGATCCGCGAACATTTTGAGATCCGGCGGCTGCTCGAGCCGGCCGCCCTCGTGAAAGCCGCCGCGCACATCAACCAGAAAGCTCTGGAGACGCTGTGGCATCGGCTCGTTCAGCACGAGCAGAATGCCAGCTCGGTTCAGCGGGCAGAGCTTTTCAACCTCGAGGACCTGTTTGTGAAAACTTGCCTGCTGGCCAGTCCCAACAATCGGCTCCACACGTTAATACGCGACAATCTGCTCCCGGTGCGGGCGTTAGAGAGGCTGCTCAGACAATTGGGCCTGCCCGACGACAACTCGCCCGTTATAGAACAGCGGCTCATCGTCGAACTCCTCCTTCGAGGTGCAGTGGATGCCGCCGCAGCAACGCTTGATCGGCATCTTGAAACGGCAATGCACTGTAAAATCGCGCAGATGAAGATCGTCGCCGTCTTGCCAGAGCCGCGTTCTGTGCCCGCTTATCTGACGCGGCTGGATCAGCCCGGCATGAGATGAAATGCTTCCGTCTCATACAAAGACCTCCTCGCGCATGCCGGTGGCAAAGCTATCGGCGGTCAGTCGACGGCCCTGGAGGCAACGAGGCGGGCCCAGCGTCGCGCGAGATAATTGTGCTCATCCATGGTCGTGTTCCAGACCGCGATGGAACTGGCGCGCTGCCAGTAAGAGCCGCCGCTCCTGACCGCCCCTTCCGGGATGATCGGCGTGCCGTCCGGCGCCCGGAGCGCTTCCGAAGCCGGCGCACCTTCGTACCAGTAGCGCCATTCCGCCGGGCTGAGATGCTCTCGGATGGGCTCCAGGACAGACATATAATATCCTTGCCGGGCGACGACCGCGCCGGCATAGCCAGCGAGCCACCAATTCAGATATTCATAAGCGACGTCACGCATCCGGCCGTCAAGATGCCGCGACAGGCAGAGCCCGCCATGCCAAGCGCGATAGCCTTCGCGCGGCACCGCCTCCTCGACGGCGATGCCGCGGCGCCGCAATATGGTCATGACCGGCGACCAGGTGCTCTGGATCCATGTCCTGCCGTCCGCCATCCAGTTGGCCGCCTCGACCGCCGTCTTCCAAAAACCAAAGAAATGACCGGTATCGCGCTTGCGGGACAGATGATCGAGCAAAGCATCTATCTTACCGGTACTCAGCTGGCCGAAAGTCTCGAAGCGCAGCGCGCCGCTCGCCTGCAGGGCGAGGATTGCATCAAAGCCCCCGATCGCGGGTTCGTTGACGAGCGCGACGTGCCCTTGCCAGCGTGGATCCAGCAAAAAAGCCCAGGAATTTGGCACCTCGTCACCGATCATGTCCTTGCGATAGGCAAAACTATCGACATTATGGGCGGTCGGCAGCATCGAGATCCAGCATGACGGCGTCCCGCCCAGCGAACGGTCCGGCTGAACATAAAGACGTGTGACCGGCGCATCGCCTTGCCCGATAGAGGCTTGCGGCCCGATCTGGCCGGTCTTGGTGAGGGCGCTAACCTGGTCCCAGCGTCGGATCCGCGAGACCTCGATCGGCTGGATGGCGCGCCAGAACCACACGATGTCGAGGTTGTGAAAACATTGGTCATAGACATCGTAGGTCGAGGGCTCAACTGCCGCGCGCCGCTGTGCGCTGAGAAAGTCCAGGCAGTCAAACTCGACCTCGATCCCGAGATCGGCCGCGGCGCGAGACTGGATCTCCGGCAATGCCGTGATTTCCGTTCCCAGAACCCGCAGGACGGGTCGAGACGTAGCGCGAACCGACGAAATTTTTGTACGACGAGACGTTTTCGGTTGGACCATGATGGTGGACAGCCTCGCTGGGAAGCGCGTGATTTGTGCTGCTAACCGTTACGGGATTCGAGGGCAGTTCGGAAGGTGCGTGGTGGATCTGCGCCCGGTGATCCTCGGCGTCGCCACCTCCGCTCGCGGCTGCGGTCTGAGCGCATGGCAAGCACGACCATCGCCAGCGCGGCGAAGGCGCAGGGGATAGCCCTGAGCTTCGCCCCTCAGGGCGCCCTGGTGGTTACAGCAACAACACGTCATTGTTACAATAAACAAAACGCTGATCAAAAAACGATCGAACCACTCACGAGCCCATATGTTGCGCAATGAATTGCATCAGCTGCAGGCGTTCGCGCTTCGCGGCGCCACCATTTCGCTACAGCACCTTCCCCCAGTGCAGTCGTCTAACTTTTGCGCACGGATCGCAAGAACATTCGGTCAGCCCCACGGTTCAACCCTGCCAATAACCGCCAATCAGGGCCGGGCAACATGCCAAGCGGCTTTTATACCATCGCCTGTGGTGTCACCAGGTTTCGTGTCCTTGGACCACGTGTAAAGTGGTTTACCTTTATAAGCCCACTGTTTTTCACCATCGCTCCGTGTGATGATACTCCAGTTTCCTCCAGCTAAAGAATGCGTCGAAGCCAGAAGTGGCGGCCAATTCTGTGCGCAGGCTCCGTTGCAGGAGGACTGGCCGTTGCTATCCTTATCGTATGTGTACAGGGTCATGCCTTTTATATTGACCAATATTGGCCCCTTATCGGTCGTGACCACTTGGGCCGGGAACGTCCTAAGGCCCCTAATGCTGTTCGTACTGTTCGGGTTCGGGGTGGCCCCGCTCATGTTGCCGCCCGTGCTCTGGGCCAAGGCACTCGCTGATAGGCAAGTACCCAACAGAACTGCCATCATGGTGGCTTTTTTTAACATCTGAATTCTCCCCTGAAAGAGATTGTGCGTGAGGACTGACGAACTCAGTTAACTCGATGAACTTCCATAGGCCGTCTAAGTGCGCGTGGGCCCCGTTTTCTGCCCGAAAAACCTGGAGGATGGTGTTCACCGGTTGTGGAAGCAAGCGCTTCATGGACGCTTGTATCTTCGATTAACGGCCATCCGGATAATCGTCGCGTCCGTAAGCTCGACATCGTCGAACGAAGACATGATCACGGCATTCACAAAGTCAGGATCAGTCGTCCTTGCGTCGTCTCACTTCGTTACCAACACGCCGGGATGACTGATGCCAACAATTTGAATTATATCGCCTGCAAGGCAATGAGACCATGGAGATTTACTCAATATATTGTCGCTCATCGGTAGAACATAAAAAATGACGATCCGACCCACCACAAACATTTCTTTCTCGTTATTAAGTTTCTTGCCATAGCGGCGCTGGATTCAATAGCTCAAATTAGTACGGATTGCAGGCGATCGCATTAGATTTTTCTGTAATGCTGGCGACGTCACGAAAAATAGTTGGTGGCGGTGCGTCCGCAGCCTAAACTAGAGATCCGGACGTTCCATTGCCTCTGACAACGGGAACGGCGATGCTTTCATCAAATCGAATGCGCCAGCTTCCACAATTGGTCCTGCTCATCGCATCCGTTGTCGGTGCATTTGTGGCGCCGCGCGCCGCCGCGCAATCTCAACTCCCCGCCATCGTCGAGCCCGCGACCCAGGAGTATCACGTCGGAAAGGTGATTTTCCTGGAGTTGGTGACACCGGATCTGGCCGCCGCCGAGCGGTTTTATGGGGGCGTATTCGGTTGGACCTTCCGCGATACCAATATCGGCGGGACCGCCTATGCAGACGCCGTGATCGGCGATCAGCCCGTTGCGGAACTTTTGCAGAAGACTCTGCCCGCCGGTGAGCACCTGCAGCCGGCATGGCTCACCTATTTTGCCGTGCGGGATGTCGATGCGGCCGCACAGGCGGCGGTCCAACACGGCGCGAAGATTTTATTTCAACCTCACAACTTCCCTGATCGTGGCCGGGAAGCGGTTCTGGCGGATCCGCGGGGCGCTATCTTTGCGGTTCTGGCATCGAGTAGCGGCGATCCACCCGACATGTCGGCTACCCCAGGGGCATGGATCTGGAGCTCGCTGATTACCCGCGATCCCGAAGCCGAGGCAGCTTTCTATCAAGCGCTCTTCAACTACGAGGTATTCGAAGTTCCCGGCGAACCCGACGCCCAGCATTTCATACTTGTCTCCGAGGGCTATGCACGCGCGAGCGTGAACCCACCACCGGCAAGCCGGCCCGCTATATACCCCCACTGGCTCAATTACGTGCGTGTCGATGATGCGACCGCGACGGCGGCGAAGGTCGTAGCGCTTGGTGGCCGCGTCCTGGTCGAGCCGCGGTTGAACCAGGGCGGCGGCAAGATCGCGCTGGTTGCCGATCCGCTGGGGGCACCGTTCGGGTTGCTCGAATGGCCGACCACTGGAAGCGAGGGAGGCGATCGATGAACGCCCTCTTCCTGCCAAGGCATTTCATCAACATGAGCATCGGGCTGTTCGTATTGGCGGCCTCCGGCTGCGTTGCGCCTGGTGGCGGATTTAATCAGCGCACCAGTATCGGCATCGGCTACTACCAACCGTCCGGCTTTTCCTATGGCGGCTGGGGTCCCGGCTACCGCGTCGGACCTCCAAGGGCGGGCCAGTTCCGCCGCAGTCGTGTCTTCGTCGGCGGTCGGCCCACGCGTTTCGTGCGCACGGTACCATCAATTCCGTCACGCACGTTTCGCGGCGGTTCGCCCGGACGATTTCGTCCTCTATGATCGCGCCGCGGCGCGATCCTCGTAAGCTCTTGCAACAGGTTGCTGCTTGGCTTCGCTGCGGGATCGCCTTGCGTTTCGCGCGGTCGGCCGTGCCGCCCAACAGGTGATCCGATGGGGCTTGTGGGCATTTTCGCGGGACTACTGCTTCTCATCTGGTTCGCTTATCGCGGCTGGAGCATTCTGCTGCTTGCCCCGGCGGCGGCCCTGATTGCCGCTGCGGCCTCTGGGCAGCCCTTGCTCGCCCACTGGACCCAGACATTCATGGGCAGCGCGGCGCATTTTCTCGCACAGTTTTTCCCACTCTTCCTGCTCGGCGCATTGTTCGGCAAGCTGATGGAGGACACCGGTTCGGTTGCTTCCATATCGGCTTATGTGACCGCACGGCTGGGGGAACGCCGGGCCATATTGGCGGTTGTGCTTGCCGGCGCGCTCGTGACCTATGGGGGGGTCAGCCTGTTTGTGGCGTTTTTCGTTCTCGCGCCGATGGCTCAGGCGATGTTCCGCGCGGCCGACATACCACGACGCCTGATGCCGGCAGCGCTCGCACTCGGTACCTCCACTTTCACCATGTCGGCGATGCCCGGCACGCCATCGATCCAGAACGCGATACCGATGCCGTTTTTCGGCACAACACCGCTGGCTGCGCCGGGCCTCGGCGTGATTGCATCCGTTGTGATGTTTGGCTTCGGCCTATGGTGGCTCAACCGGGCAGAAATAGCGGCACGGCGCAGGGGAGAAGGGTTCGGCATGGATGGGGACGTCCAGCCTGACGAGGCGGCGGAAGACATCCTGGTTCGCGAGCGCGCGACGACGGCTCGTGAATTCGACCCTCCTGAGGTACATCGCGGCCAAATAGCGGACACACTACCGCCGATTGCCACCGCGGCGCTGCCGCTGGTTGTTGTGGTGGGCGTCAACTTCCTGATGTCGATCGTTGTGCTCCCACGTCTGGATGTCGGTTTCCTCGCGGAACCACGCTGGGGTGAAACCACGCTTTCCGCTGTCGGGGGGGTGTGGGCGGTGATCGTGGCCCTGGCCGCAGCAATACTGACCCTGCTTGTCGTCAATGGGCGCCGGCTGCCCGCATTGCGGGACAGCGTGGACGCGGGCGCCAATGCCTCGGTGCTGCCGGCGATGAGTGTCGCGAGCCTCGTCGGTTTCGGTGCGGTTGTTGCGGCATTACCTGCATTTGCTCTGGTGCGCGATTGGGTGTTGTCGATCGGCGGTGGCCCATTGGTCTCTCTGGCAATCGCCGCGAACATATTGTCGGCATTGACCGGCTCGGCCTCGGGCGGGTTGACGATCGCGCTCGATGCGCTTGGTGGGACCTATATGCGCCTGGCACAGGAGACCGGTATAAACCCGGAGCTGATGCACCGTGTTGCGGTGATCAGCTCCGGGACACTTGATAGTTTGCCCCATAATGGCGCCGTGGTGACGCTGCTTTCGGTTTGCGGCCTCACGCACCGCGAGAGTTACCTGGACATTGTTATGGTGGCCGTCGTTGGGGCGATCATTGCCCTCGTCGCGGTCATCGGCCTTGGAACTGCCTTTGGGTCATTCTGAGGTGACGAGCAAAGGACAACATGGGTCATGAGGTCAAAGACAAAAATCGCGATCGCGTGCCAGGGCGGTGGAAGTCAGACCGCCTTCACGGCCGGCGCGCTGAAAGCCTTATGCGAAGCGCGAATAAGCGATGAGTTCGAACTGGTCAGCATCAGCGGCACCTCAGGCGGCGCCATCTGTGCCGCGCTGATCTGGTTCGCATTCGAAAAAGGTGAGAACCCGCTATGGGGGCGGCTGCTCGGATTTTGGAAGGACAATACCGCCCAGGGTTGGCTGGAGCAGAGCTTCAATCAATTCCTCGTCAGCTCTCTGCGTCTGGTCAATATGGGCCGCCTCCCAACCATGCAATTAAGTCCCTCCTCCCCCCTCCTGCAATCGGTGGCGGGAATTGCGACAATGGGCCATCGTGAGGTGTTCCGGAACTTCCGCTCGCTCTTGAAAGCACATCTCGATTTCGAGGAGATCGCGTCCTGGGGCCCGCGCGAAGCGCGCCCCATTCTGATGATCGGGGCCGCCAACGTTACGAGCGGAAAACTTACGAAATTCATTTCTCTCCATCAGCCAATCCGCGTTGAGCATATATTGGCATCCTGCGCTGTGCCTAATATCTTTCCGGCCGTGCAGATCGATGGTGATGCTTACTGGGACGGCCTCTTTTCGGATAATCCGCCAATTCAGGAACTTATCAGGCCGGCAAGCGTCGGTACGGAAAACCTTCCCCAGGAGATCTGGCTGATCAAAATAAATCCAACCCGGTGCGATCGGATTCCGGAACGAGCCGACGACATCGTAGATCGGCGTAATCAGTTAGAAGGAAATATCTCGTTATTTCATCAACTGCGCCATTTGGAGATGCTGAACGACATGCTGCTGGGAAACGCCCTTCAGCCTGAATTCCGGGCTCAGTCCGATCTCAAAGAGCCGATCCGACTTCCTAAATCCTTCTCCACGGACCCTGATAAGCCGTATCATATCCCCTGTATGGAGATGGCCACTGATTTGCAAGCGACGCTCGACTTCGAGAGCAAGATCGACCGGAGTGCGACGAATATCGACCGGCTCATGGCAGCGGGCGAGGAAAGCGCCCAGCATTTTCTGGAGGAGCGGCGCAAGGTCGTAGCGTGACCATGAAGTTGTGGGTCCGACACCCAACCGGTCAGCAGGGCGGCGCCAACCGTTTTTCAAAAATGCTTTAGAGTACTGAGTATAGCGTGCTACGGTGTTCGATGTCGGCTAGCCAAATATACTTTGGCAGTTGCGCAAATTCTTATCACCGATAGAACGACATCTTAAATCAGACATTTGGAGGAGCAGCCATATGGCTACGGGAATCCGGATGGATCGGCGTACTCTTTTGGGTGGTGTCGGGATTGCCGCGTTGGCGCCCGCCGCGACGATCGCCCGAACCGCCATCGGGGGACCCGACGGAGCGCCGATAAACCCCGCCATGGCGGAAGACGTCTCCACTGCCATCGCTCAATTCCGGCGCTCTATTCCAAGCAATTTCGACCCCGACTATGTCGAACATGCTGTCGTGCCGTTCTTTTTGGAGAGCCTTTATCAGGGCGAGCGCCCGGTACTCCCAATGATCGACACCCCACTGACCAAAGAGAACGCGCTTCCCTCTGACTTGTGGGGATTAATCTACAAAAACTGGAAGCCAACGCCATCTGAAGGGGTCACCGTCTTCCTGCAAGGGCTGGACAAACGCGGCGACAATAATCTTCGCAAGAGGATCTATTTTTCTGCGATGACACCCGACTTATACGGGCCGAAATATCAGAAAAAAGTCCAAGTATTTTTCGATGCGCTTATGGACCCGCAATTCGCGGACAAGCCATTCATGCGGCACTACCTCGACTATTACTTCGACATTTACTGGGATCTCCATCTGGGTGTGAAAGGGGACTCAGTCCCGAGCAACGTGCGGCAGATTGGCGAGAGCTTCAATACCGTGCTTGCCTATCGTAACCCAACGCGGCAGATCGTTTTTGAACACTACATGAAGGTCCGTGAATTACACGCGCCGCTCAACCAGTGGATCGAAGAGAGGGTGCAAGATATTGAAAGCGGACGCACCCCGAACCCTGATCAGACCATCGTCTGGTACTGGCTCAAGAATGCAGGCAATGGAGAGAATTTCAGCCACAAGGATATTGTCTTCGAAGTGTTCCATAATTTTGTCGCACTGAGTCAGTGGGGCAATACGATCTTCGGCATCATGTCGCGCCTGGCAAAGCAGGGTGGCGACGCAGATGTGCAGGCGTCATTCACGAAGACGATGAGCGGTGATTATGACAATGCAAACAGCAATCCGTTCACGCCGCTCCATCTGTTCGTGATGGAACTGTTTCGAACGATATCCCCGAATGGTGGGAGCCTCTCTGCGCTACAGGATTCCCCGCGATCATTTTACGGGGAATCACCGCACACCCTGCTTAACGAGCGCTTCCCACGCTATGGCTATATGAATACACCGCACACCGCGACGAGCTTCGACCCCATTCACTGGGCTAACCCCAAGCAATTTGATCCAGATCGCTACAATACCGTACCGACAAGCGATCAGATCACCGACGACAAATGCAAACAGATCGGCCTTGCGAAATGCCCGTTCGACATCACGAACTTCAAAGTCGCCGACGGTCGGAATGTGGATGTCACCAATAGTGGGTTCGGCACCGTCTTCGGTATTGCTGACGGCAAAGCCTTGCCGGTGACTGATTATGCCGGTTTCGCTCCGTTCGGCTTTGGCTATCGGCGCTGCCCAGGAGAACAACTTACAATCCAAGTGTTCGAGGATTTCCTGCGGAAAGTATGGGAGGATAAGATCGAGTTCACAACACTCAATCTGCCAAATCCAGCCGAGGTTCCGATTGGACCTGGCGCCGTCATCGCTGACAATCTCGCATTTACTAGGAGTGGCTGAGAGCTGAGCGTCAAAAGACAGATGGCTTTTACCTCTCGTTTCAGATGCCCGGAGCGATTCTAAGCTTGTGGCACGACCTCGGCGTCGCGGGACGTTTCAGCAGAGCGCGCCGGACCTTTTCTGCATTGCTCTGTGGGCGCCTGTGTCTGATCTGGCGATGATCTCGACTCTGGCTGCGTCTTCTTCTGGTCAGGGGAAGGCAAAAAACCCCCGGACCAATATGGTCTCCGAGGGTGTACTGTCGGTGGTTGCGGGGCACGATACCAACTTGATTTGCTGCTCATTGGATAGAACACCAGACCACGAAGCTGAAGATCAGGAGTTCGAATCCTTCGGGCGCGTCATTTTTTATAAATCAACTTGTTTTTGGCAGGCCTTTGAGACCGCCGAACGCTGACGCTGGCGCCGCCTACCACATTCGCGCCTTTGGCCTTAATTCGCCGTCGTTTTCCCCGTGGATGCGTACACCGAAGCGATGTGCCAGCCCCACGGATCGCGGGTCACGCACCAATCGCCGGGAGAGTTGCCTTGGACGTCAGCCTATGCGGACGCTGTTGTTGTTGCCGCAACCTGCGCCCCCTTGGCGCCTTCGCCATCCACAGTCAGGGTCTGCTGAATCTTGGGAGCGGAGGCTGCCAGCAGTATGTCCTGTGTCAGCGTATCGCTGGGCTGGTTAGCAAGGTCGTCCAGCGCTTCTTTGCCTGCGGGACTGAGCTTCGCGCGAAGCCATCCCACGAGTTTTCCCGCTGCTTCGAACGCATCTTCGCCTACCTTTTCCGCCGCCCCGTCCACAATCTTGGCGAGGTAGGGCGAGACCGCCGCTACGGCAGCACCTGAGAGGGTGATCAAATCCGTCATTTGTCTTCCTCCAAAAAGCCTGCGTCTTTCAGAGACGCAAATATCGTGCTCACCAAGGCTTCGTCGATGTCAGTGCCCGCGGCCTCGGCTCGTCTGCCATAGTCGCGCAGACGAGCGATCATCTGCCGGCCAAACGCAAGTGGCCGCGCACGGTAGTATGGTGCCAGCAAGGAAACAGCCTCATGATCCCGGGACACCGCCTCAGCGACCCGCTTATTTGCTTCCAACATATCGCCGGACACGGAAAGCGAGTTCGCCAGATCGGACATGAAGACATCGGGCCGCGCGGCGGCGACCTGGCGGCGCAGCGCTGCGGCCTCCTCGCTGGCCTCCAGTGCCTCCTCCCGCCGCCCGATAGCGCTGAGACGGTTGGCCAGATTGTTCAGCGCCCCCGCCAGATCGGGCGTGAAGGCTTCGGGCCGCTCGGCGGCCTCCTCACCGGCCGCCAGCGCCTCCTCCCACCGCCCGAGGGCGCTGAAGCGATTGGCCAGATTATTTAGCGCACTCGCCAGATCGGGCGTGAAAGCGTCGGGGCACGCGGAAGCAAGCCTGCGGTAAAGCGCCGCAGCCTCCTCAACGGCCGCCAGCGCCTCCTCGCACGCCCGAGAGCACTGAAGCGGTTGGCCAGGTTGTTCAGCGCACTCGCCAGATCGGGCGTGAAGGCGTCGGGGCGCGCGGCGGCAAGCCTGTGGTAGAGTGCCGCGGCCTTCTCACCGGCCGCCAGCGCCTCCTCCCACCGCCCGAGAGCGCTGAGGTAACTGGCTAAATTGTTCAGCGCACTCGCCATATCGGGCGTGAAGGCGTCGGGCCGCGCGGCGGCAAGCTGGCGGCGCAACGCCGCGGTCTCCTCGCCGGCCGCCAATGCCTCCTCCCGCCGCCCGAGAGCGCACAGGGAACCGGCTAGATTGTTCAGCGAACTCGCTAGATCGAACGTGAAGGCGTCGGGCCGCGCGGCGGCGAGCCTGCGACGCAGCGCCGTGGCCTCCTCGGCGACCGCCAGCGCCTCATCCCGCCGCCGAGAGCGCCGAGGTAGCTGGCCAGGTTGTTCGCGACATCGCCAGATCGGGCGTGAAGTCGCCGGGCCGCGCGGCGGAGAGCTGGCAGCGCAGCGCCGCGGCCTCCTCGCCGGCCGCCAGCGCCTCCTCCCACCGCCCGAGAGCGCTGAGGCGGTTGGCTAGGTTGCTCAGCGACATCGCTAAGCAAATTCTGATAGGTTGACCAACGGACTGGTTTTGCAATTCTATGTTGGCACCGATTTGGATAGGTGCGGTATGGGTGGAAAGTCTCCGGTTGCAGCGAGCGCCGAACAGCGGGTCGCCTTGATGGCTCTTGCGGGGTCGCGCGATCGCGGGGAGGCGGATAGGGCGCGTGCCGTGCTGCTGACGCTGGCGGGCTGGACCAGTCCGCGGATCGCTGAAGCGTTTGGCGTGCGAGAGGACACGGTTCGGCTGTGGCGCAGCGATTTCGGCAAGGGCGGTGTGGACGCGCTGAAGGCGCGCATCGCACCCGGGCCGGTGCCGGTGAAAAGTACAACGGCGTTGCGCGTGGTCACGCCGCTCCTCGAGGAGCCCGTGGCCGACCGGCCAAACTGGACGATTGCCCGCTTACGCGCCGAAATTGAAGCGCGCGAGGGTGTCCGCATCAGCCGGTCACAATTGTCCAAGGTGTTGCGAAAAAAAAGTTCCGTTGGCGGCGGCCCCGGCACACGCTGAAGGGACGGCAGACGGCCAGCGAGGTGGATCGGATCGGTTTGCGCCTGCAACTGCGCAAGCGTCAGGCCGAAGCCGGCGACATCGTTCTTCTCTACGGCGATGAGAGCGAGGCATTAACGCATCCCTATCTCGCGCGAGCGTGGGCGAAGTCTGGCGCCGACCTGCGCGTGCAAGCGCCCGGACAAGCCAAGAAAGTGGCGCTGCTGGGCTCACTCGATCATGTCACGCGCCAACTCATCGTCCATACCAGCCCAACAAAGCGCAGCAGCGACTTCGTGGCGCATCTCGAGCAGCTCGACCATCTCTACGGCCCCATGCCCGGCAGGTCAGCCAGGCCGGTCGTGCTGGTCGAGGACAACGGGCCAATCCACGTCAGCAAGCTTGCGCGTGCAGCCCTCGCCGCACGCGCACACTGGCTCACGGTCGAGTGGTTGCCAAAATACGCGCCAGAACTGAATGACATCGAAGTGGTCTGGCACGATCTCAAGGCGCATCACCTCGCTCATCAAACCTTCACCGACAGCGCCGCACTCGACGAAGCCATCCATGCAGCCGTTATAAACCTTAACCGTGAGCGCATGGTCGTCCCGTTGGCCAAGCCACGAATGTCTGCTTATCGCCATGCTCGCCCGTAACCGCGCATGCTCGTGACGGTCGCCCTGCGAACAGATGGCCCGTGTCGTCTGGGCCTCTTGGCCAGGGCGAGTTCACAGGCCCGGTTGCGACGGCATAAGCCCCGCAGCGACCAGAGGTCGTCGGCGGCGTAGGAAGGTCCAAAGGAAAGTATGGCGCAACGGTCGAAGAGACGAGGTCGGGAAAACCAGTCACGTCGACCCACCGTGCTCAAAGCACGCGTATGTGATTTGGTCCCGATCCAGGAACTCCCATACGGGCCCGCGGCGACTAACCGGCCGCAACAGAGGCCGGACAGATGACGGGATTCGACTACGCGATCAGAAAGCCGAAGATTCTTCTTGCACCCAACGGGGCCTCACCTGATAGCCGGATACTGTGTAGAATGACCGTAAGTTTTCGGGCAAGCGCGACATGTGCCTTGCCCACCCTTGACCGTTTGGCAATGGTCTGCGCCCAGTCCTTCAGGCTTGACGATCGCTTGACCCGTGTCAGAAGCACGATAGCGGCCTCGTACATCAGCGTACGGGTAAGAGTATCGCCGTATTTCGATATCCTGCCACTGCGGTCGATCTCACCGGACTGATATTGTTTTGGGGTCAGCCCGAGATGGGCGCCGACCGATCGTGATCGGGAGAAGCGCGTCGGGTCCTCAACGGTGCTGACATAGGCGAGCACAGACAGTGTGCCAATGCCAGGCACGCTCATCAGCAGACGGCAGGCTGGGTTCGACTTCGTAAGTGCGCGTATCGCCTTATCGAAGGCGCCGATCTGCGCGCGAAGCTGTCGCCAAGCCGTGAGCATCGGATGGACAATAGGCGCTATGTCATCGCGGTCGGCAAGAAGTGCCTCGACACGGCGGTCAAACGGAAGCCCGCGCATCGCGCCGGGCAGCATGCCGAAAGTCTTAAGGATACCGCGAATATGGTTCGACGACCGTGTCGTCAGCCGGCCAGTGGCTCCGCGGGCGAAATGCATGGCACGAGCTCGTGGGAATCGACAGATTTAACATGCGCAAACCGGTACGATCCAGTGCGCATGATCTGGGCGAGCCCCTCCGCATCGTTCTGATAGGTCTTATTGATCGGCATCTTGAGCGCGGCTCGCGCAAGCCGCGCATCGAGGCAAGTGACGTCAAGTGCGCGGCCACGCGATTCAGGCACAAGCCATGGCGTCCTCGGACCCGTCTCGAGCCCGATGCGGGCGTTGTCTCCGGCATACCGTCGCACCACCTGCTCTATCTGTTCAGGATCCGAAGCACACTGACCGCGCCAAACCCTTCGACCGGCGTCGTCAACAACGCAGATGGCCGTCGTTTTTTGAGATATGTCCAAACCAACAAAAAGGGCCATGAACAGCCTCCCATGGTGGAAAAGTCCACAGATGGGTCGACGGCACCGAGTTCCGCTGAAGCAACGGTACGACCGCGGTTATACCCCAGGCTTCATGAACCGCCGACAGATAGAGAACCACGCCATTCTTCTAATCCCATCATGAGGCGGCCAAGTGCCGACCTCGAAGAGAAGCGAGAACCCCCTGGGACACTATCTGCCAACGCTGAACCACGCGCCGGAGAAAAGTGAAGTGAAGTAAGAAAGATTGAGCTTGACGAATGCCGCGATAGAGAAGCTGCCAGTCCGCTCTCGGTAGGATTGTACCAGAATCAGACGTTGGACGCCTGCCAGGAAGCCGACTTTCGCGGCGGCTGTCCGCAGAAACGCCGGCGCAAGCGGTTACAGCCAAATCCAGCAGTGTGTGCTATAAGGGGGGCAGCCAAAGGGAGTCTGACCAATGATCCGAGGAACTGCTCAAGTCGACTTTGAAGCGGCGTTACAAGACCCCAGAGCCTTCTTTTCTGAACCGCGAGATGTTGTGGACTATCCGGATCTCTCCCGAGAGAGAAAGCTTGCGATATTGCTCCAATGGGAACAGGACGCCCTTCACCTGTCAACATCCGAGTCAGAGGGTATGGTGGGTGGCGAGGAAAACATGCTTGGCCGAGTGGAACACGCACTACAGATGGTGCGTGAAGGACACGGCTAACTACGCCAGTCTCGTCGAGACCTCAGTGTATTGTCCGCCGTCAGGGCCTTCGGTGCTTTTCGATAGAGAAATTTAACGCAGGGGTGCCTTGCAGCCTTCATAATTAGCAGAGCGTGTTTATGATGTCTGAAGCGCCTGTGAACCCGGTCCAAGTCGTTTTCACGCCTCAGAATGGCGAAATGATGTCCCTCCCGATTACCTCGACAACGGCCTCCTGGCGGCTGATGATTGCTCCCTACTTAAAGCCGGATGGATGCCGGGCCTTAATTCAGCTAGTGACCACGGGTTTGTCGTTCTTGGGGGTGACGGTTGGCATGCTGGTCGCGTTGGGCCATGGAATCCTATTCGGGATCCCGTTAATTCCCATTGGCGCGGTTTTGCTGGTGAGGTTGTTCATGTTTCAGCACGATTGCGGACATGGTTCGTTCTTTGCGTCGCGTTGGGAAAATGATCTACTCGGGACGGTATTGGGGGTTTTGACCCTGACGCCATATACATCCTGGCGCAACGATCACGCGATCCATCACGCAAGTGCAGGTAATCTGGATCGCCGTGGCATCGGTGATGTCACCACCCTTACCGTGGCCGAGTATCTAGCATTGTCAAAGTGGCGGCGGCTCAGTTATCGCCTCTACAGGCATCCGCTGGTCATGTTCGGGATCGGGCCCATCTGGCTATTCTTCATTAAAAATCGTGTTCCGACCGGAAATCCGCAACGTCGTTGGAGGGAGTGGTTAAGCGTCATCGGCACTGACGCGGGCGTGGCCGTTATGCTTAGCACGCTGTTGCTAACCTTCGGACCTACCGCAGTGTTACTGGGCTGGCTGCCTCTTATGCTGATGGCTGCAGCTATCGGTGTCTGGCTATTTTATATTCAGCATCAATTTCAGGATGCATATTGGGAGCCGCGGTCGCGTTGGGAGTTTTGCGCGGCGGCGTTACACGGGGCTTCTTTCTATGATCTGCCACGACCATTACATTGGATAACAGGCAATATCGGATTTCATCACATTCATCATCTTTCAAGCAAAATCCCAAATTACCGTCTGCGGGAATGCCATGAGAAAAATCCTGCTCTTCAAACGGCACCGCGCTTGACCTTACGGAGTAGCCTGAAATGTGCGGGTTTGGGGTTGTGGGACGAAGATCATAGATGCCTTATATCGTTCAAAAAGTATACGTGCGTCCGCCACTCTGAAATAAGTACCTCCGTCGTGGCGCCGGTCGTCACTGCCCTCCTGTTGAGCCCGGGGCAACAACCGTCCGTCATCAGAAAGACAGACCAGCGCGCCGTCCGGTAGCCGGCGGCCACCGACCGCGCCGCCCGACTCTTTGGTGAAGAACGGCGAACCAATGTTAGGCTCGCCGGTACGCACACCTCCCTGGCGATACGGCCTGGAGATCAGGAGACGGGCGACGGCGAACCGAGCGTTATCAGCAGATTAGAAAACCATGCCTCCTCGATTCTATGCACGACTGTCCGTCAGTAGCTCGGACCGTTCAACGATCAGGGCCTCAGTCGTGATCAGCAGGCCCGCGACCGAGGAAGCGTTCTGCAGGGCGATGCGAACGACCTTGGTCGGGTCGATGATGCCGGCCGCCACCATGTCCTTGAATTCCGCGGTTTGGGCGTCGAAGCCGAAATTATAGGTAGCGTTCTCCAGCACCTTGCCGGCGACGACAGCGCCATCCTCGCCGGCATTGGCGGCGATCTGGCGCAGCGGCGTCTGGATCGCCTTGCGGACGATCTCGATGCCGAATTTCTGTTCCTCGTTGCCAGGATTGAGGCGCGCTAGAATCATCGAGGCGCGTGCCAGAGCAACGCCACCGCCAGGAACGATGCCCTCTTCGACGGCCGCGCGGGTGGCGTGCAGCGCGTCGTCGACGCGATCGGTGCGTTCCTCCACCTCGCTCTCGGAAGCGCCGCCTACCCGGATGATGGCGACACCGCCGGCGAGTTTGGCGAGGCGTTCCTGCAGCTTCTCGCGATCGTAATCCGAAGTCGTCTTCTCGATCTGCGTGCGGATTTGGTTGCAGCGACCCGCGATGTCTGCGCTGGTGCCGGCGCCTTCGATGATGGTGGTGTCGTCCTTCTGGATGAGCACACGCTTGGCGCGGCCGAGCATCTCCAGCGTGACGTTCTCGAGTTTGACGCCAAGATCATCGGAGATTACCTGGCCGCCGGTGAGGATGGCGATGTCTTCGAGCACCGCCTTGCGGCGGTCGCCGAAGGCGGGCGCCTTCACTGCCGCCACTTTCAAGGTGCCCCGTATCAGATTGACCACCAGGGTCGCCAGCACCTCGCCTTCGATATCCTCGGCGATGATCAACAGGGACGAAGCGGCCTTGGCGATGCTTTCGAGCAAAGGCAGAAACGCCTGAAGGGCGGAGAGTTTCTTCTCGTAGATCAGAACGTAGGGATCAGCGAGCTCGACGGACATTTTTGCGACGTTGGTGATGAAATAGGGACTCAGATAGCCGCGATCGAACTGCATGCCCTCGACGATTTCGAGTTCGGTTTCCATCCCCTTTGAAGCCTCGACGGTAATGACACCTTCCTTACCGACCTTTTGCATGGCCTGGGCGATCAGGTGACCAATCTCGGCTTCGCCGTTCGCGCTGATCGTGCCGACTTGGGCAATTTCGGCCTCGGTGGAGACGGGTTTCGAACGGCGCTTGAGTTCGTCGACGAGCGCGGTCACCGCCTTGTCGATTCCGCGCCGCAGCTCCATCGGCGCCAGGCCGGCGGCAACCGCCTTGACGCCCTCGCGCGCGATGCCCTGCGCCAGGATAATTGCCGTGGTGGTCCCGTCTCCGGCGAGATCGCTGGTTTTCGTGGCGACCTCGCGGACGAGCTGCGCACCCATGTTCTCGGACTTGTCGGTGAGCTCGATTTCCTTGGCGACCGTAACCCCGTCCTTGGTGATGCGGGGCGCGCCGTAGCTTTTCTCGATCACCACGTTACGGCCTTTCGGGCCGAGGGTGACTTTTACCGCGTTGGCGAGGAGGTCGACCCCGCGCAGCAAATCGTCTCGCGCCTCGCTCGAGAATTTTATGTCTTTGGCAGCCATGGGGCCGACTCCTTATATAAAAAGCTGAGAGGGGGTCGATCAGGTGGCCGCGACGGCCGGTGTTACGCGCTGCCTTTCTTGCCGGGCGCGGCTGTGACCGGTCTCGCCCCGACCGCTCTCTTCGCGGCTTTCGGTTTCTTCGCCTCGCGGTTGCTCCGCCTCTGCCCTTTGGCCATCTCAGGGCCTCTTTCGATTGAATCCTAAACTTTGGTCCGCCCACGGATCACAACCGGTCGGCTCGTCGATCAATGGCTTCAACGCAGGCTTCTCAGCCCATCGCCGGCTTGAAAGTGCTTCGAACTGACTGGAAAACCAGATACTGGCTCCTTTTCATGGCCCATGGCAACGCAAGCGCCACCGGGCGGCAACGTATTCACATCCTCCGCCCAGAGACTCAATCGACCTGAAATGCCGTCGGCTCTGGCTCTCAGCTTGGCCAATGCGAGCTTCTCGATGCGTGCGCTCGCGAAGCGCGCAAGCAAATCAGCTTTCCCGAAACAGCTCTTCTCGCTGATCTCTTCCACGGCTATCCGGGAGATCGCGCAAGGGACGTAGGCGTCACCATCGATGATCTCGAAAAGAATCCGACCGCCGTCCCAGTAAGGCATCGATGTAGAGGCAACACAGCTCAGAATCGCCATGGCGATGATCCTATGCAAACCTGTTTCGCACGGCGAAACGTGGTTTGCTTTGTTCCTTCTATGAAATGGTCAGTCGCTCTCATATCTGCAAGCGGCCTGCCTGCGATGAGTAGTCCGGGATCAAAGTTAACCGAAAGGCACTTCGCTTAGGCGTGCCCGCGCGTGTCCAGATCAGCGATGTCCGCGCTGCTGTCCCGAAGCGGCTCGGATTTCTCCTCGAACCGCGCCGGGTCGAGGTCGGCGGGTTGTTCCGCTTTGGGAGCGGCACTCCACCTGCCAACCATGCGGCACGCGATCCGATCAAGCCAGCTGGGCATCCAATTGTGATATGTCGACATCTGTCCCTCCTCTCCGCCGATTCTCGGCAGGTTTGCAGACGGTCCGGCGATCACGAGGCCGGTACGACATGAAGAGAACGGAGCACCGGCCAAGCGACGCTTGGCCGCACCATAACACAGGTCTCTGGTTTTTACCCCATGACGCAGCGAGGCTTGCCCGGGCACGGGATGAGAGCGGTGAAGCGACATGAACGCGCCTCGATCACCCGCCATCAAGTGGACCGAAACACGCAAGCCGGCGGCAGTGGGACGGACTGACCTTTCCAACCACGCGGCGTCGGCCCGATAGGTAAACGTCGATCGTGACGCGCGGTTCCGGAGAGGAGCAGCGCGCTCGCAATGCCTCGTCCTCTCGGCGATCGACCTCTTCAAACCAGAAGCTCGCGCCAATCCGCAGGCTAGTGCTATTGATCCGCTTTATTTCGCGGCCCAGGCTCCTCGCTCAGCATTGTTCCATCGCGCTGGATAACCATCGTCGAGGAGCGCGCTCGGTAGCGGAAGGTCAGGCGCAGCCGCCCCGCGTCCTCGTCCATGCCGCGCTCAACCACGCTGTAAACGAGCCTCCGCCGCATCTCTTCCCTGAGCCGATTCACCGACAGGCCGAGCCGTGCGGCAAGGTAACTTGCTTCGACGGTGACTTCGCCACCCTGGATCTCGATCACTGGCGGAGTTGGTATCATCATCATACTCCGATTGGATGGCGGCCGTGCAAAGACGCTGAAGCGCCGATCAAAGGGTCATCAGGTAATTTTTCAGAACTGCGCCACCTCCTCGGAGGCGCTGGGTGGCTTACCGGCGCGGTAGGCGTACCGCGCATGACCGGCCGGCCAAGGATAGTAATATACGGCACCATGAACCTCAACGGCCGTGCCGCCTTGGGCGGCGGGAATGACCGGTTTCAGGCTATCAACCTAGGCCCGGGAACGGCGAGGAAGGGCGCAAAGCCGCCGCGCAGATGGCACCCACGCAATGCCCGCTTTGCATCCCAGCAGACCTACCGCACGGGCACCGAACGTCAGATTTTATCCACTAGTTTAGGCCTTCCGCAGAAACTCGGCCTTGAGCATGTAGCTGGCGGCCTCAACGGCATGGTCACCGCCGCGCACGCGGATGTTCTTGATCTTGGTTCCGACCTTCAGCGTTGTCGACGAGCCCTTCACCTTGAGGTCCTTGATAACGACCACCATGTCGCCATCGGCAAGTGCCACGCCATTGGCATCGCGCACCACCTCATCGGCGGGGGCGGCCTCGGCGATCTCAGCAGGCCATTCATAACCGCAGGTGTGACAGATATAGTTCGCCCCGTGGAATTGCGTCTCTTCCAAAGTGCATTGTGGGCAGGCGGGTGCGGTGGCGCTCATGAATGGGGCTTAACCCCGCGGCGTCTGGCGCACAATCCCGCGCGGTCGTTACATAGTGGCCAACATCGACCGACTTTTGGAGCGTCAGGGCAAGGACCGGGCGTGAATTTGTCTTGGGTCGGCGCGCCCCGGATGTCCGGGATGGGCGCAGAGCAGTAATTCCCTGGCTGGTGCGAAAATCAAGAAGTATGTGACAGGAGAATGGTTCGGGAAGGCGAAAACGGCCTGTCCGCCACAGGAACCGGGCGCGCGAAGTAATACCCCTGCATCCGCGAGCAGCCGCGCGCCGTCAGAAATGCGACTTGGTCCGGCGTTTCGACGCCTTCGGCGACAACATCGAGTTCCAAGCGCTGGGACATAGCAAGGATTGCCTCGACGATCGCGGCGGTAGCGGCATCGCCCGGCACTCCGCTGATGAACCTTTTGTCGATCTTAATCTCATGGATCGGTAATTGTTGCAGATAGCTCAGGCTCGAGTAGCCGGTCCCGAAGTCGTCGACCGAGAAACGCACCCCGCGATCCGCAAGAATTCGCATGATTTTCGTGACCTCGGAGACATCCTTGATCAACAGGTTTTCGGTAATCTCGAGCGTGAGGCGATCCGGCGCGACGCCGGAATGCTCGAGCGCAGCGGTGACGTCGGAAACGAAAGATGAATGGCTGAACTGGCGCGGGCTGACATTGACGGACAACCGCCAATCCGGCCGGTCGCGCTGGGCACATGCGAGCAGCGCGCAAGCCTCGCGCAGGATCCACCGTCCAAGCGGGACAATGAGTCCGGAAGTTTCGGCAATGCCGATGAATTCGGTCGGCTGGACCATGCGGCCATCGCGGCTTCGCAGGCGGATCAAGCTTTCCGCACCGACGGGTGTCCCGGAGGAATCCACCTGATCCTGAAGCCATAGCTCGAACCGGTCGGTATTCAAGGCGCTTCTGATTTCGTCCTCGACCGCGTGGCGCGCCACGATGGCCGAGTGCATGGCCGGGTGGAACATCACGACGTTGGTGTCATTCGTCTTGGCCTGATACATCGCCGTATCCGCCTCACGGATCAAGTTATCGAGTGTGTCACCCTGCTTCGGAAACACGGTAAAGCCGATGCTCGCGCTGAGATGATGTTCATGGTCCCCGATCAGGATCGGGTGGTTGGCAAGCGCATCGACGACATTACGCGCGACCATACCGGCATGGGAGGCCGCGTCCGTGGGCGTGCCGCCCGCGTCCGTGCAGAGAACCACGAATTCATCACCGCCAACGCGGGCGGCCATATCCGTCGCATGCAGCATTTGCTTGAGCCGTTCGGCCACTTCCCTGATCGCGGCGTCCCCAATCGAATGGCCGAACATGTCGTTGATCTCCTTGAATTGGTTGAGATCAATGAAGAGTAGAGCGCCATGTACGCCTGTGCGGCGAGCCTCTGCCAAGGTGTCGCCGATGCGCTTGTTCAGGAGGCGGCGGTTGGGCAATTCGGTAAGCGGGTCGAGATGCGCGAGCTGGTAGATCTTCTCCTCGGCCGTCTGGCGCTCCGTAATGTCGATCAAAACACCGGCGATATCGACGGGTTTCCCATCGACATCGTGCTGCAGTGTCAGGTCAGAGCGGATCCACCGGTAGCTGCCATCGCGGTGCCTGAGCCTGTAACGATTGGTAAAGTGGCCGGTTTGAAGGACATGAGCGATGGCGCCAGATGCCTGTGGCAGGTCCTCAGGGTGAACATGGTTCCGCCACCAGTCGACCCTGCAAGCCTCATCGGGCGTATAGCCGAGCATGTCACGGATATTAGGGCTGAAAGTAAGCGGAATGGCTTCGTTGCCCCGCAGCGTCAGCTCATACAGGACGACACCACTTGCCGCGAGCAGACGCTGCTTCTCGACGCCGGCATCCTTGAACACCTCCACCGCGCGCGCCATCCCACCGATCTCATCCTTGCGGTCCGTACCAGTGATCCTGGGTTGCAGATCGCCATCCGAAAGCCGGCCCATCACCCCCTGCAGGCTCTTGATCGGCGATACAACCCAGGACCGGATCGCGAAAAAGCTGCCGACGAGCACCGCGATGAGGCCGACCAGGACGAGTGCATATGTGTTAAGAACCGTGCCATGAACCCCGCCATTGAGGCTGGTCTCATCGTTGTTCGCCAATGCCCGGATCACGTTGCTCTCGCCGACCATGCCTTTAATGACGGGAATGAAGCCGCGCTGACAGCTAATGAAAAGAGCGTTTTGTGAGCTTATCAGATTGGCCGGCTTGGGCATCAATTTGCCCAGGTTGATCGTCTGTACACATGCCGTGTTAAGGACGGCATCGCCGCGTTGTCTCAGGGCCTCCAATTCGTTCGTGCGCGCAGGAAATGCACGTTCCGCATTGGTCAGATCATCATCAAAGCTTCGCCGGTTTTGTGTGAGCCTGTCCTCTTCGTATTGTTTTTGCCCTGCGCCATCGGCAATCAGAAGCCAAGCGACATCGATATCGGCTGAGCTAAGGGCCTGGTTGGCCTTGGTCACGTAATAGGCAGCGGCTTGCGTCGTATCGGCGACACGCCCGAAGCCGGCGGCAACACCCCGCATTTCCGTTGTCGCGTAGATTATCGTGCCAATGACAAACAGCCCAAAGACACTAAGGATGGCTAGAAACTTGGCAACAACGGGGAGATGTTTCATGCGAAACTCTTGCTGGTCAAAGACGCTCTTTGAGGCATCTGGGTGAATTCAAACTCGGAGTTATTTATACTGAAGTTAGGCTGTTCTCGATATCGGCTGCCTCATAGCCACAAATGGCAATAATTTCAAAAGGTTGTTCGCATTATACTTGTAATATACTTCAAAAATAAGATGCTTTCACCCCGAGCCTTGGCAAGTTCCCGCACCTTTCCAGTGCGGGCCGCCGCCTGCGCGCCCGGCCGGCATGCCCGCGATGGCATAGGCAAAAGGCTGCAGATTTGCTTAAAGTCCTCCCGCACGAAGACCTCTGCGGCACGGGGAAATGGCAGAAACTCTGGGATCGGATACGGCTGCGCAGACGAGCAAATCCTCCCGGAGGGCGCGGGCGGGGAGTGCGGCTAGGTGGCTGGCAGGGGGGCGGCGGGCCTTAGGGCTATTTTCCCGGCCGGTCTGGCTGGTGGTCTATGGCCTTTATGAGCGGCTGCTCGAGGAGCAGGTGCAAGCGATGCCCATGCCCGGCCATATCGGCATCATTCTCGATGGCAACCGCCGCCACGCGTGTGCAAGCGGCATGCGGAACCCAGAGGCCATCTACCGGCTCGGTGCTGACAAGCTTGACGATATTTTGGCCTGGAGCGTTGGCCTAGGCGTCCGCATGGTCACGCTCTGGGTGTTTTCGCCAGACAATCTGCGCCGAGCGGAGACCGAGATCGGTGGTATTTTCGAGGCGGTCGAGACCAAGATGCGCGCACTGGTCAATGATCCGCACATCCAGCATCGCGGGGTGCATATCGCGGTCATGGGGCGCGACCTGTTGCCCACCGCGCTGCTCGAAGCCATCGACGCAGCCGAGACGGATCACCGTGACGCTCGCCATCGGCTATGGCGGGCGTGAGGAGATCGCGGATGCGGTGCGGGCCTTTCTCGCCGACTGCGCGACGCGCGGTCTCTCCACGGACGAAGCGGCAGCCAGCGTTATCCCGGACGCGATCCGGCGGCATCTCTACCTCTCCAACATGCCGGATCCAGACCTGATCATCCGCACCAGCGGCGAGGTGCGCCTCTCGGGGTTCATGCTCTGGCAGAGCGTGCATAGCGAGCTATATTTTTGCGACGTCAACTGGCCGGCGATGCGCCGGATCGACTATCTGCGCGCCATTCGCTCTTTCCAGCGCCGCGACCGCCGTTTCGGCGTCTGATTCCGGCCGATGAGATATCTCGATTGGATCCACGCGGCTGCGGTGCCGCTTCCAACTGGCGTGCGCGCTGCCCGGGAACTCGAGCCAGCAGGGATTTTCCCCGCTCGGCTCTGGGAGCCGCGATTTTGGAACTACCTGGCCCGGGCGCCGTCAAGCTGCCCCACGTCCGCTATCGGGGAAGCCGCCTAGCATTGGCTATGACTGGGATGGGCGCAAAGCAGTCACAGCGCTCCATGCTTTGGTTGTTCGACAATCCCTGGTTGGGGTAAGTCTAAACAGAAGAGCCCGCCCCGAGCAGGCGGGGGCTCTTGGTCTTGGACGACGCCTGGGATAACCGCCGTTGCCAAACCGGAACGCGATGATCATGATATCGCCACGTCCACCTTTGCGAGCTTGCGATAACGATTCGCGTTGCCCTCTATGCCCGCTACTCCGCGGGCTGACGCCATCGCCCCGGAGTTTTGTCCGCGCCCTCGCGCCCCGCACCATCGAGACGCGGCGCTGGCAGATCCGCGTCGCGGCGACGGCGCTGGTCGAGAGCGGTCTGCCGGCCGAACAGATCACCGGCCTCGCCGATCTGGTGACACCGCTCGAACGTCCCGTGGCGATCCTGCATTTTCACCGCGAGCGGCTGCGCCGGGCCCTGGAGGACAAGGGCGCGGACGTCGAGGATGAGGATCTGCGATCTTCGAGCCTCAAGGGCATCGGGGAGATGCTCCGCCAGGTCGCGAAATTCGAAGCACGGTTGGCGCCGGACGACCTCGAGGAACTACAAGCCTTCAACGCCCAGGTCTCACCCGCGCCGAGGCGGCCCGCCTGGCCATGTTCGCCACCGCCCTGGAAATCATGCTGGTTCTGCCACTGCGGCGGCACAATGTCGTTCATCTCCGGCTCGACACCAATCTCAGGCGACAAGGCCCGCAGGCGCCGATCAGCGAGATTTTCGTGCCAAGACGGGCGGTCAAAAACCGCAATCCCATTACCTGGCCGATCGAGCCGGAAACGGCGGGCCTCATTGAGACCTATCTTAAAAAATATCGGCCCCTGCTTGCGAAACCGGACAATCCCTACATGTTCCCGGGGATCAGCGATCGCGCCCGAAACGACGCGCAGTTCGGCACGGATCTGTCCACCTAAGTCGCGACCGTGATCGGCGCCGAGTTCAACTGTCACCTGGTCCGGCATTATGCCGCGGTCCAGTACCTGCGGCAGAACCCCGGCGCTTACGAGGTGGCAGCCCATATCCTGAGCCACAAAAACCCCGAGACGACCCGGCGGTTCTATTGCGGCCTGGAGCTCGACGCCGCCGCCCGCCATGCCAATGCGCTGCTGACCGGCGAACGGAAGGCGACGAAGATTCTGGCCCTGGGCGCGTATCACAAACCGCCACGCGCGCGCCGCGCTAAGGGCGGTGCACCATGAGCGCCGCGGTTCGCGCCGCAGGCCGCGCCCCGTCGGATATGATCCTGCGCGTCGCAAACTGGCCGGAAGCGGATCAGGCATTGTGGCACGCCGGGCCGCGCCGACCCAGGGCCTGCGCCGGGCGGCGCGCCATGCAGACGAGCTCTTCCCCCGCTCGATCCAGGCCGCCTGGCAGGCCTATGGCCGGTTCCTGGCCGTGCTCAATCAACACGACCAGCACCATCTGTTGGCCGCGGAGCTCAGTCCGGCCGAACGGGTGCATTTCGAGAGCGTCGCCCTGTTCTTCGATGCGCTCCGCGCGGCAGGGAATGTCGACAACACGATCAATCAGATTTTGACTGGCTTACCCAGCCCGATGGGCAGTCCCTGGACAGCCTGCTAAGGCAGGAGCGGGATGACGATGCATCCCCACCGTCGGCAACGGCCCTCTTCCAATGGGGGGTGAAGCTGATGCCCGATACGCCTTCGCCGGGCGCGAAAACGCCGTGTCTGGAATTCTGCCGGAACCACCGGAACGGGCTGATCATCGGGCTGCTCGCCTGCCGGGCACCGCGGGTCGGCTCGCTGGTGGCGATGCGGCCGGGGAAAAACCTCTACAAGCTGAACGGCGAATACTGGGTCCGGCTGCAAAGCAGCATCGTCAAGAACAAGCGGCAGCTGGAATACAGCCTGCCCGGCGAGCTCACGCCGCTCATCGACCGTTACCTCGCGGAGATCCGGCCGCTCCTGATCGACGCCGGTCGCGATGACGCGGTCCGGGGCAATGGCAATAACGGCCGTTTCACTTACCGGTCGATCGAGACAATGATTTTCCGGCAGACCGGGCGACGCTTCGCCCAGGCGTTCGGGCCGCATGCCTTCCGCCACGCCTTCGCCTCCGCGCTGGCCCGCCACGATCCGAACAATCCCGGGCTGGCGGCAGTGATCCTCGGCATCAGCGAGGGCGTGGTCCATGAACACTACCAGCGCGCCCGGCAGGCCGACGCGGCGGTGAAGTTTCTGGCGTGCTTACGGCAGGATAGGGAACGACAGCAGCCTCAACGGACATCAGAGCACGCCAAGGAACGGACAAAGCGGGCATTGCGTGGATAATACTCGGCCTCCTCTCATGGGAGAGCGGCCGATATCTACTCCGAGACGGTCACCGGACGACGCGATAACCGGACATTCCCGGCCATCTAACCGTGGCGCCTACGCGCTCATCCCGGACGTCCAGGATGGCCGAGCCGTTACTCAAAACCGGTCGTTCAGAGCGGCTGGCCGAATTGGTCGGGTTTCGCTCGTGCACCAGACTTCTGCAACAAAAGCCTCCTCTTTATGCATGGGCTTGAATTTGGAGCATAATTCATGAATTTCGTTCCAAGAGAACCGCCCGCCGGAGCGCCAGCATCGGGCGCGGAAGCGCTTGCCAGGTGGCGAATTTTCCGTTTCGCTGTCTTGGCCCCCCGATCGCCGGGCGCGCCGCGAACAGGAACCGCATCATGAAGGTCACCGTCGAAGTTGACTGTACGCCTGAGGAGGCCCGGCGCTTCCTCGGCCTCCCCGACGTCGTCCCCATGCAGCAGGCTATCATGGAGAAACTCCAGCAGCGCATGCAGAGCGCCATCGACGCAACCACGCCGGAGGCGCTGCTGAAGGCGTGGATGCCGATGGCGCCCGATCAGATGCAGCAGGCGTTCGCCAAGCTGTTCGGTGCCTTCGGGGGATCAAAGCCGGGCGACAGGGGCTGACACCGCGACGGGCGAAGCCCCTCCAAGCTCTACATGCTCCTGACCATAGGTCCGGCCTACGGCGCGCACCTCCCGGATTCGGTCAGGTCCGGCGACGTCGGCATTGCGCCCATCCCCGGGCGCCCGGCGGCCTCGGTAGACTGCCCGGAAGCGGACATTTACCTTAGACCAGCACCACA
>CAWCRT010000015.1:0-63812 GCA_963798115.1 uncultured Pseudomonadota bacterium
CCTGGGAGGAGGCGAACCGGGATCTCTGGCTGAGCTTTCTGCTCGAAGGGAGCGGGCTGCTTCCGGACGGCACGCCGTTGCGTCCCCAGGATCTCTGCATCGGCACCATGGCGAAGCCAGGCGGTGTCACCCTGACCGAACCGTTCCGTCTGCTGCTGATCGTCCTCCCGGTCGGGGGACTGGACGACCGGCTGCGGCGTATGGAATTTGTTGGCGGCCATGTCACCGCCACGCATGGGATGGGCCGGGTGTTAACAGGGTTTCTCGAAACCATTGCCGAGACCATCCGCGCGGTCGACCCGGCTCAGTTGCACCCGCTAGAGCTATCGCTGTCGGAACTGCTAATCGCAGCACTCACTGGCACCGAGGCGCCACCTCTGGCCGGCGGCATCGACCGCCGTAGGTCGACGTTCCAGCGGCTGATGCAGGCTATCGAGGCGCGGCTGCCCGACACCGCGTTGAATTTCGTCAGCCTCGCCTCGTCCGAGGGCATGTCGGTCCGTGCCGTGCAAAAATTGCTTCAGCGCGAGAATCTCAGCTTTTCTCAATATGTGCGGCGCCGTCGGGTGCAGCACGCCGCGCAGGATCTGCTCGACCTACAACAGAGCAAGCTTCTTGTGGCCGATATCGGCTTTCGCTGGGGATTTTCAGACCCTGCACATTTTTCCAGGGCATTCCGTGAGCAATACGGCGTCACGCCAGGCACGTTCCGTGAGCAGAATTTTACGCTCGCCGCTACCGAACCCGGCGACCTCACCCGCGGACGACCGAAACCATCGGCCTCTCCCAGGCGCCGGATCGCCCTGCCTGCGATCGACGGCGACGAGGACGAAGCACAAGACAAACAGGAAACGGACCAGCCGGAAGGTGTTTTGCATCACCACCTCCCGCTCAATGCGCGAAGCATCCATTGGGGCTATTTCAGCAAATCCCTCCCGCCAATCCTCACAGTCCGCTCCGGCGACATTGTCACCATCGAGACGCTGACTCAGCATGCCACCGATGACTGGGCGCGCATGGTGGCAGGTGATGCCGCAGCGGAACATGTCATGGCCTGGACCCGAGACCTCAAAACCATCGACCGGCGCGGCGCCGGGCCGATGGATGCTTCCGTCTACGGGCGCGGTGCCGGCGAAGGTTTTGGCGTGCACATCTGCACCGGGCCCGTCGCGGTGGAGGGGGCGGCGCCGGGAGACGTGCTCGAAATCGAAATTCTCGACATCGTGCCGCGCCCCTCCCAGGCGCCAGAATTCGCGGGCCGCAACTTTGGCAGCAACGGTGCAGTCTGGTGGGGCTATCATTACAAGGAACTGCTCACGGAACCGCGACCGCGAGAAGTGGTGACGCTGTACGAGCTGGTCCGCGATGAGGAGGCATTATACGCCCATGCGCTGTATAATTTCCGTTGGACGCCGCAGCGCGATCCCTTCGGGGTGCTGCATCCGACCATAGACTATCCGGGCGTGCCGGTGGACCACGGGACCGTCACAAAAATTAACGATCCGTTAAAAGGCATCCGCGTACCGGTACGGCCGCATTTCGGCATCATCAGCCTGGCGCCGGATTATGCCGGGGTTCTGGATTCCACGCCGCCTTCGGCATTTGGCGGCAATATCGACAATTGGCGGCTTGGTGCCGGCAGCCGGCTCTATTTGCCGGTCGCCGTGGCGGGGGCGCTGCTCTCGGTCGGCGATCCGCACGCCTCCCAAGGCGATGGCGAAGTCTCGGGCACCGCCATCGAATGCTCGCTCACCGGCACGTTCAAATTGAAGCTGCACCGGCGGGGCAAAGCACGCGGGTTGTTCAAGGACCTGACCTACCCGCTGATCGAAACCGCAGATGCCTGGATCGTGCAGGGGTTCAGCCATCCCAACTATCTGGCCGAGTTGGGCGAAGCCGCGCTGAGCGAAGTGTATAAAAAATCCTCGCTCGATGCGGCGATGCGCGACGCCTTCCGCAAGGCGCGTCGACTGCTGATGACGGGCTGGGGCTTGAGCGAGGATGCCGCGATCTCTCTGCTCTCGGTCGGGGTCGATTTCGGTGTCACCCAGGTGGTGGACGGCAATCTCGGTGTGCATGCCACGATTCCGAAATCGTTGTTCCGCCGTTAGAAAGGAAGGCTTCTTTTTGTAAAAAAAAAGAAAAAGCTTTCGTTTGGGCCATGTTGGCCTCAACGCCTAACGCCCGTAGGAGCAAAAGTTTTTTGCGCCGCTTTTCTTCAAAAAAGCGGTTACTAGCTTTGCGCCGGCAGCCCGGTTCCCCGGGGCCGCCGGCGCAAAAAATCACTGCGCGTTGTAGGCGGTCTTAGGAAGCATCATGTGGATGCCCTTGTTGACGTCCACCAGCTGTGTGACCTTGAGGTCACCGGCCAGGCTGCACAGCATATAGGCTTGGTTGCGAGTGAGATTGGTCCGGGCACAGAGCTCGCGCACCATCTCGCGCACGGCCTGCTTCGCCGCATCGTCTAGATCCTCGTCGATGCCGATCGAGATCAGATGCGTCGGGCTCTCAGCGAACGGACCGGCAAGCTTCAAATCCTTGCGCACGGTCAGGCGGAACGTGCCGGTCAGGCCAGTTTCCAACGCGGTGATGCAGACCTCGCCATCGCCCTGAACGCCATGGCCGTCACCAACAGAGAACAACGCGCCCTCATTGAACACCGGCAAATAGAGCGTGGTGCCGGCGACGAGTGCCTTGTTGTCCATGTTGCCGCCGAAGGCGCGCGGCACGATCGAGGTGTGCCGACCCCATGCGGCCGGCGGGGCCACCGCCATGATGCCAAAGAACGGCTCCAGCTTCAGGCTGGTACCCCAGGGCAAATGCGCGACGTTCTGCGCGGCGTCGATATCGACGATCACCGTCTCGTAATCGGTGAATTCATCCGGCAAGGTGCCCAGCAGGGGCTGGATGGCGACGAACCCCCAATCCTGGTTCGGCTTGATGTCGAGAATGTCGATCTGCAGCACATCGCCGGGCTCGGCGCCCTTCACGTAAATCGGGCCATTCACCGGATGCGGGCCGTTGCCGCGCACGGCCTTGTCGAGCAGCAGACGATGGTCGGGGCGGATGCGCGAGGCATCGGCGGGAAGCTCCTTCACATCGCCCGCCGGCAACGCGTCGACGGTGACCGTGTCGCCGGACTCGATGGTCAGCGCCGGCGCTAACGCGGCATCGAAAAAGCCCCAGGCGACGGTGTCGACCGTGGTCGGTAGAGTATGGTGTTTCGACATTAAAAACTTCCCTGTTGTGTCAGATCGAGAGAAAGCGGCTGAGTTCGTCCTTGTCCATGTCCTTGCCCGTACCAGCGGCGACGACGGCGCCGCGGTTGAGCACGACATAGCGGTCCGCCAAGGTCTGCGCGAAATCGAAATATTGCTCGACGAGCAGGATCGAGATGCGACCCTTCAGCGAGGCGATGACCGCTTCGATGGCTTTGACGATGTTAGGCTGGATGCCTTCGGTTGGCTCGTCGAGCACCAGCAGACGCGGCCGCCCCATCAGCGCGCGGCCAATAGCCAGCTGCTGCTGCTGGCCGCCGGAGAGGTCGCCGCCGCGCCGCCGCCACATCTGGCGCAGCACGGGGAACATTTCGCAGACCTCGTCGAGCACGGCGGAGTCTTTGGCCCCGTGTGCCTTGTAGCTGATCATCAGATTCTCACCTACTGAGAGATCGGAGAAAATCTCCCGCCCCTGCGGCACATAGCCGATGCCGCCGCGGCAACGCCGGAAGGATGGCCAGGCGGTGATATCCGTGCCGTCCAGTGTGATGCGGCCGCCACTCGGCTTCAGCAGCCCGGTCAGGCAGCGCAGCATCGTGGTTTTTCCGGCGCCGTTGCGGCCGAGCAGCGTGAGGCACTGGCCGTCGCCGATCTCGAAGGAGATGCCGCGCAGGCTCTGCGCGCTGCCATAGTGATGGTCCAGATTTTCGATGGCAAGCTGCATGTTCAGCGTCCGATATAAACGTCGAGGACGCGCGGATCTGTCCGCGCCGCCTTCATGTCGCCCTCGAACAGGGTGGCGCCCTGGTCCAGAACGGTCACGAGGTCGGCAATCTGCTCGACGAAGTCCATGTCATGTTCGACGACGATGATGGCCCGCTCAGGGCTGCGCAAACTGCGTACGAGCTTGGCCGTTTGCTCGGTCTCCTCATCGCTCATCCCCGCCACCGGCTCGTCCAGCAGCACCACCTTCGGCTGGCGCACCAGCACCATGCCGATCTCCAGCCATTGTTTCTGGCCGTGCGAGAGGATGCCGGCCAGTGCATGGCGCTGCGAGGCAAGGCCGATAATCTGCAGGATGCCGTCCACCGCCTTGCTGCGGGCACGATCGCTGCGCGAAAACACCTCTTGCAGCAGCGAGCGGTCGGCGCGGCGGAAGGCGAGATCAAGATTTTCTGCCACCGTCAGCGCCTCGAAGACGCTCGGCTTCTGGAATTTGCGGCCGATGCCGGAAAGCGCGAGCTGCACCTCGCTGAGGCGAGTCAGCTCGAGTTTGCCGTCCAGCAATACCGAGCCGGAACGCGCCCGCGAGCGGCCGGTAAAGATGTCCAGCAGCGTGGTTTTGCCCGCACCGTTCGGACCGATTACGGCATGCACATGGCCGTAGGATGCGGTGAAGGTCAGATTGTTGATGGCGGTGAAATTGCCGAACTGGACAATCAGGTTCTTCACGCTGAGCGCGTTGTTCCCGGCGTGGCTCATGACAGCCTCCGCACGCTTTTGGCGCCGGTCGCATCGCCCTTGGTCAGTTCCGCCATCCAGGCGCGCGAGCGGTTGGAGAGATCCATGAGCCCGTTGGGCAGAACCAGCACCACCAGCAGCACCAGCAGCGCCAGCACGAATGGCCAAACCGTCGGCGCCGCTGCGGACATCCAGAATTTCAGCGTGTTCACCAGCACCGCGCCGATCACCGCGCCGCACAGCCCGCCGCGCCCGCCCACCGCGACCCAGACTGCCACCTCGATGGAGAGTGACGGGTCCAGTAGGGTCGGGTTGATGATGCCGACCTGCGGCACATAGAGCGCGCCGGCGACCGCGGCGATGATCGCGGACAGGCACCAAGCGGCAAGTTTTAGCCACAACGTATCGTAACCAAGGAAGCGCAGCCGCGCCTCGTCGTCGCGGATTGCCGTCAGCATCCGGCCAAAGCGGGTGGCAAGTACCGCCCGCCCGCCGACCAGGACCACCAGCACGGCGGCGGTGGAGAGGATGGTCAGCAGCACCGCCGCCTTCATCCCGCCGATCGGCAGGCCGGCGATGCTATTGAATCCAGTCATGCCGTTATTGCCGCCAAAACCGGTTTCGTTGCGGAACATCAGCAGCATCGCCGTATAAGTCAGCGCCTGGGTGATGATAGAGAAATACACGCCGTTCACCCGTGAGCGGAACGACACATAGCCGAATACGAAAGCCAGAATGCCGGGCAACACGATGATCGCGAGCACCGACAGGCTGGCCGAGCCGAACGGCCACCAAAAAGACGGGAACGTGCTCTGGCCCATGAATTGCAGAAAATCCGGCAGCACATGGGTCTGCGCGTAAGCGGTCTTCAACAGATGCATCGCCGCTAGATAGCCGCCAAAGGCGAAGAACAGGCCATGACCTAGGCTGAGCACGCCAGCACTGCCCCACATCAGGTCCAGCGCCATCGCCAACAGCGCGAAGCACATCACCTGGCCGACCAGATTGACGCCGTAAATCGATAGGCCAAGACCCGGAATGGCGTGCAGGCCAAGCACCGGTGCCAGCACCAACACCAGCAGCAGCAGGCCGGTGACCGGCCCGGCCGCCCGGTCGCGGCCCCTGCCGGCAAAGTTCAGAAGACCGCTCATCGGCGCCCCTTTATCGCAATAAGACCCTCAGGCCGCCATTGGATGATGGCGATGATCAACAGCAGCGCGATCACCTTGGCCGCCACCGCGCCGTAGAACGGCTCGATGCCGACATTGACCAGACCAATGCCGAAAGCGGCGATTGCCGTGCCGACCAGGCTGCCGACGCCGCCCAGTACCACCACCATGAAACTGTCGATGATGAAGTCCGTGCCCATCGAGGGGTTGACGTTATAGATCGGCGCCACGGCAAGCCCGGCGAGCCCCGCCAGGCCGGCGCCAAACCCAAAGGCCAACATGTCGATCCGCCGTGCCGAGACGCCGATGCAACCCGCCATGTCTCGGTTCTGCGTCACGCCGCGGATGAACAGGCCGAGGCTGGTAAGGCGCAGCAGCGCCAGCGTGCCAAGGAAGGCCAGCACCGCGAAAATGATCGCCGCCAGATGGTTCCAGGTGACGAAGAAGTCGCCCACCACGGATACGCCGCCGGTGAGGTAGGAGGGGGTGATGAATTCCAGATTCTGCGGGCCGAAGCCGACACGCACCAAGTTAATCAGCAGCAGGCTGATGCCCCAGGTAGCGAGCAGTGTCATGAGCGGCCGGCGGTACAGATGCCGGATCACCGTCGCCTCGATGATGATGCCTATGGCGGCGGTGACGAGAAACACCACGGGAATCGCCAGGATCGGGTAGAGCGAAATGTAAGCTGGGGCGACGGCGCGAACCACCTGCTGCACGCAATAGGCGGTGTAGGCGCCGATCATGATCAACTCGCCTTGCGCCAGGTTGATCACGCCCATTAGGCCGAAGATCACCGCAAGGCCGATCGCCGACATGAACAGGATGCTGCCGGCGCTGAGGCCGTTATAAAGCAACGCCAGAACGTTGCCGACATTCACCCACATCTGCACATGTGCGATGCCTTTATCGAGCGCCGCGGCCACCGCTGGGTCGCTCGCATAGCTGGGGTCGGTGCGCAGGCTGCGCAACTGGCCCAGCGTGTCGCTTGTCGTATCTTGGGAGAGATCACGGATGGCGGCAATGCGCTGCGCCGTATCCGGCGCGTGCAACCCCTGCAGCACGCCGAGACGGTGCAAGGCGGCGGTGACCTGTGCATCGTGCGATTGCGCGATGGCCATCGTCACCAGCGCCGGCGGCACGCTGTCATTATGCTGTTGCAGCGTGTCGATCGCCGCCAGTTTCTGTGGTGGCGCCACCGGAGAGACCAGTGCCAGTGCGGCTTCCATCCGCTCCAGCACGATGCGGGCGCGCAGGCTCGGGAACGGCGCCGCCGCGTCGGCTGGAAGGGCGGCAACGGGAGCGAGCGTGGCGGCATCGAGGCCGGCGGCGCCACTGGCCAAATAGCCATGGCCGTTACTGCTGCAGAGCAGCTGGTGGTGCGCGAAGGCGCCGACCACGCGGTTCGCCCAGGAAAGATCGTCCGGCGCGGCGCCGGGCAGGCCCGTAAGTAATTGGTCGGCGGCCTGCGACAGGCCCGGCCCACCTTGGCAGAGTCCAGTGGCGATAGCGGCGCGGTCCGGTGCCGCCTCGGCGCGCACCGGGCCCGTCACCAGGCAGATGAGCGCCGCAGCGAGAGCGGCGCCTATTTTCAAGCCGAAACGCATTGCCTCAACCGTACTGGCTATAGGGCACTGGGGTCGGCGTATTTTTCGATTGCCACAGCACGTCAAAGCCCTGGTTGGCGTTGATCGAACCGATAAAGACGCCACGCGCGACGTAATTATTCTCGGCAGTCATCTTCAGCACGTAGCCCGATGGATCGGGGAATTGCAGCCCGGCGAAGGCGGTGCGTACTTCCGGCACGTCGAAGCTGCCGGCCTTCTTCGCGGCATTCGCCCAGATATGCACGCCGTCATAAGTCGAGACCATCGGGTCGATGGCGACATGCGGGTTGTAGGGCGCGCCAGATTTCTGCACGTAAGCCGCCCAATCTGCGAGGAATTTCTGGTTGCGCGGGCCGGGCGCGTTCTGCAGATAAGCCCAGCAATTCAGATTGCCGACCAGCGAGGAGGTGTTCAGGCCTTCCAGATCCGCTTCCACCATGTCGAGGCCGAGCACCGGCAGATCGGTGGGCTGGATGCCCTGGTTGCTGTATTCGCGCAGGAAGTCGGCGATCGAGCTGCCGACCACGGTGAGCACAACGATCGGCTGGCCGCCGCCCTGGCTGGCGAAGCTGCGGATCTCGTTGACCATGCTCTGGAAATTACTGAAGCCGAACGGAACATATTGCTCTTGCCAGGCACTTTCGGGAATGCCCTTGCTCTTCCAGTAACCTTTGAGAATTTTGTTGATCGTGCGCGGCCAGACATAGTCGGTGCCGAGCATGAAGAAACGCTTGGCGCTGACGCCGTCGCTGCTCATCAGATAGTCCACGGCAGGCAGCACCGAGCTTGCGGGCGGTGAGTTCAGGTACACGACGTTCTTGGAATTCTCATCGCCCTCGAAATGGAGCGGGTAGAACAGCAGGCCGTCATTCTGCTCGACGACCGGCAATACGGATTTACGCGCAACCGAAGTCCAGCAGCCGAACAGCGCCGCCACCTTCTGCTCCTGCAACAGCTGCCGGCCCATCTGCGCGTAGGTCGGCCAGTCCGAGTTCGGGTTGGTTGTCACCACCTCGATCTGACGACCAAGCACACCGCCGCTGGCATTGATCTCGTCCGCCGCCATCTGCGTGATGTAGTTCAGCCTCCCCTCGAGATTGGCCATCGTGCCCGAGGAGGAGAACAGGCAGCCGATTTTCACCGTATCGGCCGCCCAGGCCGGACGGATGATGGCGGGGGTCGCGAGCGCAGCGGCCGCACTGGCAAGCAAGGAACGACGTTTCAGGAGGGGCATGATCGTATCTCTCTGCTGGTGGCAAGCTTGAAATCCAGCGGCAAGCTAAAACGCCGCCCCCCGCGACCAGTTGTATAATTGCGCACGTCTTCTGGTGTATTTTTTGGCGCAATCGAAATACGCCTAAACAATAGGCTTAGAAGCTCTTGCCTTGCCTCAATATCATCCGAATTGAATGCGCTCTGCCAAAAAAATTGATATGTGGGTAATTCGTCATCCATAAAAGTCGGAGCTCTGGTGCAAATTTCGACTTGGTCGAGTGCGCCTCAGTGCGCGCCTCTGTTCAAGCCGACAACACTGCGGCCCAGATGGCGGGCGCAGTTTGCGCCCCGAACGCCCAAACGACCCGAGACGAATTGCCCGGTCCTCATCGTCACAAGCCTACATGTCCCCAAGTTCAATATTTGCACCAGCCGGTTGGAAGAACGGCCGCTTTTGGAACGGGCGCTGCGGGGAATCTACGACCGGGATGGGCGCGAAGCGGAATGCCATCCGTTGGCCGGGTTGGGCCGATAGCCGCAGGTCTGCTCTCAGGCGCTCAGTGAGGCAAACGGGATATTGGCGCTGGGTAGGTGCTTTGGCAGGTACTGACCCAAATTGGTCAGCTCATATTGGCCATGGCAAGAGCTGCCTTCGAAAGCTTATCCGGTTCGGCGACAAGATCATCTGCTCCGGCAGCCTCCAGCTCATCGCGGCCGCCGTATCCCCAAAGGACGCCGAGGGCACGTATCTTGTTTGCATGCGCTCCGGCAATGTCGTAGCGACGGTCACCGACCATAACGCAACATCTTTGTGTTAGCGCGTGCCTCTCGATGATATGAGAGATAAGTTCTGGCTTATGGTCCAGAGCTCCGCCAGCCTCGGAGCCATAGATACCCTCAAAAACGGCAGCGAGATCAAGATGCTCAAGAATACGCTGAGCGAAGTTCCTACGCTTCGATGTCGCCAAAAGTAGCTGCGCTCCTGTCCGCCGTGTCTCAGCCAGCGCTTGAGCAATACCTGGATATGGTATGCTATTGAAAAGACCGCTCTGACCGTAATCCGCCCGGTAGGCGTTCACTGCTTCGGCAACCCGGTCGTCACCGTATGGCTCCAACAACGACCGCATAATGTCCTCTATCGGCGGCCCAATGAGAGCCGATATGTCCAGCGACGGCTCCGGCACATGGCCGAGGGCGCGAAGTGCAGCTTGGCAGCTCGACAAAATACCAGGCTGTGAGTCGATTATGGTACCGTCGAGGTCCAGGAGAATTGTAGGTGTGGGTGATGCCATGGCGGAGCATAACGTGTTTTGCTCTGCTGGCTACAGCCGCTTTGGGTGGGAAGCGGCCTGTCCGCTTCTGGGTCAGGGCTTTAAATAGCGGACATTCGGCTTAAGGCCGGGTGAAGCGGACGTCTATTCATGATGAGATTGACTAGGACCAATCGACATTCAGGTCTTCCGGCGCGGATAGGCTTTGTGATTCATAGGATTCCAAATTTAATGATCTGGAGTCCCCGATGGCCGCGAAGCGTTATGAGCTTTCTGATAAACAGTGGGTTCGCATAAGCCCGCTGGTTGCTGGCAAAGCCACTGACCCTGGACGAACCGGTGCTGATAATCGATTGTTTGTGAATGCGGTCCTCTGGGTGATCCGGTCTGGCGCGCACTGGCATGATCTACCTGGACGCTACGGCAAGTATAAAACAGTCCACAAGCGCTTCACACGATGGGCCAAAGCTGGCGTATGGGAACGGATCTTTGAGGATTTGACCAACGATCCCGACAATCGATATCTCATGCTCGATAGTACCGTAGTTCGTGCCCACCAGCAGGCAGCGAACGGAAAAGGGGGGCCAAAGATCAGGCTTTGGGGCGTTCCAGAGGAGGATTAACCAGCAAAATCCACACCGTCACGGACGCTGAAGGTAGGCCATTGCGCTTCATCCTGACCGGCGGTGAGGCGCACGATGTCACCACCGCCGCAGATCTGTTGGATGGTCAAACTGCCGGCGGCATTATCGCCGATAAGGCTTACGATACCAATGCGCTGCGGGAGATGATCGAGGACGCCGAAATCGAGGTCGTCATTCCATCCAAACGGAACCGAACAATCCAAATCCCGCATGATGCGCAAGCCTATAAACTCAGAAACAGGATCGAGAGATTCTTCAACAAGCTCAAGCATTTTCGCCGGATCGCCACGCGATATGACCGCAGGGCGATTTACTTCTTAGCCGCGGTTCAACTCGCCAGTAGCATGATTTGGATGCGCTGAATGTCGATTCGTCCTAATACGCCTTGTGGCTTACGTGCCTGAAGGAGTTTGCAGTTGCTCCACTGGCGGCGAGCGATGAGGCCGTTCCTGGTGGCGATGGAGTTCGACCGCGCGTGCGTCTTGATATCGCAAGGCTCTCCCTAAACTCGCTTGTCGGTCATAGCCTTGATGAACTCCCGGATCATGCTGGCCGTGGGTACGGAGTAGAGGTTATCCATTCGTGGGATCTTTTTGCCGCCACATCCCGCGCATCTTTGCCGCGACGTCGATCCGCGGCGCCTGGCAAGCGCTTGTTTGCATGGGGGCTGAAGCGCCGATCACTGGCCAAGCGGTGCTCTGGAACAAAGGGAGCAGGGCATCCGGGATGAAGCAGGAGCGGGCTGCGTACACATGCCGGTCACCCAGCCGGTTTTGCCCATGGTTGAAAAAACGCTGCGGCAGCATCAGATGCAGATCGTCCTTTGCCCGAGTCATCGCGACATAGAGCAGTCGTCGCTCTTCCTCGATCTCATGCGATTGTCCGGTTCCGAGATCCGACGGCATGCAGCCATCGACCACATTGAGCACAAAGACAGATTTCCACTCCTGGCCCTTGGCGGCATGAATCGTCGAGAGGTTCCGATAATCCTCCTTAAGCAGCGGCATTCCTGCCTGGTCGCTGGTTGCTTCCGGCGGATCGAGCGTTAACTCGGTCAGGAATCGCTCGCGCATCCGAACTGCAAGCGGTTTGTTACGAAGCCATCTGAAACCCAGTTTAGGTTCCTGTTTGTCCAGCGTGACGATCCTACGCGCGAAATGACGTTAACTGTGATGGCATTTGCGTGCCGCAAGCTTAGGGCAAGTGGCCGCCGGCGCTGGTATGGCTGCTTTTCTCAGCGGCACGCTCCAATGGATATTAGCCGACCTGGATGGGTCAGATGGGCGCGAAACAGAAGGGACGGACCGAAACCGGACCGTCAGCTTTGGGGAATCCCGAGATCAAAAGCGGCCACTCTCAGTCCGATTCATAGTCGTCGTTTGGGCGCCTTCTACGGCGCGTTCTGGTTGCGAAGCTATGGCGAGCGCAGAGGCTAAGATATGCATATCAAAGCCGAGGAAAGTGCTTCTGAATAGGCAGTAATAGTCGAGCTGCGGATTTGAGCTGCACTAAAAACAACCCACTTTCCGGAGTGCTTGATAAAAACCATAGACATCGATCCAAAGTAAATGCCCCCATTATCAAAGATTGCCTCGTACGGAACCAGGGCCATCGCTTGGGTGAGATGAGCTAGAAGTTTCATATCAGAAACACGAAGCCGGTAGTGACAAGCTTCACTCTGCAATTTTTCAAGGAATTCTGACAGTCTCATCGTATGAGTGGAATTATCCTCAAAGAGGGAGGCAACTCCGTCGGAAGAAGACCTGCTGAGGATATAATCCATGTCACACCGAGCTACGGCGTCGAAAAGCGTCTTTATCAGCTCAACAATTTCTCGTTCAATGAGGACGCGCTCTGTTGTAGGTCGCTCGAATTTGAAGCGCGAGAAAATAGTTGTCACGAAATCTCTTAGTTAGTGGTTCTATCAAGGTAAAACCCAAAAAATCGGTTGCTATGGGAGTTAAGTATCGATGGCCTATCGCGGATTTTGCAACATCCACGACATCTGCATGATGGCAACGCCACGCGTCGCCATCATGATATGTGCGCCATAAGAGAGTTACGGAATATCTGCCGCAAGGTGCCAAGTTCCACTAGATCCGATATCGGCTAAATCCGATATCGGCGTGTAATCGGCATAGAGTAAGTGCATCGTGATAAGCGGCGCCGAAAACTCCGGCAGGTACCACGTTACCGGATCGCCCAGTCGCATAGCCACTGAATGGCCATCATCTCCACTACGCCACGATAGATCAGCTTGTCGCATAGGGTACCAACGCTCGGCGAGGACGATGATATCGCCCTCGCCAACCAAAGCGTACCCGAGCTCTGTACCGCTGAGCCGATCGCACGCCAGTCTTCAATTCTTGGCCTTGTCGACCAGCGCGTTCTTGGAGATCCAGGGCATCATGCCGCGCAGCTTGGCGCCCACTTCCTCGATCGGGTGCGACGACATGGCGCGGCGCATGGCCTTGAAGTTGGTCTGGCTGACCTTGTTTTCCAGCATCCAGTCGCGGGTGAAGCGGCCCAGCTGGATGTCTTCCAGAACCTTCTTCATCTCAGCCTTGGTCTCGGCGGTGACGATGCGCGGGCCGGTGACGTATTCGCCGTATTCGGCGGTGTTGCTGATCGAGTAGTTCATGTTGGCGATGCCGCCTTCATAGATCAGGTCGACGATCAACTTCACTTCGTGCAGGCACTCGAAATAGGCCATTTCCGGGGCGTAGCCGGCTTCCACCAGCGTCTCGAAGCCAGCCTTGATCAGCTCGACCACGCCGCCGCACAGCACAGCCTGCTCGCCGAACAGGTCGGTCTCGCATTCTTCCTTGAACGTCGTCTCGATGATGCCGGCGCGGCCGCCGCCATTGGCCGAAGCGTAGGAGAGGGCGATGTCCAGCGCATTGCCGGTCGCATCCTGCGCCACGGCGACCAGGCTCGGCACGCCGCCGCCGCTGCAGATATTCGCTACGCACGGTGTGGCCGGGGCCCTTCGGGGCGATCATGAACACGTCGATGTCGGCGCGCGGCTCGATCAGGTTGAAATGCACGTTCAGGCCGTGCGCGAAAGCAAGCGCGGCGCCGGGGCGCAGGTTGGGGCCAGGTGGTCGCGATACAGGTCGGCCTGGCCCTCATCCGGGGTCAGCACCATCACCACATCGGCCCATTTGGCGGCGGCGGACGGGTCCATCACCTTCAGGCCCGCGCCCTCGGCCTTGGCAATCGCGGCCGAACCCGGACGCAGCGCCACGACCAGCTCTTTCACGCCGCTATCCTTCAGGTTCAGCGCATGGGCGTGGCCCTGGCTGCCATAGCCGACGATGGCGACCTTCTTGCCTTTGATCAGATTCACGTCGGAATCACGGTCGTAATAAACACGCATCGTCTAGATACCCTCTTCTAACTATGTGTAAGGAAAATTAAAGATGCTTCGTCGTCGTCGATTTTCGACCCCGGCGGCAGGTCTCCTAGCGAGTTGCCCGATCGGTGAAACATACTGTTGTAAACGTCGTCAGAGACAACATAGGAACTCTCTATGAAATTCTCCTAAGCATCGAACGTCGCATTCACTAAGTTGTATCAAAAGCATGTGCCCCATCTATGTACGCATCAAAGTGCGTAGATAAAATCACTGATGACCCTAGTGGCATACGAAGGAACGACATTTTTTATTGTGGCTTCCTCCGAGAGGAACGGGAATCACCGGGCTCGGGCGGCTCTACACGTTCTGCCAAGAAGGGAATGTCGCGGCCTGGCCTCGCTTGCGACCCTTCACGTCGACGAGATTCCATACTACACCTTGATCGATCCAGAAGCGGCGGCCAGATTTCGCAATTCGTAGGCCACGATAACCAGATATGAAGCCATGCGCGGTAACAGCGTCCAGAAGCGTCTGCCGCTCGGTGCGGTTCGCGCTTTCGGCCGAGAGTCGTGAGGGAAGCACAGTGAACTCGTTCCAGTCGTACTCGAAGCAGACTTGCGCGGTGCGGTTGGCGTAGATGAATCGTGGATCGGCACTGGTATCGTGCGCGACAACAACGAAAGGAGCGCGCTCGTAGAGCCAGGCAGCATCGCTGCCTTCGGGAACGAGAGGGGTGCCCACAAGGCGTTCATAACTCTCGGTAAGAAGCCTGAAAAAATGCCGATCGGTGGCGAGGGAAATTGAATTGACCGTCGGTTCAGTCATTCGGAGGCTCCTGCACAACAGCCAGCAGAGCTCTTCGTAAGGTCGATGTACAGTATCATATGGCTAAGGTGTGTCCGTTCCGTGCGCCACTTCCTGACGCAGCTGGTCGAGCTGGCTCATTGTCATGTGGGGCGTGCCCTGAGCCAGGCGGCGCCTTCGACGAGAAGAATGCCGAATACAAGGGCAGTGAGTCCGCATATGAAAAACTTCATGTTGTCCCGTGGAAAAGGCTGCAATTGAGCCCTTTTCCCCGATTGGGACCGAGCGGGCCAATTCGTTTAACGCGAGGTCGCGATTAGCTGCGCTAATCGCGACTAGTTGGGTCTGATGCCAGATTTGGTGAAGTCTGGCAGCCCCGACACGCGGTTGCGAACGCTGCCCTTCAGCTCGTCCTGGCGGCCCTCTGCCGCAGGGCTGCACCGAAGACCAGGGGGATCAAGAGCCCTGCTGACAGGACCAGAAGACCGACTACCTGCATGCTTGACGGGAATCTCCCCCGTCATCGGAATGCCGAGCAGGATTGCCACGCCGGGGGCGATTGCCGGAAAGAGCGCTGAACGGCTTGCTCCGATCGCCTGCACCGCACGCGAGAAGGCAAAGATGGCCACAACGCCTGAAAAAACCCCTTGGACTAGGGCCTGGCCAGCGAGCATCGTCCATGGGAGGTGCCAGATGTGGCCATGCGTCAGCAGCAAGTAGGCGGGTGCGTAGACGAGCGCCGAAACAAACGAAAGCGATGCGGTCGCCGCGAAGGCCGGGATGCCCCATCGACGCTGCAGGACCGTGAAGACGGCCCACGACAGGCCGGCCGAAGCGAACAGAAGGTCGCCGATCCAAGCGTGCGAACTGCCGGTCCAAAGCGCCGGGCCAGCCGCTACGATCAGGCCCGTGACGACCAGGGTCAAACCCAAGAGCCGGAACGCACTCGGATGCTCCCGAAGCACGATCGACGCCAACAGGACACTGAAGAGCGTCAGTGCGCCGAGCTGCACGACCGCCGCATGCGCGAGCGGCGCGAACAGATAGCCGCTGGCACTCAGCAAAATGAAGGGGGGACCCGCGAACAGCGCCATGCAGCTGGCCTTCACCCAGCCGACACCAGCCAGCCGGTGCGGCGCGTTGCGTAGCAGCCACGGGAGCACGATCAATCCGGCTGTGGCGTACCGCAGGAAAGCGATATCGGCTGCCGTCAGGCCCGCGCCGACGCCGTAGCGCGAGGCGACGAGGAAGCCTCCCCAAATGAGGGAGGCGAGAAATCCGAACGCGTAGCCGCGTCTTACGGAGGTGGCATGCGTCGCTCGATCGGAGCTTCGGAAGAGGCCGGCACTGAATGCTTTCATGGCTCGCCCTCCGCGCGGTCGCCGAAGTGGGAGCGGATGAAATCGGCGTCATGCTGCAGAGCGACAGCGGCTTGAGGCAGCACTTCCGGGTAGAGTTGCCATTGATGCGTCATACCGGGCCAGATTTCGAGCGTGGTCGCGACGCCGGCCATGGCCGCCTTGCGGGCGATGTTGACCGAGTCGTCGAGAAGGATTTCGCCCGCCGCCACCTGCAGCAGCAGCGGCGGAAGACCGTGGAGATCGGCGAAAGCCGGCGAAGCGTCAGGATTTCGCGGATTGTCTCCGTGCATGTAAGTGCGGGTTACCGCCAGCAGGCCGGCACGCGTCAGCAACGGGTCGTTGTGGGCGTTCTCCAGCATCGATTTCCCCGACGCTGTCAGATCGGTGATCGGGCTCATGGCGACCAACGATGATGGGAGGGCCTGGTGCTGCTCGCGTAGATGCAAAGCGAGCTCCAGGACAAGATTGCCGCCGACGGATTCGCCGGCGACGGCGATATGATCCGCCGCATAGCCTTGGCTCAGGAGCCAACGATAGGCCGTAAGCGCGTCATCGATCTGGGCCGGATAGGTGGCCTCCGGCATCCGCCGGTAGTCGATGAGGAAGACGTCGGCACCGGCATCTTTTGCCAGCGTGGCGCCGAGGACGCGGTGGGTCTGACTCGACCCGCTGTAGAAGCCACCCCCATGGATGTAGAGGATGACATTCGCGCTTCTCTTGCCGCTTGGATCCGCGAACACCCAAAGCCCTGGAACGCCATCCGCGTCGATCCTGGCGGATCTCGCATCGAAGGGCTGATGAAGCTCGTTGATGAAGTCAGCGAAGGCTTTGCGGTGTCCGAGATAGCCGACCGTTCCTTGCGCCGCTTCCTGACGCAGCTGGTCGATCTGGCTCATTGTCATGCTGGGCGTGCCCTGAGCCTGGGCGGCGCCAGCGGCGAGAAGAACGCCGAAGTATAAGGGCCGTAAGCCCACCTATGAAGGATTTCATGTCGTCCCCGTGGAAAAAGGCTGCAATTGAGCCTTGTTCCTCGATTGGAGCCGAGCGGGCCAATTCGTTTGCGGCGAGGCCGCGATTAGCGGCGCTAATCGTTGCTGACTTGGTTCCCCGTTTCATCGGCCGCGAGCCGCGCCGCTTGTTCGATGGCCAGCTCGGCAAAATCGAGAATCAGCGGCCGGGACTCGTCACGCCGAATGAAGAGGTGAACGTCGAGCGCGGTCAAATCCGTCGACAGGTCTTGCGACGAGCCCCTGCGGTACCTCGGCGAAGACATAGGCTGCGCTGAGCATGAGGCCCACACTCTCCGCACCATCGCCATGCCAACCTGCGCCTGCATCGTCTCGTAGACAATGTTGGGTCTGATGCCGGCTCTGGCGAAGCTTGCCAGGAGGCCATCATAGATCGGCTCGTTCACCGACCTTGCGGGCACGATGAGGCGAACGCCGTCGAGATCGGCAGCATGCAGCGGGACGCGCGATGCAAGGGCGTGGTTCGTCTGCATGAGAACGCTCCAGCCCGATCGGAAGACCGAACGGGCTTCGATCCCGGACGGCGGCGCAAGCGGCCCAACCGGCACCCCGAAGCCGATATCGATTTCTCTTGCGGCCAAAGCGTCGATCTGGCGCCGCGCGTTCATCTCGTGGCGGCGAAGGTTGACTTCCGGATAGAGCGCCTGGAGCTTTGCCAAGGCGGTGGGAATGAAGGGCAAGTTCGTATATTCGACCAGCCCCATCGAAAGCGTGAAATCCTCCATTTGGCCGGCCGTTCGCGTGGCCTTCAAGGCGCCATCGATCCTGCCGAAGATGTCGTCGAGCCGCTCACTCAGTGCCTTCCCCGCTTCTGTGAGTTCGACGCCACGGGGAGAGCGGGTGAGCAGTGTGACGCCGAGAATGGCCTCAAGCCGACTGATCTGCTGGCTCAGGGCGGATTGCGTGATGCAGGCGATGTCGGCAGCGCGGCCAAAATGCAACTCTTCGGCCAGAACCTGGAAATAACGCAGGTGACGCAACTCGAGGGGGGTACGGACGGGGGGGCGTCTTGTCATCGCCGATTGCTACTGCGATCGGTCTGGATGCGCGAGTGCCAGAAGGTTCTCATGTTGCGCGAGCGCCGCAACGGCCGCGCGCACTCCCGCACGCGCGCGGGATGCGGGAGGTGCGTCGGGGCCGGCCTGCCTACGCGGCAAAGTCCGTCGAGAGCGTGACGTCCTTCCACGCCGCGAATTCGCTCTGCAGCAAGGCCAGCTTCTCGCCGACCAGTTTATGGGCATCGGAGCCAAGCAGGAGATGTGCCGGCGGGTTCTCAGAGTTGACGAGCTTCATCATGGCGACAGCGAGCTTGGACGGGTCGCCGATCTGCTTTCCACTCTGGGCCTGCCGGCGCTCGCGGATCGGGTTCATCAGCGCATCGTAGTCCGCGATGGATCGCGGCGCCCGCGCCATCGATCGGGCCGCCCAATCGGTGCGAAAGCCACCAGGTTCGATGGCCGTCACGTGGATGCCGAAATCTTTGACCTCCTTGCCCAGGCTCTCGGACAGTCCCTCCAACGCAAACTTGCTCGCGTGATAGAAGCCGAGCCCGGGCAGGGTGATGATGCCGCCCATCGAGGTGACATTGATGATGAAGCCGGAGCGGCGCTGACGCATGGCGGGCAGCACCGCTTTGATGACGGCCACGGCGCCGAAGAAATTAACGTCGAACTGCCGCCGCAAATCCTCCATGCTGGATTCCTCGACCAGCCCCTCATGGCCGTATCCCGCGTTGTTCACCAGCGACATCGATCGGGCCGACTTCGCGTTCGATGCGTTCGACGGTTGGAACGATCGTGGCCGTCTGCGTCACGTCCAGAATGACGCCATGGGACCGGCCAGGTGTCTGATCTGCAAAGGCCGCACGATCGGCGTCGTTCCGGAGCGTTCCGACGACACGATCGCCGGCGGCCAAGGCTGCATCTGCAATGGCCCGTCCGAAACCGCTGCTGACGCCGGTGATTAACCATGTCTTCATGGGGGAACTCCTTGTGACTGTTGAGCGCCCGACCGGGGCGCGACCTGCAAAGGATCTAGGGCGGTGAGCGGGTTATGATAATCGACTTCAATTTCATCGGATTGTTGATTATAGTTCAGCAATGCGTCGCATCGAGCCGCGAGATCTCACTCCGTTCCTGGCTATCGCCCGACATGGGAATTTCCGCCGGGCGGCCGATGAGCTCGGATGCACGCCCTCGGCGCTCAGCCATGCTTTGCGCTCTCTGGAACAGCGACTCGATGTCAGGCTGGTCAACCGCACGACACGGAGCGTGGCCCTGACCGACGCCGGCGAGCGCCTCTGCAACCGCGTTGCGCCGGCCTTCCAGGAGATCGACGATGCCATCGAGGAGCTCAACATGTTTCGCGGTGCGCCAAGCGGCAAGCTCCGGATCAATGCGGCTCGCGGTGCCGCACAGCTGGCCTTACTGCCGATTGTTACGCGCTTTCTTGCCGCCTATCCTAAGGTATCGGTCGACATTGTCCTCGACAGCGCCCTTGTCGACCTGGTGTCGGAAGGGTTCGATGCCGGCGTGCGCCTCGGCGCGATCGTCTCGAAGGACATGATCGCAGTGCCACTCGGGCCGCGCCAACGATCTGCCTATGTCGCCTCGCCCGCGTTCTTGCTGGAGCATATGGCACCCAAACACCCGATGGAGCTGACAAATCTGCCCTGCATCCGCCTTCGGTTCAGCAGCGGGCGTTATTATGCGTGGGAATTCGAGCATGCGGGTGTCAGCCTCGCGGTGGAGGTCGGCGGGCGGTTGACCGTCGGCGAGCAGGACCTTGCGATCGAAGCGGCTTTGAAGGGCACAGGGATCGCCTTCGCGTTCGAAAGCCAGGTTGCGGAGCTGATCGCGGCAGGCCATCTCGTGCGCGTTTTGGAGGACTGGTCTCCCGCTTATCCTGGCTTCTACCTCTATTATCCTGGCCGCCGCCAGTTGCCGCCGGCCCTACGTGCCTTCGTTGATTTCGCGAAAACGGCAGCTTCGGCCACCCGCCTGTAAGCCCTCGGACAAGGTCGGGCGGCGAACTCTGTCAGTTCGCCAGACGCTCGATGACGAGGTCGAGTAGCGCCCGCATGCGCGACAGCCGTCGCAGGTCCCGATGATACCCGACATAGGTGTCCCGCCCGGGCGGCGCCTCCCCCACGTCAATCGGCACGATACCCGGGATGCGGTCGCCCAGCGGTCTCGGCAATACCGCCAACCCGATACCTTGGCGGCAGAACTCCGCTTGTAGCACACGGCTGTTGCTGCGCATCGCGATGTCAGCTGCGGGGAGCACTCGCGTTCAGCCATAGCGCGTCCGGCATCTCCGCGAACGCAGTGTCCATCGTGATAAGGCGCTGGCCTACGCCTCCACCAGTCAAGGTGATCACGGCGTCGGACCGCGCATAAACCGCGTAGGAGCAGTGCAGCAGCCGCCGTGAGATGACTTCCGGCTCCTCGAACGCCTTGATCCGGAACGCAATGTCGGCCTCGCGTCGTGGCAGGCTGTACAGGCGGGCATCGCTCAGCAACTCGACGCAGACCTTTGGATGGCGCTCGCTGAACTCCGCCAGAACGGGCGCCAGCATGTAGGTGCCGAACCAGTCGGAACAGGAGAGCCGCAGCATGCCTTCGAGCTGCGCATCGGAGCCGGCGAGGCGACGTTGGAAGGCAAGCGCCTCCTCCTCCATCCGCTCGGCATGTTCGAGGACAGCGTTGCCCTCGTCGGTCAGGACAAAGCCGTCGGCGGTCCGCTGAAACAGCGCATGGCCGACCGCGGTCTCCAAGGCCCTCAGCCGCCGTCCCATGGTTGGCTGGGACTGACCGAGGTACGCGCGGCCGCGCCGAGCGTGCCCGCACGCGCGATTGCGAGAAAGATCTTGAGATCGCTCCACTCCATCCGACACCCAAACAGAACTGCATGGACTTCGTACAATATTATTGATGGCCATGCACAAAACAAAGCGCAATCTTCCGGAATAACTTTTCAGGAGAGACCATCATGACCAAGACGATGAAAGCCGCGATCCTCGAGACGTATGGCGCGCCGTTCCGAACTCTCCGATATCCCGGTGCCGGCGCCCGGACCTGGCGAGGTATCTGGTGCGCATCGCCGCCAGCGGCGTCAATCCGCTCGATACGAAGATCCATGCCGGCGTCGGCACAGCATGCCCGCCATCCGTCGCCGGCGATCCTCGGAATGGATCTTGCCGGCACTGTCGAAGCGGTGGGTTCCGCCGTGACCGGCTTCCGGCCCGGTGATGAAGTCTACGGCATGACCGGCGGCGTCGGCGGCCTGCAGGGAACGCTCGCAGAATATGCCGCGGTCGACGCGGATCTTCTGGCGGTGAAGCCGGCAAATCTTTCGATGCATGAGGCGGCGGCGCTCCCCGCTTGTGGTCATTACCGCCTGGGAGGGGCTGGTTGATCGCATGGCCGTTGGCGCGGGGGAAACCCTCTTGGTCCAGGGCGGTGCAGGCGGCGTCGGCCATGTTGCGGTCCAGATCGCGCGCGCCTTCGGGGCGGAAGTTTTCGCGACCGGATCGGCGCATAGCCGCGCCATCATCGAGCGCCTGGGCGCGACCTTCATCGACCGGACTGAACCCGTCTCCGATTACGTGCTGCGCCTGACGGGCGGGCGCGGTTTCGACCGCGTCTACGACACCGTGGGCGGCGCTGCACTCGATGCATCCTTCGAGGCCGTGCGGCGCTTCGGGCATGTGGTGAGCTGCCTCGGCTTTGGGACCCATGCGCTGGCCCCGCTTTCCTTCAAGGAAGCGACCTATTCCGGCGTGTTCATCTTGCCGCCACTGCTGTCCGGCGAGGGCCGCCGACATCATCGCGAAATCCTCGAGCACGCGACGCGCTTGATCGAAGCCGGACGGCTGGCCCCGGTCCTGGACGAGCGGCGCTTCACGCTGAGCACCGCCGTACGACGCCTACCGCGTCATCAATGACGGTGCGGCAAGAGGTAAACTGGTGGTCGATATCATCGCCTCCCCATTGGAATCATGAAGAAAGTGACCCTGGCCAGCTTCCGCGGTTGGTCCCTCAGGTCAGTTGTACGTCTCGGCTCCGCCAAATGCGCGTTGCAGAAAGACCATTACCTGGGTTTTGGCATCATCTGCGGCGGTCTGGCCGAATGTGATGATGTCCCCGTATTCAACTGGCTGCAGATCATGTCGATCAAAGCCGTGCATTGCTCGCGGATAGAGCACCAGTTTCACAGGCTTTTCTTCGTGAGGTCGCTCAGTCCCGTTGACGCTTTCGCTACGCCAGTCCGGTCAGACAAAATACATTTCACCGGCGCGGCTCAAAGAGGTGCTGCAGATTTTGGGCCTCAGCCGGCATGATCTGGCCGCGTCGGAGGGTATCAAGGTTGGCCTGGTTAGGGACTGGCTAGCCGGGCGGCGAAATAGCCTGGCCACAGGTTGGTCGAGCTTTGGAAGAAGCCGTTCAGGATACCCTTCTGCGTTCGCCCAGCTGAAGAAAATCTCGGTCGCAGACGTTTATCTTGGCATGACTCGGCCGTGTGAATAGCTTGGCCGGGCCATCAGCCGATACCTGTCCGACGAAAAGGACCGACATGTCTATCATCAGAGTCTATGCCCCAGGCCAGTCGCCGGAAAGCAAGGGTAGCGGTCCGAATACGGCCGCGGCGGTAATGGGCGCCATGCTGGCGAAGGCGTCAGAGCCCATCGAAATGCTTCCAGTAAATCCTACAAAGGCAAAGTCCGAAAAGACCAGGCCGGGCAACCCAAACCGCTTGACGCTGCGTCAGCACGTCTTTCCAGCGAAAAGCATTCGCCGGTTCGGAAATCAAAACGGGCTTATTTCCGTGCATGACCTCGTCCGCAAACGGGTTTTTAATGCCAAGCCGACCAATGTAATTTTTTGTGCAGATCGCGCGTGGGACCAGCGCACTGAAAGGCAGATGACGACAATTGAGGACAAATTTCAGAGTTTTATCGCGCCCGTAGTCGCGGGCTTATCAAGGACGATCCCTCAAGATCAAAGGGAGGTCGTCAATCAAATGTATGCCCTTTGGTTCATGCGCCCCCGCTATCGAGAGCTCGCCCAGCAAGAAGTCCATCTGCACGGAGGTATCGGGAGCAAACTCACAAAGGAGCAAGAGGAAAATCTCGAGACCAACTGTTATCTATTTGCCCGAGAAGGGGGAGCAATGCCTGCCCGTCAGCTTAATGGTCTGCAGATCATGCTTCGGGTCTATGAATACGCCAGAGACCTAGAAAAGAGCATAACTAGGACCAATCGACATTCAGGTCTTCCGGCGCGGATAGGCTTTGTGATTTATAGGACTCCAGATTTAATGATCTGGAGTCCCCGATGGCCGCGAAGCGTTATGAGCTTTCTGATAAACAGTGGGTTCGCATAAGCCCGCTGGTTGCTGGCAAAGCCACTGACCCTGGACGAACCGGTGCTGATAATCGATTGTTTGTGAATGCGGTCCTCTGGGTGATCCGGTCTGGCGCGCACTGGCATGATCTACCTGAACGCTACGGCAAGTATAAAACAGTCCACAAGCGCTTCACACGATGGGCCAAAGCTGGCGTATGGGAACGGATCTTTGAGGATTTGACCAACGATCCCGACAATCGATATCTCATGCTCGATAGTACCGTAGTTCGTGCCCACCAGCAGGCAGCGAACGGAAAAGGGGGGCCAAAGATCAGGCTTTGGGGCGTTCCAGAGGAGGATTAACCAGCAAAATCCACACCGTCACGGACGCTGAAGGTAGGCCATTGCGCTTCATCCTGACCGGCGGTGAGGCGCACGATGTCACCACCGCCGCAGATCTGTTGGATGGTCAAACTGCCGGCGGCATTATCGCCGATAAGGCTTACGATACCAATGCGCTGCGGGAGATGATCGAGGACGCCGAAATCGAGGTCGTCATTCCATCCAAACGGAACCGAACAATCCAAATCCCGCATGATGCGCAAGCCTATAAACTCAGAAACAGGATCGAGAGATTCTTCAACAAGCTCAAGCATTTTCGCCGGATCGCCACGCGATATGACCGCAGGGCGATTTACTTCTTAGCCGCGGTTCAACTCGCCAGTAGCATGATTTGGATGCGCTGAATGTCGATTTGTCCTAGATGGGGCGTTATTGCCAGGCCGGCGAAGTCATCGTCCCGGATGTTCCTGTTGCACACGATCATGCCGATACCCGTCGTCTGGCAAGTCTGGTCAATTTAAAGCAGGAGTGTGCACATCACGGAGCCAAACTTGGCCCAGCTAAACCAGGCAATGAAGGCGGGCAGCCAATCTTATATTTTTCGGCCGTGATTTATTGAATTGCCTGTTTTAATTGCGTCAGCTGATGACCGCCCTTGGTGCGACTAGGCATGCCGGGCACCATAATGGCCGCCGGCATAGCCCGGACAGCAATAGGATTTAAGCGATGGCAAACTCCCGCAGCCAATAGAAACGCGATATTCGCGAGATTGATCAGACCATTCAACCCGAAGATCTGATCGGTCAATAAATCGCTCACTGGAATGCCCGTCTTTCAACTTCAGACCAGATGCTTGGCGTAGTGATCTTCATTGGCGCCTCCTTAAATGGTCGGCCGGAGGAACGCCATTGCAGTCGCATCATCGAAAGTCTCGGCTTGCGGGTAACCCAGCGGTTGCCTTTGCTTCCCCGGGTCGAAGCGGCGTTGGCTTATCAGTGTTAGGCGGCCCCTCCTCGAGGGTGAGGGTCCCCAGGAGATCGCTGCGGTCGATGAGCTTTCGACAGATGAGGTGCGTGATCGGCACTTCCGAGTGGTCCGCCTCACGCTCGATGCGGCCCTCGGCCAACATCAAGCGCGCGCCGATCAGCGCCGATCGATCGCGCTCTCCGACATCGGTGTAGATCACGAGGTTGGCGATGCCGAATTCGTCTTCCAACGTCACGAAGACGATGCCCTTCGCTGTGCCGGGCCTCTGCCGCATCAGCACAATGCCGGGCAGGCGGATCGAACTGCCAGGGCGGGCCGTATTGAGACGCCTCGTGTCGTGATAACCTAGTTTCGTCAGGGCCGGCCGCAGCAAAGCGAGGGGGTGCTGACGCAACGTCAGCCCGGTCGCGGTGTAGTCCATCACGACGGACTGGCCCGCCGCTTCGTCGGGAAGGGAAGGGGCCGTTTCCTGAATCAGCCCCGGCTCGCCGAGAGAGGTTTCCGCAAGACGAAGCAGGGGCGGCACATCGCGCTCAATGGCCTTGGCGTCCCACATGGCGGCGCGGCGCCCTTGGCCGAGACTTGCAAAGGCATCGGCCTCAGCCAGAGCCTCGATGGCCTTGCGGCTGACACCTGCACGACGGGCGACTTCCTCGACGGAGCCATAGGGTGCGCCATTGCCGGAGCGCCGGGCTTTGACGATGAGCTTCCCTTCTTCCTCTGGGAGGCCAGAGGCCAGCCGGAGTCCGAGCCGAACGGCGTGCCCGTCGGCGCTTGTCATCTCACGCTCCAGGGTGCTGTCCCAATCGCTCGCATTGATATCGACCGGGCGGACCTCGACCGCGTGCTGCTGGGCGTCTCGGACGATCTGCGCGGGGGCGTAGAAGCCCATGGGCTGGCTGTTCAACAGGGCCGCGGCGAAGACCGCCGGGTGGTGGCATTTGAGCCAAGAGGAAGCATAGGCGAGGTGGGCGAAGCTCGCCGCATGGCTTTCCGGGAAGCCATAGGAGCCAAAGCCTTCGATCTGCTTGAAGACCCGCTCCGCAAGCTCCGGATCGTAGCCCCGCCGAACCATGCCGCCGATCAGCCGCTCCCGATACACGCCCACGCCTTGGGTGTGCTTGAAGGTCGCCATGGCACGGCGCAGCTTGTCCGCCTCGTCGGGCGTGAAGCCCGCGGCGACGATCGCAACCCGCATCGCTTGTTCCTGAAAGAGCGGCACGCCGAGGGTCCGGCCAAGCACCTGCTTCAGTTCATCGGGCGGCCCGTATTCCGGGGCGGGCTTGGGATAGACGGGCTTTTCCAGCCCCCATCGCCGCCGCAAATAGGGATGCACCATGTCGCCTTGGATCGGGCCAGGGCGGATGATCGCGACCTGCACCACGAGGTCGTAGAAGACTTCGGGCTTGAGGCGCGGCAGCATCGCCATCTGCGCGCGGCTCTCGACTTGGAAGACGCCCACGGAATCCGCCCGACGGAGCATGGCGTAGGTCTTCGGGCAGTCGCGCGGCACGCCGGCGAGATCGAGATCCAGGCGATGATGCCGGCGCAGCAGATCAAAGCCACGCCGCAGACAGGAGAGCATGCCAAGGGCGAGAATATCGACCTTGAGCAGCCGCAGAGCGTCAACGTCGTCCTTGTCCCATTCGAGGACGGTTCGGCCTTCCATCGCGGCATTGCCGACGACCGCCATTTCGGTGAGCGGTCCCCGGCTCATGACGAAGCCGCCAACATGGGTCGCCAGGTGGCGCGGGAAGTCCTGAATTTCGGCGGCGAGTTCCAGGGTCAGTGACAGGCGGCGGTCCGAGAGATCGAGGCCCTCCTCCTGCGCCAGCTCGGCGAGGGTATCCTCCCGCCCTGGTCCCCAGCTTGCCTTGGAGAGCCGACCCGTCACGTCCTCCGAGAGGCCGAGCGCCTTGCCGACCTCACGGACGGCGCTGCGGCGGATGGGACGGCAAATCGGGAGGGACTGATTGTTATCGGTGGACCAATTTCCCGGATAACATCGATCCCGCCATCAGGCAGGCCGGCCGCTTGATGGCGAATGCCCTCGCCACGACCAACTCGGCGACGATCACCGAATGGTGGCGCGCTCCGCTCACAGGTATCGAGCGGGATTACAACATCAGTGTATCGACGACCGGCGCCTTGCTAATCGCCTTGGACAACAAGGACCGTAAGAACGGCCATGCGCACTATGAGGCGGCCGGTTGGATACACTCACGGTGAAGATGCCCGGCGGGCTACCATCGATACATCCTGGCGCTAGACCAGCAGGCGCAGGCCGATGCAGCAGATGCGGCTTTGACCGCGCCAATCACCTTGGACACGCCCGCCGAGGCTGCGAAGGCACCGCGAGCTGGTGGCCAAGCCATGGCGCTCGCTGTATGCCAATGGGCCGGCGCCCTGTGTAGATGACGGTACTCTAAAGCGCATGATGACCGCCGACGATCTGATCGCAAGACACGCACCGGGGCGCGCAAATCCGGTAATTTCTTCGCTCCCTATACCCCGTTCCGGGGCGCGCCGGCGGGTTGTTGGGGGGCTGGGTGGCCCGGTATTCGAAGCTGAGCGTGTAGGCGGGTGTGATGGCCGAAAATTACGACCTTCAAAAATCGTCAGTAGAATCAGTGCTTATCAGAAAATTTGGAGGTCCGGGCGGGAATCGAACCCACATTCGCGGATTTGCAGTCCGCTGCATCACCACTCTGCCACCGGACCTTGAGGGGATGGCACGCTCTATATCCTTAGCTCCGATTTGGTCAAGCCACTTTGTATCAGAATGATTCATCCGTCGCCCCGGCCGATACTTACAGTTGAGTTATGCTCGGCCCGCCAGCTATAAGGATGGTGATCATTGTTTGAACAGAAGGCGTTACATGGCAAACCAGACCGCCCACGAAATTGCGCGTGAAAAAATGGTAGACAGCCAAGTGAGGCCGAACCAGGTAAATGACAGCCGCGTGGTCCAGGCGATGCGCGATTTGCCGCGCGAGGCGTTCGCCCCGGCCGGCGCCTTGGCCTATGCCGATGCTGACATCGATCTGGGGCAGGGCCGTTATATGCTTTCACCGATGGTGACCGCATGGCTGGCGCAGCTGGTGATGGCGACCAATCCCGCTCATGTGCTCGTGGTCGGCGCCGGCAGCGGCTACAGCGCCGCTTTGTTGGCGGCCTGCGGCGCAGAGGTGGTGGCGCTGGAGGAAGAAACCCGCCTCGATACCGGCGCGCTTGCCCGATTTGCCCCGAAAGTCGAGGCCGTGACCGGCAAGCTTGGCGCTGGCTGGCCGGCTTCCGGCCCCTATGACGCGATCCTGATCGACGGCGCGGTCTCCGCCATCCCCGCGATTTTTGCCGCCCAGCTAACCAAAGGCGGTCGTCTGGTGACGATCCTCGCCGATCATGACGAGCCAGCGGGGCTGGGCCGCGGCGTGGTGGCCGAAGTGAGCGGCAACGGCTTTGCCGCGGTGAAATTGTTCGACTGCACCGCACGGATTCTGCCCTGCTTCCATCGCGCGCCGGAATTTGCCCTGTGAGCCATCCCGCCACGTCTTTGCGCACGCTGCTTCTCTGCGGCGCGGCTGCCGGCGCCGTCTTGACGCTGCCGCATGCCGCCCGCGCCGCGGAGCCGGCCACGCTGACCCAGGCACTGGCCGAAGCCTATGAAAATAACGCGACGCTGCAGGAGCAGCGGGCATCGTTGCGGGCCACCGATGAGTCCGTGCCGACCGCTTTGTCCGGCTGGCGCCCGACAATCTCCTTTTCCGAAACGGTAGGCCACATCACCGGCAGCTTGACGGAAACGACCAACACGTTCGATCCGATCACGGGCCAGCAGGTCCCGCTGAAAACGGACACGACCGAGGATCGCAACGAATTGATCGCGCAGATCACGCTGTCCCAGCCGATCTACAGCGGCGGCAAGGTGATCGCTTCCACGCGCGAAGCCAAAAACTCGGTGTATGCCGCGCGGGCGCAGTTGATGGCCACCGAGCAGACCGTGTTCCTCAATGTCGTCACCGCCTATGTCACGGTGATCACCGACCAGCAGGTTCTGGAGTTGGATCTGAGCAACCAGCAGGTGCTGGAGCAGCAGCTCCTCGATACGAATGACCAGTTCAAGGTGGGCGAAATCACCATTACCTCGGTCGCGCAGGCCCAGGCGGCACTTGCCGCGGCGAAGGCGCAGGTCGAGATCGCCCAGGGCAATCTGGAGGCGGCGCGCGAGAATTTCCGCGCGCTGGTCGGCGACTATCCGGCTGAGAATCTGGCGCCGCCGCAGCCACTCGTGCTGCCGGTCAATTCCAAGACCGGGGCTGCCGATGCCGCCATCGCCAACAACCCGAACGTCGTGGCCGCGGAATTTACCGATGCCTCCAACAAGGATGCGGTGGACGTCGCTTTCTCCAGCCTGTTGCCGCAATTGAGCCTGCAGGTCGCCGGCTTCAACGAGCAGAACCCGCTAACACCGGATTCTCAGCTCTCCGGCGGCGAGGTTCTGGGCGAGCTGGACGTTCCGCTCTATCAGGGCGGCGCGGAATATTCCGCCATCCGCGCGGCCCGCGCCCATGAGCAGCAAAGTTTCGCGGCGATTCTCGATTCGCAGCGCACCGCCTATGAGCAGGCGACCCAGGCCTGGGTCGGTCTGGTCTCGTCCCGCGCGGCGATCGTCAGCACCAATGTCGAGATCCAGGCGAACGCCATTGCCCTGGAAGGCACCGAGCGCGAGCAGCTGGTCGGTACCCGCACCACGCTGGACGTGTTGAACGCCCAGGAACTGCTGCTGAGCTCGCAGGTCCAGCAGGTCGAAAATATCGCGACATTGGTGGATAATTCCTATACGGTGGCAGCGGCGATCGGTCGCCTGACCGCGACCGATCTGGCACTTCCGGTCAGACATTATGACGACCTGAAATATTATGACGCGGTGAAATATGCCGGTTTCGGTACCGGCAAGTCGGCGGACAGGGCGGTGGGCGTCGCCCCGGATGGCACCTTGCTCGATGCCAGTGGCCATCCCATCACTGCAGACGAGCCAATGCCGTCGCCGGCACACTGAGAGGCTGGTTGATGAGCGAAGAAAAAGGCTTGGCGACTCATGGGGGCGCCGACGAGCCCTCCATGGATGAAATCCTCGCCTCGATCCGTCGCATCCTCAAGGAGGATGCGGGCGAGGACGAGGTCGTTTCCGATGAGGTCGTTTCCGCCGAGGAGCCCGAGGACGAGATCCTGATTTTGAGCGCCGAGATGGAGGCGAAGCCGGCGGCGAATATCGCGCCCGAGGCGCTGCCGGCAGCGTTCTTCGCGCCCGAGCCGGAGCCCGCAGCCCCGGAACCCGCACCCTTCGACAATACGCCCGGGAACGGGATTGAAATGGAACAAGTGATGGACGAACACGGGCAAGCCTTGGCCGGTCTGGTCAGCGAGACGGTAACGGCGGAGATCTCCAGCGCGCTGGGGCCGCTGATGCGCAGCGTGAGCCAGGACCGCTCGACCATGGTCGGCCGCGCCGGCGTCACGTTGGAAGACATCGTCCGCGAAGAAATCCGCCCGGTGCTGAAAGCCTGGCTGGATGCGCATTTGCCGCCTTTGGTTGAACGCGTTGTCCGCGCCGAGATCGAGCGCGTCATCGACCGCACCAAGTTTTAATTTCCCCCCCCCGCTCTTGAAGCATATTACCGGAATTATCTGTGAGCACGCTGGATAAGCATTTCGACCCGGCCGCCTGTGAAGGCCGGATTTATCGCCATTGGGAAGAGGCCGGCGTGTTCGCCGCCGCCCCGTCGCGCGCCGCGGCGCCGTACACCATCATGATGCCGCCGCCGAACGTCACGGGCACGCTGCATGTCGGCCACGCTCTGACCAATGTGCTGCAGGATATTTTCGTCCGTTACCGCCGCATGCAGGGGCGCGACGTGCTGTGGCAGCCAGGCACCGACCATGCCGGCATCGCCACGCAGATGGTGGTGGAGCGGCTGCTGGATAAGGAACAGACGTCCCGCAAGGCGCTCGGGCGCGAGACTTTCCTCGCCCGCGTCTGGCAATGGAAGGAAGAATCCGGCGGCGCCATCACCAGCCAGCTGCGGCGCCTCGGCTCTTCGCCGGACTGGGCGCGTGAGCGCTTCACCATGGATGAAGGCCTCTCCGAGGCTGTCCGTGAAGTGTTTTGCACCTTGCACGACCAGGGTCTGATTTATCAGGACAAGCGCCTGGTGAACTGGGACCCGGCTTTGCAGACCGCGATCTCCGACCTCGAGGTCGAGAGCCGCGACATGAAGGGCCATATCTGGCATATCCGCTATCCGGTCGAGGGCGGCGGCGAGATCATCGTCGCCACCACCCGCCCCGAGACCATGCTCGGCGATACCGCGGTCGCGGTGAATCCGGAGGATGAGCGCTACAAGGCTCTGGTCGGAAGGCATGTCATCCTGCCGCTCACGGGCCGGCGCATCCCCATCATCGCCGACGATTATTCCGACCCGGAGAAAGGCACCGGGGCGGTGAAGATCACGCCGGCGCATGATTTCAACGATTTCGAGGTCGGTAAGCGGCACGGGCTCGCCATGCCCTCGATCCTCGACCGCACCGGCCGCATCACCCTCGCTGAACTCGGGGACATGCCGGAATTCATCCGCGCCCTGGAAGGCGAAGAGCGTTTCGCCGCACGCAAGAAGATCGTCGCGGAGCTCGAGCGTCTGGAAGTTCTCGACAAGGTCGAGCCGCACGCCAATGCCGTGCCTTACGGCGACCGTTCCGGCGTGCCGATCGAGCCGCTGCTCACCACGCAATGGTATTGCAATGCCGGCGTGCTGGCCAAACCGGCCATCGAGGCGGTGGAAACCGGCAAGGTCAAATTCATTCCCCAGCAATGGGAAAACACCTTCTTCGCCTGGATGCGCGACATTCAGCCCTGGTGCATTTCGCGCCAGCTCTGGTGGGGGCATCGCATCCCCGCCTGGTACGGGCCGGACGGCGCGGTGTTCGTGGCGCGCGATGAGCAGGCCGCCCAGGCCAAGGCCGATGCCCATTACGGCCGGCGCGAAACGCTGACCCAGGATGACGACGTGCTCGACACCTGGTTCTCCTCCGCGCTCTGGCCGTTCTCCACGCTGGGCTGGCCGGAAAAGACGCCGGAACTGGTCAAATATTACCCGACCGACGTGCTGGTGACGGGCTTTGACATCATCTTCTTCTGGGTCGCCCGGATGATGATGATGGGGCTGCATTTCATGGGCGATGTGCCGTTCCGCACCGTCTATATTCATGGCCTGGTGCGCGACGAGCGCGGCCAGAAAATGTCCAAGTCCAAGGGCAATGTGGTCGATCCGCTGAGCCTGATCGAGGCGTACGGCACCGACGCGCTGCGCTATTCCGTGGCGGCCGCGGCGGGGCAGGGGCGGGACGTGAAGCTCGGCGCGAAGATCGTCGAGACCAATCGCAGCTTCATCACCAAAATCTGGAATGCCGCGCGCTTCCTGGAGATGAACGGCTGCAAGCCGAACCCGGCCTTCGACCCGGCCAGCGCGAAACTGCCGCTCAGCCGCTGGATCCTGGACGCGGCCAACAGCGCCGTGGCCGAGGCCGGCGCCGCCCTGGAGGCGTTCCGGCCCAACGATTATGCCAATGCCTGCTACCGCTTCGCCTGGGGCGATGTGTGCGACTGGTTCGTGGAATTCGCCAAGCCCGGCTTCGCCGGCGAGGACGCGGCGGAAATCCGCGATGTCGCCGCCTATGTGCTCGGTATCCTGCTGCGGCTGATGCATCCGCTGCTGCCCTTCGTCACCGAGGAGTTGTGGGATCATTTCGGCTACGGCGCGCAAGGCTCGCTGATCCGCGCCGCCTGGCCGGAGACGATCCAAGTGTTCGAGGCTGAGGCCGCGCGCAACGAGGTCGCCTGGGTGGTGAACCTGATTTCCGAGGTCCGCACCGTGCGCTCGGAAATGAACGTGCCGCCCTCCATCAAGAGCCCCGTGCTGTTGAAGGATGCCGCCCCCCAGAGCCTGGCCTGGGCCGAGGGCTGGAGCGAGCCGATCGCCCGCATGGCCCGCGCCAGCGAGATCGGGCCCGTGCCCGGCGAGGTGCCGAAAGGCTCCGCTCAGGCGGTGCTGGGTGAAGCGACCATCGTGCTGCCGCTGGCCGAAATCATCGACCTCGACGCCGAGCGCGTGCGCCTTAAGGCCGCCCGCGCCAAGGCCGAGGCGGAACTCGCCAAGGTCGAGCAGAAGCTCGCCAACGAGGATTTTGTGAAGCGCGCGCCGGAGGCGATCATCGAGGAGAATGAAGAGCGGCGACGCAATTTCTCCGCCGAGATCACCCGCCTCGACGCCGCGCTGCAGCGCATCGCTTAAGGAAGGAAGCGCTTCTTTTTTGAAAAAAAGAAGCAAAAAACTTTTTTAAAACTGGGCCGTGGTGGTTTCACCGCCACGGCCCAAAACTAACAGAAGTTTTTGCGCCGCTTTTTTTAAAAAGCGGCTACTTTCCTCAAATGCCCAGTCCATTTGAGGAAGCGAAAACATGAAAAAAACCTGGGACAAGTCAAAACTTCCCTCGCGCCACACCACGGTCGGCCCCGACCGCGCGCCCCATCGTTCTTATTACTATGCGATGGGTCTCTCCGAGGAAGAGATTGCGCAGCCTTTCGTCGGCGTCGCCACCTGCTGGAACGAGGCCGCGCCCTGCAACATCGCCCTCTCGCGTCAGGCGCAGTCAGTGAAGCGCGGTGTCAGCGAAGCCGGCGGTACGCCGCGCGAGTTCACCACCATCACCGTCACCGACGGCATCGCCATGGGCCACCAGGGCATGAAATCCTCGCTCGTCTCGCGCGAGGTGATCGCTGACTCCGTGGAACTCACCGTGCGCGGCCATGGTTATGACGCGCTGGTCGGCCTGGCCGGTTGCGACAAGTCTCTGCCGGGCATGATGATGGCCATGCTGCGCCTCAACGTCCCGTCGGTGTTCATGTATGGCGGCTCGATCCTACCCGGCCGCTTCAAGGACAAGGACGTGACGGTGGTGGACGTGTTCGAGGCCGTCGGCCAGCACGCCGCAGGCAACATGTCGGCCGAGGATCTGCACGCGCTGGAATGCGTGGCGTGCCCCTCGGCCGGTGCCTGCGGCGGCCAGTTCACCGCCAACACCATGGCGACCGTCTCAGAGGCGATCGGCCTCGCACTCCCCGGTTCCGCCGGCGCGCCCGCGCCTTATGAGGATCGCGACCGCTTCGGCGTGCTCTCCGGCCAGGCGGTGATGCAACTGATCGAAAAGCAGCTCCGCCCGCGCGACATCTGCACCCGCAAGGCGTTCGAGAACGCCGCCGTGGTGGTGGGGGCCACCGGCGGTTCCACCAACGCCGTGCTGCACCTGCCGGCGATGGCCAACGAGGCCGGCATTCGCTTCACCCTGCAGGACGTGGCCGACATCATGCGTCGCACACCTTACATCGCCGACCTGAAGCCGGGCGGAAAATACGTCGCGCTCGACGTGTACAAGATCGGCGGCATCCCTGTGATCCTGAAATCTCTGCTCGATGCCGGGCTGCTGCATGGCGACTGCATCACCGTCACCGGCAAGACCCTGGCGGAAAACCTCGCGGGCGTCGTGTTCCCCGAGAACCAGGACGTGGTGTTTCCGGTTTCCCGCGCGCTCTCCAAGACCGGCGGCGTGGTCGGCCTCAAGGGCAACCTCGCGCCGGACGGCGCGATCGTGAAGGTCGCCGGGCTGAAGAACCAGGTCTTCTCCGGCACCGCGCTCTGCTTCGATTGCGAGGAAGACGCCTTCGCCGCGGTGCAGTCCCGCGCCTACAAGAAAGGCGACGTCATCGTCATCCGCTATGAAGGGCCGAAGGGCGGTCCCGGCATGCGCGAGATGCTCTCCACCACCGCCGCCATCTATGGGCAGGATATGGGCGAACACGTAGCGCTGATCACCGATGGCCGCTTCTCCGGTGCCACCCGCGGCTTCTGCATCGGCCATGTCGGGCCGGAAGCCGCCGTCGGCGGGCCGATCGCCTTGCTGCGTAACGGCGACAAAATCACCATCGACGCCATCAAGGGTACCATCGATGTGGATCTGACCGACGAAGGAGCTCGCCGCCCGCCGCGCCGAATGGAAGCCGCGTCCGACCAACTACAATTCGGGTGCGATCTGGCGCTTCGCCCAGAATGTCGGCCCGGCTCATCTCGGTGCACTGACCCATCCGGGCGCGGAGGCGGAGACGCACTGCTTCGCGGATCTGTAAGGTAAGGTAAGTGAAGGCGAGGGGCTCTGCCCCTCGACCCCGCTGGGGCCGGAAGGCCCCAGACCCCGAAACTTTAGGCCCGAGCCATCTCAGCGCCCCAGGCCCAGAGTCAAAAAAAATTTTTCGCCGCTTTTTTGAAAAGCGGCTACTTACTTTCTCCCTTCCTCTCATGAAAAAAGGCCTGACTGCTTCCGCAATCAGGCCTTTTTCGTCAGCGTATCGCCGCGTTAGCCGAGCTGTGCTTCGGCAAACTCGTAGTTAGCGATTTTGTCGAGCCAGTTGGTGATGTAGTCGGGACGGCGGTTGCGGAAGTCGAGATAGTAGCTGTGCTCCCACACATCGAGGCCGAGCAGCGCCTTGCCTTCGCCGGTGGCGAGCGGGTTGGAGCCATTCGGGGTCTTGGTCACTTTCAGCTTGCCGTCGGTGCCGAGCACGAGCCAGGCCCAGCCGGAGCCGAACTGGCCCACGCCGGCAACCTTGAACGCGTCCTTGAAGGCCTGCACCGAACCGAAATCCTGCACCAGCTTGGCTTCCAGCTTGCCGGGGATGTTGCCGCCGTTAGCGCTCATGTTCTGCCAGAACAGGTTGTGGTTCCAATGTTGGCCGGCATTGTTGAACACCGGCGCCAGTTCCGGCTTGTTGTAGGAGAGCTTGATGATTTCCTCGAGCGACTTGCCTTGCAGATTGGCGTCTTTCTCGACGAAGCCGTTCAGCGCCGTCACATAGGCCTGATGGTGCTTGCCGTGATGCAGCTCAAGGGTTTCCTGGCACATGCCGGCGCCAGCAAGGGCCGACGTGGTATAGGGAAGGGCGGGGAGTTCGAAAGCCATTTGGCGGTCTCCAATATTTGTTTCGTCGCGTTGATTAGCTATGGACGGTTCATGGCATCGTCAAGCGACCTTCTGCTCCGTCTGCGCGCCGCCGACCCCGACCGTTTCTTCTGCACGCTGTTCGCGCCAGCGGAAAAGCGTGAGGTGCTGGCGCTGCTTTATTTGTTCAATCACGAGCTGGCGCGGGCGCGCGAGGTCGCGTCGCAACCGATGCTGGCGTTGATCCGGCTCACCTGGTGGCGCGAAGTCGTCGAGGGGCAGCGTAAACTTCATGAAATCGCCACGCCGCTCAGCGACGCGCTGGAAGCCGGGATTTTTGAACGCGAGGATCTGCTGGCGCTGATCGAAGCGCGGATGCAGGAAGCCGAACCGGACATTCCTGACCTCGAAAATTTTCTGCTCTATGCGCGCGGCACGGCGGGGCGTCTGGCCCGCATCGCCGGCAAAATCTTAAGCGCCGATTCGCAGATCGTGGAAGATCTCGGCACCGCTTACGGCATCGCCGGCATCCTGCGTGCTGCACCTTATCTGCAGGCGCAGGGGCGTTCTCTGCTTCCCGCCGACGGCACGGCTGAAGCGCGGATCATTGCCGCAGCGCGGCACCTGCTCAGCGCACAGCCGCCGCGGAGCACGCTCGCGGCGGCATTGCCGGCGGTGTTCGCCAAACGCGATCTCGGCCGCGCCAATCCGGCGCGCACATTGGCGGACCGGCTGGCGGTGGCCTGGGCGGCGGTTACGGGCCGGGTATGAAACTCTGGATGGTGAGGCGCTCGGCCGCCATCCATAGCGCCTTCGCCACCGCCTCATCCATCGCCTTGGGCTCGATTTTCGCGACACCCGGCGATCCGCGAAATTCCTTGAAGCCGGTCGGCCCGTAATAGCCGCCCGGCGTGACAGTCGGGGCGGTGGCGGCGAGCAGGGTCGGCAGCGCGCCGTCGGCGGAGGAATGGGCGATGAAATGGCCCAGCAGCGGCCAGACGCGCGCGGTCAGGCTGCGCTGGCCCGGCCCGTTCGCCGCCAGCTCGGTGGTGGCGATGCCGGGATGCGCCGCCACGCTGGTAATGCCCCAGCCGCCCGCATCGCTGCGGCGTTGCAATTCCAGCGCGAATATCAGCATGGCCAGCTTCGACTGCTGGTACACGCGCCAGGGCTTGTAGCGCTTTTCCGCCTGCAGATCGTCCAAGGCGATTTGGCCGCGCCGGTGCGCGATGCTGCTGATCTGCACCACGCGCGGCGCCTCGGCCTTCATCAGCAGTGGCAGCAGCAGCGCCGTGAGCAGGAAATGGCCGAGGAAATTCACGCCGAGCTGGGTCTCGAACCCGTCCACCGTCAGGCGCCGCCGCGGCAGCGCCATCACCCCGGCATTGTTCACCAGAATGTCGAGCGTGCCGTGCTGGGCCTTGATGCGCCCGGCAAAGTGCCGGACGGAGGCGAGGCTGGCGAGATCCAAAGCCTCGAACCGCACGAGCGCGCGGGAGCAGGCCGCCTTGATGCGCTCCACCGCCGCTTCGCCGCGTGCCTTGTTGCGTGCGGCAACGATCACTTCTGCCCCGGCGCGCGCCAGTTCCAGTGCGGTATCGTAACCGATGCCGCTATTGGCCCCGGTGACGATCGCGAATTTGCCGTTCTGCGGCGGAATGTCGGCAACGGTCCACGCGGCCATGGCGCTGGTCTCCGGGGTGGGTAGGGAAGGAAAGTATGAAGAAAGGGCCGCTTTTTGGAAAAAGCGGCGCAAAAACTTTTTTGAGTTTGGGTCCGTGGCGTTGAGACGCCACGGACCCAAAGCAATCAGGCGCTCAGGCGCTCAGGCGTTTGGCCGCTTCCACGGCAAAATAGGTCAGGATGCCAGAGCAGCCGGCCCGCTTGAAGCCGAGCAGGCTTTCCAGCATCGCGCGGTCATGGTCGAGCCAGCCATTGCGGACCGCGGCCATGATCATCGCGTATTCGCCGGACACCTGATAAGCGAAAACCGGCATCTCGAACCGGTCCTTCACGAGGCGGACAATGTCGAGATACGGCATGCCGGGCTTCACCATCACCATGTCGGCGCCCTCGGCAATGTCCATCGCCACCTCGGCCAGCGCCTCTTCGGCATTGGCGGGGTTCATCTGATAGGTCTTCTTGTCGCCCTTGAGCGCGCCGCCGGAACCGATCGCATCGCGGAACGGACCATAGAAGGCCGAGGCATATTTCGCCGCGTAGCTCATGATCCGCGTGTTGATGAGGCCCGCCTCATCCAGCCCGGCGCGGATCGTGCCGATGCGCCCGTCCATCATGTCCGAGGGGGCGATGATGTCGATGCCCGCCGCAGCCTGGTTCACCGCCTGGCGGGCGAGGATCTTCACGCTGTCCTCATTATGGACGTAACCGTCGCGCAGCACGCCGTCATGGCCATGTTCGGTATAAGGGTCGAGCGCCACGTCGCCGACCAGGGCGATCTGCGGATATTCCTTCTTCAGGATCCGCGCGGCGCGGCACATCAGATTGTCCGGGTTCAGCGCCTCGGTGCCCTCGGCATCCTTGTGTTCGCGCGGCGTGACCGGGAACAAAGCGATGGCCGGGATGTTCAGCTTCGCCGCTTCCTCGACATGGCGGGCCAGACCGTCCAGCCCGGTGCGGAGCACGCCCGGCATGGAAGACACCTCCTCCGCCGCGCCGGCGCCTTCGCGGATGAAGATCGGCCAGATCAGATCGTCGACCGAGAGCTTGTTCTCGGCGACCAGGCGCCTTGTGGCGTCGTCATAACGGTTGCGGCGCAGCCGTGTGGTGGGGAAAGAGCGGTTGATCATAAGCAAACGATCCGGATGGGTTGTGAAGAAACAATAACCAAATATCGGCCAGAACGGGGGCCAAGACCAGAGCGCCGCGGACCCGGCCGCTTCCCGGGCGTCGCAATGCAGAGGCAACGAATTGCCGGGGCTGAGAATTTGACAGGAACGAAACCGAAAGGCTTACTGTTGACTATCAATTGAGAATGATTGTCAATTGCAAACATGGAGTGGGTCTGTGCCCTCATATCTATTCGGTTGCCGTTCAGCCGAATGGGCTGTGGGCGTGCGCATTGACTGCCAGCCTGTGCCGATAATCAACAGCAGCGAAGTATAGCGGAGCCAAGCGCCGATGTCCCTGACCACCAACAGCGCCAGCACGGCCGCGCCCGCCAGCCGATCCAGATGGGTGCAGCGCCTGCCGTTCCTGGCGGTGTTCGGGCCGGGCCTGGTGGTCATGCTCGCCGATAGCGATGTCGGCTCGATCATCACCGCGGGGCAGAGCGGCGTGCAATGGGGCTACAAGCTGCTGCTCGTGCAATTCATTCTGATGCCGATCCTTTATATGGTGCAGGAACTCACCGTGCGGCTCGGCATCTTCACCGGGCGCGGCCATGGGGAGCTGATCCGCGAGGCGTTCGGCCCCGGCTGGGCCTGGCTCTCCGCCGCGGGGCTCGGGGTGGCGACGATCGGCGCCCTGCTCACGGAATTTTCCGGCGTCGCCGGCATCGGCGATCTTTACGGCATCCCGCACGCGGTCTCCCTGCCGCTGGCGGTGGCGGCGCTGCTGGCGGTGGTGCTCACCGGCTCCTACCGCCGGGTGGAGCGCGCGGCCCTCGTCCTTGGTCTGTTCGAGCTGGTGTTCTTTTTCGTCGCCTGGGCGGCGCGGCCGGATCTGGCGCAAATGGCGCGGGACTCGGTGCATGCGCCGGTATTCAACGCGAATTTCGAATATCTGGTCGCGGCGAATATCGGCGCCGTGATCATGCCCTGGATGATCTTCTACCAGCAGTCAGCGATCGCCGACAAAAAGCTCAGCGCCGCGGATTTCAGCGCGGCGCGCTGGGATACGGCGATCGGCGCGGTGGTCACCCAGCTGGTCATGGCCGCTGTGCTCATTGCCGCCGCCGCCTCCATCCGCCCGCACGCGCCGCAGGCGAGCCTCTCCACCGTGGGGCAGATGAGCCAGGCGATGACGCCCTATCTCGGGCCGCAGATCGGCAAGTTGGTCTTTGGCCTCGGTGTGCTGGGGGCGGGCATGGTTGCCGCCATCGTCGCCTCTCTGGCCCTGGCCTGGGGGCTGGGTGAGGTGACGGGCTATAAGCGTTCGCTGGAGCATCACCCGCTGCAGGCGAAATGGTTCTACAGCGTGTACACGCTCTGCGTGGTCGGCGGCGCGGCCTTGGTCGGCTTCTATCCCAACCTGATCTCGCTGAATGTCGGCGTGCAGGTCATGAACGCGCTGCTGCTGCCGCTGGTTATGGGCTTCCTGGTGCGCCTGGCGATGGTGACGCTGCCCGAGGCGCACCGGCTCAAGGGCAGGTATCTGGCCGTGGTGATCGTCATTTCCGTCATCACCTGCGCCTTCGGCGTGCTTGGTGGGATCGGCGGGCTGATCTGGTCTTAAGGAAGTAAGAAGCCGCTTTTTGGAAAAAGCGGCGCAAAAACTTCTTTTGCTTCGGGTCTGGGGGCGCTGAAACGGCACGGGCTCCTGCTTCTTTTGCGTCCCAGGGTTTCCTCCGCGCACATGCCAACAGTTTCCTTCGATGAACCCGCCATGGTAGATGACCCTATGACTCGTTCTTTGATCGTGGCCCTCGGGGCCGACCATGGCGGTGTCGCCCTCAAGAACCGGCTGGCCGCCGCGTTGATCGAGGGCGGGCACCAGGTTCAGGATTTTGGTACCGATGGCCCGGCCAGCGTCGATTACCCGGATTTCGCCAATGCGGTGTGCGAAACGGTGACGCAGCAGCGCGCCGATTTCGGCATTCTCGTGTGCGGCACCGGCATCGGCATGAGCATTGCGGCCAACCGCCATCCCGGCATTCGTTGCGGCCTGGTGCATGACGTCACCACGGCCCGGCTCACCCGCGCGCATAACAATGCGAACGTGCTGGCGCTCGGCGCGCGCATCATCGGCGAGGAGGTGGCGCTGGACATTCTTGGCGCGTTCCTCTCCACCCCCTATGAGGGCGGGCGGCATGATCGCCGCATCGCTAAACTAACCAAGACGGAGCCGACCCCATGAACGACCAGACTGCGCCGCGGGAGCTGCAGCGCTTTTTCAATGCCCCGCTGGCCGAGATCGATCCCGAGATCTCCGGCATTCTCCGTCAGGAGCTGGTGCGTGAGCAGGACGGCATCGAGCTGATCGCCTCGGAGAACATCGTCTCCGCCGCCGTGATGGAGGCCCAGGGCTCGGTTCTCACCAACAAATATGCCGAAGGCTATCCCGGCAAGCGCTATTATGGCGGCTGCGGCCCGGCCGACTTGGCCGAGACGCTCGCCATCGAGCGCGCGAAGAAACTGTTCAACGCCGGTTTCGCCAACGTGCAGGCCAATTCCGGCAGCCAGGCGAACCAGTCGGTGTTCCTGGCGCTGGTGCAGCCGGGCGACACGGTGCTTGGCATGTCACTGGCCGCCGGCGGGCATCTGACCCATGGCGCCGCGCCGAACATGTCCGGCAAATGGTTCAGCGCCGTGCAGTACGGCGTGCGTCCTGAGGACGGCCTGCTCGACTATGAAGAGCTCGAAACGCTGGCGCGGACCAAGAAGCCGAAACTGATCATCGCCGGCGGCTCGGCCTATCCGCGCTTCATCGATTTCCCGCGCATCCGCGCCATCGCCGATGAGGTGGGCGCTTATTTCATGGTCGACATGGCGCATTTCGCCGGCCTGGTCGCCGCCGGGGTGTTCCCGTCGCCGCTGCCGCACGCCCATGTGGTCACCACCACCACGCACAAGACCCTGCGCGGCCCGCGTGGCGGCATGGTGCTGACCAATGACGAAGAGATCGCGAAGAAGATCAACTCCGCGACCTTCCCCGGCCTGCAAGGCGGCCCGCTGATGCATGTGATCGCCGCCAAGGCGGTCGCTTTCGGCGAGGCGCTGCGCCCGGACTTCATCACCTATCAGAAGGCGGTCGTGGCCAATGCCAAGACCCTGGCCGAGACGCTGATCGAGCAGGGGCTCGCCATCGTCACCGGCGGCACGGACAGCCATCTTCTGCTGGTCGATCTGCGGCCGAAGAACACCACCGGCAAGGCGGCGGAAGCGAGCCTGGAGCGCGCCCATATCACCGCCAACAAGAACGCCATTCCGTTCGACCCGCAGAAGCCGGCGATCACCTCGGGCATCCGCCTCGGCAGCCCGGCGGCCACCACGCGCGGTTTCGGCGTCGCCGAGTTCCGCGAAATCGGGCTGATGATCGGCGAGGTGCTGGATGGTCTGGCCAAGTCCAATGACGGCACCAACGAGGCCGTCGAACGGGCTGTGGGTGAGCGCGTGAAGGCTTTGTGCGCGCGCTTCCCCATCTACGCCAGATAAGGAGGGGCAATGCGCTGCCCGTTCTGCGGCGAGGCTGATAGCCAGGTCAAGGATAGCCGCCCCACCGAGGACGGCAGCGCGATTCGCCGGCGCCGCTTCTGCCCTGCCTGCCACCAGCGTTTCACCACGATCGAGCGCGTGCAGTTGCGCGAGCTGACCGTGGTGAAAATGGACCAGCGGCGCGTTGCCTTCGATCGCGACAAGCTGGCCCGCTCGGTGCGCATCGCCTTGCGCAAGCGCCCGGTGAATGACGATCAGATCGAACGCATCGTCAGCGGCATCGTGCGCCAGCTCGAGGCCAGCGGCGAGACCGAGGTGAAGAGCCACGACATTGGCGAGCTGGTCATGGAGACCCTGAAAACGGTCGATACCGTGGCCTATGTGCGGTTCGCTTCGGTCTACCGCGATTTCCGGGAAGGCAAGGATTTTGAGGCATTTCTCGGTGATATGGGCGACGCGCCGAAGCCGGCCAAAGCCGGAGAGTAAGGCATGAGCGACGAAGTCCATATGCGGGCCGCCCTGGCGCTGGCGCGGCGTGGCCTGGGCGAGACCGCGCCCAACCCGTCGGTCGGCTGCGTCATCGTCCGGCAAAGCCGGGTCGTGGGAAGGGGCCGCACCGCCACCGGCGGCCGGCCGCATGCCGAGGTCGCGGCCCTGGCGATGGCGGGCGAACAGGCAAGGGGTGCGACCGCCTACGTCACGCTGGAACCCTGCAATTTCACCGGAAAAACCGGCCCCTGCACGGAGGTCCTGATCGCCGCCGGGGTGGCGCGTGTGGTGGTCGGCGCGACCGATCCGCACCCCAAGGTCAATGGCACCGGCATTCAGCGCCTGCGTGCCGCCGGCATTTCCGTGACGACGGGCGTGCTGGAGAAAGATTGTGCTGCGGTCATCTCCGGCTTCGTCATGAGCGTCACCGAGGGAAGGCCGCTGCTGCGGCTGAAGCTCGCCTCGACGCTCGATGGCCGAATCGCCACCAGCACGCGCGAATCGCAATGGCTGACCGGCGAATCGTCGCGGCGCGCGGCGCATGCCATGCGCGGCCGGCACGATGCGGTGATGGTCGGCGTCGGCACCGTGCTCGCGGATGATCCTGAACTGACCTGCCGGATTGCCGGGTTCCGCAAGGCGCCTTTGGTTCGCATCGTCATCGACAGCCATCTGCGTACGCCGCTGATGAGCCGGCTGGTGCGCGGCGCCGCGGAACATCCGCTCTGGCTGCTGCATCGCGATGGCGCCGACCCGGCCCGCCGCAAGGCGCTCCAGGAAGCTGGCGTGAAGACCATGGAAATGCCGGCCTCCAACGCCGGCGTCGATCTCGCGGCCGGGATGAAAATGCTGGCGCAAGAGGGGCTCACGCGGATTCTCTGCGAGGGCGGCGGCACGCTTGCGGCCGGGCTGCTGCGCGCCAATCTGGTGGACAGGCTCGCCTGGTTTCATGCGCCCGGGATCATCGGCGGCGATGGCTGGCCGGCGGCGCAGGGCTTTGGCGTTACTGAGCTCGCCGCCATGCCGCGCTTCGTTCCTGTGGCGTCCGAACGCTGGGGCGATGACTGGCTCACAACCTATCGAAAGGCGTCTTGAATGTTTACAGGATTGATCAGCGGGGTTGGCACGGTCCGTGGCGTGAAGCCGATCGGCAATGGCAGCGATGCGCGCTTCATTATCGGCACGCCGGATAACGAGGCCTGGAGCGGCGCGGACAAGAAGCTCGGCGCCTCGATCGCCTGCTCCGGCTGCTGCCTGACCGTGGTGGAAGCCGGGCCGGACTGGTTCGCCGTGGAGGTTTCGGCCGAGACGCTCTCCCTCACCACGCTCGGAAACTGGCAAGAGGGCACCAGGATCAATCTCGAAGCGTCGCTGCGGCTGGGCGATGAGCTGGGCGGGCATCTCGTCTCCGGCCATGTCGACGGCCTCGCCAAAACCCTCTCGGCCACGGCGGAAAACGGCTCCACGCGCTGGGTGTTCGAATTACCCGCCGCCCTGGCCCCGTTCGTGGCGCAGAAAGGCAGCATCGCCGTCAATGGCGTGTCGCTCACCGTGAACGAGGTCGAAGGCCGCCAATTCGGCGTCAACATCATCCCGCACACCGCCCAGCACACTAATTTCTCAACCCTCGCGGTGGGGGATTGGGTGCACATAGAAATCGACATGCTGGCGCGCTACGTGGCGCGCCTCGCGCAGTTTCAACATGCGTAACTTGTTTGCGTCTTATACCAAGCCGGCCGGCTCCATCGCCGCCGGAATGGTCTTGAAAGGAATCGCCAGATGGAAGGCTTGAAATCGACGCTGAAATCGGCGGGGCTGCATGACTATATCTCTTCCGCCGCGGAGATCATCGAGGAGGCGCGCGCCGGAAGGCTGTTCATCCTGGTCGATGACGAAGACCGCGAGAATGAGGGGGACCTGGTCATCCCCGCGCAATTCGCTACCCCGGATGCCATCAACTTCATGGCCAAGCATGCGCGCGGCCTGATCTGCCTGGCGATGACCAAGACGCGCTGCGAGCGGCTTGGTCTGCCGCTGATGAGCCAGGCCAACGGCTCGCGGCACGAGACCGCTTTCACCGTCTCGATCGAGGCGCGGGAAGGGGTGACCACCGGCATTTCCGCCGCCGATCGCGCGCACACCGTGGCCGTGGCGATCAACTCGGAACTGGGTCGCGAGGACATCGTTTCTCCCGGCCACATCTTTCCGCTGATGGCCCGCGACGGCGGCACGCTGGTGCGCGCCGGCCATACCGAGGCGGCGGTGGACATCGCCCGCCTCGCCGGGCTGATCCCGGCCGGCGTGATCTGCGAGATCATGAATGATGACGGCACCATGGCCCGCCTGCCGGACCTGGTGGCGTTCGCGCAGCGGCATAATCTCAAGCTCGGCACCATCGCCGATCTGATCGGGCATCGCCGCCGCACCGAGCGGCTGGTCAAGCGCGGCGAGCAAGGCATGGTGCCCGGCCCGCAGGGCGGGATCTGGCGCATGGTCGCCTATCAGAGCAAGGTCGACAGCGTTGAGCATGTCGCGCTGGTCAAGGGTGACATTTCCGGTGAGGAGCCGGTGCTGGTGCGCATGCATGCGGTCGACACGATCAGCGACCTGCTGGGCGGCTCGCATGTGGACGCCCTACACGGCGCGTTCGCGCAGATCGCGGCGGCCGAACGTGGCGTGGTGGTGCTGATCCGCGAGAACCGCCCCGGCGCCGTCTCCGAGCGCATCCGCGACCTCGTGGACGGCAAACGCGCCGAACCGGCGCTGCGCGATTACGGCATCGGCGCGCAAATCCTGCTCGATCTCGGCGTAAAGGACATGATTCTGCTTTCCAACCACAAACGCACGATCATCGGGCTCGAAGGCTACGGGCTTAACGTGATCGAACAACGCAGCATTGAAGGGGTGGCCGTCTGATGAGCACCGCTGACGCTCCGCTGCCCCAGGCCCCGCACATGCCGGGGCCGGCCCCGCAAATCCTCGTCATCAGCGCGCCTTACTACCAGCAGGTGGTGGAAGGCATGATGGGCGCTGCGCGGGACATTCTCGGCCAGGTCAATGCCGGCTTCACGCTAGTGGAGGTTGCCGGCGCTTACGAACTGCCGCAGGCGCTTGCCATTGCGGTGCGCGCCGGCCGGAAATTCGACGGCTATATCGCGCTCGGCTGCGTCGTGCGCGGCGAGACCGATCATTACGATTTCATTTGCGGCTCCGCGATGGACGGGCTGATGCGGGTCGCCACCGACCATGCCATCTGCCTCGGCACCGCGCTGCTGACCGTGGATACGCTCGAGCAGGCGCTGGCGCGCAGTGCCGAGACCGGCGCCAACAAAGGCGCGGAAGCGGCGGTGGCCTGCCTCAAACAGATCGCCCTGGCGCGGAGCCTGGCACAATGAGCGCCCGGCCGAGAACATTGGCGCGCGTCGCCGCCGTGCAGGCGCTGTATCAGGCCGAGCAGGGCAATACGAGTGCTGAGACCGTGATCGAACAGTTCGTGCGTCACCGCATCGGCGGCGACGTTCCCGTCGGCGGGCTGGAAGAGGGGCGCGTGCCGCAAGCGCATGTGCCGCTGTTCGCCAGCATCGTGCGGACCGCGACGATGCAGCAGGACACGATCGATTCCATGCTGGCCGCGGCTCTGCCGGAATCCTGGCCGCTCACCCGGCTCGACCCGGTGCTCCGCGCGCTGATGCGTGCCGGCGGTGCCGAGCTATGGATGAGCGACGGGCCGCCGGTGAAGGTCGTCATCAACGAATATATGGACGTGGCCCACGGTTTCTTCACCGGCGACGAACCGCGCATGGCCAATGGCGTGCTGGACCGTCTGGCGCATCTGCTGCGCCCGGCGGAATTCCAGCCCAGCTGATGACGGACGAATTCTCCCGCATCGCCCGGTATTTCGCGCCGCTGGCGGGGGAAGAAGGGCTGGGACTCGCCAATGACGCGGCGGTGCTGAAGCCGCCGCCGGGGCGCGAACTGGTGCTCACGGTGGATCAGATGCTGGAGGGGGTGCATTTCCTCTCCGGCGACGATCCAGCCCTGATCGCGCGGAAATTGCTGCGGCGGAACCTCTCCGACCTGGCGGCGATGGGAGCGGTGCCGATGGGCTATCTGCTCACCACCGCACTCCCCGCGGGCCTCGATAAATCCTGGCTCGCCGGCTTCTCCGCCGGGTTGGCCGAGGACCAGAAACGCTATGGCATCAGCCTCTATGGCGGCGACAGTTCCTCGGCCCGGCGGGATATTTCGCTCTCCGCGACCCTGCTCGGCCATGTCGCGCCGGGGGCAAGCTTGAGCCGTGGCGGCGCCGCGCCGGGCGACGAAATCTGGGTGACCGGGACGATCGGTGATGCCGCCTTGGGGCTGAAAGCGCGCCTCGGCGAGCTGACCGATCCGACCGGCCATCTGACGCAGCGCTCACTGCTGCCGGAGCCACGCGTCGGTCTGGCCCTGGCGGGCATCGTCTCCGCGGCGATCGACGTTTCAGACGGGCTGCTGCAGGATCTCGGCCATATCTGCAAACAATCCGGCACCGGCGCGGTGATCGAGGCCGCCGCCGTGCCGGTCTCGGAACAGGCCGCCGCCTTCGGCGCGGAGATGCTGGAAGCGCGGCTGACGGATGGCGATGATTACGAGCTGATCGTTACCGTGCCGTCGGAACGCGTGGCCGCGCTCAAGGCCGCTTGCGGGGCGCTGCCGATCACCCGCATCGGCCGCGTCGTCATGGGCCAGGGGGTCGAGGTGCGCGATCGGGCCGGGCAGGTGCTGCGGTTCGCCAGGGCCGGGTGGCAGCATTTTTAAGGAAGTAAGGAAGTAAGAGCCGCTTTTTGGAAAAAGCGGCGCAAAAACTTTTTGTCAGTTGGGGCTCGGCGCTTCGGCGCCACGGGCAGGTAAACAAAAACCCCCTGCGCAGATCGCGTCAGGGGGTTTTTGATGAAACCATGGGATCGCCTGCTCGGAGAACCGGCAGGCTTACGCGGTTTACGCGATTACTTGATCTTGGCTTCCTTGAACGGAACGTGCTTGCGCACCACCGGATCGTACTTGTTGAATTCGAGCTTGCTGGTCTGCGCACGGGCGTTCTTCTTGGTCACATAGAAGTAACCAGTGTCGGCGGTGGAAACGAGCTTGATTTGAACGACGTTCGATTTGGCCATGATTTATCTCCAGAAGCCCGCCCTATGAAGCAAAGCGGGTCGTTTCGTCAAGGGTTGGACCGTTTAAAAGCCAAGCAAGTGGCCGCTTTTTGTAAAAAGCGGCGCAAAAACTTTCTCTATTCTGTGCCTGAGGCGTTCGCGCGGCACGGGCCCAAATTACAGAAGTTTTTTTGCTACTTTTTGTTCACAAAGTAGCCTTTCTTCCTTCCTGTCTCCCTACGGCATGAGCGCCGCCTGATAAGCCGCAGGATGCGTGAGCAGAAACGCCGCGGTGCTCATATCGAGATCGCTGCCGATCGCCGCCGGGCAGCGGTCGCGCACGTTGAGGATGGCATCGACCGGCGCCGGCGCGCGCACCGCGCGGGACGCGGCCAAAGCCGGGGCCATCAGGTTGCGGCCGTTGAGCAGGGCGGAGAGCTGCTCCTGCAAGGCCTGCTCGCCCAGGCTGGTGCAGACCTGCGGCATCACGCCCAGCGTCTGCAACGGCCAACCACCGGGGGCCAGTACCCGGCTCCAGGTCACGAACAGCTCACCGCCATCGGGCAGGCTGGTGACGGTCTGCACGAGACCCTTGCCGAGCGTGGTCGAGCCGACCACCACGGCGCGGCGGTCATCTGAGAGGGCGCCTGAGAGGATTTCCGAAGCGCTGGCGGTCTGGCCGTCGACCAGCAGCACGAGCCTGAGGCCGCTGGTCAGATCCGAGCCGTCGGCGCGGATAATCTGGTCCGCATCCGGGTCGCGCCCGCTGGCCTCGGCGATCGGGCCGGAAGTCAGCAGCGAATCGGCCACCAGTTCGGCCTGGCGCAGCACGCCGCCGCGATTGCCGCGCAGGTCGAGGACGAGGCCGGTCGGGGCGGGGTTCGCCGCCATTGCGGACGCGATCATTGTGGAAAACTGGTCGCCGGTGCCCTGGTTGAACCCGGAGATCTTCAGCACCGCGATGCCGGGGGCGGGCGAGGGCTCGGTGAACACGGTCTGCGGCGGAATGAAAGCGCGGGTGAGGGTCGCTTCCTGCTGCCCATCACCGGCCGGGTCCTCCAGGCGCAAGGTGACATTGCTGCCGAGAATTCCCGGCATCGCCCCGTCCAGCCGAGGGATTTCCGAAGGATAAACAGGGCGGCCATTGACGCCCAGGACCCTGGTGCCCACCGCCAGACCGGCATTCTCAGCCGGGCTGTCAGCGGCGATGGCGCCGATGGTCACAAATCGGCCCTCGGCAGCGAAGGTAATGCCCGTACCGGCGAGGCCCGTTACCATCAGCTGCTCCTGGGCGGCCTGCATGGGCGGCTCATAGCGCGAATACGGGTCGAAATGGTTGAACAGCTCGTCGAAGAAGCTGGTGATCAGCCCCTGCGTGCCGGCCTGTCGCAAGGCCGGCGAAACCGTATAGGCCGCTGCCGTCACCGTCGCCGCCGCCTGGCCCCAGGCCTCGGCATCATTGGCCGGCGGGGCCGGCACGGCGATGATCATCCGATTCGGGCCGTAGAGCAGGATCTGATGGCCCTGCAGCTCCGTCGTCATGTCAGGATCCAGGGCGGCGAGACCGTTCAGCCCCCAGATCGTCATTTGCGGGATGCTCAGAGCCTGTAGCGACCGTGGTTCGATATAGGACAGCGCAGCCCCCCACACCGAACCCGCCATGGCGGTATCGAAGCCGGCATTGGCGGTCATGGCTGGCTGGGCCCAGGCGCCGAACGGCAACAGGCTCAGAAACAAGAAAATCCAGGCTGTACGGGTCACCTGCGGCGTTTCGCCTTATGCTTTGGAGAGGATTTCTGAGCGGAGCGGGGGCCGCGGCTATAGGTGCCGGGCGCGCCTTCAGCGGGGCCGAACAGCAGCCCGCCGGTCACCGGCCGGGCCTCGAGCAACCGCACATCCAGCATTTGCGCGAGCTGATAGGTCTTCCGGCTGCGCTTGCCAATGAGACTCTGGCCCGCCTCGTCATGCATCCAGAAATCATCCGGCAAATTCGCCATGCTCAAAAACCCACTCGCGCCACTATCCGGTAAAGTGACGAAAAGCCCATATTTCGTCACCCCGGAAACCCGGCCGGAAAACACTTCTCCGACACGGTGTTGCAAATAGAGCGCAAGATAGCGGTCGGTGGAATCGCGCTCAGCCAGAGTAGCGCGGCGCTCGGTGGCAGTGATCAAGGCCGCGGTATCCTCGAATTGCCTGATGTCTTCATCGCTCAAACCGTCCGGCCCCAATTTCAACCCCGAGATCAGCGCGCGATGCACCAGCAGGTCGGCATAACGGCGGATCGGCGAGGTGAAATGCGCATATTTCGTCAGAGCCAGGCCGAAATGGCCGATATTCTCGGCCCCATATTCTGCCTGACTTTGGCTGCGTAGGACGGTTTCGTTCACGAGGGAGGATTTGTCCGTACCGGCGACGAGTTTCAACACCCGATCGAGATCGCGCGGATGCAACTGATCGCCAGGTTGCAAGGAAATATCCAGGGTTGCGAGAAAATTGCGCAGATTGTCGAGCTTTTCCGGGCTCGGGGGGGCATGCACGCGATACATGCATGGCAGCTTCCTGCGTTCCAGATCCTCGGCGGCGCAGACATTGGCAAGAATCATAAATTCTTCGATCAGCCTGTGGCTGTCGAGCCGTTCGCGCGGCGCCACATTCCTCACCTGGCCGTTATCATCCAGCTCCACCTTGCGTTCCGGCAGGTCGAGATCGAGCGTGCCGCGTTCCAGCCGCGCTTGGGTCAAAGCGGCATAAGCGGCGTAGAGATGTGCATGCTGCGTCGGGTCGGCCTCGAACGCCGTCTGGACCTGCTCATAGGTCTTGCGCGCCGCCGAGCGCATCAGCCCGCGCCCGAAGCGATGCGCCTGTTTCTGGCCGTGCATGTCGATCTGCATCTCCACGAACAGGCAGCCGCGATCCTCGCCGGGCTTGAGCGAGCACCAGCCGTTGGAGAGCGCCTCGGGCAGCATCGGCACGACGCGGTCGGGGAAGTAGCAGGAATTACCGCGTTCCTTGGCGGCGCGGTCGAGCGCCGCGCCGGGACGTACATAATGCGCGACATCGGCAATGGCGACGATCAGCCGGTAGCCGCCGGCCGTGGGCTCGGCGAACACCGCGTCGTCAAAATCCCGCGCGTCGATGCCGTCGATGGTGATCAGCGGCACATCGCGCAGGTCCACCCGTTTGCCGAGCGGCGCGGATTTGGCTTTGGCGGCTTCGTTCAGCGCCGCCTCGGGAAAGTCGAGCGGGATGCCATGGGTGGCAATCGCGATCATGCTGACCGAGCGCGCATCGGTGGCGAGGCCCAGGCGCTCGGTGATGCGCGCCGGTTTCGGGCCGAAAGGCTTGCCCGGGAGCGGCTCGGCGCGGACGATCTCGTTATCGACCGCGCCCATGGTCTCGTCGGGCGGCACCACCCATTCCGCCTTCTGCCGCCGGTCGGTCGGCTCGATGCGCCCGCCGCGCGGGTGCGGATGGAACAGGCCGACAATGCTGCCGGCCTGCTCGACCACACGTTTCAGCGTGCGGCCCTCATATTTATCGGTGCCGATCGGCTTCAGTCGCGCCAGCACCCGCGCGCCGGGCGCCAGGGCCGCCTGGCCGGGCGCTTCGGCGCGCATGAAAATCACCGGCGGACGGCCCGGACTGTCCCACACCACCGGCTTAGCCACGGCCTCGCCGTCACGGTCGATGCCGGTCACTTCCACCATCGCTGTTTCCGGCAGCCGCCCGGCCTCGCGGTAGCGCTTGCGCCCGGCAAGCTCGAGCACACCGTCAGAGGTCAGCGTCTTCATCAGCTCGCGCAGGCCTTTTTTATCATCCGGGCCGACGCCGAAGGCGCGGGCGATCTCGCGCATGCCGATTTTCTGCTCCGCCTCGGCGAGATAGGTCTTGATCTGCTCCTTGCTCGGCAGGCCGCGCGGCGCCTTCGCGGCTTTGGCCGGCTTCGCGGCCTTAGGCGTGGTTTCGAATTTCGGTTTCGGCTTCTTATGCACGGTCTTCATGCACCGCAGTATGGCGGCAGAGGCGGCGCGCCACCATAGAGGGGCGAGGATGAGGAACCCCAGCGATATGTGAGTTGACGCATAAGCGGCCGGCCGCTAGAGGGCGCACTCGTTGCCGGGAACGTGGACAGGCGGTGGTCGCCTGCGCCCGCGTGTTTTGTTTCGCGAAAGCGGGGCAAAGCGCGACTACTGGCGGATTTCAACAAGAAGGATACGCGCCGTGACCAAGCGCACTGAAAGCAAGTACAAGATCAACCGCCGTCTGGGCGTAAACCTGTGGGGCCGCGCCAAGTCGCCGGTCAACAAGCGGGAATATGGCCCGGGTCAGCATGGCCAGCGCCGCAAGAAGCCGTCCGACTACGGCGTGCAGCTGATGGCCAAGCAGAAGCTCAAGGGCTACTACGGCAACATCTCCGAGAAGGCCTTCTACAAGTATTATGAGGAAGCCGTGCGCCGTAAGGGCGACACTTCGGAGAACCTCATCGAACTCCTCGAGCGCCGTCTGGATGCGGTCGTGTACCGCCTGAAGTTCGCCGTCACCCCGTTCGCGGCGCGGCAGTTCGTCAGCCATGGCCACATCATGGTCAATGGCCAGCGCGTCAACATCCCGTCCTTCCTGGTCAAGGATGACGACGTGATCGAGGTTCGTGAGAAGTCCAAGCAGCTGGCCGTGGTGCTCGACGCTGCTCAGGCCGGCGAGCGTGACGTGCCGGAATATATGGAAGTCGACCATCGCGCCATGAAGGGCAAGTACCTGCGTGCGCCGAAGCTGTCCGACGTGCCGTTCCCGGTGCAGATGGACCCGAACCTGGTGGTGGAATACTACTCCCGCTAATCGTTCGGCCTTCTGGCTTTTTTCGCAACGGCGCTCCCTCGGGGGCGCCGTTGTCGTTTCCGGGGTACGCCACAGCCCGTTACCAGGCTGATATGCGGCTGTTACAAAACTGCCTTAGTCGATGCAGTGGCACTAACAGGAGTTCATTATGCGCCGTACCACCATGTTCACTCTGCTTGGCCTGGTCGCCCTGCCTGGCATCGCCTTGGCGCAGACCACGACGGCTCCCGGCAGCACGACGACCAATCCCCCGATGACCGCGCCGCAAGGCGATATGGGGATGGGTATGGGCGATCATCACCATTGGCACCATCACGGCCACTGGCGCGAGGCGATGCGGAAATTCCACAAGAAATTCGACGCCGCCAACACCACCCATGACGGGCATCTGACCCTGGCGCAGGCCCAGAAGGGCGGGCTGGACAAGATCGCCAAGAATTTCGAGGCGATCGACACGCAGCATCGCGGCTATGTCACGTTCAATGACGTGATCGCCTGGCGCCTGGATACGATGGCCGCCCATATGGAGAAGCGCGCCACCGAGCTGCGCGCGAAGGACTAAGGAAGAAAGGCCTACTTTTTGTGAACAAAAAGTAGCAAAAAAACTTTGCCAATCTGGGCCGTGCTGGTTTCGCCGCCACCGGCCCAAATTCCAAAAAGTTTTTGGTGCCGCTTTTTTCCAAAAAGCGGCCACTTACTTTACTTGCCTTGCCTTTCAGCCGTGCGGCCCTTCGCAATGGCCGCGCCCGGTGCCTGCGACGGGTCGCCGGTCACGAACATCTGGTGCAGAATCGCGCCGTATCCTGGCGTCGAGCCGGTGGCGGCCGTCCCATGTCCGGCGTGGGCAGCGGGCGTGGGCAGAAAATGCGTCGCCATGGAATCGGGGCCGAAGAGATGAACGACGACGCCGGAGGGTTTTGGCGCCGGATCTGGTCGCGCCTGTGCGCCCTGGCTCAGCGCCAGTGACGCGAGAGCCGCGCAAAACATACGTAAACGCAAGTAAAGTCTCCCATAAGCGGCTGCGCCGCGCGCGCATAATCGCGCCGGGCCGGGGAGCTTGCAACAGATGCTCGCCGAACGCGGTAAAGCGTTGTAAGACCAGATCATGAATATCCTCGCCCCCGTCCCGGCGCGGCTGGTCATCGAAGTGGTGTATGATTTCGTTTGCCCCTGGTGTTATCTGGGGGTGAAACGTCTGTGTCTGCTGCTGGCACGCCGGCGGGATCTGAGCGTGGAAATGGTCTGGCGTCCGTTCCTGCTAAATCCTGACATGCCACGCGCGGGCATGGCGCGCAGCGACTACATGATCCGTAAATTCGGCGCCGAGGAGCGGGGCAGGCGGCTTTATAACTCGATCACCGATCTGGGTGCCGCAGAGGGAATCGAGTTCAACTTCGCCGCCATTCGCCGCACGCCGAGCAGCGTCGATGCGCACCGGCTGATCCGCTACGCGCAGAGTTTCGGTGCCGCGGACATACTGGTCGACAAGATTTTCCGCGCGCATTTCGTCGACGGGCTGGATATCGGCGCAACGTCCACGCTCGCCCGGTTGGCGGCCGCGCAAGGGATGGAGGCGCACGATACCGCGCTCTTCCTGGCCTCGAACGAGGGCACGGAATTCGTGCATGCGGAAAATCTGCATGCGCACCGGCTGGGCATCAACGGCGTGCCCTGCTTCCTGATCGATGGCGAACACGCCATTGCCGGGGCGCAGGAAATGGAAGTGTTGGAGCGCCTGGTCGACCTTGCGGCCTGCACGATGCGGGAGCGGTAGAGGGTAAAAAAGTAAGGGAAGTAAGGTCTACTTTTTGTGAACAAAAAGTAGCAAAAAAACTTTTCGACTTTGGGCCCGTGCGGTTTCAACGCCTCAGGCCCAGCGTCAAAAAAAAGTTTTTGCGTCGCTTTTTTTAAAAAGCGGCTCCTTTCTCCTCCCCATGTTGCGGCGCGGCGCTCGGGCGTGGCAGTGTCCCCACATGAATCGGCTGAATCGGCGAGCTATCCTCACTGGCCTTCCCCTCACGCTGGCGTTGCCGCGTTTCGCGCGCGCCGCTGATTTTTCCACATTTCTAGCAGCACTTCAGGCGCGGGCCGCGGCCGAGGGCATTCCCTCCTCGGTCATCGAAACGGCCACGGGGCGACTGGTGCCGAACCAGACGGTGCTGCGGCTCGATCATCATCAGGCCGAATTCACCGAGACCTGGGCGGTCTATTCCTCGCATGTGCTGAACGAGACACGCATCAAGGCTGGGGCACGCAAGTCCGCTGAGATGCGCAACCTGTTCGCGGCGGTGACCAGCCGGTTCGGCGTTTCCGCCGCACCTTTGCTCGGCATCTGGGGGATCGAGACGAATTACGGCACCACCCAGGGCGATTTCAACGTGATCGACGCGCTGACCACGCTGGCCTGGGACCGCAACAGCCATTACTTCGCCGGTGAGGTGATTTCGGCGCTGCGGATCATCGCGCGCGGGGACGCGCCGGCGCCGCAGCTGGTCGGCTCCTATGCCGGGGCGATGGGGCAGCCGCAATTCATGCCGAGCGTGTATCTCTCCACCGCTATTTCCTTCAGCGGCGAGGGCCAGCCGGATATCTGGTCTTCCGAGGCCGACAGCATCGCCTCGATCGCCAATTACCTGGCCAAAGCGGGCTGGGTACCGGAAGAGCCATCGAGCGAGCCGGTGCTGGTGCCGCCCTCGCTCGACATGGCGATGACCGGGCGCGAGAACATCCGCACCGTCGGCTATTGGCGGGAGCGGGGCGTGCAGCTTCTGCCGGGCGCGTATAGGCTGCCCAAGGACATGCCGGCCGCGCTGCTGCTGCCTGACGGGCCAGGGGGGCAGGCCTTCCTGCTGTTCCGCAATTTCAACGCGATCCGCCGCTATAACGCCTCGGATTTTTATGCCCTGGCCGTTGGCGCGCTCGGCCGCATGGCGCTTGCATCATGATGAACCGTGCGATCCTTGCTTTGTTCGTGAGCCTGGCCGGCTGCATGAACCACCCCAGCGCACCCCCGCCGGGGCCGGTGACCTTCACCGTCGGCAACCCGTATGAGGCCGGCGGCGAATGGCAATATCCGAGCGATGTCACCAGCTATGATGTGACGGGCCTCTCTACCGTGATCGCCGACAACGCGCCGGCTTACACGGCCGATAATGAGGCCTATGACCCGAACGCTCTGGCCGCCGCCAGCCCGGTGCTGGAACTGCCCGCCATTGTCACCGTGACGAATCTGGTGAACGGGCGCTCGGTGGAGGTGCGGGTGAATGATCGCGGCCCGGCCATGCCCGGCCGGGTGATCGCCGTGACGCCGCGTGTCGCACGGCTGCTGGACTATCCGGTAGGCGGCGTGGTCGAGGTGCGGGTGACATTGGACGCACAGGCGACGGCCACGCTGGACGGCGCGCTCGGCGCCGGGCCGAAACTGGTCGCGGCACCGGAAGCAAGCGTCACCGCGCAGAGCCTGCCCGCGCCCGGCGGCGCCGCGGGCGGCGCGGTGCAGAATCTGAGCCCGGTGGACACCGCCCAGAGTGTCGGTACGACCGTGCAGCTCCCAGGCACCGTCACCACCGTGGCGCCAGCGCCAGGACCGCTTTTCGTGCAGGTGCCGGGTTATGGCGAGATTGAAGATGCGTATCGTGAGGCCGAGCGGCTTTACGGCCTGCCGACGCATGTGGTGCCCGTGAATAGCGGCGCGCGCACGCTCTTCGCGGTGAATGTCGGGCCGTACCATTCGGTCGCCGCCGCCGATGCTTCCTTGCAGGAACTGCTCAATCGCGGCGTTTCCGATCCGCAGATCGTGGTACGATGAACCAGCGCGCCGGGCTGTTCATTACGCTTGAGGGCGGGGAAGGGGCCGGAAAGTCCACCGCGGCTCGGCGCCTTGCGGAGATGCTGCGGGCGGACGGCCTGACCGTGCTGGTGACGCGCGAACCTGGCGGCACGCAAGGCGCCGAGGCCATGCGCGCGCTGCTGCTCAGCACCGAGATCACGCTCGATCCGCTGGCGCAGACCATGCTGCATTTCGCCGCCCGGGCCGATCTGGTTGAGACCGTCATCCGCCCCGCTTTGGCGCGCGGCGAGGTGGTGATCTGCGATCGTTTTTATGATTCGACCATGGCCTATCAGGCTTATGGTTTGGATGTGGATGTCTCGGCGGTGGCAAGCCTGATCCGCTTGATCAACTTAAAGCCCGACGTCACATTTGTGATGGAAGTGTCTGAAGATACGGCAAATAATCGGCGCAAGGCGCGCGGCGGCGCGACCGACCGCTATGAGCAGATGGGAGCTGAGTTCATGGCCCGGGTGGCGCACGGATTCCGTGCCATCGCCACGTCCGAGCCGGGCCGTTGCGCCATGATCGATGCCGAGCCGCCGGTCGAGGACGTGGTGGCGGCGATGCGCCAGATCATCCGCGACCGTACCGGACGTTAGATGCCCGACCCGCGCGCCAACCCGCATTTCCGCGGCCATGAGGCGGCGGTGGCCGCCTTGCATCACGCTTCCATGTCCGGCCGGCTGCATCATGGTTGGCTGATTTCCGGGCAACCCGGCATCGGCAAGGCGACTTTGGCCTTTCGTTTCGCGCGCTGGCTGCTGGCCGGCGCCACCACGGCGGATCTTTCTCTGCCGGAAAGCGCCCCGGTGTTCCGCCGTGTCGCCGCGGGGACGCATCCGGACCTGTTCACCGTGGAAAAGCGCGTCAACGCCAAGACCGAAAGGCTGCAATCGGAAATCGTCATCGCCACGGTGCAGGAGGCGAGCGCCTTCATGCGCCTGACCCCGGCCGAGGGCGGCTGGCGCGTGGTGGTGATCGACGGCGCCGAGGATATGAACCCGAACGCCGCCAACGCCTTGTTGAAAGTGCTGGAGGAGCCGCCCGCGCGGGCGATTTTGCTGCTGGTATCCTCAGCGCCGGGGCGGTTGCTGCCGACCATCCGCAGCCGTTGCCGGGCTTTGCCGCTCGCCCATCTGCCGGAGCCGGAGGTCGAGGGCTTGCTTGGCGATTACGCGCCGGAGCTGGCCCCCCAGGAACGTGCCCGGCTGGCGCGGCTGGCGGAGGGCAGCATCGGCACGGCGCTGCAACTCGCGGCGGAAGACGGTATTGCCGTTGCCGGGCTGGTGGATGAGGTGCTGAAAAGCCCGGTATCGCCGGCGCGGGCGCAGACCATCGCCGACATCGTCGCCCGTTCCGTGGAGGGGGTGGATAAATTTGCCACCTTCATGACGCTGCTGCGCGCCGGGCTCGCGACCAATACCCGCGCCGCGGCGCGGGCAGGGCAGCCGGCCGCACAGCTTGCCGGTCACGTCGCGCTCTGGCAGGAATTCGCCAAGCTCGAAGGTGAGGTGGTTGGCCTCAATCTCGACAAACGCGCCGCGGTGATCGTGGCCCTCAGCCAGTTGCACAGGACATGAGCCGAAATCAATTTTACCTCACCACGCCGATTTATTACGTCAACGGGGCGCCGCATCTCGGTCACGCTTATACGTCCACGGCCGCAGACGTGCTGGCGCGCTTCAAGCGGCTGGATGGGTTTGACGTGTTCTTTCTCACCGGCACCGACGAGCACGGCCAGAAGGTCGAGGCCGCCGCGCGCAATGCCGGGACCGATCCGCAGAATTTCGTCGATCAGGTGGCCGCGGATTTCGCCGACATGGCGCGCTGCATGAACATCTCTCACGATGATTTCATCCGCACCACGCAGCCGCGCCACAAGGCGGCGGCGCAGACGCTGTGGCGCAAGCTGGAAGAGGCCGGGATGATCTATCTCGGCGCCTATGAGGGCTATTACGCGGTCCGCGACGAGGCGTTCTACGACGAATCCGAGCTCACCAAGCGGCCCGACGGCACCTTGGTGGCAACCGCCTCCGGGGCCCCGGTGGAGCTGGTCAAAGACCCATCATATTTCTTTAAACTCAGTGCCTTCCAGGATAAACTTCTGGAATTCTATGAAGCGAACCCGGACTTTATCGCCCCGGTCGCCAAGCGCAACGAAATCCTGAGCTTCGTGCGCGGCGGGCTGAACGACCTCTCGATCAGCCGCACCAAATTCAGCTGGGGCATTCCCGTGCCGGGCGACGAGCAGCATGTGATGTATGTGTGGCTGGACGCGCTGGTGAATTATCTCACCGCCACAGGTTATCCCGACGCCACCGCGCCGCGCGCCGGTTTCTGGCCGGCGGACCTGCATCTGGTGGGCAAGGAGATCATCCGCTTCCATGCCGTCTATTGGCCGGCTTTCCTCATGGCCGCCGGTCTGCCTGTGCCCAAGCGCGTCTTCTCCCATGGCTGGTGGACGGTCGAGGGCGAGAAGATGAGCAAATCGACCGGCAATTTCATCGATGTGCGGCCGCTGGTGCAGAGCTTCGGGCTCGATCAGGTGCGCTTCTTCCTGCTGCGCGAAGTGCCGTTCGGCAATGACGGCGATTTCTCCCGCCGGGCGCTGATCGGGCGCATCAATGCCGAACTCGCCAACGGGCTCGGCAATCTGTCCCAGCGCACGCTGTCTTTCATCGCCAAGAATGCCGGCGGCGTGGTGCCGCCGCGCGGCACGCTGCACGAGGCCGACCATGCGCTGCTCGAGGCCGCCGGGGCGCTGGCGGACAAAGTGAGGGCGGCGATCAACCGTCTGGCTTTCCATGAGGCGCTGGAAGAGGTGTGGAAAGTGATCCGCGCCGCCGACGCCTATATCGACCACCAGGCGCCCTGGACGCTGCGAAAGACCGATACGGTGCGGATGCAGACCGTGCTTTATGTGCTGGCATCCGTGCTGCGCACGGTGGCGGTGCTGCTGCAACCCTTCATGCCGGAGAGCATGGGCAAGCTGCTCGACCAGCTTGGGGTGGCGCCCGAGGCGCGGCAGATCGCCGACCTCGATGCGCCTTTGGCTGAAGGCACTTCCTTGCCGGCGCCGGCCGGTTTGTTCCCCCGCATTATAGAAGCGGCATAAGCACTTGATGTTAATCGATTCTCACTGCCATCTGGACTATTTCAACCAGCCCGGCGAGCAGGCCGAGGTGATCGAACGCGCCCGCGCCGCGGGTGTGGGCGCGATGGTCACGATCGGCGTGACTCTGAGCCAGTCCCGCGAAGCCATTGAAATTGCGGAAAAATTCGAAAATGTCTGGGCCTGCGTCGGGATCCACCCGAACCATGCGGCAGACGAGTTGCCGGTGGCCGAACCGGAGGCGATCGCGGCGCTGGCCGCGCATCCGAAGGTCATCGGCATCGGTGAATCCGGCCTCGATTATTTCTACGACAAGGCGCCGCGGGATATTCAGGAGCAGAATTTCCGCGCCAATATTCGCGCCGCGCAGCTCTCCGGCCTGCCGCTCGCCATCCATGCCCGCGCGGCGGACGAGGATATCGCGCGCATTCTGGCCGAGGAGCGGGCAAGGGGGCATTTCGATTTCCTGCTCCATTGCTTCTCCTCCGGGGCAAAACTGGCCGAGGCGGCGCTCGAAATGGGCGGATATATCTCCTTTTCCGGGATTTTGACCTTTCCAAAGTCCCAGGAAATCCGCGACATTGCCGCGCGCGTGCCGCCCGAGCGGCTGCTGGTGGAAACGGATGCGCCTTATCTCGCGCCGGCGCCGTTCCGCGGCAAACGCAACGAGCCCGCTTATACCGCCTACACCGCCAAAGTTCTGGGAGAGGTTAAAGGAATGTCGCCCGAAGCCATTGCCGAGCTGACCACCGCGAACTTCAAGACGCTTTTCCGGAAGGCCGCGTGAAAGTCACGCTCCTCGGCGTCGGCGGGTCGGCGGGTTCGCCGCAGATCGGCGGCGCGGACGGTTTCGGCGATTGGGGCCAGCTCGACCCCGCCGAACCGCGCAACCGCCGCACGCGCTCGAGCATCGTGATCGAAACCGAAGCGCAGCAGCGGCTGCTCGTCGACACGCCGCCGGACCTGCGGCAGCAGCTCACCAGCACCGGCATCGGCCGGATCGACGCCGTGCTCTATACCCATGCCCATGCCGACCATATTGCCGGGCTGGACGAAATCCGCATCCTCAACCGCATCATCGGCCGGGCGATGCCGGTCTATGCGACGGGCGGCATCTGGGAGGAGCTGCGGCAGCGTTTCGACTATGCCTTCAAGCCTTTCAAGGGCGGCTTTTTCTCCCGGCCGGTGCTCGAGCTTGAGGAAATCGCGCCCGGCCGAACCGTGCCGATCATGGGGATGGCGATGACGCTGATCGACCAGGATCATGGGTTCAGCCGCAGCCTTGGCCTGCGCGTGGGGAATTTCGCTTATTGCACGGATGTAGTGCGGCTGGACGAGACCGCTCTGGCGACGTTGACCGCGCTCGATGTGTTCGTGGTGGATTGCTTCACCCGCGCGGAAAGCCATCCGACGCATGCCAGTCTCGGCCAGGTCCTGGCCTGGGTCGAGCAGCTCCGGCCGAAGCGGACAATCCTGACCCATATGGGGCCGGATATGGATTATCAGGCATTGCGGGCGATTTTGCCGCCGGGGATCGAGCCTGGTTATGATGGGATGATTATCGAGCTCTGAAGCAAGGAAGCAGCCGCTTTTTGGAAAAAGCGGCGCAAAAACTTTTGGTCTGTTGGGCCTGCGGTGCTGACGCAAGCGCGGGTTGAAACCGATGGAGCTTCAAGCAAATAGCGGCACGTTTGCTGTCATACAGCGTTCGTCCACAAGCTTATCCCGATTTCTGTGGATGATTTTATATCGCAACGATTGGTCCGGGGGCAGCAGAGGGCCGCGCCGGCGCCTTCGTCAAGCCGGATGAGGACATCGGCGGGATGCCGACGCGCGCGGGGGACGCCTGGGGTTTTCGCCAAATTCGTGGCGGCGCATTTTATGGGAAAGCGAATTCCGCCGCCGCGGCGGTTACCGAGATCGTTTTGATTGCCTTTGCCGAGTTAGGCGCCAAAACACGTTATAATACCAACGGCGTTAAGTATTGACCTGTTTTGCCCAGCTACGTGTTGCGATTGAGGTTATTTTATCTGGCTGCGCGATCAGACTGTTCCAAGCGCTGCAGCAGGCTTCGACGATTGCCTCTTGGGTTTCGAATACCCTGTTTGCCAGGTAATTTTGCCTGAGGAACTGCCATATGTTTTCCTGCGGGTTCAGTTCTGGTGCATAGGGCGGCAATGGAAGTAGGCTGATGTTGTCGGGAAGTTTGAGTTTGTCACCGGCCTGATGCCAACCGGCCCCATCGAGTGTTATGACGGCATGGGCGCCTGGTGTCACGCACTTGCTGATCTCGGCCAGATGCATGTTCATTGCTGCGGCGTTGACGTAGGGCAGCACCAGAGCAGCGCCGGTGCCACGGGCGGGACATACGGCACCGAAGATGTAGGCCCATTTATAGCGGCAATCGCGTGGTGCTGACGGACGGCTGCCCCGCTTTGCCCAAAGCCGGGTCAGCGTTCCTTGCTGACCGACCCGCGCTTCGTCTTGCCACCAGAGTTCGATTGGTTTGCCACGGGCGTGTTGCGGGATGGCGGCGGTGACCAGATCGGGGAAGTTTTTTTGTGCGCCTCCTGGGCTGCAGCATCATGACCGGTGTGGCGTGGCCGGGCCGATAGCCGGCGAAAGCCAAGGCGGCGCAGCAAGTCGCCGACACTGCGTTCAGTCAGATGAATGCCAAAGCGCGTTTTAATCAGATGCGTCAATGCGCCGCCAGCGCACCACGCCGTGCTCTGACAAACTCGGTCCATCTTGCACCAGCCGTGCCACTTCCGCTTCCTGTTCGGACGTGAGCCGGGGCTTCGGGCCAGGTGGTACAGCCAGGCCAAGATCATTGTAGCGATGCACCCAGTCGCGCAGCGTCTGGCGATCCATGCCGCACAAAACCGCCGCTTCCGTACGCGATCGGCCTTCCAAAACCAGAGCTAAAGCCAGCATCCGGCGCGATGCATCCGAATCTCGGGACTGCGCCGCAGCACGGCGCAGTCCCGAGGCATCCAAATCCATCCGCGTAATTGAAACGGCCATGCCATCCCCCAGAATCGACGAGAGAGAAGCGAATCACATCATGCGGATATTGGGAATCTAAAGGTTTCTGTGAGGTCGCGCACGGTCGGCGTCGCGCCGCGATGTTGGTGGCGACCTCATTGAAACCGGATTGGACTAAGCCGCTCCCACCAACGGTGACGCCACGTTCATTCGAGTGGGAGCTGACGGGTAACTGCGAGCCGGCCAAGGCCGCGAATTCGGCCCAGATGGCTCGATAGTCCGGCGCGGAACGATGCGATCCGGATGCAACCCACGCGGGTATGGTATGAGCCTTGCTAATAAGCGAAAAGTACCTTTTGAAATCGCAGCCGGATCAAAGACTTGCAAACAACGTTGCGGGTGTAAGGCACACTGAGGTTGAACGGGGTGTGGCAAGAACGGAGCGACCTCCTTGGATCTGACTCGACGGAATTCCGGCAGGTGGCATCAGCAGCTATAGAACGCGCCGGATGTTCAATCAAAGCCCGGCCCGTCACGGGTGGCAGACCCGGTGGCGGCAACCGTCGCGGACTAACACAGGGGGCACCCGGCGCCGAGGCCACGCGACTCCCGCGCAGCGGGTTAGTCCAATCCCACGCGAGTTAAAAACTGCCGCCGTTGGTATTACCCGCACGCTCATAGGAGAGCGCGCTGTGGCGGCTGGCGTTGGCGTGGATCTTGGTGCCATCCAGGGCCACCGTGCCCAGCTTTAGCACCCCCATCTCGCGCGCCACGCCCAGCACCTGCACGAACAGCCCTTCAATCTCCTTCAGAAAGCGCCGCCTAAACGCCGCGATCGTGTCGTGATCGGGATGGTCATTCGCCGCAATGAAGCGGAACGCCACCGAATCATAGGTCGCCCGTTCCAGCTTGCGGCTCGAAAACACGCCAGTGGCATAGCCATAGATGATGATGCCCAACAGAAGCTTCGGGTGGTAGGACGCCTCTCCAGATCCCCGGTAGCGGCCGGTCATCGCCCGCAAATCCAGACCCGCAATCACCTCCACGACGAACCGCGCCAGGTGCCGCTGTGGCAGCCACTCGTCCACCGAAGGCGGCAGCAGAAAATCAGTGTCCCGGTCAATCGGGCGGAAGTTGCTCATGCCGGACACGTCCAGGACGGGAAGTTAAAAAATCTGCTCCCCGATCCTACCAGATGCATCAGTGGCGCGTTAAGTCCGACGGTCT
>CAWCRT010000016.1:0-57857 GCA_963798115.1 uncultured Pseudomonadota bacterium
CCAGGCCAGCGCTCGGTACGTCGCCTCCATACATGCCATGCGCGGCGAGTGATGAGAGCTCAAGAAACGGGGAGGCCGCATCGAGCAGGGTGTCGATACGATCGCGCACCAGTAACTTGCCGCGGGACTCATGCTTTTTGCGCGCGCTCTCCGAGCCGCCACGCGCGGTCGTGGCGCTGGTCTGGCGCAGCGAGTCGACAAGGCGGCGCATGAGCTCCGCGTTGCTGCGATACTCCTCGGAGTCGGTGCGAATCTGCGACTGGATAACGCTCACTCTAGTCCCTCTTTGACCAATTCGCGGCCGATCAGCATGCGACGGATCTCAGAGGTTCCGGCGCCAATCTCATAGAGTTTGGCATCGCGCCACAGGCGACCGGCCGCATACTCATTAATATACCCGTTGCCACCCAGGGCCTGAATTGCCTGGCCAGCCATCCAGGTCGCCTTCTCGGCCGCATAGAGGATTGCAGCGGCGGCATCCTTGCGAACTTTTTCGCCTCGATCGCAGGCGCGGGCTACCGCATAGACATAGGCCCGGCAGGCGTTATAGCCGGCGTACATGTCGGCCAGCTTCCCCTGCATCAGCTGGAAGTCGCCGATCCGGCTGCCAAATTGGCGGCGCTCGCATACGTAGGGAAGCACCAGATCCAGGCAGGCTCCCATGATGCCCAAGGGACCGCCCGAGAGAACCAGGCGCTCGAAATCCAGTCCCGACATCAGGACTTTGACGCCCTCGCCAAGCTTGCCGAGCACATTCCGGGTGGGGACCAGGCAGTTCTCAAATACCAGTTCCCCTGTATTGGAGCCGCGCATTCCGAGCTTGTCGAGCTTCTGTGCAATTGAGAACCCTTTGTACGAGCGTTCGACAATGAACGCAGTGATGCCACGAGACCCTGCGGCAGGGTCAGTCTTGGCGTACACAACCAGCGTGGAGGCATCCGGCCCGTTGGTAATCCACATCTTGGTGCCGTTGAGCAGGAAGCCCCCCTCAACAGGCTCGGCGCGCAGCCGCATCGAAACGACATCGGAGCCCGCACCCGGCTCCGACATGGCGAGGGCCCCCACGTGCTCGCCACGAATGAGTGGCGGCAGGTAGCGCTGCTTTTGCGCCTCGGTCCCATGACGGCTGATCTGGTTTACGCACAGGTTTGAATGAGCCCCGTAGCTCAGCCCCACCGCGGCGCAGGCGCGGGAGATTTCCTCCATCGCGACCACATGCGCCAGGTAGCCAAGACCCGCGCCGCCGTAGCGCTCCTCGGCAGTGACGCCCAGGAGTCCGAGCTCACCCAGCTTGGGCCAGAGTTGCGCGGGAAATTCATTGTCGCGATCGGCCGCTGCAGCCAGCGGAGCAATCTCCGCCTCGGCAAACTGGTGCGTGAGATCGCGCAATTGCTCGATATCTTCGCCCAGGTCGAAATTCAGGGTGGATAGCATGTTCTTAAGTACCTCGCGCCAGCCCGACAGCGTTGCATGTACGCGGGGCACGCGACCGAACCGGGCTGCCGGGCGCAAGGCGTATTTGCACCCGTTTACAAACGACCCAGTCCACGGTACCGTGGCCCCCGCAAAGAGTGAACCATAGTTCACTAAAAAAAGGAAGGTTCAGAGCATGGCCTATCGACGTACGTCGCTGATGCAGGAGCGTCTGGCTGACAACAGGCGGCAGATCCTGCTTGCGGCACGCCGATTGATCGCCCGGGGAGGCTACCGGGAGGCCTCGATTGCGGCGGTAGCTGCCGAGGTGGGGCTTTCGATAGGCGCGATCTACCGTTATTTCCCCTCCAAGGCTGATCTGTTTGTCGAACTTCTGACCGACGCTGTCAGTCGCGAGATGGATATTCTACGGGGCATCCTGGAGGGATCGGGACGGCCGCTCAGCGCCTGCGCTCTGCCGTCGAGTCCTTCGCCACCCGGGCACTCAAGGGACCCCATCTGGCATATGCCTTCATTGCTGAACCGACGGAAACCGAAGTCGAGGCCGCGCGCATTCTGTGCCGACGCCAGTTCAGCGATCTGTTTCGCGAGATTCTCAGGCAGGGTGTCCGGGCCGGAGAGTTTCCACCGCAGTCCGTCGACTTGAGCGCAGCGTGCATTGTGGGTGGATTTATCGAGGCACTGGTGGGCCCGGTGGCGCCATCGGCCAAGCCAGCACATCGACGCCAGCTGATCCGATCGATCGCGCAGGTCTGCGTTCGGGCGGCCGGTGCGGCCGAGCCGCGCCGCCGGAAGAGCTAGCTAGCACCGGCGCGACTGCAGAATGTGTGCGCCCCAACGGGCAAGCGACGGGAGAGCGTCGCCTGCGCGCGGGAACGGTTTTGCCTCTCAGCAAAGTCTCGAGTTATGAATTGCTGTGCTGTGCCTGCCATTGCGCATGACGCGCCTGTTCGGCAGCAACGATCCCTGGGATCTGGGCCTTTTGATCAGGTGTCAGAACACCATAGATCCGTGACCAGAGGTCCGCCCGTGCCTGCACTGCAGCGGTGGCATTGGCCTGTGCCGTGCTCACGAGCCCGGCGTAGCTTGAGTCAGCGGGCGAGGTCGCCTCGAGCGCAGCACGGTTCGCGCGCATGGCGTCACGCTGCGAGGCGCGATCCGCACGGGCCTGCGTCACTAGATTCTTCACCTCGCTTTTTTGCTGCGCGGAGAGGTTCAGCTTATGAAGAATGTGGCCAAACGGTGCGCGATGATGGAAGTGACCATAGCCCTGCTTGCCAAGGGTGGCCGGTGCGCTGTTCGTGCTCTGCGCAAAAGAGAGCGAAGCGAACGTGGTCGCCACGAGGGCGGCCGGAATCAGAAGTCGCATCTTGTTCATAAAAGTGTCCTTTGCAGTGATGGGATCAAGCGAGGCCTTGGCCTCGACGGGTCGCGCAACCCGAGCGTCGCGCTAACCTCGGAGAACTCAACGCGGGGGGAAGTTCCGCGTTGACGGTGTTCCGGACCGGGCCTGTCAAGATTCGTCGAGATTCCTGAGCAGTCGCGAAGTTGTGAGGCGGGCGTCTGGTTGAGCCCATCGACGCAGCTTTGTTAAGAACTGTGCGCGATGCCTGTCGCACGATGCTGTCAGAAAATTAATTCTTAAAGAAACGTTCACATGCAGCGGGAACTCGCGCTGCTCGCAGCCTTCCTAATTGATATGCAACGCTCGTCTCGTGTGTGCTCTGATCAGCGAGCTTTGGATTTTTCAGCAGTGGGCTCAATTCACTGATCGACAGGAAACCGGCATGATTCAATTTTCTCTGCGCGCACATCACGCCTTCGGAATGGGGGTAAGTTCGCTGCGTTTGCGCCCCTTGCCGCGCTATGTGAGCCTCGATGATCCGGCCGAGCGTGCAGTCATCGATTTTCTGGAAGATCCGCCGCTGACAGTGACCGAGGATTGCCTTGCGCAGCGCGCCCTCGATGAAATGTATCGCCTTGGCGTCCGCACCTGCCTCGTGGCAAATGAGCGTGCGGTGCTCGGACTGCTCACCGCAGCGCATTTTGACGCCAGCGAGGCCCAAGGGGCGGGCGATTACCGGCTCCGATCCTGCTTGCGGACGGTCGATATCATGACGCCGGTGGCTGAGGCTCCGGCCATTGAGTGGGACACGATCCAGAACTCGCTCGTGCGCGACCTGATTGAAGTGTTTGAAGGCGCCGGTGTCAGCTATCTCGTAGTGCTGCAACGCGAGAGTGCGTTGCTGACGGCGGTGCGCGGCATTGTCGCGAGAGATCGCCTGGCCCGATGCCTGCATTTCGGTAGCCCGCACTAGGGCATGACGGTTGATCGTGATGCGCATTGCCTACCAACGCGCTGTCACCGTATCTTGGCGCGATGCAGGATACCGCCCGATTGCTCGCCGAGGCTCGAACGTCCTACGCTTCGGGAGACGATGCGACTGCCAAGGCTCGTTACCTTGAAATTCTGACAATCAATCCTTGTGAAGCGCAGGCTTTGAGTGAGCTTGCCGCACTTGCTCTGGCCGGGGGCTATCGGTCCGCTGCACGTACCGCGTATCAACAGGCTATTCGATGTCATCCGGCTGATGCCCGCGCCGTCGTGAATCTGGGCAACCTCGAGCTGCAGGATGACAATTGGGCTGGTGCGCGAGAACACTTTGAGTCGGCACTTCAGATCGACGGGCAGTTTGCCGAGGCCCATCAGGGCCTGGCACGTGCGCTGACGGCGCTGGGGGAACCCTCGCGCGCGCGCGTGCACTATGAGCGTGGATTTTCTGGGCACGCATTGGTGCGACTGCCGTATCGCGGGCGGGGGCGGGCGGTGCGCGTGCTGCTGGTGCTATCGACTCACTTCGGAAATATTGCGGTCCGCGAATTTCTGGACGATCGACACTTCGAGATTCTCGCGCTGTATGTGGAGTATGCGGATCCTTCCCAGCCGCTTCCTGCGCATGACGTGGTGTTCAATGCCATCGGCGATGCCGACCTGTGCGCGATTGCGCTGGAGGCTGCAGCTCGCATTCTTCCCATGTCGAACGCGCCAATCATCAATGCGCCCGATCGCGTCCGTCGCACGACCCGCTTGGACAATGCGCGGCGCTTTGCAAATGCGGCTGGGACCCTAGTCGCTTCAACGCAGCAGGTAGCGCGCGTGGATCTGCCGGCATGGCTCGCTGGATCGGATCTCGATTTCCCGATGCTGGTTCGCTCGCCAGGATTCCATATGGGGAGCCACTTCATCCAGGTGCACAACAAGGAAGAGTTGGCGGCCTCCACAGCGCAATTGCCCGGCGAGCAGCTGCTTCTAATGCAATTCCTGGACGCGCGCGGCACCGACGGGATGACCCGTAAGTATCGCGTCATGATCATTGGAGCGCGGCTCTACCCACTTCACCTGGCGATCGCCCGTCAGTGGAAAGTGCATTACTTCAGCGCGGCGATGGCCTCCGAGCCCGCGTTCCGACAAGAGGAGCAGCGCTTCCTGGAAAATATGCCTGCCGTATTGGGCCCTGTGGCTATCGCCGCTTTGATGCACATAGGCTCCGAGCTCGGCCTGGACTATGCCGGGATTGATTTCGGGCTGAGTGCGGATGGCTCCGTGCTGCTTTTTGAAGCCAATGCCACGATGGTGATTGCTGGCCCCCCGCCGGATCCCCTGTGGGATTATCGTCGTGCGGCCATCGAGCGCGCCCGGAGCGCTGCCTCGGATCTGGTGCGCACGAGCGCCGAGGACCAACCGGCGGCCTAGTAGCGCGCCTGCGCTGCTGCCCGTCCCATATATAGTGCGGCTCAGGGAACCGACGCAGCCGACGACGCTCTCAACTAGCAGCCGTTGGCGGATCTACAGGTCTTAGCGCTGGGAGCTTGGTGGGAGTCGGCCGAACCATGCATAACGTGGCTCGCCCGAAGCTGTTGACAGGTCACCTATAGTCCTGAAAACCCTGAATTTCTGTCGATAACGATGGTAGATTAGCCGGCTTCGGTCGGAGCGGGTGGCGTGTGCTGTTGCACCGCGGCCAGCGCTAAAAAGATTGCAAGGATGAGGACCAGCCATTGAAGACTGCTGTTAACCGAAAGCCGCGATTCACTGTGATGGCCTGGATCCGATGGGGGATCATGGCAGCCGGCGTGGGTGCGCTGAGCGCCTGTCACCACCATAGGGCGGGGCCTGTAGCCGGAACCGACGTGTACTACGTCGGCGGTGCGATTAACGGCCTGACCAGCCCGGGCATGGTACTCACGCTCAATTTCGGCGCCTCAGCGACCACCGAGACCCAGACTCAGGTCGTCGACGTGTCGCCCGGATCAATCTCTTTTACCTTTACGACGGCGGAAGCCGAAGGCGTCTTTTACAGCACGTCGATAACGACGCAGCCCACGGGCCAGACCTGCACGATCCTGACGGGGAGCGGTGCGGGCGAGATCGGTACCGTGAATATCGGCGTTATCGAAATCACCTGCCTCTCCTCCTGGGTGTGGCAGGACGGTTCGACCGACGGGAACTCGCCGGGCGTTTTCCCACCCGCGGGTGCCGGTAGTGGTACGCCGAGTGCGCGTGATAGCGCGGCCTCGTGGACCGACAGCTCAGGACATTTCTGGCTGTTCGGTGGCGAGGGTGTCGACTCGAACGGCAACTACGGTTATCTGAACGACCTCTGGGAATATACGGCCGGGATTGGCTGGCTCAATTCTGGCTGGCAGCGCGTTGCGGGTGGCTCAGCCACGAACGGGGCCGCCGGTACGTACAACGCACACGCGGCCAACGCTACGAACTGGCCCGGCGCGCGTGCCGGAGCAATTTACTGGACTGACAACTCGGGCAACTTCTGGACTGTTGCCGATAGCCTTCGTGACGCCTTGGACGGCGCCATCTATGTCCAGGAAAGCGTGCTGGAAAGGGTCGATGTTAAATCCGCTGTGATGACGGATATCGATGCCTTGATTGGCCCGGAAACTTTGGTCGGCAGTTCGTCATCTGGCCTGGGGGCCTCCCTCTACACGGAACATGTCGCTTGTCGGGCACGTTGTCTCGTCGCGCACCCACTCAACCCGCCATATTTGGCGCCGATTGTCGAACTGGTGCCTGCGCCCTGGACCGCGCCGGAGACGTTAAAAAAAGTCCGCGCGCTGATGGAGGAAGTCGGCCAATCGCCTGTTGAGATGACCAGGGAAATGGAAGGATTTATCCTGAACCGCTTGCAAGGCGTGCTGCTTATGGAAGCATGGCGCCTTGTCGAACAAGGGCTCGCGACTGCGGCGGATGTCGACAAAACAATTTCCCAGGGTTTGGGGCTGCGCTGGGCCTTCATGGGGCCATTCGAGACAATCGATCTCAACGCGCCCGGCGGCGTGGCTGATTATGCGCGCCGGCTGGGCGGGCTTTATAAAAACATCGCCGCCTCGACCGTCGAACACCGGCTCTGGGATGAGCCGCTCATCCAAAAAATCGAAGCCGAACGGCGCGCCATTTTGCCCATCGAACAGCTTGCCGAACGCTCGGACTGGCGCGACCGCCGGTTGATGGCCCTGGCGCGCCACAAACGCGACATGGACGACGCCGATGAAAACCACTGATTCAGAAACCGAAACCGGAATAAGCATGACCTTACCGAAGACACCCTCATTCCGTCTCGATGGAAAGCGGGCCCTGGTGACCGGAGCCGGACGCGGGATCGGCCTCGCCGCCGCCGCCGCGCTGGCAGCGCAGGGAGCCCACGTAACCCTCGCCGCCCGAACCTTGAGCGAGGTTGCCGAAGCAGCATCGCGCATCCAAGCCGAAGGGGGACGCGCTGAAGCTTTGCAGCTCGATGTTCGTAACGTCCAGGCTGTTCGCGATGTCATTAACGCCTCGTCGCCGTTCGACGTATTCGTCAACAACGCAGGAACCAACCGCCCCGCCTCGTTTCACGAGGTCACAGAAGAAGATTTTGATGCGGTGGTCGGCCTTAATCTGCGCGCGGCCTTTTTTGTTGCCCAGTCCGTCGCAAGGCAACTGATCGCTGCCGGGAAGCCTGGCTCGATCATCCATATGTCTTCGCAAATGGGGCATGTCGGCGGCGCCGGACGCTCGGTCTACTGCGCCTCGAAACATGCCATCGAAGGACTGACCAAGGCTATGGCCATCGATCTGGCGCCGCATAAAATTCGGGTCAACTCTATCTGCCCAACCTTCATCGAAACACCGATGACGAAAGCCTTTTTTCAATCATCTTCTTTTCTCTCGGACGTGCTCGGCAAGATCAAACTGGGAAGATTGGGACAGGTGGAAGATCTCATGGGCGCGATCACCCTGCTCGCCAGCGATGCGTCGGCGATGATGACAGGATCGTCCATGATCATCGATGGCGGCTGGACCGCTGATTAAGGAAGAGGCCGCTTTTTGAAAAAAGCGGCGCAAAAACTTTTTTGACTCTGGGCCCGTGCCAGCGACACCAACACGGCTTAAAAAAGGGGAGCGATTTCCGCTCCCCTTTTGCATTTGCACGCTATTTATCAGCCCTGCCTAGCGAATTCATGACGCACTGAAAAATTTCTCCAGAACGGCCCGGTCGTTCTGGACCCTGTACAGGAGCAGGAACAGGATTCCGCAGGTCAATGTAATGCCGGCCGAGACAATGATCGCCGGGGTAAAGGAATCAAACCTCTGCAGCATGATACCCATCAGCAGTGGCGAGAGAATACCACCGATATTGCCGATGAAGTTGACAAAGCCGCTGGCAAACCCGGCGCCGCTCGGCCCGGCGATCTCAGCTGGCGTCGACCACAAAGGACCAAGGATGGACATAACAAACGCATATCCCAACGACATGGCGGTGACGGACACATACAGGTTCGACACATAGGCCGTCACGAAAAGCGCGATCGTGCCAAGCAGCAATCCTGAAAAAATGACAATGCGGCGCGCGTTCGTGGAACTGACATTGGCGTTTGTCATCATGCGAACGATTTTGCCCGCGCCGAGAACGGCAATGATGCCGAAAATATACGGCTCCATCGCCATGACGCCCATTTGCTTGAGCGACATATGGTAACGTTCGGTCAAATAGGTCGGATACCAGGTGAGGAACATGAAATTGATAAAGTCCAGACCAAAATTCGCAATGCTGACGGCCCAGATGGAGGGGCGGCAGAGCAACATCGGGACAAACCCTTTCGGCGCCGCCGCTTTCGTTGCAACGATCCGATCCTGCCGGATCCAGGCCAGCTCAAGGGGAGATACACGCGGGTCCTCGCCGGGATCGTCCTTGGTGTAAAAATAGAATACGGTTCCCAAAATCCCCGCAATTAAACCGGTGATGATGAAAGCGATCTTCCAACCCGAAAGGGCGATGATGGCAACCACAATGGGAGGTGCCACCGCCGCGCCCGCGACGAGTCCCAAATTTTGCAATGCCATCGCCTGGGAATATTCAACGCGCGGGAACCAGCGGCTGAGCAGCACGGAGGCGGCGGGCCAGGTGATCGCCTCGGCGAAGCCGAACGGGATCCGAAACAGCACCCAGGCCCCGAAGGATGCGGCCGTCGTCGTCGCCACCAACAGGAGGCACCAAACCCAGAGCGCGAAGAAATAGGTGCGCCGCGGCTTCAGCCGGCCGGCGAACAATCCCGCCGGAATCTGCGCGATCGCATAAGCCCAGGAGAAAGCGCTAAAAATGATGCCGAGCTGGGTTGGCGTAAGATGCAGCTGCGCCCTGATCATTGGCGCCGCAACGGAAAGGTTTGTGCGATCCAGGTAACTTACCGTCGCGATCAGGAAGACCAGAAACATGACCTTCCAGCGCATCCGTGTCATTTGTGCTTGCACAGCGTTTATCCTCGTTTATCTATTTTCATTCATTCTTGGACGGCACATTGAATATTTTGGAGCCTTCTTACGAAGGCTCCAGAAAAAAAATCACGCTTCAACCACGCCGGCATAGGGAACATTGCGGCCGCCATAACGGCGGACACGGATATTGGCCTGCTCGCCATGGCCGGTGAAACCTTCCAGCGCGCACAAGCGAGAGCAATAGCTGCCGATCAGGGCAGATGCCTCATCGGTCAGCACCCGCTGGTAGGTGCAGGTCTTCAGGAATTTCCCAACCCAGAGACCGCCCGTATAGCGCGCGGCGCGCTTCGTCGGCAGGGTATGGTTGGTGCCGATCGCCTTGTCACCATAAGCGACATTGGTGCGCGGCCCGAGGAACAATGCGCCGTAATTCTGCATGTTTTTGAGGAAATAATCCGGATCGCGGGTCATGACCTGGACATGCTCGGAAGCGATGCGGTCGGCGACCATAACCATCTCTTCATCACTTTCCACAACGCAGACGGCGCCATGTTTCTCCCATGCCTGGCGGGCGATGGCAGCGGTCGGCAGAATGTTGAGCAACCGCTCCACTTCCCGCATCGTGTCGCGCGCCAAGGCTTCAGAGGTGGTGAGTAGGATCGCCGGAGAGTCCGGACCATGCTCAGCCTGCCCCAGCAGGTCGGTGGCGCAGAGTTCCCCATCCACGCTCTCATCGGCAATCACCAATGTCTCGGTCGGCCCGGCAAACAGATCGATGCCCACACGGCCAAAGAGCTGGCGCTTGGCCTCAGCCACGAAGGCATTGCCGGGACCCACCAACATATCAACCGGGGCAATGCTCTCGGTACCGAGCGCCATGGCGCCCACGGCTTGGATCCCGCCCAGGCAATAAATCTCATCAGCCCCGGCCATATGTTGGGCCGCGACGATCGCCGGCGCCGGCTTACCCTGGAATGGCGGCGCGCAGGTGATGACCCGTGGCACGCCGGCAACCTTGGCCGTAATCACCGACATATGGGCGGATGCAAGCAGCGGATATTTCCCGCCCGGCACGTAGCAGCCCGCCGCGCTAACCGGTAAATTCTTATGGCCAAGCACGACGCCGGGCAGCGTTTCAACCTCGATATCCTTCAGCGCCGCGCGCTGATGCTGGGCAAAATTGCGCACCTGCTCCTGTGCGAAGGCAATGTCGGAAAGATCCTGCTTCGTTAGTTGAGATAAGCAGGACTCGATTTCCTGCGGCGAGAGGCGAAACTCATCACGCTCGACTTTGTCGAATTTCAAGGCCAACTCGCGGACCGCCGCGTCGCCGCGCGCCGCGATATCGGCAAGAATGGTCTCGACCGTGCTCCGAACCTGCTGATCGGCCGCATCCGACTGTGCTTGGTCGGCGCCACGTTTGAGCCAGTTCTCCATGTTGTCCTCCTAAGACACTGTATCTGCGCTTTTTTTGCATACGAATTCAAAGCGCGTTGAATACGCATTCAACACGCCGCGCTTTGTCTGTCAACGCAGTCCGCCTGCCTCGTAATCACGCCGACAGAAGGCCGTTCAGAGACATCATCCGCATAGGTCGGTTTCGCTTTATGCCGCACCGCAACATTCCATTGCGATACCAAAAGATTTTCGGAGCGCGCCGATCACACACACACGGCTGCGACCTTGCCAGCACTTGAAGATCTATCGTACAAATTCGGCTAACGATGAACGAATAAGCACGCCTCACGTGCTACCGGGCAGTAAAGCTCCAGGGAGTGAAATAACGATGACCATAACAGAATCGAGTGTTAACCGCCGCGCCGTGCTTTCGGCTGCGCTTGCAGGAGCGGCTGTTTCCGTGCTGCCACGTGCGGTGCGCGCCCAGCCAGGCCTGCGCGTTGCCTATCTCACCCCAGGTCTTGACCTGCCCTACTGGCGTATCCTGGGGAAGGGTATCTCAGACGTTGCAGCCGGCCTACATGCCCAGGCGACCATTTATGACAGCCACAACGATGCGCAAACGCAATTGCAAAATGCGCAGGATGCGTTGGCGCGCAACGTCGACGGGTTGATCCTGTCACCAACCGACAGTTCCACCGCACCAGCCGTTCTGGCCGCCGCCCGGCGCGCCGGCGTGCCGGTGGTCATCGCCGATATCGGCACGACCAACGGTGATTATGCAGCCTTCACGATTTCAAACAATGAGGACGGCGCCTACAGAACCGGCCGCGTTCTTGCCCAGGCGCTGCAGAATAAGGGGTGGACCAACGGCACTTATGGCCTCGTCACCATTTCGCTCGCACGCAAGAACGGACAACTCCGCACGGCCGGCTTCCGTAAAGCGATGCAGGAAGCCGGGGTCAAGGAGGCCGCTTTGTCACAGATGCAGAGCTACACGGCTGACGAGACGTTTCACTTCGTGCAGGATATGCTGACCGCGCATCCTGACATGCGGGCCATTTTCGTGCAGACCGACGATCCCAGCCTCGGTGCCGTGCGCGCCATTCACGCCGCCGGCCGCGACGGCGAGGTTTTGCTGGCCGCTTTTGACGGTATTCCGGAATTCGTACCGCTGATTCAGGGCGGCCAGATCACCGTGGCCGGCATGCAGCAGCCTTATCTCATGGGTACCAAAGCGGCCAGCGCACTATTCAGCCAAATCGCGGGTAAGCCCCCTGAAAAGCAGATCGATATTGGCATCGAAATCGTCGATAAAAGCAATTTGACTTCATTGCTGCCGACGCTGCAGAAAAACGTTTTCGGTGAAGGATAAGCCACGCTGAACGTGTCGCAAGACAATGACGCAGGCCCTTCTCAGCCTAACTGGCATTACCAAGCGCTACGGCACCGCCTATGCGCTCTCGGATGCCGCCTTCGAACTCGCGGCGGGTGAGGTTCATGCCCTGGTCGGCGCGAACGGGGCCGGCAAATCGACATTGTCACGGGTCATTTCCGGCCATGTGAGACCGGACGGTGGAGAGATGCTGCTCGAAGGGCGAGCCGTCCAGCATGGCGGCACCCGCGATGCCATTCGCGCCGGCATCTGGATGGTCACGCAGGAGACATCGCTGGCACCAGATTTAAGTGTACTGGAGAACATCATGCTGCCGCGCCTCGGCATGCCGGGACGCCTGAATTGGCAAAAAATGCGCCGGGAGGGCGAGGCGCTGCTGCGTGAGCTTGGCCAGGAGGCGGCGTTCGAGCTGGATACGCCCGTCAGCCTCCTGAGCATCGGTCAACGGCAACTGGTCGAAATCCTCAAGGCGCTGGCTCTCGACAGCCGTATTATCATTTTCGACGAGCCGACCGCCTCCCTCTCGCCGCTGGAGACCGAGCTTCTGTTCGACGTCATGCGCGCCCTCGTGGCGCGGGGGCGCGGGCTCATCTTCGTCTCGCACCGGATGGAGGAAATTTTCGGGATCACCGACCGGGTTACGGTGCTGCGCGAGGGCTGCACAGTCGCCAAGGCGCTGCCGACGCGCGGCTTGGACGGCAGCGCCCTCATTCGTCTCATGGTCGGGGAAGAGCTTTCAAATCTCTATGCAAGGCGCGATCCGGCATTGGTCCGGCGCGCTTCAGGGGACCCGCTATTGCGGGTCCGCAACCTCGCCTGCCCGCCTTTTGTACGCGACGTTTCCTTCGATGTCCGCGCCGGTGAGATTGTCGGTCTTGCCGGCCTCGTCGGGGCCGGGCGCTCGGAAACATTAGAGACCATTTTTGGCCTACGCCAAGCCTCCGCCGGCAGTGTCACGCTGGCGGGCCACCCCTTCCATCCCAAAACGCCCGTCGAAGCCATTCGCGCCGGTGTTGGGCTCATCCCCGAGGACCGGCGGCGCCAGGGAATCGTGCCCGATTTCAACGTGCGCGAAAATCTCCTGCTCGGGCATCTCGGTCGGCACGCCGGGATGGGGCTGGCCTATGACAGCAGCGATCGCTCGTGTGCGCACGCTCTTGGAGACACTAGGCTTGCCGGAGCGCCGCCTGCGGGATGCCAGCCTGTTGAATTTCAGCGGCGGCATGCAGCAAAAAATCATCCTGGCACGCTGGCTGCTGCTTGATCCGCAACTCCTATTGCTGGACGAGCCGACACGCGGCGTCGATATCGGTACCCGCAGCAGCATCTATGCCCTGCTGCGCGATATCGCGGCCGCGGGTGTTGCGGTGGTTGTCGCGTCCTCAGACTTCGAGGAGGTGATCGGGCTGGCAGATCGAATTGTGGTGATGAGCGACGGCACCAGCACGACCGAACTGCCGGGCGATCAGGTGAGCATCGAGGGGTTGGCCATGTTCGCGGCACCGCGCAGCTCCGCCGAGCGGACACGCGGCCTGCTGCGGGCGCTGGCCGATGAATATCGCGGCGTTGCCTATTGGATCAGCCTCGAGGGCGAGCGGATCTTCTGTTTCGATCTCGCAGGAAATGACGCAGCGGCGCCGGGCTTTGGCGCCGGCAGCATCACGGATCGCCATAACGCGACGATTCCGAACGCACTGGCTGCAGCACCGCGGCAAGTCATCAGGGAAGCGGATGGCCGCTGCAGTCTGCTCGTACCCCTCACCGGGCGGCGCGGCCATGGGCTGGGGGTCATCGGGCTCACGGTCGCGAACGGCACGGAGCCGCCGGACCCCGAAGCCATCAGCGCCCGCGTGGCGAGCCTCATCCACGGCCCCGTGGCGGGAACAGAAAACAGGAGCCGCCTATGAGCCAAGCCGTTGGTACATCTTCCAAAGGGCCTGGCCCTCTGCGTCTGCTGGCGACGCGCGTCGAGCTCCGCATGTTTCTGCTGACCCTGCTGGTCATGGGCGTGCTGAGCCTTGCCTCGCCTTATTTTCTGACGCGCAAGAACTTGCTCAACATTATGGACCAGTCCGTTGTGACCGGCCTGGTGGCGGCCGGGCAAACGCTGGTGATCCTGATCGGCGGCATCGACCTGTCCGTTGGTTCGCTCGTCGGCCTTACCGAAATCATTCTCGGGCTTTCCTTCACGCCCTTGGGACTTTGGGGCGCGATGCTCGCTTGCCTCGTGACCGGAGCGCTGGCCGGTTTCGTCAATGGCGCGATCATCCGTTTTGGCCGCGTCGCGCCGTTCGTCATGACGCTCGGCATGATGTCAATTGGCCGCAGCCTCTCCTATGTTTTCAGTGGCGCCAACTCAATCAGCAACATCCCCGACGGAATGGGCATTCTGACCAACGGTGCCGTGCTGGGTATTCCGGTGGATTTCATCGCCCTCATCGTCATCTATGCGCTGTTCTGGGCATTCCTCGGTTATGCCAAAGGCGGGCGCACCCTGTACGCCATCGGCTCAAACAGCGAGGCGGCGCGGGTCGCGGGGTTGAATATCGGGTTCTGGAGCATTCTCGCTTATACGGTTTCGGGGTTGATGAGCGGGTTGGCCGCACTCTTCCTCACCTCACGCATTTTCTCTATCGATCCAGTCGCCGGCACCGGCCTTGAGCTTGATTCTATCGCCGCTGTGGTGATTGGCGGTGCCAGCCTGTTCGGCGGCCGTGGTTCGATCATTGGCACGCTCTTCGGCGTGTTCATCATGGTGTTCATCCGCAACGGGCTGAATCTGTTGAACGTCTCACCCTACTGGCAAGGTACCGTGATTGGCTCGATCATCGTCATCGCGGTGTTGGGGGAACGCCTGATCAGCACGCGCAACCGTTAGGGTGCTGAGCGTTTGACGTAGCGGACGAGAGACATCAATTACAATAGGAAGAACACAAGGAGATTTTCATGTCTGAGCTTCATGCCTTTGGACGCCCTACGTCTCTCCCCCTCGGTATGCTGCCTGAGACACGCTACCCGGATGTGCGGATCGAGTCCCTCGATCGCCGCTTCACGGCCCGCCAAGGCAATGCCGGGATCGAGCGGATCGCCACCGGCTTTCGCTGGGCCGAAGGGCCTGTCTACTTCCCTGCCGGCGGTTACCTCCTGTGGAGCGATATCCCTAACAATCGCATCATGCGGTGGCTTGAAGATGATGGTCATGTCAGCGTGTTTCGCACCGACAGCCGTCACGCGAACGGCAACACAAGAGATCGCGAGGGACGGCTGGTCACGTGCGAGCACGATGCGCGCCGCGTGACCCGCACCGAAATCGACGGCAGCATCACCGTATTAATGGACAATTATAGGGGCAAACGCCTGAACGCGCCAAACGATGTTGTCGTCACCTCCGATGGCGCGATCTGGTTTACCGATCCAGGCTACGGGATCGATGGTCCCTATGAGGGCCATTTTGCGGAGGCCGAACTGCCCCGCAATGTATATCGTTTCGATCCTGCGCGTGGCGAAGCCAGCATCGTGGCCGATGATTTCGTGCGGCCGAACGGCCTGGCATTTTCGCCAGACGAGAAGCGGCTCTATATCGTGGATAGCGGGATCACCCATGGCGGGCCGGCTCATATACGGGTCTTCGACGTCAATGACGGTAAGGTGGGCAGAGGGCGTATTTTTGCGGAAGATTTTGCGCCCGGTTTCACCGACGGTCTGCGCACGGATGTCGAAGGCAATGTCTGGGCCAGCATGGGATGGGCGGATCCAGCCGAGGACGGCGTCCGCTGCTATGCACCGGATGGGGATTTGATCGGTAAGATCCATCTCCCGGAAAGTTGCGCGAATCTCTGCTTCGGCGGGAGAAAGGGAAATCGGCTTTTCATGACCGCGAGCACATCGGTTTATGCGCTCTATTTGAATATCACAGGTGCGGCGTGATGGGATTACCGCCAGAATGCCCCCGACGGCCAACGATCGATGGCATGGCTTGACATGGTTCGTCGGCGACCAAGAAAGTTAATATTGCGCGGGCACGGCAAGGCTTTCCGTTCCAAGCCCGTATCCGCCCCGAGCAGCGCTCGGGTCCGGATCTACGGCCAAACCGAGCTCATCGCGCTACGGATGGCACGCCCAGGCGTTGAGCGTGATCGAGGAGATCGGCCACGCCACCGAGCTAAGCCGATAGGCTATCGAAACTTGGCTTCCGCACGACGGCTTCGCCACAGTGAAGCTACTCGCTGCAACCGTAAGTCCCGGTGCGTGCGCCGAGGCGTATGTCTGCACCGCCGCGGGGGTCCCGCAGGTTCCGGTGTCGATGGCGGCGCACCGTGCAGCGGCCTCGACGGCGCTCTGTAGCGCCGTCTGCGTCCACAGCGCTTGTCCGACTTCGATGAACCCGAACAGGAACGCCAGGAGAACCGGCAGGACAATGGCCATTTCGACGGCCGCCATGCCGCTGCAGTCCGCCGCCACACCGCGAAGCTGGAGCGCGCACCTAAGTGGCTGCGTTTTCGGCGTCAATCGATCCTCACTGTCACACTGGAAGAGAAACTCACGGGGACCCACGGCCAGGGGCCGATCGGCGTGTAGTTGGCCTGGGCGCTTATCTGCACATAGGTCCCGGCCGTGCCGCCCATCGGACAGGTGATGCCGCGGGTGACGGTGGAAATCCCTGAGGTCGAGGGACAGCCGTAGAACTCGCTCGGCGCCGGCGTCGCCGTGACGCCCGACAGGTTCGTGGCACCGGTGACGGCGCTGATGATCTTCGTGGTGTTGAAGCCATTGACGACCGCATTCGCCGCGCCCGCCCGCGCTGCAGCGCCCACCTGGATCTCGCTCCAGATCCACATCGAAAAATCGACCATTCCTACCAGCAGCAACGCCAGGAACGGCGCAATCAGGGCGAATTCGACCGCGCTGGTACCGGAGCGCGCCGACCAGATCGAGCTCGCCGGTTTTCTCGGGATGCGGCTCACTCCACCATCTTCGCTGGTGTGCCAATCGGCGAGACGCCGGTGCCGGTACAGTCCGTTCCCATGTTGCCGTTATTTGAGAGCTGGATCTTGTCTGCGACGAGCTGGGTACACATTGCAGGGCTAAAATTGGCGTTGTTGGCGAATTCAAGCGTCTGGCTGGGGAAATAGATCGCGCCCTGGATATTGTTTTGGATGTTGTTGCCGAACGTCTGGATCACGGACGCCGAGCTGTTGCGCGGTCCCATGATGGCGATGCCGGCGAACGGTCCGGTGCTCTGGGCTGTGATGTTGAGCGTGACATTGTTTTCGATCCCGATGCTATAGGTTCCGTTGATGATGATCGTCACCCCGCCCGGCGGGTTCGCATTCAGCGTCACATTGTTCTCGACGTTAAACTGCGTATCGACGTAGTAGACGCCGGACGCCATGTTCAGCGTGCTATTGTTTTCAACATTGATCCCGCCGCAATAGTTTCCGGGCTGGATGGATCCGCCGGTGACGGCCTTCATTGCCGTGCAGGCGCCGGGGCTGCCGGCCGAAACGCTCGCATAGGGGTCCGCCGCCGGCGCAGCGCCCGTGACGTTGCGCGCCCCTTCGAGGTAACCGTTATTAGCAACGGCATCCCCCCCGACGGCGAAGGTCGAAGAGTCGATCGTGCAGTTGTTGTTACAGCTCAGCGCGCTCGAGGCGCTTGAGTCCGAAAACAACGCACAGTCTGGATTGGTCACTGAAGCGTTGTTATCAACCAGTACGGTGTCCGGAGCCGAAGGATCGAGACCCAGGATGCAGGCCTGGGAGCCGACCATGGCCACGGCGCGCACCGAGACGGTCGGAGCCGTCGTTAGAAACAGCTTCGAGAAGAACAGTTTCTGGGGCGCCGTGATGACCACCTCCCAGGCAGCGGACTGCTTCGTGTAGGCGCCCTGGGTCGGTGGATTGTTGGCGCTGACCGTGACGCCGCCGACCCCGTTGGTGAAGTTCATGCTGGCGGCTATGGCCTTGGCCTCCGCCGTCGGATTGCCGCCAGAAGTGGCGGCGATTGCAGCCGAGTAGGCCGCCGCGTCGGCAGCGCCCTGGGCCGCTCCCTGGTTCATCATCCAGACGCCAGTATCCACGCCAAGGCCGACGACCCCGATCAGGACCGACAAGGTAAGCGCCAAAATGATGACTGTGGCGCCGCGCCGGTCATGAACAAGGCGTAGCCTCGCAAGAAATTTTCGACCCAGAGCAATCCCGCGCGTTTTCATATCCACGCCACCCGCCATGTCAGATTTAATTCCGATCTCGTTAATATGATAACACAACGTCACAAAGACTTGAAAGGGCGCCCCCTGCGGATGTGCCCGCGCGCCTTGAACGGAACGTTTCTATCCCGTACGGTTCCTCCGTCCTTCCATAATACCCAGGACCGGCGCCAGCTGCTGCTCCCCTTCACCGCGTTTCCGGGCTCCTTTCAGGCAGACGTCGCCGCTCACCGGGACAAGCTGGCCGGCCATGACGGTCGCCAGCACGGACGATCCGTTCGAACAGCCGGCTGAGTTCAAGCCGCACAGCCCGATGTCGGTGACTTGTTCCGCCCCTCCGATGACCGCAACGGCCATGCGGTCTGGACGCCCCTATTCGCCCCTCTACAGGGCCTCGATGGCGGCATCGATGATACCGGTCTCGGGCGGCACCTGACGCATTTCCTCGGTCCCCGTGAGGATGTCAGAAACCGCATCGACCTCGCTTTCTTCGATCACCACGGCCACGGACGTCGCGTTGGGCGTGGGCATCACGTTCGACCGAGACCTTCGGCGAGCTCAAGGATCCTCATGATCAGAACTCGCTCCAGTCATCGGCCGCGCCAGCCATGGCGGGATGCTGCGCATCCTTCTTGTGTGGCAGTGCGATAACCTTGCTCGCGGAACCGTCGACGACGCGCTTTTTCGCCGGCGCCTTGTGAGCCGCCCGCTTGAGCACCGGCGCGGTCACGCTCTCACCGATGCGGAACTGGCTGATGAGACGGGCGAGCTCCACCGCCTCGTCGGACAGGCTGTGGCTCGCCGCCGTCGCCTGCTCGACCATCGCCGCGTTCTGCTGCGTCACCTGGTCCATCTGGTTCACGGCCGTGTTCACCTCGCCGAGGCCGGTGGATTGTTCCTTGGCCGAAGCCGCCAGCTCCGTCACCAGGCTGTTCAACTGGCCCACTTGCGTGACGATGCGCCCGAGCGCCTGGCCGGTCTCGCTCACCAGTTTCACCCCGGTATCGACCTGCTGCGTCGAGGCCGAGATCAGCGCCTTGATCTCCTTCGCGGCATCGGCCGAGCGCTGTGCGAGTGCCCGCACTTCGGTTGCCACCACCGCGAAGCCGCGCCCGGCATCACCCGCGCGCGCCGCTTCCACGCCGGCATTGAGAGCCAGCAGATTGGTCTGGAAGGCGATCTCGTCGATCACGCCGATGATGTTGGCGATCTGCTTGGACGAGCTTTCGATCCCGTCCATGGCGCCGACCGTCTGGCGCACGACCTCACCGGAGCGCTCAGCATCGGTCTTCGAGGTCGCGACCAGCGCGCGGGCCTCATTCGCGACCTCGGCGGTGCGGCGCACCGTCGCGGTGATCTCATCGAGCGCCGCCGCCGTCTCTTCCAGGCTCGCCGCCTGCTGCTCGGTGCGGTGCGACAGATCATCCGAGGCTTGGGTGATTTCCTCGGCGCCAGAGCGCACGCCCTGGGTGTTGGCGGCGATCGCCTGCATCGTCTCCTGCAGCTTTGCCATCGCCGCGTTGAAATCGTTGCGCAGCTTCTCGTAATCGCCGCCGAATTCTTTGGTCAGGCGGAATAACAGATCGCCGGAGGAGAGTTTCTCCAGCCCTTCCGCCACTGACTCAACGACCAGCCGCTGTTGCGCGGCCATTTTGGCGCGTGCTGCCTCGTTGGTTGCGCGCTCCGCCTCAACTGCCGTGCGGTCGGCTTCAGCCCGCGCCTCGAGTGCGCGCTTCTCCACCGAATTATCACGGAATTGAGCCACCCGCCGCGCCATGCGCCCGATGTCGTCGCTGCGCTCAAGACCTGGAATATTTGCATCGAGTTGGGCGCCGGCGATCTGCTCCATACAGGCCGTAAGGCTGGAAAGTACGGACGAAACGCTGCCGCGCATGAAATAGATGAGCACGAGGAACGCGACGAAAAGCGGCAGGAAAATCTCGCTGACACTGACCAACTGGTCGATCATCGCGGCGCGCAAATCATCGATGTAGAAGCCAGCGCCAATCACCCAGTTCCACCCCGGGACAGCAGCCGCATACGAGATTTTTGGCAGAGGGACAGTGCCCCCGGCTTTGGTCTGGTAATAGGTAATGAAGGTCGGCTGGCCAGCTACCGCGCCGTTGATCAGCGGTGCCGCGTCGAGATTGCCGTAAATATCGCGATGATTATAGCGGTTGGTACCAATGAAAGCCTTGTTGGGGTGATACAGCACCGTGCCGCGCGAATCATAGGCGAAGAAGTAATTTCCGTGGTCGAAGCGGGCGCCGGCGATGGCCGTCAATGCCTCCTGCTCCGCCTGCGCCGTGGTCAGTTTTCCCTCGTTGGCCAGAGTGGCAAACCCTGCCGCCGTATTGGTGATGGAGGCAACGAGGTTGCTCAACTCCGCCTTCCGGGCCTGGAGCGCGATGTCGTACGATGTTTTGAGACCGATCCCGAGCGCAATGAGGGTGAATAGAACGCCAAGTGTTCCTAGCAAGGTGAATTGCCGAGGAATTGATAAGCCAAAACGCATATAGACTACTCCCGCCTAACTTTAAGTTGATTTTTTAGCAATCAATTCTGCTGCTACCTAAGCATGCCAAATGACACGCCGCAACTTAAGGTTGCGCAGCAAAGGGGGCCCCACCTCTGTCGGCGCCTAACTATACATATATATATGCTAACGCCATTTTTTCAGATTCAGAGCACTCCCTTAGGGCTGGCGTGCTGTGATTTTTTTGGCGAGTTTGGGGCAGAATTAGCCCCTTCTCCGACGTCCGCCGGCAACTCGAAAGCCAAATAATAGAAACGGGGGGCCAAAAGCCCCCCGTTTCTATTCAGATATATTTGTGACCGGACAGGCGGGCACGACGTCCTGCGCGAAATCCGCGCTGGTCTAAGGCGAGAGGTTCAACGCCTGCTGTACCGTCGCCGACCGCGTATGCGCGATGGCTTCAGCTTGCAGGGTTAGGCCCCAGCCGATGGCAGCCTGCGAAGTGATCAGACGGCTTTGAGATTGATTGCGGCAGCCTTGCCGCGCTCCATCTCGATGTCGAACGTGACCTTCTGACCCTCGTCCAGACCGCGCAAACCCGCTGATTGCACGGCGGTGATGTGCACGAACACGTCCTTGCCGCCATCCTCGGGCACAATAAAGCCAAAACCCTTGGTGGTATTAAACCACTTAACCGTACCAGTAGCCATTACGCGACGTCACTCCTTACATTGGCACACCACGCGGCGATCGCGGGGATTATGGGTAAACCGGGTTCTGGAAGACTTGTATATACCCCGGTCGCCATGTGCGCGTCCCCAAGTTACTCTAAAGTTGATTGCCGTCAAATCTCGTGCAGAAACACCTGATCAACCGCGAAGAGCGAAAGACCCCACCGTTACTCAGTCCATCGTGACATGCCGGCGCGGACGCAAGCCACGCTGTGAGCATTATGGGACAAAATGTCGGTTCAGCAGATCCACGTCCCCAGGGAGATTGGCCGATGCCGGCCGCGGCCGGCTTTGTTCAGCGATCACAATCGGCATCGGCAAGGCTGGCCTTCCAGCTTCCCTGCATAGCGCTCCACCCATCGCCACCTCAGAACATCGAAAGGTAGCGCTTATATTCCCAGTCCGAGACGTGATAGGCGTAACTTGCCCATTCGTCTCGCTTGTAGGAAAGCCAGACTTCGAACATCGAGGCGCCGAACACCTGCTTGCCGAGATCGTCGGCTGCAAATTCATCCAACGCCTCGGCGAGGCTGCCGGGCAGAGTCTTGATGCCGAGCCCTTCCAGATCCTTGGCGCTTTTGAGGTACATGTTTTCGATGTTCGGCGCGCCAGGATCGAGATCGTTCTCAATGCCTTCCAGCCCCGCAGCCAGCACCATGGCCGCCGCGAGATATGGGTTGCAGGCAGAATCCGCCGCGCGCAACTCCACGCGTCCGCCCGCCACGGGAATGCGCAGGGCGTTGGTGCGGTTATTGCCGCCATAGCAGCATAGCACCGGCGCCCAGGTGAAACCGGAGGCCGAGCCCTGTTTCACCAGGCGCTTATAGCTGTTCACCGTCGGCGCGATGACCGCGCTGATGGCAGGCAGGTGCCTGAGTACGCCAGCAATGAATTTATAGCCCAGCCCGCCCAGCTTGCACCCGCGCGGATCCTCCTTGTCGGCAAACAGATTGGCCCCGGTCTTCAGGTCGGCCAGGGACATGTTGAGATGCGCGCCCGAGCCCGCGCGGTCGGCAAAGGGCTTCGGCATGAAGCTCGCGAAACCGCCATGTTTCTTAGTGATTTCCTGAGCCATGAAGCGGAAGAAGGTATAGCGATCCGCCATAGTGAGCGCATCGGCATACATGAAATCGACCTCGAACTGACCTATGCCGTCTTCATGGTCGAAGGAATAAACGTCCCAGCCTAGCGTGTTCATCGCGCTGACCAACTCGTCGACCCAGGCGAAATTATCAACCAGGCGGGCGAGGTCGTAGCAGGGTTTGGCCAGATGGTGGCGGGAAGAAAGCGGGGAGAAGCCGCCATCCTCCAGTTTTTTGAAGACGAAGAACTCCGCTTCGATGCCAAGGTTGAATCTCAGCCCATGCGCTGCCGCGCGGTCGAGTTGGCGCTTGAGGATGTTGCGCGAACAGGCCTCGAACGGCGCGCCCTTGTAGCGCAGATCGGAAGCGAACCAGGCGATTTCCGGTTTCCAGGGCAAAATGCTGCATGAGGCCGGATCCGGCACGGCAGCCACTTCCTCATCGTGCACCGATTGCGGAACGCCATCCATGGCCGCGCCGGTAAACAGCTCGGAGCCCTCCAGCATCTGGGCGTGATGGGCGATCGGGACCATCTTGGTCTTGGAGATGCCGTGCATGTCAACATAGGAGGCCGCGCAATAGCGCACACCGGCGGCGGACAAGGCTATGGCATCAGCGCCGCTAACAGCGGCAACGGAAGTATTGATATCCATGATAACACCTCAATTTGTGGTAAGAAGATGGTCTGGTTCTTCAGGCAATTCGTACCAGGGCGTACGCTCGCCAATCAAAGAGCGGGTTCGCCACGAAAGGCTTTTAGGGGCCTTGTCGAGGACATGCTGCAATTCGGCAATATGACGCTTGAGCGCCTCACCAAGTTCAGGTCCGCAAATATCAACGGCTTGGCCGGCAAGCTTGGTCAATGTGCCGGTCGCGGTACGCCAAAATCCCCAGTCACCGCTCAAGAGTTTGGCAAGATAGGCGGTGTCGATGGCGCCAAACGCACCGGCGCCGAGACCGCAGCTCAGCAACAATGCGGCAGTGTCAGACAGGTCCTTGCGCTCGGCATGGAAGACCTGGAGTTTTGTCAGCAACAGATCGGCAGGCGACAGGGTGACCGGGTGCAGCTCAAGCCGTGTGCCAAGCTGTAACGTGTGGCACATGCGGAAGACGTCGATAAAGATATCGATCTTGGTTTCACCTACATAAAAGATCATCCGCTCCTTGCCGTTGAGCAGATTGAATTCCTGCTCCGCCTCGCCCCCCAGCTCGGCCATGGCGGCCTTCAACGCCTTGCGATCCCGCCCGCGGGTCACAAGGTCGATATCCAGCGAGTTTCGGTAGAGGGCGGCGGGGAGAAACTCCCCGCATACCGCATGGATCGCCCTGCCGCCAAGGAGCCGCGCAACGCCGCCCTTAGCCGCGATCGCGGCGATCACGTCATGTTCCGAGATGGCGCTCATGACTTTACTCCGGCGGGATCTCGGCGAAGGCGAGGTCTATGTCCACGCCTTTGCTCGCCTGAATGAACTTGGTCGCGTAGAAATAGACAAAGCCTGACAGGAAGACGCCGAGATTCACGTACAGCATGAAGGGCTGCGAGAAGCTGATGCCCGACTGCGGATCGTTCAGGAATGCCCAGGCGATGACAATCATGCCAATAAGGCTGAGCACACCGAGGATGGACAGAAGCGGAACACCGCCCACGCGCCAAGCGACGGGTGATGCCTCGAACATATCTTTCTGCGTGTAGGGGAATGCGATGGCGCTGATGGACGTCAGAACGAACGTACCGCAGACCTGTCCGAAGAAGCCCGAAATCGTCGAGAAGGCGGAATCATAGGCATAAAGCCAGAGGAATCCGATGCCGAACAACGCGGAAACGACGATGGCAATGAGCGGAGAATGCGTGCTCTCATTGACTTCCGAGATCTTGCCAGGCGCCAGCCCGTCCAGCGCCCAGGCCAGGATATTGCGCGTAGCGGTAAGGATGTAGATGGGCAGCCAGGTGTAAGTCCACAGCGCGAAGGATATGCCGATGATCAGCACCAGCCAGACATGGTGTGTGAGCGCTGCCGTCAGCTCCGAGAAAGTGGGGGTGAAGCCGAGATTGACATTGGCGGGGGTCACCGCAGCGAGGTTGCCCAGGAAGGAAAACCCAAAAGCATGCAACGTGACGAAAGAGATGATGAGCAGCCACGCCGCCGAATAGAGCAGCGAGCCGGGCATGCCGATCATCTGCGAACGGTTGGCGCCCTTGATCTCGCCGCCGATATAGGCCGAGGCGATGGAGAAGCCCAGAACGGTGAACGGCCACGTCATGGAGATAAGCGTCTGCTTGAGATCAAACGGTGCAGGCGCAACCGCGCTCTTCCCCAGATTCGCGGTGATGGCGCCGTACGTATCCGGCTTACCCGTGAAGGTGCCCGCATATTGGTTGAAGGCCGCCACGGCGGAATCCGGCGTGTGGCGCAGCAAAACCCAGGCGGTAATGGCCAGGCCGATACTTGCCAGCACGAACAGGACGTTCTGGATGCGCATATACAGCGCCACACCGTAGATGAAAACGGCCGCGAAAATGATGATCAGAACCGTGCCGGTGAGCGCCATGCCAAACGGAGAGGTGAACCAGTTGCCCCAGCCGGTCATGGCCGGCGAACCAAAGCTCACGCCAAGCTCGCGGAACAACGCGGAGATGCCGTATTTGCCGAGGAACGCCGCCGGCACGCCGATATAGAAGAAGCACCAGATCGTATAGTTCCAGCTCGCGACAAAGCCGAACAACGGCTTGGTGGCACGAGAGACATATACATACTCGCCGCCCGAGCGCGGCATGGCCGAGGCGAACATCGCGTAAATCAGTGATGTCGGCAGCACGAAAAGCGTGCACAAAATCGTGGAGATATAGATGTTCACGCCCGGGTAGGAACCGTTGGGCATGAACAGAAACATGAATGCCACGCCGATGGCGATGTTGATGAAGTTCACGTTATAGACGAATACGTCTTTTGCGCCGGCCTGCCGGACCAGTCCGGTGGCTTTTCTGGCGAAATTCACATTCATGAAGCCTCCCTATGTTTTTTGGTTGAAAGGGAAGAAGTCTCCCAGCGGTTTGAGGTTGAAGAGAAAAGGTTCAGGCCTGCACCAGCTGATGTCCAACCAGCTTGCTGCCCTTGAAGGTGACGATAACGCCGCGCAATACACCTTCAGAATATTCGCTTCCGGGATTTATGCAGAGCGTACGGCCGATCTGCTTGGTGCCGCGCGATTCGTGAATATGGCCATGCAAAGACAGCATCGGCTGGTGACGCTCGATGACGCGGCGCACGGCCGTGGACCCTACGGCAGCCATCATTGTATGCCCGCCTTCAGTCACTACCTTGCCATCGCGCAACAGGGGAGCAACGTCGATGCCAGTATTATAAGGCGGCACGTGCAGGGTGAAGACGGCGTCGCGCGGCGATTTCAGCTGGCCCACAATGCCTTCGATATGCGCCTCAAGGTCAGGCTCGGACATCTCGCGCGGACTGTCGAATGGCGTGGTGTTGGAGTAGCCACACACCGCCATTTGCACCTGGTCAGTGAGATCCGTGACACCGCCATCATGGTTCTCCACCACCTCCGACTGGCGCAGCGCCTCATCAATATACCCGTCATCGTCATTGCCGGCATTGACGAAACAGCGGATTCCCGTTCCTCTCAGGCGCTCTTCGGCGATGCCGATCCAGCGTTTCATGGCCTCCAGCACCACACGATCGATCAATGCCGTGCGTTCAGCTTCGTTCTCCTGAAAATGCCTGTGCTCCTCTGGCGAGAGGATTACGGGGTAAAACCCGTTCATGCGTATGTTCTTCTCGATCTCGGCTCGCTCCGCCGGCGTTTCCGCGACAAAGTCACGCCCCAAAAAATGCGCCTCCCAGTGACGACCTTTATCGATCAGCGGTACCACCATCTTGCCGGTGACATCGCCGCCCAGGATCAGCGCATTTGCCTTGTAAAACTTCCCGGCATTAATGAATTTCAGGAAGCACTTCTCTGACCCGTGAATGTCAGAGGCGTAGAACAGCTTATAGGGGGCGCTCATGCGCGGCCCCCAAGGATACGATAGCGGCAAGAAAACATGCACACCCCCGTTTCATTCGACACTCAACCTTGAAACGAGGATTACGGGAGACGCCCGACGCATTCCTCGCATCAAACAATCTCCCGGGCTTTTATCCCGCCGTGTACTGCCGGGATTTCTCCCCGACAGCTGAAGCTCTCGGACCAGCACCGGAGTGTTACTCCAGCCGGAACCCTAGCCCACGAAACTGTCAAGCAGATTATGTGCCAAAACATAACGGCACTGATTTTTTGACAATTTTTTAGCCCGACAGGGGGTGAAGAATAATTTTCGATTAAATTACAACCCCCAACAGCCTATTTAAAAGGCGTTAGAGCAATCAACTCTCACTTTAATCATCTGACACCAACGTTGTCCCGCACATAGCGCAAGGAGCCAGAAGCAGAGGCAGCGAGCGGCCAGTCGGCGGCCCGATCGCCCGGACGCGGCTGGCGAGCCTGCCTGCATACCCGCCGCAGGGAGATCCACAACCGTAATTTAACCCCGACGCCGCAGCAGCACCCGTAGCCATAATGGCAACGGCATACCCATTAAAAGCTATTGCAGGCAACGGCTCAGGCAGCTATTCAAGGCGCTATCCATTGTCTTGAACCGCAAGGTCGTCATTCATGAATCCTGCGAGACCATCCGATCTCCCGGCGCTTGACGCTTTGGCAAACCGGGTCCGCCATGACCTCGAATGTCTCGAATATCCCTCGCGCCCATGGGTTCGTCCCCGAAATGGTCCGAATGGCGAGATCGTGCATGATGTGGTGATCATCGGCGGCGGCCAAAGCGGCATGGTGGCTGCGTTTGGCCTGATGCGTGAAAAAGTCGAAAACATTCTCATCATCGACGAAAATCCGCAGGGGCTGGAAGGCCCCTGGATAACTTATGCGCGCATGCCCACGCTCCGCTCGCCAAAATATCTCACCAACATGGATCTAGGCATTCCATCGCTCACCTTCCGGGCATGGTGGGAGGCGCAGTTCGGCGCCGAAGGCTGGGAAAGTCTGGGCAAAATCCCACGCCGGGAATGGATGCGGTATCTGAATTGGTACCGACATACGCTATCTATCCCGATTCAGAACGAGACTAAACTTACGTTGATTGAACCGTTGGAACGCGGCTTGTTCCGGCTGCATGTGACCGGGGCAGGCGCGCCACCTTCCGGCACGTTGCTCGCCCGTAAGGTGGTCCTCGCAACCGGCATCCAGGGCGGCGGCGAATGGCATACTCCTGACTTCATCAAAAACGCGCTCCCTCGTTCACGCTATGCACATGCCTCGGAAGCAATAGACTATGCGGCGCTGAAGGGTCAGAAAATAGGCATTCTAGGCGGTGGCGCCTCGGCCTTCGACAATGCCCAATTCGCGCTGGGTGAGGCGGTTGCCGAGGCGCATGTCTTTGTTCGGCGAACTTCGCTGCCGCGCATCAATCCAATCCGCTTCATGGAAAATGCCGGATTCCTCGGCCATTTCGCCGATCTTGACGATGCTTCCAAATATACCGTGATCGACCATTTCCTGAGCTATGGTCAGCCGCCGACGAACGATACGTATAACCGCGCGGCGGCCTATCCCGGATTTTCTCTCCATCTCGGCACAGGCTGGAATGCAGTATCGGAAACGCCTGAGGGCGTGCGGGTGGAGACGTCTGAAGGAGCCTTTCTATTCGATTTTCTGGTGCTGAGCACCGGACTGCGGACGGATGCCAAATTGCGACCTGAACTGGCCTTGCTGGCGGCCGACATCGCCTGTTGGCGTGACAAGTACAATCCCCCCAAACGCAATCAACTGCTCGACGATCACCCTTACCTCGGGCCTGATTTTCGCTTCATCAGCATCACGCCCGCGGCGGCTGACCGGCTGCACGGCCTGTTCGCCTTCAACTACGCCGCTCTGGCCAACCTTGGCCTGTCCGCGTCTGCCCTTTCCGGGATGAAATTCGCCGTGCCAAAACTGGTGCACGGTATCGTCTCGCAGCTGTTCACAGATGACGCTGGCACCACCCTGGCTAACTACACCGCCTATGCTGAAGAAGAATTTCTAGGCCAGTGGCCAGTGGGCTGATATTTTCCATTGCCTGGCCGTCTGAGGTTGACGCGCCTTCGCGCGTTAACCCAAGCTCAACACAGCTTAAGATTAGTCGTACGCCCCTCCCCCGAAGCCTAGGTTCAATCCACGGCTTCGCGGGCGGCAAGACGCTCCCGTGCCAAGGCAATGAAAACATCAAGCGTAGACGACAAGGAACGCCCCTGCCTCAAATAGATGCCAAGCTCGCTGATCAACGGACCAGGCCGGGCAAGAGGCAGAAAAATAAGCTCCCCAGAATCGAGCTCCTGTTCCAAACCTATACGAGACTGAAATGCGACCGCATTGAGGCCTTTCGCAAGGTTCTTCATTAAGGCCAGAGAATTGACCTCAGCGACAATCTTCAGCCTTCCTTCAAAACGCCGTAGAGACGCTTCCAGCAGCGACCGGATGGATATTTCCTCGCTTGGCAGGATCAGCGCATGCCGGGCGCATTGCGCAAAACTGATCAATCCGTCAGAGCCCTCTTTAGCTAACGGATGATCCGGGCGCATGATGGCGCCGACCCGGAACTTACCGACCGCCAGCTGCTGCAGATCGCGATCCCGCGGCAAAGAGAAAGCAATTCCAAGATCCGCGTCGCCACGCCGTAGGGCTTCGGGGATTTCATTTGAACCAGCGGTGTAAACCCGGCTTTTAATTGCGGGATAGCGCATCGCCATCTGTCCCAGTACTTCGGGCAGAATATTCACGTTCAGCAACTCCGCCGCGATGATCGATATTTCACCACGGCGCAGGCCGCGCAACGCGTCCAACTCGCCAAATGCTCGCCTTTCATCCTGAAGGACAGCGATGGCATGCCGCGCCATGACTTCGCCTGCCGCGGTCAGGCGCATGCCCTCAGGCAAGCGATCAAACAGCGGCATGCCGAGCTCGTCCTCAAGATTGAGAATCTGACGGTTCACTGCCGAAGCGGCCAGCCCCAAATGCCGCGCCGCTTCCCGCACCGAACGGTAGCGGCGCACGGCATCAAAATAAAGTACGCTTCGATAGTGCGAGCCGTTGGTCATGTGTGTTTTTAAGACGCCGCCAACAGGCAGGTCAATTCGGCTCCCACTTGAATTGCAATCCACCCACCGCACACGCCGCTTATCCGCAATACGAGAGAAACTATGTGCATCTTCTGCTCTTAATTCTACGGTTTTGCCTGTTTAGGCGCCTCATCATGTACGTGAATACCACACAGATCGTAATATTTTATCAAAAAATCAGTACGCCATGAAATGGCATGGATATTGCTTTTTCTTGGGAGACGAAGATTGCTGCTGCGGGAAACTCAGACAAAAGAGTAGGAGGCATCACATGATTAGCATTCGTATCGTGATTGAAATTTAGCGTCGACGCGACAAGCTTGTCATCACTGGTAACTTGACGTTTGTTTTTTAACTCAGGCTGGCAAATCAAAGAGCTCAGGCAGCAGAAAAACTTTTGCCTTCAAAGGTAACGCTTGATTGTTTTAGGAAACTTCCACATGACTTCATTGAATCGGCGTCAATTTTCTACAATTCTCGGTGGCGCGGCTTTGGCTGCCCCTGCCATTATTCGTAGGGCGCAAGCGGCTGCGCCTCTGAAAGTCGGGTTCGTCTATCTCGGGCCCGTTGGAGACTTTGGCTGGACCTATCAGCAGGATGTAGGACGCAAGCTGGCGCAAGCCAACCTTAACGGCGCAATCGTGACCTCCTATGTTGAGAACGTGCCCGAGGCGCCAGAATCCCAGGCGGTGTTCGAGAGCCTGGCCGCCTCGGGCCATAAGCTGATTTTCGGCACCTCCTTCGGCTACATGAACTACATGGTGAAAGTCGCGGCTCAGTATCCGGACATCAAGTTCGAGCACTGCACCGGCTATAAGCGCGCGGCCAACCTCGCCACCTACGATATTCGCTTCTACCAAGGCCGCTACGTGCAGGGCGTCATCGCCGGAAAGCTCTCTAAAACGGGCGTGGCGGGCTATGTCGCCTCCGTACCAGTGCCGGAGGTGGTGCAGGGCATGAATGCATTCCTGCTGGGCATGCAAAGCGTCAATCCAAAAGCCCAGTTGAAATTCATCATGATCGACAGCTGGTATGATCCCGGAAAAGAAGGAGATGCGGCAAAGGCGCTCATCGACCAGGGCTGCGACATCCTCACCCAGCACACCGACAGCCCGGCGCCGCTGCAGGTCGCCGCCACCCGTGGCATCAAAGCCTTCGGCGAAGCCACGGACATGATCAGCTTCGCGCCGGAGACGCAGCTGACCGCCTGCGTCAATGACTGGGGCGGTTACTACACCAAGCGCATTAAGGCAGAATTGGATGGCAACTGGACCAGCATCGACACCTGGGGCGGTTTCGATGTCGGCATGCTGCAGATGGCGCCGTTCCGCAACATGCCGCCCGATGTCGCCGCCCTGGCAACACAGACCGTGGCGGATATTGCCGCCGGCAAGAATAAGATTTTCACCGGCCCTCTCACCGATCAGACCGAAAAAATCTTTCTCGCTGCAGGTCAAACCATGGATGACGGCACGCTCTCCGGGCTGCAAACCTTGGTTCATGGCATCGAAGGCCAGCTGAGCTGATGCCAAGCAGCCACATTCCGATACTGGCGTCTGCATGACTCAATTTATCCTCAACGGTCAGGTGCGTAACATTGCGGCTGAGCCTGGCCGCACCGTGCTGGAACATTTGCGCCTGCACGAGCACCTGACTGCCACCAAAGAGGGTTGCGCCGAAGGGGATTGTGGCGCCTGTACCGTTGCCATCGGCCGCAGGGCCGGCGACGGATTAAAATTTTCCGCCGTAAATTCCTGCATCATGCCCGCCACGGCCCTCGATGGCTGTGTGGTGATCACGGCCGAAGGTTTAGAAGACTCGCAAACATTATCGCCAGTACAGCAGGCCCTTGTCGCGTCTCATGCAAGTCAATGTGGCTTCTGTACTCCCGGTTTCACCATGAGCCTGTTTGCGCTGACACAGGATGAAGGCGGAATATCCGAAAAGGCCGTTTTGGATGCCTTGGCGGGAAATCTGTGCCGCTGCACCGGCTACCGGCCTATACTGGCGGCGGCGGCATCTCTGCACCAAGAGCCTGACCCACGCATTCCCGCCTGGCGGGCTGCGCTCGATGAACTGCCGCGGGCCAGTACCGCGCCGCAAAGCCTGGAGGCACTGGCAACGGCATTGGCCGCTAATCCTGAGGCACGGTTGATCGCGGGGGGAACGGATATTGGGGTTGGCATTGCAAAGTTTGGCCAGGTCCCCGGCGATATGATTTCCGTGCGGGAAGTGCCTGAACTAAAGAAAATCACAGAAGAACATGGCGGCCTTACGATCGGCGCGGCCGCCACCTATTCCGAGATTTTACCCTATCTGGATCGACATTTTCCGAATTTCTCGGCGCTAATCCGGCGTATCGGTGCGGCACAAATTCGTAACCTCGGCACGATGGGGGGAATCTCTGCAACGCCTCGCCGATCGGCGATTGCGCCCCCTGCCTCATCGCGTTGGGCGCGACGCTGCACCTCTATTCAGCTCAGGGCGAGCGGACCGTATCCGCAGCGGCGTTCTTCACCGCCTACCGCAAAACGGCGTTGCTTCCGGGTGAATTTTTGCAGGAAATTGAAATTCCTTTCCTGAAGTCCGATGAAGTCTTTTTCGCGTACAAACTGGCCAAAAGGTTCGACCAGGATATTTCGACGCTTGCCGCTGCCTTCAAACTGCGTATCGATCATGGGATCATCCGTGAAGCGCATTGTGGCTTTGGTGGAATGGCGGCGACACCCGTCCGTGCCCATGCGCTAGAGGTTGCTCTGGCTGGTCAGCCTGCCGATCTCGCCACGTTTCACGCGCGTTGCAGAAAAAATTCCCGAAATTTTTTCGCCCATTTCGGATTTTCGAGGCAGCGCGGCATACCGCAACCAGGCGGCGGCAGGTTTACTGCGCCGGCTCGGCGCACAGCTAACGGCACCGGCACAACCCACAGATATTTGGGCCCTATGAGCACGATCCATAAATCCATAGCGCATGAGAGCGCGGAACGACATGTCTCTGGTCGCGCACTTTATGTTGATGACGTGCGGCAGACGGAAGATACGTTGCATGGCTGGGTGATTGCATCCTCCCGCGCTCATGCAAAATTGCGCATGGTGGATTTACGTGCCGTTGCTGCCGCCCCTGGCGTGGCTTGTGTGATATCGGCCGCAGATATCCCAGGGACCAATGATGCCGGCCCCATTTTGGCGGGCGAGACATTATTGGCAGATGGCGTCGTCACCTATGCCGGGGAGCCTATTGCGCTGGTCGCCGCAGCCACTATGGCCCAAGCGCGAGAAGCGGCGGCGCTCGCACTGATCGAATACGAAGATTTGCCGGCGGTTTTATCCATTGACGCAGCGATCGCGGCCCAGGCCTATGTGGTTGCTCCCATGTTGCTTTCGCGCGGTGATCCAGATGGCGCGATGGCCGCCGCACCACGGCGCTTGAGTGGCAGAGCGGCGGCTGGCGGTCAGGACCATTTTTATCTCGAGACGCAAATCTCCTTGGCAGTGCCGGGCGAAGACGGGGCAATGCATATTCTTGCCGCGAGCCAGCACCCGACCGAAGTGCAGCATATCGTGGCACGCCTCCTGGGCCGGCCTTATGCCGCCATTACGGTGGAAGTAAGACGCATGGGAGGCGGGTTTGGCGGAAAGGAAAGCCAAGCCTCGCTCATAGCCGGGATGGCGGCAATTCTTGCAGACAAAGCCAAACGCCCTGTCAAACTTCGTATGACGCGGGATGCGGATATGGTGATTACGGGCAAGCGGCACGATGTGCAGACCCGGTTTACCGTGGGGTATGATGAGGCCGGGCGAATCCTCGCCTTGGACATGGAGATCGCGCTGCGCTGCGGCAATGTCGCGGACCTTTCTGGCCCGGTACTCACGCGCGCCCTTTGTCACGTGGATAATGCCTATTGGCTGCCCCATCTCCGTGTGCGTGGCTTGGCGGCCAAAACCAACACCGTTTCCAATACTGCGTTTCGCGGCTTTGGTGGCCCGCAGGGCATTTTCTCGATTGAGGCCGTCATCGCACATATTTCCGCGGCGCTTGGAAAATCACAGGATGAGGTGAGGGCTGCGAATTATTATGCGCCAGGTCGCGATATAACGCCCTATGGTCAGCCGATCGGCGCGGATAATATGCCGCGCATTCTGGCCGAGCTGACGGCCGAGGCGCGGATTGACGAGCGTCGGCGCGAAATAGCGGCCTTCAACGCTGACAGCCCTATCATCAAAAAAGGGCTGGCAATGATGCCTGTAAAATTTGGCATTTCCTTTAATTTGCCCACCCTCAACCAAGCCGGTGCACTTGTGCATGTCTACACGGATGGCAGCGTCCATCTGAACCATGGCGGCACGGAGATGGGCCAGGGACTGTTCGTAAAAATCGCCCAGGTCGTCGCTGAAGGGTTTTCGATTGATCTGAATTCAGTGCATGTTTCTGCCACCCGCACGGATAAGGTACCAAACACTTCGGCGACCGCAGCTTCGTCCGGCACCGACATGAATGGCCTGGCGGCATTGGCGGCAGTAAAGACGATCAAATCCCGCATGGCGGAAGTAGCGGCACAGAAGTTCGGTGGCGAGCCAGAGGAGGTGGTATTCGCCGATAACCACGTTTACCTGGGCAATTCTTCGATGAGCTTTGCTGAACTCGCCTATAATTGCTGGGCCGCGCGCGTATCGCTCTCGGCCTCTGGCTTTTACAAAACGCCGGAGATCTATTTTGACCAGGAGAGCATGACGGGTAACCCGTTTTATTATTTTTCACTACGGCGCCTGCGTCGCAGAAGCCGCGATTGATACACTCACCGGCGAGGCGCGGATTCTCGCCGCACATATCATCCAGGATTGCGGGTCGTCACTGAACCCAGCCGTGGATATCGGGCAAGTGGAAGGCGCGTTCGTGCAAGGGCTTGGCTGGCTGATGATGGAAGAACTGGTCTGGGATGGGGCCGGGCAGTTAAAGACCCATGCACCGTCAACTTACAAAATCCCGACCAGCCGGGATGTACCACCGGTATTTAAAACCAGGCTGCTTGCTAACGCCCCGAACGCCAAGCCGACCATTTTCCGTAGCAAGGCAGTCGGGGAACCGCCTTTCGTGCTGGCCATCGCCGGCTTTTTGGCGGTGCAGGAGGCGGTGGCCAGCGCCGCTGGCTGGACAGCGGCGCTACAACTCACCGCACCAACAACACCGGAAGCCGTGTTGCGGGCGCTGGAAGCAGCCCAGCCTGGCGCGTCCGCGTTCCGCTAGAACCTGCTCGATCCTTGAAGTCGACAAACGGTTTAACGATGGTCTTGGACCTCCACCGCTGTAGCTCCTCCCCCTGTGGGGCACGGGCACATATCTGAAGAACGAAGTTCACGCCCCTTGCAGGCCTTTGGATAGCCTGCCCGCGTTGCGCCCGCGAAAAAATGGATCGCGATCCTCGCGGACCGCGATCCAGCCTGCTTTACGCTACGTCCCAGACGCCAACATGCAGGTTACGGGCTTCCTCGACCAAAAGAGGCCCGATGACTTCAGTCTTGCGTTGTCCGGCGGCAAAAACCACGCGACAGGGCAGGTCGAGTGTCGGGTTTTCGGCGTGATTTCCGGTAATGTTTTTCAATTCGTGCTCGCTCAAGCCGTATACGACGCGGCCGATTCCGGCCCAGTAAATGGCACCAGCGCACATCGCGCAGGGTTCCGCCGAAACATACATCGTGCATTGGCGTAGCAGTTCGGACGAAAATTGCTTGTTGGCACGCGTGGCGAGGACGCGCTCCGCATGGCCCGTCATGTCGTGCTCAGGTAGATAGGCGTTTTGCTGTTCCATCAGCTCTTCGCCATCTGGCCCTATCAAAACCGCGCCGAACGGGTGGCAACCGGCCGCTCGCGCTGCCTGGGCCACGGCAAAGGCTCGGCGTAGATGCGCTTCATGTCCGGTTTCTGTGCCCAACAGTTCCGCCAGGGTCCGCGCGATAACCTCGGTTGCCCGGTGCAGATCTGCTAACTCCAGCCGTTCGTCGGCGCGATGGGCATTCGCCGCTTCGATGCTGCGCGGTCCGGCTCCATAAAGCACGGTAGGAATGCCTCTGGCGGAATAATGCCTGGCGTCGGTATAAAGCGGTACGCCCACGGTAGCTATTGGCTCTCCAAACACAGCGGAGGCCTGATTGCACAAAATTTCAGCGAGGCGCTCCGTACCAGGCAAAGGGATGAGAGGCTCCGCCAGGAGAATACGCTCGATATCCGTACGGATGCCGAGGAATTCAACGCCCGCCTCCGTAATAAGCGCCCGCAATCCCGCCTCCACGGTCACGGGATTTTCATCGGGTGTAATTCGCCGGTCCAGACGGAACTGGATCTTGTCCGGTACGACATTGGTGTTGATGCCCCCGGAGATCAACCCGACGGTCAGACCCGGCGCACCAATTCCGGGAACGGCTGAAATCTGGCACCGCAGCCGGTCCCGTTCCTGGTAGAGGCGGCCCAGAATTGAAGTGGTCGCAGCCAATGCGTCCACACCGGTCTCCGGCTTGGCTGCATGGGCGGATCTTCCGGTAACGGTAACCTCCAAATGCAGGCACCCATTATGCGCGGTAACCACCCCATAAGAAAAGCCCGCGGCAATCGCATAATCGGGCTTCGAGAGCCCTTGAGATAACAACCACGCGGGACCGAGCTCTCCGCCGGTTTCTTCGTCATAGGTAATATGCAACTCGACGGAGCCGCCTAGCTTCACACCCGATTCTTTCAACGCTTTGAGGGCGAAGGCGTAGGAACAAATATCGGATTTTGACACGGCGACACCGCGGCCATGCATCCAGCCTTCGATAATGACGGCACCATAGGGGTCTGTGCTCCACCCCTCGCCAGGCGGAACAACATCCCCATGAGCATTCAAGACGACGGTCGGGCCTGGGCCGAACACTTCGCGCACGATCAAATTGGTCACGCTCTTCATGCCGTACGCCGCAACTTGTTCAGCGGGAACCGGGTAACGCTCCACAGAAAAACCCATCCCCTCCAACAGTTCAGCTGTACGTTGCGCATGGGGTGCACAATCGCCGGGAGGATTATCGGATGGCTGACGTACCAAAGCCGACAAAAATTCAACACGAGCGTTATTATGATCTTGATTCAACTTATGCAGATCCAAAGGATTTTCCTGGTTGCAGAGTAAAGTTAACCGGTTCATTATATCGTTCGTTGTGAAACAAACCAACAACTAACCGTGAAAATTTTATGCGCAATGCGATGGCTGCGGCAATATTGACCCACGAAACGAGGATCGCCTCTTGATCAGCCCGGAGAATTTTTGTGGTCGCTTTGAGCATCTCTTCGAACACTCTCCATGGGTTGTGGAACGCGCAGCTGCAGCTGCGCCGTTCGACAGTACGGCCACGCTGCATAAACGCCTGATGCAGGTGGTGGCGGAGGCAAGTGCTGCCGAGCAACTGGCGCTTATCCGCGCGCACCCGGAACTCGCCGCTTGCTCCGTGCCACTAACCGAGGCGTCCAACGCAGAACAAACTGGCGCCGGCCTGAAATCGCTCACCCAGGACGAATTCAAAAAATTCTCGGCATTGAACCAAGCCTACCGACAAAAATTCGGCTTTCCCTTTATCATTTGCGTAAGACAGCACAGCAAGGCGGAGATTTTCGCCGCTTTCGAGCAGCGGCTGCATCACAGCATGGCAACCGAGCATGCGCAGGCGCTCGCCGAGATTGGAGAGATCGCGCGGTTGCGATTGCAAGACCTGACAGAGCACACATCATGATCGGCTTGACCACCCATGTGTTGGATACGACCCGTGGAACCGGCGCTTCTGGCATGCAAGTGGACATACGAACACCCGATGGCGGGTTGGTTTCAGCATTTCTGGATGCGGGCGGGCGGGCCACGCTGCTGGCCACGATACCAGAAGGAACGTATGAAATTCTATTTCATGCCGCCGCCTATTTTGGTTCGCCTGATTTCTACGATGTGATTCCTGTACGCTTTCTGGTGCGGGACGGCACTCAACACTACCATGTTCCACTGATTCTGAGTCGATTTGGCTATTCGACCTATCGGGGCGGATGATGAATCTCCTAAGGATTTCTTGCCTATGGTTCGCTAACGCCGGTAACGCCCCTGACCAGCGCGCGGCAAAATCGCCTGATACGCGCGGGAATAACGCAGCCGCGACGAGGAGGCCACGACGGATCAAGCATTTCCACCCAGGCGATCTACGCGCGCAAGCCTCCAAAGCCGAACTCAGGCCACCGCATGAAAATACTTGCCGAGACAGGCCGGCTGGTTGAGCCGTATCCGCCGGCGGTCGCGGGAGATCAGCACCAACACGATTACGGTGCCCACATAGGGCAATGCTGAAATCAACGGCGAAGGGATGGGCACGCCCAGGCCCTGCAAATAGAGCGAGAGATAGGTGACGCCGCCGAACAGATAGGCGCCGGCGCACAGCCAGAAGGGCCGCCAGGCAGAAAACACGACAAGGGCAAGCGCGATCCAGCCGCGCCCGGCAGCGAGGTCCTGCGACCAGAGGGGCGAATAATAGAGCGAGAGATAGGCGCCAGCGATGCCTGCCATCGCACCGCCGAAGGCGGTCGCCGCGTATCGGATATAAATCACTGGATAGCCCATCGCGTGTGCTGCGTCGTGGCTGTCGCCGACCGCGCGCAGGATCAACCCCGCATGGGTTTTCCGAAGAAACCAAGCAATCGCAACGAGCATCACGAAGGAGAAATAAATCAGGATGTTCTGATCAAAGAGAACGGGCCCGAAGAAAGGAATTTTCGCGAGCCCCGGGATCGCGATTTTACCCAGTTTGGGAGCGGACAACCCAACATAGCCAGCCCCCAGGAGAGCCGCGAAACCATGCCCGAAAATGGTCAAGGCCAGGCCGGTGGCAATTTGGTTAGCCAGAAAGCTGAGCGTCAACACAGCGAATATCATCGAGATCAACATCGCCGCCACCGCCGCGGCGGCGATTCCGGCATAGGCGTTGCCCGTGGCATGCGCGGTCGCGAAGCCGGCGATGGCGCCGATCAGCATCATGCCCTCGACACCCAGATTAAGCACACCGGATTTTTCGGCGATCAGCTCTCCGGACGCAGCGAGCAATAACGGCGTCGAGGCGGCCATGATGCTGACGATAAAACTCGACACATAAAACAGGTTCATTCGGTGGGTTCCGCAACCAGGATCGTTGGTTTGACGCGCTTGATCCTGTGCAGGATCAACACATCCGCGCCCAATAAAAAGAACAGCAGCACACCTTGGAAAATCCCGGTGATGGCGTTGGGCAGATGCAGATCGATCTGCGCGGCGTCGCCACCGAGATAGGATAAGGCCAGAAGCAGCCCGGCGAAGATGACGCCGATCGGGTGCAGCCGCCCCAGAAACGCGACGATGACGGCGGTGAAACCATAGCCCGGGGTAATGTCGGTGGTGAGCTGGCCGATCGGTCCCGTCACCTCAATGATCCCGGCGAGACCGGCAAGGCCACCGCTCACCAGTAAGGCAATCCAAGTGAGCCAGGCGTTACTAAATCCAGCGTAACGCGCCGCGCGCGGCGCCTGCCCCACCACGCGCAGCTGAAAGCCCAGAACCGAGCGCCCCATGATCTGCCATACCGCGACGGCGATCAGCGGCGCCAACACACAACCGAGATGAATCGTGGTCTTGCCGATATCCGGCGTCGTGGCCCCAGGGCCGAACATCGCCGATTGCGGAAAACCGTACCCCATCGGGTCGCGCCAGGGACCGGTAACCAGCCAGACAAGCACCAGCTGCGCAATATACACCAGCATCAGGCTGGTCAGAATCTCATTGGCATTGAACTTCATCTTTAAAAACGCGACGATCCCGGCCCAGAACATCCCCCCCAGCACGCCGCAGATCAGCACGATCGGGTAGAACCACCAAAACGCCGCGTTCGGGAAAAACAAAGCGAGCCCGCCGCCGGCCAGCGCACCCAGCGTAAATTGCCCATCGCCGCCGATATTCCAGACATTGGCGCGATAGCAGAATGACAGCCCGATTGCGATCATGACCAACGGCGCCGCGCGGATGACGAGAGAGGCGAGGCCGGAGGACGTCAGCAAAGGCGAAATCAGAAAAGTTTCAATCGCACCAAGCGGCGGTGCGCCCATGACCGCAAAGATAATTCCCATCGTGACGACCGTCAGCGCCACCGCCAGCACCGGCGAACCATAGGTCCAAAATGCCGAGCGCTCGCCGCGCGGCTCAAGCTGAAATATCATATGCTTCCTCCGGCGTGGCGGCCACGCCTCCCCCCATCAACATCCCTATTTGTTCGATCGTTGCCTCCTTCACCGGGATCGGCTTGGAGACACGCCCGGCGGCGATCACCGCGATCCGGTCACAAAGCAACAAAATCTCATCGAGATCCTGCGAGATCAGCACAATCGCCGTACCCGCCTCAGCCAATGCCACCAGCGCCTCGTAAATCGCGGCCGCCGCGCCCGCATCCACCCCCCAGGTCGGCTGGCTGATCATCAGCACACCAGGCTGCTGCATCACCTCCCGCCCGATCAGGAATTTTTGTAAATTCCCGCCTGAGAGCGAGCGCGCCTCCGCCTGAGGCCCGGTTGTACGCACATCGAAACGCTTGATGACACGCGCCGCGAAATCGCGCGTGCGCTTGCGGTTGATGACACCCAGACGATCGAACGCGCCGCGTATATGGGCTGACAGAAATCCGTTCTCCGCGAGGCTCATCGGCCCCACGGCGCCATGCCCGTTGCGCTCCTCAGGCAAAAACCCACAGCCGAGGCGCCGGCGCGCGCGCGGCCCCTCATGGCCGATCGGCACGCCATCCACGAGGATATTTTTGGGCGACCCTGCGGGGATTTCACCGGAAAACGCATCCATAAGTTCGCTCTGTCCATTGCCGGCGATACCGGCGATTTCAAGAATCTCACCCGCCGAAACACTGAAGGAAATATCCTTCAAATCCGTACCAAATTGCTGGTTCGAGCGGATGGTCAACCGGTCCAGAACCAGACGCGGCGTGTCCGCGCCGGCAATTTTATGGTTGAACGCTTGTTGCTTTATCTTCGCATTGATCATTAACTCCGCCAGCTCGCGCGCCGATTTTTCCGCCGGCGTGCAATGCGCAACGACCTTGCCAAGCCGCATAATGGTGGCGCGCTCGCACAAAGCTCGGATTTCTTCAAGCTTATGGCTTATATAGAGGATCGAGCAGCCCTCCTCGGCGAGGCGGCGCAAGGTTGCAAAGAGTTTGGACACTTCCTGCGGGGTCAGGACCGAAGTCGGCTCATCCATGATCAGCAATTTTGGGTTTTGCAGCAGACAGCGGACGATTTCGATGCGTTGCCGCTCGCCGACCGATAAATCATGCACCGCGCGGGCGGGGTCGAGCGGCAGGCCGTAGCGCGCGGAAATATCGGCAATGCGATCATTCAGCCCGACTCGATCGACCGGGTTGTTAACCCCCAGCGCAATATTCTCCCCCACCGTTAGCGCTTCAAACAGCGAGAAATGCTGGAAAACCATACCGATGCCCAGGCTACGCGCCTGCGCCGGGTTGGCGATGGTGACGTTCTTGCCCATCCACGCAATTCTTCCCGCGTCCGGTTTCATCACGCCGTAGATAATTTTGACGAGCGTGCTCTTCCCCGCACCGTTCTCGCCCAGTAATGCGTGGATTTCATTCGGCGCGACGCGTCAGATCGACCTCGTCATTCGCAAGACAGCCGGGAAATTGCTTGGTGATGCCGCGTAAAGCCAGGAGCGACGGGCGCGGCGGCAGGTATGGCAAGTTCATTTCAGAATCCATGCAAAGAGCCACAGCAAGAATCGGGCCATCCGTTTTGTCTCTGAGGACCGACGGCTCTCGCGGATTAACACCCGGATAAAACAACTGGACGCGCACGGCCTTTTTGATTACGGGAAAAAAACTTCACGCGAGGGTTGAACATGCGTCTCTGGATCAAACAGCCGTTCGCAGGCATGCCGGAAGGCGCGGAAGGCGGCCTCCTGATCGAGGATAATGTTATCGCGGCGCTGGTCGCGCCTGGCGAGCAGCCGGCGGCCGATATGGTGTTCGACGCCGGCGCGCATGTCGTTCTTCCGGGGCTGATCAACACACATCATCATTTCTTCCAGACGCTGACCCGCGCCTACCGCCCGGCGGTCGATAAAAAGCTTTTCGACTGGCTGGTCGCGCTCTACCCGGTCTGGGCACGTATCACCGAGGCTGAATACCGTACCGCCTGCCGCCTCGCCCTTGCGGAATTGTTGCTCTCCGGCTGCACCACCGTCGCCGATCATCATTACCTCTTCCCCACGGGCCTGCCGGACGCCATCGATATCGAATTGCAGGAGGCCAGAAACCTCGGTATCCGCGCCGTACTCTGCCGCGGCTCAATGGACCTCTCGACCGAGGATGGCGGTCTGCCGCCGCCCTCGGTTACGCAAAAAATCGACGTGATTCTGGCCGATGGCGAACGGCTGGCAAAAACCTGGCACCAAACCGGCCCAGGCGCGATGAGCCAGATCGCGCTCGCCCCCTGCTCGCCTTTCTCGGTTACCGCTGACCTGATGCGCGAAACCGTTGCCCAAGCCGAGGCGTTCGATCTGCGCCTGCACACCCACCTTGCCGAGACCGAAGATGAAAATATTTTTTGCACGGAAAAATTCGGCAAACGCCCGCTAGATTATCTCGAGGACCTTGGCTGGGTGAGCAACCGCGTCTGGTTCGCCCACGGTATTCATTTCAACAAAGGCGAAATCCACCGCATGGGCAAAGCCGGCTGCTGCGTCGCGCATTGCCCGAGCTCCAACATGCTGCTCGGCTCTGGCATTTGCCCGGTCGGCGAGTTGGAAGCCGCCGGTGTCGGCGTCGGACTTGGCGTAGACGGTTCCGCCTCTAACGACAGTTCCAACATGATCCAGGAATTGCGCCAGGCGCTGCTGCTTGCACGCGCCGGCCGCGGCATTGAGGCTGCGCGTTATTACGACCCGATCCGTTGGGCGACCCAAGGCTCGGCCCGCTGCCTGGGCCGCAGCGATCTCGGCTGCATCGCGCCCGGCTACCAGGCTGACCTCTCATTCTTCAAACTTGACGAGCCGCGCTTCTCGGGCGCCGATGACGCGCTAGCCGCGCTGATCACCTGCGGTGCTCACCGGGCCGACCGCGTCATGGTCGGCGGCACTTGGCGCGTCATCGATGGTAGCATTCCAGGGCTCGACCTCGCCGCCCTGATGGCGACGCATGACGCCGCAGCACGGCGGCTGCGAATGTAGGAAAGCAAGGGCCGACGCCGACGGCAGCGTCGCGATCGAGATAATCGGCAATACGCGCTTTCATTACCGCAAAACCCGATCAGCGCACCGCCGGTTGCGATACCGGCGGCTACCATCGTGCTCGTCCTTTGGTCAGGCCGACCGGGATTACGGTGTTGCTTGACCACCCGGAAAACGCCAAATTATACGCATCAAACTCCTAGACTTTAGGCATCTGCCTGTTGTTTGTTGCGAAGCCCCAGAAGCGATCGCCAAATCCAGAATTCGGAAAACGACCAGAGCCCCCTCGGGGCTAAGCCGTGCAGGAGTTCACTGGAAACTGCCTCGCCCACGCTTCCGCAATATCAACCCGACGTGCGACCCAAACATCTTCAAACCCACTAATGTAATCTAAGAACTTGGCGAGCGATGCAAGGCGCGCCGGACGGCCGATGATTCGACAATGCAGGCCGATCGAGAGCATTTTTGGCGCCATGTCGCCCTCAGCGTACAGTACATCAAACGCATCCTTCAGGTACCGATAAAAATCATCGCCCGTATTAAACCCCTGAACCGCGGCAAAGCGCATATCATTGGTATCCAATGAATATGGTAGAATTAGCTGCGGCGGCCCCCATGTCGAATCATAATAAGGCAGGTCATCCGCGTAGGAATCGGAGTCATACAAAAACCCGCCTTCTTCGACCACAAGCCTTGCGGTATTCGGGCTGGTGCGGCCAGTATACCAGCCGAGTGGGCGCGTCCCCGTTAGCCGCGTCTGAATATCTATGGCGCGCCGCATATGCTCGCGCTCAATCTCCTCCGGCACGTATTGGTAATTGATCCAGCGATAGCCGTGGCTAGCAATTTCCCAGTCCGATTTAAGCATCGCTTCCACGACAGGCGGATTGCGCTCCATTGCCATTGCCACGCCGAACACCGTTAGCTTCAAGCCGCGCCGATCGAACAACTCTCGTACCCGCCAGAATCCCGCCCGCGCGCCATATTCATACAGGCTCTCCATGCTCACATGGCGCATGCCCGGAACCGGCTGCGCATTCACGATTTCGGAGAGGAATGTTTCTGCACCTTCATCCCCATGCAAGATGGAATTTTCTGCTCCTTCTTCATAATTGAGCACAAAACTCAACGCGATTTTTGCACCGCCTGGCCAGCTCACCCGTGGCTTCTGGTCGCCATAGCCGATCAGATCTCGCATATAATTCTGCATCTTTACTTCCTGCCCGATGCGTCAACTAACCCAGCATATCAAAGATTGTCAGCGCTATCACTTCGGTCGCGCGTCGCAGGTCCGCAAGCTCCAAACGCTCGTCCGCGCGGTGCGCGTTAGCCTGCTCAATCGTACGGGGGCCGGCGCCGTAAAGGATGATGGGGACACCGGCGGCCGCATAATGCCGGGCATCGGTGTAAAGCGGGACACCTTTGACGGTGATCGGCTCGCCGAATGTCTCGCTGGCACGGGCGCAGAGCCGTTCGGTCAGGCGCGCCGCCCCCGGGGACGGAACCAACGGTTCAGCCGCCAAGATGCGCTTGGCCTCGACCGTGATGCCGGGGAAATGCGCCGCTGCCTGTTCGATGTCACGGATTAAGCCGACCTCGACATTGGCGATGCTCTCATCAGGGATCACGCGCCGATCCAACCGGAAGACAATGCGATCCGGAACGACATTGGTGTTGATGCCGCCTTCGATCAGCCCAACCGTGATTTGCGCCGCACCGATTCCCGCGATCGCCGAGACGGTTTGCGATAAAGTGGCGCGGGATTTATAGAGCGCGGTGAGGATCGCATTGGTCGCCTCCAGCGCGTCGGCCCCCGTGGAAGGCATCGCCGCATGGGCGGATTTGCCGGTCACAGTCACTTCCAGATGCAGGCAGCCATTATGGGCATTGACAACCGCATAGGAAAACCCGGCAGCAATCGCGAGATCCGGCTTGCTCAGCTTGTTCGCCAGCAGCCAGCCGGGCCCGATTTCACCCCCGGTTTCCTCGTCATAGGTAATGTGCAATTCAACCGTGCCGTTGAGCGCCACACCGCTATCGCGCAGCGCGGCGAGGGCAAAGGCGTAGGTGGCGATGTCGGATTTTGAGACCGCGACACCGCGACCATACATCCAGCCGTCCTTAATCTCGGCGCCGTACGGGTCCATGCTCCAACCAGTGCCGGGCGGCACGACGTCGCCATGCGCGTTCAACGCGATCACCGGGCCTGGCCCGAAGCGATGCCTGACGATGAGGTTGGTGGCGCTGATCATGCCATGCGCGCGCACGGTCTCCGCCGGCACGACATGGCGTTCAACCTCAAAGCCCAAAGCCTCCAGAAGCTGCGCGGTATGTTCGGCATGTGGCGCACAATCCCCCGCGGGATTATCGGACGGCACCCGCACCAGCGCACCTAAAAATTCCTGCGCCGCATCGGCGCTGCGAATGATTTTTTCCTGAATGACAGTTTCGTTCATGATACTCATATCTTTTGAAAATTGCGCAAAAATTCGATCAGGACGGAGACCGCAATCTCTGCGTCCGCCGGGCCAAGAAATTCCTCCGGCGCGTGGCTGATCCCGCCTTTACAACGCACAAACAGCATGGCGACCGGACATAACGCCGCGACGGCCATGGCATCGTGCCCCGCCCCGCTCGGCAGATGAAGCGGTGTGATGCCGCATGCCTCGACGGCGCATGCGAGCTGCGCCTGTAGCTGCAGCGCACATGCGGTCGCCGGCGCTTCATGCGTCTGATTGATCTCGATTCCGACGCCGCGCAGATCGGCAATCTGGTGCAAAGCTTCCATGACCGCGGCAACAGCCTTGCCGCGCAACGCATCTTCCGGCGCGCGGATGTCGATGCTGAAGACGACACGCCCCGCAATGCTGTTGGGGGCACCGGGATGCACGCGCAATGCACCGACTGTTGCTACCAGATCGGGCGTAGCGCGACCAATCTCCTCAATGGCAAGCACCATAGCACTTGCCGCCGCCAGGGCATCGCGGCGCATGGACATAGGTACCGTGCCCGCATGGCCTGCCGTCCCGGCCACCGTGACGCTGAAACGGCTGGCACCGTTGATCGCCGTAACAATCCCGACTGGCAGATCATGGGCTTCCAGCACAGGCCCCTGCTCGATATGCAGCTCGACATAGCCGAGCACTTCGTCGCGTTTGCGCGCCACCAAGGAGATGTTTTCAGGATCACCGCCGAACGCCGACAGAGCGTCGGCCATGCTGATCCCGTCCTCATCCAATCCGGCAAGCGCCGCCGGATCGAATGTTCCGGCAATGGCTCTGGCGCCGGACAGCGTCTGCGGAAACCGCACGCCCTCCTCATCCCCAAAGGCAATCACTTCAACGCCGAAAGGCAAGGCTTCGCCAGCCGCCCGCAACCGCTCAAGGGCGGCGATCGCGGCGAGCACGCCGAAAGTCCCATCATACCAACCCGCATCCCGCACGGTATCGATATGCGAACCCAGCATCAGGACCGGGCCGGAACTTTCGGTGCGTCCGACCAGATTGCCGATCGCATCCCGATGCGTCGTTAATCCCGCCATACGCATCCAATGCTCAACCATGGCAACCGCTTTGCCATGCGCGGGCGAGAGAAAAAGCCGTGTCAAGCCATCCGGTAAATCACTGGCGGCGGCAAGATCGGCCAAGCGTTGCATCAAAATGTCCGGCATATGCTTCCGCATTCAACTATGGCTTCGCTGGCACGAGTGGGTTGTTTGTGCCCACGGAATACTGCCTGCCGACGCCAAATTCAGTGGGCACATCATCCCCCCTCACAATCAGTCGTATAAATAATTGGCACGGCATGACAGAAACTGATGTTCTTCTATTCGAAGGCTATTAGAACAGGACACCAGCTTCAAGTGCCGACTGCACGACATCCTTGCCATTTCCGACATCCCCATACGCACTGCCGCTGGTCAGATGCAAAAAGCCCACGGAACCGCGAAGGAAAAGGTCCTTATACTGCCAGGTTGGCGTTGCCTCGATGCCATAGCCCTTCGCATCAGGCGCAATGAACCAGTTACTCTGGCCATTACTGGAAAAATATTCTGCCATCGCGCCAAGTGAATAGGGTGATTTTCCAAAGGTATAATCAGTAAACACCGCAGCGCCGAAATTGCTGGTAAACTTGTTGATCCCCACAAGATGGTCTGGCTTCGCGTAAACGTATTGCAACTCAGGAACGATATTTAAATTGCCGTGCGTATAGCTATACCAGCCACCAAACATCTGCGAGTTGATGTAGTTAGCTCCAAATGCAGCAACATTCATGCCATAATAAGTAATCGCGTTGAGGCCTGTACGACTGACATTGCCTGCGTAGTAAATGTTAATGGAGTTATTGCTGTTGAAGTTATAGGTACCTAATGCCTGCACAAAGTTGAAAACTCGTGTATCCCAGCCATCGCCGTAATCGATGGTCAGCGAAACCGGGCCCTTCGTATAATTGGCTGAAACGCCAACGCTCTGCAGGTTCTCAACCGCGAAGATGTCGCTCGCAAAGACATTGGAATTATACCAATCGACAGTCTCATAACCTTCAAGAGATGGAATCTGCCCAACCGAGATCGTAACCGGCGAATTTGCTGGCGCGAGCGTGACGTAGCCTGCATAAAGCGGTCCGGTGCGGAAAATATTCGTCGATGCTTGCGCAGGCTTCCCGCCAAGGATCAGCCCGCCGCCATACGGACCCACCTCAATCGTGAACTGTACGAGACCCGTCGTTTTTTGCACCTGAATCAGAGCCGCGCTGAGATTGGCTCCGACATCCTTATTGCCAACAACGCTCTCGGCACCGGTGCCCGATTGGGCATAGAAATACCCATCCATTCCTCCGGAGAGCTCAAGCGGGCCAAGCGGACCACCATCAATCTGAATGTTAGTCGGGCCATTCAAGGCATATGCAGCATGCATTGCCAGGAGCGAACAGGCTGCCGCAAAGCCCGCGCCAAGGAGGCGCGGCCGGAATATCATCATTCTAGTTCCTTTATTTTACGATTGAAGTCCGTCGATTGCAGAAGCGGGGGAAATCTCGCGTCGGTCAGATCGCCAGCTCAGGAGCATTTCCGATGAACTCCGCGATGTCTGCCGCCCGGGTCAGCCAAATTTTCTCGCGCTGCAACAAGATATGATCGAGGGCTCGCTTCAGCGGTGAGAGCCGGAAAGGCTGTCCAGAAACGAAACTATGCAGCACAAGGCTCATAACCAAAGGTGTATCATCCGACGCTTCCAGCATCGAATCGAACTCATCGATGATCATATCTGCGAATTCGCGCGCACTCGCTTGTCGACCGATGATCGTCGTACTGTCGTTCAATTCAAGCGCATAGGGAATCGAGAGCAGGCGTTCACCCTTGGCAATCAGCCAAGTCGGCTGGTCGTCATGCCGCAAATCGAGAACATACTTAAAACCTTGTTTTGCCAAGAGATCGATCGTGGCGCTTGTATGGGCTAGCCAGGGGCTAGACCAGCCGGCGGGCGGGGCACCCTCTTCGCGTGCGATACGATCAGCCACGCGCCGGAGATACGCGGCTTCCTCCTCCGGGTTGAACCCCACGAGCGTGTCGGAATTGGCAATGCCATGCGCCACAAATTCAGCGCCTGCCACACGTGCCGCTTGCACAAGCGGAGCTGCATGATCGTATAGCGCCGTGTTGAGCAGTATCGTCGGGCGGATGCCGCGGCTGCTCAGCAACTCAATCAAGCGGAAGCCGCCGACCCGGTTGCCGTAATCGCGCCAGGATGCGGCCGCCAAATCGTCCCGCGGTGTTCCCGGCAGAAGGTCCTCGCTCAGCCCTTCGCCGAAGCTATATTCCTCGACGCCGATCGCAATATACAAAGCGAGGCGCCGTCCACCCGGCCAGGTGAAATCAGGTCGGTCGGTGATGGGAGCATAGGCATAACGCCCATGGGCCTTAAGCATCGTATATTCCTTGTTCGCGCTGTATCGTTCAGGCAATAATCTTGAGACTAAAAGACGACTTTTTTAACTTCTGGACGCATCTCCTGCGATGGCCAGCCAGAGAAATCGAGCCGAGATGGCGGAAGCGCGTAGCTCGATTTTTTTGAGGTCTTCAGCCCCGCAGCCACGAGACCTTCGGCAGCTTTCAGCGCCACAATCACGCCGTCTATAACCGGCACGCCCAATGTTGCGTTCAGTGAAACCACCATGTCGGAAAGGCCAGCGCATCCGAGTATGATCGCTTCCGCGTGGTCATGCGTTAACGCGTGACGCGCAGCCTCCGCAATCGCCGCCTCCACAGGCCCCGTATCATCATCTGTCAGCGCCAGAACGGGCACGTCGATCGCATAGGTGGTGCAGCGATGCGAAAGCCCGAGATGGCGGACGACGCGCTCGGCATGGGCCAAGGTGCGCCGAGGCAGCGTAACGATAGAAAATCGATCCGCGATGACCGAAGCCGCGTGGAGCGCGGCCTCAGTCATACCCACAACGGGCCCGCTGACGATTTCACGCGCGGGTTGGACGCCTGTGTCGCCAAAACAGGCAACGACATAGGCGTCAGCACCCTCGCCTTCCAGTTGGCGTACCGCAGCCATGACGCCGAGCGCTGCAACGGCCTCCTCGGCAAAGCTCTCCACCGACGCAACACCCTTTACTGGGTTGGTGACGAGCAGCTCGGTTCCCGCCGCGGCGACGTGGCGGAGCGTATTCTGCAAGCTGGCGGTAAATGCCTGCGTTGTGTTGGGGTTAACAATGCCGATGCGCATGATCTATGAGAGCCTTATGCGTTCTGGAAGCGCTGTGTTTCGCGCTCATAGATTTCCATGTTGGGGAAATATCCAGGATCCTGAAACAGCGACTTCGCGAATTTCCGATCGAGTTTCACATTGCAATTCTCGATTGCTGCGATGGATTGTGCCGACCAGCCATGCTCCCGCGCATATTCAAGGCCAAGATCAATTCGCGGCGTCACATAGCCCTGCGTTGACGACATTTCCGCCGCGTAGGCCCCGCCCATGAAATAATCGATCAGCGCAAGTGCCTTGTCGGTCGCGCCGCGATCCTTCACCTGCGCTGGAATCATCAGATTTTGCGACCATTTGTCGTAGCCTTCGACGGTGTAGGCATAATCGACATCAAATCCTTTGCTCCGGGCCGTCACCGCCGCCGGCTCCCATGCCGTCTCGGCCAAAACCTCGCCGGAAGCGAGCAGCTGAACCTGCTCATCCAGCGAGCCGTAGAACGCCCGGAACTGCCCAGCTTTCTTGCGCTCGATCAGATAATCCGCAACCGATGCGGCTTCGCTCGCGGTCAGGCTGGAGATGTCGTTGATCGAGACGATCTTGTGATAATCGACATAGATCGCACAGCACAGCAGCGCATAGACGCCGCTATCGAGGGCCACTTTGCCTTTGGTACGCGGATCGTCATACAGAATTTTCCACGAAACTTCATTGGGGGCATCCGGAAGCCCCAATGTCTTGGGGAAATACGCGAAGCTATCGGCGTTGATTTGAAATGGAATGCTCCAGACATGACCGCTGCCTTGCGGGGATGCCGCCTTCAGCGACGCGGCCATGCCTGCCCAGTGCTTCAGCTTCGTCGTATCGATCGGCATCAGCAGATTCTGTTGGACCAGTGGCGCATAGGTGCCGGAAAGCGCCGTGACAACATCGTAGCGATCCCCTGCATCGTTACCGATCATTTCGTGCAGGAACGTACCTACGTCATCGCCGATCGGCGTCCATTCAACCTTCAGGCCAGTGCTCTTCTCGAACTCGGCCCAACTTGCCGGCGCACCGTTAGATACGCCCAGCACGCGGACCACGTTGTCCGAGCCGGATGCGGCGCGGGCGCTCGAAATCGACCGCGGCAACAACAGATCGCCCGCGCCCGCAGCGGCCAACGAAATGCCCGCGTTCTTCATGAAGCGGCGCCGGTTGAACCGAAAATTGCCCGTAATAAGTCTCGTCACGATATTACCTCTCTCTGCTTGGAAGATGTAAAAACGAAATCCTCGTCTGGGCCGGTCACCGCGTCGTCCGCGGACCATGCAAGGAACAGTGTTGAACGATCAGGCGGCGACTGGCGTGAAATTGCGGTGAGGACGCCGATCTCGGTTTGGCATTCAATCTCGTTTCCGGTGCCCTGGTAGATCGTGCGATGGATGGGGCCGCCGACGAAACCTTCAGCCTCCGGCACGAGATGAAGATGGTTTGGATGCACCGCAAAAAATCCAGCCGCGCCAATCCGGGGCGCCCCCTGTCCGGACCAACGGCCCCAAAGCAATCGGTGCGCGGATTCGATGGCCACATGCTGGCCGTTAACCGCCTGAACGATGCCTCGCACGACGTTCTGTAGCCCCATGAACTCCGCCACAAACACCGAGGCGGGGCGTTCAAAGACCTCTTGCGGCGTGCCGATCTGGGCGATGCGGCCGGCATTCATAACGACGATACGGTCGCTCATTGTCAGCGCCTCCTCGCGGCTATGGGTGACCTGCACGAAGGTGGTGCCGAGCTGGCGCTGCAACTGGCGGATCTCGATCTGCATTTCCCGGCGAAGTTTTTCGTCGAGTGCGCTCATCGGCTCGTCGAGCAGCAAAACCTCGGGTTCGACCACGAAAGCGCGGGCCAGCGCGACGCGTTGACGCTCGCCGCCGGAAAGTTGCTGGATGCGGCGGTCCGCCTTGGCTAGTAGCCGAACCATCGACAGCGCAGCCTCGGCGCGTGCGCGCCGGTCGGCTTTCGAGTTCCCCTGGAGTTTTAACCCATACTCGACATTTTGTCGGACACTCATGTGGGGAAACAGCGCGTAATGCTGGAACACCGTCGCAACCGGCCGATGATTGGGTGGGCGGCCATGCATGTCCGCCCCAGCGATACGGAGCTCAGAATCCGGGTCTGCCTCCTCAAAGCCGGCAATCAACCGCATCAAAGTCGTTTTGCCGGAGCCGCTAGGGCCGACAACAGTGAGGAATTCACCCTTCGTAACATCGAGCTTTATGTTATCGAGTACTTGGACAGCGCCGTAACGGTGCGTCAGTCCAGAGATTTCGAGTGCCTTCATTATTTGGCGCCTTTCGAACGGACGGAATGTCCCAGGAGAGCAACAGCCAGCGCACCCACGCCAACGCTGACCGTCGCGATGACTGTGTTCAACCCGTAGATCAGCGGCGCATGTGCGGCGCGTGAAGATGCTTCGGCCCATAGGAAGACCGGCAGAGGCACCTCGCCGCCGCGGACGAAAAGGCTGCGCGGGAGTTCAGTGAGAGAGAGCAGAAAGCCGAACATGCCGGCACAGGTGACGCCAGGCATGATCAACGGCAGTTCCACATCGCGGAACGCGCGCCAGGGAGAAGCGCCGAGATCGGACGCGGCATCGATCAAACGCCGGTCGAAACGCGAGGTCACCACCAGCATCGCGAGCAAGGCGAACGGGAACGACCACAGAAAGAGCGTAATCACGAGCGTCCAGATTCCCGGCCGAAGGTGCAGGAAGATGCGCCAGAAGGCGAATTCCTGAATGCCGAGCACCGCACCTGGCATGACCAGCGGCAGCAGGAACAATAACAGCAGGGCCGAGCGCCCTCGCCGGATACGCGGCAATATTCTGCCTGCGAGCAATGTGCCGGCCATGCACAGCAGCGCAACCACCACCCCCAGGAAGAGACTGAGGAGCAACGGCCCCTCCCAGCGCGGATCGGCAAAGAGGTCGACGTACCAATGGAAGGTCACGCCATCGGGTACACCACGATACGGGTCGTGGCTGACCGACAGCAGCGCCAGCAACAACACCGGCACGTAGATCAACGCTGTTACGAAGATACCTGTTCCAGCGCTCGATATTGAACCCAGTTTGGCCAGACCATGTTCCAAGCGGATCGCATTGAATGGCTTCCCGCTCATGATGCCAACTCCGTCCGACCAACCAGACGCCGTACCAACCAGAATACGCCTAGCAAAATCGCTGAAAGTGTGAGAACGATCGTGGAGAAGGCTGCCGCACCAGCATAGTCCAGCGCGTCGACGAAGCCGGAAATTGATGTGCCCAGATAGTCATGCATGCCACCGCCCAGCAGCGTGGACGCGACCGTGTCGCCTAGCACCGGGATGAAGGTAAACATGAATCCGGCCACCAGGCCCGGCGCGCAGAGCGGCAGAGTGATATCACGCAGCACCGCCGCCGGCGTGGCACCAAGATCACGTCCAGCCTGAAAAAGCTCCTCAGGGATGAGCGTAATGGCGAGATAGGCGGGCCACACCGCATTTGGGAAATAGGAAATAACCAACCCGAAGAACACGGAGATATCGGAGAACAGCAGCCATTGGAGCGGGGCGTGAATGATCCCAATATACAGTAGCGCCTTATTCACCAGGCCATCCGTTCCCAAGACGGTGCGCCAAACCAACGTTCGCGCAGATGGATCCAGGAAGAACGGCACAGTCAGTGCAATCCAGATAAGCTGCTTGAGGAATTGTGACTTCGCCCGCCTCGCAAGCCACAGCGAGAATGGAAATCCGATCGCCATGCAGACCACGCTGACATAGCAGGCCATGGCGATCGTCCGCGCCAGCACGTCCCAGCCGCCACTCTCGGCGACATCACGATAGGCATCGAGCGATACCGAGCCGTTCATACTGAGCCCCCAGCCGCCGACAAAGGAGAACAGAACGACGCCCAGCAATGGTACCACCACAGCGGCCGCCCAAACGGAGGTGAACGCGACAAAGGCGCCGCGCTCGAATGAGATTTTCCTCCGGCGGGCGAGCCGCCTCGACATCTGCGGCGCGGCGTTCGGAATTGAGGATGACCGCGCATCAGCATGTGACGACGCGGCAGTATTCAATATCAGCGATTGCTTGATCGACATGCCCTAACAAAAGCACGTATCGTGCCAACGATAACAATCACATTAAGTCATTGAATTATATGTGTTTTTTGGCAGTTGTATACAAACGATTGATAACATGCGTACAAACTATGCGCCCCCTTATGCAGCTGCACGATAATTGGGCGCCCTAGCGGTACGCGCTGCTGGATCAGGACTTCCACGTGCATGTGACAACTCAGGGCGGTCCGTTAAAAGGCGGACGACCAACGCGGTTATGCGTTGGTCAAACAGGAAAGGAAAAAGCCCAAGTGGCTGAACAATCGACGCGTCGGCGAGTGATCAGGAAGCGCGTTTCGGACAGTGACATCTACGATCGCGTTTTCGCCGCGATCCTTGACCGGCGGCTACCGCCGGGAGCGCATTTGCGCGAGGAGGAGCTGGCAAAAATGTTTGACGTAAGCCGAACCAAAGTACGCCAGGCGCTGGGCCGGCTATTTCAGGTTGGGCTGTTAGAAACGCGCGCTTCGCGCGGGGTCGCCGTGGCGCAACCTACCCGCGCGCAAGCTCGGGAGATTTTTGAACTTCGCCGAATGCTTGAACCTGCCATTGCCGCGGAGATTGCCGCCCGGAACGCGCCCGACGGCCTCGAAGAGTTACGAGACAATTTGCGACGCGAGGCGGAGGCAAAAGCGGGCGGTGACGAGGCAACGCAGATCCGCACGACCGGTGAATTTCATTTAAAATTAGCAGAGCTGATGGATAACCAGGCGCTCAACCGGATGATGCTGGAGCTCGAAGCCCGTACCTGTCTCGTATTATTGAGTTATGCGCGATCAAGCGCGTGCACGTGCATTCCAAGCGAGCATGCCGAGATCCTCGATGCGATTTCTTTAGGCGAAGGCGCGCGAGCCGCACAACTGATGGCGCAGCATTTGAACGAGATCATGGCCGGGCTTGATTTGGCCGAACGGCCCATCATACAAGTTCGATTGCCCGAGGCATTGGGCCTCAGTGACCAGACGCCCCGCGCCGCCCGGCGCAGAAGGTCGGGCAAGACAACGGTGGGCGGCACGTGATATGGCGTGTGACAAGGAGAGTCGTAATATGTTCACCCGAAAAACGCCGAAACTAGCGCATCGTGGCGTGCAGCGGATGCTCGAAGCAGCGGTCGCCGAAGCTGACGCGATCGAGGTGCACGTTAATATTGTTATCGTCGATGAAAGCGGCGTTGATCTGGGAATGATCCGGATGGATGGCGCGAAATTCTTGTCTGTGGAGACTGCGCGCGCGAAGGCGCGCACGGCAGCCTCCCATCGCGTGCCGACGACCGAGATCAGTTCGGAGATCGCGGAAGGTCTGGCACTCGCCTCTCGCGGCGCAATCACCCGGATGGCAGGCGGGTTGCCCATTTTTGTCGACGGCGTCTGTATCGGCGGGATCGGCATTGGTTCAGCCTCCGATGAGGATGACATTCAAATCGCGCATGCCGCGATTCAGGCCCTCGCGACCTGACATGCACACAAGGAAGTGTGGCAGCCCCAACCAAATTTGCGTGCCTCCCGCCCCGGCGCATTTAACGCAAACACGCCGATGCGGCGCCAAACATCATGGCCTAACCAAGGGACATCCCACATGCCAATGCCGACAAGAGCCGCGTTCTCATAAGCCTATCTCCATCGAGACGTGAAGTCTGCTCCAGAGTTGCCTTATGAGGTTCGGTTGGCATCACCGATCCAACAATTCATGCCGACATCTTGCTTCAGCATTTCTTGATACATCGCGCTGTAATGTGGAAACCATTGTGCGGCTTCCACGTTAAGCGCCGTGCGTGCCTTGGCCATATTCGCCATAATGTCCCGCGCCTCGGCGCGCAGTGCGGCTTCGTCTATCGTTAAAAGCCTGCCTTTCTCAACAACAACCTCGCCCGCGACGATGGTGGTATGCACGGCACGGCCTGCATCACAGTAGACCAGCTGTCGAGCCAGATCATTCAACGGGGTAAAGGGCAGCATATCGAGATCGAGCAAAATCACATCCGCCTGGTAGCCCGCTTCAATCCGGCCGAGCCGGTCAGCCTGGCGCATCGCCCCCGCCGCCCCCAGATACAGGCAATCCAAAATTTCTTGCGCCTTCGGCCAACGCTGATAGTTAGAATCTGCGATATTGTGGATCAGGCCGGCCATTTTTACGACCGACCATATATCGACGGCATCATCGGCAATCGCCTCGTCGGTTCCCAGGCAAATCGGCACGCCCGCATCCCGCAACCGCCGGAACGGCATCACCCCGCTGCCAAGCCGCAGATTGCTGATCGGATTATGTGCCACATGGGCACCTGATGCCGCGAGCAATGCGATGTCGGCATCATCGATCCAAACGGCGTGGATCACGTTCATACGCGGACTCAGCAAGCCGAGATCCGAAACATATCGGACAAGTGAGCGGCCTTCGAACCGTTCCTCACCCAACACACGCTGGAGCCGCGTTTCAAGGATATGCACATAAAATGGCAGGTCATGCTTGCGGCTCAAAGCATCAAGCGCCCGGAAATATTCCGGCGTGACGCGTTGCGGCGCGGAACAGGAGACCGCTGCCCGCAGGCGGCCATCCGCAGCACCGTGCCAAGTGTCAATGAAATATTGCACATGCTCAAGCAACGCGTCAGCTGCCATCGGCGCGGGCGCCCGCAATTTCTCCGCCAGCTCCGCCGGAAGCAATGCTTCGAGAAACGGAAATTTGTCCAATTCTGGCACGTTGGGCTGATTCAGCGCGACAGTTGCCCGCATACCGATGTCTCGATACGCACTCAGGACAGCGTCAATCTCGAGGCGGCGTGGATGCGGCAGAAAAAAGCAGTCGTCCTGCACGGCGGTGATGCCAAGCTTCAGCATTTCTGCGGCGCCAAGCATGGTGCGAATATAGGCGGCGCGCGCGCTTAGTGCTGCTTCCGCGCCGGTCGGCACTTCGTAGAGCATGAACAATTCAAGCGGCAGGCTGTCGAGGGAGCCTTTCAAGAAATTTACCGGCGAATGGAAGTGCGCGTTGATCAGGCCCGGCATCAACAACTGCCCCGTGCCATCGATGATCCGCGCATCTGGCCGCGCCATTGCGCCGGCATCCTGCCCAACCGCCTTGATCAGATTTCCTTCGATCAAGACGTCCGCCACCGGCAACACGGAACGAGTCGCGTCCATGGTAAAAACCTGAGGGCCTTTGATGAGTATTTGCATTTTCATAACCGGTATCCAGTGCGGCATCGATCAGACCGGACGAGAACTGTCGCAGCGGCGGTACCGCATGCGTATCCCGCCGCGGAAGCCTTTCTGCGTCGATCGGCTGACGGGAGGAAAACATTACCGCCCCGTATGCCAAAACCGGTCCCGTTCATCACGACCACCAACTTTGCTGATGGGCACGCCAACCCGGACACCCCCAGAAGGAGCTGCGCTGTTCGGAACAAAAGCAATTCTCGTGCCAAGCCCGTTTTGGCAGTCATTTTGCCAACAGGTTAGAACGAAATACTAACGCAAATCGCCAACTCCGATGAAAGGCAATATTATTAAGCGCGTTTCTGAGCGTTATGGAGGTGATCGAATCTTAGTCAGGATGGTCGTACAACTCGGCTCTGATGCACAAATATACGACGTTGCGCGTTGATCTGCCCCGCTTGGGCGCGCTTCATCCTTAATGTGGTTTGGATGACGATGGCGCCCCAGACGCGGCCTCACGCGGTGCTCGTCCTCGGGATGCCACATAACGCAGCGCTCGATGAACAGGACGCCGAAGCAGGTTACAAAATGGAGATGGCGTGAGCTCGCCTGACCTGCATGGTTTAGGCCTTCGCATAGATCAGGATGCGTGGCTCATTTCCGACCGCAAACAGCGCCCCCCTGGCCTTTAAGCCGGCAATCGTACCTAACGATCGTCAAGCCTCCGGATACCAACAATATTCGCCAACGACACAGCTAGCTCTCGATCAAGGCAGGCACCCGTCCTCGATCCAGCGGCCGAACAGCTCGATCCGGGACTGGGGCCAGGGTCCCTCGCCACGCGGCGGGGGTGGTGGCATCACAGCACCTCCGATCCCGCGAATACGATCATACATTGCGGAGGCGTGTGACTTT
>CAWCRT010000017.1:0-69392 GCA_963798115.1 uncultured Pseudomonadota bacterium
ATGGTTCCTGTGCATGGTGGGTAACGGACCGGGTTTGTTCAATCATCCCGGTTTGTGGTGAGATTTGGAAAATTGAACGACAAAAGGGCATTCGGTGGATGCCTTGGCACCAGGAGGCGATGAAGGACGTGGCACGCTGCGAAAAGCCATGGGGAGCCGCGAGCAGGCTTTGATCCATGGATGTCCGAATGGGGAAACCCCCTCGTAAGAGGATCATGATCTGAATCCATAGGGTCATGAGGCGAACCCGGGGAACTGAAACATCTCAGTACCTGGAGGAAAAGACATCAACAGAGATTCCGCTAGTAGTGGCGAGCGAACGCGGAGTAGGCCAGTGCCTCACATTCAGTTAGCAGAACGGTCTGGAAAGTCCGGCGATAGAGGGTGATAGCCCCGTATGCATAGGCTGCGTGTAAGGACTTGAGTAAGGCGGGACACGTGAAATCCTGTCTGAACATGGGGGGACCACCCTCCAAGCCTAAATACTCCCTGGTGACCGATAGTGAACAAGTACCGTGAGGGAAAGGTGAAAAGCACCCCGACAAGGGGAGTGAAAAAGACCTGAAACCGGATGCCTACAAGCAGTCGGAGCACCTTTTGGTGTGACGGCGTACCTTTTGTATAATGGGTCAGCGAGTTTCTGTTCGCGGCAAGCTTAAGCCGATAGGCGTAGGCGCAGCGAAAGCGAGTCTGAATAGGGCATTCAGTCGCGGGCAGAAGACCCGAAACCAAGTGATCTAGCCATGGCCAGGCTGAAGGTGGGGTAACACCCACTGGAGGGCCGAACCCACGCCTGTTGAAAAAGTCGGGGATGAGCTGTGGCTAGGGGTGAAAGGCCAATCAAACTTGGAGATAGCTGGTTCTCCGCGAAATCTATTTAGGTAGATCGTCGTATGTATACCTTCGGGGGTAGAGCACTGGATGGGCTAGGGGGTCCCAAAGACTTACCAAACCTAACCAAACTCCGAATACCGAAGAGTTTTGTACGGCAGACAGACGGTGGGTGCTAAGGTCCATCGTCGAGAGGGAAACAGCCCAGACCACCAGCTAAGGTCCCCAAATTATGGCTAAGTGGGAAAGGATGTGGGAATTCCAAAACAACCAGGAGGTTGGCTTAGAAGCAGCCATCCTTTAAAGAAAGCGTAATAGCTCACTGGTCTAATTAAGAAATCCTGCGCCGAAAATGTATCGGGGCTCAAGCCATATACCGAAGCTGTGGGCGTGATTTATCACGCGGTAGCGGAGCGTTCCGTAAGCCTGTGAAGCAGTATCCGTGAGGAGTTGTGGAGGTATCGGAAGTGCGAATGCTGACATGAGTAGCGACAAACAGTGCGAGAAACACTGTCGCCGAAAGTCCAAGGGTTCCTGCGCAAGGTTAATCCGCGCAGGGTTAGTCGGCCCCTAAGGCGAGGGCGAAAGCCGTAGTCGATGGGAAACAGGTGAATATTCCTGTACCTGCTAGAAGTGACGAATGTAACATGTTGTCAGATCTTATCGGATTGATCTGGCTTTTGAAGCATTCCAGGAAATAGCTCTAGCATATAGACCGTACCCTAAACCGACACAGGTGGACTGGTAGAGTATACCAAGGCGCTTGAGAGAACTATGCTGAAGGAACTAGGCAAATTACTTGCGTAACTTCGGGATAAGCAAGACCCTATAGTGGGCAACCATTATGGGGTGGCACAAAAGAGGGGGTAGCGACTGTTTAGTAAAAACACAGGACTGTGCGAAGTCGAGAGACGACGTATACGGTCTGACGCCTGCCCGGTGCCGGAAGGTTAAGAGGAGGTGTGCAAGCTCCGAATCGAAGCCCCGGTAAACGGCGGCCGTAACTATAACGGTCCTAAGGTAGCGAAATTCCTTGTCGGGTAAGTTCCGACCTGCACGAATGGCGTAACGACTTCCCCACTGTCTCCAGCATAAACTCAGCGAAATTGAATTCCCCGTGAAGATGCGGGGTACCCGCGGTCAGACGGAAAGACCCTATGAACCTTTACTGCAGCTTTGCAGTGGTATTAGGAGAGTGCTGTGTAGGATAGGCGGGAGGCATTGAAGCATGGGCGCTAGCTCGTGTGGAGCCAACCTTGAAATACCGCCCTGAACTCTTCTGATATCTAACCGCGTCCGGTTATCCCGGACCGGGACCCTGCATGGTGGGCAGTTTGACTGGGGCGGTCGCCTCCCAAAAAGTAACGGAGGCGCGCGATGGTGGGCTCAGGCCGGTCGGACATCGGCTGCTGAGTGCAATGGCATAAGCCCGCCTGACTGCGAGAGCGACAGTTCGAGCAGAGACGAAAGTCGGCCATAGTGATCCGGTGGTTCCACGTGGACGGGCCATCGCTCAACGGATAAAAGGTACTCTAGGGATAACAGGCTGATCTCCCCCAAGAGTCCACATCGACGGGGAGGTTTGGCACCTCGATGTCGGCTCATCACATCCTGGGGCTGGAGCAGGTCCCAAGGGTTCGGCTGTTCGCCGATTAAAGTGGTACGTGAGCTGGGTTTAGAACGTCGTGAGACAGTTCGGTCCCTATCTGCCGTGGGTGTCGGAGACTTGAGAGGAGCTGTCCCTAGTACGAGAGGACCGGGATGGACGTACCTCTGGTGTACCGGTTGTCGCGCCAGCGGCACAGCCGGGTAGCTATGTACGGACAAGATAACCGCTGAAAGCATCTAAGCGGGAAACTTACCTCAAAACTAGGTCTCCCTGAGGGTCGTGGAAGACCACCACGTTAATAGGCCGGGTGTGAAAGTGGAGTAATCCATGCAGCTAACCGGTCCTAATCACCCGATAGAGTTCAATCCTTCCCCCTCACCACACCCCCATACACAGCAATCATTCATCGCTAATACAAACGCACCAAAACCAACCCACTAACAGCTTTGATAGGCTGGATGACCTGGTGGCTCTGGCGGGGAGCCTACACCCGATCCCATCCCGAACTCGGACGTGAAAATCCCCAGCGCCCATGGTACTGTGTCTTAAGGCACGGGAGAGTAGGTCGCCGCCAGGTCTTCCAACCTATCAAAACTTCCTTACCACCCATTAACGCGGGGTGGAGCAGCCCGGTAGCTCGTCAGGCTCATAACCTGAAGGCCGCACGTTCAAATCGTGCCCCCGCAACCAAGTTTGGCTTTGTTACGCACCATATACACAAAACCGTCCACGCCAGCGTGGGCGGTTTTGTTGTTTGGGGCCACGGCCTCATGCAGCGCCGCGACCTTCTCCCGGTAGATGTTGGCGAGGTTGGAATGCAGGGCCGGTTCTGCATCCGGGCGGTTACCAGGGCATTGAGCTCGTCTTCTCGGGCTTCCAGCGCGATCATCTCATCCTTTAGCGTCCGTGCTGGCATCCCGTCCGTTAGGGCACGCAGACCTTCCGCCGGGTTTGACCCGCACCAGCTCTAGTGGAGCCGGTTCCACACCAGGCGGCTATAGAGCACGTTGTTGAGAATGCTCGTGCCGCGCTCGGGGTTGCCATTGATGGTACTTTGGCCCCAGCCCCGGCCCTGGGGCCGGAATGCCGTCACGGTTCAGGCCGATCGCGATCTGGCGCGGCGATTTGTCGGGTGATTGTTCGCCGGGGCAGGTTACGGCCGAAGCCGCTGCAGACCGTCAGTGGCTAAGCCGTTTCGGATCGGGAAAGTCAAAACGCCAGGAAAACGAAAGTGTTCACCTTTGTTGGGTGCGAGTCCGGAATGAAATTTCAATATCCAGTAGAAAACAATGGATGTTTCGTCGAAGCGACCAGCTGCTTCAAAGGAAGGTCGACAAAAAAAATATGTCCATAACGGGCCGAAAACGGATCTGTGGTTTTCAATCGCGAGGCAGCAGAAAGCGGATGAATTAAACAACTTGGATCATCCGAGCCCAAGCCGTTTGACGGATATAGTCCGCCAGACAGGCAATTCCTGTTGCACCTGCCAAGGTCACGGCGTCACTTCTATGGCAGCAATTTGCAGAGATTTTCCACCTGAGACACGAAGCCAGCGCCGCACACTGCTGCTGTGCCCCAGAGAGTTGCTTACCGCTTCTTGCAGAAGTATCCGAGGACGCGGCTATCCACCGCCTCCTCGGGTGGTCGGGGAGGAGCACGCTTGTCAGCTCTCGGGAAGCGCATCGGGCGACCGGAGCGGCTGAGTTGGGCGCACGGTAACCAGGTCAGTGGCCGGCGGCGATGACTTCGATACGCAGCGGAGTGCCGCCAGCGGCGATCGCAAGGAGGCGGTCGACATTCGGATGCGCGCCCGGGCGGTTGCGCGCATCGGCTGTGTGCTCGGCGAACACGACCAAGCCGTGTTCGGCCGCTTTCGCGTCCAGGGTGTCAAAGACCTGCTTTAGGTATTGGTAGACTGCTAGGGAGCCCTGCTTGCCCGGCTGATTCTCGATGCTGGCGACCACAGCGCCCTTCCCGTCGACGAGGTCGATGCGTTGCACGCCATCGATGGACGGCAATTGCTGAAGATTATCCTTGAACGTCGCGCTCGATTAAATCATTGCCAGCATTTCTCGAACTCCTGAGTGAATTGCGAGCCGGCATGTAACATCTTCTTGGGATGTCAGCTATCGGACGAGAGACGATTGGCGCCCAAGGCCGCCTTGGGCGTTATCCGGCCATTGCGTGGATTCAAATCTCCGGGGTAAATGCAGGTAGCTGTGCAACTTGGCATAATCCCGGTTTGCAGCACGTAGAGCGGGGATGAGATTTCGCCGCTACGCCGGCACCAGGCGGTCAAGCGGTTCGGCGTGACATTGGCGCCGACGATGACGATTAACGGAAAGATCAGCAGGACCGTTCCCAAATCATAGGTCGCTTGCCCGGCCGGAACCTGTGGGACCATGAAAACCAGCCATAGGACTAGGCAAGCAGGGGCAGCGGGATGGACCAGTTCTGCAGGTGCCCTCCTCTGTATAGCCGGTAGATTGCCAATCCCCCGAAGAAAAACCGCCGCGCCGCGTCTCCGCGTTGACGCAGTGCAGCATCACCCGTAAAAGCCCGCGCTCGCTAACCAGCGAAGCCCATTCGGCGCAACCTTATTCAGCGCCGGAGGCGCAGCTTGACCATGTCTATCACTTTCGCCGATCTCTCTCTGGCGCTGCCCTTGCAACGTGCACTGGCCGAAGAAGGGTATACCAACCCGACCCCTATCCAGGCCCAATCGATCCCGATGCTGCTGGCTGGCCGCGATGTGCTAGGCATGGCGCAGACCGGCACAGGCAAAACCGCCGCCTTCGCGCTGCCGCTGCTGCATCGCCTTGCCACGGCACCCCGGCCGGCGCCCAAGGGCGGTGCGCGCGTTTTGGTCCTGGCCCCCACGCGCGAACTGGTCTCGCAGATCGCCGACGGCTTCGAGAGCTTCGGTCGCCATCTGCAACTCAGCGTGACAACGATCTTCGGCGGCGTCAGTCAATTCCACCAGGTCAATGCGCTCAAGGCTGGCGTCGACATTATCGTGGCGGCGCCGGGGCGGTTGCTGGATCTCATCAACCAGGGCCTCTGCGACCTGTCGCAGCTTGAGGCGCTGGTGCTGGATGAGGCCGACCAGATGCTCGATATGGGGTTCGCTAAGCCGATTGAGCGCATCGTCGCGACGCTGCCGAGGGAACGGCATACGCTGCTGTTTTCGGCGACGATGCCGAAATCCATCACCGCGCTGGCCGAAAGCCTCCTGCGCGATCCGGCGAAGGTCGAGATCGCCCCGCCCTCAACCACGGTCGACCGGATCGAGCAGTCGGTCATGTTCATGGATGCCGCCGACAAGAAGCCAGCGCTGCTGGCGCTGCTGCGGACGCCGGGGATCGGCCAGGCCGTGGTCTTCACGCTGCAGAAGAACATTGCCAACGATGTCTGCGCCTTTATCACCGAGGCGGGCATCACGGCCGAGGCCCTGCACGGCAACAAGTCGCAGGGCCAGCGGGAGCGCGCGCTGGACGCCTTCCGTGCCGGGACCGTGCAGGTCCTGGTGGCGACGGATATCGCGGCGCGCGGCATCGACGTCGAGACAGTGACGCATGTTTTCAACCATGACCTGCCGAACCTGCCGGAAAGCTATGTGCACCGCATAGGTCGCACCGGCCGCGCAGGGCGCAGCGGCTTCGCCGTTACGCTCTGCGATGCCGAGCAACGTGCCTGGCTGCGTGATGTGGAGCGGGAAATCGGTCGCGCTCTGACCGTTCACGACGATCACCCGTGGCATTCGGAAGCGGCGCGGAACTCGACCATGCGCCCGCCCGTGCTGGGCGGTGGCCCGGCCAAGCAAATCAAGCCGCAGGAAAAGCGCGAGCGCAAAGTCTGGACCGAGGACGAGAAGCGCGCCGCGCGGGCAACTGCCAGGACGGCCTGAGAGGAAGTCTGAATAGGCAGGCGGGCGGGTCAGGCGGACCTTTGCCGGTCCCCCGCTATTGCCAATTCTCGCCAATAAAAACGCCTCTGGTCCGGTCATAACCACCACCAGACCGAAGATGCGCCATCGGTTCGGGCGTCAGCACGGCCTTCCGTTTGGTTGCGGGAGCGCTGAGAAAGCTTGCCGCATGTACAGTCATAACGGTATGGTAACGCGTCATCGGTCCCGCGCGAGCGGGTGAAAAGGGAACGCCGTGCGCTCCGGCAGGACATCCGTCCGGGGGCAAGTCGGCGGCTGCCCCCGCAACTGTCAGCGGCGAGCCGCTGGCCCGTCTGCCTCGCTCTGGTTTGAGTGAGGTGGGTCACTGAGCCCGCGAGGGCACGGGAAGACAGGGCCAGAGGTATTGACCCGTGAGCCAGGAGACCTGCCGATGTCGTGCTCAAAGCAACTGCCGGGCGGGGTGCGCCGGGAGCAGGAGATGACGATGCTTGCGAATAGCCAGCCTGTCGTCTGTGGCCACCTCCGGTGGGAGGCAGCTCGATTTCATCCGCACCTACAGGTTTCTGATTGGCGTTCATGCCGTCGCCTGGGCGCTGACCAGCCTGTGTCATGGTCGAAAGCGCGCCCCCCGGCGCCGGCTTCATCGCCGCCAATCTCAGCCGGCCGGCCAGCCCCGCGATAAATAACGCGGCGGAACGCGCAACATCCATCCGCCATCCTCACAAGACTGTCAGAGCCGACAGATTTGCACGGGCTCAAAACCTCCGTTCCAAACTACGGAAGGACCATAAAATGCTTGCTGCATTCAGACGCATTTTTGACGATAGCTCGGCGCAAGTTAAGGGCAGAATAATCGGAATGTACGTCTTCCTGATCGCTGCCAATATCGGCGGGTGGATTTACGCATTCGCGGCTTTTCATAGTAACCCGCTATTCATCGGGACAGCCCTTCTCGCGTGGAGTTACGGCCTGCGCCATGCCGTTGATGCCGACCACATCGCGGCCATCGATAACGTCACGCGTAAATTGATGCAGCAAGACAAGCGTCCGGTCACCGTCGGCTTCTTTTTCTCCATGGGCCACTCACTCGTCCTCATCATCGGTGTGGCGGTGATTTATTTCATAAAATCAAACGTGAATGGTGACAGCTTCAACAATTTCAACAATGAGAGCGGGATCATCGGCACGGCTGTTTCGACGGCCTTTCTGTTCGTGATCGGCATTATGAATTTGCTGATCACGCTCTCTGTGTATCGGACCTTCAGGCATGTGACCAAAGGCGGCACCTATGTCGAAGAGGATTTCGACATGCTGCTCAACAAACGCGGCTTCTTCTCCCGGATCTTCCGGCCGTTGTTCAATCTTGTGAACAAAGGCTGGCAAATGTTGCCCATCGGGTTCTTGTTCGGTCTCGGGTTCGACACGGTTACCGAAGTCAGCCTGCTCGCCATCGCCGCGACGGAAGCGACGAAAGGGATGCCGCTATGGTCCATCATGACGTTTCCGTTGCTCTTCGCTGCCGGCATGTCGCTGATCGACACGACCGATGGAATCGCGATGCTGGGTGCCTATGGCTGGGCCTATGTGAAGCCGGTCCGCAAGCTCTATTATAATCTGACGATTACCTCGGTCTCCGTTATTGTCGCCCTGGTGATCGGCGGAATCGAGGGGTTGGGCCTGGCGGCGCAGGAGCTGAACATTTCCGGCGGGTGGTTCTGGAACGAAGTTAACATGCTTAACAACAATTTCGGCTATCTCGGCTACTCCATCATCGGCATCTTCCTCCTCAGCTGGCTGGTGTCCATCGCCGTCTACAAATTCAATCGTTATGATGAGCTTGAATTGCAAATAGCGTCCCAAGCGAGCTCGAACGAGTGAAGCGACGGCGCTTCCATCCGACGAAGACCTGGCTGGAGCGGTCCAGCAGGTCTGATATTCCTGGAATTACATCTTGGTCCTTGCCATAATGCGTCCATGCAGACGCGCTGTTCCCGATGTGGGGCACCAATGCAGTGTCAGCCGCAGGGCGATTGCTGGTGCGCCGGGTTGCCGCATCATTGGCCGGTCCCCGATGCCAAGAATGATGGCAATCAGCGCTGTCTTTGCCGGAGCTGTTTGACGCAGCACGGGGCAAAGGCGGGCTGTTTCCAATCGGAACCCCGGCAGCCATGCCGCTTGCGCGTCGCGTGACCGGAAGAAGATGTGAGGGTATGACCAGAACGGCAATATGCTCATGAGCCACGATCACCATGATCATCACGGGCATGATCATGCCCACGGTCACAGCGATCACGGGCACGCCCATAAAGCGGGGCACGCTCACGCCCCCACCCATTTTGGCAAAGCATTCGCGATCGGCATCGCTCTCAATTTTAGCTTTGTGGCGGTCGAGGTCGTCTACGGCTTTCTGAGCCATTCCGTTGCGTTGCTGGCCGACGCCGGACACAATCTTGGCGACGTGCTCGGGCTTGGCGTGGCATGGCTCGCAAGCGAACTGGTGAAGCGTGCTCCAACAGACCGTTTCACCTACGGGTTGCGCAACTCGTCGATCCTCGCGGCTCTCTTCAATTCTGTGTTCTTGCTCGTTACTGTGGGCGCGATCTCATGGGAGGCGATCCAGCGGCTAGGATCGCCCGAACCTGTGGCGGGAAAGACCATTATGGTCGTCGCCGCCATGGGAATCGTCATCAACGCAGTCACCGCCTGGCTGTTCGCCTTCGGCAGCAAGGACGACATCAACCTACGTGGCGCATTTCTTCATATGGCTTCCGACGCGCTGGTATCTGCCGGGGTCGTCGTCGCGGGCCTTGTGATCCTGCTCACCAGCTGGCTTTGGCTCGACCCGGTCGTGAGCCTTGCCATTAGCGCGATCATCATCTGGGGAACGTGGGGATTGCTGCGCGAGGCGCTTGGCATGTCCATGGCGGCTGTGCCCGCGCAAATCAATCCGGCAACCGTCCGTGAATTCCTGTCCCAGCGCAGGGGCGTTGTCGCGATCCATGATCTGCATGTCTGGCCGATGAGCACGACCGAAATCGCCATGACCTGCCATCTGGTAATGCCCGCCGGTCATCCGGGGGATGCATTCTTGCATGAGTTAGCCGGCGAACTCGCCATGCAATTCAAGATCAATCACCCCACGGTACAAATAGAGACTGACCTTCATCTCACCTGTGCGCTGGCGTCGGACGATGTCGTTTAGAAAGTAGCCGCTTTTTTGAAAAAAAGCGGCGCAAAAAACTTTTGCTCCTATGGGCCTGTGGTGGTGAAGTCACCGTCGCCACACTCGGCTTTCCCCGCATAGGGCCCAAGCGCGCCGACATCGCGGCAACGACCGTCCGGTTGTAGACCGCCGTCGCATCCCCTTGCATCAAGCAGTGCGGACTCCACCCGCAAATGCAGTGGTGCGTCGGATGCGGCCGCACCGGGATAGAAATCCAACAATGGTCGGATGCGACGGATCACGATAAACGCAAAATGCTTGCTGAACTCCCGCCGCGTTTGGCGATGATGGCCAAGCTACAAAGCGGAAATTTTTGAAATTATTTCCAGAGCTATGATCCAAATACTAGTCACAGGATTAAGACCCCTTGGCCATTTGCGCCAGACCGACGGTCCTAATTGGTTTCGTGCATCGATCAAGGTTAATGCTTCTTTGGATCACGAGGGAAAGAAGCGATCTCGTCGCTCGAATCAAGCAATGCCCACGCTTCGCTCGGGTGCGATACATCAGCCTGGTACGAATATAATCAAAAGACCAAGCCTGTTTCCATGAGCCCGCTAAACTGATCAGCCGGGTGCGTCTCGCATATGCGCACGCACTTGCAAAGCTGTTGCAGGCACCCGGTAGAGGCTGGAAAAATGGTCAAAATTAGACCTTCTTCAGCCGCACGATCGGATGGTCAACGCGCCACGGATCAGTCTTGCGCTTTGGTAGTTGCTATTTACATATCGGAAAATCCATACGTTAGGTACACCACAATGAAGATTCATTTTTCGCTCGCTACCGCAATCTTCCTGGCCGGAGCCACCGCGGCCTTCGCCCAGACGACGGCAATGCCGGCTACCGCCTCCATGGGCGCGGCGACCACGCACACCATGACGCATGCGCAAATCGCCTTCGCACATCATCAGCTGCCGAAATCCTTTACGACCGAGGCCGCCGCTAAGGCGTCCTGCAAGTCACCCGTGATCTGGGCGGAGACGAAATCGAAGATCTACTTCCCGCAAGCATCGGCTGGTTTCGGTACGGCGCGTCCAGGTGTCTATGCGTGCGTGCGTGACGCCATCAAGGCTGGTTTCAAGAAGACTGCAGTCTAATCGCTAAGGTTTGAAGCGTAGCGCAGTTTTACAACGCGACCACGGAGGTTGCCTGGAGTGGCCTCCGTATTCGTCATTTACGCCAAGCGTGCTTTCCGATGGGATCAAAGCTGATCGCCTCGACGAACGGCAAGGATGGGCGCGACGGCCGGGCGCGTGACGTCGGGGGAGGGGACTCGCACGGCGTTCGAAGCTCCCTGCCTTTTGAACCGTAGTCGCCGATCTCAAATCGCGCTATTTATTCCAACCGCCGAGATTCATTTTCGACCGCTCGCCGCGACGATCAGGGGCCGCTCGTAGCTGGCCAGCCCGCCGGGCCGGTCCGGACGCGTGGCGGGCTTCTCACGTTGTCCGTTTCATCAGCTTGCCACGGGGGCCCGACATGGCCGAGCAAGATGACCAGCCTGGTTCGATCAATGCGCAACCGACCGCGAATGGAGAGGCGCCGGCTGCCCGCGACGCGACGTCCGCGCAGACATCCGAAGCATCCCGCCTTGTGCCGCAGCCGGCCAGAAAAACGGCGCGGACGCGAAAATTTTTGGTGGCTGTGCTCGGTGTCGCCGTTTTCGCAGCGCTCCTCGTCGTCGGCATTCCGTGGGTCCGGGAGATGCTCAACACCGTTTCGACCGACGATGCTTATGTGAACGGTCACGTGACGTTCGTTGCTGCCCGCGTTCGCGGCCAGGTTGCCCGGGTCCTGGTGGATGACAATAACCGTGTGCACAAAGGGGATATTCTGGTCGAGCTGGACAAGGAGCCTTATCAGGACGCGGTTGCCGTGAGCGAAGCGGCCGTTGATACGGCAAAGGCGAATCTAATGGTGGCCATCGCCACGGTCCGGGGGAGCGAAGCCGAGGCCAGAAGCCGACGCTGGAAATTGCAGAACGCCATTGAGGATGTCGCAAACCAGGTGGCCCTGCTGCGCGCGCGGGTTGCCGCCCTCGATAAGAATGAGGCAGGGCTGACGCTGGCCCAGGCGGATTTCGACCGGGCGAGCAAGCTGGTGGCGGCGGGTGCCGTGAGCCACGAGCTATTCGACGAGCGACAGGCGGCATTATTGACCGCCCGCGCGGGGGTAACCCAGGGGCTGAACGATGTGTACCAGATCCGCGCCTCTTTGGGGTTGCCTTCGGTACCGGACGGCGGAGACCTCGCTTCAGTGCCGCCCGATATCGATCAGAATTTTTCTGCCGTCCGCCAGGCGCAGGCAGATCTGATCCAGAGTGCGGCGCAACTTGGCGTCGTGCATTCATACAACCAGACACCGCAGCAAATGTTGGCGCAATTCGAACAGCAAGGCGACATCGACCGGACATTCGTTCGGTATGCGGCGGATGCACCGGCCGTTAAGGAGGCCGAGGCCAAACTCGAAGCTGCCAACCGCGATCTCGCTCAGGCCGAGCTGAGCCTGCGATATTGCGACATTGTTTCGGCAATCGATGGCGTGGTGACTCGCCGCAATGTCAATCCGGGCGACGATGTTCAAGTCGGGCAAAGCCTTATGGCGATCCGCTCGCTCCGCGAAATCTGGGTCGACGCCAATTTCAAGGAGACGCAGTTGAGCGCCTTGCGCATCGGTCAGGCCGCGGATCTGTATGTCGACATATATGGCGACAGCCACGTCTTCAAAGGCCGCATCTCCGGCTTTACGATGGGGACCGGCTCAACGCTGGCGCTGCTGCCGGCGCAGAATGCCACAGGCAATTTCATCAAGGTGGTGCAGCGGCTGCCCGTTCGGATTGAGGTCGAAGATTATGACCCCGATAAATACCCGCTATTCTACGGTGCCTCGGTTGTTCCCTATGTCTATATCCATAGGCCGCTGACCGGTCCCGATGCGGGCAAGTTTCTTCAGACTTATGTGCCGCCATCATCAGTCGCGGGGTCGATGGTGAACTCGTCGGGCGCCGGACCGTGACGGCCACGGCATTCTCATCGTCTCGTCCCGGATTCCATGTTGGTGCAAGCCCATGGGTCCTGGCGGCGATCGTCGTGGTGCCAACCTTCATGGAGGTGCTCGATACCACGATCGCGGTTGTCGCGTTGCGCTACATTGCCGGTGGCCTGTCGGCGACCGTCGATGACGGCGAGTGGGTAATTACCAGCTACCTTGCCGCTAACGCCATCATCCTGCCGATCACCGGCTGGTTGGCGGCGCATCTTGGGCGCCGCAACTATTTCCTGCTGTCGATCGCCGTTTTTACCCTCGCCTCGGGACTCTGTGGGCTGGCCACCAGTCTCACGCAGCTGATCTTTTTCCGCGTGCTCCAGGGATTGGCGGGTGGAGGTCTACAGCCAAGCAGCCAGGCCGTGCTGCTGGATGCCTTCCCGGTGGAGAAACAAGGTACCGCCATGACGCTGTTCGGTTTCGCCGCCCTGGTGGCGCCGGTCGTCGGCCCGACCCTCGGCGGCTGGATAACGGATAGTTATTCGTGGCGGTGGGTCTTCTTCATCAATGTACCGGCTGGTCTTCTGGCCTTTGCCGGTTGTTACATCCTTCTTCACGATCCGGAATATCTTACGGCCGAGCGTGCGGCGTTGCGGAAGCGGCCGCTCAATTTCGATACGATCGGCTTGTCGCTGCTGGTGATCGTCATGGTCTGTTGGGAAGTGATGCTCAGCAAGGGGCAGGAATGGGACTGGCTCAGCGACCCGTTCTGGCGTGTCCAGACGCTGGCGGCTCTCTCCGCTATGGGGCTGATCGGGCTGATCGTCTGGGAGCTGCGCCACCCCAATCCTGTGGTTAATCTCCGCCCGTTGGGAGAACGCAATTTCAGCGCGTGCTGCGTCATCATCTTGATTGCCTACGCGGTGCTTTATGCCGCCAGCACCTCGTTGCCTGGCCTGCTGCAGTCCCTGTTTGGTTATGACGCGCTGAGCGCAGGATTGGTCATGTCGCCGGCGGGATTTTTTGCTGTCCTCGCAATGCCCTTTGTGGGCCGCATGTTGGGGCGGGGCACCGATGCGCGCTGGATCATCGTCGCCGGCCTGCTGACCATGGCCGCCGGCAATTACTGGATGTCACAGATGAATCTGGACATCAGTCCGGGCCAGCTCGTCTGGCCGCGGGTGGTCTTGGTCGTGGGGCTTGCGATGTGCTTCGCCCCGGCGAATGTTGCGGCCTATCTCTACACGCCGGTCGCCCTGCGCGGCGCGGCTGTTGGCCTGTTAAGTCTGCTGCGCAACGAGGGAGGCAGCGTGGGCACGTCGCTGGCGCAGACGCTGCAAGAACGCCGGGACCAGTTCCACAGCCTCCGGCTCGTCGAATCTCTCAATCCTCTCAATCCGGCGACAAATTCCTTCCTCGATCAGGCCCAGGGAGCGTTCCTGCAGCAGACCGGCGATCCCGTCGCCGCGCAGCAACTGGCCTTGCAGGCGCTTGCAGACCTGCGTCAGCAACAGGCAGCGGCGCTGGCCTACTTCGATGTGTTCTGGGTACTGGCCGTGGCCATGATCGCGCTTGTGTTGGTTGTGCTGCTGATGAAGCGCTCCGTCGCGGAAAAAAACGCTCGGATCGGACCCGAGTAAGGTGAGCATACGCCGCTCCATCCTCGCACCCTTCCGTCAGAGGTCGAGGACAATGTCGCTCTGGGGCTGGCAACAGCAGATCAGCACATTGCCCTGCGCAGGCGCATCGATCGGTTCGGGCCGGTAGCTCACTGCGCCAAGGACCAGCCCGGTCTCACAGCTGTGGCACACCCCGGTGCGGCATGCCCATCGCACGGGAATGTCGCAGGCTTCCGCAAGCTCGAGCATGCTCTCAAATGCCGGTCCCCAACGGACATTGAGCCCGCTGCGGGCAAATGAGACCTGCGGGCCGTTGCCGTCGGGACCGTCCGGCCGATGCGGCTGCCGCCGAGGAACCGCGGCGATCCCCGGCGTTCTGGATGGTGCTGCGCCGAAAATCTCGGTGTGGATGCTTTTCTCTGCAACGCCCCAGTCAGCGAGGCCGGCGATCAGATTGCTCATGAAGGCGGGCGGGCCGCATATATAGAAATCGGCATGACGCGGCACCTCCAGCGCCCGGAGCACGTCTATGTCCAAGCGTCCACGCGCGTCGAAATCCACGACTGGCCGATCCTCAGGCGCGGGGGCGCTGTAGCAAATATGGCTATGGCTGTGAGGCAAGGCTTTGAGGAGGGTGCGCGTTTCGTCGGCAAACGGATGCTCGCGCCGGTCGCGGGCGCCAAACAGCCACCAGATGTTCCGCGGGGAGGCCGCAGCCGCCAACGCATGGAGCATTGCCAGCACGGGGGTCGCCCCGATGCCGGCACTCAGAAAAATGATGGGTCCGTCGCCCGGCCGAAGTGTGAAGCTGCCCCGTGCCGCGCTGGCCTCCACCACATCGCCGGCCTGTAGCCGATCATCGATGTAAGCGCCGGCGGCGCCGTGCGGCTCCCGCTTGATGCTGATGCGATAGCGCTCAGTGCCAGGCGCTCCCGATAGCGAATAGCTGCGCATCAGCGCGGGCGCATCAGGTCCAGGCTTCAGACGCAACAGGATAAACTGGCCCGGCAGAGGCATGGCGAGGGGGCGCCCATCGGCGGGTTCGAGCACCAGCGAGATCACGTCGCGGCTCTCGCGAACTCTTGAGCGACACGCGTAGCGCGCGGAACCCCGCCCATGCCGGAGGCGGTCCGGACGCTGGCGCGAGGCCGGCATTTCCCGCCGTCATGCCGCTTTGCTCCTGCGTGAGCAGCGCCTGTAACGAGGCGCGCCAGCCGGCGCTCAGTGCCGGAATGCGCAGCGCGCGCTCTAGCGCGCTGCTGGGGTGACTGGGCATGTAGAGCAGCGCATTGATCTCGAACACGCTCATACGCTCAGCACCAGCCGCGACCTGTAGGATCTCATCGCCGGCCTCAACTTCGCCTTCCTCCAGGACGCGGAAATAGAAACCGGGCCTGCCGCGTGCGACGAGCAGTGCTGCCATCTGCGGTTCGTTCATGCGAATGCCCACGCGGTAACAGGTAACGCGCGGCTGTGTCACTTCGAACAACGCGCCGCCGACACGGTAACGATCGCCGATGCACACCTCCTGGTCGAGCAGGCCGTCGACAGTGAAATTCTCGCCGAATTGCCCATAGGTGAAGTCGCTGCGGCGGAGCGCGCTTTCCCAATAGCGATAGGACTCCATCTGGTAGACGAAGACGGCGCGGTGCTCGCCGCCATGCCCGGCCAGGTCCCCCTGTCCGTCACCGTCAATGTTGAGCCGCCGCACCATGCGCCTGCCTTGGACCGGCACCTTCCAAACGGCGGTATGAATAGTCTTTCCGCGCCAAGTGATGTCACGCGGCAGGCCCACATTGACCGAAAGCAAGCGCGCCATGCTCTCCTCTCCGTCGCTATGACTTGGTCAACGCGCACTCTAGGATGCGTAGCCCGAACCGGCGGGGATCAACAAAATGTGCTTAGCGTCACCCGAACTCTTGCGTGGAATAAGAAGTCGCAGGTTACAACAGGCGTTATTGTGAGCCCGATCCAGGGTGTGGTCAACATTTTCCCTGCGCCAGAGCGGCAGAGAGCGTTCAGAGGCTTTTTAAGAGCGAGAGCGAAGGCTTTGCCAATTCAGCGGAAGCACGTCACGATTCATCCAAGCCACCGCAACGAGCGCGGCCCCCGTCGAGCGAGGCGTGGCCGTCGCGTACCAGCAAGCGGCGTTTCGAGACTTAGGGGCAGTGCAATGATCCAAATCTTATTCAACGGCGTGGGGTGGACTGATATCGCGCTCGCTCTCAACCGGATCGCGGTTGGGATGTTTTTCATGTTGTCTGGGTACCACAAGCTATTCAATGCGGAGCGTCACCGTATGTTTGCCAACGAGCTAAGGTCCCTGCACGTTCCTGCAGTCGGGATCAACGAATGGTGGGTGCCGCTCGTCGAGTTCTCCGCCGGCGGCGCCGTCGTCATCGGGCTCGTCGCGCCGCTCGCTGCGCTTGGGCTTCTTGTGGTTATCCTTATTGCCAGCGCGACATCAGGACGAGAGCGAATCAAAGCATACAAGCCAATCGATGAAGACGACCGGATCGATGATTGGCTCTATCTGCCGGAAACCTTATATGCGTTCATGTTGATCATGGTCATCTCGGCGGGTGCCGGACCGTATAGCCTCGACGCAGCGATCTTGATCCTGGTCAACCATCGCATAGGTTGAAGCGGATACCGATGATTGGCATTTGCGAGCGGGGACGCCGGGCTTAATCATCCGCAATCGGGCGAGCAGATCCGCGGCCGGAACAATATTGCCAGATTAGAACCTATTCCGCTCGGCCAGAGCCGTCCGGCCCTACGCGAAGCACGAGATGTACATAATAGAACTGGATAACCGTGAATATGAAGGCTGTGCTGATACCGAAGAGCAGCATACCGTCAACAGCCTCCAGGGCGCCCATTATTTGCCAGTGCGGTGGGAGCATAATCCCCGGAGCGCCTCGCGTGGCGATCGAATCGATGGAATAGAGGATCGCACTTTCAGGCGACCCGAGCGCGCCGAGCCATAAGTACGCCACCGCCCAGAATGCAGCCTCTAGCCCGTGCAACGCAGCAAGCAGCAGTCCCATTGCGGTGATCGTGCCAATCATGATCGCGAACACGTGCGATAAGCCAAGGCTTCGGCTTTCCAGTCGAATGCGTATGCTATGCAGCGCAGAGACCATGAACGTTACACCTGTCGCGTGGACGGCTATGCTCAGCGCGATAAGCGATAGACCCCAAACCCAATTATCCAACAGAGCTGTCCTCGCAGCCGGATCTTCCCGAAAGCCGGTTCTGTCCGGGCGAGATGATGAACCGGTGATCGCCGCAGGCGGTTCGATAGTTGCTCAATTACAATGAATGAGTCAAAGCCTTCTTTGGGAATTCTACCAGGCCGAAGGCGTGATCTGCGCCGTTCGCCGGGCATCTCGATCGCGCAGTCCGAAGCAGCCGGCCCGCTTTCAGACTCAAAGACAGAGACGCAGCCATTCCCGGGCCCGGTGTCCTGGGGTGCTTTGGCGAAATGGGCGTCAGCCTCCACCGCAATATCATTCAACATAGGCGCCTTTTGTGGTAAGGAGATTTATCGCGCCGCGATCTTGTATTCGTGGCATCAGGCGGTGATCGCCAAGGGAGCATGCGCATGCATCCCATTAACGAAGACAAGCTCAATCAGCTCGTCGGCAAAATGCTGGGGGACCTTGGGGGTGCGTTCAGCGTGCCCACTGTCCGAATGGGTTTGAGATTGGGGCTGTTCGATGCTCTTCATCAGGCAGGCCCCTTGTCGAGCGAAGCGCTCGCCCGAAAAGCCGGGGGCCTTGCGCCGCGCTACGTACGCGAATGGGCGCTGGCGCAAGCTGCCAATGGATATATCGATTATGACGCCGCGAACGACAGCTTTTGTTTGTCGCAGGAGCAGGCTTTGATCTTTGTGACAAAAGACAGCCCCGTCTTCCTGGCGGGGGCCTTTGACATGGTCGCGGCCATGATCGAAGGAGAGCCGAAAGTCGAGACATCCTTCAGAACGGGCGGCGGCGTACGCTGGGGCGATACGGCTGGTTGCCTGTTTTGTGCGACCGGTGAATTTTTTCGACCCGGCTACGTCAATAACATTGTCCAGAACTGGTTGCCTGCACTGGAGGGCATGCCGGAGAAGCTGAAGGCGGGTGCCAAAGTCGCCGATGTCGGATGCGGAGTCGGTTTCTCAACCCTGCTCATGGCGCGCGCCTTCCCGGCCAGCCGGTTCGTCGGCTTTGATTTCCATTCACCTTCGATCGACGCGGCGAACAAGCACGCGCGCGAGCACAATCTTGAGGGGCAGGTTCGCTTTGAGTGCGCAAAGGCCAAGGAGATCAAGGAGAACGGATTCGATCTGATCACCTTCTTCGATTGCCTGCATGACATGGGCGATCCTCGCGGCTGCGCCGCCCATATCCGGCGCATTATCAAGGATGATGGAACGTGGATGATCGTGGAGCCGATCGCCGGCGATGCCGCCAAAGACAACATGAACCCTGTCGGCCGTCTTTACTACAACGCATCGACTATGATCTGCGTCCCCACTTCCCTCGACCAGGAAGTCGCTGAGGGGCTTGGAGCCCAGGCCGGTGAGGCAAAATTGTCGGAAATTATTCGCTCCGGCGGCTTCTCCAGGGTCAGACGCGCCACAGAGGGGCCGTTCAATATCGTTCTGGAGGCGAGGGTCTGAGGGGAATGCTGATGGGCCGAGAACGGGGCCCTTCGCCACGCCGCCTTTTCCTGCATGGCCGAAATGCCAGCCTTGCTCAGGCTTCTGTCAGCTTCGGATCAATCAGGATGAGATTTTCGCCGTTGATGAGAGTGTCCATCGGCCGATCCGCCAGCGCCTTGAATAGCGGCGCCAGACAAGCGGCGCCATGAAACAGGAAATCGTGGGGCTCGATCATAATGCAGGCTGCCGAACGGAATGCATCAGGGCTCGCCGCCACGACCGTCTTTTCGGCCCCCTCGATGTCGAGCTTGACGATCAGGGGCGTCCATTCAGGGGTCTCGGCAAACAGGCCATGAAGCGTCACTGAGGGGGCGAGCTCGCCCCCGTCCCCGACACGACGCGCCCAGGACTTCCCACTTGATTGAAGATGAACGCCGTCCGCATGGCTCCACAGCGCGGCGTGGATCGGGCGGATGCGCGGGTGGTCGGCAATGTTGCGCTTCAAGGCCATTACGGTGTTTTTACCTGGCTCCAGCGCGACGACCAACGCTTCCGGGAAGGTCGCGGCAAAGAATAGCGCCGAGTACCCGACATTCGCGCCACCATCGATGATGACGGGAACGCGCCGGGCTTTCCGCAGCTCGGCAGCGTACACGTTCAGACGGCCTGTCACGCGGTCCTCTAACGCGTATTCCTTATGCCCGAAAATCTTCGCAGCCACGGCTGGGTCACTGTCGAGCGGATCAATCTCGATTGTCCCTCTGGCCCCTCGCAACGACGCCATGACGACGCCGTGCCTGCGGAGCAGGCGATGTGCCACGACCTCGAGCGTTTTGGCCGAGCCGATTGCCTTCCTCAAGCCGGCGATGATGTGAATCTTGCCCGGCATTGCCCTGCCTTCCCTTTGAGGGAAATAGGCGGTTTGAGTCGGAACGTTACCTAAATGGTTGGGATTTAAGTGAGCCGATGTAACCACCGCCTCCACTTCCACCCTCATCATAGAAAGCAGCATGCCCTGCCTCTCGGCTGCATGCGCGAGCACTTCGAGAAAGGCTGTCTTCGGCGGAACATCTTTTTAACCCAAAACTCAAAAACAGAGGAAATATTGTTATAAATTTGAAGTTAAAAAAAATTGTGGCCGAGGGGCGCGCTCGGCTCGTGGTAAGCAAGCGTTAACTGTACGGCATGGATTTTACCGTCGGGTAGGCGCCACCAACGCCGCCGATCGCGGCGATCCGGTCAATTGGCGTAACCGATGCGACATAGCATCGACCAAATGTTGTGGACTGAAGGCTGACGCGATTTTCTTCGGTGCGGCGGGCGCGAGGACGGACTTAAAATTCGCGTTCGATCATCATGCGCACCTTGGCACCAAAGGCGTCCAGGGCGAACGGTTTCGTCAGCATGTCCATGCCTGGATCGAGAAAATGGCCACGGAGGACGGCTTTCTCAGCGTATCCGGTGACGAAAAGCACCTTCAGCTTGGGGCGTGAGGCTCGCGCAATCTCCGCGAGCTTGCGACCGTTGATGTGAGGCAAGACCACGTCTGAGACCATAAGGTCGATCCGTTGCTCGGATTGCAGAAAGGGGATGGCCTGGTGCGCAGTTGACGTCAAGAGGACGTTATAGCCCAGCTCTGCGAGGACATCGTGGATGATCAGCCGTACCGTTGCATCGTCCTCCACGACGAGGATCGTTTCGCCCCGACCGTTCGGTATCTCGTCGACGGGACCATTGAGCTCGATCGCATCCTGCAAGGTCCGAGGAACGTAAAGTTTGATGGTCGTGCCCTGTCCCACCTCGCTATAGATCCGGAGATGACCGTGGCTCTGCTTGGCGAAGCCGTAGATCATCGAGAGTCCCAAGCCGGTGCCTTCTCCCACAGGCTTCGTCGTGAAGAATGGATCAAACGCTTTCGCCATTACGGCGGGTGGCATTCCGGTTCCCGTATCCGAAACGCTGACGACGACGTAGTCACCCGGCTCAACATCCTCGTGCAAGGCGGCATAGGCTGGGTCCAGCACGGCATTCGCAGTTGCGATCGTCAATCGACCGCCATTCGGCATGGCGTCCCGCGCGTTGATGGCGAGATTCAACAGCGCGCTCTCAAGCTGGTTGGCGTCGATGAGGGCCGTCCAGAGATCGGTGGCAAGCATCGTTTGTAGCTCGATGTGTTTCCCCAGGGTGCGGTGAAGCAGTTCTTCCATGGCTGCGATGAGCCGATTGACATCGTTGGGCCTTGTGTCAAGCGATTGGCGACGGGCAAAGGCCAGAAGCCGATGCGTGAGTGCTGCAGCGCGCAATGCGGACATCGAGGCAGCGTCTATGAAACGCGGAATGTCGTCGAGCCGTCGAGCCGTCATGCGTCTGCGCACGAGATCAAGAGAGCCGATGATGCCGGTCAGAAGATTATTGAAATCATGAGCAATGCCGCCCGTGAGTTGGCCAATCGCTTCCATCTTCTGTGATTGTCGAAGTGCCTCCTGAGCCGCTGCAAGTTCTATCTCCGCCGCTTTGTCGGCGGTGACGTCGCGCCCGGTGCAATACACAAACCCGTCCTCGTGAATGCCGACCCAGGAAATCCAGCGATAGCTGCCATCCTTGCACCGATAGCGGTTGATGAAACGGATCGCCGGCTCGCCGACCAGCGTTTGCTCAAATCCGGCCCGCGTGTGTTCCAAATCGTCCGGATGCAGCAATTCGAAGATCGACATGCTTGCGACCTCCGCCTCCGACCAGCCGAGGACGGATTTCCAGGCAGGATTGGACGTCGCAAAATATCCTTTGGAATTGAGCGCGCCGAGCAGATCGGGACTTAACTGCCAGGTCAGGCCGCGTGCCTGAGCACGCTCAACGACCCGCCTTTCGAGGTCGACATTCAGTTCGCGGAGCCGGGCCTCCGATGCCCGGAGTGCGTCCTCCGTGGCGCGTCTCTCGGTCATGTCCGCGCCTTCGATAAAGATCGACTTAATATTACCCAACCCGTCCCGGATGGGCTGGTAAACAAAATCTAAAATGCGGGTTTCCTGAGGGGCGCCGGGTGCGTGTTGAAGATGGATCGCCACATCCCTGCCGATGTAAGCTTTGCCGGTGGCAAACACTTCATCGAGCAGATCGATAAAACCCTGGCTCTCCAGTTCGGGAAGGGCCTCGCGAACGGTCAGGCCGACGACGTCACGATGCCCGATCAATTGCTGGTAGGCCGGATTGGTGAGCACGAACCGATGTTCGGGGCCGTAAAGCAGCGCCGAGAAACTCGGTGACCGGGCAAACATCTCACGAAGGCGGAGAAACTCCTTGTCGGCGTTGAGACGCTCGGAAGTATGATGACCTGCCTCACCCATTTGCCGATTTTAGCCGAAATTTTTTGCTTGGTCACGCATTGGGCGGTCCCGCGTGCCTTGTCACGACTCTGCGCCGAGCGAGTGGGGGCAGCTTACTTACCCATTAAATATCCAGAAAATTCAAAACAATCGTCGTATCCTAGGTGTTTTTATATATATGCTGAACGAGAACGTCATCGATATAATTTCAGATGGTTTTGTAGAAACAAAAGCACGCTGACGCCCAGGCGTGAGAGTGAAAAAAATAGGGCCGTCCGGGACATTATCGGGGCCGTCCGGGATATTATCGAAAATGCTGTCATTCACGATCAAAGATCGTGGGAAAAAGCTCGTTTAAATGAAGGGACTTCGTTTGCAGCAGCTTGATGCTGCGATTAGCCGAAACGCGTTTAATGACGATGAATGCTTTCTGTTGTTACGCATCTTGGAAGCATTCTTCATAGCCTGATGGAGAAGGAAATGTCGACGTCACAAATCGTAGGATCACAAGTCGTAGGGCATATACCGGTAACGCAGAGATATGGATATGGTCGTTTGCGTGAATATGATCGTGAAGCGGTTCGGCAGCGCATTTCCTGGCGTGCGTTAATCGCTGGCCTGGTCATCGTGATTGCCGTTCAGCTTTTGCTTGCGACGTTGGGAGCGGGCATCGGCTTGAGCATGGTTCATCAGCCGAGCAACACACCGGATGCCACCAGCTTCAGTATGGGGGCGGGGCTGTGGTGGCTGGTGAGCACCTTTATTGCGCTGGCCATTGGCGGGTACCTCACGGCGCGTTTGGCCGGTGTGCCGTCCCGATATGATGGATTGCTGCACGGCCTGGTTTTATGGGGATTGGCCACACTGGTCGCGGTCTATCTCCTCACAACCGCCATTGGAGGTGTGCTCGGTGGTGCTTTTAACGTCGCGGGAAGTACGGTCAGCGCTGCAGGTTCAACCCTGAAGACCGCTGCCGCTCCAATGCTACAGGACGCCCCAATAAATATTCAACAGTATCTGCAAAAAGCGGATCCGGATCCCAAGACCATGTCGCCTCAGGATGCCCAGAAGGAAATCGCCTCCCAGCTGGCGATCTACGAAGCCGGAGGTTCCCAAGCGCCGGCCGCAAAACAGAAAATTATCAGCATCATGGCGGCACAGATGAACATCAGCCAAGGCGACGCCACAACGCGTTTCAATGATCTCCAGGGGAGGGCGACGAATGCGAAAAATCAGGCGGTTCAGACTGCCCAGAACGTCGCCACGGAAACCGCCCGTGTCACGTCAGCGGCCGCTTTTATGACCTTTGCCGCGCTCCTCTTGGGCGCGATTTTTGCCGCGATCGGCGGTTCCCTCGCCGCGCCGCGCAAAACCCTGGTTGCCGAGACCGTTGCGCGCACTTAGGGCGCGGCCCCCGGAGTTTCGTTGCTGCCACGGCGCCCAGGATGACTGGAAACACGCGGTTGAGCGCTGCGCTGACCCGCGAATGGCCGAGTAGGGGAGTAAAACCATGAAGCGCAGCCGGGGTCACAAAGAGTCCGAGGCTATGCCAGCTTCGCCCGCCTCCGTGTTTTCGGTGCCCGAACCGGTGCTCCCCGCTTGGACGCCACGCGTCGACCTCCCCTCGACGCACGATCTGCCCGGTGATCGCGAGCAGCGCATGCATCAGCTTGGCGCGTGGTTGGACAAGGATCCGATCCTGCTGGCAAGCGGCAAAGCGCTCAACGCCAATCCGCTTCATAAGATTATCCCGATTGACTGGACCGAGATTGCCCGGGCGCTGCGCATCGTCTGGCTTCACCAGCTCAGCCGGCCGGAGACCGCGATCATTGCCGCTGCCGAGGTCAATTTTAAACTGTTCCAATCCAGCTTCGATATATGGACGGAGGCCACCCGGCGTTGGTACGGCATGGCGCCGTCCAGCGCAGATGCCGCAGGGGGCGAGCCGGTGAGCGGCGACAAGCGTTTCACGGCCCCGGAATGGCAGAACAACCCGGCCTATCGCACCCTGAAGGAATTCTACCTGCTGGCGTCGGCCTGGCTGCTCCAACAGCCGGCAGGGTTCGGCGACATGACGGCTGCGGAGCGGCTGCGGCTTGATTTTCACCTCCGCCAGTTTGTCGATGCCGTGAGTCCGACATTGGTGCCGCTGCTCAATCCGGTGGCCGTGCGTCGGGCGCTGGAGACCGGAGGGACGAGTCTCGCCGACGGGGCCCGCAACCTGATACATGATATCGCTGAAGGCCGGATGAGCATGGTCGATATCGAGGCTTTTGCGCCTGGGCGTAACCTGGCGACATCCCCTGGCAAGGTGGTTTACCGTAACAAATTGATTGAACTGATCCAATACGAGCCAAAGACGGCCAAGGTCCATAAAGTGCCGCTGCTGATTTTTCCGCCATGGATCAACAAATTCTACATCATGGATCTGCAGCCCCGGAACAGCATGGTGCGTTACCTCGTCGAAAAGGGTTTTACGGTGTTCATGGCATCCTGGAAGAATCCGGATGCGCCCATGGAGGGAACGACGATCGAAGACTACGTGGAAAGCGGACCAATGGCAGCAAGCGATGTCGTGCGCGAGATCACCGGCAGTCCCACTGTGAATGTCATGGGGTATTGCATCGGCGGTACGTTGCTGGCGATGACGCTAGCCTTGCTAAGCGCAAGAGACGATAAGAGGTTCAACGCGGCGACCTTTATGGTATCACTTCAGGATTTCACGAAAGTCGGCGATACCGCGTTGTTCCTCGGCGAAGGTGCGATCGATTTTATTGAAGAGCAGATGCTGGAACGCGGCTATCTTGATAGCCGGCAGATGTCCGATATGTTCAATCTGCTGCGCAGCAACGATCTGATCTGGTCGAATGTGGTGAACAACTACCTCCTGGGTCAAAAGCCGGCCGCCTTCGACCTGCTATATTGGAACCAAGACGGCACACGGATGGCGCGCAATGCGCACAGCTGGTACCTGCACAATACCTACATTGAGAACAATTTGATCCAGCCCGGCAAGATTCACCTGATGGGCGAGGCGTTGGACCTTCGCCGCATCACGCTCGATATTTACGCGGTGGGTGCAGAAAAGGATCATATCGTGCCATGGGAGGCTGCCTGGCGCCTCACCCAGCTCACCGGCGGAATTGTGCGCTTCGTCCTCGCGTCGAGCGGCCATATCGCAGGTATCATCAACCCGCCTGGCAACAAAAATGCTGCGTATTGGACCTTCAAGGAGGGGGCGACGGCGGCGGCGACTGCCCAGGAATGGCGCGCCCGCGCCCAACGCCATGACGGCAGCTGGTGGGACGACTGGTCAGCCTGGCTTTCTGCCCGTGCCGGCGCCATGGCGCTGCCGCCAGCCCTGGGAAGTGCTGCAAACCCGCCGCTATGTGATGCGCCGGGACTCTACGTAATGGAAAAATAACGAGGGACAGTCCGCGCTGCGGCGCTGTGCCGGCACACAGCAGCCGCCTCGCGCCCCAAATTCGGTTCCCCTTCCTGGAAGGCAGGAAGGGGACGAGGCTGATGTCCGCTTATCGAACGAGGCGCCCTGCTGGGCTTAAGCGGCTTCGTGCAGAACTTCTGAGTCCGACAACTTCGTCAGCTTCGCGTCGGTCGCTTTTTCTTCCGCAAGCGTTGCCTGCAGAGGCTTGATCGCCTCTTTCTTGCCGAGATGCCTGGCCAAAGAGATCAACGTTCCATAGCGGCTGATCTCGTAATGTTCGACAGCTTGCGCGGCGGCCGCCAATGCCACATCCATGGTGGTCCCGGTTTCAATTTCACTCATCAGTTCTTTTGCTTCCTCGATGATCCCTTCAATGGCGGGACATTTTTCGCTCTTGGCTTTCTCACCTAGGAGTTCGAATATGTTATTGAGGCGGCCAATTTGTTCCTTGGTTTCCTCAAGGTGCGTCTCAAAACCTTCTTTTAAACTGGCGTTACTTGCCTTTCTGACCATTAACGGGAGGGCTTTTACGATGGCGTTTTCGGCAAAGTAGACGTCTTGGAGGGTGTGAAGGAACAGATCGTCCAGGTTTTTAATCGGTTTGTTCGTTGCCATTAGAAACTCCTCAAATGCGTTCGTTGACCACCTCAGAATGGTTTCGTCGATGTGATGGAACGCGGTGAAAATGTGGGGCGTTCAGGCGCGATCATTATTGATGTCTCGCGCCGTCCTGTTGTACCGAAGCGGTCTTCTTTAGATAGGGCGGAGGAATAGAAAAAGCATTTTTGGGCGGTTAAAGTTCAAATAGAAAGCCGTGCGGCGTAATTTGGGTGTGAACGCTAGCAAGAAATAAGCAGATGAATTGCTTTCTTATGCTGGGTTAACCAAGCCGCCGCTAAACTGTCTGGTCAAGCCGGATCACCACAGACTTTGATCACCGACGACTCATCGCAGGCAGACCCCTTGCAGTTATGATAGGGACTGATTATTTCTGAAAGGCAACAAGTCGTCAGCCTGAATCTTCGTTTGTGACGCGTGTTTGCATAGGATTATAGTTATGACGATTCTGAGCTGTGTTAGCTCAACCTCAGCGCCTTACTGGGATGGCGGCCGGGTTCTGTTCGAGATTTTTGATGGCAGCGGCTACGTTCCGTGCGCAATCTCCCGATTGGCCCTGGAAGAGATCGGCGAGAAGAACTGTTTCGGGAAAGCCGATTTGCTTGCGTGCTTCGCGAGCGCGCGCGAACAGATCGAGAAACTCGCCTTGGCCAAGCTAAGAGCGCGAATTGACTTCATTCCAGGCCGGTTGAGTCTCTGGGCGGATGATGTGGATCCCTTGCCACCCGGCGGCTCCTTCGCCGCTATTGGCCTGCGGAGGAACCAGTCTTTCGAATTTCGGCGCGTGGTTTTCTAATCTGCACATAGAACACGCTCGTTTCGCCGGCCGTATCAGGCGGGGTGCTTCTCATACCGTCCTCACGGCTTAGCGGACGCGCTGATCGGCGATTATAAGCGCGATTCATGCCGAAGGCTGGGAAGGCCACAAGCAACGTATCACCTGGCGCTGGCAGCAATCCTGGCACGGATCGAAGTCTCAGCGCCGAGCGAGGAATCCCAGCGCAAAACAAACCCCGCCAACAATAGCTAAGGCGATCAATGGATTGGTCGCGACGTTGTCGCGCAATTCATCGGAAGCTTCACCAAACGTCCTTTGCGCCTTGCCTGCGGCTTGGTTCCACTTCCCCTTGGCCTGGGTACTGGCATCACCGGTCAGTCCCCCGACCGCGTCCTGGATCCTGCCGCCAAAATCGCGAGCCGCTCCTCCAAATTCATTTTCATCGACCATAACGATCTCCATTAACCACGCAAATGATCTGGTGCGCGAAATTCGCGTTTTCCAGTGCTTAGTCGGGCACCCATCTAATGGGCATATTTTACTTTCTTAATCTTCAACTTCAGGACCTGATCAACGATTTGGAAAAATTTCAGACGGGCTGGGAAAGCAAAAAGAGAGCCTCGGCGGCTCTGGATGCCGCTGATATTTCCTGATGATGGCGTTCCACGGTTACCGCCGCCTACGATATCCAAAGTAGCCACCGCCCCCTAAAAGCAAAAAGAGCACAATGATAACCAGAAGGATTGTCATAGCTTTCTCCAGATCTGTAATTTCTGTCGGCAAATGAGTTTTCCGTGACGACGTCAAAAGTCCCGGAATCTACCAACGTCCTTCGCACATTTGGGGCGCGTATATTCAATAGAAAGGTATATGCGCTGTCGTTCCAGAGATAATGTTCAAGAAAACGAGTTAGTAACGCAGGGCCGTACCATCTGCTTGCCTTACACCTGCAGCGAATTGAAAGACACCACGCCTTATCGTGAGCTCATACCCAGGAATTTATCAACCAATAGCACCACAAAAAGGCACGTTGGCCATCGGTGTCACGATCAAATCGCCGATCGTTCACGGTCTCGTTGGCCGCATTAACGACGGTGCTGCCAATTCTTTGGATGCCCTATAAGCCCATTGTTAACGAAGCCGGATCGACCTTCATCAAGGTAACCGTTTGCGGTGCGCCCTACGAAAACGCCGGACCGGTCAGCGATGCCGCGAGGAGGCAAGCACCCGCTAAAATCCTGATCGATCGTTTTTTCGAGCATTTATGCTGGAGCCAAATCAATGCCGGGTCGCAGCATTCGCGTTCACATGCGCCAAGAAGAAGCGGATCATTTCCCGGCTGGCATCGGGACCGCGCGCATCCGCATAGGAGCCACGCGCACTGCCACCGGACCACGCATGGCCGGCGCCATGCAGGACCCATTGTTCCAGGACTTGCTTACCGGAATCGTCAAGTTGGACGGTGCGGGTGTAGCCCATTCCGCCTGGGCTTTCGCCGCGGGTCACGATCTTGGTCAGTGCCATCTCTGACCCTGCCTGAGCGATAAGCTGATCGCCGTTCACGGGGCTCACCGTATGGTCGGCGTCGCCATGGAAGACGATCATCGGCACCCTTGGTCCCTCGTTCCGCTGCCGGATCGCCCCGCGCCCCGCCATGGCCGCGAAGGCTGAAGGCATGTCCTTGGCCGCACCGCAGGCCAATCCAGAATGCACGCCAGCCGCCGCAAACAGGTCGGGATATGTCGCCGCCATGATCGCCGCGGCAGCACCGCCGGCAGAGAGACCCGCCACATAAACCCGTGCCGGGTCGGCCGCGAACTCGTCAACGACCTGCAGGGCGATGCCGGCAATGAGCGACGGCTCGCCACCCTCGCGCTGCTGGTCGCTGGCGTTGAACCAGTTCCAGCATTTCTGCATGTTCGCTGACTGAGGCTGTCGAGGATAGGCGACCAGAAAGCTTTGTTCCTCGGCCAGTTCGTTCATCCGCGTGCCGGCGGCGAAGTCGTCAGGATTCTGGGTACAGCCGTGCAGCATAATAACAACCGGGAGGGCTTGGCCCGCATAACTGCTGGGCACGTACAATTTGTAGGTTCTACTGCCCACGTGGTTTGAGAAAATCCGCTCTTCGAAACGAGCGCCATCCGGGACGGTGACCTGAGGCTGCCGTGCAGACCCGACAGCAGGGGCTGAGCCCAGCGCAAAGAGATGATCGCGAACCGCCGGCGGCATCTGGTGGGGCGAACGCGCGGCCTTGTTGGGACGCTGTGGCGAACCGGCGGCACGATCTCCGGATTGGCTGGGAGCGGTCCAGGCGCCTCCTGTCTCCGACGGGGCCATCATGTCTATGGCTGTGCGCTTGGTCTCTCCGGCCACGCCGGCCCTATCCTGGGCAGGGCTAGTGTGAGCGATATCGGACGTGAAGTGACTTCGGAGCAGCGCCATCGCCTCGGTGAGCTTGCCGGCCTGCGTAAGACGGGTCACCTCGCGCATGTTTACCTTCGAGAACGCGTTCATGATTGTGATCTTTCATTGCAAGCTCAGGATCAGCGAAATGCTGCCCTGCATCAGCCAATGCGATCAGCCAGCGCCGCCTTCACGGCCGGGCTGGCCTGGAAAGCGCCGAGGACCTGTACGGAGGCGATGGCCGCGCAAGCGAGTTCGGGCGTGACGTCGCTCGCAATGCTCGCGAGGCCAAGAACCTGGATGTGGAGCGGTGTTCCGGCATCCCTGGCCGCCTCCAGATCCTGCCGTGTGTAATAGGAGAGCCCGAGCGTGAGCTGCCTGCGGGCCACGGATTGGCGAACCGCGTCCTCCTGCCTTTCGAGCTGATTGCGCACCGCGGTACGGATGAAGTCGGCTCGATTGGCATAGAAGCCGTCGCGGACCATGAGATCCACGCGTCCCAGATCGATGAAGCCGAGATTGACGGTGATCTTCTCGCTGTCGGGCATCTTCGATCGAAGCTCGTGAACATTGTCGATCATCGCATTTCTCCATTTTCCATCTGGTGGGATGGTCTACAGATGGCGTACGGATTGAGGACTGCAAGGGCTGATCGACAAACCCCCATCGGGACACAACATGCGACCTGGCAGAGCTGCACACGCGCGTCGCGGTGCCCATGCTGTCGGAGATGTCTTGGCGCCGCGTTGATCGAAAAAGCGGCTGTTTGTTTTTTTGAGATTGTCGAGTATTTCGATAGTTTATGTGGTTGTAGACAGTGGGTGGAGGTAGTAAGCATATGCGACTGACCGACGAAGAGTCCGACATGCTGGCCGGTGGGCAGGGCAAAGCGCGCCAATGGGCCCTGCAGCATCAGCTGGCTGTCGGCGAGATGTTCGATGCGGCCGATCTGGTCCCGGTTGGGCAGGCCCATATCATGGGCGATCCGGAAGCGACGGGCCTTGCGGGCATTGAGTTCCTCGAAGCGTTGGGCGCGTTGCCGGCCGAGCAACGGCGTGTGCGCATCCCCACCATTACCGATCCGCGCGGCGTCGACTTCGCCGCCTATAAGCGCCTGCGGCAGACCGAGGAGATGGCGGCGCGCGAGGCCCGTCTCACCGCCGGCTTCGAGGCGCTGGGCGTGATGATGACGAATACCTGCATCAATTATCAAACGATCCTGCCGCCCGCCCGCGGCGAGCATCTCGCGTTCGGCGATACTGGCGTCGTGATTTATTCCAACGCCGTGCTCGGCGCGCGGAGCAATTTCGAGGGCGGCCCATCGGCGCTCGCCGCGGCGCTGACGGGGCGGACGCCCCGTTATGGCTACCATCTCGAGGAGAAGCGGTTCGGCACGCGCCATTTCGTGGTCAAGCGACAGCCGCGTGAGCTCAGCGAGTGGGGCGCACTTGGCGGCATTGTCGGCCAGAAAACGGGCAATTACTGGCAGGTGCCGGTGATCTCGGGGCTCGACATCAAGCCCGGATCAGACCAGCTCAAGCATTTCGGGGCGGCGCTGGCCAGTTTCGGCTCGGTCGCGATGTTCCATATGCCCGGCATCACGCCGGAAGCGCCAACACTGGAAGCGGCGTTCGGCGGCGGGGTGGTCCCCGACGCCGAACCGATCGATGACGATGCCTTCCGCGCTTTCGATCGCGCCTATGCGGCGCAGGGCGAAAAGCTCGATGTCGTCGTTTTTTCGGCGCCGCAACTTTCGCTTCTGGAATTGCAGCAAGTGGCGGGGCTGCTGGATGGCAAGCGCGTCGCCGCGACGACGACACTGATCGCCGCAACGTCTCCTGAGATCAAATTCGCCGCGGATCGGATGGGGCTGACCCAACGCATCGAGGAGGCCGGGGCCATTCTGCTCTCCGGCGTCTGCTTCTATCAGAGCTATGCGCGGGAGATGGCCGAGGCCAATGGCTGGAAGCGGCTTATGACCAATTCTGCGAAGTTAGTGAACATCATCGGCGGCTATGGCTATTTGCCGACATTGGGCAGCATGGAACGCTGTGTCGACAGCGCCGTCGCGGGGAGGGTTGTCTAATGCCGATCATCCTTAACTGTCATCGCGGCATCGGCCCCGATGTGCGCGGCACCGCGCTTGTCGCCGCCGACAATTTCAGCGCCCGTTATGATCTCGACCGCGAGAAGGGCATTTTCTCCCGCCAGGCGCACAAGCTCTATGGCCAGTCTTATGTCGGCAAGATCCTGGTTTTGCGCGAGGTGAAAGGTGGCGTGGCTTCGGCCTGGATGCTGCGGGAGATGGTCGCGATGGGTCTCGCCCCCGCGGCGCTGCTGTTCAACCAGGTCAACCCGATTGTCGCGCAAGGGGCGGCGTTCGGTGATCTGCCTTTGGTCGACCGTTTTGCCGAAGGCGACATCACCAGCCTGATCGAGACCGGCGATGAGCTGTTGGTTGAACCTTCGGCGGGGCGGGTGACGATTTTGAATCGCTGAAGGGAAGTGGCCGCTTTTTCGATCGAAAGCGGCGCAAAAACTTCTGTGCTTTTTGGCCTGTGGCGCCGCAACGGCACGGGCCAGACCTAACAAAAAGATGTTTGCAGGAGAGAGCCGATGAGGCAAGCCGCGGCAGCACAGGCAACGCGCTATGGCTGGTTTGTTGTTGGCATGGGCGCGTTGGTGTTCATGTCCAACTACACCGACAAGACGCTGATGTCGGTGGTGGCACCGCACATGATGACCAGCCTGCATCTCAGCAAGCTGGCGATGGGCGGCATCTTCTCGGCTTTCGCCATCACCTACACAATCTTGCAGCCGCTGCTGGCGTGGGGCGCTGATGTCTTTGGCGCGCGCCGCTCGGTGGGGCTGATGGTCCTGTGGTACGGGCTGTTTACGGTGTTAAGCGGCATCGCCGTGTCCAACCTCACGGCGTTGGCCTGGATGCGCGCTGCGACCGGTGCGGGGGAGGCGGCTTCGATGCCGGCGGCAACCGGCGGCGTCTCCCCCTGGGTGCCGCATGGGCATCGGACCGTCTCGCAGGGCCTGATGCATGCGGCAACCCGGCTTGGCGCCGCGCTGACCGTGCCGATTTCGGTCGCCGGCATCGCCGCCTTCGGCATTCCCGGGCCGTTTTATATCTTTGGCTTTGCCACGATCCTGATCGGGCTTGTCTGGTCCGTCGCCTATCGCACGCCGCGTGGCGGCGCCTCGCGCAACCGGCTGTCGCAAGGGCGCGGCGTGTGGTTGGCGATCCTGCGCAGCCGCAGCATGTGGGCGCTTTGCGTTGCCGATTTCTGCTATTTTTATACGCTGACGATCTACCTCACATGGTTGCCGACGTTCCTGATCAAGGATCATCATTTCACCATGCTGAAGGTCGGTATTTACGGGTTTCTGCCTTTTGTCGGCGGCATTCTCGGTAGCGTGGCCAGCGGCATGCTCTGCGACTATTTTGCCGCCCGCACCGGCAATACGCGGTTCTGGCGGAAGCTGATTCCCTCGGTCGCGATGGTGTGCTCCGTCTTGCTGCTCCTGCCGGCGGTCTATGCGCATGGGCAAATGCTCACAATCGCACTGTTCTTTTGCTCGTTCTTCTTCCTCGACGCCACGATCTCGGTGTTTTGGGCGATTGCGATGGATATGGGCGGAAGTTACGCCGCCACTTCGGCAGGGTGGATGAACACCTGGGCGAATGTCGGCGGCGTGATCTCCCCCATTGTTTTCGGCGCTCTTGTCGACCTAACGGGAAGTTGGACGCTGCCGTTTCTGGTGGCGAGCGCGCTGATGCTGATCGGCGCGGCCGCCGTCTGGCTGATCGACCCCGACATGAGGCTTTCCGATCTGATCGACCAGCGCGCAGAGCAGAAATTGAGTCGTGCTGGTTTGGCCGCGACAGGCCCAGAGTAGAAAAAAGTTTTTGGCCGCTTTTGATCGAAAAAGCGGCCAGTTTGGTTCATTTTCGACTGCCCCCTTCAAGGGCGGCGACACAAAACCGTTCACGCCAGCGTGGACGGTTTTGTTGTTTGGGGCCGACAGTGCGCATGCCTTCCCGCCTCAGGTCATGGAACGAATCCCGGATGTCCTTGCCCAAGACAGGCGGCGCGCTCTTCCGCGGCGACCAGGGTGCGGAGGCGCGGGAGTAATTCTGTGCCGTAGGCGATCGTATCCTCGAGCGGGTCGAAGCCGCGGATCAGGAAGGTGGTCACGCCAAGCCGCCAATATTCGAGCATGGCTTCCGCCACCTGGTCGGGCGTGCCGACCAGCGCCGTGGTGTTGCCGCGGGCGCCGGTGAGGGCGGCAGCTCCGGTCCAGAGGCATTTGTCCAGCCGGTCGCCCTGGGCGGCGGCGGCGAGCAGGCGGCGCGATCCTTCATTGGCCGGCGGCTCGCCAGGCGCTGTGCCCGATCCCAGCCAGGCCTGGCCGCGGACGGCGATGATCTGCTCGCGGATCCGCTCGGCGCGGGCCCAGGCGGCCTCTTCAGTATCTGCGAGGATGGGCCGGAGGGAGAGGCTGAAGCGGATCTGCCGCCCATGGGCAGCAGCTGCGGCGCGGACGCGGAAGGTAAGCTCAGCCACCTGGGCGTAGGTCTCGCCCCAGAGTGCGTAGACATCCGCGTGGCGCGCCGCGACCGTGATGGCGGCCTGGGAGGCTCCGCCGAAATAAACGGGAATATGCGGTGTTTGCACGCTGCGGACGGTGGGGGAGGCCGCCTCGAAACGATAATGGGCGCCTTGATGCGATAGCGGCGCGTCCGCGGTCCAGATCGCTTTCAGCAGGCCGATATATTCGTCGGTTCGGGCATAGCGTTCGTCCTTGCCGAGATAATCGCCATCGCGCCGCTGATCGGTGTCGTCGCCGCCGGAGATCACATGGATCGCGGTGCGCCCCTGGCTCAGAAGATCGAGGGTTGCGAAGGAACGAGCGGCCAAAGTCGGCGCGACAAAGCCGGGCCGGTGCGCGACGAGAAGCCCGAGCCGTTCGGTCTGCTCCGCGACATAGGCGCCGATCAGCATCCCGTCCGGCGCGTCGGAATAATAGCCGATCAAGACACGATCGAATCCGCCCGCTTCATGGGCCTGCGCGAATTCCCGCAAATAGCCCCGGTCCAGCACGACAGATCGATCGGGCGGATGAATTTCCGATTGCGGGCGCGGCTGGATCATGCCGATGAATTCGAGGGTCATGTTTTCTCCCATAAAGGAGGCGTTCGCGACGGATAACGAAAGAAGAAGACTACTTTTTGTGAACAAAAAGTAGCAAAAAAACTTTGTTAATTTGGGCCTGGGCCTCTCAACGCCTCAGGCCAAAAGTCGAAAAAAGTTTTTGCGCCGCTTTTTTCAAAAAGCGGCTGCTTTCTCATAGCTCCAAACAACATATATTGTCTACAGAAATAGTATTGTTTATTGTCGGCTTTACAGCTAGGCTTTGACCAGGCGGCGACTCGGTGCGTGGCGCAATTGGAGGAGGCAGATGGCGTTGTTCAGCAGGCGATCGATTTTCCCCTTTGCCGGTTTCCTGCGTGGTTGCACGGCAGCCATCGCCGTGGCGTTCGGCGCGCTCTCCGCGGCTCATGCGGCGGCACCGCTGAAGATTGCCGTGACTCCGGGCCCGATGGCGGACATCGTCCAGCACGCCGCCGACCTCGCGGCAAAGCACGGGCTGCCGGTCAAAATCATCGTCTTTTCCGACTGGGTCACGCCCAACCTCGCGACCGAGGATGGCGATGTTGATGCCAATTTCTATCAGCACAAGCCGTTCCTCGCGGTTGCGAATCAGAGCCGGCATTTCGGCCTCGTCGCGGTCGCGCCCGGGCTGATCATGCCCATGGGCCTGTTCTCCCATAAGGTGAAGAACTTTGCGCAGATCCCGGACGGCGCCGAGGTCGCGGTCGCGAACGACCCGATCAATCGTGGGCGCGGGCTCGAGCTTTACGAGAAGGCGGGGCTGATCACGCTCAAGCCGGGTGTCGGCGATTTTGCGACCGTTGCCGATATCACCGCGAACCCGAAGCATCTGCATTTCGTCGAGCTGGAGGCGCCACAGCTGGTGCGCGCGCTGGACGATGTCGAACTCGCGCAGGTGAGCTTCACATTTCTGCTGGCCTCCGGCGGTGATCCGAATGGCGCGCTGATCACCGATGGCGCGAAGAACCCGCATTATGCGATTCAGTTCGTGGCGCGGCCGGCGGAGGCAAAGGACCCGCGTTTGTTGCAATTCATCGGCATCTTCCGGTCGCCGGATGAGAAAGCGTTTATCCTGAGCCGTTATCACGGCTTCTTCACGCCGGCCTGGTGAGGCATCTGATGACGGCGTGGGCATATGGCGCGGATTTGCGGGCGGCGGGGGAGGGAGCCGCGCAAAGGCAGGGCAGCTTCATCGAAGCCCAGCTTTTGTCGCGGGGATTTGGCGGCACCCAGGCGCTCGCCGATGTGTCGTTCGCGCTCGATCGTGGCCAGGTGCTGGGTGTGATCGGACGTTCGGGCGCGGGTAAATCCACCCTGCTGCGCTGCCTGAATGGTCTTGAGCGGCCTGATGCCGGCCGTGTCGTGATCGACGGTCAGGAGATTACGCGCTGCACGGAGTCCGAGCTGCGCTTTGTCCGGCGGCGGATCGGGATGGTCTTCCAGCATTTCAATCTGCTCTCGGCGAAGACGGTGCTCGATAATGTGGCGCTGCCGCTCAAGCTTGTCGGCACCAGCCGCGGCGTGCGGCGCGCCCGCGCCGTGGAGCTGCTGGAGCTGGTCGGGCTGGCTGACAAAGCCGGGCACTACCCCGCACAGCTTTCGGGCGGTCAGAAGCAGCGGGTCGGCATCGCCCGGGCGCTCGCTTGCGACCCGATGCTGTTGCTCTGCGATGAAGCGACCTCGGCACTCGATCCAGAGGCGACGCTGGCGATCCTGGAATTGCTGCGCCGGATCAAGCAGCAATTCGGACTGACCATCGTGCTGATCACGCATGAGATGAATGTTGCGCGGCTGATCGCCGATCGCGTTCTGGTCCTTGCCGCTGGCCGGGTGGTGGAGGAGGGGGTGACAGAAACCGTTATGTCCCACCCGAAAGCCGCAGAGACGCGACTGATGCTGCGCGCCGCCGGCCTGCTGCCGGCGGCCATCCCTTTGCCCGAGATACGCCATGATCGATTTGCCGTTTGACGATCTTTTCACCTGTCTCGGCCAGACGGCCGAGATGGTCGGCGAAGCCGGCATCATCTCGCTCGCCGCGGGACTGCCGCTTGCGCTGCTTCTGGTGGCGACCGGCCGGCGTGGCATTGCGCCCCAGCTTTTGGTGCATCGAAGCGTGGCGGCCATTGTGAATGCGGTGCGTTCCGTGCCGTTCATCATTCTGCTGGTAGCGGCAATTCCGCTCACCCGCCTCATCGTCGGCACGGCGATCGGCACACAGGCTGCGGTGGTGCCCCTGGCGATCGCCGCCATCCCGTATTTCGCGCGGATCGCCGAGGTTTCGCTGCGGAACGTGGAGGACGGCCTGGTCGAGGCCGCCCGGGCGATGGGCGCAAGCCGGGTAGAGATCATGCGCGAGGTCCTGGTGCCGGAGGCGCTCCCAGGCTTGATCTCCGGCTTCACCGTCACGCTTGTCACCTTGATCGGCGCATCCGCCATGGCGGGCGTGGTCGGTGCCGGCGGGCTCGGGGATCTCGCAATCCGTTACGGCTATGATGAGTTCAATACCGGCGTCGTGATCGCGGTCGTCGTGGTGTTGGTGGTGCTGGTCTGGGCATTGCAGGTTGCCGGCGATCGCCTGGCGGCGCGGTTCGATAAAGGTTGACCGATGGTTAAAGAAATTCGCTTCAACGCATTCACCATGAACACGCCGGTGCATCTCTCGCCGGGGCTCTGGCGCCACCCGCGCGATCGCGCGACGGATTTCACCAAGCTCGAACATTGGATCGAGCTCGCGCGGCTATGGGAGCGGGGCTTGTTCGACGGCGTGTTCTTTGCCGACGTGCTCGGGCCCTACGATGTTTTCGGCGCTTCGCCGCGCGCCGCAATTGCCCATGGCACGCAGCTGCCGGCTCATGATCCTCTGATGCTCGTCTCGGCGATGGCCGCGGCAACCAAGAATCTCGGATTCGGTGTGACCGCCTCGGTCACCTATGAATTGCCCTATCTGCTCGCGCGGCGTTTCTCCACGCTCGACCATCTGACCGGCGGGCGGATCGGCTGGAATATCGTCACCTCCTATCTCGATAGCGCGGCCCGGGCGATGGGCCTGGCGCGGCAGCATGCGCATGACGACCGCTATGAAGCGGCCGAGGATTATATGCGCGCGGTCTACGGATTATGGGAGCATAGCTGGGCGGATGATGCGGTCCGGCGTGACCGGCAAAGCGGGACTTACGCCGATCCCGCGCGCGTCCGTTTGATCGATCACGCGGCCGGAGACCAGCGCATGCAGGCGATCCATATCGTCGAGCCGTCGCCGCAGCGCACGCCCGTGCTCTACCAGGCGGGAAGTTCAGGCGCGGGGCAGGCCTTCGCCGGCCGTCATGCGGAATGCGTGTTCGTCTCGGCGCCCACGGAGGCGGTGCTTGGCCCCAGGGTTGCGAGGCTTCGCGACGCGGTGCGGGCGGCGGGAAGGAATGCTGAAGATGTGCTGGTCTTTGCCCTGGCCACGGTGATTGTCGCGCCGACGCGGCAGGAGGCGTTCGACCGGTTGGCCGAATACCGGAGCTATGTCGACCATGAGGGCGCTCTGACCCTGCTTTCCGGCTGGGTCGGTGTCGATTATGCCGGCTACGCGCTCGACCAGAAGATCCGCTATATCGAAAGCGATGCTGGCCGTGCCGCGATGGAGAATTTCACCCGTGCCGATCCGTCGCGCGAATGGACTGTGCGCGAAGTCGCCGAATATCTCGCGATCGGCGGCATGGGGCCGGTCTTTGTCGGCGCGCCGGGCGATGTTGCGGAGGCGATGCAAGATTGGATCGCGCGCACCGGTGTCGACGGATTCAACCTGGCCCATGCGGTGTTGCCCGAGACCTTCACCGATATTGTCGATTTGCTGATTCCCGAACTGCAGGCAAGGGGTCTTTACAAGACCGCCTACCGCGAGGGCACGTTGCGGGAGAAGCTGTTCGGGCGTGGGCCGCGGCTGGCTGCGCCGCATCCTGCGAGGAAGGAAGAAGACTACTTTTTGTGAACAAAAAGTAGCAAAAAAACTTTGTTAATTTGGGCCCGTGCTGTTTCAGCGCCTCGGGCCCAAAGTCAAAGAAGTTTTTGCGCCGCTTTTTTCAAAAAGCGGCTACTTCCTTTCTTCCTAATCGCGAGTGGATCCCGTCACATCGACCCATTCAGGCTCGGCGACCGGATCGAGGTCGAGATTCACCACGATCTCTTCGGTGCCGCTGCGGACCAGCGCGCAATGCAGCACTTCCGTCTTGGACGCATTCAGCTCCTGATGCGGCAGCCAGGGCGGAACCAGAAGGAAATCGCCCGGCCCGGCCTTGGTGATATATTCCAGGCGCTGGCCCCAGCGCATCAGGGCTTCGCCGCGGATCACGAAAATCACGCTTTCCAGCGCGCCGTGATGGTGCGGCCCGGTGGCGGCCCCCGGTTCGATCCGGTTGGTGCCGGCCCATAATTTTGTCGAGCCGGTACGGCTGCCGCTGATCGCGACTTCGCGGTTCATGCCGAGCGTATCCGGCGTGTCCTGGCTTTTCTGGTTCGCGCGCACCACACGGATACCGTTTGTGCGCCAATCCATACTCTTGGGTGCCATATCGTCAGCCATGTTATTCTCCTTCCCCAGGCCGCGCTGCATGCTTGGGCGCGGCAGCGATTTCATTCAAATCCGTCGCGACCGGCTGTGCAACAGGAATGTCGGCGTATTCTTAATAAAACTTATATTTCATATTGACTATATAGACTTATAGTCGGCATATTGCACAACGCTGAACAAGCGAGACCAGATCATGACAGCGGATGCCTTGGCGACCGTGCCAGGATATTTCAGAAACAAACCAGCGCACCGGATCGGATCGGATGGCGAAGCCATTGAGGTGGCGCGCGCCCTTGCCGCCGGGTTTGCGGACGGGGCGGCCGAGCGGGATCGCCTGCGCGAACTCCCGCATGAGGAAATCGAGCGTTTCAGCGCGAGTGGCCTATGGGCCATCACGGTGCCGCGCGCTTTCGGCGGGGCGGACGTCTCGTACCGCACCGTCGCCAAGGTGATAGAGATCATCTCCGCGGCGGATCCGTCGATCGGGCAGATCCCGCAGAATCACTTGAGTATTGCCTTTCAGATCCGGGCGCTGGGAAGCGAAGCGCAGCAGCTTTATTTCTTCGATTTGATCCTGAAAGGCGCGCGCCTGGGCAATGCGCTCGCCGAACTCACATCCAAGGCCGCGCATCAGTTCGAGACACTCATGACGCCGGCGCTGCGTGAGGGTCAGACCGGCTACGAGATCAATGGCCGCAAATTCTATTCCACCGGCGCGTTGTTCGCCGATTTCATTTCGGTCGGCGCGCCGGATCCGGCAGGTCGCCGCTTCACCGCCATCGTGCCGCGCAACAGTCCAGGCCTTACGGTTATCGATGACTGGTCAAGCTTCGGGCAAAGGACGACGGCGAGCGGCACGGTGGTCCTCGAGCGGGTCTTTGTGCCGGAGAGTCATGTTCTGCCGCTCCATCTTGCGCAGGACAGGCCGGTGCCGAATGGGGCGGTGGCGCAGCTGATCCAGGCAGCCATCGATAGCGGCATCGCCGTTGCAGCGCTTGAGGATACCAAGCGGCTGGTCCGCGATGTGGCGCGCCCGTGGCGGGATTCAGGCTCACCGCGTGCGGCGGATGATCCCTACACAATTGCCACGATCGGCCGGCTTGAGATCGCCTTGCACGCGGCGCAGGCGCTACTCGATCGCGCCGGCGGCTTCGTCGATCGCGCGATCGCAGGGCCCACCGAGCGCAGCGTCGCCGAGGCTTCCATCGCCGTCGCGGAAGCCAAGGTGTTGACCACGAAGATTGCGCTCGAGGCGAGCAATGTGCTGTTCGAGCTGGCGGGAACGCGGGTGACGCTGGAGCCGCATCGTTTTGACCGGCATTGGCGCAATGCCCGCGTCCACACGCTGCATGATCCGGTGCGCTGGAAATATAACGTCATCGGCGACTGGACGCTGAATGGCAAGGCGCCGCCGCGCCACGGGCTGGTCTGAGGCGCGCGATGGAGAAAAAGGCCGCCCGTCTCATTGTGCTGTCGACGCCGGGTGGTTTGCTCCTGGTCGTGGCGGGGCTTTTGCGATGAGCGCCCATCTTCTTAGCCTGATCGTCGCCGGTGGGCTCGATACGCTCACTTATTGGAGCCTCGCTTTTCTGATCGCGTCGGGCCTCACCGTGGTGTTCGGCATGTTAGGTTTTCTTAACGTCGCGCATACTTCTTTCTACATGTTGGCCGGCTATATCGCGCTCTCGGTCACCATCGGCACCGGCAATTTTTGGCTCGCATTGCTTTTGGCGCCGTTGCTGGTGGTGGCCTTCGGCCTCGCCGTCGAGCGTTTGTTGTTCCGCCGTCTCTATGAAGCTGGGCATACGCCGCAACTGCTTCTGACCATCGGCATCGCTTACGTGATCGGTGAAGCGACTGAGATGATCTGGGGCGATGACGCGTTGAGGGTCGCACCGCCGCGGGGCCTCGGCGGTCATGTCCTCATTCTCGGTACGACGCTGCCGGTCTACCACCTGTTCGTCATTGCCGTCGCGCTGGTGCTGGTTACTCTTCTGGCCGCTCTGGTCGGCGGCACGCGCCTTGGCATGGTGGTGCGGGCCGCCGCGACGCATCCGCAAATGGTCGATGCGCTCGGCTTCAAACTGAGCCGCGTGCATACGCTCGTGCTCGCGATTGGCCTGTATCTGGCCGCCATTGCCGGCGTGATCATGACCCCGATGATCGGCGCCTATCCCGGCATGGCGGACGATGCGTTGGTGCAGGCCTTCATCGTGGTGGTTGCGGGCGGTCTCGGCAGCCTGGCGGGGGCTTTCGCCGTCGCCGGTCTGCTCGGTCTCGTGCAAGGTTTCGGCAGCATCTTCTTTGCAGACTACGCGATGTTCTTCCCCTTCATCGTGCTCGCCGGCGTGTTGCTGGTGCGGCCGCTCGGCCTGTTCGGCACGCGGAGCGGCGCATGACGATCCCCGGCAAGCTCGGCCCGGTGCTTTCCGCGCTGGACGCCGAACGTGGCCGTGGCCGGGCGGGCGAGGCGCTGGCGACATTCCTTCTGCTGGCCGCGATCATCGGCGCGCCCTGGTTCCTTTCCCAAGCGGCCCTCAACGATCTCAGCCAGGCTGTCTTGTTCGGCCTGTTCGCGATCAGTTTCAACATCGTGTTCAAATATTCAGGCCTGTTGTCGTTCGGCCATGCCGCGTTTTTTGGTGTCGCGGCCTATGGGGAGGCGCTGCTGCTCGAAGCATTTCCCGCCGTGCCGGTGCCGCTGCTCGTCCTTGCCGTGGCGTCCGGCGTGGGGCTGCTCGGCCTCGTGCTCGGCCATGTCTGCGTGCGCCGCGCGGGGGCCTATTTCTCCATGACCACGCTCGCCATCGGTGCGTTCTTCTACACGCTGGCCTTCAAATGGCATGCCGTTACCGGCGGCACGGATGGCCTCGGCACGTTCATGCCGGCGGCGTTGGTTCTGCTGCCGGGCTGGTCTCTCGCCAATGCCTCGATCGGGCAAAGTTACGAGCTTGCGGTCGTGTTTCTGATCCCGGTTGCATTCGCGGCCTGGCTGGTGCTGGAACGCTCGCCCTTCGGCAATGCTGTGCAACTGGTCCGGCAGAACGAGGAGCGTGCCGCTTTTCTCGGCTATGACACGCATCGCGTTAAGCTTGCCAATTACGGGCTCGCCGCCTTTGTCGCCGGCATTGCCGGCGCGCTGTGGGCGATCGTGAACGGTTTCGTGTCCACCGACAGCATCGATCTCACGCTCTCGACAACCGTGATCATCATGACTTTCATCGGCGGTTCCCAATGGTTTTGGGGCCCGATTCTCGGCAGCATCATTTACGTCTTTGGCTCCGATCGGCTTTCCGCCTTTACCCAGCATTGGCAGCTCTGGATGGGCCTTGTCTTCATCCTGCTCGTGCTGGTCTTTCCCCGCGGTGTTGCCGGGCTGCCGGGTATGCTGTTTGGCAAATTGATCGGCGGTCGCGATGGATGACGTTCCGCTTCTGGCCTTGCACGCCATTTCGAAAGGCTTCGGCGCGGGGCCGGTTCTTAATGATTTGTCGCTGTCCATCAAGCGCGGTGAGCGGCGCGGTTTGATCGGGCCGAACGGCGCCGGCAAGACGACTCTGATCAATATCATGACCGGCAAGTATCGCCCTGATGCCGGCTGCATCCAATATCGCGGCCGGGATATCACAACGCTGCCGCCGCATCGGCGCAATCATCTTGGCATTGGCCGGTCGTTCCAGATTCTCAGCCTGTTCGGCGAGGCGACGGTGGGCGAGAATATTCGCGGCGCGCTGCTGCGCAAGCACGGTCTTGGCACGATGCCACACCGGCGGCTTCGTCGTTTCGCGCACATATTCGCCGAGAGCGAGCAGATTGCGGCACTGGTCGGGTTGCTGCCGGTTCTGACAAAACGCGTCGACACGCTGCCCTACGGGCTGCAACGGCGGCTCGATATCGCTCTGGTCCTGGCCCAGGAGCCGGAACTGCTCATTCTCGATGAACCCGCGGCAGGTCTTTCGGCCGCCGAGACGCGCGACCTGATCGATCTGCTCAAGACGATCATCCGCGAGCGTACGCTGATCCTGGTCGAACACGATATGGATGTGGTCTACGCGCTCGCGGACCGGATCACCGTGCTCGATTATGGCCGCGTGCTGACCGAGGGTACACCGGCGGAAGTGAATGCCGATCCCGCGGTGCGGCGCATCTATCTCGGCGAGGCGCACTGACATGCTGCGGATCGACCGGCTGGCCGCGCGCTACGGAAGAAGCCCGGTGCTGCACGATGTGCGGCTGACCTGCGGCGCGGGGGAGGTGGTGTGCCTGCTCGGGCGCAACGGCGTGGGCAAAAGCACGACGCTGAAATCCATCATGGGCATTGTCGGCGTTGCAGGAGGGGACATAAGTTTCGGCGAGGAGAGCATCGCCGGTCTGCCGCCTCATGCGGTCGCGCGCCGTGGCATTGGTTATGTGCCGGAGGAGCGGCTGATCTTTCCCGACCTCAGCGTCGCTGAAAATCTCTCGATGGGGGTATGGCGCGGGCTCCGGCGGCCGGCGGCTGCGCATTTTGAGCGCGTGCTGGCAATGTTTCCGCGCCTGGCCGGCAAATTGCGCCAGCGTGGCCGTACTCTTTCGGGAGGTGAGCAGCAGATGCTCGCGATCGGCCGGGCACTCATGGCTGAGCCGCGCTTGCTGCTCGTCGATGAGCCGAGCGAAGGCCTGGCGCCCGTGATCGTGCAGGCGCTTGAACAATCGCTGAAAGCTTTGGCCGCAAGCGGCATCGCGGTTTTGGTGGTGGAATCCAAACTCGCCGTCGCGCGCCGCATTGCCGATCGGATCACGGTGATGGCCAAGGGAGAGACAGTGTTCGACGGCACGCCGGATGCGCTCGAAGCGAGCCGCGATGTCAGGCGGCAGTATCTGGAAGTTTAAGTGGCCGCTTTTTGAAAAAAGCGGCGCAAAAACTTCTTCGACTTTGGGCCTGTGGCGCTCGAGCGGCATGGGCCCAAACTAACAAAGTTTTTTTGCTACTTTTTGTTCACAAAAAGTAGCCTTCTGCTTCGCTTATCTAACTAGGAGACAGGAAAAATGTCCAGAAGATGGCGCAACGGCCTGGCGATGGCTCTGTTGGGCACCACCCTGCTGGCTGGCCCCGCCATGGCGGAAGGCAAGGCGCCGATCACCTTTCTCGCCGCCATCATCGAATCCGGCCCGTTCAAGGTGACCGACGGCCAGAACCTGGCCGGCATCCAGTTCGCGGTCGATCAGATCAACGCCCATGGCGGCATTGACGGGCATCCGGTCAAGCTCGACGTGATCGATACCGAACTCAATGCGGGCGCGACCCGGCGCAAAACGGTGGATGCGGTGCTGCAGGATCATGTGAGCGTGATCATCGGCGCGTCCGGGTCCGACATATTGCGCGCTTTGGTCGCGGTTGGGCAGCAATATCATGTGCCGGTGATCTCCTTCGCCGGCGAGGCGGACGAACTGACCGGCTCGCAATTTGAGCCTGCGGTGTTTCGCGTGGCGTCCAGCACGACGATGCATGCGGAGGCGATCGTCTATGCGCTCAAACATGATTATCCCGGCGTGAAGACCGTCTTTTTGCTGAACGAGGATTATTCGTTCGGGCATCAATCCGCCACCGGCTTCCAGAAGGCGCTCGCAACGCTCGATCCCGGCGTCAAGATCGTCGGCAATGTGTTCCATCCGCGCGGCATCGCTGATTTCTCGCCCTATCTGCAGCAGATTCAGGCCGCCGGGGCTGATTTCGTGCTGACCGCGGATTGGGGCGCGGACCTTGTGCAGTTGCTGAACCAGGCGAACAGCTTCGGGCTGAAGCCGCGGATCGGCGGAACCTTTCTGGCGGATCCTGACATTCTCAAGAATGTCGGCAATGCCGCGATCGGCGATATTGGCGCGGATGTCTACGAACCGACGATCGAGAATCCGCAGAACGACGCCTTCATCGCCTCCTGGCACGCAGCGCATGCGCAGAGCGCCATTCCATGGCCGACGGCATCCGTCGGCAAATCTTATATCGCCACGCAGCTCGCCGCCGTGGCGATCGAGCATGCCGGTTCGACGGATTTCGACAGAGTCGAAAAGGCCCTGGAAGGATTGCAATACAGCTCCATCGCCGGGCCTCTCACCATCCGCGCCTGCGATCATCAGGTGCAGATCGGCCAGGCCACCGGGGAGGTCGAGCCGGCCACGGGCAAATTCTATAATTTTCCTTTCATCGGTACGGCGCTGATCGCACCGATCGACGCCATTGCGGTACCGCCCGCGCAGACCGGCAATCCGCGCTGCATCACGGGGAACGGCTGAGACCGCGCCGGGCGGGTTTGCGCCCGCCCGGCTTTCGCCTCAGCCCTTCACGCGGGGAAAGATCTCCTTCGCGAAGCGGCGCATCTCCGCCTCGAAAGGCTGGAATTGCAGCATGAAGAGTTCGATCCCGGCGGCGTGGAAGGCACGGATACGGTCGGCCACCTCGTCATAGCTGCCGACCAGCCCGGCCTCCGTGCCGCCATTGGTGCCGACCCGCGGCGTTTGCGCTGCATGTGTGTGTTTCATCACCACGGCGGGATCGGCATTGGCGGCCTGACGGGCGCGGATCGGCGCATCGTTCGCGGCAAGCGAAACGAGATGGGCGTAGGCCTGCTCGGCCTCCGCGGCGCTGTCGCGGGCAATCACGAAGGCGGAGAGGCCGAAGCGAAGCGGCGCGCCGTGCCGCTTCCGTGACCGTGCGCCGGCGATCAGGCGCGCAACTTCGCTGAGCGGTTGCCCGTTGATGAACCATACATCGCCATGCGCCGCGACCAGATCCTGCGCCGGCGCCGATTCACCGCCGACATAGATGGCCGGCCGCGCGCGGAACGGATCGGCCGGGCGCAATTGATAGTCCCGCACCTGGAAATAATTCCCGTCGAAACTGACCCGTTCGCCGCGCAGCAGAGGCTCGACCACCGAGATCCATTCGCGCCCGTAAGCATAGCGTTCGTCATGCGGGGCGAAGGGAATACCGGCTTTCTCATATTCCGGCCGGTTCCAGGCATTCACCAGATTGATCGCGAATCTGCCGCCGGAGATGTGCTCGATCTGCTGTGCCATCTTGGCGAGTACCACAGGGTGGTAGAGCGGTGGCTTGATCGCCGCGATGATCTCGATGCGCTGCGTCAAGGCGGCCAGGGCGGCGGCCGAACTCCAGGCTTCGAGCTCATCCCATTCATCGTCATACGGATTGGCGGTGTGCTGGGCGATGAGGGTGGAATCGTAGCCCAGCGCCTCGGCCTCCAGAATGAGCCGCCGGTTACGCTCCCAGGACGCATCCAAGGGCTCGTCAGGGTCCTGAAACGCGCCCCGGCTGCCATGCACCAGAGCCCAGATACCGAACCGCAAGGCGCTCATGGGACATCGTTCCGGGGAGCCGGCTGTGCCAATCGCAGCAGGCGTCGCGTTAAGCCGGCGTGTTCATAGGTCATTGCTCGCCTCCGTTATTGCCTATTAAGCATATAGATTGTATAGAATGATGACAATGCGCCACCATCCAGATGGGAGCCGCCGATATGGTTGAACCAGGAACGAATTCCCGAAACGCCGCTCTCTATTGTGCAGCGGCGCCGACGCGGCCCGCCAAGGTCATCGGCGACGATGCGGAGGCGCTCGAGGCCGCTCATCGCTTTGCCGCCCGGATCGCGCCGGAGGCATCGGTGCGCGACAATGACCGGGTTCTGCCATTCGCGGAGATCGAGGCATTTTCGCAAGCGGGCCTCGGCGCCATCATCGTGCCGCGCGCTTATGGCGGTGCCGAGATATCGGCTGCCACGCTCGCGGAAGTGTTCGCGATCATCGCGGCGGCAGATCCCTCGATCGGGCAGATTCCGCAGAACCACACGGCATTTCTGGAACTTCTGCGCTATGCGCGAAATGCCGCGCAGCAGCAGCGTTTCTTCACTCTGGCTTTGCAGGGCTATCGCTTCGGCAATGCGCTCGCCGAGCGGCAGGGCAAGACGACGCGCGATATCGCCACGAAGCTCACCAGGACCGCCGATGGCTATGTGCTGAACGGCCGGAAATTCTATTCCACCGGCGCGCTCTTTTCGCATTTCGTGCCGGTCGGCGCGGTCGATGAAGAGGGGCGGCTTTACCGTGTCGTGGTCGAGCGCACGGCGCCTGGCCTCGCCATCATCGATGACTGGTCAGGCATCGGCCAGCGCACCACGGCGAGCGGTACGTTGACGTTGGAAAATGTGCACGTGCCGGAGAGCCATGTGATTGCCGTGCATGAATTTGCCGACCAGCCCACGCTCTATGGCCCGGTCTCGCAGATCATCCATGTCGGCATCGATCTTGGCATTGCCCGCGCGGCACTCGCCGAAACGGTGGCGTTCGTGAAGAGCCGCTCTCGCCCCTGGATCGATAGCGGCAAGGAGACCGCCGCTGAGGATCCGTTCACGATCTCCGAGATTGGCGATCTCACCATTCGCCTGCATGCCGCCGAAGCTTTGACCCGGCACGCGGGCGAGGTGATCGATGCGGCCCGTACGGCGCTGGACGACGATGCCCTGGCCCGTGCTTCGATCGCGGTGGCCGAGGCCAAGGTGCTGACCACAGAGATTGCCGTCGATGCCGGCAGCAAGCTTTTCGAGCTGGCCGGCACGCGTGCGGTTCTCGCCGAACAAAATCTCGACCGTCATTGGCGCAATGCCCGCACGCACACGCTGCACGACCCGGTGCGCTGGAAATATTTCGCGGTCGGAAATTACCACCTCAACGGGATACGCCCGAGCCGCCACGCCTGGATTTAGCCGATCACCGGGATGCCGATGCCTGTCAGGCCGGATCGCCGATTTTGCTTCGGCGATGCGCGTGCCAGAAGATGAGCGCTGCGGTGGTTGCGTGGCAGATGAAGCGGTGCGCCGGAAGCAGATCTTCCGCTTCCGGATAAGAAATCGAAACAGCAGACGTTCCGCCGCCGTGGCGCTAGGCCTCACCCCCGATGGGCATGGTGAAGTGGAATTCGGTCCCGCGTGGCGTGCCGGGCGCGGTCCATAAATGCCCGCCATGGGCTTCGATGATCGACCGGCAGATCGAAAGCCCCATGCCAAGGCCGTCGGACTTGGTGGTGAAGAAAGGTTCGAAAATGCGCTGGGCGATGACTGGATCGAGCCCCGGGCCGGTATCCTCGACTGTAACCTCCATATGATCCGGCGCGACGACGGCGGCCGACACCGTCAGTTCCCGCCTGCGGTCGGAGACCGTGGCCATGGCTTGGATGCCATTCATGATCAGGTTCAGCAGCACCTGCTGCAGTTGGACCTTGTCGCCCAACACCGGCGGATCGTCGGCGGACAGATCCAAGTGCAGCGCGACGCCATGCTGCTGCAACTCACCGCGGGTCAGCACCAACACCTCCTCGATGGCGTCATGGATGTCGAGCTTGGTGAGATGCGGCGCGGATTTCCGGGTGAGCCCCCGTAGGCTGCGAATCACGTCGCCGGCGCGATGAGTTTCCCGCACGACGCGCGCGGCGGCATCGCGGGCTGAAGCGAGGTCAGGCTCGTCCCGATTCAGCCAGCGCAGGCAGGCATTGCCGCTGGTGGCGGCCGCGGCCAGCGGTTGGTTGACCTCATGAGCAATGGAGGCGAGCAGTTCCCCCATCGTCGTCAAGCGCGCGGCTCGGGCAAGGTCCGCCTGGGCGTCCCGTAACGCCTCCTCGGCTTGCCTTCGCTCGGTAATGTCCATGACCGTGCCGACGAATTCGAGATCACGGCCCTCAGCGCTGTCGGGCTGGCCAACCGTTTGCAAATATTTGATCGATCCATCGGGCCAAACGATTCGGTACTCATGCTCAAACCGGCCTTGCTCGCGCGCGGCATCGGCGAGAGCCTGCTCAAACGCGGGGCGGTCTTCTGGATGCACCCGCGCCATGAAGGTCGTGTAAGACGGCTGCGTTTCGATGGCGTCAAAACCCCAGATGCGGAGGAGTTCTGCCGATGAGGAAACGTCGCCGGTGCCGACATTCCAGCGCCAGCTGCCCGTGCGGCTGATTTCTTGCGCCTGGGCAAGCGACGCCTCACTTCGCCGCAAATCTTCCTCGGCACGCTTGCGGTCGGTGATGTCGATCGCCGCCCCGGCATAATACGGTGTGCCGGCTGCCACCGGGGCGACAAAAGCACTGGCATCCGCCCAGATCACACGTCCATCCTTGTGCCGGTAGCGCTTCTCGACATGTTGCGGATAAGGATCACCCGCCGCGCGTGCCGCGATACGTGCCGCGGTGGCGGCGCGGTCATCCTCATGGACGATGTCGAGGGGCGAGAGGTTGCGCAATTCTGCCTCGGAATAGCCGGTCATTCTCTGAAAAGCCTGATTGGTGGCCACATAGCGCCCATGCGGCCCCGTCAATGCCACGCCGACCGGGACATTTTCAAACAGATTGCGCCAGCGTTCTTCGTTTGTCTTCAATTCGGCGTAGAGCCCGGCATTCTCTAAAGAAATCGCCGCTTGCGACGCCAGCAATTCCAGGACTGAGATCCGCGCCGGTGTGAACACATTCGATGCCAGCTTGTTCTCGAGATAGAGCGCGCCGATCAGCTTGGCCTGCTTGATCAGGGGCAAGCAAAGCACCGAGCGTGCGTGTGTCTGCTGAACATACGCATCCGCCGTGAACGGGTTCGGTGCCGAGGCGTCGTCCAAGATAACACTCTGATGCGTTCTGATTACGGTATGCAGCACGGTTTCGGGCAAGGCGGAAGGTGTCACGGGCGCCGGCTGGTGTGTAACTTCGATGGAAGCGCCGATGGTTTGGGCCTCCGCCTCGATCCGTGGCACGTCGCCGCGCAGCAGCAGAAGCAGGCCGCGCTCGGCGCCGGCATGTTCGAGCGCGATCGTCATCAGCGTTTCCATCAGCCGGTCAAGCACGATCTCCCCGGAAACCGCTTGCGAGGCCTTGATCACGGTGGCGAGGTCGAGATGCGCGAGCAGCGCCCCGATCGTGCCGGTCGGCGCGGGCGTCGGATCTTCCGGCCTGAGCGCGGGATAGAGTTCGTCGAGTTGTCGCACCTTGCCGAGCGCACCCCAGCGGAGATAGGAGTTTCTGGCATTGCGAAGATAGGCGCCGGCGAACGTTTCATAGCCGCGCGCCGCATAGAACCGCGCCGCCACCTCATAGGCCAGGCCCTCGTTCTGTACGCAGCCATGCTCGCGCGCGGCCTGAATGGCCTGCTCGTAAAGTGGCATGGCATCGAGGGGCCGATCCTCAAGCCGGGCGATTTCGGCATCGACCAGAGAGGCTGAGCTCGTGAAGGTCTCGGGGACGCTTTGCGCCCATGCGCGAAGCTGATCCCGGTGCTCGGTGATGCGGGCTACCCACAAGCCGCGCCGCGCCGGTGGTTCGGTCGTGGCGAGTGCGGCTAATGTGAGCGCTGCATAGACGTGAAAATCCAGGAGCTGGATCTCTCCGGGCGACGCCCAGAGCAAATGCTGCGCCTTATCGATCGCGTCGCGCGCCTGCGCGTAATCGCCAGACAAGAAGCGTGCGCGGATCTTGAGGATCCAATACCAGACAACCATCGTGGTCATCCGATCCGCGGTCAATGCGTCCTCGAAGGCGCGTTCGTCGAACACCGCGTCGCTGAAACTGGACAGGTTCGCGGTCTTGCCTTGCATGGCGGCAACGAAACGCTGTTGGCTCACGATCATGTCCTCGCCGTCGTGAAACCCGATTTTGGCAACGAAATCCATGAATTTTTCAAACTCGTGCCATATGTCATCCAGTGTGCTTCCGGTGAGAATGCGGCGCATGATCACTTGTGCGGCACTGTTTGCCGCGAAGATCAGATTGCCGGTCTCGACGCCGGTGCGAAACGCGGTCCGAAAATACTCGATCGCCGTTGCGAGGGGGTGCGTCCAGGAGACGACTTCTCCCATCGCGTATTGCACTTTCGCGGCATCAAAGCGGAAGCCGCGCTTTTCGATGAGGTCGAGTGCAAGCCTGGCAAACCGATAACCGTCGCCGTAACGGCGGAATGCATAGCATTGCAGCCAGCCGAGCCAAGCAAAGCCGTGCGTGGAGGCGTCCATCAGGCCATGTTCCAGGCTCAGATTCACCATCTGGCAGACTTGCAGATTAAACAAATTGGGGTCTGTGAAAAATGCCGGAGACGTGCAGGCCGCCAGCACCCGCATGGCAGCCTGAGCCTCCGCGGCCGTCGCCTTGGGCAGGTCGATCAGGCTTTCGATCGGCCGATCGCCGAGCTGCTGCCAGATCTTCTCGTATTCGGCGTTGACGTCGGCGCGGCTGGGATGCGCGGGCATCTCCATGCCGAACAGGCTCAGGCATTCAAGCGCACTGTCTACGGCTTGGGGATGCTCCGATTTCATTACATGCAGGTCTATTTTCAGCCGATACACGGCGGCCTTGTCGATCCTCGAATCCGCGCGCCGAAGGAGTTCCGCGATGAGTCTTTCGGCGTCGTCGAAGCCGCCAGAAAGGAGCGTGCATTCCGCATGTTCGAGCGCGAGCCCGAAGGTCAGGTCATAACAGACCGCCCAGCCCGATGGGCCCACCAACGCCATGCCGGTGCCAAGATAGCGGCATCCTGCGGCGTAGGCCGTGGATGCCTTCGCCTTGACCCCGGCGCGTCGATTGAGATCCGCCACCTGTTCCGCCTCGTCTCGATCGAAGATGAGCGCGACGGCGTTGTTGAACTGGTTGACGACGTCAAAAATTTGCTCGGTGATTTCCCGATCGCTCAGCGCGGCCAAAAGGCAGCGACCGATCCGCAGGTGCGTGACGGCGCGCTGGTCGACGGGGATCAGCGAATAGGCGGCTTCCTGGATACGGTCGTGCAGGAAGAGGTAGCTTCCGTCCCGGCGAAGAACGAGCCCAGCCCGTACAGCGTCCCATAGCTGGGCATCGATGCTCCCGTCGGCGTCGCCTTGTATCATGGCGAGGGTGGCGGTCTCCGCTGTGTTCCCCAGGCAGGCCAGCAGTTTCAAACCATTCTGTGTTGTTGGCGGTAGCCGCATCAGCTTGCCCGCCATGAGCTCTACCACATTGTCCGTGTAACTTCTGGCGCGAATGCGATCGATGTCCCATCGCCAGGCTGGCGCGCCGCGGTCCAACGTGAGCCATCCTTCCTCGGCCAGCGCCGTGAGGAACTGGATCGCGAAAAACGGATTGCCGCCGGTCTTCTCGTGCACCAGCCGGCCAAGGGCGATGCGCGCTCCGGCGGGCAATGCAGGGCATCGGCGATGAGCCGGGTCACATCATCGCGCCTGAGGGGCGCCAACACGAGTTCCTGGACTTGTGCTCCGGCACTGCGGATCGCCTGGAGCGCGCGCATCAGCGGGTGCGCGGGCCCGACCTCGTTGTCCCGGTAGGCCCCGACCAGCATCAGGTGCCGCACCTCAGAGTGCGTCACCAGCTGCGCGAGGAGGTCGAGCGTCGCCGTGTCCAGCCATTGCAAATCGTCGAGAAACAGCGCGAGCGGGTGCTCCTTGCGCGCGAAGACGCCGAGAAAGCGCCGGAACACCATCTGAAAGCGGTTCTGCGCGTCCTGCGGCGGCAGGTCCGCGACCGGGGGCTGTGTTCCGATCACGAGATCCAGCTCGGGCACCAGATTCACCATAAGCTGACCGTTCGCGCCCAGCGCCTCGCTCAGGGCATCCCGCCATTGGCCAAGCTCCGCGTCTCTCTGGCCCAGGATCTGGCGCACGAGGCTCCGGAACGCCTGGGCCAGGGTGGCGTAGGGAATGTCGCGCTTGTACTGGTCGAACTTGCCGGACGCGAACAGGCCACGCGGCGGCACCAACGCCTTATGCAGCTCGTTCACCACCGAGGATTTGCCGATCCCCGAATACCCGGACACCAGCACCAGCTCGGACGTACCGCTGGCCACGACCCGGTCGAAGGAAGCCAACAGGGTTTCGGTCTCGCGCTCGCGGCCATAGAGTTTTTCCGGAATCAGCAGCCGGTCCGGCACGTCCCACTGCCCCAGCGGGAAAGGCGCGATGGCGCCGGTCGCCAGCCATTCTGCCAGGCCATGCCGCAGATCGGCCGCCAGGCCGGCGGCGGTCTGGTAGCGCTCGTCGGCGGTCTTGGCGAGCAGCTTCATCACGATCGCCGAGAGCTGCGCGGGGAGTCCGGCGACGTGTGCGGCGGGGGGCACCGGTTGCCGGGCGATGTGGCAATGCACCCATTCCATCGGATCGACCGCAGTGAAGGGCAGCATTCCCGTCAGCATCTCGTAGAAAATGACGCCGAGCGCATAAAGATCGCTGCGGGTGTCGATCGAGCGGTTCATTCGTCCGGTCTGCTCCGGTGCCATGTAGGCCAGCGTGCCGGCGATGATCTCGGGTGGCGCGGGCGCCTGATGCTCGCGGGGCAGCCGTGAGGCGATGCCGAAGCCTGTTAGCCACACGCCGTAGCTTGCCGTGTCCACGAGGATGTTGGCCGGCTTCAAGTCCTTGTGGATCAGCTCCCTTGCGTGCAACCGGCCGACCGCCATCGCGAGCGGCACCGCGATGTGCAAAAAATCCGCCACCGCCATTGGCTGGCCGAGAAAGCCCTCAAGTGGTTCACCGCCAGGATCGGCCAGCACCAGCATGAGCCGGCTTCCCCGCCGGAGGAGGTCAACCGGCACTGCCGCCCAATCGGCGTCGAGCTCAACCCGCAGCGCGTATTCATGCTCGAGGCGCTGAACTGAGCCGGGCGATTGCTGTTCCCCGGGAGGCGTCACCAGGAGGATCGGTGACAGCCCGTCGCCATGTCCCCGGTGCAGTGTGGATGAGCCCTCCCGCAACAGAGAGCGCGCGTAGGCCGAGAGTTCCGTCACAAGGTGCCTTCCACCGGCGCCGGCAGCAGCTGCGTTCGCTTGTGGACGACGCCATCAATGCGGAGTTCGAAACCATTCTACCAAAGCATAGCGGGGTTTGCGAACGCAAAGGGGGCCGAAGTTCGGTGCCCGCTTGGCGCCAAACTTGCGGCGAGCATTCCAGGGACCGGCGATCTCGAAATCCTGGATCAAACTCTGAGTTTCCAGAGGCCCCTTCAATTGGCCGGCATGGACCGCAAATTCCGACTCGACTCCCGCGGTGGAATGTGGATTCAATGTTCTTGATATGTTCTCTGCCCGCCCCATACCGAACGATCTGCCCGCCTTCCTGCGGCGTACCAGTGTCGTGCATGAGTTGCGCGCCCCGGCGGGTGCGGTGTCGCATGCGGGGCTGGCGGTGCGGATGCTGGCAGCACTCCCCCAAAATGTGCCGGTGCTGTGGGTCAGTGCGGTGCCGGATTGGTATCCGCAGGGGCTGGCCTGGGCGGGTCTGGACCCGGGGCGCTGCCTGTTTGTCCAAGCCCAAGGTGATGCCGAGGTGTTGGCCGCGCTGGAGACGGGGCTGCGCGGGGGCATGGCAGGGGTGGGGGAGTGCGGTGTGCTGACACGCCTGGCTGCCAAGCGTCTGGCCCTGGCAGCCAAGCAAGGGAATGCGCTGGGGCTGGTGCTGCGTTTTGCCCCGGCCTGCACAGCGCAGGATTCCACCGCCTTTGCCTCGCGTTGGCTGGTCTCGCCCGCGCCCGAGGGCAGAATGCGGGCGGAGCTGCTTTACGCCAAAGGCGCGATGCCGGGCACGTATATGTTCCAGCTGGAGGAGAAGCAGGATGAACCCACGCCGCTGGCTCTCCCTATGCTGCGCCGAGCCGGCTGATCTGCCTGAGCTGGCGCTGTGGTGCCAGGCGTTCACGCCGCTCACCGCGCCGGACCCGCCAGATGGCGTGATGCTGGACATTACCGGCTGTGCGCATTTGTTCGGGGGAGAGGCTGGGATGATGGCGCGCCTGGCCGGACGCCTGCCCGCTGCGCGTATGGCGATTGCCGGAACTGCCGCAGCTGCCTGGGCGCTGGCACGTTACGGCACGCCCGGCGGTGAGGATATTCTGCCCTTGCCGCTGGCGGCATTGCGGCTGCCCCCGGAGACCCTTCTCCGGCTCCGCCGTGTCGGTATCCGCATCGCGGGGCAGCTGGCTTGTTTGCCGCGTGCTGGTCTGGTGGCGGGGTATGGGGCGGAGGCGGCGCTGCGTCTGGCCCAGGCTTTGGGCGAAGCGCCCGAAATGGTGCGGTTCATCACCCCGCCCCCTGAATGGCGGGAGGTGGAGCATCATCCCGAACCTTTGCTGTTGCCCGCGCAATTGCAGGCAGCTTTTGCCCGTCTCGCCACATTGCTGTGCGCGCGGCTGGAAACCGCCTGCCTTGGTGCCACCTCACTTGCCGCCCGCCTCTTTCGGGTGGACCGCGTTTGCCCAGAGATCCGCCTGGCATTCGCCGTCCCCTGCCGGGATGCGGTGCAGATCACCAGGCTGCTGAAAGAAAAACTCACCGGGATCGATCCTGGTTTCGGCATCGAGACGTTGGCTTTGGAAGCGCGTGCCACCGAGCCGTTGGTGCCGGTCCAGCGCAGCACGCTGGAGGACAGGCCGAATTATGATGTGCCGCTGAACACCCTGCTCAACCGTCTGGGCTACGCAAAATTCTGGCGCATGGCGCCGCATGAATTGCATATTCCGGAATATGCCGCGCGGCGGATAGAAGTGCGTGCGCCGCAAGCTGTCTGGGGCAAGCCCGCGCATCCGCGCCCGCTCCGCCTGCTGGCAAAACCCGCGCCGATCACCGCCATTGCCCCGGTGCCGGACGATCCGCCGGTGCAGTTTACCTGGGACGGCAAAGCCCACCGGGTGCGCCGCGCCACGGGGCCGGAACGTATCGCCCGCGATTGGTGGATGCATCTATTCGACCCCACCCGCCCGGAGGCAGAAAAGATCCGCGACTATTACGAAGTGGAAGATGAGGAGGGCGCGCGTTTCTGGCTGTTTCGGGCCGGGTTGCATGAGGGCGTGCAGCCGGCGCGCTGGTATCTGCACGGGTTTTTCGCCTGATGTACGCTGAGCTGCTTTGCCAGAGCGCTTTCTCCTTTCTGGAAGGCGCTTCGCATCCGCAAAGCCTGGTGGAGACCGCTAAGGCACTTGGCCATGCCGCGCTGGGCATTGCCGACCGCAATACTGTGGCAGGGGTGGTGCGGGCGCATGTGGCGGCAAAAAGCACCGGGCTGCGTTTGCTGGTGGGCGCGCGACTGGTGCTCACCGATGCGCCGGAACTGGTCTGCTACCCCACGAACCGCGTTGCCTGGGGGCTTCTATGCCGGCTGTTGAGCCTGGGCAAAAGCCGGGTGCCGAAGGGTGAGTGCCTGCTGCAGTTTGATGATGTTCTGGCCCATGCCGAGGGGCAAATCTTCATCGCCGTGCCGCCGCCAATATTGGACGATCATTTTGCGGTCTGGCTGCGCACAGCGGGGGCGGCACTGGGCGATGCGCTCTATGTGGCGGCGATACGCCATTACGCGCCGGATGATGCCGTGCGGCTGCGCGCCTTGCAGAATCTCGCGGGGCCTCGGCTGGTGGCAGGCAATGACGTGCTTTACCACGCCGCGGAAGTTCGCGCCTTGCAGGATGTGATGCGTTGCATCCGCTTTGGCTGCAGTCTGGACGAGGCCGGGTTCCGCCTGGAACCGCATGGCGAGCGGCATCTCAAATCTCCGGCCGAGATGGCCCGCCTGTTCCGCGCCTGCCCCGAGGCGATCGCCCGCCAGCATGACATTCTCGGCCGCGTGAGCTTCTCGCTGGATGAGATTGCCTATGAATATCCCGACGAGCCCGTGCCGCCCGGCCTGACCCCGGATGAGCATCTTGCCAATCTGGTGCGCGAGGGGGCGGCCAGGCGTTACCCGGCTTGCGTGCCAGAGAAGGTGGCGGCGTTGCTGGAGAAGGAGCGCGCCATCATCGCCCAGTTGGGCTATGCCCGCTATTTCCTCACGGTGCATGACATCGTGCGCTATGCGCGGACGCAAAAAATTCTCTGCCAGGGGCGCGGCTCGGCGGCCAATTCCGCGGTCTGTTATGTGCTTGGCATCACCGCCGTGGATCCGGCCGAAAGCAATCTCCTGTTCGAACGCTTTGTCTCCGCCGAGCGCCAGGAACCGCCGGACATCGATGTCGATTTCGAGCATGAGCGGCGCGAGGAGGTCATCCAATATCTCTATGAACGTTATGGCCGCCATCGCGCCGCCATTGCCGCCACCATCATCCATTACCGCCCGCGTTCGGCCATCCGCGAGGTGGCAAAAGTGTTTTGCCTGCCCGAGACCATGATCGCCACTCTGGCGGCGCAAAGCTGGAACCCGGGCGATGAGCTTTGGTCGGCCGATACGTTGCGCGAGGCCGGGCTGGACCCGGAGGAGCCCCGTCTGCGGCACGCGCTGAACATCGCTCGGGAACTGGTCGGTCTGCCGCGCCATCTCTCCCAGCATGTCGGCGGCTTCGTGCTGTCGCGCGGGCGCCTGGATGAGAGCGTGCCCATCGGCCCCGCCGCCATGGAGAAGCGCAGTTTCATCGAGTGGGACAAGGATGACATCGACGCGCTGCACATGATGAAGGTCGATGTGCTGGCGCTTGGGGATGCTGACCTGCATCCGCAAATGTTTTGCGCTGCTGGGCATCAAGGATCTTGCCGACATCCCGCGCGAGGACAAGGCCACTTACGATATGCTGGCCCAAGGCGATTCCATCGGCGTGTTCCAGGTGGAGAGCCGGGCGCAGATGAACATGCTGCCGCGCTTGAAGCCGAAAGAATTTTACGATCTGGTCATCCAAGTCGCCATCGTGCGTCCCGGCCCCATACAAGGGGACATGGTGCATCCCTATCTGCGCCGCCGCCAGGGCAAGGAGCGGATTTCCTATCCGGCCCGCGCGAGCGGGCTGCCCAATGAGCTGGAGGATATTCTGCACAAGACCATGGGCGTGCCGTTATTCCAGGAGCAGGCGATGAAAATTGCCATGGTGGCGGCGGAATTTTCATCCGAGGAGGCCAATGGGCTGCGCCGGGCCATGGCGACTTTCCGCAATCTGGGCACCATCAACAAATTCAAGGAGCATGATGGTCGAACGCATGGTGGCGCGCGGCTATGACCAAAAATTCGCCGAGACGTGCTTCCGGCAGATCGAAGGCTTTGGCTCTTACGGTTTTCCGGAGAGCCATGCCGCCAGCTTTGCCAAGCTGGTCTATGTCTCGGCCTGGCTGAAATGCCATTATCCTGCGGCCTTCGCCTGCGCGCTCATCAACGCCCAGCCCATGGGGTTTTATGCGCCGGCGCAGATCATCCGCGATGCGCGCGAGCATGGCGTTGCGGTGCGGCCGGTGGATGTGAATGGCTCGGCCTGGGATTGCACGCTGGAAGATGGCGCGTTGCGGCTGGGGTTTCGATTGGTGGCGGGGTTTCAACAAAGCTGGGCCGAGCGGCTGGTGGAAGCGCGCGGCGGCGGCTTCGTGGATATGGCGGCATTTGAAGCGATCGGGCTGCCTTGTGCGGCGCTGGAGCATCTGGCCGCGGCGGATGCGTTGCGCAGCCTGGCGATCGCGCGCCGCCCTGCGCTTTGGCGGGTGGCGGCACGGCAGGCGCCAACGGCGCTGTTCCCCTCATGCGCCACGCCGCAAGCCGAGCTGCCGCTGATGAGCGCTGGCGAGGAGGTTGTGGCGGATTACCGGAGCACCAGCCTGTCGCTCCGCGCCCATCCCTGTGCCTTGTTGCGTGAAAAACTGGGCGCTGCCGGCGCCATGACCTGCATCCGGGCCGCCCAGGCGCAAGACGGGACAAAACTTCGCATCGGCGGTATCGTCATCGTCCGCCAGCGTCCCGGCACCGCCAAGGGCACGGTGTTCATCACCATCGAGGACGAGACCGGCATCGCCAATCTCATCGTCTGGCCGTCTCTGGTGCAAAGCCTGCGGCATAAAATCCTCGGCGCCACGCTGCTCATCGCCGAAGGGCGGCTACAGCGCTCGGAGGAAGGCGTGACCCATATCACGGTCGAACGCTTGAGCGACCGCTCCGTTTGGCTGGCCGCGCTGGACGGCCCCGATGGCACACCGCCCCCAAGCCGCGGCCCCGGCCATCCGCGCCATGAGCGCATCGTCGGAAAAAGTCGGGATTTTCACTGAGAGCTTCGGTTGCGCGGATCGTCCTCAGCGTGCAGGTACTCAAGACCGAGTGGTCCGATGGCCGTCACCTGGGTGATATACTCCCCCGATTTTGCCCAGTGGAAATGATACATGTCGCCGGGCAGCACGATGACGCTGCCCGGCGGATACGCGTTTACCTTGTCGCCGTCGAACTGCTCACCCAGCCCGATGTAAAAGACGCCCGACATGACGGTGTAGATTCGGTCCTCCGGATGTCGGTGCGGCATCAGTTTCACGCCGGACGGTAGTTTGACGCGGATGACATAGGGCCCGGCCTTGGCAGGATCGCCAACGATGATGGCGAGGCGGGCTGAGGGAGGGAACGCCGGAAATGACTTCCACTCAATGTCTTCGGGCAGGATCGACCTGAAAGCGGCTTGGCCAGGCTGGTGGGCTGTAATCATGGCGGTGCTCCCTATCTAGACATGCTCGCTGGCCACCACGCTACGCCCGCAAAAATGTCAGCAGGTCGGCATTGATGATTTCCGCATGTGTGGTGGGCATGCCGTGCGGGAAGTCTTTGTAACTCTTCAATGTCCCGTTCCGCAGCAATTTTGCCGATAACGGCCCGGCATCGGCGTACGGAACAATCTGATCGTCCTCGCTGTGCATCACCAGCACCGGTACAGTGATCTTCTTGAGATCTTCGGTGAAATCGGTTTGCGAGAAAGCGACGATGCCATCGTAATGTGCCTTTGCGCCGCCCATCATGCCTTGGCGCCACCAGTTGGCGATGATGGCTTCCGAAGATTCTACGCCTGGTCTATTGAAACCGTAAAATGGCCCTTCCGGCAGGTCGCGATAAAATCGTGAGCGATTGGCCGCGAGTTGCGCCTGCAAGCCGTCGAACACTTCTTTTGGAAGGCCGCCCGGATTCGCCGCGGTCTTGACCATCAGCGGCGGCACGGCAGAGATGATGGCTGCTTTTGCAACCCTGCTCTCTCCATGTCGCGCCAGATAGTGCACCACCTCGCCACCGCCGGTGGAATGGCCGACGTGAATCGCGTTTTTGAGATCGAGATGCGCTGTGAGGGCCGCAAGGTCATCGGCATAATGATCCATGTCATGGCCGTCGCCGACCTGCGTGGATCGCCCATGACCGCGCCGGTCATGAGCGATGACACGATAGCCGTTCTTGAGGAAGAACAGCATCTGCGCGTCCCAATCGTCCGCCGATAACGGCCAGCCGTGGCTAAACACAATGGGCTGACCTTGGCCCCAGTCTTTGTAGAAGATCTCGACTCCATCTTTGGTCGTAATTGTGTTCATGTCGCGCCTCTCTTTTCCTGGGGTTCTTGCTTTAGGTTCGCGTGTGGGATCGAAGCTGACGAGGTTGTTAGCAAAGCTCTTGCCAGAGCCCGGGACGTCCTCTGCCATCCGCCGGATGTTGGAAAGGCTAATTGCGAAAGTAACGACAGCAAATATTCAGCGTGATCGGCAAGTCGCGTACGCGCGTTCACGGGCACATGATATACGGCGATCTGCGTCCGTCGATCAGAACCGTACAGGCACCGCACGGTCGTGATCGCATCCCTTCTTGGTACCGGGTAGATCGAGCTGGTCGCGTAGCGTGTCGAGAAGAGTCGTTCACGGCGCAACCCTGAGAGTGGTCGTCGAACCATTGACGATTAACCTTATAAGGATCTGATCTCGGAACCGAGATGATGGGCCGGGCTGCTGTGCTTGCTCGTGCCATTTGCGCTCTCGCTAAACGGGCAAACCGATCTACCAATTGGTGAAATTTCAACCGCTCAGCAATTCATGTGGTCACTGTGCGCTTAAGCAAATCGATCTCGACCGCCAGCCAACACAAACATAGCGAAGTCGTCGGAGTAGCCAGCGAGGCATAGTTGCAAGATGATTGCTAGGAGAAATGAGGGGCTTAGGCAGCGATATGACGTGTTTTCGATAAGGTCGGCATCGCTCCGACGAATATGTTTGCAGGTCATTCGTATAATTGTCTTGGCATGTCTTAGTCAAGATTATCGTCGGGAATCGCCTTCCTCATCCCCTAATCGCGCTGCAAGACGTTTGAGGCAGGCTCTGGTCAACTTCAAGAGGTCGCCGACAGTGCGTGCGTCGACATCGCCCCGGCTGCGGCGCTTGCAAATGGCCGGTGCCGAGGACAGATAGAAACCGATTTCTTTCATACACAATGTTCGATGATTGCGGCCGCTTTCATCTCCTGCGCTCATACCGACGCGAAAGCGTCTGGGCTCTGTCAACGAGGAGGAATGCGCTGACGGAAGCGCCGATGCAGACACAAGCACCTGTGATCATAACCAGGTGGAATGCGGCTATAAGCCTTGTACCTTCCAGGGAAAGTACAGAACCTAGGAGCGCTATTGCGATAAGGCTGCCAGAACGCGCTATGGCGCTGTTGAAACCGGACGCGGAGCCGGCATGCAGAACATCAACTGAACCGAGCACAGCTATCGTCAGCGGTGCCACGACAACGCTCATGCCGACGGCGATGATGACGAGCGCGGGAAAGACCCCTGTCCAGTAAGGTGCAACAGCGCTGATCCGCAACGCGAGAAGGAAGCCGCCGCAAACGATGAGTGATCCCAATGCCAATGGTCGTCGTGCGCCGCCTTGTGCCGCGATGCTTCCCCAAAGTGGCGACATGGTCGACAGTACAAGCGGCAAAGGGAGCAGCGCCGCCCCCGCTTCCGCCGCCGAATAGCCGCCGGCTTTAATCATAATGTACGGAAACAGAACAAGGAGGCCGCCAAGCGCGCCGTAGAGGAAGAGCGTCACCAATGTCAGGCCGATAAAGGTGCGGGATGCAAACAATATGAGAGGCAGCATGGCCCTCGCACCGGCGCGTCTTTCGGAAAATATGAAACCCACCAACATGACGATCGCAGCAAGAGCTGCAGCGCTGGCAATCATCGTCCATCCGCGGCGGCCAGATCCGATCGTCAGAGCCCAGGTCAAAGCGCCAAGCCCCAGCGTCGCAAAAACGGCACCAAGGATATCCAACGCTTCGTCTGCCCCATCGGGGTCGTGCGGGACATAGTGGAAAGCAAGAGCGATTGCGCCCGCGCTCAGCGGGATATTGATCAGGAAGATATCCCGCCAACTATCCAAATCGATAAGCCAACCTCCGAGCACGGGACCAGCCGCACCTGCGATGGCCCCTGACGCAGCCCAAACACCGATGGCACGGCCCTTCGCTTGGCCTGCGAAGGTCTGACCTAGGATTGCAAGACTATTGGGCAGCAATATAGCCGCTCCGATGCCTTGCACGAATCGCCCTACGAGAAGGATCCGCATTCCCGGCGCGCAGGCGCAAGCGATCGATGCCGCAGCAAAAACTATAACCCCCGCGATGAAGGCGCGACGTCGACCATAACGATCACCAGCGGCACCTCCAAGAAGCAGCAAGGCGCTAAGCGGCAGCAGATAGGCATTGATAACCCACTGCAGTGCATCGGCGTCCGCCTGAAGACTCTGTCCGATCGCAACGAGACCGACATTGACGGCGGAACCATCCACAAATGCGAGGCTTGAGCCCAGAATGGTTGCCAACAGCACGAAGCGAGGCTGCGCCGGCATCGCCCCCCGCGACGTGGTGCGTGCCGCGGCCGCGTCACAATGAGCATTGGCGGCTGAAGTCACATGCGCTTCCTTCGCTCAAAGAAAAGAGGCCGCTTTTTGAAAAAAACGGCGCAAAAACTTTTGTTCAGTTCGGTCTTTGGGACGGACCCGAGTCGGCACAATCGCCCGTATGGCTTGAAATTCGCGCTTCAGTTGGTTTTCTTTGCCGAGTACATGTAGGGTGGCTCTTCAGGAATGTCATGGCGGACGACGAAATCAATCTTGATTCGTATCCTCGCGTTACGGCGACGTTTTCTGTTGCCGTTGCGACAGCCTGAATTCGTCCGTTTTAAGTCATCACACCGCGCCAGAACCGCAGAGACCTGCTGGCGCGGCCAGCCCGGGATGTGCGGGGGCGTGCAGCGGTGCCGTCTTGGCGGCGCTGTGAGCTCTCTGGCCAAAGCTGCCGTGAGCGGATTAGATGCTCGGGCAAGGCTCCTTCCGCCTGCATAGCCAATAAGAAAAGAGGCTCGTCCATGAACCAAAAAGCCATCCGCATCGCCGTGCTCAAATTCGCCCACGAGACCGTCACCTTCCTTCCGTCGGACACCACGATCGACGACTTCATTTATCCCGGCTCGCCAGCCAAGGGTGAGGCGCTGCTCGACCTCGGAGCCGGATTCCTATATTGGCGGCTTCGTGAAAGTCGCCCGCGAGTTCGACGGCGTCGAGCTGGTCGGCATCGAATCCCCGCTCTGGTCAAAGCGCGACACCGGCTCGGGCTGGATCACCACCGACACTTACGAGCATTTCGTTAGCCGGATGGTCGAGGAGCTTGCGGCACAGGGGCCGTTCGACGGGGTCTATCTCTCGCTGCACGGTGCGATGGGCGTGCGTGGCGTGCCCCGCCCCGAGGCCGAGATCGCCCGCCGCGTGCGTGCCGTGGTGGGCCCCAAGGTTTACATCACCGGCACCTTCGATCCGCACGGCAATGAGGACGAGGAATTCCTCCGCCATGCGGACATGGCGTTCACGGTGAAATACTTCCCCCATTACGACATGTACCTCCAGGGGGAGCGCGCGGCGCGCATGCTCGTCCGCGCGATCCGCGGCGACTACAAGCCCGCGAATGTCACGGTGAACGTGCCGATCATCTCGCCCACCGTGCTGCAATGGACCGGGGCCTCGGCCTGGCGCGATCTCGTGCAGCTTGCGCTCACCTGGGAAGCGCGTGCGCCGGATGTGTATGTCAACGTCTTCTTCGGCTTTCCCTGGTGCGACGGGCCCGATGCCGGCATGACCATCCAGGTGCAGACCAACGGCCAGCCTGAGCTCGCGCGCAAGGTGGCGGACGATATTGCGCAAACCGCCTGGCGCCGGCGCGAGGAGCTGCTGAACGCGGCGACGATCTACAGATCGCCGAAGAAGGTGTCACGCTGGCGCGCGGAGGCGGTGGCCAAGGGGGCGCGAAACCCGTCGTGCTCGCCGATTATAGCGACCGCTCGGGCTCGGCGACCTGGCTGCTGGCGGAGATCATCAAGCAGGATCTCGGCAAGACGCTGATCGCGACCATCGCCGATGCGGATGCGGTGGCCGAGCTCATGGCGGCTGGGCGTCAAACCTGGCGATGCGTTTGACCGCGCGATCGGCGGCAAGTTCGACGAATCGGCCGGCGATCCGGTGCGCGTTACCGGTACTGTGCTCGCCGTAAGCAGGCTCGGCCGCGGGCAATGCCGAGGAGCCTGGATCGCTAGTCGGCTTCGGCCGCGGTAACGTGCTGTTGCTCAGTCCGGTGCTCGTGCAGATTAAGGAACTCTCGACGCTGCGCGCGCGCGGCATCGAGCCAGCGGATTTCGACGTCATCGCCATCAAGTCCCGGGTCCATTTTCGCCGCGGCTTCGACGATAGCGGTTTCGCCAAGACCATCCTGCTCGTCGAGCCCGATCAGCCCTTCATGGGCACCGTCCATCTCCAAAGCCTGGCCTACGAGTTCGTGGAACTCGAGAAGTACTACCCTTACGGTGCGCCGGCCTTCGGCTGATCCGTCCGCCCGATATTGCCGACCCGCGAAGTCATTCCCTCGCGGGTCCGCAAGGGCCGAGGTTAGACCTCGGCCACGGCGGCGCGCGGCACGGCGCGCCGGACCAGCAATGCGCCGAAGGCTGAAACCACCAGCAAAGCGGCCATCACGTAGAGCCCGCCCGTGTAGCTGCCGGTATGGGTCTTGAACCAGCCGACGGCGAAGGGGCCGATCGAGCTCCCAAGCCCGCCGATCGCGTTGATTGCGGCGAGACCGGCCGCCGCGGCGGAGCCCGAGAGGAACACGCTCGGCATCGCCCAGAGCGGCGCCTTCGCCGAGCCCGTGCCGGTATTCACCAGGATGAGTGCCAGAACAACGCCGAGCGCCGTCGGCAGATTCGCGCCGAGCAGCATGCCGCCGCAGGCGAGCAGGCAGGGCAGCACGATGTGCCAGGGCCGCTCGCGCGTGCGGTCGGAATGCCGGGCCCAAAGGATCATGCCGATCACCGCGAAGATGTTCGGAATGCCGTTGAGGATCCCGACTTCGAGCGGTGAGAACCCGTATTGCTTGATGATCGTCGGGCCCCAATAGGCCATGGTGAAACTACCGGTGGAGGCGCCGGTATAGACGATCGACAGGATCAGCACGCGCGGATCGCGGAGCGCCCGCAGCCAACCGCCGACATGATGGGGCGCCCGTTTCGTCTCAGCCCGCTCCGCCTCGAGCCGGCCGACGAGCCAAGCGCGCTCCTCGGCCGCGAGCCAGGGCGCCTTGTCGGGACCGTCGACAAGCACCGCGAGCACCAGAAAACCAAATATCACGGTCGGCGCGCCCTCGGCGATGAAGAGCCATTGCCAGTTGGCGAGGCCGGCGAAATGCGGCGTCTGCATCAGGAGTCCCGAGACCAGCGAGCCAATGACGCCCGAGATCGGCGCCGCGGCCATGAACATCGCGACGGCCATGGCGCGCTGGCGGGACGGGAACCAGAAACCGAGATAGAGGATGATGCCGGGGAAGAACCCCGCCTCGGCAATGCCGAGCAGCAGGCGCAGCACATAGAAGCTGTTCGGTCCGGTCGCGAAGGCGAAGGCCACGGAGACCAGGCCCCAGGTCACCATCACGCGGGCGATCCAGATGCGCGCGCCGATTTTTTGCAGGAACAGGTTCGATGGGACTTCGAAGAGGAAATAACCGACCGTGAACAGGGTGCCACCCAGGCCAAACATCGTCGGCGTCAGGCCGAGTGCCTTGTTCATGCTCAGCGCCGCGAAGCCGGCGTTCACGCGGTCAAGGAAATTCATGAAGTAGAGCAGCATGATAAAGGGGATGATGCGCAGGGTTACCTTGCGGATAACCTGCGCTTCCAAGGCGGACGTCATTATTTTCTCCCAACGAATTAGCTGGTTATTTTTAGTGTTGCAGTTTTGATTCGATCGTTACGCCAGGGAATGCAGTCTGAATTTATGAGGTCCCACGATGCGATCTTCATGGGCTTTCTTCGCTTAGACGCAGGCAATGGTTGAGTTATGGGCGTCGTTTCTGCGGGATGTAAAGGCCCCGGCTGCGCCCGTTGGGCGGGAAGGCACGCAAGACGGATTGCAACGTTAGTTCGAAAGACTTGCTAGAGGTGTCGCATTATCGTATGCAAATCGTCATGATTGCGTACTGGTGGTCGTGGCTTTAGGGGGTAAATAATAATGCCCTCTTGCCGTGACCACCGTCAGGTCGCGGCGAATTTTCCAACATGCGGCATATTTCTGACTTGTTTGCGACAGCGAATATTCGAGTAGGAGCTAGCATGGCCCATCAAGAGACCAGCAATCCGATGACGATCAACGTGAACGGTCGCGATCATACGATCGAGGCGCCGGCTGACAGCATGTTGCTCTACGCGTTGCGCGACAATCTCGGCTTGCGTGGCCCGAAATTCGGTTGCGGCCTGTCCGAGTGCGGCGCCTGCACCGTTATCATGGCCGGCACCGCGATCCATTCCTGCGTGACGCCCTTGCGCGCCGCGGAAGGCCAGAAGATCACGACCCTCGAAGGCCTCGGCACCCAAGACAAACCCAGCCCTCTGCAGCAGGCCTTCATCGACGAGCAGGCCGTGCAATGTGGCTACTGTATAGGCGGCATGATCATGACCGCGCAGGCTTTTCTGGAGCAGAATCCAAAGCCGAGCCGCGATGACATCAAGCAGGCGCTCAATGGCAATCTCTGCCGCTGCGGCACCCATATGCGCATTGTGCGTGCCGTGGAGCGCGCCGCCAACAGCGGCACGGGGAGCTAGATCATGAACGAGCTTGCTTCCGGCCTCAGCCGCCGCAGCCTGTTGAAACTTTCGAGCGGCCTCGTCGTCGCCTTCAGCCTGTTCAAGCCGGCCGCGTCGATGGCGCAAGCCGCCGCGGGGCCGATCCCGGGCGGCGTGCCGCCCGATGCCGGCAGGCTCTACGCATGGCTCGCGGTGCATCCGGATGACACGGCAACGCTTGTTCACGGGCAAGGTCGATCTCGGCACCGGCGCGGAAACGGCGCTCGCGCAGATCGCCGCCGAGGAGCTCGACTTTCCGATCGACCGGCTCAACGTCGTGATGGGCAGCACGGCGGAGACCGTCAACCAGGGCCATAGCGGCGGCAGCCGGACGATCAGATATGCCGGGCCACAGATCCGCCACGCGGCCGCGGCCGGCAGGCAGGCGTTGCTCGATCTTGCAGCAATCCACTTCAAAGTTCCGTCGAACCAGCTTTCCGTCGCGAACGGTATCATCTCGGTGGGCGGCGCTTCCGGCAAATCGATCAGCTACGGCAGGCTGGTCGATGGCAAGCGCCTGACCATGGAGATCGGCGCCAGCGGCGACAGCTACGACTTGGTGGTCGCACCGCAGGCGAAGCTGAAGGATCCCGCAGACCTACAAGGTGGTCGGCACATCGGTGCGCCGGAAGGACATTCCGGCGAAAATGACCGCGAGCTACAGCTATATCCAGGACGTCAAGGTCGATGGGATGCTGCATGGCCGCGTCGTGCGGCCGTACGGCGTGCAATCGACGCTGCTCAGCGTCGATGAGACCGGGCTCAGCGATATTCCGGGCTTCGTGCAGGTGGTGCGGCGCGACAATTTCCTCGGCGTGGTCGCCGAGACCGAATGGGGCGCGATTCAGGCTGCGCAGAAACTCGGCGCGGTGCTCGATCCGCAAGGCCCTTCCAGCAGCCAGGCGAAATGGTCCGACTGGCGCGGCCTGCCGGTGATGGACCAGATCTGGGAGACGGTGCGGACCACGCCGGGCAACGATACCAGCGTCGCCGCATCCGGATCGGTGGACGAAGCGCTGAAATCGGCCGCGACAGTATTGAACGCCACCTACCAGACGCCGTTTCAGATGCACGGCTCGATCGGGCCCTCCTGCGCGATCGCGGATGTGCGGAACGACAGCGCGATCCTCTGGTCCGGCACGCAGGGGCCGGCCGAGGCGCGGCTGGCGATGGCCGGGCTGCTGGGTATTCCCGCCGATCGGGTCGAGCTGCGTTGGTTCGGCGCGCCGGGCTCCTACGGGCGCAGCGGGCCCGACCATGCGATCGCGGATGCGGCGCTCATGTCGCAGGCGGTAGGCCGACCGGTGCGCGTGCAATGGATGCGCTGGGACGAGCATGGCTGGGAGCCGAAAGGGCCGCCGATCGTGCAGGACCTGGCCGGCGCGGTCGACGCGCATGGCAACGTCGTCGCCTGGCGCCATCACATGTGGATCCCGACCCTCGGGGACACGGAACTGATCGCCGCACAACTGATCGGCAAGCCGAATATCGTGGGCTCGGTCGGCATGGGGCGGCCGGCGATCACCTATGCCTATCAGTTCGCGAACGCCGATGTCGCCTGCCATGGCGAAGGCGAGGTCGGGCTGCTGACCGCGTGGCTGCGCTCGCCGGGGCAGTTCGAGACGACCTACGCGATGGAGGCATTCGTGGACGAAATGGCCGCCGCCGCCGGGCAGGATCCGCTGGAATTCCGGATCCGGCATCTGCAGGATCCACGCGCGATCGAGGTTTTGCAGGCGGCGGCGAAGGCCTATGGCTGGGAGAGCCGGCCGGCGAAGGCAAAGCGCGTGCCGCCGGGCAGCGGGCCGGTGCCAGGGCGCGGCATCGCCTGGGCCAATCGCGACGACGTGCGCGTGGCGACGATCGTGGATGTGCTGGTCGACCCTGGGTCCGGCCAGATCCAGGTGAAGCGCGTGGTGGTCGCCCATGATTGCGGGCTGGTGATCAATCCGGACGGGCTGCGGAACCAGATCGAAGGCAATGTGATCCAGTCGATCAGCCGCACGCTGCATGAGGAAGTGACGTTCGACCGCGTCGCGCGTGACCAGCCGGGACTGGATGGGCTACCCGATCCTGCGGTTTCAGGAGATTCCCGACCGGATCGACATCGTGCTCGTCAACAACACGCCCAAATATCCCGCCTATGGCGGCGGCGAGGCGGCGACCTGCCCGACCGCCGCGGTGATCAGCAACGCAGTGTTCGATGCGATCGGCGTGCGGCTGCGGCAGACTCCGTTCCGGCCGGAACGGGTGAAATCCGCGATCGCCTGACCGCGGATTTTCGGTCGCCCGTTTTGCGGGCGGCGGCGTTCAGGAGCTGCCGCCCTTCGCTTTCTTAGGCCGCAACCGTTGGTGCTCAACGCCACG
>CAWCRT010000018.1:0-32208 GCA_963798115.1 uncultured Pseudomonadota bacterium
TTACGATTTCATCATACACAAACTTAAGATCATCAAGTGGGCACTCACCATAAGGCGTCCAAGCGCGAATTGTACTTGGTTTCGTGGTATCTCACTGACTATTCCAGCCAAATGAGGAATAATGTGCTCTGACCACTCCTGCGCGTCAGGCGGCCAGAGACCCGTAAAAAAATGACATACCGCAGTAAAGATCTTCAAGAGTTGGAAATATTTCGCCATTTTTAGCTGCTTGATCGAACTTTTCAAAATAATACATCCAAGATTTCTAAAAAGGAAGGCTTTATGCGGCATTAGTGGCCCTAACAGATGGACGATACCGGGACGGCAATTAGACAGCAGGCCCTAACCGCGGCATCCCCTGCATGGCGTTTCAACGGCCATGATGATTTTGAAAGTTGAGTACGGGAGAACTTAACTAAGGCAAACTTTCGCTCATGATTGTCATACCCTTCCTGTCCCCGGCCTGCGCCGGGACGGTTGAACATGCGCACACACGGTAACGCACCTCCCGTATTCCCTCGGAAGGTCTTGTATTTCGGGAGCCGCCCGACAAAGCGGACTCCGTGTGTTAAGCGCTGTGCGCATCACGAGCGGTGTTCAAGCCGAATCGCGCGGCTGCTTAATAGTACAAGAAATAGAGCGTGTACAGTTGGTTCTTTTTCCCAGCCTGAGCAAAAAACGGATCAAAATATTAGATGCTGCGCTCGGCAAGGTCTGGGCAAGCTGGCCCTTAGAACAACAACGAACGGTAGCGCGGCAGCCAGATCGTCACCGCCGACTGGGCGCCTGCTGCCGGGCCGAGCCGCACCGGCAATGAGTCAAATGTGTCACCGCACCACCGGGAAAAATGAGCCGCTGGACGTCCAGCCTATGCGCCACACCTGGGCCACCTGGCATTACTGCCTGCACAAAGACCTACTGCTGTTGCGCAACGAAGGCGGCCGGCAAAGCACCGAGCAGATGGAGATCTACGCGCATAAAATGCGGCCGCAGATCGAGGCGATGTTTGCCCGGCGGTGATAGCGCGCCAACCAGACATCGGCCGGGCGCTCTGACCTTCCGCGATGGTTAGGTCTGCTTCCGGCATCGCCGCGCGGTACTGCGCCCACGCGACTCTTTGTGCATAGCCGTTGCACATGCCGCTTAGATGGAGGGCCACGCACACCAAAAGGGCCCCGGGTCGCTCCGGGGCCTTTTTTGCTCCTACGCGAGGAGCCAGTCAGCAGCCTGTTGAATGAAGCCTGACCAAACCCCATGGGCGCCCGGACCAGGACCGCAGGAGATCACGAGCAGCTTGTCCGATTGGTGGGAAGATACCGCGTCAGCCGGTCACGGATTTGCACCGCTCTCAGGTCGCTCCTGATCAACCAAGTTGAATTTAGGTTATGCCACCACGTCCCGAAGGTGCGAATCGCGTCCTCGAGGGGCTTTACGTCGTCGCGCTGCGGTTATCGTGTCATACGGCTTCCATCTGATGCAGATGGGACAACTTCGTCGGACTGCATCACAATGCCGCAGAACGTCGCCCATTCGGCCATCATCAGGGCGCGCTTCTCTATGAAGTCCTGAGCGCGGCGTTGGCTATGTGAAGAAGAATGCGGTCGCGGGACGGCGCTTACCAGCGGGTCCATTGCACGACCGGCATGGCGCCGGCGGCCCGCTTTGCCAAGGAGGCCGATACGTTACGTTACGTCCGCTCGGCGGCCGGGCACCCTTCGGGCAGTCTCGGGACCTGGTGCGCAAGGTACAGGCGGACTGCGCCATTGACCTCCGACGCGAACAGTTACTCGGTGCCTTGGCGGTTGATCGGTGAAACTGTGCAGGTGGTAGTACTGGGCGGGCGCCTCATCGTGCACCATGCCGGTCAGATTGTGGCGGATCATCCGGTTTGTGAAGGCCGCCGGCAGCGGATCGTCAACCGGGAGCACCGGGCGGGCGTGGTTGGCGCGACGGGAACGGTGCGCCTATCACGGCCGTTGCCGGCACCACCAGACTTGCTGCGGTCGCTTGCTGAGTATGAGGCGGTGACCTGAGGGGGGTAGTGATGGCGGCCATCGATCACGCGGCGCTGGAGGCGATGCTGGACCGGTTAAAGCTCACGCGATCCGCGACCAGTTGGACACGCTTCTGGATGAAGCGGCGTGGTCGGAGTTGACGCTACGGGAGGCGCTGACGTTCCTCGTCGAACGTGCGATCACCCGACGGGACGCACGCCGCATCGGCATGGCCAGCAAGCTCGCGCAGTTCCCGTTCGTGCGGGAGCTCGACGGCTTTGACTTTGAGGCCCAGCCTTCCCTGGACCCACGCCAGCTCCGTGACTTGGCGGTCTGCCGCTGGATTGCGCACGGGTACACGGTGTTGTTCCTCGCCCCCCCCGGGACCGGCAAGACGCATCGGGTGGTGGCCCTGGGCCGGGAGGCGATCCGGCAGAATTACAGCTACCGGCTCCGCGAAGGAACGCAGCTGCCCCGTTACCGTGTGCAAGAACGGCCCCGTCAGTCGGAGCGTCAATTCGCGGATAACGGGCCAAGCGTCCGCAGCATCGAGGCCGTCGGGTCGATGTCCAGATCGTCGGCACCCGCCGCACATGGCACTGGAAATCATCACACCTTTGAGCGACACTCCCACCGAACCGGTAGCGCCGAACCCGTCCTACATCCGGGCCTACACTTTTTTGCCGAATGAGAGGGATCAAGGACGCAAAGCGATGCAAGCCCATCTTTAATAATTATCAAATTTGATCAGAGGCTTACGTAAAGCGACGCAGCCGGACGATTAAACGCTGGAGGAGACGGTCGGGGACGCCCGGACCTCCAGGGATGCCTTGTACAGGCCTCCGGATATTCTGAAAAATCCTTGAGTTTCTTATAAAAACGCCTCTCATAGCGTTTTGCGCGTCCAGCCGGCACAGCTCACCGGTCCCGGCAGCAGCGGGAGACGGCCATCATCATGCAGACAATCCACATTGATCCTTGGGTTGCCATCGGTGTCGTTGCGGCCACCGCTGCGACCGATGCCGTCTACGTCCTTTTCACCGCCGCTGTCGCAGCTCGGCAGCGGCTGTCGGCGGCAAGCTGGAGCAGCGTATGGTATCTGCTCTCATCGTTCGCAGTCATCAGCTACACAAGCCATTGGATTTATGTCGTTTTTGCCGCGGCGGGATCATGGATTGGCGCCTACGCATCGCTGACATTCCTTAAGCGTGGCGACAATAGAAGGTGATCACGGCCCAAAAGGGCCGCGCTGCCTCGCATCTCGCGGTTTGCCGCGGTCAGTGCCGGACCGGCTGGCGCTCGGCTTCGGGTGGTTCGCGATCATGCCGGGCAAGTTCGGCGAGCAGGCGCCAGAGCCGGGCGGGTTCCACCGGCGCGTCAGGGTCGTTGAACAGCCTGTCCAGCTCCTCCAGCTTGCGCGCATATTCTGTGCCTTCCATGGCCCCTCTTCTCCTTTCTTCGCCCAGACAAGCCCCCAATTTTGGCAAGAGTATGATGTTGTCGTGACACACCAGCCAGCCTTCCCTGGACGCCGTCCGGCGTGTGGGCGAAAAGCTGCCATGTGCGGCGCGGAATATTGCCGTTCCTTGAAAATTCACGCGGTGGCGATGCCGTCGCCACCGCGCCGGCGGAAGGCGATCTCCCCGCCACCTGTTTTTCGGCAACCGCCCCTGAAATCGCCCAGGTATTTTTATTTACGATCCCGCGACGAACCGGCCGTTAGCGTTCCGCACAGGGCCTGGCACCGGCCCTCCGGCGCCCCTTGGAAATCCGCAGAAAAGCTGGGTTTTTTGCGATTGAAACTCATTCGCAAGTGGCGATTATTCGCTTGACCGACGCTCCTTCAGCGGTCACATGACGCGCCGATAAGGAGTGTTCCATGCGAGATTTCTCACAGCTTTCCGAACGTGAGGTCCTGGCCCTGGCGATCGGAGCCGAAGAAGAAGATGGCCGCATCTACAACGATCTTGCCGAGCGGCTGCGCGAGGATTTTCCGGCCTCGGCCAAAATCTTCAAGGAGATGGCGGTCGAGGAGAGCGACCACCGGCGCCGGCTGCTCGACATCTATCAGGAGAAATTCGGCGACCATATTCCGCTGATCCGCCGCCAGGACGTGCGTGGCTTCATCTCGCGCAAGCCGGTCTGGCAGCTGCCCAAGCCGAGCATCGACGATGTGCGCAACCTGGCCGAAAGCATGGAGGCCGAAACCCAGCGTTTCTACCGCCTCGCCGCCTCGCGCGCGACCGATGTTTCGATCCGCCGGCTGCTGGGCGACCTGGCCGAGGCCGAGCAGGAGCACGAGCAGCGCGCCGACGAACTCTCTGAGGAGAATTTGACGGCCCATGCCCGCGAGAGCGAGGATGCGCACGCACGGCGGCTGTTCATGCTGCAATATGTCCAGCCCGGCCTGGTCGGGCTGATGGACGGCTCGATCTCCACCCTGGCGCCGATTTTCGCCGCCGCCTTTTCCACCGGCCACCCCTTCGCGGCCTTCATCGTCGGCATCGCCGCGTCGCTGGGGGCCGGCATTTCCATGGCCTTCGCCGAAGCGCTCTCTGATGACGGCAGCCTGACTGGCCGCGGCACGCCCTATATTCGCGGCGCGGTGACCGGGCTGATGACGATGTTGGGCGGCCTGGGACACACCCTGCCCTTCCTCATCCCCAACCTGCATCTCGCTCTGTTGGTGGCGATCTGCGTGGTGGTGGTGGAACTGGCGGTGATCTCCTGGGTGCGCTGGCGCTTCATGGACACGTCGCCGCTGCGCGCGACCGTCCAGGTGGCGTTTGGCGGCGCGCTGGTATTTGCCACCGGCGTCTTAATCGGCAATGGTTGAGGCTAAGGATACGTCAACCATGAGGCGAGAATGCCCTTACCCGCGGTTTTGCAAAACCGGCTAAGCCTGCCCGTTATCGGCGCGCCTCTCTTCATTATTTCCAACCCGAAGCTGGTGGTGGCGCAATGCACCGCCGGCATCGTGGGGGCCTTCCCCTCCCTCAATGCCCGCCCGGCCGAGCAGCTCGAAGCCTGGCTGGCGGAAATCACCGCCGCGCTGGCGGCGTGGGACAGCGCGCATCCGGCGCATAAGGCTGCACCCTACGCGGTCAATCTGATCGTGCACCGCTCCAATACGCGGCTCGAACATGACCTCAGCCTGTGCGAAAAATACCGCGTGCCGGTGGTCATCACCTCGCTCGGCGCACGGCCCGAAGTGAATGCGGCGATCCATGCCTATGGCGGCATCGTGCTGCATGACGTGATCAATAACAGCTTCGCGCGCAAAGCGATCGAGAAAGGCGCGGACGGGCTGATCGCGGTGGCGGCGGGCGCCGGCGGCCATGCCGGCACGCTCTCGCCCTTTGCCTTGATCCAGGAAATCCGCGAATGGTTTTCCGGACCGCTGGCGCTCTCAGGCGCCATCGCCAATGGCGGCGCCATTCTCGCCGCACAGGCCTGCGGCGCCGACCTCGCTTATATCGGCTCGGCCTTCATCGCCACCGAGGAAGCCAACGCCTCAAACGCCTATAAGCAGGCGCTCATCGAAGGAGCAGCGGCGGACATCGTCTATTCCAGCCTGTTCACCGGCGTGCATGGAAACTATCTGCGCGCCAGCATCACGGCAGCCGGGCTGGACCCGGAAGATCTGCCCGAAGGCGATGTCACCAGCATGAATTTCCATGAGGGCGCCACTAAGGCTTGGAAGAATATATGGGGCGCGGGCCAGGGTATCGGGGCGGTTAAGTCTGTGGTCCCGGCGGCTGAACTCGTGGCCCGGCTTAGGGGAGAGTACAGGGAAAGAAGGGAGGAAGTGGCCGCTTTTTGAAAAAAGCGGCGCAAAAACTTTCTTGAAACTGGGCCTGTGGCGCTCGAGCCGCACGGGCCCAAAGTCGCAAAGTTTTTTTGCTACTTTTTGTTCACAAAAAGTAGCGCTTACTTTCTTGCCTCCTTCGTTAACTATCCGTCCGACGCACCCAGGGGATTCGCGCGATATCGATGCCTTCTTCGGCCAGGGCCGCAGCATCGTCCTCTGAACTCTCGCCGTAAATCCCGCGCCGTTCGGCCTCGCCTTGGTGAATCCGGCGGGCCTCGTCGGCAAACTCGGTGCCGACATATTCGCAGTTGGTCTCGACCTCTTCGCGCAGCCGTTGCAGCGCGGCGCGCACGGTGTCGGGGATCACCCCGCCCGCTGCCGGGTTGGCCGGGGCGGCAGGCGGAGGGGGCGCCTCTTTTTCCCCCTTGCGCGGAATGCCGGGGGTCATGAGCGCCCGCGTGATCTTCGTGTCGCCGCAGACGGGGCAGGAAATCAGCCCCCGGCGCGCCTGGCTTTCAAAGCCCTCGCTGTTGGCAAACCAACCATCGAATTCATGGGCCGCCGCGTCGCAACGCAGCTGATAATGGATCATAGGCCGAGCAGAGCATCCAATTGGCCGGCGCGTTCCAGCGCCATCATATCATCGCATCCGCCGATCAGCTTACCATCGAAGAAGATCTGCGGCACCGAAGTTTTGCCACCTGCCCGCTCCCGCGCCTCGGCGCGCTGCGACGAGCCATGCGGGGCATAAATTTCCGTGAATTCCACGCCCTTCTTGCGCAGCAGGCTGAGTGCTCGCGCGCAATAGGGACAGAAATCCTGGGTGTAAATTTCGATCATAGGCATAGAATGCATCTAACCGAGGCGATGCATTATGCAAGATGCTTCCTGGGCAAGGCTGGGGCCGGCGACGCGCGCGGCGGTGAGCACGTCAACCCGCGCGGCGCCGGCTGCGCGCAAGGCCAACGCGCAGGCATTGGCCGTGGTGCCGCTGGTCATCACATCGTCGATCAGCAGCACGGTCCGGCCCGCCGCGCTAAAGCCGGCGCGCGGGACGATGGCATCCGCCAGTTCCGCCTGGCGGCCGGCCAGGCCCAACCGTTCCAGCGGGGCCGTTGGCTTCTCGCGGCGCAGCGCATCGACCACGCAAGGCCGGCGCGTCAGCCGGGAAAGCTCGGCAGCCAGCAAGGCGGCCTGGTTATAGAGGCGCCAGCGCAGCCTGCTGGGATGCAGCGGCACCGGCACCAGCAGATCGGCGCGGGCGAGCAGCTCGCGGCCCGGGCGCAGCATCAGCCGGGCGATGCCGCGCGCCGCCTCGGTGCGGTCGGCATATTTGAACGCCACGATCAAAGCGCGTGCCGCGTCGTCATAGCGCAAGGCCGCGCGCGCCTGGGCGAAGGAGGGCGGCGCGCTCTCGCAACGCGGGCAGTGCCCGGAAGCGCTTGCCGCTTCCGCATAAGGCAGCGGCACACCGCAGGCCTGGCAAAACGGCGCGGAGACGAAATTAACGCGACGAAAGCAGGCGGCGCAAAACTGCCCATCGGCCGCGACCTGCGCGTCACAGGCGAGACAGGATGGCGGCAGAAGCGTATCCAGGACCTGCTCAAGAAAGGTTTTCATATGGAGCCGATTTTCGATTTCGCCGCGGTCCGCCGGCATCGCGACCGCGCGGCGCGGCGCATCGCGCATCTCACGCCGGTGCTCGACGATCTCGCCGCGCGCGTGCTCGACCGCCTGGACGATACCAACCGGCGCTTCGCCACAGCACTCGATTTCGGCGGCCGCGGCGCGATCGCGCCGGCGCTGCGCCAACGTGGCATGAGCGTCGACTGCGCAGATATTTCGGCGCCCATGGCGGCGATCGCGGGCGGCAAGCCGTTGCCGGTCGATTCGGAAAATTTCCAGCTGGAGGCGCAGCGATACGATCTGGTGGTGGCGCATCTGTCGCTGCACTGGGTCACCGACCTGCCCGGCGCGCTGATCCAGCTGCGCAGGGCTCTGCAGCCGGAAGGGCTGTTGCTCGCCAGCCTGCCCGCGCTCGGCACGCTGCAGGAACTGCGCACCGCCCTGCTGGACGCGGAGGAAAGCCTGACAGGCGGCGTCAGCCCACGTGTCTCGCCGTTTCCGGAACTGTCGGACTGCGCCGGCCTGCTCCAACGCGCCGGATTCGCCTTCCCGGTCGCGGATGTCGAGGATATCGAGTTTCTATATGCCACTCCGCTGGCGCTGCTGCACGATCTGCGCGATGCCGGCGAGACCAACGCCCTGCACGCGCGGCGGAAGATTTTCGTGCCGGCGGCATTATTTCCCGCCGCCTTGAGCCAGCTGCCGCAACGCGACGGCCGCATTATCGCCCGGCTGCGCATGGCCGTTCTCACCGGCTGGGCATCATAAATAACTCATCTGCCGGAAACTGCGCCATTGGCCGTTGCCGACGATGATATGATCGTGCAGCACGATGCCCAGCGCCTGCGCCGCGTGCTTGATGTCCCGGGTCATTTCGATGTCGTTCACGCTCGGGGACGGATCACCGCTGGGATGGTTATGGATAACGCCGTAACGCTCTCCTATCTCATTGATAACTAATGAAAACATCTAAGCGCTTCAGCAGTATGGGGACGGCAATCGGGAGCGGTTATGCATGAGCAAGCGTGATCATCACGCTTGCTCACCCGCACTCATGTTCAGTCGCCTTGACGCGCGGCAGGTCACAAGATTCTTCTGATCCCAGGCGTCAAGCTCGGCGGTTGGATAGAGCACTGTCTTACCTATTTTGACGAAGGTCGGTCCAATCCGCATCGCCCGCCAGTTTCGGAGCGTACCGACCGAGATACCTCCACGGTATCGCTCCGAAACTTCTTCTGGGGTGAGAAACTTGCAATCGGTCATCAATGCCTCCCTGCGCGGCGCCTCGGCTTTAGAGGCGGCAAAATGAACTGGTCCGGTTACGGCGCGACGTTATCTGCCTGTGGTTGCAAAGCCCTTGGTCCTGTGATCCCGTGAGAGACGTCACCCCAACCGCCGATCACTGTGCCGCACGTCCACGCATGCCGCGAGGACGGGGCCAACGGAAGATGCCAAATGGCAGGATCGTGCAAACGGATACGAGGGGATAAGTAAAGGAGAGCCTTCAGGTGGGCACCTACCTCGTTGGCAAACGAGCAGCACTATGCTGGATACCCTAGTGCCTTGATTGGCTGCATAGTCGGAGGGGGCAATGTCACGCTGACCCCCCGCCCCTTCGGTTCCAATGAATTACGGGGTGGTGCCACTTATGATGAAGCCATCAAATGCCATCGTTTGCGGGTCATCGACTTTTGTTACGTTCAAATCGAGGGCACGATACCAACTTGATTTGCTACTCAGCGGGTAAGACCTCAGACTACGAATTTGAGGGTCAGGAGTTCGAAATCTCTTCGGGCGCGCCACGAAATTCCTTACAAACCAACGGTTTCCGGCCGTTCGCCCTGAGGGTGAATGGCCGTTTCTTTTTGGCGTCCCACCACATTCCCCCAATCGGCCCCTGTTCGGCGCCTAACTGGCGCCAACGCCCCCCGGTGGCCAGGGAGACGGGTGGCTACGGCGTGGTGACGTTATCCAGGCCACCCCGACCACCGGGCAAGTCGTTGGCTCATGGAGAGCCTGGGCATGTTGTCGCGTTCGGTGTAGAGCGCTGGCTCCCTCATTTTGGTGCAAAATCCATGCTGACATTCTATTTCAACACTTCGCCGAACCCGACCAAGGTCGCGCTGTTTCTTGAGGAGGCGGGACTCGCCTACGAGCCGCGGCCGATCGATACGCGCAAGGGCGAGCAGTTCGATGCGGCGTATCTGGCGATCAATCCGAACGGCAAGGTGCCGGCGATCGTCGACGGCGATGCGACGGTGTTCGACAGCAATGCCATCCTGCTCTACCTCGCGGAGAAGACCGGCAAATTCCTCCCGCCGGAGACCGCGGCCAATCGCGGGCAGCTGCTCTCCTGGCTGATGTTCGTCGCCACCGGGGTCGCGCCTTATTCGGGGCAGGCGGTGCATTTCACGCATTTCGCTCCGGAAAAGGTGCCTTACGCGCAGCACCGCTACGAGTTCGAGGCACTGCGCCATTTCGGCGTGCTCGAGGCGCATCTGACCGGACGCCGCTACATGGTTGCCGAGACCTACACGATCGTCGACATGGATGTGTGGGGCTGGGCACGGGTGATCCCGTTCATCTTGGGTGCCGAGGCGTGGGCGAAGTTCCCGAACCTGAAGCGCCTGGTCGACGAGATCGAGGCGCGACCGGCGGCGCAGCGGGCGCTCGCGCTGAAGGACCGATTCACGTTCAAGGCCGAGCTGGATGACGAGGCGCGGCGGCAGCTGTTCAAGCATCTAGCCGCTTGAGCTGAGGGCGGCGGTCCGTTTAGGCCGCCGCCACGATTCTGCCCCCCGCGAGAAAAAGAGTTGAGTAATGGCGGGGAGGAGCGTCAGCGCCTCCCCGCTTATCAAGTTTCCCAGCACTCCCACCACCATCCCCCAGATCGCCCCTGTTCGGCGCCGAACTGCCGCCAACGCCCCCCGAGGCCCAGTGAAGCTGGGGCTGCAGCATCATGACGCCGGCTTACTCCGTGTCGGCATCCTCGAAGTAATCCAGGTCGATCCGCTTGATCTCACAGTGCGCGCCACCCGCACGCCCACATTGAATCGGACCACGAATCCAATCCAGCCCGCGCCCATCACGATCTAGGTGGGATCGCGGCGGTGATGAGCGCCCTCGCCCCCGGCCTGGTTGTGAGGGTGCGCGACGACTGGCCGGAGGCGCGCGGGCCCGTCCATATCCGCACGCCGCATTATGTGCGCGGCCGCACCGGCACGATCCGCAGCATCCTCGGCCACTTCCCGAACCCCGAGGATCTCGCCTTCGCGCGACCGGCGCTGAGCCTCAGGCTCTACCATGTCGCCTTCGACCCGGCCGCGCTCTGGGCCGATGCCAAGGCCGGCGACGAGATCCTCGTCGAGCTTTATGAATCCTGGCTGGAGGCCGCATGAGCCTGACGGAAACAGACCTTCTCCACGCGCCTGCGGAAGCCCTCCTCGTCGCCATCCGCGATCTGCTGGAGGCCAAGGGCCTTGTCTCGGCGGCCGAGATCGCCGAGCGCATCGCGATCACCGATGCGGCGAGCCCCAGGATCGGCGCCGCCATCGTCGCCCGCGCCTGGACCGATCCAGATTATCGTGCGCGCCTGCTGCGAACGGCAGCGCGGCGGCCGAGGAGATGGGGCTGCGATGCGCGGCGCACCGCCCCTCGGCGTGCTCGAGAATACCGAAAGTGTGCATCACCTCGTCGTCTGCACGCTATGCAGCTGCTATCCGCGCGCGGTGCTCGGCTACCCGCCCTTCTGGTTCAAGTCGGCGGGTTATCGCGCCCGCGCCGTGCGCGATCCGCGCGGCGTGCTCGCGGAATGGGGCACGACGCTGCCGGATGGTGTTTCGATCCGTGTCGTCGATTCGACAGCCGATTACCGCTGGATGGTGTTGCCGCGCCGTCCCCTCGGCACCGAAGGCTGGAGCGCGGACCGGCTCGCAACCATCCTGCGCGAAGGCGACATGCTTGGCGTCACCGTGCCGTCGCTCTGAGCGTCTGCCACGTACCGATATTGTTGATCTGCAGCCGCGCAAGAAGGCAAACCAAGCCTATGGCGTGCCCAGTTCAATGCAATTCCCCCTCGTCACCGTGCGCGGCCGCTCAATAACCGTTCCTGGCGCGAAGCAAGCCGTTAGAAAATGCAGTCCGTAAGTTAGGAAAACATAGCACGCCTGGCTCTCGCGCCGCAGCAAGAAGTTAATAGTTCCTGATCCAAGCCCTGGTTAGATGCTGTAAGGTTCGCGACAGCTTGCCCTGGTAGATCGTCGCCCCCGTTGCCCGCGCAACACCGACGCATCCAATCCCTCCAGGAATACTATGCCCCGTCTCTTTGCCGCACTTCGCCCGGTAACCCTGCTTGCCGCTATCCCGCTGGCCGCCTGCGTCGCCGCGCCGCCCTCCGGCCCGACCGTGGTCGCGATGCCACGCTCGGGCAAGTCGCTCAGCCAGTTCCAGGCAGACGACCTCGCCTGCCGCAACTATGCCCAGATCCGGACGGCGCCGCCCGGAGCGACGCAGGCTGCGGCCAACCGCGTCGCGGCCGGCAGCGCCGTCGTAGGAACCGCCGTGGGCGCCGCCGCCGGTGCGCTGCTGGGTGCGGCGGCCGGGAATGCCGGTGCGGGGGCCGCAATCGGCGCCGGCGCCGGGCTGCTGACCGGCTCCGCCGTCGGCGCGAACAACGCGGGCGCCATCGCCGGAGGAGCGCAGACGCAATACGACGTCGCCTACGCCCAATGCATGACGAGCAAGGGCGATGTCGTCGAGCCCCCGAGCCCGGCGGCTGTCTCGATGCCGCCCTCTGGCTACGGCTACGCCTATCCGGGCGGCTATCCGTATTACGGCGCATACCCATATGCCGGCTTCGTCGGCATCGGGCCGTTCTTTGGGGGGCCGCATTGGCACGGGGGATGGCATGGGGACAGTTGGCACGGCGGGCACGGGCCCGCATTCCATGGCGGCTTCGGCCATGGCGGTGGCGGCCACGGCGGTGGTGGCCATGGGGGCCGCTAGAGTATTTCCCGATCACATTCGATCGTAACCCGCTGCGATCGAATGTGTTGGGCGCTCGCCCATCACCGGTCTGGCGCGACGCCTCTGTGACGCCGGCCTTGCGTGTCGCCGTCTGGGGCGCCCTTGCCATGGCGATGACAACATTCATCGGCACATTGTTCGGCACCGTGGCTTGAACCCAGGAAGGTCAACAAAAATGGGCAATCTCACCGATCCAACGCCGTCAGCCCCCTATCATGCCCAGGGCGATGACCGTGCCCGCTATGACGGCTTGTCGATTGCCCTGCACTGGGCCACGGCAGCGCTGGTGTTCCTGCAATTCGGCCTGGCAGAGACCTGGGGTTTTTTCCCCAAAGCCGACCGCGATCTGATGATCATCGGGCATATATCCTTCGGTCTCGTGCTGGCCGCGGTCATCGTGCTGCGTATCTTCTGGCGCCTGACCTTCGGCCGCAATTCGTTCGAGACCGGCCGAGACCTCATCGGGTACATCGCAAGGATGATGCACCGCGCCCTGTACGTACTCATCGTGGCGGAAGTGGCGCTGGGTTTCTTGACCCGCTGGACCGACAACCAGCCTCTGAGTTTTTTCGGCCTGCTGATCCCCTCCCCCCTTGGCACTTTCTCCAAGGCAACCGGCGGCTTCGTCGACGATATTCATGACGTCAATGCCTGGCTGATCATGATCCTGGTGGGCGGTCACACCCTGGCGGCGCTCGGCCATCACTACCTGCTCAAGGACGGCGTGCTGCGCCGCATGCTGCCCCTACACAACTAGGAGACCAAGACTTCCCACGCCGGACCCGGCACCAAAACACCCCGCCTCTGCCAGCTTTTTGCCCGCTTGGCCGCGGCATCTTCATCTGCGGGTTAGGATCGCGGGGCGGATGTTCCGCGCGTCCGGTCAACTGGGGATTGCCGCCTTCTGCGCGCCGCGCCGAAGGCCAGAGAATTTGCGTTTTATCCGGGCTTTTTTGAACGCGAACCACAATTGGGCGCGATGGAAGGCCCGGTTGTTGGCGTGGATGAATTCAGCCCCAACGAGGGCGCGCCAGGCACGCCCTTCGGGCGCCCGCGGATCGATCTCATAACCGAGCGGGCCAGCAAAAGGTGGGACGGAAAAATCATAGTCCGGCGCGGGACGAAACTGTTCCGCATGGAGCGAAAAACCTTCGACCACCCGCCGTTGTGTTGTGAAGCAGTCAAGCATGCGCGCCTTCGTGCGGCGTTGCGCCTCGTCCAGAACCAGCGTGATCGGCGCGGGGCGGCCATCTTCGGGAAAGCGGTTTCTGACGATGCGGCCCCACTGCACATGGTAACCTGCGAATTCCCAGACCGGGATCTGGCGCCTCAGGCTGAGCAGCGCCAGATGCACCGCGCAGCACGTGGCGTCATGGTCGAGATGGCCCCCCTCGTAGCCATGGGTGAGAATGATGTCGGGCCGCGTGGTCTCGAAGATGCCGCGCAACCGCGCGGCGATGACGCCAAGATGATAGCTGGCCGTCTGGTCGCGGTAGCCGAGCGTCACGCAGGCCGCGGTAACGCCACCGGCCGCGAGAGACGTCGCCAGTTCGCGGCGTCTCGCGTCGGCATAGGCGGCGCGGCTGGAGAAGCCGTTCGCCCGCGCGGCGCGGCGCGAGGTCGCGCCATCGGTGGTGTGGACGATGCACAGCGTGCGGCAAGCGGAAAATTGTGACGCAGCGAACAGCGTCTCGTCATCCGGATGCGCTGCCACCAGGAGCACACGCTTGCCCGCGAAGGGCAGAGAGGTTGAAGCCATGCCTAGCGGGACCAGGCGAGAGGGAACTGCAGTGCCTCACGCAGCGCGACCTTCAGCCGCCTGATCTTGCAGAGCCGAGAGTTCCAGTCCTCGTCGCGGCCCAGCCGGACATAAGCCGGGAAGGCGACACGTTTCAGGAGGCTGTCCGCCGCGCGGTGGCCGAAATGCTGCACACGCCAGTAGAGGGTGTCGGCATCCGGATATTTCGCCCCGTTCCTTGGGGCGGTGATCCAGCCGTGTTTCGCTCAAATAAGAGTGCCCCGCATCGTCATGGGTCACGACCGGCTGGCTGAGCGCGTAGATATCGAGGCCGCTCGCCCAATAGCGGTGCATTTCCTTGTCCACCGCATGCGTGAAGCGCGGCGTGGCGGCGAGGAATTTCTTCGCGGCCTGGCGGGTGATGACGTAACCGACCGCCCCGGTCTGCATTGGCGCGATGCGGCCGAGCGAGACGCCGCAGGTCAACGTCCGGCATCTTTCGAACCTGGGATCCCGCTGAAAATTGCGGTAGAGGGTGACCACATCGAACAACCCGCCCTGGTGCTGCAACGCCTCGAGGACGTGCGGAAAATCCGGCAGCAGGGCGACATCATCCTCGAGGATCGCAGCCATCGAATTGCCGCTGTCGATCAGCGCCTGCATGGCGCGACGATGGCTCAGCCAGCAGCCGATCTCGTTATCCGATAGCAGGTAAGGGGTGATCCGGCGTCGGCGGCGATGGTCGACCAGATCCCGTTGCACGTCTGTCAGCGTCCGCCCGTCCACTGCCTCGATGAAGTCCAACGCGACGCCGGCGGCGGCGGCGGCACGCACGATGTCGGCGCGGCGACCGACCGCGCGAGCAAGATTTAGTACATAGATACGCATAGGCCACTATCCTGCCGGGAACCGGGATCGGTTCCACTATTGGAGCGCGTCCTATCGGAGAAAGCTGACGCCGACCTTAAAACATTTCGTTACAATGTGGCCGGTGGTGGCTCAGCGGGAGGCCAATATTTGAACCCGCCGGAGAAAGGCCTTGTGCAGGAAGCGCAGCACCGCTTACGAGCCCGTCGCGCCGTCAGGAGGTAATCGGATCCTACAGCTCTAGTCCGGGCTGTGAACCGCGCTCTGCGCAACGAGACGCTGGGTCATCGATTCGATCGCAGCCAATATTTCGGCACTGGAAGCGTCGCTGCCAATATGCTCCTGATCATAGGCGACAACTCTCGGCCCATCGAACATGTTCAAGATCAGTCTCGAGGTACCATGGGGAACGTCAAGGCTCACATGCCAGACGAGTCGGCGTTCCGGAAATGGAGCCGTAAGTGGGGTCACCACCGTTGAAGCGGGTAGGGCCTGCAACATACCGCTCTTGACCAGTGTTTCGAACTCGTTGTCGGTCCTACCAGGCAACGGCTGGCGGATATTCACACCGACAAGTCCCGTTGATGAATTCAACTCGAATGCGGGCTGTTGGACCAGCCCGCTGGCCGAGCCTACACAGGCTGTCAGACCTGACAGCGAAAGTAGCGAGACCGCAATTAAAGCGATCTGTACCCGTATGGGTCGCGCGACTGGCGAACGACCCATCGCCCTGTCCGCATACTGCAGCCGAATGTTCGATAGCGCACCCGAGGAGACGGGGGGATGGTCTGCGACAGCGGCGCCCGGCGCCCGAAGATTGACGCGACCGGCGAAGAAGCCAATGGCGGCGGCAAGCGGACGGGCCGCCGACTTCAAGGCGGGTATGCAGAAAAATCGCATGGATACACTCCGACGGGCGGATCTAGCTGGCACGAGCATAACAGCCCGAGCTGACGGTGGGCAGCGATCCGCGTTCAGGGTTGCAGCGTTTTGTTTGCCGGATCATTCGGCGGCCACCTTCAGCGGCGGTGGGATCGTCATGGTTCCACCAGCCGCCGCCCAGCGCCTGGAACAATGCCGCGGTGTCGGTGAGGCGCTGCACTTCCGCCTGGACCAGTGCAAGCTGCGCGCTCTGGTACATTTGTTCGGCGTTCAGCACCGAGAGGTACGCGATGTCACCGGTCTGATACTCTGTGCGGGCAATTGTCAGATTCTGTCGCGCCGTGTTGTCCGCAGTCTGCGCCGCCTGCAACTGGTCGGCGTCGGTTTGCAGCGCGCGCAGCGTGTCGGAGACATTCTCGAACGCGGTGATCACGGTTTGCTTGTACAAAGCCGCAGCGTTGTCGAACTCAGCCGCGGCGGCGCGCTGCTTGTGCTTGAGCATGCCACCATCGAACAGCGGCGCGGTCATCCCGGCGACAAGCGTGTAGAACTGGTTGTAGGGCGTGAAGGCGTTGGCGATGGCGCCCGGAGAGGTGCCCAACGTTGCCGAGAGCGGGAATTGCGGCAAGCGGTTGGCGATGGCCACACCAACCTTGGCGCTTGCCGCGTGCATGTAGGCTGCCGCGGCAAGAATGTCCGGCCGTTGCGCTACCAGCTGCGAGGGTAGGCTGACCGGCAAGGTCAGCGGCAAGGAGAGCTGCGAGAGGTCGAAAGTTTCCGGCAGCACCTCGTTAGGATAGCCGCCGGAAAGCGCGATCAGCGCGTTTTGCGCCATGGCCAGCTGGCGCTGCAGCGGGGGAAGCAATTGCTGTGCCTGGGCGAGCACGGTCTGCTGTTGTAGCAGCACGGACTGTGCCACTTCGCCGACCGCATATTGATGCGCGATGATGCGCGCGAGATCCTGATCGGCCTTGATCGTGTCCTGCTGCGCGGCGATCGCGGCGCGCAGGCCGGCCTCCTCGATAGCCGTGGTCACCACATTGGCGCTGAGGCTGACATAGGCGGCGTCCAGCTCGTCGCGCTGATAGTCCGCGTCGGCGCCGAGCGCTTCCACCTTGCGGCGGTTCAGGCCGAACACGTCCGGGGAATAAGAGATGGAGACCTGCGCGGTATAGAGCGAATAGAACGCTTTGTTAAAGGCGCCGACGGGGGCGAGGCTGGCAGTGGAAGTGAGGTTTTTGCTCGCGCTGACGCCGGCCGTGATGCTGGGGAAGAAAGTGCCATCCTGGGCCAGCACATTTTCCTGCGCCGCTTTCAGCGTGGCCTGGGCGGCGGCAATTGTCGGGTTCGCCTGCAGGGCCTGGTCAATCAGACCGTTCAGCGCCGCCGAATGAAACAGGCTCCACCAAGCGGCCGGAATGGCTTGCCCCGGCACGAAGCTTTGCGCGCGGCCAAGCGGGCCGGCGGCGGTGCTCGTGCGGGTGAGCGGTGTGGGCGTATAGCCCGCGCCTGAAGGCGCGGCAGGCTGGTGGAAATTGGGCCCGACCGCGCACCCGGCGAGGAGGGCGAGTGCCGGCAGGGCGGCGTGCTTGAGCCAGGATTTCATCGTTGGATGTGGCATGAATTATTCCGCCGGCTGGGGTTGTCGCGATTGGTTCACGCCATGTTGGCGCGCGGGCGCGCGCTGCCCGGCGAACCAGGGATAGATGGCCGGGATCACCAGCAGCGTCAGGGCGGTGGCGGTGATCAGCCCGCCAATGACGACGGTGGCGAGCGGCCGCTGTACCTCGGCACCGGAACTGGTGGAAATCGCCATCGGCAGGAAGCCGAGGCTTGCCACCGTGGCGGTGGTGAGCACCGGGCGTAGCCTGGTCATGGCCGCTTCACGCGCGGCTTCGTGCAGACCGAGGCCCGCTTTGCGCCGCTCCTCGATATAGCTGACCATCACTACGCCGTTGAGAATGGCGATGCCGAACAACGCGATGAAGCCGATTGCCGCGGAAATGCTGAAAGGCAAGCCGCGCGCGGTGAGGGCGAACACGCCGCCGACCGCCGCAAACGGCACGTTGCAGAAGATCAAGGCCGCAAGCCGCGCATTGTTGAACATGACGTAGAGCAGCGCGAAGATCACCGCGAGCGAGACCGGCACGACGAGCGAGAGCCGCGCCATCGCTTCTTTCATGTTCTGGAAGCTCCCGGCCCAGGTGATGTTGTAGCCGGGGGGCAGATGCACCTGGGCGGTCACGGCGGCTTGTGCCGCGGCCACGAAGCTGCCAAGCGCGCGGCCGCGCACATTCGCCTGCACCATGATCACGCGCTGGCCGTCCTCATGGCTGATCTCGGACGGGCCGGGGGCCAGGGTGATGTTCGCCACCTCGCTGAGCGGCACCGAGATGCCCATACCGTTGCTGACGCGAAGTTGGCTGATCGCGGCGGCGTTGCTCCGCTCATCGCTCGCGAAGCGGACGCGAATGTCGAATGTGCCGATGCCGTCTTCGATCTGCCCGACTGTGGTGCCGCCAAGCGCCTGCACCACGTTCAACACGTCGCTGGCGTTCAGCCCATAGCGGGCCACCGCCGCACGGTTGACCGCGATGTGCAGATAAGGCTGGCCGATGGTCTGCTCGGCTTCGACATCCGCCGCACCCGGTACGGCGGCGACGACGCGCGCCACCTGTTCGGCGGTGTCGTGCAGCGTGTTCAGATCGTCGCCATGGATCATGATCGCGACATCGGCCTGCACGCCCTGCAGCATGTCGTCCATGCGCATCTCGATCGGCTGCGCCCAGTCTTGCGTGATGCCCGGCACGTCGGCGTTCAGCGCCGCGGAATAGGCCGCGACCAGGCCGGCTTGCGTCTGCGCCGTTTTCCATTGCGAGCGCGGCTTCAGAATGATGAAGGTATCGCTTTGTTCGACGCCCATCGGGTCGGTGGGAATCTCCGAGGTGCCCCCGAGCGAGACGGTGGTCTGCACTTCGGGAAAGCGCATCAGCGTGCGCTCGACCATTTCCTGCGTCTGTAGGGCGGAGGCCAGGGAGATGCCGGGCAGTTTGGTGGTGGTGACAGTCAGCGCCCCTTCATCCAGCCGGGGCAGGAATTCCGTGCCGAGATTGGAACCGGCGAGAATGGCGGCCACCAGCAAGGCCAGCGCCGCGCCGATGGTGATGCCGGGATGCGCCTGGGTTTTCGCCAGTGCCGGGCCGTAGATGCGCCGTGCGCCGTGCACGATTTTGCTCTCATGATCGGCGGTTTTGCCTTTGAGCAGGAAGCTTGCGAGCACCGGCATCAACGTCAGGCTGAGCACCAGCGAGGCGAGCAGCGCGAAAATCACCGTCAGCGCCATGGGCCGGAACATTTTGCCTTCCAGGCTCTGCAGGCTGAGGATCGGCATATACACGGCGGTGATGATGATCACCGCGAAAGTAACCGGGCGGGCGACCTCGAGCGCGGCTTCGCGCACCACCTGCGCTGCCGGCCGGTTCGGGGACTCGGCGCGGCGACGTACCACATTCTCGATCATCACCACGGCGCCGTCGACCAGCAAGCCGAAATCGATGGCGCCGAGGCTCATCAGATTGCCCGAGAGGCCGGCGCAATACATGGCGATGGCGGCTGCGAGCATCGAAAGCGGGATGGCGCAGGCAACGATCAGGCCGGCGCGCAGATTGCCGAGCAGCAGGAACAGAACCAGGATGACCAGGATCGCGCCTTCGGCAAGGTTATGGGCGATCGTGCCGAGCACGCGGTCGATCAGGTTGGCGCGGCTGTAATAAGGCACGACCTTCACGCCAGGCGGCAAGGTTTTGTTGATCGCGGCCACCGCCTCGGTGACACGCCCGGCCACCACGCGGGAGTTTTGGTGCAGACCCATCAGCACCACGCCGATCACCCCCTGGCCCTTGCCGTCAACGGTCACGCCGCCGAGCCTGGGCATCGGCGCCAGCACCACTTTCGCCACGTCGCGCACATAAAGCGGCGCGCCGCCAGCCGAGGTGCGCAGCACGATATTGCCGATATCCGCGCTGTTCTGCAGCAGCCCCTCGCCACGGATGATCGCCTCCTGGTCGTTATAATCAAGGGTGGCGCCGCCGACATCTCCGTTATTGGTCTCAATGGCGGATTCGACATCGCCGACGGAGAGGCCGTAGCGGGTCAGCGCCGTGTCGGAGACCTGCACCGTATAGGTTTTGAGTTCGCCGCCATTGACATTGACGTCGACGACGCCGGGCACCTGCTTGAGCTGCGGCGCGATCTGCCAATCAAGCAGGGTGCGCAGCTGCATCAGGGACTGGCCTTTGCCCACGACCTGGAACTGGTAGATTTCGCTCAACCCGTCGGAAAGCGGCCCCATTTGCGGCGTGCTGGTGCCGGGCGGCAGCGCCAGCGTGGCGAGGCGCTGGCTGATCATGTCGCGGTCGGTAAGGATGTTGCTGCCGTCGGCGAAGCGGACATAGAGCACCGAGACGCCGTAGCGCGACACCGAACGCAGGCTCTCCATGCCGGGCAAGCCCTGCAGCGCGAGTTCGGCGGGCCGCGTGATCTGGCGTTCCACGTCCAGCGGGGCGAGGCCCGGCGCCTGGGTGGTCACCAGCACCTGGACCGGCGAGATGTCGGGATCGGCATCGAAGGGCAGCTGGTTCATGCTCATCACGCCGAGACCGATCAGCACGGCGACCAGCATCATCACGACCGCCCGGTTGCCGAGCGCCGCGTCAATGATCTTGGTAATCATGGGGAAGCCTTTCTTACTGTCGCGCGGGATGTTTGCCGGGCAGGAGGAAAGAGGCCGCTTTTTAAAAAAAGCGGCGCAAGAATATTTGTCCGTTTGAGCCTGGCGCGCCCAAACGGCATGGCTCGCCGCTATGCGCTAGCCTTCGTCGGGGATGGTGGACTGCATCAGCGTGGCTTTCAGCCAATAGCTGCCATCGGTGACGACTGGCGTGCCGGGAGCGATGCCGCTGTCAATTTGCCTGTAGCCGCCGATGCTGAGGCCGGGCTGCACCACGTGCCAGGTGAAGCGCCCGTTGCCCGCGGGTGAGAACACAACCTCCTGGCCGTTAATGTCCTGCAGCGCGGATGCGGGCACCAGCAGGCCCTGGCGGCCGATCGGGGCTTCGATCATGCCGTTCGCAAACATGTTGACGCGCAGCGCGCCATCCGGGTTCGGCACGATGCAGCGGACCATGATGGTGCCGGTGTTCGGGTCGACCTTATCGGCAATGTAAGAGACGCGGCCGGTAAAGACGCGGCCGGGATAAGCGTCGGTGCGGATGGCGACCGGGTCGCCGACCTGCACCGCGCCGATCTGGTTTTCCGGCACCTGCAGCGGCACCCAGACGGTGGAAAGGTCGGCAACCGTAAAGACCGGCTGTGACGGATCGACCATCTGCCCGGTGGACAGGGAGACGGAATCGACCACGCCAGCGAACGGCGCGATGATCGCGCCCGCGGAATCGCTCGGCTGGGGAAGCGCCTGCGTGCCGGAGGCTCCGGCCGGATCGATCGGCATCAGCTGCTCCAGCTGGTCCTGCCCTTGCTGCAGCGCCGCCTGCTGCGTGCGCAGGTTCGCCTCGGCGGCGGCCGCCGCGGCGCGGCGTGTGTCCAGTTCACTCTGCGCCATGCCGCCGGCACGGACCAGATCCTCGGCGCGCCGCAGGGCGGCGGCGGCCGCGGCGAGTTGCGATTGCGCCTGCATCACGCTGGCCTTGGCGCCGGCAACATGGCCGCGCGCCGCGCTGAGCGCGAAATTATCGATCACGGCCAGGCGCTGCCCAGCCTCGACCGGCTCGCCGACCACGGCGTCGATCGCTTCGACCCGGCCGCTCGCCGGCGGCACGATATGGGCCAGGCGCAGCGCGTCATAGGTGACGATACCGGTGGCCGGCACCTCGCGCATCAGCGGGCGCAGCGTCGCATCCGCGTCATGCAACTGCATATTCACCAGCGCGCCGGCGGAGACACTGAAACTGGCGGGCAGCGCCGGGCTGCTTTTTGCCGCTTCGTCCGAGGGGGCTTTTGTGCTGGAATCGGCATGGGCGCCATGGCCTGCATAGAAACCGATGAGACCGGCGGCGATCAGCGCGCCACCCGAGAGGAGCAGCCGCCGCTGACTCACGCTGTGGCTCCCCGCAGATCGCGGCGGTCGCAAGCGAACAAGCCGCCGGCTACATGGCGGGCTTTCGGGAGACAACGCATAGGCAAACTCCGGCAGCAGGTTTGACAACAAAAACTATTTGGCCGCAGCATATGGCGCATGCGCGGTGGAAATAGTACCCCACTTTTTGTGAACAAAAGGAAGTAAAAAACTTCGTTCATTTAAGCTGGTGCGGTTTCAGCGGCTCAGGATCAAAACGTAAAGACGTTTTCGTGCCGCTTTTTTAAAAAGCGGCGACTTTCTTCTTTCAGCATGGCGTTAGGAAGATCACGGATATATGAACATCTCTATTGAACGTCGCAGACGTGGATTATGAGAATTCTTCTGGTCGTGGATGATGCTGCGCCAAAACGGCCCATTTAACTAATTGAATTCATTATACCATTTTATCGATGCCCACGCTCATACGTTCACGCTCATACGCGCAAGTCGGGGGCACAATCTGAATGCGCGTTCAGATTACCAGCTGAGGAACTGGGGGGCTGGGCATTGTATTCGGCGAGATAGCTTTTGATGGCGGCTTGCAGATCAATGAGCGAGTGGAAGCTGCCACGACGGATACGTTTGCGTGTCAGCACCGAGAAAAAGTTCTCGACGGCGTTCAGCCACGACCCGGAGGTCGCCCTGACCTTGGGATGCTTGTGCGTGGCGTAGCTGTCGACCACCGCCTCGATCAGCTTTCCGGTTGGAACTTCACGCTCAACGGCATTGAGGAAGCGGATGAACTCCTCATGCCTGTGCCGCTGCATGCAACGCCCGATCACCGAGCCGTCGAGCACGTTCAGTGCCGCGAATAGTGTCGTCGTGCCGTGACGCTTGTAGTCATGCGTCATGGTGCCGCAGCGTCCGGGTTTCAGCGGCAACCCCGGCTGCGTGCGATCGAGCGCCTGGATCTGGCTTTTTTCGTCGATCGACAGCACCACCGCATGGGCCGGTGGATCGACATAGAGGCCGACAATGTCGATGAGTTTGTCAGCGAATCGCGGATCACGCGACCGTTTGAACGTGCGGACGCGATGGGGGTGCAGATCGTGCGCCGCCCAGATGCGCTGCACCGAACGCAGGGAAATCCCCGCCGCCTGCGCCATCGCCCGGCCGGTCCAGTGCGTCGCCTCGTGCGGTGGAGCGGCACAGGTCAACGCCACCACGCGCGCCACCGTCTCGGCCGCGATCGGCAGCTTCCCGGGCTTGCGCGTCTTGTCGCGCAACAGACCATCCACCCCCGCTTCCGAAACCCGGACACACCGAGGACAGGATGCTGGTCATCGTCGTGACGCCTGGCAAATGAAAGCGGCCGAGCTCCATGACGTGATGCTTCCGCCCAGCCTGCCCTTCAGCGCAGAGGAGATAGACCCGCAACAGCAATAACCTCTTCCCACTCCCCGGGACATTCCCCCAACTTCCCCCCGGGGGATTGATGAATAAAAGTTCGTTCACCGCAGCAACAGGCCATTAGAGCAGAATTTAAATGCACCAAGGCCGGACTGCTCTCAAACCTGCTTCAAACGTTCTATCGGTCTATTGGTGATGGCATGGATGAGAGAGTCCGAAAACGAGGCCCTCACCTGACCCGCAAGACCGGACCGCCGGGGCGCAGCACCGCGCCTCCAACACGCCCCTTGTTGGGCCCACGCGCGGCGCAAACTCGTCGATGAGTTCGAGCGCACCAAATCGCCGATTGCCGCAGAGGCGCCGCGTCGGATCGGCGAACTCTACGCCCATCGAGGCAAGGATCAACGACGATCAGAGCGCCGTCAGCGCCGCCTCGTCATCGGCCGTCCTGGCCTCCTTGCACCAGAGCCGAATTACGCACCAAACCTGCACAACAACGTCAGGTGCAGGCAATGCGGCGGGCGACGAGGAGCAGCACGCGCTGGTCCTCAGGCGAACAGGCGCGATACAGGCGCATCAACGCCAGCTCGTCACCCATCAGTGAACCAGCCTCATCTAATGGTTGGAAGAAGAAGATGGTCAGGATGGACTTTAACGGCGACGTGTCTCATGCGGTCCGGACTGCCTACTCCCACGCCTACGCGACCTCGCAGGCCCAGCCGTTCTGCAAGAGCTTCGCCGAAATACTGCAGGCGTCCGGGCATTGCCTGCGGTTCGCTCGCAAATTTACTCCGACGGGCTGCTCTAGTTGCTCACCTTCGTCAGCGTGTCCTGGTCGGTGTGGATGAACGGCTTGCCGTAGACGAACAGGTCGGTCGTCTCCTGGTAGTGTAGCGTGTTGCCCTTCACCTGGAACACCGCCTTGATGGATTCGGTGATGTCGTTGCGGACCATATATTGCGTCTGAGCGACCCCCTGGCTCTTGGTTGTCAGGGCCATCGGATTGCCAGGCTTGCCCTCGGCCACCACGCAAACCGCGCGCGGAATGCAAAAGGTGTCATAAATGAGGTTGTTCGTCTTATCCCAGGTCAGATAGCCGATCTGATCATGGAACCAGTGGTGGTTGGTCGTTCGGTAAATCTGTTGATGGTAAAATACCGAGATCAGGTTCTGGGTGCTGCTGTTGGTTTCGGGAATATCGGGCGTGATGGTGATGGTCTCATAGAAGGGGGAAACCGCTTTTCCGCCTCTGCCGACATCCGAACCGGTCTGGCCAGGTGCAACGTCCAGGCCCGCGGAGGGCTCGGTTTTCCAGGTTCCGATATAAGCGGCGAGCGGTCCATAATTCTGAACCTTTCCGTTGATGACGATGTGCTTTGCGTCGGTCGGGACGGGGGCCGGCATGCTGGTTGTGGCGGCCAGGGCCGAGGTGCTGGTCACCGCGATGGGGGCGGCAAGCGCCACGGCAGAAGCAGCGATTTTAAACCTGGTGTTCAAGGCAGTCTCTACTCTTTAAGAAGTTGCGGGATTAACAAATGTTCGATCTATCTGGATACGATAGTCTTAACGACAAGTCCTATTTCCCGACATAATGCCACAATGATACAGCTGCCTATTGCAGATATAATTTGTGTCTATTGCAGATATGGTCGGGATAATTCCGAACAGGCGCAGCACGCCTATGATGAACGGGCAAGATATTTGTTGAACTTTCATCAGACGCGAAAGACCATGACGCTACTCTGCTTTCATTCACGGGCTCCCGATAGCAGAAGCGGCACTCCACCTTTCGGAAGGAAGCGCGATCAAGCAGAAACTATAGGCCCTCGGTCGCCACCACAAAGGCCAGAGTTTGCGCAGGGGTAAAATCCAGCCGCAGCTGGATCGCGACGACGATCGGCGTCAGCAGCAATGCGGCCCCGTCATTGGCGAAAAACGCGGCGATCACCCCGCCGAGCACCACAATCAACGGAAAGAGGCTTGGCCACAGAAAATCGAAAGTGCCCCTGCGTGTGGTGCGTGTCCACTGCCACAACTTGCTAGGTCACGGTGTACGTGCTGGTTGCAGTGATGTGCAAAGGAACATCTCGTTGCTATGGCCGGGCACCGCCTGCGGTTTGCCGTCTTCGACGTCGCCAGGGGCATTCTGTATCTGTGCCGAACGGAATGGAAGTTCGAGTCCTTCGGTATAGGCCATCAGCATCCGGGCCGGGGCGGTGGTGACAGTCGCATGTGCGAACGCCGGCGAAATGACAGAAAGGCTTCGTGAGAACGGAAGCAGTGAGTGATTTCATAGTCATGATACGACCAGTGGTTTCCCGTTTGAATTGGGAAGCTATTCGTCGAAGTAAAGGTGGAACTGACACAGGCGGAGCTGTGAAGTTTGTAACTTACCACGACAAACTGAAAAATAAGTTTGTATACATGGCATCTTCGTCTGGTCGGCCCCCAGCTTAGAGCTTGCGTCAGGTTGTAGTCATATACGCTCGGTATTATAGCCCGCGCCGAGTTTGGATGTCCCAATCCCTGGCGAACCGTTAAGGACAACTGAGTGCTGCGTATAAAAAATAACGGAAAGTTATCATTGGTCGTGTTCTGCCTGGCGCTCGCAGGTCTGGGCTGGAAATTGGTCGATGGTCGTGCGGCGAAGGCCGTGCCGCCAGCGGCTGCCGCCCCCGCGGTCCCGGTCACGGTGACGAAGGTGGTACAGGGTGCCGTGCCCATCGAGCTCACCGGGTTGGGGAATGTGCAGGCGTTCAATCAGGTAACCGTGCGGACGCAGGTGTCCGGCCAGATCGTCAAAATCGCCTACAAGCAAGGCGCGCTCGTACACCAAGGGCAGCTTCTGGTGCAGATCGACCCCAGCCCTTTTCAGGCCAAGCTTGATCAGGATCACGCGAATGAGCAGCGCGACCAGGCCAGCCTCGCCAATGCCGAGCTCGATCTGCGCCGCTTTGCGCCGCTCGCCAGCAAGGGGTACGCCAGCGCGCAGCAAATGGACACGCAGCAGTCGCTGGTCGACGAAGACCGCGCCGCGGTGGCAGGCGACAAAGCAGTCTTCGAGCAAGACGAAATCTCTCTTGAAGATGCTTCGATCATCTCTCCGATCACTGGCGTCGCAGGTTTGCACCTTGTCGATATCGGAAACGTCGTCCAGCCGAACGATGCGACAGGGATAGTAACGGTTACGCAGGTCCAGCCGATCGCCGTGCTCTTCACCTTGCCGCAGAGCGAATTGCCGGACGTGCAAGCACAGGCGAACCGGGCGGCGGGCACGCCGTTGAGCGTGCAGGCATGGTCGCAAGATGGCAGCCGGAAACTCGACACCGGCCGGCTCACGGTGATCAACAACACCGTGGATGCAACCAGCGGGACGATCACCCTGCGCGCCGTGTTCACCAATGAACATAAAATGCTCTGGCCGGGCGAGTTCGTGCAGGCGCGCCTGATCGTCCAGACCGTGGCGGACGGGCTAACGGTGCCGGCGCCGGTCGTGCAGCGAGGTCCCAATGGGGCCTATGTCTGGGTGGTGACCAAAAGCGTCGCCGAGATGCGGCCGGTGACGGTCGGGCAGATGGTGAACGGGCAGGTGCTGATCACCGCCGGCCTCACCGCCGGTGAGACGGTGGTGACGGATGGCCAGTACGGGCTGGCGCCGGGAATGCACGTGGCGATCCAGCCCAACGGGTCCGACGCGTCGCTGCAGAACGCGCAGACCGACATGCTGGGCATTCAGCCATGAGCAACCGGGCCACGCGCGGCGGGATCTCCGCCCCGTTCATCCGCCGGCCGGTCGCCACCGCGATGCTGATGATCGCGCTGCTGCTCATCGGCATCATTTGCTATCGGTCCTTGCCGATCGCCTCCTTGCCAGAAATCCCCCAGCCAACCATTCAGGTCACGGCCGACATGCCGGGGGCCGACCCGCAGACCATGGCCTCGTCGGTCGCCACCCCGCTGGAGGACCAGCTCGGGGAGATTCCCGGACTGACCCAGATGACCTCGGCCAGCGCGACCGGGCTCACCGAAATCACCCTGGCCTTCAGCCCGTCCGAAACGGTGGACGCCGCGGCCGGCGACGTCCAGGCGGCGCTCAACGCCGCGGCCGGCGATTTGCCGAAAACCATGCCGACGCCGCCGACCTACCGCAAGACCAATCCGGCGGACGCGCCGATCCTGATGTTGGCGCTCACCTCGAAGACCCTGCCGCTGCCCACGGTCGATGATTATGCCGAGAGCATCGTCGCGCAGAAACTCTCGCAGGTGCAGGGGGTCGGCATGGTCGGCATTGGCGGCCAGCAGACGCCGGCGATGCGGGTGGAAGTCAATCCGGCGCAGTTGTCCGCCTTGGGTTTGACGCTGCAAGACGTCCAGCTGGCGCTCTCAACCACGACCGTCGATGATCCCAAGGGCATCCTGGAAGGGCCGGCCCAAGCCTATACGCTGCAGACCAACGACCAGATGACCGCGACGGCGGGGTTCAACAACGCGATCATCGCCTACCGCAATGGCGCGCCGATCCGCATCAGCCAGATCGGCCATGCCGCGATCGGCCCCACCAATGACGAGATGGCCGCCTGGTACGACAACACCCCGGCGATCATCCTCTCGGTGCAGCGTCTGCCCAATGCCAATGTCATTCAGACCGTGGATTTGATCCGCAAGGAATTGCCGCAGCTGGTGGCCTCGATGCCGCCGGGCGTGAAGCTCTCCATCGTGTCGGATCGCACCACGACGATCCGCGCCTCGGTGAACGATGTGCAATTCACGCTGATCCTCACCATGGGCCTGGTGGTGATGAGCATCCTGGTGTTCCTGCGCAATGTCTGGGCCACGATCATCCCGGGTGTGGCCGTGCCGCTGTCCATCATCGGGACCTTTGCGGCCATGTATGTGCTCGGCTTTTCCCTCGACAATCTCTCGCTCATGGGGCTGTCGATCGCGGTCGGCTTTGTCGTCGATGACGCCATCGTCATGGTCGAGAACATCGTCCACCATCTGGAGAAGGGCGAGACCCCGCTCGAAGCTGCCTTGAAAGGGGCCGGCGAGATCGGCTTTACCATCCTCTCGATCTCGATCTCCCTGATGGCCGTGTTCATCCCGTTGCTGCTGATGAACGGCATCGTCGGCCGGCTTTTGCATGAATTCGCCATCACGGTCGCCGTGGCGATCGCCGTTTCGACAGTGATCTCCCTGACGCTGACGCCGATGCTCGCGGCGGTGTTCCTGCGCAGCCCACCGCCCGGCGGCGTGCGTCACGGTTGGATGTATCTGACCCTGGAGCGCGGCTTTCAGGGCCTGACCCACGGCTATGACCGCCTGCTCCAGGGGGTCCTGCGCCACCAGGGGATCACGCTCACGGTACTGCTCGGCACCATCGCGCTGACCGGCTATCTGTACAGCGCCGCGCCCAAGAGCTTCTTCCCGCAACAGGATACCGGGCTGATCTTTGGCGTCACCGAAGGCGCGCAGGACATTTCCGTCCCCGACCTCGCGCACAAGGAATTGGCGGTCACCCACATCGTGATGAAAGATCCCGCGGTGCAATCGGTCGCCAGCTATATCGGCCCGAGCGGGGGCAATCCGTCGCCCAACCAGGGGCGCATGTTCATCACGTTGAAGCCGGAAGGGCAGCGGGGTCCGCATGCGTCCGCGGATCAGGTGATCGCGCGGCTCAATCACGATTTGCGCAACCAGGTGGGCATCACCCTTTACATGCAGCCGTCCCAGGACATCACGATCGGCGGCCGCGTGGCGAAGACGCAATACCAGTACACGTTGACCGATGTCAGTCTGCAGCAGCTGAACGACTGGGCGCCGCGCGTGGTTTCGCGCTTGAGCAAAATTCCCGGCCTGACCGGGGTCACCAGCGACCAGGAGAGCAATGGCCTGATCCTGTCGGTGCATGTCAATCGCGACCAGGCGGCCCGCCTGGGCATCAGCCTCGCGGAGGTCGACAACACGCTCGACGATGCGTTCGGTCAGAGCATCGCCTCGAAGGTGTTCTCAGATTTGAACCAGTATTACGTGCTGCTCGAGGTTGCGCCGCAATTCCGCCAGGGACCGGAGGCGCTCTCCTCGATCTATCTGAGCTCCAGCACCGGCACGGCGGTGCCGCTGAGTGAAATCGCGACGGTGTCGACGACGACCGGGCCATTGGTGGTCAACCATCAGGGCCAGTTCCCCTCGGTCACCGTGTCCTTCAATCTCGATACTGGCATGGCGATCGGCACGGCGGTCACGAAGGTCACCGCGGCGGTGAAGACGATGCATATGCCGGCCAGCATCCAAGGCAAATTCCAGGGCACGGCCTCGGCCTATGAAGCCGCTTTGTCCGGACAGGTGGTGCTGATCTTGGCGGCCATGATCGCGGTCTATCTCGTGCTCGGCATCCTCTATGAGAGCTTCATCGTGCCGATCACGATTCTCTCGACCCTGCCCTCGGCCGGGCTCGGCGCCTTGCTGATGTTGAAACTCGTCAACATGCCGCTGGACATCATCGGCATCATCGGCATCGTGCTGCTGATCGGCATTGTGCAGAAGAACGGCATCATGATGGTCGATTTCGCGCTGACCGCCGAGCGCTCCGGCAAGAGCGCGCTGGAGGCCGTGCATGAAGCGTGTCTGTCGCGCTTCCGGCCGATCCTCATGACCACGACCTGCGCCATTCTCGGCGGCATTCCGCTGATGCTGGGCACCGGCACCGGGTCGGAGATCCGCCAGCCGCTCGGCTACACCATTGTCGGCGGGCTTCTGGTGAGCCAGGTGCTGACCCTGTTCACGACCCCGGTGATCTATCTCTACATGGACAAATTGGCGCATGCGCTGCGCCCACAGCGCGCCGTGACACCACAGCTGGACGGCCAGACCGTCGAAGGGGACGTTTAAGTGAGGGTTGAGACTGTGCTGACCCGCCGCCGGCCCTGGCGCGCGGCAACTTTGTGGCTCACCGCGACCCTGCTGTCGGGCTGCGCGGTGGGGCCGACCTATCACCGGCCCACGCTCGCGCTGCCGGCGCACTGGCAGAATGGCAACGCCACGAACCAGGCGATGTGGCCCTCCCAGAGCTGGTGGCAAGGCTTTGGCTCACCGCAGCTCGATGCCTATATCGCCCAGGCGGAGGCGCAGAATTTTGATCTCGCGGCCGCCGTCGCCCAGGTCAAAGAGGCGGATGCCCAGGCACGGATCGCCGGGGCCGCCTTGTTGCCGTCGGTCTCGGGGGTGGCGGATGGCGGCGTGGACCGGACCATCAGCACCAAAACCGGGCTCCCCACCGCCTATCACGAGGGCAATTTCGGGATCAGCGCCTCCTATGAGGTCGATTTCTGGGGCAAGAACCAGGACACGCTGCAGGCGGCCAAGCAGACCGCCTTGGCCGCCGCCTATGACCAGCAGGTGGTCGATTTGACGGTGACCTCCGGCGTCGCCACGACCTATTTTCAGGCTTTGGCGCTGCAGGATGAGATTGCCGTGGCCAAGGATAATCTGGCCGTGGCGGAGCAGATGCTCGCCGGCATCCAGATGCAGTTTACCAGCGGCCTCACCACCGAGCTGAACATCGCGCAGCAACAGACGGTCGTCGACACGCTGCGCGCCTCGATCCCGCCGCTGCAATTGCAGCTGTCCCAAGCGATCGATGCCTTGGCGATTTTGCTCGGCGAGCCGCCCGAGCGCGTCACCCTGCAGGCGGGATCCTTGTTGAGCCTGAAAATGCCGAGCGTGGCACCGGGCCTGCCCGCCGCCCTGCTGACGCGGCGCCCCGATGTGCATGAAGCCGAGGTTCAGCTGATCGCCGCCAATGCCAACATCAGAGCGGCCCGCGCGGCCTTTCTGCCCAGTTTCACCCTGACCGGAGCATATGGCGTCGAAGCGCTGGGGCTGGCGAGTTTTGCGCCGCCGACCGCGATTTATACGCTCGGCGCCGGTCTGGTGCAGCCGATTTTCGAAGGTGGCACGCTCACCGGGCAGCTCGCCTATAGCAAAGCGCGTTATACGGAATTGCTGGCCGACTACCGCAAATCGATCGTCGCCGCGCTGAGCAATGTCGAGGACAGTCTGGCCGCGGTGCAGCAAACCCAACAGCAGCTCACCGCTCAGGAAGCTGTGGTGGCAACCGCGCAGAGCGCCTACGATATTTCCGAAGCACAGTATCAAGCCGGCACGATCGACCTTCTCACCGCGCTCTCGACAGAGACGACGTTATTTCAGGCGAAGGATATGCTCATTCAGGTGCGACTTGCCCATGCGCAAGCATTGGTCAGCCTCTTCCAGGCTTTAGGTGGAGGATGGAAAGATACTCAAACCTGGCCTTGGACTTATCCTTGTGCTTCGCACGGCGTCGCTTTTTTTAACATTCACAAACAGGTACATCACCATGAAGAATCATAAGATCCGGTTTTCCATCGCCACCGCCGTTTTCGTGGCTGGCGCCTCCGCAGCCTTCGCGCAGACGACCACCACGCCTGCTACGCCCATGCATGCAACAGCCCCGATGACGCATGCGCAAATCGCGTTCGCGCATCATCGGCTGCCGAAGTCGTTTGCCACCGAGGCCGCCGCGAAGGCCGTCTGCAAGACCCCGGTGATCTGGGCTGAGACGAAATCGCAGCTCTATTACCCGCAGGCGACTGCCGGTTTCGGGACCGCGCGCCCGGGTGTCTATGCCTGCGTGCGAGACGCTACCAAGGCCGGCTTTAAGAAGTCTGCAGCCTAAAGCCTGGTCATTGGTTGGCGTCAGTTTGATTCTAACGCCAACCAAAATATTTGATGACGACCGGCT
>CAWCRT010000019.1:0-21605 GCA_963798115.1 uncultured Pseudomonadota bacterium
TTTTGCGTGAGCACCTGGGTGCCGGCGATTTCGCCTCCAGCAGGTCCGGCGTCATCGCCCCGCAGGCGATCACGCCGAAGCCGCCGGCATTGGAGATGGCGGCGACGAGGTTGCGTTCGCTCACCCAGCTCATCGCCCCGCCCAGGATCGCCAGCTCGGTGCTGAGGAACGCCGCGCCGCGCTCGTTGCAGCGCTTCGAAGCGCGCCTCGGCCGGGACCAGAAGATCAAGCATCGAGTTTGTACGCCGTGTGCAGCGCGCGCACCGCGAGCTCGGTATATTCTTCCGCGATCAGGGCGCTGACTTTGATCTCGCTGGTGGAGATCACCTGAATGTTGATTTCCTGCTCGGCCAGCGTGCCGAACATGGTGCCGCCACGCCGGCTGGCTGCGCATGCCGACGCCGACCACCGAGATCTTGGCGACTTGTGGTCGGAGGAGATTTCCGAAAGCCGATCTCCTGGCGCGCCGTCTCCAGCACCTCTGGGCGCGAGGAATCGGTCTTGCCGACGGTAAAGGTCATGTCGGTCGTGCCGTCGGCTGCGACGTTCTGCACGATCATATCGACATTGATATGCGCCTCGGCCAGAGGCCCGAAAACGGCGGCCGCGATGCCGGGACGGTCGGCACTGGCGCACGGTGATCTTCGCCTCATCCCGCGAATAGGCGATGCCAGTGACGATTTCCTGTTCCACGACTTCTTCCTCATCAACAACCAGAGTTCCTGGCACATCGTTGAAGCTGGAGAGCACCTGCACGGGCACGCGGTACTTCATCGCCAGCTCGACCGAGCGGGTTTGCAGCACCTTCGCGCCGAGCGAGGCGAGTTCCAGCATCTCCTCATAGGTGATCTTAGCAAGCTTGCGCGCGTTCGGCACGATCCGCGGATCGGTGGTGTAGACGCCGTCGACATCGGTGTAGATGTCGCAGCGATCGGCCTGCAGCGCCGCCGCCAGCGCCACCGCCGAGGTGTCCGAGCCGCCGCGGCCGAGCGTGGTGACGCTGTTGTCCGGGCCGATGCCTTGAAAGCCGGCGATCACCGGGATCTGCCCGCTCTTCATGCGGGTGGATCAGATCGTCGCCCTCGATCGAGGCGATGCGCGCCTTGCCGTGCTGGCCGTCGGTTTGCACGGGGACCTGCCAGCCCATCCAGCTGCGCGCGTTGACGCCGATATTCTGCAGCGCGATCGCGGTCAGGCCGGCCGTCACCTGCTCGCCGGTCGCCACCACAGCGTCGTATTCGCGGGCGTCGAACAGCGGCGAGAGCTTCTGGCACCAGTCGACCAACTGGTTGGTCGTGCCGGCCATGGCGGAGACGACCACGGCGACTTCATTGCCCTGATCGACCTCGGCCTTCACCCGCGCCGCGACATTGCGGATACGGTCCAGATCGGCGACGGAGGTGCCGCCAAATTTCATCACGATACGCGCCATTCACCTATCCCTTGTGGAAAACCGGCAGGGGCGTCACATACAGCCTGAATGTTTGGCGGCGCAACACGATAGGGGTGTCGCCAGGGAAGATTCTTGAGAACAGTTTTTCTATGATTTTCTAAGGCAGGGCGGTTCGCCCCGCCATGGCCCGGCGGGAGTGCGGCGCGATGCAAAAAGATTCGGTCAGACCTGAGGAAATCGCCCGCTTCGACGCGCTGGCGGCGCGCTGGTGGGACCCGTCCGGCCCGATGCAGCCGCTGCATATGATGAATCCCTGCCGCGCGGGATGGATTCTCGACCGGATCCGCCAGAAATTCGGCAGCACCGCGGTGAAAGTGCTGGATGTGGGCTGCGGCGCCGGGCTTCTCTCCGAGTCGCTGGCCGCCGCCGGCTGCGACGTGCTGGGGCTGGATGCCGGCGCAGAAGCCATCGCCGCGGCCAGGCGCATGCCGAGGGCAGGAGGCTCAGCCTGGCCTACCGTGCCGGCACCGCCGAGGCCCTCCACGCCGAGGGGCGCAAATATGCGGTGATCACGGCGCTGGAGATCATCGAGCATGTCGCCGACCCGGCCGCCTTCGTCGCCACCCTGGCCGCGTTGCTCGAACCGGGCGGGCTGCTGTTCCTCTCCACCCTGAACCGCACGGGGAAATCCTATCTGGTGGCGAAATTCGGCGCGGAATACGTGCTCCGCCTGCTGCCCGTCGGCACGCATGACTGGCAGCGTTTCATCACGCCGGCGGAGCTCGGCCGGCTCTGCCGGGGCGCCGGGCTACGTCTGGCCGATAATGCGGGCATGTCGTTCTCGCCGCTTAAGCGGCGTTTTGCGATCACAAGGGACATGTCGATCAACTACATCGCCATGGCCGAGGCCCGCGCCTGACGCGCCTCGACAAAACCCGGCAAAGCCTCAACTATGCGTATCATTGACATTTTAAGGGGTATTCGCCATGCCTTTCGACCTCACCGAAACTCTGACCGCCTGGCGACATCATCTGCACGCCCACCCGGAACTGTCGCTGCAGGAATCCGCCACCGCCGCCTTCGTCTGCGAAAAACTGCAGGAGATGGGCATTCCCTACACCGCCAATATCGGCGGCCATGGCGTGGTGGCGACGCTGACGCGCGGCGCCTCCAACCGCTCGGTCGGCCTGCGCGCCGACATGGACGCGCTGGCGATCACCGAGACCACCGGCAAGCCTTATGCGTCGAAAACTCCGGGCGTGATGCATGCCTGCGGCCATGACGGGCACACCACCTCGCTGCTGGGGGCGGCGAAACTGCTGCTGGACGACACCAGCTGGTCCGGCACCGTGCATCTCGTGTTCCAGCCGGCCGAGGAAGGCTATGGCGGCGCGATGGCCATGATCAAGGACGGGCTGTTCGAGCGGTTCCCGATGGAGCGCATCTTCGGCTACCATAACTGGCCGGATCTCGAGACCGGGACGGTGATGCTGCATCACGGCCCGAGCATGGCCGCTGCCGGCAATTACACCATCACGCTCACCGGCCATGCCGGCCACGCGGCGATGCCGCATCTCACCGCCGACCCGGTGCAGGGGGCCGCGCATCTGATCGTGGCGCTGAACGCCATCGTCGCCCGCAATGTCGAGCCGCTGGAGTCGGCGGTGATCTCCGTCACCCGGATGCAGGGCGCCGAGGCCTTCAACCAGATTCCGGAAACCGCGAGCATCGGCGGCACCTATCGCGCGCACAGCCGAGGTGATGAAATTCCTCGAACAGCGCATGCGCGAAGTGGCCGAACACACCGCCGCCGCCTTCGAGCTGAAAGCGGAAGCCGAATTCGGCAATTACCTCTCGCCGACCATCAACCATGAGGCCGAAGTCGAACTCGCCGCCGGTGTTGCCGCCGGCATGGGCCGCAGGTGCGGCACGATATGCGGCCGACGATGGGGGCCGAGGATTTCGGCTTTTTCCTCGAGCGCGTGCCCGGCGCCTATGCCTGGATCGGCAACGGCCCCTCGGCCGGGCTGCATAATGCGAACTTCGACTATAACGACGCGCTTCTGCCGATTGCCGCCGGTTATCTGGCGGAGACGGCCAAAGCCGCGTTGAAGTAAGAAAAGTAAGGAAGGGGCTTCTTTTTGTGAACAAAAAGAGGCAAAAAAACTTTTTTACTTTGGGCCCGGGCGTTCGCTGCCACGGCCCAAACTCAAAGAAGTTTTTGCGCCGCTTTTTTCAAAAAGCGGCTACACTTTTTGTCCGACAATGGAGTGGCAGGAACCCGCCATCGTGCTGGAGACCGCTCCCTATGGCGAGGGCGATCTTCTGGTCAGGTGCTGACCCCGCTCGGCGCCTGGCGGGGCCTCGCCAAAGGCGGCGCGTCGCGGCGCAAGGTCGCGATCTGGCAGAAGGGCAACCTGCTCTCGGCGCGCTGGGTGGCGCGGCTGGCCGAGCAGCTCGGCGCGATCACCGGCGAACTGGTGCATCCTGGTGCGGCCTTGGCGATGCAAGGCCGAAAATCTTGCGGTCCTCGAGGCCGCCTGCGCGCTCGCCGCCGGAGCGCTGCCCGAGCGCGAGCCGCATCCGGATGTTTTCGCCGGCCTCACCCGGCTGCTGGCGGGCATCGATATTCCCGGGTTTCCGCTGCCCACTCTGGTGCGGTGGGAACTTGATCTGCTGCGGGAACTCGGCTTCGGCCTGGATTTTTCCGCAAGCGCCGGCGGCAATGACCGGCTCGCCTATGTCTCGCCGCGCACCGGCCGCGCCGTGACCCTTTCGGAGGCCGGAGAATGGGTGGACCGCCTGCTGAAACTGCCGGAATTTCTGCTCGGGGATACCGAGCCGGACCTGGCTGATACCGTTGCCGGGCTGCGCCTGACCCAGCATTTCCTGGCGCGGGACGTGTTCGGCAGCCGCCATCGCCCCCTTCCAACGGCGCGCGCGCGTCTCTATGACCTGCTTTCGGATCGCCTCGCGGCGCAGTAGCAGGAGCAGAAACATGCCGGATGATATTCGCGGCCAGATCGAGGAAGCGCCCCTCAGAGCGCGCTTTCGGAACGCTATTTGGCCTATGCGCTCTCCACCATCATGTCGCGCTCGCTCCCCGATGCACGGGACGGGCTGAAGCCGGTGCATCGCCGGCTTATTTACGCCATGCACCAGCTGAAGCTGGATCCGCGCTCGGGCTTCAAGAAATGCGCCCGCGTGGTCGGCGACGTGATGGGTAAGTTTCACCCGCACGGCGATTTCTCGATCTACGAGGCGCTGGTGCGGCTCGCCCAGGATTTCTCCTCGCGCTTTCCGCTGATCGAAGGCCAGGGCAATTTCGGCAATATCGACGGCGATAACGCGGCGGCGATGCGCTACACCGAATCGCGCCTGACCGAGATCGCCGAGCTCCTGCTCCGCGGCATTGACGAGAACGCGGTGGATTTCCGCGCCACCTATGACGGCGAGGAGCAGGAACCGGTGGTGTTGCCGGGCGCCTTCCCGAATCTTCTGGCGAACGGCGCTAGCGGCATCGCGGTGGGCATGGCGACGTCGATTCCGCCGCATAATGCCGGCGAAGTCTGCGCCGCGGCGATGCATCTCATCGCCCACCCCGAGGCCGACACGGCGGCGCTGCTGAAACATCTGCGCGGGCCGGATTTCCCCACCGGCGGCGAGCTGGTGGAGGATGAAGCCACGATCTGCGCCGCCTATGAGACGGGCGGGGCTCGCTGCGGACCCGCGCCCGCTGGGTCAAAGAGGCGCAAAAGAACGGCACCTGGGTGATCGTGGTCACGGAAATCCCGTACCAGGTGCAGAAATCCCGTCTGGTCGAGCAGATCGCGCTGCTGCTGTCGGAGAAAAAACTGCCGCTGCTGGGCGATATCCGCGACGAGAGCGCCGAGACCATCCGCCTGGTGCTGGAGCCGAAATCCCGCACCGTGGATGCCGACATGCTGATGGCCTCGCTGTTCCGCGCGACCGCGCTGGAATTGCGCTTCGCGATGAACATGAACGTGCTGGAGAATGGCCGCACCCCGCGGGTGATGGGCCTGCGCGACCTGCTGCGCGGCTGGCTCGACCATCGCCATGAGGTGCTGGTCCGCCGCTCCAACCACCGGCTCGACGCCATCGCCCGGCGCCTGGAAATCCTCGAAGGCTATCTCGCGGTGTTCCTCAATCTCGACGAGGTGATCCGCATCATCCGCACCGAGGACGAGCCCAAGAAGGTGCTGATGAAGAGCTTCACGCTCACCGAGCTTCAGGCCGAGGCGATCCTCAACATGCGGCTGCGCTCGCTGCGCCGCCTCGAAGAGATGGAGATCCGCAACGAGCACAAGAAGCTGACCGCGGAGCAGAAATCGCTGAACGCGCTGCTCAAGGACGAGGGCAAGCGCTGGGAGAAGATCGCCGGCGAGATCGCCGAGGTGCGCGAAAAATTCGGTGCCGGCCCGCTCGGCGCCCGGCGCACGCAGATCAGCGCCGCCGCACCGGTCGTGGAGATCGTCGCCGAGGCGCTGGTCGAGCGCGAGGCGATCACCGTGATCCTCAGCCAGAAAGGCTGGATACGCGCGCAGAAAGGCCATCTTGCCGATGATGCGGAGCTGAAATTCAAGGAAGGCGACCATCTCGCCTTCCTGCTGCGCTGCGAATTGACCGACCGAATTGCGCTGCTTGGCACCAATGGCCGTGTTTACACCATCAAGGCCTCGGACATTCCGCGTGGCCGCGGTGACGGCCAGGCAATCCGGCTGATGATCGAACTGCCCAATGAGGACGGTATCCTGCGTTTGTTCCTGCCTGACATGCTGGGCAAATATCTGGTCGCCTCCAGCTCGGGCCGGGGCTTCATCGTGCCGGGCGCGGAGCTGGTCTCCGAGCGCCGCGCCGGGCGGCAGATCCTCAACCTGAAGCCGGGCGAGGAATGGCATGCCTGCGTGCCGGTCAAGGGCGACCATGTCGCGGTGATCGGCCAGAACCGCAAGCTGCTCGTCTTCCCCCTGGTCGAGGTGCCGGAAATGCCGAAAGGTGCTGGCGTACAGCTGCAGAAATACAAGGATGGCGGGCTCGCCGATGTGAAGGTGTTCACCTTCGCCCAGGGCCTGACCTGGCGGCTCGGCGCGAACACCCGCACGGAAACCAAGCTCGCCGAATGGCTCGGCAGCCGTGCCCAGGCCGGCCGCCTGCCGCCCAACGGTTTTCCGAAATCCAATAAGTTCGGCGATGAGGGCGTCTGACGCGATCATCCGCTAACGGCCCGAACCTTGCCACAATCCTGACTAACCAAAGCCATCAGGAGAGGTGACGCACTGGGCATGACACAGGCTATTCCGGCGGAGATGATTTCATGAAGCTCCGCGACCTGCCCATCGCCCTCAATCCGCGTGCCGTCTCGCTCGCCGAAGGCGCGCGCGCCGGCATCGCGGTGGCCGCCATGCTGATCGTGGCGCAGCTTTTCAACCTGCCGCATTTCGACCTGGCGGCGCTCGGCGCGCTGCTCACCTGTTTCGCCGATCCCGGCGGCACGATGCTCCGGCGCGCCTCGGCGGTGGTCGCCTTCGCGCTCTGCAGCCTCGTCGCCTATGCCGTGTTCGGGTTTCTGCGCGGCGAGGGGCTATGGATTTCCGCCCTCCTCGCCGGGCTCGCGATTTTCGCCGCGAGCTATGTGCGGGTTTACGGCCAGGTCGGGCAGCAGGTCGGCAGCCTGCTCTCGATCGTCATTGTGCTGGCGCTCGGCACGCCGCTCACCAGCCTGCATCAGGCCGGGATGGCGGGCTTGAATTTCGCCGCCGGGGCCGCCTGGGCGGTGCTGCTCACGCTGGTGATCTGGCGGTTGCATCCTTACGCGCCGTCGCGCCGGGTGGTCGCCGATGTCTGCCGGAGGCTGGCCGAACTGACCAAGGAACTGGCTTCCCTGGCGCATGCGGAGGAAACGGTCGCCGCCTTCGAGGAACATGCCGCCCGGCACCGGCGCGAGGTGCGGGAGGCGATCGAGGCCGCGCGCACCGTCGCTTTCGAGACCTTCCGCGGCCGCGGGCTGGTCTCGCCGCGCGGCGCGCAGCTCACCTTGCGCCTGCAAAGCCTGGAATTGATTTTCGAGGCGCTGATCGCGCTTTCGGACACGCTGGAAAGCGATCCCGCCTGCCGCGCCCAGGTGGTGCGGCCGGTGCGATTGATCGCCACCTGGCTGGCGGTGATCGGCCCTGAGATCGAGGCTGACAAAGCCCTCGACACGGCAAAGAAACAGGCCAGCCTGCAACGCCTGCGGGCGGCGCTGGAACCGCTGCCGGCAGAGTCCGAGGCGCGGCATGTTCTGCAGGCCATAGCGGAACATTTCGCCGTGCTAATCGCGGTGACGCGGGCCACGGCGCAGCCTCTTCCCGGTTCGGTGATAGCGCCGCCGCCGCTGTCTCAGCGCATCTTCGGGCCGCTGCGGCAGAATTTTTCGATCTCTTCCGTGGCCATGCGCCATGCCTTGCGCACCGCCATTGTCGCCACGCCGGTTCTCCTCTGGTCGATGCTCTATGGCGGGCCCTATGCGCACTGGGCGCTCTTCACCATGATCCTCTGCCTGCAGCCTTATTTCTCGGCCACCTGGCTGCGTTCGGCGGAACGGGTGGTGGGCACGGCGCTGGGCGGTCTGGTGGCGGCGGCAATCGGGCTGATCAGCAAAACGCAGCTCGAACTGGCCTTCACCATGTTGCCGCTGACCATCTTCGCCTTCACGATCCGCTCGGTCAGCTACACCGCCTATATCGCCGCGCTGACACCGATGATCGTGCTGCTGATAGAGCAGTTGGCCCCCGGCAATGACGAACTCAGCATCGCCGCGGCCCGGGTCGGTTACACTTTGCTGGGCGGGGGGCTGGCGATTCTCGCCAATCTGCTCCTTTGGCCGGGATTTGAGAGCGGGCGGCTGGAGGCCAGCATCGCCGCGGCCGTCCGCGCCCATATCGCCTATGTTCATGCGGTGTTCGAGGCGCTGCTGGAGAACAGGCCGGCGTCGGCCGCGCCGCGCCGCGCGGCCGGCCTTGCCAGCAACAATCTCGAAGCGGCGCTGTCGCGCGCGTTGCTGGAGCCGCATCAGCGCCAGGATGGGGCCATCGCGCGCGGCGCGGTGGCGGATGCGGCGCTGCGGCGCATGGCCGGGCGGCTTTCCGTGCTTTCGCTCGACCGGCCCGACATTCCTGATGACGACCGGCCGCTCTGGGGCGCGTGGCAACTTTGGCTGGAAGATTGCCTTTCCGACAATCGTCGCCCCCGGCCGGATCTGCCCTCCGGCCCCGGCGCCGAACCCCTGTCCAGACTCGCGCGTCAGGCAGAGCTGATCACCCGCTAGCAGGGTTGCGACTTCGCGCCAGGGTTTTATGTGCAGTGCACAAAACAGCCTCGAAGGACAGACGATGACGAAGGCGAAATCGCTGCTGCCCTGGCCCAATCTGGCCATGGCCAACATGGCGTATCAGGGGGCCCTGCTGGCTTTCGAGGCGCAGCAGGTGATCGGCCTGCGTCTTGCGAAGATGGCGCAAGGCGGGCCGGAAGTCCCGCGCGAGGCGGCTTTGATGGTCTCGGAAAAGCTCGACGCACTGGCGGAAAGCGGCAAGCTGATGATGCAGGCCATGCTCAGCGGCAAGGAGGATCTGGGTGCCGGCGAGGTGATGCAACTTTATCGCAGTAAGGTGCAGGCTAACCGCCGTCGGCTGGCGGGCGCGTAAGGAGGAAAGGAAGGCTTCTTTTTTGGAAAAAAGAAGCAAAAAACTTTCTTAAACTTGGGCCGTGCTGGTTTCACCGCCACAGGCCCAAACTAAAAGGAGTTTTTGGTGCCGCTTTTTACAAAAAGCGGCCGCTTACTTCCCTTAACTACCCTGCCTTAGCCAGCCCCTGAATCCGCTCAACCATCGCCGCGACGCCGTTACCACGATTGGTGGAAAGCGCGCCGATCAGGCCCAGATCGTTCAAGAATTTGGCTGAGGTGCCGAGGATTTCCGCGCGCTGGCGCCCGGAATAGACGCGCAGCACCAAGGCTACGAGACCGGACACGATGGCGGCGTCGGAGGCGCCGGTGAAATAGAATGTCTCGCCCTGTCGCTCGGCCGCCAGCCAGACCTGGCTCTGACAGCCCTGCACCTTGTGCGCCTCGTCCTGCCATTCGGCGGGGAAGGGGGGCAGCTTGCGGCCCAGCTCGATGATGAACTGGTAACGGTCCATCCAATCGTCGAACAGGCCAAGCTCGTCGCCGATGGCGGCAATCGCGGCCGCGGCGCTGTCATCTTCAGGTTGATAGAATTGAGTCACAGCCAGCCTTTTACGCGGAACCGGCGCCGGAGCAAGACGGCGCGGCCGATCCAAGATGCCTAAAGCCCAATATAGCCAGATTGCGACCCATTTCAGGCTGTGGCCGAGATTTTCCGGATCGATAATGTCTTTGTCTCGACTCCGATCTTTCACGGAAGCGTCGCCGAGCTGTCACTGAACTGTCATCAAATTTGCGCGGCCACCCCCTAAAAGCGGCGCCTCAAAGGAGCCACTATGCCGCACACTGGATTTAAACCGCTCGACGACCAACCGTTCAAAGCGTTCCACTGGCGCGCCGTCTTCACCACGGGGATGGGCGTGTTCACGGACGGCTATGATCTTGCATCGATCGGTGTGGTGTTGCCGCTGGTTCTGGCCTCTTTCGGCGTCGCTCATATCGGCAGCCTCGATGCCGCACTGCTCGCCGGCTCCGCTTTGCTCGGCGCTGCCGTCGGCGCGTTGATTTTCGGCATGCTGGGCCAGCAGGGCCGGAAGAAGTTTTACGGGCTGGATGTGGCGATCATGGCGATTGCCGCGGTGGCGCAGATTTTTGCTCCCAATCTCATCTGGTTGATCGCCATACGCTTCATTCTCGGGATCGGCGTCGGCGCTGACTATGTGCTGTCGCCGACGATCATGGCCGAACATGCCAACCGGGCCGATCGCGGCCGGTCGCTCGGCTTCGGCTTCTCGGTTACCTGGTGGCTGGGTGGCGCGGTCGCCGGTGTGCTGCTGCTGGTGCTGCATGCCTGCGGCGTCGCCCCCGACCTGATCTGGCGGATCGTGCTGGCTGCCGGCGCGCTGCCGGCGCTCTCGGTGCTGTATCTGCGCCGCCAGATGCCCGAGACCACGCGCTTTCTGGCACGCGTGGCCGGCGATACTGAAGCCGCCCGCGCCGTGACCGAGACCGTGACCGGTCGGGTCCAGGACCTGCCGCCGGTCGACAATCGCAGCTTCATGAGCGTGTTCTGCACCCATTTGCCGCAGATTTTGGGCGCCGCTCTGCTGTGGTTCGTGTTCGACATCGTGATCTATTCGACCGTGCTGTTCGGCCCGTCGCTGATCGCCAAGGGCCTCGGCATGAGCCCGGCCGGCTTCACTGTGCTCATGGACCTCATCTTCATCATGCCGGCGGTGCTGATCGGCGCGCTCTTCCTCCTCGACCGTTTCGGCCGCAAGCCGGTGCAGACCTGGGGCTATATCGGCGCGTCGCTGGTGCTGGTGGCGTTTGCCGTCCTGCATCAGGAGATCATGCACAACGCGGTCCTCGGCCTGGTGCTGTTCGGCGCCTTCAACATGCTGATCATGGGGCCGAGCATGGTGAGCGGCTCGGGCATTCTGGGTGTGGAACTCGCGCCGACGCGCATCCGCACCGTGGCCCAGGGCATCACCGTTGTTGGCGGCCGGCTCGGCGCTTCGCTCAGCGCGTTCGTCTTCCCGCTGCTGTTCGTGAAGCTGGGTGAGAACGCGGCGATCGGGCTCCTCGTCGGTCTCTCCATCGTCGGCGCCATCCTGACGCAGATCGTCATTCCCGAAACCGCTGGTCGTTCGCTTGAGGACCTGTCGGGCGAGGTGATGGAGGCCGCGGCGGCGGAGTAAGGTAAAGCAAGTAAGCGGCCGCTTTTTGGAAAAAGCGGCGCAAAAACTTCTGTTTAATTGGGCCCGTGGCGTGGAACGCCACGGGCCCAATGACGTTAGAGCCAGCCTTTGCGGCGGAACCAGAAGAGTGGGGCGACGGCGGTCACCGCGATTACGGTGAGCCCGTAAAGATAGCCGAAGCGCCAATGCAGCTCCGGCATGATGGCGAAATTCATGCCGTAGATCCCTGCCACCAAGGTCGGCGGAATGCCGATCACCGACACAATCGTCAGCACCTTCATCAGATCGTTCTGGGCGACATTGATCAGACCCAGTACCGCATCGAGCATGAACTGCACCTTGTCGGTCAGATGTGTGATGAACTCGTTCAGCGAGCTGACATCCTGGCCGACCGTTTGCAGTCGCGCGACCATGTTTTTCGGCACCCAGTCGGCAGAGGTCCCGATATAGGGGACGATGCGGGCGATCCCGAGCTGCGATTCCCGGATGAGGGAGATCGAATCGTAGAGCCGCCCCAGGGTCGTGACCATGGTGCGCAGCTCGCTCTCCTGCTGGCGTCGCCGCGCACCTTCCATCTTGCCGGCGGTATCGAGCTTCAAATGGAAAATATGGTGCGACATGCGGTCCGCCTCGCCGCGCATCTCCTCGAGAACATCCGCCTGGCGCCCGACCATCGCTTCGAACAGGCCGATCAATATGTCCGCGCTTCGTGGTTCCGCGCATTCAGAGGGTTGCCCGACGAAATTCTGGAAGACCAGGCTGGGCGCGAAGCGGACGGTGACCAGACGTTGAGGTGCCAGCACGATCCCCAGCGGGGCGCTGTGCCCGCCTTCGGTTGGCCGGTAGACCAGCGGCATTGAAAGCGTCAGCACGGTCCCGGTCGGCGCGGCTTCGGAGGAAAGCCGGCTCGAGCTTTCGATCTCAGCCAGATCGGGCTCGCTCGGAATCGATAACCCCGTGAGCCGCACGAGGCGGCTAAGCTCCTCCGGTGCCGGCGACACAAGATCGACCCACACCGCATCACGCAGCTGTTCGTCGGACATCGGTTCGGCAATCGGCGTCAGTCGGCCGCCTTCGCAGGCATAGGCGTGAAGCACGGTCCCTCCGTCTTATGATCGCACGAAGCTTACCGTTGGCTTCCGGCCGAAGTCCAGGTGGAGAAGGAAGTGGCCGCTTTTTCGATCAAAAGCGGCGCAAAAACTTTTATTTGGCTGGGCCTGTGGGGTTGAGGCAGCGCGAGTTGAGCGGGGCTATTGCTGCGAGCTGGGGGCGAAATTGCCGATGCCCGGTGGCGCGTAACCGCTGGAGCCGGGGCCAAAACTGCCATAGCTCGGGGCAAAATTGCCATAACTCGGCTGGTAGCCGCCATTCCCCATCGTCCCGGCCGAAGGCGAGGGGGTGCCGGCACCCGCCTGCCCACCTCCCGCTGGGGTGGGGAGATTGCGTTCGTAATCCTTCGGCGGCGGTGTCGGATAAGGGCCGAACTGGCCGTTGCCCAACATCTGCGCCATGACCGGCGCGCCAAAGCCAAAAGAGATGATTACCGCCGCACCGGCAGCGCCGAAACGAAACAGCTTACGCATCGCTCCCCCACAAGGGTTCAGCCAATCCCATCAACGACAACGCATGATGATCAGGACCTGCGGACGCGAACGGATCGGTTTCATGGTTGGACTTCGTTCGTTGCGTGCACCGTACCACGCTTTCAGAGCCGGCGCGACGCTCTTCGTAAAAACCGCCTTCGACCGGCCATGATTGACAAAGATATGTTATATCGTATCATTGGCTCGACGGACCCTGTACAGCAGCAGACCGTCTCCGATCGTCGGCCCCGTCAGTGATTTGTTCGCTGACGGGGTTTTTTTCGTCGATCATGGCTGGCGGATAACCGCTAACTCGGTCTGCCCTTCCTCCAAGGAGGCTGGCGCTCTGGTCGTTACCACACAGGCGAATGAAACCCGCGTCCAGCCCAACGCTGTTTGCCCGACCAAGCCCGGCGGCAATAACGGCTAGTCTATCAACCTAATTCTAAAATTGGATAGATCATGAAAATTCTTGCGACCGCTTTGGTTTTTACTGCTCTCGCTGGGGTTTGTTATGCTCAAGAGAGCCAAGCCCAATTGAATAGTGGGCTTGCCGCCATGAGTGCCGCACAGAACCAGAATGAGGCGCAGGCTGAAGCGACGCAAGAAGCCCAAGAGCAGGCGCAGGCGCAGGCGGAAGCTCGGTATGAGGAGCGGCAAGCAGCAATTGAGCGGCAGGCCGCGGCTGACGCTGCGGCTGCGGCTGAAAACGCGCGGAATGAAAAATTCCAGGATCAAGAACGGCAGCTTGCCATGATGCAACAACAGATTGAGCTGGAAAAAGAGCAGACGGACGCGAACCGCGAAAATGACAAAATCGACGCACAACTGCGGGCTGAAAACGCACAAAGCAATGTTGCGCAATCGGTGGCTGATTCCAACAAAATCTTAGCAACTGGCCAAGCGATAGCGTGGAGAGTGCCATACGTTGGCTGGGGGACCTGGATTCGAACCAAGGCTGCCCGGGTCAGAGCCAGGAGTTCTACCGCTAAACTATCCCCCAGAAGCGGCGCGGCGCCCAATTAGCATTGCTTGTGACGGAGGGCAACTCCCCATGGCACCATTTCGTCTCTCCCAAGGAGGAGGGCGCTCAGGCCATCACCGCGCATCAGTTTTCGCCGCAAAGTTGAGGCCTGGGAGCCCTCGCGGGTCGGCAAACGACTTCGTGCCACCCGAAGGGCGCAACGAAACGCTATGCTTTAACTGTTTGAAAAAGCGCTAACTCTTGAGAAGAGTTGGCTGGGGGACCTGGATTCGAACCAAGGCTGCCCGGGTCAGAGCCAGGAGTTCTACCGCTAAACTATCCCCCAGCAGCGGTACGGCGCCCGATTAGCACTGCTTGAGGCGGAGGGCAACTCCCCATCTCACCTTTTCGTCAGAAATTTTAATCTCGCCACCCGGCATTCGCGTTCGTTTCTGGCTTGCTCATTTCCGCCCGGCCGCGACTATAGTGGATTCATGTCCAACCCTTTGCCAACGTCGTCCGCGTCTTCCGCCGAGTCCCGGCGCGCCTCCCGGCGTCCGATTTTCGGCGGCATCGATCTAGGGACGAATAACTGCCGCATGCTCGTCGGCACGCCGACCAGCCGCGGCTTTCAGGTGCTGGATAGTTTTTCTCGAGTCGTGCGGTTGGGGGAGGGGCTGTACGAGACCGGCCGGCTTTCCCCGGTGGCGATGGAGCGGGCCATCGCCAGCCTCAGCATCTGCGCCGAGCGGGCGCAGCGCTGGGGCAATTCAGGTTCGGGCCCGCTGACCTTGCGGGCAATTGCCACGGAAGCCTGCCGCCAGGCCGAAAACGGCGCGGAATTCATCAATCTTGCGCGGCAGAAAACCGGCCTGCCGCTGGAAATCATCAACCCGCGGGAAGAGGCGGAGCTGGCGGTGGAAAGCTGCTCCTCGCTGATCTGCGAGGGCGGCCGCCGCGCGGTTTTGTTCGATATTGGCGGCGGCTCGACCGAGATCGCCTGGGTGCGGGTCAATTGCGACGGCGCAGCACCAGAACTCACCGGCTATCTGTCGCTGCCGGTCGGCGTGGTCACGCTATCCGAGCGCTGCGCCGAGGCCTGCTACACCGAGGAAGGCTTCTCCAGCGTGGTGTCGGACATCACCGCCATGCTGCGGCCGTTCGAGGCGGTTCACCGCATTGGCGAGGAAATCCGCCAGGGCGGGGTGATGATGGTCGGCACCAGCGGCACGGTCACCACTTTGGCCGGGGTCTCCCTCAAGCTCGACCGCTACCGGCGCGGCCTGGTGGACGGGTTGTGCCTGCCCCGGCAGACAATGGAGGCGGCCCTGACAGAGACGCGGGCGCTCGGCCGTGAAGGCTTGCGGCGCCATCCCTGCATCGGCGCCGACCGTGTGAATTTCGTGCTGCCGGGCTGCGCGATCTTTGCGGCGATCCATGAATTGTGGCAGGTGCCCAAACTCATTGTCGCGGATCGGGGATTACGGGAAGGTATGTTGATACGGTTGATGCGGGCTTCGCGCCTGGTGCGGCGGGGCTATCGTCTGGCATGACGGAAAATTCCTTTATTCCGCCGCGCCGCGAAGCTGTGCGGCTGAAACGCGCGCGCAAGCTTAGCACCTCCTCGCAGCGCTGGCTGAACCGGCAGCTCAATGACCCGTATGTGGCGGCGGCCAAATCGGCGGGCTATCGCTCGCGCGCGGCGTTCAAGATGATCGAGCTGGACGACAAATATCAGCTCATCAGCAAGGACGCGCGCGTGGTCGATCTCGGCGCCGCCCCCGGCGGCTGGAGCCAGGTGGCGCTGCAGCGCGGGGCCGCGAAGGTGATCGGCATCGACCTGCTGCCGATCATCCCCGTCGACGGCGCGGAATTCATTCAAGGCGACTTCATGGCCGAAGGCATGGACGTCCAGCTCACCGAGATGCTCGGCGGCAAAGCGGACCTCGTGCTCTCCGACATGGCGCCGAACACCACCGGCCATGTCGCCACCGACCATATCCGCATCATGGCCCTGGCCGAGACGGCACTGGCCTTCGCCTGCGAGATTCTCACCCCCGGTGGCGCATTCGTGGCGAAACTCTTCCAGGGCGGCGCCGAGCGCGACATGCTGAACACGCTGAAGCTGCAGTTCCGCACCGTGCGCCATGCCAAGCCACCGGCCAGCCGGAAAGACTCGAAGGAAATGTATGTCGTCGCCACTGGGTTCCGTGGCCGGGAATAACTAAGAAAGGAAGCGCTTCTTTTTTGAAAAAAAGAAGCAAAAAACTTTTTTATACTGGGCCGTGCTGGTTTCACCGCCACCGGCTCAAACGACCAAAAGTTTTTGCGCCGCTTTTTTCAAAAAGCGGCCACTTCCTTCAATCTCGCCTCCTGTGCATCGAACCTATTGCGCCCTGTCGCCGCCCGGCCTAATGAGGGCCGCCAAGGTCTGATTATTTGAAAGCGCTGGGGCCATGGCGAACGACATTTCCGCAAAAACTGATTTCACCAACCGCATCACTGAGGCTCTGGCCTTTGACGATGTGCTGCTGGTCCCGTCTTATTCGCAGGTTCTGCCCACCACGGTGCGCACCGGCACGCGGCTGACGCGGACGATTTCGCTGAACATTCCGCTGGTCTCAGCGGCGATGGACACGGTGACCGAGGCGGCGATGGCTATTGCCATGGCGCAGCAGGGCGGCATCGGCGTGATCCATAAGAATTTCTCCATCGCCGATCAGGCCGCCCAGGTCCGCCGGGTGAAGAAGTTCGAGAGCGGGATGGTGGTGAATCCGCTGACGATCTTCCCTGATCAGACGCTGTCCGATGCGCGCGCGCTGATGGCGCAGCATAATATCAGCGGTTTCCCCGTGGTGGAGCGGGACGGGCGCCTGGTGGGCATTCTCACCCATCGTGACGTGCGCTTCGCCACCAACCCGAACATGAAGATTTCCGAGCTGATGACGCGCGAGCACCTCGCCACCGTCACCGCCGGCGTCTCGGCCGAGGAGGCGCGGGCTCTGCTGCACAAGCGCCGGCTGGAAAAGCTGCTGGTGGTCGATGAGGATTACCGCTGCGTCGGGCTGATGACCGTGAAGGACATGGACAAGGCCCAGGCGCATCCGCTCGCCAACAAGGACGAGCTGGGCCGCCTGCGCGTCGCCGCCGCCACCGGCGTGGGCACTGACGGCATCGAGCGCGCCGCCGCCCTGGTCGAAGCCGGCGCGGATGTGGTGGTGGTCGACACCGCGCATGGCCATTCCGATGGCGTGCTGCGCGCGGTCGAACGCATCAAGCGCGAGTCCAACGCAGTGCAGATCATTGCCGGCAATGTGGCGACGCCCGAAGGGGCGATGGCGCTGATCGATGCCGGGGCTGATGCGGTGAAAGTCGGCATCGGGCCGGGCAGCATCTGCACCACCCGCGTGGTGGCGGGTGTCGGCGTGCCGCAATTCTCCGCGGTGATGGAAACCGCCGCCGCCTGCCGCAAGCGCGGTGTGCCGGCGATCGCCGATGGCGGCATCCGCGCCTCGGGCGATCTGGTGAAGGCGCTGGCCGCCGGCGCGGATGCGGTGATGGTCGGCTCGATGCTGGCCGGCACCGATGAAGCGCCCGGCGAAGTGTTCCTGTATCAGGGCCGCAGCTATAAATCCTATCGCGGCATGGGCAGCCTGGGCGCCATGGCGCGCGGCTCGGCGGACCGGTATTTCCAGCAGGAGATCAAGGATACGCTGAAGCTGGTGCCGGAAGGCGTCGAGGGCCGTGTGGGCTATAAGGGGCCGATGGCGGCGGTGGTTCACCAGCTGGTCGGCGGCCTGCGCGCCGGCATGGGCTATACCGGTTGCGCCGATATTCCGGCGCTGCAGACCGATGCGAAATTCCGCCGCATCACCGGCGCCGGCCTGCGCGAGAGCCATGTGCACGACGTCGCGATCACGCGCGAAGCGCCGAACTACCGCCAGGACTAATCCACTCTTTTTGGTTAAGGGGTCCGGGGCCTTTCGGCCCCGGCGGGGTCGAGGGGCAGCGCCCCTCGGCTTATTTTTTTGGAATCTGTGAAACATGACCCCAGCCGGACAACTGGCCGCCGCGATCGATCTTCTCGCCGAGATCGAGGCCGATCCTCGCCCCGCCGATGCCGTGGCGAATCATTTTTTCCGCACCCGCCGCTTCATTGGCGGTGGCGACCGGCGGCAGGTGAGCAGCCTGGTCTGGGGCGTGCTGCGGGCGCGGCGGCATCTGGGCTGGTGGCTGAACCATTTCGACGCGCCGGAGACGCCGCGGCTGCTGCTCGCGGTGCAGGCGATTTTCACCGGCATGACGCCGCACAAGATCGCGATGGCCTTCACCTCCGGGCGCTACGGCCCGCCGCCGCTGAGCGCCGAGGAGATGGCGGTTCTGGACAAATTCGCCGGCCGGACGCTGGAGCATCCGAACATGCCGGAGCCGGTGCAGCACGAGATTCCGGACTGGGTCCTGCCGAAGCTGCGTGCCCAGTTCGGCCCGACGCTGGAGGCGGAAATGACCGCCCTGAGCGGCCCGGCGACGCTGGATCTGCGCATCAACGCGCTGAAGGCCACGCGCGAAGCGGCAATGCTGGCGCTGGCACGGGAAGGGCTGTCCGCCCAGCCGACCCCGTTCAGCCCCTGGGGGCTGCGCCTCGCCGGCCGGCAATCCGTCACGCAGGGCAAATCCTTCCAGGACGGGCTCGTGGAAATCCAGGACGAAGGCAGCCAGCTGATCGCGCTGCTGGTCGATGCCAAGCCCGGCATGCGGGTCGTGGATTTCTGCGCCGGGGCCGGCGGCAAGACGCTGGCGATCGCCATGACCATGGACAATAAGGGCCATATCGTCGCCTGCGACGTCTCGGCGCCGCGGCTGGAGGGGGCGATCAAGCGGCTGCGCCGCGCCGGCGTGCATAACGTGGAATCGCATCTGCTCGCCGCCGGCGACAAATGGGTGAAGCGCCAGGAGCAGAAATTCGACCGCGTGCTGGTCGACGCGCCCTGCACCGGCACCGGCACCTGGCGGCGCAACCCGGATGCGCGGCTGCGCCTGCGCGAGGAGGATCTCAACGAATTGATCGCCAAGCAGGCGGCGATTCTCGATCATGCCCAAAAATTAACGAAACCCGGCGGCAAACTTGTTTACGCGACCTGCTCTTTGCTCAATGATGAGAACGAGGCTCAGGTGGAGGCGTTCTTGACCCGGCATCCGACCTACAGGCAGGTGCCCGTCGAAGCGCCCGAGGCGCTGCGCGGCCCGCATCTGCGCCTCTCCCCGCGGCTGCATAACACTGACGGGTTTTTCGCCGCGGTGTTGGAGCGGCTTGCGTGATCTCGATCCGCCGCGCACGTGCCCGGGATGCTCCCGGCATCGCGGCGGTTCATGTGGCGACGTGGCGCAGCGCCTATGCCGGCCTGCTGCCGGACGATTTTCTCGAACGTCTCTCCGCCATCAGGCTCGCCGGCCAATATGACCGGTCGATCCGCATGGGGCTTGGCATGCATGTGGCGATCACATGCGGCGACAATGCCGAGCCCGTGCTGGTGGGCTTCACCTCGGCCCGGCGCAGCCGCAGCGACCGGCTGGGCGAGGGCGAAGTGGAGACGCTGTATGTGATGGATGACTGGCAGAATCAGGGCATCGGCGGCGCCCTGCTGCGCGCCTCCGGAAAATTCCTGGCCGCGCTCGGCTGCCGCTCCGCCTATGCCTGGGTGCTGCGGGAAAACCCCGCCGGCTTCTTCTACCAGCGCCTCGGCGGCAAATGCATAGCCACCAGCGTGACCAATGTCGGCGGCGAGGAAATTCCGCAGGTCGCCTATTCCTGGGATCCGATCGAAACCCTGTTGGATGTCGACGCCTGATGCGCTAGCACGCGTCATGAGCGAAGAAAAAATCCTGATTCTCGATTTCGGCAGCCAGGTCACGCAGCTGATCGCCCGCCGTGTCCGCGAGAGCGGCGTCTACTGCGAAATCCTGCCGTTCAACGCCGATCCGGCGCGGATCGCGGCGTTCGGCGCCAAGGGCATCATCCTCTCCGGCGGCCCGGCCAGCGTCGCCGATGAAGGCTCGCCGCGCGCCCCGGATGACGTGTTCACAGCGGGCGTGCCGGTGCTCGGCATCTGCTACGGGCAGATGACGATGTGCGTGCAACTGGGCGGCGACAGCGCAAGGGCGCGGAGATCCGCGAGTTCGGCCGCGCGCATATCGACGTCGTCGAGGATTGCGCGCTGTTCGAGGGGACCTGGTCGCAGGGCGCGCGCGAGCAGGTGTGGATGAGCCATGGCGACCATATTTCCGCACCGCCGCCCGGCTTTCGCACCGTGGCGGTCTCCGAGGGCGCGCCTTACGCGATCATCGCCGACGATGCGCGGCGCTTCTATGGGCTGATGTTCCACCCCGAGGTGGTGCACACGCCGCATGGCGCGCAGCTCCTGAAGAATTTCACGCACAAGGTCTGCGGGCTCAAGGGCGACTGGACCATGGCGGGCTTCCGCCAGGCCGAGATCGCGAAAATCCGCGCCCAGGTCGGCACCGGCAAGGTGATCTGCGGCCTCTCCGGCGGCGTCGATTCCTCGGTCGCGGCGGCGCTGATCCATGAGGCGATCGGCGACCAGCTCACCTGCATCTTCGTCGATCACGGCCTGCTGCGCGCCGGTGAGGCGGACGAGGTGGTGCGGGTGTTCCGCGACCAGTTCAACATCACGCTCGTGCACCGCGACGCTTCGGACCTGTTCCTCGGCGCAGCTCGCCGGCGTGACCGACCCGGAGCAGAAGCGCAAGATCATCGGCAAGCTCTTCATCGACGTGTTCGATGAGGAGGCGAAAAAACTCGGCGGCGCGGATTTCCTCGCCCAGGGCACGCTGTATCCGGACGTGATCGAATCCGTCAGCGCGCTCGGCGGGCCGAGCGTCACGATCAAATCGCACCATAATGTCGGCGGCCTGCCGGCCTATATGAAGCTCAAACTCGTCGAGCCGCTGCGCGAACTTTTCAAGGACGAGGTGCGCGCGCTGGGCCGCGAGCTCGGCCTGCCGGAGACCATCGTCGGCCGCCATCCGTTCCCCGGCCCGGGCCTTGCCATCCGCGTGCTCGGCGCGGTGACGCGCGAAGCGGTGGCGGTGCTGCAGAAGGCCGATGCGATCTATCTGGAAGAGATCCGCGCCGCCGGGCTGTACGATGCCATCTGGCAGGCCTTCGCGGTGCTGCTGCCGGTGAAATCAGTCGGCGTGATGGGTGACGGCCGCACCTATGACAAGGTGTGCGCGCTGCGCGCCGTGACCAGCACCGACGGCATGACCGCGGATGTCTATCCGTTCGACATGGCGTTTCTCTCGCGCGTGTCGAACCGCATCGTCAACGAAGTGCGCGGCATCAACCGCGTCACCTATGACATCACCAGCAAGCCGCCGGGAACGATCGAATGGGAGTGATTCCCGGTCTGCTCAGAGGGTTTACCTGGACGATCGAAAAACTCGCATAACATATTGATATAAATTAAAAGATCTCTCAACATCTATCGCCGTCATTCGGAGAGCAGCGCTCCGTTTTGACGGCGTTTTTGACGGTATTAATTCTCTTGCCGTCGGCCCGATGTGACGATACCGTCAGCTTGTTGAGGCGTTCTGACGGTATTTTTTTCGCTATATATGACTGATATATAAAGAAAAAATCTCCGACGAATGGTCGTTTTTTGCTTGACGGTATTTTGGTCAGGGGGAAGACCAATGCTGACGGATACGGCGCTTAAGAACCTGAAACCAAAGGAAAAGCCTTATAAAATCGCAGATCGCGATG
>CAWCRT010000020.1:0-106242 GCA_963798115.1 uncultured Pseudomonadota bacterium
TTCACAAAAAGTAGCTTTCTCTTCTGCTTACGCCGCACTTGATAAGTCAGAGCAGATGTCCAAAACTGGCCCCAGACATCCACAAGCGGAAAGCCGCGGGGAATAACGGGGAAGAGACCGAAGAAATGGGATCTGCAAGCAACGGAATTGAACATATCGGTATTGTCGGCGCGGGGCTGATCGGCGCCCATTGGGCCGCGTATTTTCTGGCGCAGGGCTTTGCGGTGTCGGCCTTCGACCCCGACCCGCGCGCGCCTGAGCGGGTTGCCGCCACGATCGCCCAACTCTGGCCGGTAATGCGGGAGGCGGGGCTGGTGCGTATTCCGGGCGCGCCGCCGGCCGTGACTTTCGCGCCGCTGCGGGAGGTTTGCGGCCGCGCGCATTTCATCATGGAGAACGGCCCGGAGAGTGTGGCGGCGAAGACCGCGCTGATCGCGGAAATCGATGGCGCGGCCGCGCCCGAGGTGATCATTGCGAGCAGCAGCTCCTCTTTGCTGCCGAGCGACTATCAGAGCCAAGCGGCGCAGCCCGGGCGGGTGCTGGGGGTACATCCGTTCAATCCGCCTTCGCTGATTCCCCTGGTGGAGATCGTGCCCGGCCGGCTGACCGCGGCAGAGGCCGTCGAGCGCGCGATGAAATTTTTTGCCGATATCGGCAAGCATCCGATCCATGTGCGGCGGGAACAGGCGGGGTTTGTGGCCAACCGTATGACCGCGGCCTTGTACCGCGAAGCGGTTGACCTCGTCGCGTCCGGCGTGGCGACGGTCGAAGATGTCGATGCGGCGATCTCCCAGGGGCCGGGGCTGCGCTGGGCCTTCATGGGGCCGCATCTCCTGTATCATCTGGGGGGCGGAGAGGGCGGTTACCGTCATTATCTGGAGCATTTGGGGCCCTCTCAGGAAGCGCGATGGGCCACCCTGCGAACCTCGCCGCTGACGCCTGCCTTGCGCGACCAGCTGATCGCCGGCGTTGAAGACGAGCTGCGCGCCTTGCGGCTGGATGAGCCGGCACGCAGCCGCGACGAAGGGTTGGGCGCGTTGTTGCGGCTGCGCGCCTCGGTGATGGGGCGGCAATCATGAGCGCGTCCTCGGCGAAGGCGCTGGCCGGGCGCGATGTCAGGACGGCGGCGCGCGCCGCGCCGCCTGTGCCGCGCGCGCTGCGTCGCTATCTCTGCCTGGAGGATTTCGAGCCGGTGGCGCGCCGGCGCCTGCCGCGCCAGATCTATGGCTATTATGCGGGTGCTGCGGAGACGGGCGCTGCCTTCAGGGCCAGCCGGGAGGCGTACCAGCATTTCGCGCTGCTGCCGCGGGTTTTGGTCGACACGCGCGGCCGCTCCACGGCCAAGGCGCTGTTCGGCACCAGCTATAGCCTGCCGGTCGGCATCGCGCCGATGGGCATATCCGGGCTTTCGACCTTCCAGGGGGATCTGGCGCTGGCGCAGGCGGCCGGGCAGGAGCAGGCGCTGATGGTGGCGAGCGCCACGTCGCTCATTCCGCTGGAACGTTTGGCGAGGGAAGGCGGCACGCGCTGGTTCCAGACCTATCTGCCGGGTGAACCGGAGCGGATCGAGGCAATGATCTCCCGCGTGGCGGCAGCGGGCTATGAGACCTTGGTGCTGACCGCGGACGTGCCGGTTGCCGCCAACCGCGAAAACAACGTCAGGACCGGCTTCTCGATGCCGCTTAAGCCCAGCCTGCGTCTGCTGGCGGATGGCATGTGCCATATGGGCTGGTCGCTGGGCACGTTCGGGCGGACGCTGTTGCACGGCATGCCGCGCTTTGAAAATATGGACAGTTTCCGGGGGCCGGCGATCCTGTCCCGCACCGTCGAGCGGGCGATCGGCGCGCGCGACGGGCTTTGCTGGACCCATCTGGCGCTGATGCGGAGGCTCTGGCCGGGCAAGCTCGTCATCAAGGGTATCCTCTCGCCCGAGGACGTGGCGTTGGCGCGGCAGGCAGGGGTGGATGGCGTGTGGATTTCCAACCATGGCGGGCGCCAGCTCGACGGCGCCATCGCGCCTCTGGCGGTGCTGCAGGAGGCGGTGGCGCAAGCCGGCGGGATGGCGGTGATGATCGATGGCGGCATCCGCCGTGGTACGGATGTGCTCAAGGCCCTGGCGCTCGGCGCCGATTTCGTCTTTGTCGGGCGCCCCTTCCTGTTCGCCGCGGCGGCCGCCGGGCCGCAGGGTGTGCGCCACGCGTTCCAGTTGCTGCGCATGGAGATCGCACGCGATATGGCCATGCTGGGGGTCGACCGGCTGGAGGCGCTCGGGCCGCAGTTTGTGAGGGAAGTGAGGTAAGTAAGTGGCCGCTTTTTGAAAAAAGCGGCGCAAAAACTTCCTGGACTTTGGGCCTGAGGCGTTGGAACGGCACGGGCCCAAATTAACAAAGTTTTTTTGCTTCTTTTTGTTCACAAAAAGAAGCCTTCCTTCCTTTTTGTGAGGTTTCTATCGTCCGGTTAGCGCCATGGTCGGCATGACGTATCGCGCCGACGCATGTGGCATATGGCGAGAATAAATTTGCCTTGGTCTGGTGCCTTTGGCACGTCGTCATGGTTGACGGCCGTATCGACGGCTTGTCCCAACTATGGAGAGACTTCGGTCATGCGCAAATTGATGCCCGTGCTGGCGACCCGTCTATGCCTGGGAGTTTTCGCTATGAGTTCTGTTGTGGTCACTGCCCATGCCGCGACGCCTTTGACGACAACCTATACTGTCCTGAGCCATTCCGGTGCCCAGGCCGCCGTGAAGGCGGCGGAGCATATGATGGCTGAACTCAATGCCCCGGCCGCCGTTGCCGTGGTCGATTCGAGCGGCAATCTCCTCGCCTTCGACCGCCCGGACGGCGTGCGCGTCGGCAGCATCGACCTTGCCATCGGCAAAGCGCGCTCCGCGGCGCTGCTGCAGCGGCCGAGCGAACAACTGGAGGACAATATCAATAAAGGGCGGATGGCGTTCACGACCGCCGGCTTCCTGTCGCTGCGCGGCGGCATGCCCATCCGCGTGAATGGTCAGGTCGTGGGGGCGATCGGCATCGCCGGCATGAACAGCGAAAACGACGTGAAAATCGCCACCGGCGCGGCGCAGCAGGTCGAGGCCGACGCGCAAGGCACGACGTCGCCCTGACATCTCCGGGCCTGGAACGCCGCGCCGGTGTTCCAGGCCCTGACGCGCAAAATCTTGGGTGCCCGGCCGCGCAAAAGCGGCCGTTTTGCTGGGCCTGAGCGGTTGTGGTGAACGCCATAGGGTCTGACCGGCGACCACAGCATATTGACGCTGCAGGCCAAATTGCCACAATATCTAGTTGTCATAGCCGCTCGAATCGCTGATTTGGGAGGGCGGTGATCTGGCCGCGCCGACACGGCGCGCCGGCACCGTTTCTGCACCTGGAAGGAGAATGCCGCAATGGCATACGGCCTATCAGGAGCTCGGTCATGGCAAAATTTTCCGCGGGCGAGGTGTCCGGTGGATCGCCTGTCGTGCAACGGCCCGTTTGCCGTGACGCCGCCGGGCGGGAGCTCAAGCCTCGCCATCCAACAGATGGGGTGAAGTCGATGTCCGTTGCTGCCGAAACCGACCGTGCCGTGTCCATAGCATCGGGGACACCGTCTTATCAGGTGATCCGACGCAATGGCGCGGTGACGAGCTTTGATGCGTCCAAGATCGCCGTGGCGATGACCAAGGCTTTTCTGGCGGTCGAGGGCAACACGGCGGCGGGATCGCGCCGCGTTCATGACATCGTGTCCGATCTCACGGACCAGGTGGTGACGAATCTGGCGCGGCGTGCCGATGCCGGCCGCACCTTCCATATCGAGGATGTGCAGGACCAGGTCGAACTCGCTCTGATGCGGGGTGAGCACCATAAGGTCGCCCGTGCTTACGTGCTGTACCGCGAGGAGCGGACCCGGGAGCGCGCCAAGGAAGCTGAGGCCGCGGCGGTGGCCGCGCCGCCCCGACGCTGCGCATGAAGGCGGCGGATGGGTCGCTGGTGCCGCTCGATTTCGCGCGCCTCGCCACCGTGGTCACCGAAGCCTGCGAGGGCCTGGCCGACGTGCAGGCAGCACCGATCCTCGAAGAGGCGCAGCGTAACCTTTATGACGGTATTTCGCTCGATGAACTGGCGCTGGCGCCGATCCTGGCGACCCGCACGCTGATCGAGACCGAGCCGAATTATGCCAAGGTCAGCGCGCGTCTGCTGCTCGACAAGCTGCGCCGCGAGGCGCTGAGTTTCCTCAGCAACGCTTCGGTACAGGCGACGCAGCTGGAAATGGCGGCGCGTTATGGCGCCTATTTTCACGATTATGTGAAAGCTGGTGTCGCGGCTGAGCTGCTCGACCCCGAGCTTGCCCGTTTCGACCTGTCGCGTCTGGCCGCCGCGCTGAAGCCCGAGCGCGACCTGCAATTCGATTATCTCGGCCTGCAGACGCTGTATGATCGTTATTTCCTGCATATTCGGGGCAACCGCTTCGAGCTGCCGCAGGCTTTCTTCATGCGCGTCGCGATGGGCCTGGCTCTGCGCGAGACCGAGCGCGAGGCTAAGGCGATCGAGTTCTATGATCTGCTGTCCTCGTTCGACTTCATGGCGTCGACGCCGACTCTGTTCAATTCCGGCACGTGCCGTCCGCAGCTTTCCTCCTGCTTCCTAACCACTGTGCCGGATTCGCTCGACGGCATTTTCAAGTCCATCAAGGACAATGCGCTGCTGGCCAAATATTCCGGCGGACTCGGCAATGATTGGACGCCGGTGCGCGGCCTCGGCGCGCATATCAAGGGCACGAATGGCGAGAGCCAGGGCGTGGTGCCGTTCCTGAAGGTGGCCAACGACACCGCGATCGCGGTGAACCAGGGCGGCAAGCGCAAAGGCGCGGTCTGCGCCTATCTCGAGACCTGGCATATCGACATCGAGGAGTTCCTCGATCTGCGTAAGAATACCGGTGACGATCGCCGCCGCACGCATGACATGAACACCGCCAATTGGGTGCCGGACCTGTTCATGCAGCGTGTCGCCGAGGATGGGAACTGGACCTTGTTCTCGCCTGACGAAACCCCGGACCTGCACGATCTTTATGGCCCCGCCTTCAAGGCTGCCTATGAAGCCTACGAAGCGCGCGCCGCGCGCGGCGAGATGGCGGTGTTCAAGCGGGTGCGCGCGACCGATCTGTGGCGGCGCATGCTGACAATGATCTTCGAGACCGGACATCCCTGGGTCACGTTCAAGGATCCGTGCAATATCCGCTCGCCGCAGCAGCATGTCGGCGTGGTGCACTCCTCGAATCTCTGCACCGAGATCACGCTCAATACCTCGGCTGACGAGGTGGCGGTTTGCAATCTGGGTTCGATCAATCTTGCCGCTCATGTGACGCCGGCCGGTCTGGACCAGGCGCATATCGCGCGCACGGTGAAGACCGCCATGCGCATGCTCGACAACGTGATCGACATCAATTTCTACACGATCCCGGAAGCGCGGCATTCCAACCTGCAGCATCGCCCCGTGGGCCTCGGCATCATGGGCTTCCAGGATGCGCTGCAGACGCTGCGCCTGCCTTACGCTTCGACGGAAGCCGTGAATTTCGCCGATGAGAGCATGGAAGTGATCAGCTTCCACACCATTGCCGCTTCGGTCGATCTCGCGGCAGAGCGCGGACGTTATGCGAGTTTCGAAGGCTCGCTGTGGTCGCGCGGCGTGCTGCCGATCGATTCGGTCGAGATGCTGGCGGAGGCCCGTGGCGGGCTCGAACTCGACCGTTCCTCGCGGCTCGACTGGGCCAGCCTGCGCGAGCGCGTGATGCGCGTCGGCATGCGCAATTCCAACACCATGGCGATCGCGCCGACCGCGACCATCTCGAACATTTGCGGCGTGTCGCAGTCGATCGAGCCGGCTTACCAGAATCTGTTCGTCAAATCGAACATGTCCGGTGATTTCACGGTGGTGAACGAGGCGCTGGTGCGCGACCTGAAGCAGCGCGGGCTATGGGACGAGGTGATGGTCGCCGACCTCAAATATTTCGATGGCGGCGTGGGCGCGATTGACCGCGTTCCGGACGATTTGAAGGCGCTCTACGCAACCGCGTTCGAGATCGATTCGGCCTGGCTGGTCGAGGCTGCCGCGCGCCGGCAGAAATGGCTGGATCAGGCGCAGTCTCTCAACCTCTATATCGCCAATCCCTCGGGCCGGTATTTGAACGCGATTTACCGCCTGGCCTGGGAGCGTGGCTTGAAGACGACCTATTATCTGCGTTCGCGTTCGGCGACCCATGTCGAGAAATCGACGTTGCGCGGCACTGACGGCCGGCTCAATGCGGTTTCCGTGAGCGTGGCGGCGGAAGCGCCCGCACCCGAGGCGTGGGGCAAGGCCTGTGCGATCGACGATCCCACCTGCGAAGCCTGCCAATAAGCGACTGACCGACCCGTGGCGCATCAGCGCCCGGGTCCTGACTTAAAGAAGTTTTTGCGCCGCTTTTTGATCGAAAACGCGGCCACTTCCTGACTTGAATGACATGCGGAGAGAAGAACACGATGCTCGATTGGCCTGAAAAGGAAAGCAAAGCGGCGGCGGCGGCCGGCGGCCGGGTCTCCGTCGACGAAAAGGCAATGATCAATAGCCGCGCGGATGTGAATCAGCTGCTGCCGCTGAAATATCACTGGGCCTGGGAGAAATATCTCGCCGGCTGCAACAATCACTGGATGCCGACCGAGGTCTCCATGCAGGCCGATATCGCGCTGTGGAAGTCGCGCGACGGGCTGAGCGAGGATGAGCGCCATGCGATCAAGCGCAATCTTGGCTTCTTTGCTGCATCCGAAAGCCTGGTCGCCAATAACATCGTGTTAGCAATTTACCGGCATCTCAGCAACCCCGAATGCCGCCAGTATCTGCTGCGCCAGGCATTCGAGGAGGCGGTGCATACCCACACCTTCCAATATATCGTTGAGAGCCTCGGCCTCGATGAGGGGGAGCTGTTCAACATGTATCGCGAGGTGCCTTCGATCACGGCCAAGGCCGCCTGGGCGCTGAATTTCACGCGCAATCTCGAAGACCCGAATTTCCACACCGGCACGCCAGAGGCTGATCAGGCGCTGCTGCGCGACCTGGTCGCGTTCTATGTGATCTTCGAGGGCATGTGGTTCTATACCGGCTTCGCGCAGATCCTCTCGCTCGGCCGGCGCAACAAGATGGTCGGTATTGCCGAGCAGTATCAGTACATCCTGCGCGACGAGAGCGTGCATCTGAATTTCGGCATCGATGTGATCAACCAGATCAAGATCGAAAATCCGCATCTGTGGACGCCGGCTTTCCAGGATGAGGTGCGCGGCATGGTGCAGGAGGCGGCGGAGTTGGAGGCGGCTTATAGCCGTGAGACGATGCCGCGCGGCTTCCTCGGCCTGAATGCGGCGCTCTGCGAGCAATATATGCATTTCATTGCCAATCGCCGCTGCGCGCAGATCGGTCTGGCCCCGGTTTTCGCGGAAACCGCAAACCCGTTCCCGTGGATGTCCGAGGCGATGGATCTCAAGAAGGAGAAGAACTTCTTTGAGAGCCGCGTGATCGAGTACCAGAATGGCGGTGCGCTGTCCTGGGAGTAAGTTAAGGAAAGAGGCCGCTTTTTGAAAAAAGCGGCGCAAAAACTTCTGTGAATTTGGGCCTGTGGCGTTGAGATGGCACGGGCCCAAATTAGCAAAATTTTTTTGCTACTTTTTATTCACAAAAAGTAGCCCTTCCTTAGTCCACCACGTCCTGCACGCGCTGCAGAAGCGCCGTTTCCGTTCCAGGCCGACCGAACAGGTAGCCTTGGGCATATTGGCAGCCGAGCTTGTGGACCCGCTCGAACTGCTCCGGCGTTTCGACACCCTCCGCAGTGACCGGCAGCTTCAAGGCCGAAGTGATGCCGATGATCGCCTCCAGGAGCGGATGCGTTTCCTCTCCTTGGGTCGATTTCGCGATGAAGGAGCGGTCGATCTTCACCAGATCGAAGCGGAACGTGTCGAGATAAGAGAGCGAGGAATAGCCCGTTCCGAAATCGTCCAGAACCAGGCTGAGCCCAAGATTTTGCAGCTCGTTCATCATGTACAGATTAGACGATTCCTTGGAGATGAACACCGATTCGGTGATTTCCAGCTTCAGCCTCGCGGGCGCCAGGTCGGAGCTTCGCAGGGCGTCAGCAACAGTTTGCACAATATCGCCAAGTTCGAATTGCCGTGGCGAGACATTCACCGAGACGCTCATGTCCGGCGGCCATCCCTGCGCGGCATGGCAGGCCCGATCAAGAACCCAGCTGCCGATTTCGCAAATCAGCCCGCTATCCTCAGCGATGGGGATGAATTCCACTGGCGAAATGAATCCGCGTGTCGGGTGTCGCCATCGCAATAATGCCTCGGCGCCAATCACCGTCCCGTCAGAGGTGCGGATGATCGGCTGGAATTCGAGATACAATTCGTCGTTTTGCAGAGCCGTCGTTAAATCGAACCGCAGCCGGTGCGCGCGATCGAATTTTTCCTGCATGTCGGGATGGAAGAAGCGGAAATTGCCCTTCGCATGTATCTTGCTCTGATAGAGCGCGATATCGGCCCGCTTATAGACGGTTTCGACATCCGTGACATCTTCCGTCGTCATAGCGACGCCGACGGACATGCTGCTCGCGATGAGCAGCTCATTGATAGCGAAAAAACTGCGCATGGCGCGGCGGATCTGCTCCGCGCGCCGCTCGGCCTCCTGTTCGGTCGCGATGCCGGTCTGTGCCAGCAGGAATTCATCGCCACCGGCCCGCGCAAGTAGATCGTTCGGTCCGAGCAGAGCGGAGAGGCGCGCGACGATCTGCTGCAAAAGCCCGTCGCCGACCGGGTGGCCGTGAGCGTCATTCACGCCCTTGAAATTGTCGACGTCCAGACAGAACAAAGCGGTGTGCCGTCCCGGCGCTTGCTGGGTGATGATGTCCTGAAAGCGCGTGAAAAACTCATCCCGATTGAGAATGCCTGTCAGGGAATCATGGCGGGCCTGGTAGTTCAGCTGTTCCTCAGCGCGTTTCTTGTCCGAGATGTCGCGCAGGAACAGTGATACATTTTCGGCATCGGCGTAGATATTCGCTTCCACCCAGAGGCCCAAAGAGTCGCAATAGAACGTGAAATGTGAATTTTCGCCAAATTCGACAGCGCGATTGACGGCGCGGGGCAGGGGAGCTTTTGTCGCGCCGGGCAAAAATTCGTCGATGCAGCGATTGTTCAAAGGCGCGCCGGATCCGAACAGGACGGTGGCCTGCGCATTCGCATATTTCGCGTGCCCGTTTCGGTCGAACACGATGACCGCATCTTTCGTCGCTTCCAGAACGCGGAAGGCCAAAGCCTCCGAGGCGCGGCGGGCGGCCTCGGCCATGTGCCGGTCGGTGACGTCTTCCAGCGTGCCGTACCAGCGCAGGATCTCGCCGCGATGATTGACCCGCGCCGCGGCGCGGGCGCGAAACCAACCGGTTCGACCATCGTGGAACTGGATGCGATATTCGTAATCCAGCGGTCGAGCGCTGGCGAGGCATTCCCGCCATACGGTCATCAGCGGGTCTCGGTCATCCGGGTGGAGTGCTGTAATCCAGCCGAAGGGCAGCGTTGCTTCGGGCGTCATGCCGGTTAGTTGGTACCATCTCGGTCCGAACTCCAGGAGGCCGCCATCGGGCCCGGCTGTCCAGGGAATTTGCGGGTGGAGTTCCACCATATGGCGATAATGATCTTCGCTATCGCGCAGCGCCGCTTCGATGTTCCGATAGGCGGTGATGTTCTGGCTCGTCCCGCGCAGTTGTGTGACACTTCCATCCGGCTGCAGGATCGGCTCGACATGGGTGAAGACATGGCAGATCAGCCCACCGGGCTGGACGATCCGGCATTCGAGCGTCACCGGCTCTCTCGTCTCGGCGGCCTTATAGTACGCAGCGAGCGCATTATGATAATCATCGGGATGGTGCAGCAGCTTGATCTGCTCGTAAGTGACCGGCTCTTCGGAGGCCGGCAGACCGATCAGCCGCCAGAGGTCGCGCGAGAAATGGATCGAGCGGTTTTGCAAATCCCAGCGCCATGAACCGAGCTTTGCCAGACGGTGGGCGGCCTTCAATTCCCTGGTTCGTTCGGCAAGCTCGCGGGTGAGTGCCGATAGTTTTGCGGTATTGTCCCGCAGTTTGGCATTCTGTGCTTTCAGCTGCTCGGCGAGGGCGTGCGCCGTCGAGATATCGGTGGTGGTGCCGACCATGCGCAGCGGGGTGCCGTCAGCGGCGCGCTCGGTCACCCGGCCGCGGCACAGAACCCATTTATAGCTTCCGTCCTGGCAGCGCATCCGGTGTTCGACTTCGTAAAACGCCGTCCGTTGTTCCAAATGGGCCTGGATTGCGGCTTGGACGCGCGGAAGGTCGTCGGGGTGAAACCGCGCGACACTCTCCATGAGGGAAATTTGCGGTGTTTCGTAGGCATAGCCGAGCATGGCGAACCAGGTGACGGAATACCGGGTCTGGCCTGTGACGATGTTACGGTCCCAGATGCCGGTGTCGCTTCCCGCTAACGCCGCTTCCCAGATGTCAGAAAAATCCCGGATATCCGTGGGGGCGGCTTTGCCCGCATTTTCAATGCCGCGATCGATTGCCAATCTACGCACGCCCCTTTGGATGATTACTTTGGGTTGTATAATAAAGCTAAAAAAATCGTTAGCAAGGTCAAGGTTGATATAAGGGGAATCTAACGGTCACGAGGCTGCCCGCGTCGGGAGAGGCGCGTTGGCAGGCACGCGTCATCGATGGATGGTTAAAATAATTATATAAGTGTAAAAATAATTTAAAAAATAATATGACAGCTCTGTAATTGTAATGAGTCTAATGTTTTGTGGAAGACGTCGTGATTGACAGGAAAATGCTTCTGTTACATTCTTTTGATTAGAAAATGAGAACTAGGGGTTGAGGAACGTGCAGGTGGGACTGTTCGGGATCGGAATTTTTAGGGAACCGGACGGACGTCTGCCGATTGGCTCATCCCGGCAGCGGGAAGGAGACGAGAGATGGGGCTAAATCATCGGGTCCGCGCCACGGCCGAAAGCCTGAGCGCATGAAAATCCGCGCGGCGGTACTGCGCCAGTCGGGCCTGCCACACCCCTACGTTGAGTCGAAACCGCTCACCATCGAGACGGTGGAGCTCGCCCCGCCGGGGCCCGGTGAGGTGCTGGTGCGGATGGTCGCCGCCGGTATCTGCCATTCCGATCTGTCCGTGGTTGAGGGGGTGCGCCCGCGGCCGCTGCCCATGGTGGTCGGTCATGAATCGGCCGGGATTGTCGAGGCGGTGGGGCCGCTGGTCGAGGATCTGCGGCCCGGCGACCATGTGGTCTCGGTCTTCGTGCCGATGTGCGGCCATTGCCTGCCTTGCGCCGAGGGCCGGCCGGCTCTGTGCGAGCCCGGTGGGCAGGCGAATGTTAACGGCACGCTGCTTTCCGGCGCGCGTCGCCTTACATGCGAAAGCGTGCCGCTCAACCACCAGACCGGCGTGTCCTGCTTCGCCGAATATGCCGTGATGTCGCGCCACTCGCTGGTCAAGGTGGAACCGGACCTGTCGCTGGAGGAGGCGGCCTTGTTCGGCTGCGCCGTGCTCACCGGCGTCGGTGCGGTGTTCAACAGCGCCCGGGTGCGGCCGGGCAGTACGGTCGCGATCATTGGCCTGGGCGGTGTCGGGCTGGCCGGGCTGATGGGCGCGGTTGCCGCCGGGGCGGGCCGTATCATCGCCATCGACACTAATGACCAGAAGCTCGCGGCGGCGAAATCCTTTGGCGCGACGGACCTGTTCAACGCCGCCGACGAACATGTCGTGCAGGCGGTGCGCGACGCCACCAAGGGCGGCGTGGATACGGTGGTGGAACTGGCCGGTGCTGTGGCGGCGCTTGAGCTCGGTTATCAGATTGCCCGGCGCGGCGGCGAACTGGTCACCGCCGGCCTGCCGCCGCCGCAGGCACGTTTCGCGATTCCAGCGGTCACGCTGACCGGCGAGGAGCGGACGATCCGCGGCTCCTATATGGGCAGCGCCGTGCCGATCCGCGATCTGCCGCGCTATATCGGTCTGTACCGGCGCGGCCTGCTCCCGGTGGACCGCCTGGTCACGCATCGGATGGGCCTTGAGGACATCAATCTCGGCATGGACCGGCTGCATCAGGGTCAGGCCATCCGCCAGCTCATCACAAGTTTCTGAAGCGGCCGGTTTTGGCTGCGGATAACGGAGGACTAAAAGAATATGGATAACGCACGACGCAATTTTATCAAGCTTGGCACGGGAGCCGCGGTTGGCTCGCTGGTGGCGAGCCCGGTCGTTGCGAAAACCGAGATTCAGCTCCCGGCATCGACTGATGGCCAGGCGGCGCTGCGTCTCGTCACATTCAGCCCGCACCCCGGCATGGCGCCGCGTGTCGGCGTGGTCACGGGCAAGGGGATGGTTGTGGATGTCGGCGCCGCCGCGCAGGCCCGCAAGATCGCCCTCAGCTTCGATCCGTCGAGCATGGTTTCGCTGATTGCCGCTGGCCCGCAGGCCCTGGCGCAGGTGCAAAACTGCGCGGCTGCCGAGAGCACGCTCTCCGTCAACGACGTGCAGCTCTGCGCGCCGATTCCGGTGCCGCAGCGCAATGTCTATGCGGTTGGCTGGAACTATCTCGAGCATTTCCACGAGAGCATCACGGCGCGCGCCGCCAAGGCCAAGCTGCCGACGCATCCGGTGTTCTTCACCAAGGACACGCACACGGTGAACGGCCCGTTCGACCCGATCCCGTATAACCCCGCGATCTCGCGCATGATCGACTGGGAAGGCGAGCTGGCAATCATCGTCGGCAAGCGTGGCGTCAATATCAGCGAAAGCGACGCCATGAATTACGTGTTCGGCTATACCGTGATCAACGACACCACGGCGCGCGACATGCAGGTGGACCATGGCGGCCAATGGTTCAAAGGCAAGAGCCTGGACGGGCACGGCCCGATGGGCCCCTGGATCGTCCCCGCCAGCCGACATTGATTATAATGACCTGAACCTCACCACGCGGGTGAACGGTGTCGTCAAGCAGCACATCAACACGCGGCAGATGTATTTCAAAGTGCCGCGCCTGATTGCTGAACTCTCGTTCGGCCTGACCCTGGAGCCGGGCGATATCATCGCCACCGGCACGCCGTCCGGCATCGGCGCCGGCCGCACCCCGCAGGAATGGCTGAAGCCCGGCGACATCATGGAGACCGAGATCGACCGCATCGGCACGATCCGCAATGAGATCCGGTTGGTGAACAGCTAGAGGAAGAAAGGTAAGGCTACTTTTTGTGAACAAAAAGTAGCAAAAAAACTTTGTTAGTTTGGGCCCGTGCGGTTTCAACGGCCTCCGGCCCAAAGTCAAAAAAGTTTTTGCGCCGCTTTTTTCAAAAAGCGGCCACTTACCTTTATAATAAAAACCGCCGCGCTGATCGCGCGGCGGTTTTTTTCGGTTGGGAGTTTTTCATGGCAGCCCTCGTTCCGCCCTTCACCTTTGAAAGTGCAACCGCGAAAGTCCGCCTGGCGGAGGATGGCTGGAACAGCCGTGACCCTCAGCGGGTCTCGCTGGTTTACACGCCGGACAGCGTCTGGCGGAACCGCGCGGAATTCGTGACCGGCCGCCCGGAAATCGTCGGCTTCCTCACCCGCAAATGGGCCAAGGAGCTGGATTATCGCTTGATCAAGGAGCTTTGGGCTTTTGCCGGAAACCGCATCGCGGTGCGTTTCGCTTATGAGTGGCACGATGACAGCGGCAACTGGTTCCGCTCTTACGGCAACGAGAACTGGGAATTCGACGCGGAAGGGCTGATGCAGCGCCGTTTCGCCTGCATCAACGACCTGCCGATCCGCGAGAGCGAACGCAAATTCCACTGGAAGCTGGGACGGCGGCCGGATGATCATCCAGGGCTGTCGGATCTCGGGCTTTAAGGAAGGAAGAGCCGCTTTTTGAAAAAAGCGGCGCAAAAACTTCTTCGACTTTGGGCCTGTGCCGGTGAAACCAGCACGGCCCAAATTAACAAAGTTTTTTTGCTTCTTTTTGTTCACAAAAAGAAGCGCTTCCTGCCGTTGCCTAAGCGCTGAGAAAATCCAGGCCGATATCCAGCACCCGTGCGCTATGGGTCAGCCAGCCGGCGGAGATGAGATCCACGCCTGCTTCCGCGATGGCTGGCGCGGTTTCGGCGGTGATGCGGCCTGAGGCTTCGGCGATGGCGCGTCCATCGATCAGCGTCACGGCCGCGCGCAGCATGTCCGGCGCCATATTGTCCAGCAGCACCGCGTCCGGCCGCTCGGTGAGGGCTTCTTCGAGCTGGGCTAGCGTGTCCACCTCGACCTCGATTTTCACCAGATGCCCGATTTGCGCGCGGGCGCGGCGAATGGCGACGGCCACGCCCCCGGCGATGGCGATATGATTGTCCTTGATCAGCACCGCGTCATCGAGGCCGAAGCGATGATTGGCGCCGCCGCCGGCCCGGACCGCGTATTTTTCCGCGAAACGCAGGCCTGGCGTGGTCTTGCGCGTGCAGGTGACTTTCGCCTTCGTATGGCCGATGTGATCGGCGATGGAGGCGGTCGCGGTGGCGATGCCGCTGAGCCGGCCGAGAAAATTCAGCGCGACGCGCTCGGCGGTGAGAATGCCCCGCGCCGGGCCGGTAATCTCGGCGATCATTTTGCCTGGGCGCACGCGTGCGCCGTCGGCGCGCAGAATGTCGAAGCAAATCTCGGGATCGACCAGGCGGAAGGCGAGGCGGGCAAAATCCAGCCCGGCAATGGCGCCGGCTTCGCGCGCCACCAGGGCGACCCGCGTTTGCGTGGCGGGGTCGATCACCGCATCGGTGGTGATGTCGCCGGCGCGGCCGAGATCTTCCAGCAGGGCGGCGCGTACGCAGGGTTCGATCAGAAGGTCGGAGAGTTTGGGCAGCATCGATGGATGGTCCTCAGAATGGTGGTTTGTCGTCAGGCCGCCTGGGAAAGGTCCGGATCATCTCTCCTGGCATGGGCGCCGACGGAGAGCGGGCGGGCGAGGGCGGCTTCGGCGATCAGCTGGGCGAGCTGCGCCGCCGGGTTTCCGGCGGCGAGCGGCGCCAGCTGGGCGAGCGCGCTGTGCAAGCCGGCGGCATCGCGCAGCACGCCGAGATGGGTGGACATGATGTCGCGCACCGGCTCGGCGTCCGGGCGGGGCGGCAGGTGCGCCTCCGGCAAAGCGCGCGGCGGGCGGGCCAAGCGGGCGGCCATGTCCTGCCCGGCCTGCGCGCCGCACACGGCGGCTTCGAGCAGCGAATTGCTGGCCAGCCGGTTGGCGCCGTGCAGCCCGGTGCAGGCGACTTCCCCGGCGGCGTAGAGGCCGGGAAGGCTGGTGCGGCCCTGCGCATCCACCGCCACGCCGCCCATATGGTAATGCGCCGCCGGGCGCACCGGGATCGGCTGGGTCACCGGGTCGATGCCGGCGCGGGCGCAGATCGCGCTGATGGCGGGAAAGCGGGTGGCAAAGCGCGGGCCGATCATGCGGGCATCGAGAAACACGCGATGCCCGGCGGCCTGATGGGCGAACACGGCGCGGGCCACCACGTCGCGCGGGGCGAGGTCGCGCCCGGCCATGAAGCGGGCGCCGGTCTCGTCGATCAGCACCGCGCCTTCGCCGCGCACGGCTTCGGAGATCAGCGGCAGCGCCGGGCCGCTGGCTTCCAAAGCGGTGGGGTGGAACTGCACGAATTCCAGATGCCGCAGCCGCGCGCCGGCGGCGGCGGCGAGCATCAGCCCGCTGCCGATCGCGCCGGGCGGGTTGGTGCTGTAGCGGAACAGCCCGCCGATGCCGCCGGTGGCGAGCAGCACGCGGTCGGCCGCCAAAGTGAGGGGGGCTCCGGCGGCGCTCTCCGCCAGCACGCCGACGATTTCGCCGCCCTCGACCAGCAGCTGGCGCGCGGTGACGGGCAGGCATTCGATCGAGGCGGTGGCGCGGACGGCGTCGATCAGCGCGCGCATGATTTCCGCGCCGGTCTGGTCGCCATGGGCGTGCAGGATGCGCGGGCGCTGATGCGCCGCCTCGAGCCCGCGCGCGAGATTCTGCGCGGCATCACGGTCGAAGCGCACGCCGGCACCGACCAGAAATTCGATCAAGGCCGGGCCGGCCTCGACGATGCGCCGCACCGCCGCGCCGTCGCACAGCCCGGCGCCGGCGGCCATGGTGTCGGCGATGTGCAGGTCCGGGCTGTCATCATCGCCGATCGCCGCGGCCAGCCCGCCTTGCGACCAGGCGCTGGCGGCGCCGTGGCCCGGCCCGGCGGGGTTGAGCAGCCGCACCGGGGCGGGGGCGGCGGCCAGGGCGGCCATCAGCCCGGCGAGGCCGCCGCCGATGATGGTGATCGGCGGCGCGCTCATCGGACCGCGAGCATGCGTTCGACCGCCAGGCGGGCCGGCGCGAAATATTGCGCGTCGATCAGCACTTCGGTCTGCATCGTCTCCAGCGCGGCGCGGATGTTCTGCAGCGTGATGCGCTTCATATGCGGGCAGAGATTGCAGGGGCGGATGAATTCGACGGCCTGGTTGGCTTGCGCGATATTGTCGCTCATCGAGCATTCGGTGATCAGCGCCACGCGCGCCGGTTGTTTGTCGGTCACGAATTTGGCCATCTCGGCGGTGGAGCCCGCATAATCGGCGACGGCAACGACTTCGGGCGGGCATTCGGGATGGGCGAGGATCGTCACGCCCGGATGGCTCGCGCGCAAGCTCTGAATATCCGCCGGGGTGAAGCGTTCATGCACTTCGCAATGCCCGGCCCAGGTGACGATCTCCACCTGCGTCTCGCGGGCGATGTTCTGCGCCAGATATTCGTCCGGCAGCATGATGACTTTCGGCACGCCGAGCGATTCGATGATTTTTTTGGCATTGCCGGAGGTGCAGCAAATGTCCGAGGCCGCCTTCACCGCCGCCGAAGTGTTCACATAGGCCACCACCGGCACGCCGGGATGGGCCGCGCGCAGCAAAGCAATGTCGGCCGCGGTGATGGATTCGGCGAGCGAGCAGCCGGCTCTGGCATCGGGGATCAGCACGGTCTTGTCCGGGTTCAGCAGCTTCGCCGTCTCGGCCATGAAATGCACGCCGGCCAGCACGATGACTTCGGCATCCACCGTCACCGCTTCGCGCGCCAAAGCCAGGCTGTCGCCGACAATGTCCGCGACACCGTGGAAAATCTCCGGCGTCTGGTAGTTGTGCGCGAGAATCACCGCGCGGCGGGCGCGCTTGAGCTCCTGGATGGCGTGCACATCAGCTTCCATGGTCGCCCATTCAGCCGGCGGGATCACGTGGCTGACACGCTGATAAATCGGATCGAAAGGCATCGGCGCTCCTTTGTATATACTCAAGTTGAGTATAATTAGTTGCGCCGTTTATACTCATGTTGAGTATAACTAGGCAAGTGAACTATGGGATAAGCGGCAGCTTGGTGCCCGAGAAGGCACGCTCTTCCAGAACCGCAGGCCGGAAGCGGAAGAGTTTGGCGGGGCGTCCGGCGAGGCCCGCGGAGAGCTGCCCGGTTTCTTCGACGAGATCCTGCTGCTCGATCACCCGGCGGAAGTTCGGCTTGTGCAGGGTCTGGCCGCCCAGCGCCTCGATCGCCTGCTGCAACTCCAACATGGTGAAAGTGCTGGGCAGGAGTTCGAACACGACCGGGCGGTATTTGATTTTTGCGCGCAGCCGGGCGATCGCCGTGGCGAGAATGCGGCGATGGTCATGCGCCATGGCCGCACCCGGCAGCGGGTCAGCGGGCAGGCTGGGGCGGGCGCGGATCGCCTCCTGCACCAGCCCGGCCTCGTAAAGAAGCTCGTAGCGTTGCAGCACCAGCTCTTCGTTCCAGGGCCGCCCATCCTGGCCGAACAGGCTGGCGACACGAAGCTGCCGGCCGGGGTCGTCGCCGGCCCAGGCGGCAAGCCGAGGCAAAATCACGCGGGTGATCAGCGTGGTCGGCCGACGCCGGTCTTCCCAGGGGAAATAAGTATACCAGCTGCACCAGGCGGTCTTGGCATCGGTGGTGGGGCCTTCGCGGCTGAGGCCGAGATAGCTGATGGAAATGCTGCGCAACCCGTCCAGGCGCTGCTGGTCGGCGAAGGTATAAAGCTGCTCGACATAGCCGAGCGGATGATGCGTCTGCTCTTCCACCCAGGCGCGCAGCCCCGCTTGCAGTGAGCGATGGCCGGTCTCGAGCTGGCCGGAGGGCAGGGCGGCGCCTGATTTAATAGTGAGCACGCGCGGATCGCCATGGGTGACGGCGACCAGAACGGCGATCAGCTCGGCTTGGACCGGGGCAAGAGTCATGGCTGCCCTTGTGCCGCATATGGGTGAATTTCGGAAGCTGGAACAAGGGATTGCGCGGCGGGCGGGGCGCGCGGCCGCGTGCGTGTCAAAATATTATAATATAAAACAGATATATATCATCAGATTTATCTACTTGAATGATTTGCGAACTCGCGCCATTTGTGCGCCGCACATAAGTTTGCAGCATTTCCAAAAATAAGAGGTTGAAGTGGATTCTAACCAACACGGGCAGTTAAGCCGTGGTCATGTGGTGCTGGCTTTGTTCGCCCTTGCCATGGGCGGCTTTGCGATCGGCACCACGGAATTTGGCACCATGGGGCTGGTTCCGTATTTTGCGCCCAGCCTGCATATCAGCGTGCCCGATGCCGGGCATGTGATCAGCGCCTACGCGCTGGGTGTGGTGGTCGGTGCGCCGATCCTGGCGGTGGCCGGGGCTAAACTTTCGCGCCGCATCGTGCTGATCGGCCTGATGGTATGTTTCGCCGTGGCGAACGGCCTGACCGCCTTCGCCTCCGATTATCATTGGATGCTGTTTTTCCGCTTCCTCTCCGGCCTGCCGCATGGCGCCTATTTCGGCGTCGCGGCGCTGGTTGCGGCCAACCTGGTGCCGCCGGAGCGCCGCGCCCAGGCGATCTCGCGCGTGCTGCTGGGCCTGACCATTGCCACCATTCTCGGCGTGCCGGCGGCCAATGTCATCGGCCAGCTGGTCGGCTGGCGTTGGGCCTTTGCCCTGGTGGCGGTGCTGTCCGTGACCACCGCCGTGCTGGTTTATGCTCTGGTGCCGGCCGATAAGCCGTCCCAGCACACCAGTCCGCTGCGTGAGCTACAGGCGCTGAAACACCGTCAGGTTTGGCTCGCACTGGGCATGGGCGCGATCGGCTTCGGCGGCATGTTCGCGGTGTACACCTACCTGGCCTCGACGCTGATGGACGTGACCCATGCCGCCCCGGTGGTCGTGCCGATCATGCTCGCGGTGTTCGGCGTCGGCCTCACGGCCGGCAACCTCATCAGCGCCTGGCTTGCCGACAAGGCGCTGATGCCGACCGTGGCCGGCGTGCTGGTTTGGACCGCGGCCGCTCTGGCGCTGTATCCGTTCGCCATGCATTCGATGTGGTCGATGGCCATCGTCGTGTTCCTGGTCGGCGGCGGCGGCGGCTTGGCGACGCCGCTGCAGGCCCGGCTCATGGAGGTGGCGGAAAATGCCCAGACACTGGCGGCGGCGCTCAATCACAGCGCCTTCAACACCGCCAACGCGCTCGGCCCCTGGCTGGCCGGCATGGCGATCGGCGCAGGCTTTGGCTGGCAGTCGGCCGGCTGGGTGGGCTGCGCCCTGACCCTGGGCGGCTTGGTCATCTGGGCGCTCTCGGCGCTGGAAGATCGGCGCATGGCGAACGCCAACGCCTGATACGAGAAGGCCGCCATGCAGATGGCGGCCTTTTTTGTGCAAGAAAGAAAGTGGCCGCTTTTTGGAAAAAGCGGCGCAAAAACTTTCTGAAACTGGGCCTGTGGCGTCGAGGCGGCAAGGGTTCTTATTGATTGAGTTTTTGTTGGCTCGGGCGCAATCTCGCCGCCATGCAGGATGTTCGGCATCATGAGGGGCCTGCCTAAGGGCCGGGGCAAAAGCCTGGCGCGGTTGGCACTGCCGGGCTTGGCGGTGGTGACGGCGAGCCTGCTTCTGGCTGGCAAAACGACAAGGCAACGCATCGGCAATCCGGTCGTGCCGGAGCCGCTGAAACCGGTCGAACTGCCGCGTTATCTCGGCCGCTGGTACGAGTTCGCCCGCTATGACAACCGCTTCGAATGGCATTGTGAAGCGGTGACGGCCGATTATGCGCAGCGCCCGGATGGGCTGATCAGCGTCGTCAACACGGCGCATCGCGGCGGGCCCGACGGGCGGGTGCGAGTGGCCACCGCGCGTGCCAAAATCGTGCCGGGATCCGGCAATGCCAAGTTGCGCTTGAGCTTTTTCGGACCGCTTTTCTGGGCACATTACTGGGTGCTGGACCATGACGATGATTATCATTGGGCGGTGGTGGGCGAACCCTCGGGCAGATATCTCTGGCTTCTGACCCGCCAGCCCGTACCGGAGCCGGCGATGCAGGATCAGCTGGTCGCGCGGGCAAGGGCGCTGGGCTTTGATACCTTCCGCCTGCATCGCACGGTGCAGCTGGTTTCGTAGATTATCTATCGGCCAAGGCGATGGTTCATATCGAATGATATCGCCTTTCGCCGTCGATGCGGGCGTGCAAGAAGGCAATCATATCGAAGCCAATTTCTTCTTCACGACAGGGAGACTGAACAGATGAAAAAACCACTGGCTGTTGCTGCCACGGTGACAGCGCTGCTGACATCCGCCCTGGCGGCGCCGCACGCATTCGCGCAGGCCGCCTCGCAAAATCCGCTGACCGTCAAAGCCGGCACCTACCAGGTCGAGCCGACTCACACCCAGGTTGGCTTCACCGTTCTGCATTTCGGTTTTACTTATTATTCCGGTGCGTTCTCCAACGTTTCTGGTTCGCTGCAGCTCAACCCGGCGCATCTGTCGGCGGCAAAGCTCGATGTCACCATCCCCATCAGCTCCGTGCAGACGACGAGCACGCCGCTCGACCAGCGCCTGAAGGGCGCGCAATGGTTTGACGCCGCGAAGTATCCGACCGCGACCTTTGTTTCCACGAACGTGACGCCGACCGGCGCGAACAGCGCCAGCGTCGAGGGCAACCTGACCATTCGCGGTGTGACCAAACCGGAGACCCTCGCCGTGACGTTCATCGGGGCGGGCGTCAATCCGCTCGATAAGGCCTATACGGTCGGGTTCGAGGCCGTCGGCATGATCAAGCGCAGCGATTTTGGCGTGACGCCGTTTATTCCCGCTGTCAGCGATGATGTGCGCCTGAATATTGCTGGGGCTTTCGAGCGGCAGCATTGAAGTGAAGTAAGTGGCCGCTTTTTGAAAAAAGCGGCACCAAAAACTTTTTGGACTTTGGGCCCGAGGCGTCGAAACCGCACGGGCCCAAACTAACAAAGTTTTTTTGCTACTTTTTGTTCACAAAAAGTAGGCCTTACTTACTTTCCGTTCGCCGCCGCGAACGCATCGGCGACGCTGTGATAGCTGCGCTGATCGGCCAGTTCAGTGGCGCCGACGCGGCGTAGCGCGTCGCGTATATCGTCCTTGATCCGCGCCAGCAGCAGAGTTTTTCCGGTCTGGACGAGCCTGGCATCGCATTCGGTCAGAGCGTCGAGTGCCGTGCTGTCGAGGTCGGGGCTTTCCTCCAGGGAGAGGATGACGATGCGTTTTTCCGCGCCAGCGCGGGTGGCGATGGTCGCGAGAATTTCGTCGGCATTCGCGAAGAAGAGGGGAGCGGCGGGGCGCAGAATCAAAATTTGTGCGTCCGTGTGCGCATCGGGATTGCGCGCGAGGTCGGCGAAATCGTGGCTGTCGCCGAGTTGGCCGAGTTCGCTGATCCGCGCCGCCGAGAAACGCCGCAGCAAAGCCAGGAGGGACAATCCCACCGCGATCAGCATGCCATCCATCACGCCCAAGACCAGGACGGCGATAATCGCGGCGGTGGCGACATATTGGTCGCGATCGATGCGCCAGAGGCGGAGCAGGGGGGATGGGTCAAGCGCGTGAAACAGCGAGGCGATCACCACCGCGCTCAAGACCGGGGCCGGCAGCAGGGAAATGAGGCCGCGCCCCCATAGCGCCAGGACCAGTATAAAGCCCATGGCGACGAGCCCTGTGAGGCGGGTTTGTGCGCCGGCCGCTTCGGCCGACGAGGAGGCTGAAAAACCGGCGCCGACCGGCATGGCCTGCAGCAGCCCGGCTCCGAGATTGGCGCAGCCTAGGGCCAGCAGCTCCCGATTGGCGTTCACCTTATCGCCATGCGGCAAAGCGAGGCCGCGGATCGAACTCCAGGATTCCGCGAACAGAATGATGAAAAGCGGCAGCGCGACCTCGATGATGTTCGTCCAGTCCGCGTCTGGCAAAGACGGCAAAGCAGGGTGAGGTAGGCTGAGCGCGATAGGCCCGACGAGCCCCACATGCCAGGCGCGCAGGTTCAGGCAGGCCGAGAGTAGAATGCCAGCGGCGAGCACGAGGATTTGCGAAGGGATGGAAGGGGAGCGGCGCAGCCAGGCCAAGGCGGCCAGGGCGACCGCTCCCAGCAGAAGCGGCGCCCAATGCCAATGTGGCAGGGCGCGGAGCAGGCTCAGAAGCAGCGGTAGCGTTGCACGGCGTGGCGGCTTTTACCCCGAGGATTGCGGGGAGCTGTTTCACCGTGATGGTGACGGCGATGCCGAAGCTGAAGCCGCGGAGCACCGGGCGAGAGATGAAGCTGGCGAGCCCGCCGGCCCGCGCCAGACCGGCGATGAGAAAGAACGCGCCGGCCGCCAGGACGGCGGCGGCGGTAATGGCTGCGGACTGCGCGGGCCGGCCGTGCATCGAGATCAGCAAGGCGCCCAGGATCGCCGCAGATGAAGAGGTGGGCGCGACCATGGCGAAGCGACTGCGCCCGCAGGCGGCATAGATGGCAAGGCCGACAAGGGTGGCGATGAGCGCCGAGGCCGGCGGCAGGCCGGCAATGGCGGCATAGGCGATGGCCGAAGGTAGCAGCAACCCGGCGACAGCAAGCCCGGCCAGCACGTCGTGCATCTTTTGCACGCGTTTCAACCCCTGTGTTTCGGTTTCAGGATGAATGTAAAGGGAAGAGCTACTTTTTGTGAACAAAAAGTAGCAAAAAAACTTTGCTATTTTGGGCCCGTGCCGCTCGAACGCCTCAGGCCCAAAGTCGAGGAAGTTTTTGCGCCGCTTTTTTCAAAAAGCGGCTTCTTTCTTAATAGCTTCCTGCACCGCGCGGAGCCATCCCGTATCTCCCACGGATTGCGCCAGAAACCTTGCGCCGATCATGGCGGCGAAGAGGATTTTCGCGTTGTCCGAGGCCTCAACGTTCCCGCTCGATGTTTTTATGTGATCCAGAAATTGCCTGAAAAGCGCCTCGGTCCCTTTGCGGTAAGTCTCGCGCGATGACGCGTCGGGTTTTTCGTTGGCGGCATAGGCGCCGAAGGCAAGCATCGGGCAGCGATTTTCAGGCGGCCTTTTGCCAAAATAGTGTCGGACGATGGCGTCCGGGCTTGTGTGCCCGCGCGCCGAGATGTTGCGCCATGATGTCGCGGCCTGTGCGAAGGCCAGATCAAGGACTTCCTGGACCAGGGCAGCCTTGGATGGAAAATGTTTGTAGAAGCCGCCGATGGTCATTCCGGCCGCGTTCATGATGTCGGCGAGTGAGATAGCTTCGACGCCATGGCTGCGAAACAGCTTGCTTGCCGTCTGCACGATCAGAGCGCGGTTTTGCAGGGCCTTTTCTTGTGACGAACGCCCCATCAGTCATTCCTCGCGTTTGAACGCGAGCAGCCGGGCCACGAGCTTCTGCCGCACCTCGCCGTTCTGATTGAAGGTGAGGCTTTCCATCACCAATGTTCCCCGGTCGGGCTTGGACTGGGATGGTTTGATCTCGAGAATTTTGCTTTCGACATGGAGGATGTCGCCCGGCCTGGTCGGCTGGGGCCAGGAGATTTCCGCGCCGGCGCCGATGATGCCGTGTGCGAAGGGAAGGCTCTCCACCAGAAGTTTCATGGTGATGGCCATGGTATGCCAGCCGCTGGCCGCGAGCCCCTGGAAGAAAGACCCCTCCGCCGCCTGCGCGTCCAGATGGAAAGGCTGCGGGTCGAACTGCGATGCGAAAGACGTGATCTGCGCGGAATTGAGCTGGTGCGACGCGCTGAAGAATTCGTCGCCCACTGCGATGTCCTGAAGGTAAAGTTTTTTGTCAGATCCTGTTGTTTTCATTATCGAACGCTCCTCTCCCGCGCCCCCGCGCGCGCCATCCGCATTCGGGAGTCGCTAGATTAGATTACATATGCTATCTATTTTGACAAGGACGTTGGTATCTCGCAACAAGGCGGAGGAAGCCATGGCAACAAGCTACGATCCGAAAATCACGGCGCTGCTGTGCATCGATTTCTATAACGATTTCCTGGCGGAAGGCGGCAAGATGTGGCCGTGGGTCAAGGACATGGCCGAGGAAGTCAATCTTCTGGACAATCTGCGGACCATCGTGCGCACGGCCCGCGAGGCCGGAATCAAAATCTATTACGTCCCGCATCACCGCTGGGAACCAGGCGATTACGTGAAGTGGAAATATCCCACGCCCTACCAGCTTGGGGCCACCGAGCGGCAGCCTTTCGCCAAGGATACATGGGGTGGAACGTTCCATGACGATTTCCCGGTGCAGCCAGGCGATATCGTCGTGACGGAGCATTGGGGTTCCAGCGGATTTCCGAACACGGATCTAGAACATCAGCTCAAACGCTATGGCAAAGAGAAGATCATTTGCATCGGCCTGCTTGCCAATACCTGTATCGAATCCACGGCGCGTATCGGCATGGAACTTGGCTTCCATGTCACGCTGGTCCGTGACGCAACCGCGGCGCGCTCGCATGAGGCCTACCACGCCGCGCTCAACATAGACGGCCCGACCTATGCGCATGAGATATTGACGACCGCCGAGCTGGTGGCGGCGATCAAGGGGTAGGGTAGGCTGCGGCGTTACAGAAAGAAAGAGGCCGCTTTTTGAAAAAAGCGGCCCAAAAACTTTCTTTGACTTTGGGCCCGAGGCGCTGAAACGCAGCACGGGCCCAAACTGACAAAGTTTTTTTGCTACTTTTTGTTCACAAAAAGTAGCGCTTTCTTCCTCACTCAGCCTTTCGCCTTCAGCATATCCGGGTTGACGCAGGTATCCGGCGCCTCGCCGGTGAGCACTTTGATCACGTTGTTCACGGCGATTTCGCCCATTTTAAAGCGCGTCTCGGCGGTGGCCGAGGCGATATGCGGCACGATCACCACGTTATCGAGTTCGGCCAGGCCGGGGGCGAGGGCGGGCTCGTCCTCGAACACGTCGAGGCCGGCGCCCCAGATGGTTTTGGCGCGCAGCGCCTCGACCAGGGCCTTCTCGTCGACCACGGGCCCGCGCGCGGCGTTGATGAGCACGGCGGTCTTTTTCATCTGCTTCAGTTCAGCGGCGCCGATATAATGCCGCGTTTCCGGCAGCAGCGGCACGTGCAGCGTCAGGAAGTCGGATTCCTTCAGCAGCGTCGCCTTGTCGACATAGGTGGCGTTGAACTCTTTTTCGAAGGCGAGATCGCGGTTCACATCGCTATAGATGATCTTCATGTCGAAGCCCGCCGCCTTGCGCGCAACGTTCTTGCCGATCCGCCCCAGCCCGGCGATGCCGAGCGTGCGGTGGTCGACATCGAGACCGACGAAGAACAAAGGTGCCCAGCCGCGCCATTTGCCGGCGCGAACATAGGCGTCGGCCTCGGCGATGCGGCGCGCGGTGGCGAGCAGCAGGGTGAAGGTGAGGGTGGCCGTCGCGTCATCCAGCACGCCCGGCGTGTTGGTGAGGATGACGTTGCGTTCGGTCGCCGCCTTGAGGTCGAAATTATTGTAGCCGACCGCGTAATTCGCGACGATTTTGCATTGCGGGCCGGCGGCGTCGAGCAGGCCGCCGTCGATGGTGTCGGTGAGCAGGGACACGACCGCGTCCTTGCCCCGGACTTTTTCCTTCAGCTCCTCATAGGTCAGCGCGCGGTCATCCGGATTCACCTCAACATCGAAATGCTCACGCAGCCGGTCGATGCAGGCTTCCGGAATCATACGTGTGACGTAAACACTTGGCTTGGTCATGTAGAAGGTTCTCCACGGAAGGATGAAGTCTGATGCAGGCGGTTCTCCTCAAGCGCGTCATGCAGCAGGTCGCCGGCATGGAGCGCCAGATCGCCACGGCGGCGATGCACCCTCTTGTACACAAAGGAAGTCAGGATCGGCGTCAAGATGGCGGTGACGATCACCGAGGCCGCGACCTGCACGGTGGCGGCCGGCGCCACAGCGGCATAGCTCGGATCGGCCATGGCCACGGCTTTCGGCACGGCGGCGGCATTGCCGGCGGTGCTGGAGGCGGCCGCCCCGGCAATGCCGGAACCGCCGAGCAGGATGTCCGCCGTGATGCAGACCGCGCCGGTGGCGACGAGCACGAACAGGCCGAGCAGGACGCCGGGCATGCCCGAATGGATCACTGATTCCAGATTGATGTTCTGGCCCAGCGTGAAGCCCATGAAGGGCACGATCAGCGGCTCCTGCGAGGAGAAGAATTTGCGCAAATCCTCGTCGAGATTGCCGAGCACGGCGCCGGCGGCGATCGGCGCGATCACCGAGACCATGGTGAGCCAGGGAATATGCGCAAGGCCAGCACCCACGAGCACCATCATGGTCACGAAGGGGCCGGTCTCGATGCTTTGCGGCACATAAGTGCCGGCATCGTCCTTGTCGCCCATCACGCTGGTGAGGGCGAGGAACATGCCGCCATTGGTGTCGTTCATCGCCGCCATCAGTGCCAGCGTGCTGTAGCCCCAGAGATTGCCGCCGAACAGCTTGCCGACGGTGACGGCGATGAGGGCGGCGAGGCCGACCTTGGCGAAGAGAATGCCGAAACCGCGCTTGAGCATGCGCGGCGCGGTCTTCAGCGTCATTTTATTGCCGACGACAAAGAGATACATCCCGAGGATCGTCGGATAGCCGGCGCCGCTCAACGCCTGGGTAAAACCGCCGATTTGCAGAAGGTGGGGAAAGAAGGTGTTGATGATGATGCCGATGAACAACGGCACCACCATCAATCCGCCAGGCACGCGGTTGATGAATTTATATATTTTCATTTTTGTTTCGCTCCCTAAAACAGGTGCTCCATCAAGACGGCATGGGGTGATCTCTGCTGTGTTTTTGTTTGTGTTTGTTGAGGGGGTGAGGTTAGGAGGTTGAGGTTATGCCTCAGGCTTGCTGGAAAGCTCGTGGCCCGCCAGCATCTCCAGGGCCTTCAGCATGGCCGAATGGTCCCAGGCGCCGCCGCCATGGGCGGCGCAGGCGCTGAAGAGCTGCTGCGCGATCGCGGTGTTGGGCAGGCTGAGCTGCAGCGTCCGCGCGCCTTCCAGCGCCAGGTTCAGGTCTTTCTGGTGCAGCGCGATGCGGAAACCCGGCGTGAAATTGCGCTTGATCATGCGCTCGCCATGCACTTCCAGGATGCGCGAATTCGCGAACCCGCCCATCAGGGCCTGGCGGACCTTGGTGACGTCGGCGCCGGCCTTGGACGCGAAGAGCAGCGCCTCGCTGACCGCCTCGATGGTCAGAGCGACGATGATCTGATTGGCGATTTTCGTGGTCTGGCCATCGCCATTGCCGCCGACGAGGGTGATGTTCTTGCCCATTTTCTCAAATAGCGGCTTGACCTTTTCAAAGGCCGATTCCGGCCCGCCGACCATGATGGTGAGCGAGGCGGCCTTGGCGCCGACATCGCCGCCGGAGACCGGCGCATCGAGATACTGGCAGCCTTTGGCTTCGATCCTTTGGGCGAATTCCTTGGTGGCGATCGGCGAGATCGAGCTCATATCGACGACGATCTTGCCCTCTGACAAGGCCTCGGCGACGCCGTTTGCCCCGAACAGCGCGTCCTCCACCTGCGGCGTGTCCGGCACCATGAGGATGATGATTTCGGCCTGCGCGGCCACTTGCGCCGGCGAGGCGCAGGCGGTGCCGCCCTGGTCGAGCAATTCCTGGGCCGGGCCGCTCGGCGTGTACAGGAACAATTTGTGTCCCGCCGCGATGAGATGCGCCGCCATCGGCTTGCCCATCACGCCCAGGCCGATAAATCCAACATTCGCCATAAATCTTCCTTTCTATTCTTTGGCTGTTCTGTGGCTCTCCCGGAGCCGCTAACCGGTGAAGACGCGGCGGGAGATTTCGCTTGCCACCGCCAACAGGCGTGGTGCGATCAGCTCGAAGCGTGGCTGGTCCAGCTGCAGGATCGTGCCGACGGCGCTGATTGCCGCCACCACGTTCTGCCGCCGGTCGAACACAGGTGCTGCGACGCAGCGTATGTTCGGCACGTTTTCTTCATCGTCGGTGGCCCAGCCGCGGGCGCGGACGAGCTGCAGATGCGTGCGCATCGCCTCCTGGCTGGTGATGGTGGCAGGGGTGTTCGCCACCCAGCTGATGGCGGCGAGAGCCTGTTGCAGCTCGGCTTCGGGCAGCCAGGCGAGAAGCACCTTGCCCAGGGCGGAGCTGTGCAGCGAAAAACGTTTACCGACCCAGGAATCGACCTTGATCGGCTGATCGCATTCAATTTTCGAAAGATAGACCGCCTCGGTCCCTTCGCTGACGCCGAGATGGCAGGTGAGCTGCAATTCGCTAGCCAAGGCGCGGAGCAGAGGCACCGATTCCGCCTCGACGAAACGATGGCTGGCGGCAAATGCGCCTAATTCGGTCAGCCTCAGCCCCAGCACAAAGCCGCGATCCGGGCGCATGCGCAGCACCCCGAGCCGTGAGAGCGTGCCCAGCAGGTTATGCGTGCTGCTTTTCGGCAGGCCGAGCCGGCCGTGAATGGAGGTGAAATCAAGCCCGGGATTTTTCGCGATCAGGTCGAGGATGGCAAAGCCGCGGGTCAAAGCCGGCACCACCGTGTCGCTATTGGCTTTAGGTGACGTCATCGCCGCCGCGGGCATGCCGGGCTCCGTTGTGCCGTCCATTTCCTCTCCACGTTTTTTTTTAGACGTCTTGTTATCGTTCCGGGCGTTTGTTCATTGGTTTGAACAAAAGTTCTGTATTAAAACCCGCATATCATGCGGAAAAAATGCATGCAACGGGAAAGGGCTTGGTAATTGCAGGCATCTTTCGCTGCGCTGCACAAATTGCACGAGGAAAGCAGGGTTTCACGGCACGGCGCGCCGCCTGTCACCGCGCGTGGGATATGATATAGGGTTCACCGGACCATGGATGACGAGGGGCGCGATGACCGATAAACGCGATGTGCAGGAGCGTCTGGATGAGGCCGCCTCCGCCTGCGCCAAAGAGGGCGCGCAGCTGACCGAATTGCGGCGCGCGGTGCTGAGCCTGGTGCTCGAGGCCGACGGGGCGCTCACGGCCTATCAGCTGCTCGACAAGCTGAAAGAGACGCGTCGCAACGCCGTGCCCGCCACCATCTATCGGGCGCTGGAGTTCTTGCAGGAACAGCGGTTGATCCATCGCATCGAGAAGCTGAACGCCTTCATTCCCTGCACGGAAGGCGACCACCATCACCACCACGCCGCACAGTTCCTGATCTGCCGGAAATGCGGCACGGTCGCGGAAATCGAGGATCACGCGGTGCTGCATGCGCTGGAGCAGGCGGCCAAGCGCCAAGGCTTCCATCCCGGCAATGCGGTGATCGAGCTGGACGGTACCTGCGCGGCTTGTGCGGGGGCTTAGGAAAGGAAAGAAAGAAGCCGCTTTTTGGAAAAAGCGGCACCAAAAACTTTTTGGACTTTGGGCCTGTGGCGCCCGAACGGCACGGCCTAAAGTAGCAAAGTTTTTTTGCTACTTTTTGTTCACAAAAAGTAGCCTTCCTTACTTACTACGCAACCTCCCACCGACATAGCACAGCGTGCCAAGAACGCCGACGAAGAAGCCGATCGGCCAGTTGGTGAGGTAGGAGAGCGCCACCGCCACCCAGACTGTCAGTAGTGCTAAGACCACTGACAGGGCCATGGAAGCTGCCGGCTTGGAGGTAAAGGCGCGCGCCGCGGAGGCCGGACCAACCATCAGGCTGAACACCAGCAATGCGCCGACCAGCGGCAGGGCGATGGCCGTGGCCAGCGCCAGAATGGCAAGAAAGGCGATCTCCGTGAGCTGGGCGCTGATGCCACCTGCGGCGGCCAGCTCGGGCGATAGGGCGGAGAGCAATAGCGGCCTGAACAGGAGCAGAATGGCGGCGATGCAGATGGCGCCGCTGATCGCCAGCGGCGGCAGATCGGCGGTGCTGATGCCGAGCACGTCGCCGAACAGCAGCGCATAGACGCTTTGCGCATATTCCGATGTCAGGCTCAAAAACAGCGTGCCAAGCCCTAATAAGGCGACCAAAGCGAGCGCGGTGGCCACCTCATGTCGTTCGCGCTGCGCCAGCCGGCTGATCCCCGCCACGCCGAGAATGGCGAACACGACGAGCCCGGCGAACTGATTGACGCCAAGCAATGTGGCCGCCGCAGCACCCGGAAAGGCGCTGAGCGGCAGCGCATGCGCGGCGAAAGTCGCGCCCCGCACGACCACGAAAAACCCGATACAGCCGGCCACCACCGCCACCAGGCTGGCGGCGATCCAGCTATTCATCATGAAGCCTGAAAACATGGCGCTATGCAGCCCGGCGGCCGCGGACGGCCGCCATCAGCAGGTAGGCTAGGCAAACCAGCATGACGATGAAAAAGCTCACCGGCCAGCCATGGCCCGGCGTCCAGTAGAAACTGTCGTAAGCGAGCAAAATGCCGAGTGCCGTGCTGGCGAACCCGATCCCGGCGGCGACGCAGAGCGCCCATCCGGGGCGGGCCGAGAATTTCAGGGCCGCTGCCGGCGGGCCGACCAACAAAGCCGTGGAGAGGATCGCGCCGACCGTCATGGCCGAGAGCGCCACCGCCAGGGAGAGCACCAGCAGATGGAGCAGGCCGATCAGCCGCACATTGATGCCGCGCATCTGCGCCAGCTCCGGATCGACGCAGCTGAGCAGAAGCGGCCGGTAGATGAGGGCCAGGATCACCAGCGCGCCCAGGGCCACGGCCAAAGTCAGCGGCACGGAGCTGGCGGGAATGGCGAACATCGAGCCGAACATCACCGCCACCGCCGCCCCGGTGGTGTTGCGCAGCGTGATGTCGAAATAGAGGAACAAGGCCGACAGGCCGAGCCCGGCGCCGAGCACGATGCCGGTCACCAGATCGCGTTCGCGCATGCGGCGATTGCTCAGGAATTCCATCGCGCCAGCAGCCAGGACCGCCATGCCCAGAAATCCCAGAAGCGGGTTCACCCCGAGCAGAAACGATGCCGAGCCACCGGCGCTGCTGACATCGGCCAGCGCATGGCCGGCGAAGGCATGGCCGCGCAGCACCGTGAACACGCCGATCAACGCCGAGACGATCGCAGCACTTCCGCCGATCAGCAGGGCCGTGCGCACCGATTCATCGGTGAAAAAACCGGAAGCGAATAAAACCGGCACCATCAGGGGATCGCCGTCACATGGACCGGGTCATGCGCCAGGCCGTGCGGCATTTCGCCGGCCACGACCAGCACCCGACCATGCACGCGGATCACGTCGATATGATAGCCGTATAGCGCGCTGAGCACCGAGGTGCGCACCACGTCAGCGGTGGCGCCGCTCGCCGCCTTGCCGTTGGCGAGATAGACGATGCGGTCCATCACCGGCAGCAGCGGGTTCATGTCATGGGCCGAGAGCAGCACGGCGATTTTTTGATCCCGCGCCAGGCGCTGGAGCAGTCCGACCACCTCGGCGATGCTGCGCATGTCCAGGTTCGCCAAAGGCTCGTCCAGCAGCAGCAAGCGCGGGCGGCGGATCAGGGCATGCGCGATCATCACCCGCTGCTGCTGCCCGCCCGAGAGGCGCCCCACACGCTGGTCGGCGAAGTTCTGGGCTTCGACCGCCGCGAGCATCTCTTCCACCGCCCGGGTCTTGGCCTTGGAGGGCAAAGGCAGGCCGAGCCGGTTGCCGTCCAGCCCAAGGGCGACGAAATCGCGTGCCCGCAGCGGCATGTCCGGATCGAGTGAGAGCTTTTGCGGCACATAGCCGATCAGCCGGCGGTTTGCCGCCACAGGCGTTCCATCGAGCAGGATGGTGCCGGATTGTTTCTCCTGAAAACCAAGAATGCTGCGCAGCAGGGTGGTCTTGCCCGAGCCGTTGGCGCCGATCAGGCCGCAGAACGATCCTGGCGCGAGGCCGAAGCTGACATCGTCAAGAACGCTCCGCCCGCCATAGGCGACGCTCAGCGATTGGACCGACAGGAGCGGAAAATTGCTCACGAAGCGTGGTTGCCTTGCTGGGTTGCCGTCGATTGGTGTGCGGTCACCGCACGGTCCATCGCCTGCACTTCCGCCAGCATCCAGCCCTGGTAATGATAACCGGTCGGCATGGTCTCATACACGCCGACCACCGGCACATGATGCGCCTTCGCCGCCGCCAGGAATGAGGCAGTGAGCGGATCGGTCACCTGCTGGTTGTACACGAACACCGCCACCTGGCGGTGGGTGAGGAGGTGCATTTCCGCGGTCACATCCTGCGGCGCCGGGTCGGTGCCGTTCATGATCGCGGCCTGCAGGCTGAACGGGGTTTTGATGTCCGCGCCGATCGCCTGCAGCATGTAGTCGCCCACAGGCTCGGTGACGGCCACCGGCACGCCGGGATGTTGCGCCTTGAAGGCGGCGATGGCCTGGGTCCACGGGGCCAGGGAGGCGTCGAACTTTTTCACGTTCGCGGCGAAGATCGCGGCGTGGGCCGGGTCGAGCCGGGAGAGATCCGCCGCCACTTCCGAGGCCACCGCCGGCATGGTCGCCGGGTCGTACCAGAGATGCGGGTTGGGCGTGCTGTCGGGCAGGCCGCGCAATGTCTGCACATCGATCACCTCCCGCCCGGGGGATTGGGTGGCGGCGATCAGCCGGTCGGCCCAGCTATCATAGCCGAGCCCGTTTTTCACGATCAGCCGCGCCGCGGCGATCTGCCGCGCCACGCGCGGGCTGGCTTCAAAACTATGCGGATCGGTATTGGGGTCGGTCTCGATCGCCGTGACGCTGACATAAGGGCCGCCGATCTGGGCGATCACATCAGCATATTCATTCTCGATGCCGATCGCCGGAATGCCGGCGGCGCGCGCCGGCCCGGTCGCCAGGAGCAGAAAGCCGGCGCCGGCCAAAGCGCAAAGGCGGCTGCGTGCGGAGAGAAACATCGGACCTCGGCATGTTGAAGGGCGTGAGTATGCTATAATATAGCACGCCTGGGGGCAGCAAGGCTGAAAGGCCGTAAGAAAGGGGCCGCTTTTTGAAAAAAGCGGCGCAAAAACTTTTTTGACCTTGGGCCCGAGGCACTCGAAACCGGCACGGGCCCAAATTAACAAAGTTTTTTTGCTATTTTTTGTTCACAAAAAGTAGGCCTTCCTTCCTTCTCTCAGAACAGATGCCAGGACCAGAAAATCGGCACCAGAATGGCGGTGACGATGGCGTTCACCCCCACGGCGAGTGCGGCATAGGCGCCCGCCTGCGGGTTGCGGCTGACCGCCTGTGCGGCGCCGATGCCGCTGCCGGCCACGCCGGCAGTGAGGCCGAACACGCGGTGATCGGTGATGCCGAGCCGCTTGAGCACGGGTTCGGCGATCACCGCGACAATGATGCCGCCGACGATCGCGAACACGGCCGCCAGCGCCGGCACGCCGCCGATGCGCGCGGAGACCTGCATGGCGATCGGCGTGGTGACGGCTTTCGGGGCCATGGAAAGCGCCAGAAGCTGGCTGCCGCCGAGCAGGCGCAGGATCAGGGGCGCGGAAATCGCCGCGCTGACGGCGCCCGCGAAGACGGCGGCGCCGATCGGCCAGGATTCCTGCGCCATGGTTTTCGCGTGCCGGGCGAGGGGGATGCCGAGCGCAACGGTGGCCGGGGCGAGCAGCCAGGCGATCACGCCGCCGCCATGATGCATATAGGCGGCATAATTCTGGTGGCTGAGCAGCAGCACGGCGATGACGACGAGCATGGCGATCAGCGTCGCGTTCGCCACAGGGTGCCGCGCCCGGCGGTTGATCGCCTTGCCGAGCGCAAAAGCCGCGATCGACAGCAATATATAGAGGGCGGCGAGGAACAGCCTATCCATGAGAGGGAGCGCCTTTCCGGCCGCGGCGGCGGTTGATCAGGACATGCATGGTCACGGCGGTGACGATGAGGGAGAGCAGGGAGGACAGGACCAGGCTGGCGACGACGCCGAGCATGCTGCCGCGCAGCTCATGGATGTTCACCATCACCCCGACCCCGGCCGGGATGAAGAAGAACGCATAATGTTTCAAAAACAGCTCGCCGCAAGCGATAACCGCTTTTGCCGCAGCACCCTTATGGAGGGTGAGAAACAGGAACAGCAGCACCATGCCGAGCAGCGGCCCCGGCAGCGGCAGAAATTTCGCCGCCTGATTGCCGAGCCAGAGCATCGCCAGCAAAATCGCGAAGCCGGCCGCCAGCAGCGGCGCGGTTTGGACAAAGCGCGGCATGTTTACCGCACGGGCCCGGCCGCGTGACGCGCGGCGAAAAGCAGACAGGCATAAGCCTTCTGGTGCTTGCTCATCAAAATCTTCCTTTATTGGGACAAGGGCCGCGCGCTCACGGAGAGGTCGGGGCGGCAACGCTATTGCCGCAATTTATTCCTCCCTGCTAGCGTGGGAATTAGAAAATCAGTTTTGCGCAATCGGGTAGGAATGGATCGGCTGACCCAGCTTCGTTACTTCGTCCGCGCCGCCGAGCTGGGCGGGTTTTCGCGTGCGGCGTTGGAGGCTGGGGTCAAACCCAGCTCGGTCTCGCGCGCAATCACCGAGCTGGAAACCGAGCTGGGAGCGGCCTTGTTCAACCGCTCGACCCGGCGCCTGCATCTGACCGAAATCGGCGGCGCCTTTCTGCTGCGCGCCCGGCGCATTCTGGACGAGCTGGAGGAGGCCTACACCGCCGCCAGCGCTTTCAATGCCAGGCCGCAGGGGGTTTTGCGGCTGAACGTCCCCGGCGCCTTCGGGCGGCTCCATATCGTGCCGTTTCTGCCGCAATTTGCCGCGCAATATCCGGATATCAGGCTCGATGTCACCTTTACCGATGCGGTCGTCGATATCATCGAGACCGGGACCGATCTTGCCATCCGCACCGGCACCTTGCCGGACTCACGGCTCAAGGCGCGCAAGCTGGCGCCGCACCGGCGCGTGCTGTGCGCCACGCCGCAATTTCTGGCCGCCCACGGGCCGATCGAAACGCCGTCAAACCTGCAGCGCTGCCCCGCTTTGCTGTTCAGCCGGCAGACCGGGGACCGCTGGGTGCTGATCGATGAGGCGGGAGGGCGTGAGGATATCATCTGTGCCGGCCCCTTCCGCACCAATGACAACGAGGCGCTACTGGCGGCGGCCCTGTCTGGGATCGGCATGGCGCTGCTGCCGAGCTGGATGGCCGGGAACGCCCTGCAGACCGGGCAACTGGTTCGCCTGCTCCCGCGCTACGAGGCGATGTTCAGCCCGGAAGAGCGCTTCGTCTGGGCGATTTACCCGCCGAAACGCGTCGTCGCGCCGAAAGTCCGCGTGTTCATCGACGATTTCGCGGCGCATATCGGTATGCCGCCTTATTGGGAGAAGGGGTAGGTAAGGAAGCAAGTGGCCGCTTTTTAGAAAAAAGCGGCACCAAAAACTTTTTTAAACTGGGTCTGAGGGGATCGAGCTGCGCGGCCGGTGTTCTGCCGCGCAGTTCTCAACGCCGCAGACCCAAAGGACCAAAAGTTTTTGCGCCGCTTTTTCCAAAAAGCGGCCACTTTCTTTCTTCGTCGTGCGTTATTGGTTGGTAGGCTGGCCGGTGATGGTGGGGATCGCGTAACCGTGCAGCAGGCCTCGGATGGGCGGAGGCTCGACGCTGCCGCCGGTGATGCCAGGGGTCATCGTGCTGTTGCCGGCGCCGTTGGTCATCGAGGCGCCGGGCAGAAGCTGCCGTGGCGTGCCGTTCGGGTTGGTGCCGGACAGGCGGTTGATCGAAGCCCCATACATCGCGCCGCCATCGGAATTCAGCCCGCTACGGACGTCGCCACCGACCTGGGCAGCGGCGCTGCTCGCCATGCCAAAAGCCAGACAGACGGCGAGGAACCAGCGTGCCATGGAGATCCTCCGGATGTTTGTATGCCCTCCATGTGGTGGATGGCGGGCCTTACGGGAAGGAGGAAAGCGGCCGCTTTTTAAAAAAAGCGGCGCAAAAACTTTTGGTCATTTGGACACGCGGCTGCGAAACGGGACCGGGCCAATATAGCCTTTCTTTTCGCAAATAAGCCGCAACCGGGCCGGTTGCCTGAAGCTGGTGCAATTCGGCCAGCGGCATCAGTTTCGCGGCGATGATTTCCCGATTGTCCAGGCGAAGCGGCGGTAACTCAGCCGGGTGCCATTCGAAAAAATGCACGGTCTCCCGCCGGCCGAGCCAGATGCCGGAAAGGGGCGCCACCGGAACCAGCGGGCCGGCCGCAAGCCCGGTTTCTTCGAACAATTCCCGCCGCGCCGCCGCCTCAGGGCTTTCGCCTTTTTTCACGCCGCCGCCGGGGAAATTCCAGTCCGTGCGATAGGAGGCGCGCAGCAGTAACAGTTTTTGCGCCACATGCACGGCGACCAAGGCGCCCTCATGGTCCGGCCGGCGCAGCCGCCACCAGAATGTCGCGCCGATGAAGGCCAGGCGATAGGCCCTGCGCCAGGCACGGTCCGTGAACGAAATTGTCCCCTTCCGGGCTAAGCTCCACATCGGTTGCTCGATCGCCAGAAGCATCAGTCTCGACCACCCTTACTTGGTTTCAAATATGCCACAAGCAAATCGGATGTTCTCAAACATTGTCCTGCGGGGGAAACAAGGCCGAGGGGACGGTCATGACGAGAATGCGCAAATCCCGCCAGAATGACCAGTTCCTGATATAGTCGAAGTCGAATTCCACGCGCTTGCGCAGTTTCTCTTCCGTATCGGTATTGCCGCGCCAGCCATTCACCTGTGCCCAGCCGGTCATGCCGGGCTTTACCCGGTAACGCAGCATGTAATCGGGCATCACCTCGGCGTAGATCCGGCGGTCGGCCTTGGCGCGGGGCGCGTGCGGCCGGGGGCCGACCAGCGACATGTCGCCGACCAGCACATTGATGATCTGCGGCAGTTCATCGATGGAATATTTGCGCAGATATTTGCCGACGCGGGTGACGCGGGAATCCCCTTTCGAGACGAGCGCTTCGGCGGCGCGGTCGGCGCTAGCCACATGCAGGCTGCGGAATTTGTAGATATCGAAGCTGCGGCCGAACTGCCCGGTGCGCTTCTGCAGGAAAAAGACCGGGCCGGGACTATCGAGGCGGATTGCCAGCGCGACCAGCAGAAAGAGCGGCGTCAGCGGGATCAGCAGAACCAGGGATGCGAGCAGGTCGAGCGTGCGCTTGGCGGCGGCGCCCATGAGCGAAAAGGGCGGCACCATCAATGTCGGCATCACCACGCCCTGGCTTTGATTTTTGATCTGGCCGAGGCGCAGAGCCGGCGGCGTTGTGTCCGGCACCAGCCGCACCGTGAGCGGCAGGAAGCGCAGCCGGTCGATCAGCACCGAGATCCGGTCCCCCGCCGACCAGGGCAGGGCCATATAGACATCTGACAATTCATTGTCGTGGATATAGCTGACCAGCCCGTCGATCGTTCCGAGATAAGGCAGACGGTCATGCAAAGGCCCCAGCCGAGCGGCGCGGTCATCGAAAAACCCCACCGGCTGGATGTTCTGCCACGGGTCGGATTCCAGCTCGTTCAGCAGCCGCGCCGCCGCCTCGCTATTGCCGATGAAGGCCACGGGCCGCGCTGGCCAGGTGCCGGGCGGCATGGTTTGCGACAGATGAATGGCCAGCCAGCGCCACATGCTGATGGCAGTGGCCGCGATCGCGCCCCACAAGGCCAGAGCCGGCGCCTTGGCGAGCTCATGGCCGGAGAGCAGGAGTGCCACGACGAACACCGCGGTGAGGATGCGCATGGCTTCGCCGCGCAAGCGCCGGCCGGGCGGGCGGGCCACCGCATCGGCGGCGACCAGAAGGAACACATAGCCGGCGGCCAGCGCCACCGGATTTGGCAACCCGGCGCCGCCCCGCGCCATGAGGGCGTGGGTGATGGCGCTGCTGGCCAAAATCATCATGGCCTCGGCCAGAAGAATGCCAGCCTCGAGCAGGCGCACGAAGAGGCCCGAGGTCAAGGAGGCGCGGCGGGTGATGAAGGCGGACGTGGTGATTTGCAACATGATCCGTCTTATTTTTGTTGAGGATTTTCGTTTCTAGCCCGTAGCCTCATTGTCTTACTTAAGAGTTAACTTCCATTCACCTAAATTCGCGCGGAGCGTTCTGTAATTTCACTAACCGCTTCTTAGTGAAATGCGCATTTGGCGGTCAGGTCAAGGCGTTTCTTATGCGAAATGTTTTGTTTTTTATTGTAAATGCCTCGCGTATTTGGCGAATGGCAGTTAATTGTTACGACTTTGAATTGTAATGCGCGGCGCGCGGCCGGCGCAGATCTTCAGATACCGGAGGTAGAGAAATGCGCCGCTTATTGAAAAATAGCGGCGCAAAAGCTTCCGCTTGCTTAAGCCTTGGCTGGCTTAAACATGCGAAAACGAAACGAATGCGGGGGTGGGGCTCAATGGGACCGAAGGGAGCAGGGCTCCCCTGGTCGCGGGTTCAGGAGGCGATCAGCGGCTGGTGCGCGTCGATCGCCGACATCAGTCCGGCAAATGCCTCATCCAGAGTCTTGCCGCTGGTATTATAGGAGAAATCCGCCTTGGCGTAGAAGGCCGTGCGGCTTTCCAGGATCAGCCGCAGATCCTCGATGGCATCGCGCCGGCTGGATTTATGCTGCGCATCGCCCTGGGCGATCACGCGGTTCATATGGTCTTCCGGTTCCGCCTGCAGCCAGATCGTCAGGCAGTGGCGCAGCAGCATGTCGAGCGTGCCGGCATCGGAGACCAGCCCGCCGGCGGTGGCGATCACGCAGCTTTTGTGGTTTTGCAGCGTCTCTTCCAGCGCCTGGCGCTCATAGCGGCGATAGGCGTTGGAGCCATACAGCGCCTGGATCTCCATAGGCCCGCAGCCGGCGAGGCGGGTGATTTCCGCGCGCAGCTCGACGAACGGGCGGTTCATCTGCGCCGCGACCATCTGGCCGAGGGTGGATTTGCCGGCGCCGCGCAGGCCGATGAAGGCGATGCGCTCGTTGCGCTGCCCCGCCTGGGGCGTTTCCAGGAAAATATCAGCGAGCGCGCGATGCGCTGTCTGCAGATCCGCCTGGTTACGGCCCTGCAACAGCTTGCGGATCATCAGCCATTCCGGCGTGCTGGTCGTCTCGTCGCCGAGCAATTCGGCCAGGCGAGCAGCCGAGCGCCTGGGCCACCTGCTGCAGCACCAGCACCGAGACATTGCCGATGCCCGATTCGAGATTGGCGAGATGCCGTTCCGACACATCCGCCGCCTCCGCAAGCACGCGGCGGGGGATGCCGCGCCGGGCGCGCAGCAGCTTGACGCGCTGACCCAGCCCGACCAGAAGCGGGTCTTTCTCCGCAGAGCCGGCCGGTTTGTTCGTTCCGTCTATAATCATAGTTGGCTTTTACCATTCGCGGTTGCGGCGCAAAAGGGTTTCGGCTCGAAAAAACGCAATATAATTCATGGGCCTGAAATCGAATGCCGGTTTGGCGCGGCAGGGAATGCGGCCGCGCAAGGCTGCCCGGCCTTGTCGGCACGCGGACCGAGTGCCATGTCTCGCGCATGACAAATCCGAATGACCCGGTCGGCTGGCACGGCACGACCATTTTGTGTGTCCGCCGCGACGGCGCGGTGGCGATGGCCGGCGACGGTCAGGTGAGCCTTGGCAACACGGTGGTGAAGGGCAATGCCCGCAAGGTGCGGCGCATCGGCAATGGCAGTGTTCTCGCCGGTTTCGCGGGCGCCACCGCCGACGCGTTCACGCTGCTGGAGAGGCTGGAAGCCAAACTCGAGCGCTTCCCCAACCAGCTGGAGCGCGCTTGCGTGGAACTGGCCAAGGATTGGCGCATGGACCGTTACCTGCGCCGCCTCGAAGCCATGCTGATCGTCGCCGACAAGGAGCATGGCTACACGCTCACCGGCAATGGCGACGTGCTGGAACCGGCGGACGGCATCATCGCCATCGGCTCCGGCGGCAATTTCGCCCTGGCCGCCGCACGCGCGCTGATGACGGTGCCCGATCTCGGCGCCGAGGATATTGCCCGCCGCGCGATGAAGATCGCCGCCGATATCTGCGTCTACACCAACGAAAACCTGGTGGTTGAAATCACTGTAATGGATATTCCCGTCTACTCGCCTCGCGAGATCGTTTCTGAACTCGACCGCTTCATCATTGGCCAGGACGACGCCAAGCGCGCCGTGGCTATCGCGCTGCGCAACCGTTGGCGCAGGCTGCAGCTGCCCGAGGAGATGCGCGAAGAGGTTGTGCCAAAGAATATTCTGATGATCGGCCCGACCGGCTGCGGCAAGACCGAGATCGCCCGCCGCCTAGCCAAGCTCGCCCAGGCGCCCTTCATCAAGGTCGAAGCGACGAAATTCACGGAAGTCGGCTATGTCGGCCGCGACGTGGAGAGCATCGTGCGCGACCTGGTGGAAGCCGCCATCACCATGCTGCGCGAGCAGAACCGCAAGGGCGTGGAGGCGAAGGCCGAGCTGGCCGCCGAGGAGCGCCTGATTTCGGCGCTGGTGGGCGAGGGGGCTTCCGCCGATACGCGCGTGAAATTCCGCCGCATGCTGCGCGCCGGCGAGCTCGAGGATAAGGAGATCGAGGTCGCCGTGGACGAGAGCCCGGCGATGCCGATCGGCATGATGGACATGCCCGGCATGCCGCAGGGCGGCGCCATCAATCTCGGCGAGATGATGAAGGGCATGTTCGGCCGCTCGCCGCAGAAGCGCAAAATGCTGGTGCCCGACGCCCGCCGCGTTCTGCAGCGCGAAGAGGCAGATCGCCTGCTCGACACCGAGGCGCTCACAAAGGACGCGCTGCGCCACGCCGAAAATAACGGCATCGTCTTCCTCGACGAGATCGACAAGATCTGCGCCAAGACCGAAGGCGGTTTTCGTGGCGGCGACGTGTCGCGCGAGGGCGTGCAGCGCGATCTGCTGCCGCTGATCGAGGGCACTACGGTCTCGACGAAATATGGTCCGATCAAGACCGATTTCATTCTGTTCATCGCCTCCGGCGCGTTCCATGTCGCCAAGCCGGCCGATCTGCTGCCCGAGCTGCAGGGGCGCCTGCCGATCCGCGTCGAGCTGAACTCCCTGTCGCGCGCGGATTTCAAGCGCATCCTCACCGAGCCCGAGCACTCGCTGCTGAAGCAATATGTGGCGCTGCTCGATACCGAAGGGGTGCGGCTGAACTTCACCGATGACGCAGTCGACGCGCTGGCCTCGCTCGCCTTTGACATCAACGACCGGGTGGAGAATATCGGCGCCAGGCGGCTGGCGACCGTGCTTGAGAAGCTCTTGGAAGAGATCAGTTTTTCCGCCACCGACCGCTCCGGCGAGACGGTGACCGTGGATGCCGCCTATGTAAATGAGCGGGTCGCGCCGCTGGCCGCCAAGGGCGATCTCAGCAGGTTCATCCTGTGAGCGGGTCGCGCAGCAAGCCGGGCCGCAGCCCGCAACAGGCCCGGCAGATCCAGCGCATCGAAAAAATCGGCACCGGCCTTAGGCCGCACCGCATCGTCGCCTTGCTGGTGGTGCTGGCCGGGCTGGTCACGCTCGGCATCGCCTATTTCGCCCAAGATGTGCTGCAGCTCGTGCCGTGCGAGCTGTGCCTGTGGGAGCGTTGGCCTTACCGGATCGTGATCCTGCTCGGCATCATCGCCGCTCTGCTGCCGCGCAAGGCGGGGCGGGTGGTGCTGGGGCTCGCGGCACTGACGTTCCTGGCCAATGTGGGCATCGCCTTCTTCCATGTCGGCGTGGAGTTCCATTGGTGGCTTTCGCCGCTGCCCGAATGCAACGGCATTCTCACCCCCGGCGCGCCCCTGCCGGCGACGCCCGGCCGCCCGTGCGATGCGCCGGTCTTTCTGATCCCGCATCTGCCGGTGTCGATGTCGGCCATGGATATGATCAACGCGCTGGTGCTGTTTGTGCTCCTGACGGCTTATCTGGTGAGAAAACCGAAACGCTATTGAGAGAAGGAAGTGCTACTTTTTGTGAACAAAAAGTAGCAAAAAAACTTCGCTACTCTGGGCCTGTGGCGCTCGAACGCCGCGGGCCCAAAGTCAAAAAAGGTTTTGGTGCCGCTTTTTTCAAAAAGCGGTCACTTTCTGCTTACAAAACGCAGCAAATTTCCTGCCGTTGCCATTCATTGCCGCTATCTATGCACTAATCTGCCGCTAGGCTTGACGGCTCATAACAGCAATTCGGAATTACCCTGGCCTGGGCTGTACGGCGCCATATTTTTTCGCCGGATCGCGACATAGGAAAGGCGCTATGTCTGCGACCTTAGCCTCTTCTGCTTCCCATGACGGGCTGTTCGGCGGCGCGCGTTATCGCGCGATGTTTGCCGTGGCCTTGTCGGTGCTGCTCTCGGTTCTCGATTATGCCGTCGTGAACGTGGCGCTGCCGACCATCGCGCATGATGTTCACACCAGCGAATCCTCCGCCATCTGGGTGGTCAATGCCTACCAGCTCGCCAGCCTGATCTCGCTGCTGCCGCTGGCGGCAATGGGCGACCGGGTCGGTCATGCGCGCATGTGCCGCATCGGCCTGGTCTTGTTCGTGGTCGCCTCGCTGCTGTGCGCGAGCTCCCACACTTTGCCGGAACTGGCGGCGGCGCGTGCCCTTCAGGGCTTCGGCGGCGCCTGTATCATGAGCGTGAATGCCGCCCTGGTGCGCTTTATCTACCCCAGCAGCGAACTTGGCCGGGGCATTGCGCTGAACGGGCTGGTGGTGGCGCTGGGCGTGGCGCTGGGGCCGACCGTGGCGGCCGGCGTGCTCTCGGTCGCCGGCTGGCAGTGGCTGTTCCTGATCAATCTCCCGCTGGGCGGGTTGGCGCTGTATTTCGCGCTGACGGCGCTGCCGGGTACGCCGATCATTCGCGGCAAATTCGATTATATCAGCACGGCGCTGCTGGCGGTCGGGCTGGGCGCGCTGGTCATCGGGCTGGACAGTTTCGCGCATAAGAGCGGCGTGGCGCTGGCGCTGTTTCTGCTGATCGTCGGCTGCGGCAGCATGGCGGTTTTGGTGCGCCTCCAGCTCGGCCGCACGGCTCCGCTGCTGCCGGTGGATCTGCTGGCTGGCGCCGGCTTCCGTAGCGCCTTCGTCGTCGGCTTCCTCGGCTTTGTGTCGTCCAATTTCTTCATCATTTCCATGCCGTTCAACCTGATGAACGTGCTGCATCGCGGCCCGGTTGCGACCGGCCTGCTGATGACCCCCTGGGCGCTCGCGATCGTGCTGGTGGCCCCAATGGTCGGCCGTCTGAGCGACCGCTACCCGGCTTCCGTGCTGTCCACCGTCGGGCTTGCCATCACCGGCCTCGGCTTTTTGTTCCTGCGCCTGATGCCGGCTCATCCCACCGATTTCGACATCGCCTGGCCGATCGCCGTGGCGGGGATGGGGTTCGGCCTGTTCCAGCCGCCAAATAACAAGGCGATGATCACCACCGCGCCGAAATCGCGCACCGGCAGCGCCAGCGGCATGATCTCGGTGGCGCGGCTGTTCGGCCAGACCATCGGCGGCATGATGGTGGCGCTGATCCTGGGACTGGTGGCCCATGGCGCCGTCTATACCTGCCTGATGCTGGGCTCGCTCACCGCCTTCGCCGCGGCGGCCTGGAGCGGGACGCGGATACGGTTGCGGGCGGACTGAAAAGGAAGGAAGAAAGGCTACTTTTTGTGAACAAAAAGTAGCAAAAAAACTTTGCTAATTTGGGCGCGTGCGGTTTCGGCGCCCGCGGCCCAAAATCAAAAAAGTTTTTGCGCCGCTTTTTCCAAAAAGCGGCCTCTTTCTTCCTTTCTTATCTTAAACGGTCGACAGCACAGCCGGCGCTAGGGCGGCGGATTTGGCTTCGGGGTGCATCGGGTTGCGGAAGCGCAGATCGCCCTCCGGCGCGCCGGCTTTGACCAGCTCGTAGCGGGAGGCGAAGGTCACCGCGACCACCGGCTTGGCTTCGGGGAAGGTGAGGAACTGCCGCGCTTCGCCCTCCAGCAGGAGCTGGTCGCGCAGGCTTTTCCATTCAAGCTGGTCGGTGTCGGTGATGCAGATCGCCAGAATGCCGGGGCGCGTGCCGGTGAGGCGGGCCAGGGGCGATGGCGGCGAGACGGCGGCGCACCGAGGCCGCGACGTCGTTTTCCATGCCGCCGCGGGCGGCCATGACGAACAGGCTGCTCCCGGCCTCGGTGGCCGAGAAATGCGCTTCGGGGCCGAATTCGCGGCGCAGCTTGGCGAGGACCCCGACTGTTTTGTCGCTGGCCTGGGCGCCTGCCAGCAGCAGCGGGTCGAGGCGCAGGAGTCGCTGCCTCGTCGTAATCGGCGCGCTTGGCGGTGGTGAGGAGGTCGCGGATCCGCTCATGCAGCGCCGGGCAGGTTCTCCGCGTCGTGCTTGAGCCCTTTCGGCAGCGTCATTTTCAGCAGATAGCGGCCGGGATGGGCGGCGAGCCAGGTTTGCAGGTCCGGGTCGATCCGGTCCATCAGCTGCGTCCAGCTGCCGCGATGGACGGCATGGCCGTCTTCGGCGGAAACGCTGTCGCAGGCGATTTCGGCCTGCATTGCCGTCGCGGCTGATCAGCAGGTCGAACGGCGTTGCTTCTTCGAGGCCGGTATAGGCGATGGTAAAGCCGCGCTCCTCCTGGAGGCGCGCGGTGTGCAGAAGATGCAGGACCGGCAGCAAGGTGGCGTCGCCGACCAGAGCCGCTTCGACCATCTCGCGCAGCCGGGCCTGGCCGGCCGCGCTCAGCTTCCGGTGCAGGGCTGGGATGCGGGAGGTGAGGTCAATCAGGGTACTTTCGGCGGCGGAGAGCGCGTGGCCGCGACGGGATTTCTCCAGAGCCGATTCGATGAGAAAGCGCTGCGCCGCGAGCTTGCCGCTGCGCGCGCCGAGCCTGAACACGGGCCCGAATCCAGGCCACACGGTCATCCCAGCACGCCGTACCGATCCATGAGACGAAATCGCGCGAAAGTTTCCTGTTCATATAATTATGTTAACTCAGAATTACGGATTGTCCTCTCACACTCTCGTGATTACCGCTCGGTCACGAAGCAGATGGTCGGCGAGAACACATGCCAGCATTGCTTCGCCCACGGGGACGGCGCGGATGCCGACGCAAGGATCGTGCCGGCCTTTGGTGAAGATCTCGACATCCTCGCCAGCGGCGCTGACGCTGCGCACGGGGGTGAGGATTGAGCTGGTCGGCTTCACCGCGAAGCGGGCGACGACCGGCTGGCCGGTGGAAATCCCGCCGAGAATGCCGCCGGCATGGTTGGCGAGAAAGGCGATTTTGCCTTCCTGCATGCGCATCTCGTCGGCATTCTGTTCGCCGCGCAGCGTGGCGGCGGCAAAGCCGTCGCCGATTTCCACGCCTTTGACGGCGTTGATGCTCATCAGCGCGCCGGCGATCTCGGCGTCCAGCTTGCCATAGATCGGCGCCCCGAGGCCGGGCGGCACGCCCTCGGCCACGATTTCGACCACCGCGCCGATCGAGGAGCCGGATTTGCGGATGTCGTCGAGGATCACCGCCCATTCGGCGGCGGCTTGCGGGTCGGGGCAGAAGAAGGGGTTGCGGTCGATTTCCGCCCAGTCCCAACGGGCACGCTCGATGCCGTGCGCGCCCAGCGCCACCATGGCGCCGCGGATTTTCACGCCATCGCCGAGGATTTTGCGGGCGATCGCCCCGGCGGCGACGCGCATGGCGGTTTCGCGGGCCGAGGAGCGGCCGCCGCCGCGCGGGTCGCGATGGCCGTATTTCATGTCATAGGTCACATCGGCATGGCCGGGCCGGTATTGCGCGGCGATGTTGGAATAATCCTTCGAGCGCTGGTCGGTGTTCTCGATCAGCAGCGAAATCGGCGTGCCGGTGGTCTTGCCCTCATACACGCCGGACAGGATTTTGACCTGGTCGGGTTCCTGGCGCTGGGTGGTGAATTTCGACTGGCCCGGCCGGCGCTTGTCGAGAAAGGGCTGGATGTCGGCTTCCGACAGAGCGAATGCCCGGCGGCGTGCCGTCGACGACGCAGCCGATGGCGGGGCCGTGGCTCTCGCCCCAGGTGGTGACACGGAAAAGATGACCGAAAGTGTTGTGCGACATGAGCGAGGCGTAACGCCTCGCCGGGGGAAATTCCAGACGCTGAAAGAAAGGGAAGCGCTTCTTTTTGTGAACAAAAGAAGCAAAAAACTTTGTTAATCTGGGCCGTGCGGGTTTCACTGGCACGGACCCAAATTAGAAGAAAGTTTTTGCGCCGCTTTTTTCAAAAAGCGGCACTTACTTCCTTTCTTCAGTCGCCGGAGACGGAGATATCCGGCGCGTTCGGGTTCTTCATGCCGACCGTGTGATAGCCGCAATCGACATGATGGACTTCGCCGGTCACGCCGCGCGAGAGGTCGGAGAGCATATAGAGCCCGGCGCCGCCGACCTCTTCCAGCTCCACGTTCCGCTCGAGCGGGGAGTTATAGCGGTTCCATTTCAGGATGTAGGAGAAATCGCCGATGCCGGAGGCGGCGAGGGTTTTGATGGGGCCGGCGGAGATCGCGTTGACGCGGATACGGTCGGGACCGAGATCCGCCGCCATGTAGCGGACGGACGCTTCCAGCGCCGCCTTGGCGACGCCCATCACATTGTAATGCGGCATCACGCGCTCGGCGCCGAGGTAAGAGAGGGTGAGCAGCGAGCCGCCATCGGGCATCATCGCCGCGGCGCGCTGGCCGACCGCGGTGAAGGAGAAGCAGGAAATGTCGAGCGCCTGCAGGAACGCCGAACGCGGCGTGTCGACATAGCGGCCGCGCAGGAAATTCTTGTCGGCGAAGCCGATCGCGTGGACCACGAAATCGATCTTGCTCCATTTTTTGGCCAGCTGGTCGAAGGCGTTGTCCATCGCCGCATCGTCGGTGACGTCGCAGGGGAGAAGGAAATCCGCGCCGATCGAGCTGGCGAGCGGACGCACCCGCTTCTCCAGCGCCTCGCCCTGATAGGTGAAGGCGAGTTCGCCGCCCTGGGCCGCCACGGCCTGGGCGATGGCCCAGGCGATCGAGCGGTTATTGGCGACGCCCATGATCAATCCGCGCTTGCCCTGCATGAGCGTGCCTTTCGGCGGCGCGATCTCGGGGGCGGAATCAGGCATAAGAGGTATACTCCGTAGGGGCTTCGGGCAAGGGCCGGTTGGTGGCATAGAGTATAGAAAGCATCAAGTGCGGCAATATGATGGAGGCCTTTAAATTGGCAGACGACCCGTTCGAGATTTTTGGCGCGTGGTTCGCGGCGGCGGCGGAGACGGAGCCCTCTGACCCGAACGCCATGACCCTGGCGACGGCCGACGCTTCCGGCCGGCCGGCCGCGCGGACGGTACTGCTGAAGGCCTGGGACCAGGACGGTTTCGTGTTCTACGGCAATCTCGGCTCGCGCAAGGGCCGGCATCTCGCCGAAAACGCGCAGGCGGCGCTGCTTTTCTATTGGAAGTCGCGCTACCGGCAGATCCGCATCGAAGGGGCGGTGACGCCGGTCTCGGACTGCCCAGGCGGATGAGTATTTCGCCTCCCGGCCGCGCGGCTCGCAGCTTGGGGCCTGGGCCTCGGATCAGTCCCGCGAACTGGCGTCGCGCGGATTGTTCGAGGAGAGAGTGGCCGAGGTGGAGGCGCGGTTTGCGGGCGGGGAAATTCCCCGGCCGGAATTCTGGTCCGGCTGGCGCGTGACGCCGGATTATTTCGAATTCTGGCAGGGCCAGGATTTCCGCCTGCATGACCGTCTGACCTTCACCAGGACGGAGGGCGGGTGGGCGCCGGGGCGGCTTTATCCGTGATCGCGCGGTGCCTCCCTGATTCATTGTCGGGGTGGTAAAATCGTGGCAGCGTTTTGAACGATAACGGGCGAGGCGCCTTAGAGCGCCGCCCAGGATAGGAAACGGAACGATGCCACTACTCTCCTCTTCCTCGAAGGTCGCCACGGTGCTGCGTGTCACCAGCGGCAATTTCCTGGAAATGTTCGATTTCTTTCTGTTTGGCTTCTATGCCAGCCAGATCGCGCACAGTTTCTTTCCGAACAGCAGCCCGTTCGCCGGGCTGATGCTCACTTTCGTCACGTTTGGCGTCGGTTTTCTGATGCGTCCGTTGGGGGCGATCGTGCTCGGCGCCTATACCGACCAGGTGGGGCGGCGGAAGGGCCTGATTCTGACCATCTCACTGATGGCGGTCGGCACCGCTTTGCTTGCCTTCACGCCGGGCTATGCCAGCATCGGGATCGCCGCGCAGCTCCTGGTGCTCTTGGGCCGGCTGATCCAGGGCTTCTCCGCGGGGGCGGAGCTGGGCGGCGTGTCGGTCTATCTCGCCGAAATGGCGACGCCCGGCCATAAGGGGTTTTACGTGAGCTGGCAGTCCGCCAGCCAGCAGGTGGCGATCGTCGTGGCCGCGGCTTTGGGCTATATCCTGCACGTCGCCTTTACCCCGGCCGCGGTGAGCGGTGGGGCCTGGCGTATCCCGTTCTTCATCGGCTGCCTGATCGTGCCGTTCATCTATATACTCCGCCGCTCGCTGCAGGAGACGGAGGAATTCCAGGCCCGCACGCACCGGCTGAGCATGGGGGAAATCTTCAGCTCGATGCTGCAGCATTGGGCGCTGATCTTCGCCGGGATGATGCTGGTCTCGATGACCACCGTCTCGTTCTATCTCATCACCGTCTATACCCCGACCTTCGGCCGTGAGGTGCTGCATCTTTCCATCACCGACACGCTGATCGTCACATTCTTCGTCGGCGTGTCCAATTTCTTCTGGTTGCCGGTGATGGGCGCGGTGTCCGACCGGGTCGGCCGCAAGCCGCTGCTCATCGGCTTCACCGTGCTGACGATCCTGACCTCTTATCCGGCTTTGTCCTGGCTGGCGGCGGGGCCGAGCTTCGGCAAGATGATGGTGGTCGAGCTTTGGCTGTCCTTCCTCTATGCCAGCTATAACGGCGCGATGGTGGTGGCCTTGACCGAGGTGGTGCCGGTAGAGGTGCGTACCGCCGGGTTCTCGCTGGCCTACAGCCTGGCGACGGCTTTGTTCGGCGGCTTCACGCCGGCGGTCGCTACCGGGCTGATCCAAGTGCTGAACAACAAGGCCGCACCCGGCTTCTGGATGAGCTTCGCGGCACTCTGCGGTCTGCTGGCGACACTGTATCTGTACCGCCGCGGCACGGCCGGGGCTTATCGGCCGATGCCAGCTAGGTTAGGAAGGCAAGGAAGTAGCCGCTTTTTAAAAAAAGCGGCGCAAAAATTTTTGCTAATCTGGGCCGGAGGCGTGGAAACCCGCACGGCCCAGTTTAAAAAGTTTTTGTGCTGCTTTTTTCAAAAAGAAGCCTTCGCTTTCTTCGCCTTGCGGCCGAGTTCGAGCGCGCGGGCATAGACCTGTTTTTTCGGCAGGCCGGTGGCGGTGGCCACTGCCGCCGCCGCATCTTTCAGGCTCATCTGGCCGAGCGCCAGTTCAAGCGCCTCGTCCAGTGTTTGCGCCGTGGCCGGCTCCGCCGTGGCGGGGCCGATCACCAGCGTGATTTCGCCGCGCGGCGCTTCGGCGTCGTAATGGGCGGCGAGGGCGGGCAGCGTGTCCCGCCGCACCTCCTCGTAATGTTTCGAGAGTTCGCGGCACACCGCGGCCGGGCGCGGTCCGAAAAGTTCCGCCGCGTCGGCCAGGGTTTCGGCCAGGCGGTGCGGCGCTTCGTAGAAGACCAGGGTCGCGGACAGGCCGGCGGCCTCGGCGTTGCGCAGGCGCTCCAGCGCGGCCCGGCGCGGCCCGGTTTTGGGCGGCAGGAAGCCCACGAACAGGAAAGGCTGGGGCGGCAGGCCGGAGAGGGTGAGGGCGAGGACCGCGGCATTGGGACCGGGGATGCCGCTGACCGGCAGTCCGGCCTCGATGGCGGCGCGCACCAGGCGGTAGCCGGGGTCGGAGACCAGCGGCGTGCCGGCATCGGAGATCAGCGCGTAACGCGCGCCCTCCTGCATGGCCGCCAGCAGCTGCGGGATCCGCGCTTCCTCGTTATGCTCATGCAGCGCGATCAGCTTCGTGCGGATGTCATAAGCGCGTAACAGAACGCTACTCGTCCTTGTATCTTCACACAAAATCGCGTCCGCAGCGGCCAGGGCCTCTTGCGCGCGAGGGGAAAAATCTTTGAGGTTGCCGATTGGGGTGGAAACCAGCACAAGGGCTGCCGCCGCCGCCAATCGTGACCCGGCAGAGGAGGGCCTCATCGTTGATTCGTCAGTCTTCGGTTCGTTCATCTTATCTTCGGCCAGCCTGGATTGTTCTCGGCACGCTGGCGCTCGCCGGCTGTGCCGGTCAAGGCCCCGGGCAGGTTTTTGGCGCGGCGCAGCCGCTCGGCGCGCGGCGGCCACGGCCCCAGGCGCGGCCTGGTCCGGCGATCGGCAAGAGCCAGCGGCAATGTGGCCTTGCTGGTGCCGCTGACCGGCCCGTTGGCGCCGTATGGCCAGGCTCTGGAAAACGCGGCGAAGCTCGTTTTCCCCGAGGGGTCGTCGCCGGGCCTGGACGTGCGTGACACCGGCGGCACGCCGCAAGGTGCTGCGGCCGCGGCACAGGCGGCCATCGCCGCGGGGGATGGCATCATCCTCGGGCCGTTGACCTCGTCGGAGGCGCATGCGGTGGCGCCGATCGCCCCGGCCGCCGGGGTGAACGTGCTGAGCTTCACCAATGACTCGACCGTGGCCGCGCCCGGCATCTGGCCTCTGGGCATCACGCCCGATGCAGCAGGTGGACCGGGTGATGCAGGTGGCGGCGGGCAAAGGCCGCACGCAGGTGGCGGCCTTGCTGCCGGACACGCGATTTTGGCCGGCGGCTGTCCAATGAGATCAGCGCCGAAAGCGCCCGGCTGAGCGAGCCGAGCCCGCAAATCGTCTTTTTCGATCAGAGTTTCAACAGCGTGAATCAGGCGGTGGGGGAGATTTCCGACTTCGCCTCGCGCGGCCAGGCGATTGAAAACGAGATCAGGCAGGCGCGGGATCTGGACACCGAAGCCGGGCGGGAGCAGGCGCGCGAACTCGAGCACCAGCAGATCCCGCCGCCGCCCTTCAACGCGCTGTTCATCGGCGCGACCCGTGCCGACACGCTGGCGGAGTTTGCGACCTTTCTGCCGTATTATGATGTGAACCAGCCGCAGGTGCAGTTTCTGGGGCCGGCTATGTGGGCGCCGCTGGCGGCGCAGATGGCGCATCAACCCGTGCTGACTGGGCGCCATGTACGCGGCGCCGGACCCGGCGGCGGCTGCGGCCTTCAACGCGAAATATCAGGCGACCTATGGCGCGCCGCCGCCTTCCATCGCCGATCTCGGCTTCGACGCCGCGGCGATCGCCAAGCTGGCGGCATCCAGGGCGGCTACACGACTTCCGTGCTGACCGCGCCGGCCGGCTTTACCGGCACTGACGGCACGCTGGTGCTGCGAGCCGGACGGCCAGGTGCAGCGCGGGCTGGCGGTGTTCCAGGTCGCGCCCGGGGCGCCGACCATCGTCGCCCCCGCGCCGACGCAGCTTGCCCCGCCGGTCGGCTGATGGATGAGGGGCAGCTTTCGAGCGGGCCTGGCCGGCGACCTTCGCCAGTTTTCTGGCGTTAGGCGCGCTGCCGACGCTCGTCTTCGGGCTGCTGGTCGCGTTCGGAGAACTGCATTGGCTGCCCGGGCTGATCGGCTGGGCTTTGTGCACCGTGGTGGCGGCGGGATTCGGCGCGTTGCTGGGACGCGAAGTGCTGACGCTGACCCGCCTGGTCCGCGCCCTGCGTGGCAATGCCGACGAAGTGCCGGCGGCCGATACCGCGCTGCTGGTGCCGGGGATCCGCGCGCTCGGCGAGGAGGCGATCCGTCTGGTGCATGCCGAACATGCCGCGCGGGCGCGGATCATCGGCAGCGCGGCGGAAGACCGGGCGCTGGTGGAACGCCTGCCGGACCCGCTGCTGAAGCTGGATGCGGACGGGAACCTGGTCTGGCGCAATGCCAGCGCGATTGCCGCGTTCGGCATGGAGACCGCGGCCTTGCTGCGGCATCCGGCGCTGCGCGCGGCGCTGGCGGAGGCGCGCGGCGGCCAGCCGGTGCGCAGCAAGATCACCGTGTCGGTGCCGGTGCCGCGCGAGCTGGACGCGACCGTGATCCCGGTCGGCGGCCCGCTTTATGTGCTGATCTCCGACCGCACGCGCGAGCGCAGCCTGGAGAAGATGCGCGCGGATTTCGTCGCCAATTCCAGCCATGAGCTGCGCACCCCGCTGGCCAGCCTGATCGGCTTCATCGAGACGCTGCGTGGGCCGGCCGCCGATGACCCGGCGGCGCAACAGCGGTTTTTGGGCATCATGGCCGAGCAGGCGGCGCGGATGCAGCGCATGATCGCGGATCTGCTCAACCTGTCGAAGATCGAGATTTCCGAGCACCAGCCGCCGGAGGAATTGCTGGAGCTGCGGCCGCTGCTGGAGCGGATCGTCGCAGGGATGGAGCCGATGCTCAAAGAGAGTGCCACGCGCATGGAAGTGGCTATTCCGCCCGATCTGCCGCAGGTGCCGGCCGATGCCGACCAGTTGGCGCAGGTTTTCACCAACCTGCTCGACAATGCGCTCAAATATGGCAAGCGCGGCGGCTGCATCAGGCTCGTTGCCGGGCATTCGATGAGCGATCAGCGCTTCGAGGCCGGCGGCGTTCTGGTGAGCGTCGGCGATGAAGGCATGGGCATCGCGCGCGAGCATATTCCGCGCCTGACCGAACGCTTCTATCGCGTGGATAAAGGCCGCTCGCGCGCCGTGGGCGGCACCGGGCTTGGCCTTGCCATCGTCAAGCATGTGGTCAGCCGGCATCGCGGCCGGCTGGTGATCGACAGTGTCGAGGGCAAGGGCACGACCGTGACGGTGTGGCTGCCGTCGCGCGGCGCCAAGCTGACGGGGATGATTTCGGCAGCGTAAGAGGAAGGCTGCTTTTTGTGAACAAAAAGTAGCAAAAAAACTTTATGAATCTGGGCCGTGCTGGTTGCAGCGCCATCGGCCCAAATTAGCAGAAGTTTTTGCGCCGCTTTTTTCAAAAAGCGGCTGCTTCTTTAACTGAGGTTCGCCCGGCCTCGTGCCGCGCCGGGTGACCGTGTGGCTGCCATCGCGTGGCGCCAAGCTGACGGGGATAATTTCCGCGGCGTAAAGATGAAGGCTACTTTTTGTGAACAAAAAGTAGCAAAAAAACTTTATGAATTTGGGCCGTGCTGGTTGCAGCGCCATCGGCCCAAATTAGCAGAAGTTTTTGCGCCGCTTTTTTCAAAAAGCGGCTGACTTCTTTGCCGGTTCCAGGTCTGTGCCAAGACGTGGCATTGTCGGCCCCAAGCCATTGCTGTCGCCCGAACAGGAAAGAGAAGTTGCCGCGTGGGTCCGGCGCGGCCCCGACCTGGCCGAGCATGGCGTGATACGCTGGCGCCGGGCGGACCTCGCGCGGGCGATCGCGGCGAAGTTCGGTGTGGTGCTGGCCGAGCGCAGCATGAGTGACGTGCTCCGGCGAATGGGCTTCCGCCGGCTGGTGGCCAGGCCACGCCATCCCGGCCACGACGCCGCAGCGCAAGCGTCTTTCAAGGCAACTTCGCCGCCCTCGTAGATGAAGCGCTACCAGAGCATGCCCGCGGCAAGCCGCTTGAGCTCTGGTGGCAGGACGAGGCCCGCATCGGCCAGCAGGGAACGCTGACCCGGGTCTGGGCCGAGCGCGGCTCGCGGCCCTCGGCCCCCCGCGATCAGCGCTACGACTGGGCCTATATCTTCGGCGCGATCTGCCCGGCCCGCGGCATCGGGGCCGCGCTCGTGCTGCCGTTCGCCAACGCCGAGATGATGACTTTTTGCGCAACAAAAAGTAGCAATCAAACCTTTATCAATCCTGTGCCATGCGGGTTTCACTGCCCCCCGCCCAAATTATCGGAAACGTTTTTGCGCTGCTTTTTTCAAAAAGCGGCTACTTCTTTAACTTAGGTCAGCCGGCTTCGTGCCTGACGGCGCAAACTTTCGTTAGTTTGGGCCCGCGCCGCTGAAACGCCACGGGCCCAAGTTTAAAAAAGAAGCCCTTGCTTTCTTGTTTACTGCCCCGCTTCGTTCAGCTGCGGCGTGCCGCGCTGATGCCAGACCGGGTAGGCCGGCGGCACGTCGCTTGCCGCGTCGAGCCGAGCGATTTGCTCAGGGCTCAGTGCCCAGCCGATGGCGCCGATATTTTCCTTGAGTTGCGCCTCGTCGCGCGCGCCGATGATGACATTGCTCACGGTCGGGCGGCGCAGCAGCCAGTTGAGGGCGATTTGCGGGATGGTCTTGCCGGTTTCGCGCGCCACCTCGTCCAGCGCGTCGACGATGCGGAACAGCCGTTCCTCCTCGTAATGCGGGCCGGTACCGGCGATGTCATGCGCGCGCGTGCCGGGCTTGGCTGGCTGGCCGCGACGGATTTTGCCGGTGAGCTTGCCCCAGCCGAGCGGGCTCCAGATGAGCGCGCCGACGCCCTGGTCGCGGCCGAGCGGCATCAGCTCCCATTCGTAATCGCGGTTCAGCAGCGAGTAATAGACCTGATGGGCGACATGGCGCGGATAGCCGTAGCGGTCAGCGGCGGCGAGGGATTTCATCATGTGCCAGCCGGAGAAATTCGAGCCGCCGATATAGCGCAGCTTGCCCGCGCGCACGAGCTGGTCGAGCGTGGACAGCGTTTCCTCGACCGGCGTGTTATAGTCCTGGGCGTGCAGCTGCAGCAGGTCGATCGTTTCCACCTGCAGGCGCTTCAGGCTGTTTTCCACGGCCTTGATAAGATGCTGGCGCGAGGACCCGAAATCATTCGCGTCGTCCCCGGTGGGGAAGGTGACTTTGGTGGAAATGAGGAGCTTTTCGCGCTTGCCCTTGATCGCCTGGCCGAGAATTTCCTCGGCCATGCCGTCGGAATAGATGTCCGCGGTGTCGAACAGGGAGACGCCATGGTCGAGGCAGACATCGACCAGGCGTTCCGCGCCCTTCACGTCGGTTGAGCCCCAGGCTTTGAAAAATTCGTTCGAGCCGCCGAAGGTCGCGGTGCCGAAGCTCAAGACCGGCACGCGCAGGCCGGAATGACCAAGTCTGCGATATTCCATGTTTTGCTCCTTACAGATGCTGAAACTTGCGAGATATGGTGCTCTGTGACGGTTTCCAGAGCGGGAATGGAATAAGCCCGGGAATGATCCCGGGCCCTTCGTGGTGACGATTTGTTAGAGAGATAAGCAAGAGGCCGCTTTTTGGAAAAAAGTGGCGCAAAAAATTTTTTGACTTTGGGCCGGTGGCGTTCGAACAGCACGGGCCCAAAGTCGTAAAGTTTTTTTGCTACTTTTTGTTCACAAAAAGTAGCCTTTCTTACTTAGTGCACAGCGCAGACGCCGTGGGCGTCGGGCGTTCCGCTGGGCGCGGCTGGCGCGCCCATGATCACGTTCTGCAAAGCCGGCTCATCCTGCGTGGGAAACGGCTTTGCGCCGGCAGGATAGCAGTTGGTGGCGAGCAGATAGGCCATCACATCGGCATATTGCGTGTCCGACAGTGAGCCGGGATTGCTGAGCGGCATGTTCTGCGTCGCGATCGTGCGGATGATCGACACGCTGTATTTGTCGGAGACGGAGGTTTTCTGGAAATCCGTGCCGGCGAGGGCGGGGGCGGCCACGCCTTGCAGATTCGTGCCATGGCAGCTGGCGCAGTTCTGATTATAGACCTGCGCACCCGCGCTGGCCTGCGCTGCGGTGTAGAGCGCAGGGGACCCGCCCACAACGTCGGCGGCTTCGATCAGCAGTGGCGACGGGCCGGCGCTGGTGAAGACGGCCGGGGAAATGGCGGCATCGGGTGCCGCGCGCTGTGCCTCGGCGTGGACGGTGGCACACATCTGCACCACCTGCGGCGCGGCGGCGGTGTAGAAGACCAGCATGCCGTTATGCAGACGGATTTTCGCACCGCCCGGATTTTCGATGCCGGCACTGCCGATGCTGGAAAGCGGCACCGCACGATAGGACAGATAGCCCTGATACATTCCGAACCCTGCATGCTGCGGTGCGATGCAGCCATTTTCGACAGTGGCCCCGTTGGTAACGGCGAGGGCGGTGTTGGCGAGCGCGCCGGACATGCCGCCGAGCCCATCATATTCGCTGGCGCGGCCTTCGGCGACTTCCAGATCGGTCAGCGCCTGTGAGGCCGAAAGCTGGTACGAGTCCAGGTCATCCGCTTTGTTGGCGTCCTGCAACGCGCTGACGGCCGCCTGGGAATTGGCCAGAACGCCGTGCAGGTCCGGCACCCAGGGCGGCGTGTCGGCGCGGTCCAGCAATTGATTCACATGGCCGATCGCCCCTTCATCGTCGCCGGGATTGGGCGCCTGGGCGTTGAAGCCATCGTCCTGACTGCCGACCAGCGCGTTGATCGCGCTGGAGGCTGAGATTTTGTAGGCGGCTGGGCCGGTGGTGGCGGCATCTTCCGCGCGCATGATCGTGCTGATCGCCGCCTGGATGTCGCTGAGGGCCGCGACCGCCTGGGCGTGATCGGCTTCATAGCTGCTGGAAGGAGTCGCCGCCCGGGCCGGCGCGGGCAGCACCACCGCTATTGCGGTGGTGAGCCCGATCGCGGCGAGGAGAGCGTGAAGGCTAGTGCGGGACGCCCGCATCTCCGCGTTCAGTCGCATCGTCGTGGTCCTTATGTTAGTGGGAAGTCGCGAACACCGTGAGCACGGTGCCGTCATCGGTGGTGGGAACGCCCGGAACCTGCTGGTTGCCGGCAGGGCCGGAGGCGACCGCCACATAGTCGGTGCCGTCCTGGTTGAAGAGAATCGGCGGCGCAATGATCGGCGAGCCGGTATTGTAGCTCCACAGTTTGTCGCCGGTCTTCGCATCGAACGCGTCGAAGTCATTGTTCAGCAGGCCGGTGAAGACCAGGCCCGAGCCGGTGCTCAAAGCCCCGCCCGCCATCGGCATCTTGTCATGATAGCGCCAGGCGAACACGCCGGTGCCGATATCGATGGCGTTCAGCTGTCCGGTGTTGGGGCCGACGGAGGTGGGGAATGCACCGCCGAGATAGAACTGGCCGGCAATGTAGACGACCTGCTTGGTCGCACGCCAGAAGCCGCATTCGTTGCTGCTGGGCAGATACAGCATGTTGGTCTGCGGATCATAGCTGCCGCCATTGTACTCGACACCGCCATTGGTGGTCGGGCAGGCGTAATTCCCCTTCAACGAAGGCGCCTGATCCTGGTTGTACTGCATGCCGACCCGGAGATGGTTGACCAGCGCGCCGGTCTGCGGGTTCATCAGCCAGAAATTGCCGGCTTTATCGCCATCGGCCACGAGCTTCATGGTCTGGCCATGGACCGTGCCGGTGAACAGCAGCGGCGGCATCACCGGATCCCAGTCATGGGTGTCATGCGGGATGAACTGGCGATACCAGACGAGTTTCGGCTTGGCGCCGGAAATGTTCAGGGCGATCAGCGAGTCGGAATAGAGGTTGGAACCGGGGCGCGCCGGGCCGTTGAAATCCGGCTGCGGATTGCCGCCATTGGCATAGAGAATGCCGGTTTCCGGATCGATGGCCATCTGCGTCCATACGGCCGCACCGCCCTGCTTCCAGGAATCGCCGGACCAGCTGTTGTGGCCTTTCTCTCCGGGGCCAGGCACGGTGTTGAATTGCCAGATGCGCTTGCCGTTGTCCGGATCGAAGGCGGAGATATTGCCCAAGCCGCCCCAGTCGCCGTTGGAGACGCCGAGCAGCAATTGATCCTTGCCGGTGGTCGGGTTGTGATAGGGGATCGGCACCGCGCTGTAGAACGAATTGCTGGGGTCTTCCACGGCCAGCACGTCAAACACTTTCTGCCCGGTTTCGGCGTCGAGCGCGATCAGATGCCCGTCCAGCGTGCCGATATAGACCTTGCCGTCGAGCAAGGTAACGCCGCGATTGGCGGCGAAGGAGATCACATGCGGGTCATCCTGAAATTGCCATTTCAGCTGCCCGGTCTTCGCGTCGATCGCATAGATATGGTCGTGCGCGGAGGAAATATAGATGGTGCCGTGCCAGACCATCGGCGTCGCTTCGATCGGGCCGTGATCGTCGATCTTGAAGGTCCAGACCGGTTTCAGGTTTTTGACATTGTCCGGGGTGATCGTGCTGTCGGCGACGTAGCGGTTATTGTCGTAGCCTTTGCCGGTCAGGATCCAGCTGCTGTCGTCGTCATGGGCCTGAGGAAAATTCTGGATCGTGGGGGTCGTGCCGACATCCGCGGCAAGGACCGGCGCGGCGCCGGCCAGCCCTGCCGCGATGGCCACAGCGGCAACGCCCGAGAGAATTTTCACACGGCTACGGCCGGATCGCTTTGTATTCGACAACGTTTTTGCTCCTGTTTAGTTGTTTTTATTAACGTATTGGCAGTCTTGGAAACGCGCCACCTTTTGTTCGGGTGGCCGGTCGTCTAGAAATTTTTGCTGCACGGCAAAACGGAAAAATTTTGTGTTTTCTGTGCTGAGGACGATGTTTTTATATGAGTCCGATAAAGCGGGGGTTTTTCCAAGTCAAGCGGTGCGGCGCGGTTGCACGCCGGAGGGCGGGATTCCGAGCGGCGACGTGATGAATCGCTACAGAAATGTTTGTTCAATACGCTGAACTTGAAGATTTTGCCGGTTTGTTTCTGGTAAGATTGCAAGGTTGCGGCATACGCGCTTAAACTTTCGGCATAAGGAAAATGCCGATGTCCGGTGATGTGACATATGCCGCTTATGCGACTCACGAAGTGCGCAATCAGCCGCCGGCGCGGGTGGGGTTCAATGCGTTCACCACGGATTCGGCTTTAGCTTCTGCCGTTGAGGTTTTTGGTGCGGGCTGGGCGCAGGAGCGGCTGCGTGAGACGGGCGCTCTGGTCGGCTCGGCGCATGTGCAGGCGCTGGCGCGCGATGCCAACCGTTTCACGCCTGAATTGCAGACGCATGACCGTTTTGGTCACCGCATTGACTTGGTGGCGTTTCATCCCGCCTGGCACGAGCTGATGGGCATGGTGCGTTCCGCCGGGCTGCATGCGCTAGGCTGGACCGAGACACGACCCGGGGCGCATGTGGCACGGGCGGCTCTTGCCTATCTCTGGGCGCAGGGGGAGGCCGGGGTGGGCTGCCCGGCGGTAATGACTTTTGCCTCGCTCGCGGCGTTGCGGCATGCGCCGGACCTTCTGGCGGAATATGAGGCGAAAATCCTGTCGCCGGATTATGATCCGCGCCCGTTGCCGCCGGCGCAGAAACAGGCGCTCGGCGTGGCCATGGCGCTGACCGAGAAACAAGGTGGCTCGGATTTGCGGCAGACCGAGACGGTGGCCGAGGCGGTGGCGGGCGGCTACCGGCTGACCGGGCATAAATGGTTCTTCTCCGTTCCCACCAGCGACCTGTTCCTGACCTTGGGCCGTACGCCGGCCGGCATTTCCTGCTTTCTGGCGCAAGGCTGGCGTGACGATGGAAGCCGCAATTTTCTGCAGCTGCTGCGGCTGAAGGACAAATGCGGAAACCGTTCTAACGCCTCGTCAGAGGTGGAGTTCCGCGGCCTGGAAGCGCGGCTGATCGGCGAGGAGGGCAGGGGGATCGCCACAATTCTGGACATGGCGCATCTGACGCGCATCGAATGCGCCTTAGGCTCGGCGGGATTGATGCGCCAGGCGGTGGCGGAGGCCATGCATCATGCCCGGCATCGTCACGCGTTCCAGAAGCGCCTGGTCGACCAGCCTTTGATGCGCAATGTGCTGGCGGACCTGGTGCTGGAAGCGGAGGCGGCGTTGTGGCTGTCGATGCGCGCCGCGGCGGCGCTGGATGCCAGCGCGCGCGATGACAAAGAGCGGCTTTTAAGCCGAATTCTGGCGCCGCTGGCGAAATATTGGGTGTGCAAACGGGCGCCCGCGGTGGCGGCGGAGGCGCTGGAATGCCTCGGCGGCAATGGCTATGTCGAAGAGCATGTGCTGGCGCGGCTTTATCGCGATGCGCCGCTGAACGGGCTGTGGGAAGGGTCCGGCAATGTCATTTGCCTGGATGTGCTGCGGGTGCTGCAGCGCATGCCGGAGGCTGCGTCCTTGCTGCGGCAGGAGCTGAGCGGCGTGGATGCACGGATCGACGCCTGGCTGCATTCTATGCCGGAAGCGACGGAAGAGGCGGCGCGCGGACTCACCGAATGTCTCGCGCTGGCCCTGGCGGCAACGCTGCTGTGCCGCTACGCGCCGTCGCCGCTCGCGGAAGCTTTCATCCAGACAAGGCTGGCCGGCGGCGGACGCCATTTTGGCGTCTTGCCTGCGGATATGAAGTTCGAGGAGATCCTGAACCGTTTTTCCGGCGATAGCGTGGCGATTTAACGTTGCGTTAATTTTATGAAGGGACTGGAATTTATGCGGCCGCCTTGTATGTTCGCCGTAACGAAATAACCAGGGACGTCATATGCGCCAATATAATATCGCCACAATTCCTGCCGACGGTATCGGGCCGGAAGTGATCTCCGCCGGTGTGGCGGTGCTGACTAGCCTGCAAAAACGCGTGGAAGGCCTGTCGCTGCAGTTCACCAATTTCGACTGGGGATCTGACTATTACAAACAGCATGGCGTCATGATGCCGGATGACGGCCTCGCGACTTTGAAAAAATTCGACGCGATTTTTTTCGGTGCGGTGGGTGCGCCGGATGTGCCGGACCATGTGACGCTCTGGGGCTTGCGGCTGCCGATCTGCCAGGGCTTTGACCAGTATGCGAATGTGCGGCCGACGAAAATTCTGCCGGGAATTTCCTCGCCGCTCCGTGATGTCGGGCCGGATGATCTCGATTGGGTGATCGTGCGCGAGAATTCCGAAGGCGAATATGCCGGCAACGGTGGCCGCACGCATCGCGGCCTGCCGGAGGAGGTGGGCACGGAGGTGGCCATTTTCACCCGGACCGGCGTGACCCGCATCATGCGCTACGCCTTCAAGCTCGCGCAATCGCGGCCGCGCAAGCAACTCACCGTGGTGACGAAATCGAACGCACAGCGTTTCGGCATGGTGATGTGGGACGAGATCGCCGCCGAGGTCGCCGTGGAATTTCCCGATGTGAGCTGGGACAAGATGCTGGTCGATGCGATGACCGTGCGCATGACGCTGAAGCCGAAGAGCCTCGACACGATCGTGGCGACCAATCTGCATGCGGACATTCTCTCCGACCTCGCCGGCGCACTGGCGGGCAGCATCGGCGTGGCGCCGACCGCGAATATCGATCCGGAGCGTCGCTTCCCCTCGATGTTCGAGCCGATCCATGGTTCGGCTTTCGACATCACGGGCAAGGGCATCGCCAATCCGGTTGCGACGTTCTGGACGGCCGCGGAAATGCTGAGACATCTCGGCGAGGAGGAAGCGGCGGAGCGTTTGATGAATGCCGTGGAACGCGTCACCAAAGCCGGCGTTTTGACGCCGGATGTGGGCGGCACGGCGACCACGAAACAAGTGACGGATGCTGTGATCGATGCGATCGGCAGTGTGAATAGTTAAGGAAGAAAGGGGCGCTTTTTGAAAAAAGCGCCGCAAAAACTTCTTCAACTTTGGGCCCGTGACGTTGAAAGGGCACGGGCCCAAAGGATCAAAAAACTACTTTTTGTTCACAAAAAGTAGCCTTCCTTCCTTTCTACCCCCTCGCGCGCGCAGCCTCTTCATATTGCGGCGCGGAAACCGGCTCCAGCCAAGTGGCGGTGGCGCCGTCCAGAGCTTCCTGCATGGCCAGATGGGTCATCGCATGGTCCGGTGCCGCGCCGTGCCAGTGTTTTTCGCCGGGCGGGATCCACACCACGTCGCCCGGGCGGATGGTGCGCGCTTCCTGCCCCTCGGTTTGGATGAGCCCGAGGCCGGAAAGCACATAAAGCGTCTGGCCGAGCGGGTGGGTGTGCCAGTTTGTGCGTGAACCTGGATCGAAGCGAACCCGCACGGCGCGCAAACGGGCAGGGGCCGGCGCTTCGATAAGCGGCTCCTGCCAGACCGTTCCGGTAAAATATTCGGCCGGCGCGCGCCGGCTCGGCAAGGCGTCGGGTGAGCGTATGTCCATGAAAACCTCCTTTTCGCGGTGGTGGATGATGCAAACCGGTCTGCCGGACGCGCATTGCCCCTATGCGTTCAGCCGCGGCCGATGAATGGCATGTTCGTCGCCATGACGGTGACGAATTGCACATTTGCATCAGGTGACAGGCTCGCCATGAAGAGGACCGTACGGCCGACATCCGCCACATCCATGCGCGGCTCCTGCATCATGCGGCCGTCGGGCTGCAGGACGCCGGTTGTCATGCGCTCGGTCATCGGCGTGGCGGCGTTGCCGATATCGATCTGGCCGCAGGCGATGTTGAATTTCCGCCCGTCGAGGGAGATGGATTTCGTGAGGCCGGTGACCGCATGTTTGGTGGTGGTATAGGCCGCGGCGTGCGGGCGCGGCGCGTGCGCGGAGATCGAACCGTTATTGATGATGCGGCCGCCTTGCGGCGCCTGGTCGCGCATCATCCGGAATGCGGCGTTAGCGCAGAGGAACATGCCGTCAAGATTGACGGCGCGGACATGTTTCCATTGTTCCCATGTCATATCGCCGAAATTCGTCGCGGGCACATTGCCGCCGGCATTGTTGAAGAGAAGGTCGAGATGACCGAAGGCGGAATGAGTCCGGGCAAACAACTGGCCCACTGCATCCGGGTCGGTGACATCCGTGGGCACGACCAAGGGGGTTCCGGATTGGCTCATCGCGGCGGTTTCTTCGAGCGCGTCCTGCCGCCTTCCGGCCAGGGCCACCTGCCAGCCAGCCTCAAGAAGCGCCAACGCTGCGGCGCGGCCCACACCGGTTCCAGCCCCGGTGACGATCGCTGTTAGCTTCGACATGTATTCCTCCCTTTTGATGTGATGAGACGCAGCTTGGCGTGGTCCTGGATGAACCGGAAGCCTGCACATGACGAAAAATCGCATAGGTGGATTGCAAAAACATGAAGTCGTGGCCGGCCGGATATGTTGCGGAAAGTGGATATGAGCCATGACGCGCCCCCGGCTGCACGCGGCGAAAGAACGGTCCATTTAGGCAACATCATCAAGGCATATAGAGGAGTTGGTGCCGTGAGACGCCTAGGCTGGTTGGGTCTCTTTTTCGGGTTCATATCGTTCGCGCCGCTGGCGCCGGCCAAGGCGGCGCCGCCCGTGACAAACGCGAGCGCGCAGATATCGGGTGTGGCGCCTACGGGTCGGTGGATGACGCCCGACCATGATGCGGTGATTCAAATCGTCCCTTGTGGGGCAGATCTGTGCGGCCAGATCGTGGGCATGGTGCTGCAGCCGACCGATCCCACGCCGCGGGATTGGCTGGGGACAAGCCAGTGCGGCCTGACCATTATCCGCGCCGCGGCCGAGCGCGATAGCGACGGGAGCGTGGTGTGGCGTGGCACCATCGTCAACCCGCGTAATGGCGCGGCGTATCATGCGCAGATGCGCGTGGGGGCGGATCATCAATTGCATCTGCGCGGTTATGTCGCTCTGCCGATTTTCGGCATGACGCAACGCTGGGACTCCTATAACGGCCCCGATGTTCCGGCCGACTGCCGGCTGGCGCAGGCGCCTGTCAGCTAAGGGCGCTAAGAAAAAAGCTGCCCGGTCCGACTTTTCCGCAGGCGTTTTTGGTGCTTTGATCGTGCGGGGAAAACCCGCCGGAGAAGAGCAATGATTTGCGGAGCTGAAACGATCGCCTTGCGTGGTTAGTGCCATATGCGTGGCGCTGGATGAGTTAAGCCAGCGCCACGCATATGGCTTTTGTGCGCGGTAAAAATGCCGCGCCAGCAGGGGAGAAGAAACGCCAAGATGACCAATCAGATCAAGCTTGAGGGTCGCACGACGCTGCCCACGAACCATGAACACGCGACCCTGTTGGGCCGTGCATGGCTTCCGGCGGCGGGTGGGCCGGCGGTTGTGGCGTTGCGCGATGGCCAGGTGTGGGACGTGACAAAAACCTTCCCGACCGTGCGGGACGTTTGCGAGGAGGCCAACCCGGCGGCGGCACTCGCCGCTGCACCTGGCGAGCGGTGCGGCACGATCGATGAGATCTTGCGCAATACGCCGCCTGAGCAGCGGAATGTTTCGGCGCCCTGGTTCCTCGCGCCGGTGGATTTGCAGGCGATCAAGGCGGCGGGGGTCACCTTTGCCATTTCCATGCTTGAACGGGTGATCGAGGAGCGGGCGCGCGGCAATGTGGATGCCGCTGCTTCCATCCGCGCGGAGATCACCGGGATTGTCGGCAACGAGCTGCACAAGCTCAAGCCCGGCTCGCCGGAGGCGCAGAAATTGAAAGCGCATCTGCTCGAACGCGGCGCCTGGAGCCAGTATCTGGAAGTGGGCATCGGGCCGGATGCGGAGATTTTCTCCAAGGCGCAGCCAATGGCGGCGGTTGGCACAGGCGCCGATGCCGGGCTGCATCGCATGTCGAGCTGGAACAATCCGGAGCCTGAAATTGTGGTCGTGGTCTCGTCGGCCGGCAAGATCGTCGGCGCTACTTTGGGTAATGACGTCAATTTGCGCGATGTCGAAGGCCGCTCGGCGCTGCTGCTCTCGAAAGCGAAGGATAATAACGCCAGCTGTGCGATAGGTCCGTTCATCCGCTTGTTCGATGAGAATTTCTCGCTCGATGACGTGCGGCGCATGGAAGTGACGTTGGTGGTCGAGGGAGAAGATGATTTTCGCCTGGAAGGGTTTTCGAACCTGGCGATGATCAGCCGCGATCCCGCGGATCTGGTTTCGCAAATGATCGGCCGGCACCACCAATATCCGGATGGTGCCGTGTTGTTTCTCGGCACGTTGTTCGCGCCCGTGGAGGATCGCGACGCGCCGGGCAAGGGATTTACCCATAAGATCGGTGATATCGTGACGGTGGCGACGCCGCTGCTCGGCGCGCTGGTGAACCGCATGCGCTATTCCGATGAATGCCCGCCTTGGGAATTTGGCACGGGGCAGCTGATGCGCAATCTGGCACAGCGGGGCGTGTTGCGGTGAAGTGAGGAAGCAAGAAAGGGGCCGCTTTTTGAAAAAAGCGGCGCAAAAACTTTTTTGACTTTGGGCCCCAGGCAGCGAAACCGCACGGGCCCAAATGAACAAAGTTTTTTTGCTACTTTTTGTTCACAAAAAGTAGCCTTTCTTTCTTCGAATACAGTTTCGTTGAAAACATACTAAAAAAGGGGAAATGTCGTTGAGCCAGGAACAAAAATTTACGGTGCCATCCCTGCCGCTGCCCAAGAATCACTTCAAGCACGCGATTGCGGCGGGGCGGCAGCAGATCGGGCTTTGGTGTTCTCTGCCGAGCGCCTTCACTGCGGAAGTGGTCGCACCTTCCGGCTTCGATTGGCTGCTGTTCGACACTGAGCACACGCCCAGCAGCGTCACCACGGTAATGTCTCAGCTGCAGGCCGCCGCACCTTATGACGTATCTTCCGCCGTGCGCGCGACGATTAATGACACGGCGCAGATCAAACAGCTGCTCGATGTCGGTGCGCAGACCTTGTTTATTCCCTATGTGCAGTCAGCCGAGGAAGCATACCAGGCGGTGATGGCCATGCGTTACCCGCCCGAAGGTGTGCGCGGGGTTTCGGGTATGACGCGGGCCAATCGCTTCGGCCGGGTGCAAAATTATCATCAAACGGCGTCGGAGGAACTCTGCCTCATCGTGCAGGTGGAAACGCAGCAGGCGCTCGATCAATTGGAAGACATCGCCAAGATCGACGGTGTGGATGGTATTTTCATCGGCCCGGCGGATCTCTCCGCGAGCCTTGGCTACCCCGGAAATCAGGCGCATCCGGTGGTGAAGAAGACCATCGAAGATACGATCCGTCGTGTTCGTGCCTGCGGCAAGCCGGCGGGGATCCTGACCGCCGACAAGGCTTTTGCGCAGCATTGTATTGAAGTGGGAACCGTGTTCACGGCGGTGGGGCTCGATCTCGGGATTCTCGCCCGTGGCGCTGAGGCTTTGGCGCAGGGTTTTCAGAATCGGTAGGAAGTAAGGCTACTTTTTGTGAACAAAAAGTAGCAAAAAAACTTTGTTAATTTGGGCCCGTGCCGCTCGAACGCCACGGGCCCAAAGTTTAGGAAGTTTTTGCGCCGCTTTTTTCAAAAAGCGGCCACTTTCTTTCTTCAATCAATCACAACAGGCCGTTTGACCAGCGCCAGGCAGAGCATGGCGGAAATCAGACCGATGATTGCCGCCGTCAATAAAGCCGGCACGAAGGAATGGGTGGATTGCACGATGAAGCCGGTGGTCATGGGCGCCAGCGCGCCGCCGAGATAGCCGCCGAAATTCATCATTCCGCCCAGCGAGCCGACGAAACGCTGCGGCGCGCCGACCGAGACCATCGCCCACTGGCCGGACATCGCGAAAAACCCGAGGAACATCGCCAATGTCATGGCGGCGACGGCGAGGTTATTGTCGCTTACCTCCGCCGCGACAGCTGTGAACAGCGCCATGCCGATCAAACCACTCACCGCGGCGATCTTGCATGCTGCCAGGGGAGTAACGCGCCGCCCGGCGGCCAGCCGGTCGATCACCAGCCCGCCGGTGAGGCTGCCGACCGTACCACCGAAAAACGGAATGGCGGCGATCAGGCCGGTATGCGGGATGCTCATATGGCGCTGGATTTCCAGGTAGCCGGGCAGCCAGGCGGTGTAGAGCCAGATCAGATAGATCGTGCCGAAAAAGCCGAGAATCATCCCCCAGCTGGTGCGCTGGCCAAATAGTTTGCGCCAATCCATGGGCGTGGGTGGGAGTGGTTTACTTTCCGCCTGCGCGAGATAACGCGCATCGCTCGTCTGGAAACCCTGTTTTTCCGGGGAGCGATAGAAAGAGAGCCAGATGCAGGCGGCGGCGATGCCGGCGAGCCCCATGATGACGAACATATCGCGCCAGCCGAATGCGGTCATGATCAAAGTGATCAGCGGTGCGGCGATGGCCGGGCCGATCGAAGATGAGAGCAGGAACACGCCGGTCGGCAGGCCGCGATCCTGCGGGCTGAAACAGTCCCTGACGACACGCGCGCTGATGGGAAATTGCGGCGATTTGCCGGCGCCAAGCAGCATGCGCATGGCGCAGAATGTGCCGAAGCCGCGGGAAAAGCCGCAGAGAAGCTGCGCCACGGACCAGACGATCTGCGCCGTGCCGAGCAACAAACGCGGGCCGAGACGGTCGACGAAAAATCCAACCGGCAATTGGCAGAAAGCGTAAGCCCAGAGAAAGGACGACAGCAACAGGCCCATTTGCGCGACGGAAATGCCGAGATCGTGACGGATCAGCGGATTGGCGATGGCGAGCGTGGAGCGGTCGATCATGTTGATCATGCCGCTCATCACCAGCAGGCCGAGAGAGGTGACCTGAAATCTGCGTAACCGCAGCGAAGGCTGGAGCTTTTCTTTTCCCGCATAAGGCAAGTCAGCAATTTTCGTTTGCTGTTCAAGCATAGATGGATCCTCCGTTTTTTATCCTTACCTCGTGAACGGGTTCGGTTTTATCTTATGGAATTAGGCGGAGCTGGGCGCAGTATTGCTTAATGAATTTTTTCGATGTGAGGGAGTTTGTACTGATGGAAACGGCGTTGCGCAAAGGAATTTGATATCGTCGCGGATTAAGAGGCGGCATGGCGGTGACTGCCATGCCGCGGAAACTCAGACCGCGCCCTGAGTGTTCACATAAAGCGCATAGAGGGCGTGGCCCGCGGCCATGAACAGGCGGTTACGCTTGGCGCCGCCGAAGCAGATATTGGCGCTGCGTTCCGGCAAGGCGATACGGCCAATGGCCACGCCGGCCGGATTGAACACCATCACGCCATCGAGTTCCGGCGTGCCCATGCCCCAGCCGGCCCAGATATTGCCGTGAATGTCGCAACGAATGCCATCCGGCGTGCCGGGCCCGGCATCGACGAAGATTCGGCTGTTGGTGAGCGTGGTGCCGTTTTTCACGTCGAAGACGCGGATCTTGCGGGTGGGATTGGCGCGTGACTCCACGACGTAAAGCAGGCTTTCATCCGGCGAAAAGCACAGACCGTTCGGCCCGGCGACGTCATCGGCGACGATGCTCGCCGCACCGGTCTGCGGGTCGATGCGATAGACGCAGGCGGGAATTTCCTGCTCGGCAATCGCGCCTTCATATTCGCTTTGCAGTCCGAAAGGCGGGTCGGTGAACCAGATGCTGCCGTCGGATTTCACCACCACGTCATTCGGCGAGTTCAGCCGTTTGCCCTGCCAATGATCCATCAGCACGGTGATGCTGCCATCATATTCCGTGCGGGTGACGCGGCGCGCGCCATGCTCGCAGGTGATCAGCCGGCCCTGGCGGTCACGCGTATTGCCGTTGGCATAGTTGGAGGGGGTGCGGAACACGCTGGCCTGGCCCGTGGTTTCATCCCAGCGCATGATGCGGTTGTTGGGGATGTCGCTCCAGAGCAGGTAGCGCCCATCGCCGAACCAGACCGGACCTTCGCCCCAGCGCGTGCCGGTGGCGAGACGCTCGACGCTCGCATTGAACAGACGATATTGCAGGAAACTCGGGTCGAGAACCTCGATCGCGGGATCTGGATAACGCGGTGGTAGATCAGGAAACATTTGTGAGACCATCCCAGGTTGATGTGATGCGCAGGAGGCGGTGATGCTGAAGGATATGGGTGAAGGGCGTGATAAGTCCACCTGACGCTGTTAAAGGTAGAAAGAAAGCGGCCGCTTTTTGAAAAAAGCGGCGCAAAAACTTTTGGCATGCTGGGCTTTGGGCGCTGGAACCAGCGCGGCTGGAGCGGATTGATGCCGTTTATGGGTTGGACGCGCAGCGATGATCTGGTTAGATCACGCCAACAAAATAACAGGAGCGTTCGATGGCCTTGAAGCAAGAGACGCGCGAGAAGTTGCAGCGCGTCAGCACGCCCACTTTGGCGACCGCCTTGTATAAGCGCGGCCTGCGCCAGCAATTCATTCAGGAGGTCCGGCCGCTGAGCCCGCTGGGGCAGAGCATGGTCGGCGAGGCGTACACGCTGCGCTACATGCCGGCGCGCGAGGATCTGAACCCCATCACCGTGTTTCGCGACCGTGGCCATTTGCAGCGCAAAGCCATCGAGGAATGCCCGCCGGGCGCGGTGCTGATGATCGACAGCCGCAAGGATCCCCGTGCCGCCTCGGCCGGTGGCATTCTCGTCACGCGGCTGATGATGCGCGGGGCGGCCGGCATTGTCACAGATGGCGGGTTTCGTGATTCGGCGGAAATCGCCGGGCTGGATTTTCCGGCTTTTCACAGCCGTCCAAGCGCGCCCACCAATCTCACGCTGCATCAGGCGATCGAGATCAATGGCCCGATCGGCTGCGGCGATGCGCCGGTTTTTCCGGGGGATGTGATTGTCGGCGATGCGGATGGCGTGATCGTGCTGCCGGCGGAGCTGGCGGACGAGCTGGCCGATGAGGCGACGGAAATGACGGCGTATGAGGATTTCGTGACCGAAACCGTGCGCGGCGGGCGGTCGATTTTTGGCCTCTATCCCGCCACCGATCCGCAGGTGCTGGAAGAATTTGCCGCCTGGCGGCGCGCCAACGGCCGCTAAACGCCACCGGCCCGAAGTCAAAAAAGTTTTGCGTCGCTTTTTTCCAAAAAGCGGCTACTTTCTTCCTTCACCTAAGAGGCAACGATGCAGCGTACCGGCGGAAAAATCCTGATCGACCAGCTGGAAATCCAGGGCGTGAAGCACGTGTTCTGCGTGCCGGGCGAGAGTTATCTCGCGGCGCTGGATGCGATGCATGACGCTCGTCTGGAAGTGACAATCTGCCGCCAGGAAGGCGGGGCGGCGATGATGGCGGAGGCGCAGGGCAAGCTGACCGGACGCCCCGGCATTTGTTTTGTCACGCGCGGGCCGGGGGCGACCAATGCCAGCCCCGGCGTACATATCGCAGCCCAGGATTCCACGCCGATGATCCTGTTCGTCGGCCAGGTGGCGCGCGAGATGCGCGGGCGTGAGGCGTTTCAGGAGCTGGATTATCGCGCCGTGTTCGGCAGCATCGCCAAATGGGTGACGGAGATCGATGATGCCGCGCGCCTGCCGGAACTCATCGCGCGTGCTTTCCACGTCGCCATGAGCGGCCGGCCCGGGCCGGTGGTGATCGCCCTGCCGGAAGATATGCTGCGTGAGACGGCGGATTGTGCGGACGCGGCGCCGGTGAATATCCGCGATGCGGTGCCGGCCGAGGCGGATCTCGACAGGTTAGAGGCCATGCTGGAGGGCGCGCGCCGCCCGCTGATCATTGCCGGCGGCAGCCGCTGGGACGAAGCGGCGGTGCGGGATCTGACCGCGATCGCCGCGCGTTACGAATTGCCTGTGAGCGTCGCCTTTCGCCGGCAATCCCTGTTTTCCGCCACCGAGCAGACCTATGCCGGGGATATCGGCGTCGGCGCGAATCCGGCCCTGGTCGCCGCGGCGCGGGAGAGCGATCTGATCATTCTGCTTGGCACCCGGCTCTCCGAGACGGCGAGCCAGGGTTACACGCTGCTTGGCATTCCCCGCACGGCGCAAGGGCTCGTGCATGTCCATCCCGGCGCTGAGGAGCTTGGCCGCGTCTACCAGGCTGACCTCGCTTTGAATGTGTCGCCGCGGGCCTTCCTTGAGGCGATGCGGGGCAGGGGGCCGCGCAGGGCGCCTGACCGCGCCGAACATGTCGCCCGGTTGCATGCGGCGTATCTGGCCTGGAGCGGCGAGCCGACGAAGCAGCCGGGGGCGCTCAATCTCGGCGAAATCGTCGCGGGCTTAAGCCAAAAATTGCCCGATGACGCAATCATCACCAACGGTGCCGGCAATTACGCCACCTGGATCAACCGCTTCTACCGGTTTCGTGGCTTCGGCAGCCTGGTCGCGCCCACGTCCGGCTCGATGGGTTATGGCGTGCCGGCCGCCGTCGGGGCGCTGCGACTCGACCCATCTCGCCCCGTCGTCGCGTTCGCGGGCGATGGGTGTTTTTTGATGAACGGCCAGGAATTCGCGACCGCCGTGCAATATGACCTGCCTCTGATCGTGATCGTCGTGGATAACGGCATGTATGGCACGATCCGCATGCATCAGGAGCGGGACTATCCTGAAAGGGTGGTCGGCACGGCGCTGAAAAACCCGGATTTCGCCGCTTATGCCAAAGCCTTTGGCGGGCATGGCGAGCGCGTGGAAAGCACCGGGGATTTCTGGCCCGCTTTCGAACGGGCCGTGGCGGCGAAGAAACCGGCGATTCTCCATTGCCTGGTCGACCCGGAGGCACTGACGCCGGCGCGGTCGCTCTCCGCGATTCGCGACGCGGCGCGGAAATAGGAAGGGAAGGAAGCAAGGAAGGCTTCTTTTTGTGAACAAAAAGAAGCAAAAAAACTTTGCTAATTTGGGCCGTGCTGGTTTCGGCGCCACCGGCCTAAAGTCAAAGAAGTTTTTGGCGCCGCTTTTTTCAAAAAGCGGCCACTTTCTTCACTTTTGTCTGGTATGGAAATTCAATGGAGCGGGCGAAGGGATTCGAACCCTCGACCCCAACCTTGGCAAGGTTGTGCTCTACCCCTGAGCTACGCCCGCCCGGCGTAAGGTAGATAAAACGCTTCAATAATGACCAGAAAACCGAAGTTTACTGGAGCGGGCGAAGGGATTCGAACCCTCGACCCCAACCTTGGCAAGGTTGTGCTCTACCCCTGAGCTACGCCCGCAAAGCGTGAGCGGGTCTTTACCCAAGCGCGAAAGAGATTGCAAGTCCTCTTCCATCACGGGGTGTGAGGGGCGGGCGGCATGCTCTATATATTGCAGGAAACCCATACGGATCAGCGCAGATGAACAGTCTCCTTAGCTCCACGAACGACCCGATGCCGGCCAGTGCCGCCGACATGATCATCGACGGCACCCAGGCGAATTTCATGGCCGAGGTGGTCGATGCCTCCAGCCAGGTGCCGGTTCTGGTGGATTTCTGGGCCACCTGGTGCGGTCCTTGCAAAACCCTCACCCCGACTCTGGAGAAAGTTGTGCGCGCCCAAGGCGGGCGGGTGCGGCTGGTGAAGATCGATATCGACCAGAATCGCGAACTGGTGGCCCAGCTCACGCGTATGGGCCTGCCGATGCAGTCGGTCCCGACCGTGGTGGCTTTCTGGCAGGGGCAGCTGGCCGATACTTTTTCCGGCGCGCTGCCGGAGAGCGAGGTGCGGCGTTTCGTTGAAGGCTTGCTGAAACTGGCAGGCTCCAGCGCGCCGGGTGCAGATCTGGTGGCTGAGGGCAAGGCGCTGCTGGAGCAGGGCCAGGCCGAATCGGCCGCCCAGTGCTTTGCCGCCGCCGTGCAGCAGGATCGCGACAAGGCGGAGGGTTGGGGCGGCCTGGTCCGCGCCCTCATCGCGCTGGGCGACGAGGAGCAGGCGGAGGAAGTGCTGAAGGAAGTGCCGGCGGCGCTTGCCGAGCATCCCGAGATCGCCGGCGCCAAATCGGCCCTGGCCCTGGTTGCCGAGGGGCGCAAGGCACAGGCCGCACGGGCCGGGCTCGAGGCGCGACTCGCCGCCGACCCGGACGATTTCCAGGCCCGCTACGACCTTGCAACGGCGCTGAATGCGTCCGGCGCGCGGGCGGAGGCCGCCGAGGCGCTGCTGGAGATCGTGCGCCGCGACCGCGCCTGGAATGACGATGCCGCGCGGCTGCAGCTGCTGAAATTCTTCGAGGCCTGGGGGTTTGACGACGAGGCGACGATGGCCGCCCGCCGCAAGCTTTCGGCCCTGCTGTTCCGCTGACGCGATGCGCGGCTTTCATCCTCAACTAGCCGACCTGCCCGAGGACTTCCCCGTCTTTCCGTTGAACGGCGCACTGTTGCTGCCCGGTGGGCGGCTGCCGTTGAACGTGTTCGAGCCGCGCTACCTCGCGCTGGTTGAGGATGCGCTCGGTGCGGGCCGGATGTTTGGGATGATCCAGCCGGACAAGCGCCTGGCGCGCGGCGATACCGGCCCCGGCCTGTTCCGCACCGGCTGTCTGGGCCGCATTTCCTCCTTCAGCGAGACCGATGACGGACGGTTTTTGATCACCTTGAGCGGGTTGATCCGTTTCACCGTCATCGAGGAGATCGAGTCCGATGCGCGGCTATCGCCGGGTGCGGGCGGCGCTGGGCGGCTATGTCGGCGGATCTGCTTGAGCCAGGGGCGAAGCCTTTGCCGTTCGAGCGCGAGGAACTGCTCAAGGCGTTGCGCCGTTATTTCGCCAATGCCGGGGTGGACGCCAATTGGGAGGCGATCGCCGCCATGCCGGATCCGGCGCTGGTGGTCTCGCTATGCATGGCCTGCCCCTTCGCACCGGAGGAAAAACAGGCTTTGCTGGAAGCCAAGGACGAGGCCGACCGGGCCCGCGCGCTGCTGGCCCTGCTGGAAATCAATGCCTTCGAAGAAGGCCATGACGAAGACGACGAACCGAAAGCAAGCTGAGATGAATACCGAACAACAAGACATGCCGGAGGCGAACATCCCGCTGGATTCGCGCCTTCTGGAAATCCTGGTCTGCCCGCTCACCCGCGGCCCGCTCACCTATGACCGTGCTCAGCAACGAGCTGATCAGCCCGAAAGCGGGCCTGGCTTATCCGATCCGCAACGGCATCCCGATCATGCTGGCGGACGAGGCGCGCAGTCTCGAATCGTGAGCACGCCCACCGATATCAAGCTCCGCCGCGCGGAAAATATTCTGGAGGTCAGCTTCACCGACGGCTCGGTCTTCCGGCTGACGGCGGAATATCTGCGCACGCAAAGCCCGAGCGCCGAGGTGCAGGGCCATGGGCCGGGCGAGGGGCAGCTGGTCTTCGGCAAGAAGAATGTCGCCATCACCGGCATCGTGCCGACCGGCAATTACGCGGTGCGGCTGGTGTTCAGCGACGGGCACGATACCGGAATTTTTACCTGGGATTATCTCTACGCCTTGGGCCAGGAGTTCAGTGTCCGTTGGCCTGAATATCTGCAGAAACTGGAGGCCGCGGGCCGACGCCGGGAATAAGCATGGACAGCGAAGCCGAACCGGAGATTTCCAAGGGCCGGATGCGGCTCATCGCGGTCATCGTCGCGACCGCCTTGTTTATGCAGAATCTCGATTCCACGATCATCGCCACGGCCCTCCCGGCCATGGCGCGCAGCTTTCATGCCGACCCGCTGCATATGAGCGTGGCGCTCACCTCCTATCTCATCAGCCTGTCGGTGTTCATCCCCGCCAGCGGCTGGGTGGCGGACCATTTCGGCGCGCGCAAAGTGTTCCGTGCCGCCATCCTCGTCTTCACCCTGGGCTCGGTGCTGTGCGGCATCGCCCCCAGCCTGCTCACTCTGGTGCTGGCGCGCATCCTGCAGGGGATAGGCGGCGCCATGATGCTCCCGGTCGGAAGGCTGGTGCTGCTGCGCTCGGTCTCGCGCTCGCAGATGATCGCGGCGATGTCCTGGGTGACCATGCCGGCGCTGGTCGGCCCGATTCTCGGGCCGCCGCTTGGCGGCTTCATCGTCACTTATCTCTCCTGGCGCTGGGTGTTCGACATCAATGTGCCGATCGGCGTGCTCGGCATCATCGCGGTGAGCCTGTTCATCACCGATGTGCGTGAGGCCGATCGCGGCGGCCGTCTCGATCTCCCGGGCCTGCTGCTGACCGGCTTCGCCATGGCGGCGCTGATGGCCGGGTTCGAGACGATGGGCCGGCATATCGTGCCTGTGGGCTGGACGGTCGGCGAGCCTCGGCGCGGGCCTGGCCGCTTCGTTCGTTTATGTTGGTCATGCGCGCCGGGCCGATCACCCAATTCTCGATCTGTCGCTGCTGCGGATTCCGACCTTCGCCAGCTCGGTGATCGGCGGCAGCCTGTTCCGCATCGCGGTCGGCGCCATGCCGTTTCTGCTGCCGCTGATGCTGCAGCTCAGCTTCGGCGAATCGCCCTTGCAGAGCGGTCTTGTCACCTTTGCCGCCGCCGCCGGCGCGCTGAGCATGAAGCCTGCCGCCCAGCCGGTGCTGCGCCGCTTCGGCTTCCGCAATGTGCTCGTCGTCAATGGCGTGTTGGCTTCGGGCTTCATCATCGCCTGCGCCGCGTTCCAGCCGAGCTGGCCGTCTTTGCTGCTGGACGTGGTTCTCCTGGTCGGCGGATTTTTCCGCTCGCTGCAATTCACCGCCTTCAACACCATCGCCTACGGGGATATTCCGCGCGCCCGCATGTCGGCGGCGACGTCGCTCTACACCACCATCCAGCAGCTCACGCTCACTTTGGGCATTGTCGTCGGCGCGGCGGTGCTGGAGATCGCCAGCGCCTGGTCGCATCACGCCACGGCGACGCGGGGGGATTACGCTTTGGCCTTCATTGTCGTCGGCGGTGTGTCGCTGCTGGCGGTGCCGTTCTGCGCCCGGCTCGCATCCCAATGCGGGCGAGGAACTCAGCGGCCATCACACGACGCCGGTCGCGGAGAAGAAAGAGGCCGCTTTTTGAAAAAAGCGGCGCAAAAACTTTTTTTGACTTTGGGCCGTGCAGATGAAACCAGCACGGCCTAAAGTTAATAAAGTTTTTTTGCTACTTTTTGTTCACAAAAAGTAGCCTGTCTTTCTTTTGCGCCCTCAAACAATCCCGCGCCGGGTGATGAAGTCGCCGAACCCTTCGCCGCTCTGCCGGGTCTTGGCGTAATCGGCGCTCAGTGAGCATCACGCGACACTGGTTGGAAGGAAGCTGGTTGGAAGGAAGAAAGAGGCCGCCTTTTGAAAAAAGCGGCGCAAATTTTTTTTACTCTGGGCCGTGCAGCTGAAACCAGCACGGCCCAAAGTTAGTAAAGTTTTTTTGCTACTTTTTGTTCACAAAAAGTAGCCTGTCTTTCTTTTGCGTCCTCAAACAATCCCGCGCCGGGTGATGAAGTCGCCGAACCCTTCGCCGCTCTGCCGGGTCTTGGCGTAATCGGCGAAGAGCGGTGCGAGGATGCCGAGAATCGTCTCCTCGTCGGCATCTTCCTTATAGAGCCGGTTCAGCCGCGAGCCGTCGATATTGCCGCCGAGATGCAGGTTGTAGCGGCCCGGATTGCGGCCGACGAAGCCGATTTCGGCGAGATAGGGGCGGGCGCAGCCATTCGGGCAGCCGGTCATGCGCACCGTGATCGGCTGCTGGTCCAGCCCGTGTTCCGCCAGCAGCGAGTCGAGCTTGGTGATCAGGCTTGGCAGGTAGCGCTCGGCATCGGTCAAAGCCAGGGTGCAGGTCGGCAGCGCCACGCAGGCGATTGCCGCTTCGCGCAGCACGGAGCCGCGCAGCTGCACGCCGTAGGCGGCGAAGACCTTCTCGATCTCGGCACGCGCCGCATCGTCGGCCTTGGCGATGATGATGTTCTGGTTCGGCGTGAGGATGAAGGCCACGTCGAGCGTCTCGGCGATCCGCTTGAGCGCCGATTTCAGCTTCCACTCGCCGACATTGGCGACGCGCCCGTTCTCGATGAACAAAGTGAGATGGTGGCGCCCGTCCTCGCTGGTGTGCCAGCCCATGCGGTCGCCATTGCCGGCGAAAGTGAAGGGCCGTGCCGGCTCCAGCTTCACGGCCAGGCGGGCATTGATTTCACCGACGATGAAGTCCAGGCCGCGATCGACCACGGTGTATTTCAGCCGCGCGCGGCGGCGGTTCGAGCGGTTGCCGTAATCGCGCTGCGTGGTCACCACGGCCTCGGCCACAGAAACGGCGTTCTCCAGCGTGCAGAAACCGATGATTTCGCCGACGCGCGGGAACGTCTCAGCATCGCCATGGGTGGCGCCCATGCCGCCGCCGATCAGCACGTTATAGCCGACCACTTCGCCGTTCTCGACGATGGCAATGTAGGAGAGGTCATGGGCGAACACGTCCACATCGTTCTGCGGCGGTACCGCCACGGCGATCTTGAATTTGCGCGGCAGATAGGTGGCGCCGTAGATCGGCTCGGACTTCCGGCTCTTTCGTCACCTTCTCGTCATTGATGAAAATCTCCCGCCAAGCGCCGCTATGCGGCAGCAGATGGGTGGAGATGTCGCGCGCGCGTCTGTTCCGCCTGCGCATAGGCGCGGCCGGCGAATTCGTTCGGCGTGCACATCACGTTGCGGTTCACGTCGCCGCAGGCGGCGATGGTGTCGAGCAGCACGCTGTCGATCTCGCGCAAAGCGGGGCGCAGATTGGTCTTGATCACGCCGTGGAACTGGATCGATTGGCGCGTGGTGATGCGCAGGGTCTGGTTGCCGCGTTCATCGGCCAGCTGGTCCATCGCCAGATATTGCTCGCGGCTCAGCACGCCGCCCGGCACGCGCAGCCGCGCCATGAAGCTGTAGGCCTTGTCGAGCTTGCGCTTGGCACGCTCGGGCCGCAGGTCGCGGTCATCCTGCAGATAGATGCCGTGGAATTTGATGAGTTGCTGGTCGTCTTCGGAAATCGCGCCGCTGGCGACCTCGTCCAGCCCCTCGGCGAGGGTGCCGCGCAGGAAGCGACTTTTGGTCTTGATCGCCTCGTTAGGCGAGAGCTTGGGCGTGTCGGTGGTTTTATCAGTCATCAGTCTCATCCCAAAAGGTGCGGGTCAGGCGATCGAAGCCGCCGCCAGGCGCGGCATATGGATGCCGCATTCAGTTTTGTCCTGCCCGGCCCAGCGGCCGGAGCGTTTGTCTTCACCCTCGCGCGGAAGGGCGGTGCAGGTGGCACAGCCGAGCGAGGTATAGCCCTGCGCCTGCAGCGGGTGACGCGGCAGGTCGTGGCGCTGGAAATAATTTTCGATCATCTCGTCATCCCAATGCGCCAGCGGGTTCACGGTGATGCGCCCGTCCGGTCCGGTCTCGATCAGGTCCAACCGGCTGCGTGAGCCGCCCTGGGTGCGCTTGCGCCCGGTGATCCAGGCCTCGAACCCTTCCAGCGCCGCGTCGAGCGGATTGGTCTTGCGGATCGCGCAGCACAGATCGGCGTCTTTTTCCCAGAGGCGTCCGTCCGGGTCCCAGGCGCCGAGCTGCGCGCCGCTCGGCCGCACGCTGCGCACATCGGTGAGGCCGAGATAGGCGATCAGCCTGTCACGATAGGCCAGGGTCTCGGGGAACAGCTTGCCGGTGTCGAGAAAGATCACCGGCACCGAGCGGTCGATTTCCGAGAGCATATGGAGCAGGATGGCCGAATTCGGTGCCGAAGGACGACACCAGCGCGATCTTGCCGCGGAATTGTTCATCCACCGCCCGCGCCAGCACGTTCTCAGCAGGCGTGGAGTTCGACCACATCCAGCATCAATAAACATCCTTCTTATAGCGTCCGGCGCTGATCAGCGCATCGAGGGCGGCCTGACCGACGCTCTCATCGCGGCCGTCGGCCAGGATGCGGGTCAGCGTGGCGTCGACATCGCGCGCCATATGCTTGGCGTCGCCGCAGAGATAGAGGGTCGCGCCCTGCTCGAGCTGCTGGCGCAGCCGCGCGCGCTGTTCCCACAGCACGTGCTGCACGTAGCGCTTCTCGGGCTGGTCACGCGAGGAGGCGAGGTCGAGGCGCCCGAGCACGCCGGATTTCAGCCAGTCCTGGATTTCGAGCTGATAGATGAAGTCGAACAGGAAGCGGCGATGACCGAAGATCGCCCAGCTCTTTGTGCCGGCATTGGTGGCTTCGAGCTCCTGCAGGAAGCCGCGATAGGGCGCGACGCCGGTGCCGGCGCCGATCATGATGATCGGCGTCTCGGGGTTTTGCGGCAGGCGGAAATGCTGGTTCGGGCGCACGAAGATTTTCCCGATGCCGCCTGAGCGCAGGCGGTCGGTGATCATGCCGGAGGCCACGCCCAGCCGCGCCCGACCGGCGGATTCATAGGCCAGACGCGCGACGGTGAGGTGCGCTTCCTCGCCCACCAGCTTCTGCGACGAGGCGACCGAATAATAGCGCGGTGCCAGCGGCCGCAGCAATGCGGTGAAGGCTTCCGCGCCGAGTTTGTGCGGGAAGGCCTCCAGCAGGTCGATCCATTGGCGGCCGGCGAGAAACGCGCTGCGTTCGGCTTCATTCTCGGCCAGGGAAGCCGCCTGGGCATCGCCGGTCAGCGCCGCATAGTCTTTGAGCTGCTTGGCCGTGAGCGTGCAGATATCATGGCGCGTGGTCAGCGCCTCGCGCAGCGCGGCGTCCTGCTCCAGGCCGACGGCGCGCGCCACGGCTTCGACCAGCGCCGGGTCGTTTTCCGGCACGAAGCCGATCGCATCGCCGGGCTCATAGGTGATGCCCGAGCCCGCCAAAGAGAACTCGACATGCACGGTCTCGGACTCCGCGCGGTCGGAGGTGAGCTTGTGGTGCGCGGTGATCTCGGCGGCGAAGGGCGCGGATTTCGACGCGGCTTCGGCGGCGGACTTGTGGAAATCGACATGGATGACCGAGCCTGCATCGGCGGTTTTCGGCGCCAGCGTCTCGAGCGTCGCGGTCATCCAGGTTTTGGCGCCGGCCTCGTAATCGAGGTCGAGATCGATCCGCGCCGCGGCGCGTGCCGCCCCCAGGGCCTCGAAGCGCGCATCGACCTGCCGGCCGCTTTCGCAGAACTGCGCATAGGAGGAGTCGCCGAGTGCCAGCACGGCGAATTTCACGCCGTCCAGGCGCGGTGCCGCGTCGCCCATCAGCGCGCGGAAGAAAGGTGCGGCGCGCTGCGGCGGTTCGCCGTCGCCCCAGGTGGAGATGAGGGCGATGATCGTGCCGGCGTCCTTCAGGCTCTGCACGTCGGTATCGGCGACATCCTGCACGCGCGCGGCAAAGCCGAGCTTCGCGGCCTCCTGCTTCGCCTTGGCGGCCAGGGCCTCGGTATTGCCCAATTCGGTGGCGTACAGCACGAGCAGTTTCGGCTTTGGCCCGGTGACGGCGGGTGCTGCGGGCTGCTTGCCCTCCGCGGCATCGAGCCCGGCCAGGAAACCCGCGAGCCAGGCGCGCTGCACCGCGGACGAGGCGCTGATGACTTGGTCGAGGGCGGCGATCTGTTCGGGGGCGAAGGGCGCTGTGTGGGGAAGCGCAATCAGCTTGGACATGTCCGATGAACCTTGGGCAGGAAAGGGAAAATAATTAGTTTTGTTTTTGGTGCTTTTGCGGGGGGAGCCAACAGCGCTCGGCAACGAGGGTATCGATTCGCGCGGCCGCTTCCGGCATGCTCAGCCCCTCGGCCCGCCAGCCCTGCCGTAAGGCGGCGACTTCGCTCACCCGCTCGCCCCATTCGGGGCCGAAATCGCTTTCGAGCGCGCGGCGGATGGTGCCGGCGAGGCCCGGCGCCATGCCGTTGGTGGAGACGGTGAGCATCAGGTCACCGCGGCGCAGCTCGGCCACGGAATGGAAATCACAATAATCGGGCACGTCTTCGATATTGACCAGCACGCGCAGGCGGCGGGCGAGGGTGGCCAGCTCCGCGGCGCGCGCCGGCTCGACATCGACGATCCAGAGAACGTGCAGGGCCTGCAGCGCTGCCTCGTCCGGCAAAGCGGGGTGCAGGAACGCGCCGGCCTCGGCAGCGAGCTCGGCGCTCGGCGCATCGGCGAACAGCAGGGCCTCCGTCGCGCCACCCTGGCGCAACGCGCGCAGGCGACGCAGAGCGAGCGGCCCATTGCCGGCGACGGCAAGTTTAACGAAGCGGGGATCGAGAGCCAGCGGAATCATGGCTCTTAAGAAAAGTATTTTTCTTTTTGGATCAATGGCCCCATCAAAATAACCAAATTTTTCTGATTTGATGTGCGCAGAAGAAAATCAGTCCCCTTTTCGGAGGTGATATCAAAATCGTGAAGTAATCCCTATAAAATAGATAGTTTTTATGCGGTGGCGCGAAACGTCACACCGCGAATTCGGCCGGCAGTTCCATGACGAAGAGGGTGCCGTCGGGACCGGTTTGCGCCAGCTGCAGTTCGCCGCCATGCGCGCGCACGAGGTCGCGGGCGATGGTCAGGCCAAGCCCGGTGCTGCCGTGGCGCCCGGAGCCGGTGAAAGGCCTGAACAGATTGTCCTGCACGCGTTGCGGCAGGCCGGGCCCGTTATCCATGATGTTCAGCCGCGTCATGCCGTTTTCCCCGGTGACGGAGATGGTGACATGGTCGGCGCCGGCCTCCACCGCATTGCGCAGCAGATTCACCAGGACGCGGTAGATCTGCTCGCGGTCCAGCGCCAGCACCAGCGCGCCGGGCACCTTGTTTTCGATGGTCACGCCGCTCTCTTCGGGGCGCAGCGCCTGCGCGGTCTCATCGATCAGGTCATGCAGCATCACCGAGGAACGGATGATCGCGGGCGGGCCCTCGCGGGCGAAATCCACGGTGCGGCTGACCAGCTGGGCGGCGCGCTCGACGGCGGGGATCAGCGTGCGGGCGGCGCGTTGGATGGTCGGGTCCGCGGAGGCCTGCAGCCGGTCCGCCACCAGCAGCGCCGAGCTGAGAATGTTGCGCAGGTCATGGCTGATCTTGGCCACGGCGGTGCCCACCGCGGCGAGCCGCGCGTTGCGCCACAGGGCCGCGCGCATTTCGTCCTGCAGCAATTTCAGTTCGCTGGCGGCGCGGGAAATTTCATCGTCGCCCCGGCCTGCGAGCCAGATGAGGTCGTCTTGTCCGTCCTGTTCCGGGGCATGGCGGAAGCCGACAATGCTCGCGGTGAGAATCCGCATCGGCCGCACCAGCAGCTGGTCGAGTGCGGCAAACACCAGGGAGCCGGTCACCAGCGCGATGATCAAGGAGAGGATCAGGATATGCGCGGCATAGTCGCGCAGATGCTGCGCCAGTTCGGTGCCGCTCACGGTGATGTCGAGCATCGCATTGGGCTGCAGCGGGCTTGGGGCGATCACCTTCAGAGATTTCGGTCCAAGCCCGATCACCGCCAGCTGGGCGCGCCAGATGCTGGTGAGCAGCGGCTCGTCCGCAAGCTTGATCGTCTGGTCCGGCGGCGGCACGGGGCGGTCCTGGCGCATCACCACGATCAGCCGCCCTGGTTCGGCGAGCCTGATGGAAATCGTGTCCGAAAGTTTCAGCAGCGCATCCTCGGTCGTGAGGTCCAGCGTGCCGGCGCTTACCGCGGCGGGGAAGGCCGCGAGATGCGCCTGTTTCACATGCTGCCACAGCCAGGCCTGGCGGTCCCGGCCCAGGCTCGGCATGAGGATCAGGATCTCCACCAGCAGAATGATGCTGACCGTGAGCCACAGGACCCGGGCGGAAAGGCTGCCGCCGAATAGCTTGCGTCGGACTTTGCGGAGAGGGCTCATCGGGGCCGGCCGTCAGCCTGCCGTGACGGAAGCGGCGGCCGTGCGGCCGGCGGCGAACAGATTGTCGAGAAAACCGCGCTCCATGTTCATTTTCGAGGTCAGGGGATGTTGCGAGAGCGCCGCATCGGCGGAAATGTCCAGCAGCTGCGTGTGCCGTGGCAGGAGCGCCAGCTCGGCGTCGAGCGGCGCCTGGAAGGCGATCTCGTGCAGCCGGTGCAGAATGTCCGCGGTGCTGCTCGGCACGCCGGGGCGCGCCCGCGGCTGGGCGCGGATCAGCACCAGCCGGTCCGGCGTTGGGGTGAGCACAGGGGCCAAAGGCGGGTTGCAGGAATAGCCGCCATCCCAATAGGCGCGGCCGCCGATGGTCACGGTGGGAAACATCATGGGAATGCAGGCGGAGGCCAGCAGGGCATCGACGCTGATCTCGGCATTGTCGAACACCCGCGCCGCGCCGGATTCGACGTCGGTCGCGCCGATATAAAGCCGCGGCGCCGAGGCGTCGCGGATGGCGTCGAGATCGAGCAGGTCGGCGAGCAAAGGGGCCAGCGGATTTTGTCCGAACGGGTTGAGCTGGCCGGGGTTGAACAGGCGCAGCGCGTTGGTGATGCCCGCCCAGGCCATGTCATTGCCGAGCCCGCCCCACATCCAGTCGAGCGGGTTCCCCAGATTGCTGAAAATATGGGCGTCGGCGACGCGCTGCCAGAGTTCCGTCACCGCCACGCGTGCGCCACTCTGGCCGCCACGGACATAGCCCTGCACCGCCATGGCCGCGATCAGCGCGCCGGACGAGACGCCGGTGACCGCGGCGAAGCTCATGCCGTTTTCCAGCAGCCGGTCGAGCGCGCCCCAGGTGAACGCGCCATGTGCACCGCCGCCCTGGAGGGCAAGAACGTTCCGTGGCCGAGTCGGTGAGAAGGACGGCATAAATCCAGGCTGCACGTTACTGTGAGGCAGGGCAATATCCTACAGGTCGTTCCGGTTCACTTCTCGGCCCCGTGTCGCAATTTACATGTGAACAGGCCTGACGGGCGGCGGCTTTCAGCCAAGGGGCGCCGGCGAAGCATGGGGTGTTTATGCCGTGGCGCGTGCGCTTTGCATTGACGGCTAAGGGCAGGCGCTTCTATATGCGCCCCTCGTAAGGCTGAATCGGGGACGGTTCGGCGCATTACGTTTTATTTTGTTTTTCGCCGGAGTGCATATCGTGAAACGGACTTATCAACCTTCCAAACTCGTCCGCAAGCGCCGGCATGGTTTTCGCGCCCGCATGGCGACGGTCGGCGGCCGCAAGGTGATCGCCAACCGCCGCTCCAAGGGCCGCGCCAAGCTTTCTGCCTGATTCTGGCGTCAGCGCGGTTCGAGACCTGGTCATGACCGCAAAAACTCCCCCGGAGACCTTTCGGCGCCGTGCGGAGTTTTTGCGGCTTGCCGCGCGGGGGCGCAAATTCAGCCGCCCGGGCTTTTTGATGCAGGCGCTCGTCCAGCAGGGTGAGGCGCCGGTGCGTGTTGGCTATACCGCGACCAAGAAGATCGGCAACGCGGTGCTGCGCAATCGTGCCCGCCGCCGCCTGCGTGAGGCGGTGCGGCTTACTTTGGCGGAGAAGCCGCTTTGCTGGCGTCGAGCTGGTGCTGGTCTGCCGCAAGGAGACCGCGACCTTGCCATTTGCCACGCTCTGCGCCAGCCTCGAATTCGGCATTGGCCGAATTGCGCAAATGAGCCCGGCCGCGACGGTCCTGTCCGGTGCGATCCGCGTCTATGAATTGACGCTGCGGCCCGTGATCGGCGCCAATTGCCGTTTCTATCCGTCTTGCAGCGCCTATGCGCGCGAGGCCATTTGCAGGCACGGCGCCGGGCGCGGCGCGTGGCTTGCCGGAAGACGGATTTTACGCTGCCATCCCTGGCATCCGGGCGGTTTAGACCCGGTGCCGCCGCTCAAGGATTCGTAAAGCCCCATGGACCAGAAGCGTCTGTTGCTCGCCATCGCTCTGTCACTCGGCATCTTGCTGGTGTTTCAGTTCGCGGTCGAGCGGTTCCTGCCGCATCCGCCGCCCAGCCCGACGCAGACCCTGGCGCAGGTGAACAATGCCGGCACGCCGCAAGCAGCGGTGGGGACAGCAGCACCCGGCGCCACGCAGGCGGCGCCTGCAGGCCCGCGCCTGGCCATCAACGCGCCCAGGATTTCCGGCAGCATCGGCCTGACCGGTGCGGTGTTCGATGATGTCGTGCTCAAGGATTATCACGAGACCATCGCCAAGGATTCGCCGCTGGTGCAGCTGCTGGGCCAGCGCGGTAGCGCCAAGCCCTCCTACGCGCAGTTCGGCTGGACGCCGGTCGGCAACATCAAGGTGCCGACCGATGCGACGGTGTGGACCGCGTCGGGCAACCAGCTCACCCCGCAAAGCCCGGTCACGCTGAGCTGGGATAATGGCGCGGGCCTGACCTTCCAGCTGCTGGTCTCGGTCGACGATAATTACATGTTCACGGTGCGCCAGCATGTGATCAACCATACCGGTGCGCCGGTGCAGCTGTTCCCCTGGTCCCGCGTGGTACGCGACTACAAGCCCGCGGAGCAGAGCTCCTATATTCTGTATGACGGCCCGCTCGGCGTGTTCAACGGCACGCTGCACCAGCAATCCTATAATTCGCTCAAATCCGACGGCGAGCACAGCGCCAACGGCCAGGCCTTCTCCGAGACCAGCCCTGGCGGTTGGATCGGCATCACCGATAAATACTGGCTGACGGCGCTGGCGCCGGCGCAGAACGCCAAGCTGACCGGCTCGATGAGCTATGGCACCGTCACGGATGGCGACGGCAGCGCCTATCAGACCTCGTTCATCACCGCAGCGCCGCTCACCGTTGCGCCCGGCGCCACCGGCAGCCTGCAGACGCATCTGTTCACCGGCGCCAAGGTGGTGCGGCTGCTGGATGCGTATGGGCGCGAATACCACATCCCGAGCTTCGATAAGTCGGTGGATTTCGGCTATCTGTACTTCATCACCAAGCCGATTTTCTTCTGCCTCGACTGGCTGAATTCGCTGACCGGCAATTTCGGTCTGGCGATTCTCATCTTCACCGTCGGCGTGAAACTGCTGTTCTTCCCGCTCGCCAGCTACTCCTACCGTTCGATGGGACGGATGAAGCTGGTGCAGCCGAAGATCCAGGCGATCCGCGAGCGGCTGAAGGATGATCCGGCCAAGCAGCAGCAGGAGATCATGGCGCTGTACAAGACGCGAGAAGATCAATCCGGCTTCAGGCTGCCTGCCGATGCTGGTGCAGATCCCGGTCTTCTTCTCGCTGTACAAGGTGATCTTCACCACCATCGAGATGCGTCAGGCGCCGTTCTATGGCTGGATCCACGATCTTTCGGTGCCGGACCCGACCAACATATTCAACCTGTTCGGGCTGGTTCCCTTCGATCCGACGATGATCAGCCCGCTGCTGCATGTTGGCGCTCTGCCGATCATCATGGGCATCACGATGTTTCTGCAGCAGAAGCTGAATCCGGCGCCGCCCGACCCGGCTCAGGCGCGCATGTTCCAGCTCATGCCGATCATCTTCACTTTCGTACTGGCGCGCTCGCCGGCTGGCCTGGTGCTGTACTGGGCCTGGAACAACCTTCTCTCGGTAGGACAACAATGGCTGATCATGCGCCAGGCGGGGACCAAACCGCGGCGCGGCTCTGGCCAAGGCCAAGGGCTGAGTTTCGGGGCTGAACGCGTTCAGCCCCGAACAACTCGAATCCGGCCGGAAGCTTTTTGCCTCCGCTTGCGACTTCTTCTACGCCGCGCAGGCTCTGGATCATCTGCCGGAGCCGCGCGGTGAGGAAATCGCCTTTGCGGGCCGCTCCAATGTAGGCAAAAGCTCGCTGCTGAATGCGCTTACCGGCCGCAAGGCGCTGGCGCGCGTGTCGCACCAGCCGGGGCGCACACGGCAGCTGAATTTCTTCCAGCTCGAAGCTGCGCCGCTCGTGCTCGTGGATATGCCGGGTTACGGCTATGCCGAGGCGCCGCAGGCCATCAAGCGCGACTGGCAGGGGCTGATGCTGGATTATCTGCGCGGCCGCCCCAATCTGCGCCGCGTTCTGCTGCTGCTCGATTCGCGGGTGGAGATTAAAAAATCCGACGAGACGGTGCTGGAGCTGCTCGACCAATCGGCGGTTTCCTATCAGATCGTGCTGACCAAGGCCGATGCGGTGAAAAAGATCGCCTTGACGCGCAAGCAGGAGGAGGTAAGGGCTCTCGCCGCCGCCCATCCGGCGGCGCTGAGCGAGGTTATCACCACCTCCAGTGAAACCGGGTTCGGCATCGACGAGTTGCGCGCCAGAATCGCCGCCTTCGCCTGAGGCGGTGGGGCGCTTGAAGAAAGGGTCAGGTTCGTGAGCAGCACCATTACCGCCGCGCAGGAAGCGCATATCGTCGCCCGCGCGCTGCCCTATTTGCGCCGTTATGCCGGCGCCACGATCGTGGTGAAATATGGCGGGCACGCCATGGGGAGCGATTCGCTGGCGATTGAATTCGGCCGCGACATCGCGCTACTCAAACAGGTCGGCATCAACCCCGTGGTGGTGCATGGCGGCGGGCCACAGATCAACGCCATGCTCGATCGCCTGGCGATCCAGTCCAATTTCATCGACGGGCTGCGCGTCACCGATGCCGCCATGGTCGAGGTGGTGGAGATGGTCCTGGCCGGCACCGTGAACAAGCAGGTGGCCGGCGCTGATCAACCGCGCCGGCGGGCTGGCGGTGGGCATTTCCGGCAAGGATGGCGGGTTGATCCGCGCCCGCAAGCTGCGCCGGACCAAGAAGGATCCGGGTTCGAACATCGAGAAGGTGCTCGATCTCGGCTATGTCGGCGAACCCGGCTTCATCGATACGCGCGTGATCAACGCCCTGACCGGGGCCGGGCTGATCCCGGTGATCGCCCCGGTCGGCACCGGCGAGGATGGCGAGACCTATAACATCAACGCCGATACGGCGGCCGGCGCTATTGCCGGCGCGCTGAACGCGACCCGCCTGCTGATGCTGACCGACGTGCCCGGCGTGCTGAACAAGCAGAAGCAGCTGATGCCCGACCTGACCTTGGCGCAGATCAACGAGCTGATCGCCGACGGCACGATTTCCGGCGGCATGATCCCGAAAGTGGAAACTTGCATGGAAGCCGTCACCCTCGGGGTGAAGGGCGCCACCATTCTCGATGGCCGCGTGCCGCATGCATTGCTGCTGGAGCTGTTCACCGAGGGCGGCATCGGCACGATGATCCATAAATGACCGGTCCGGTCACGCTCTATCACAATCCGAATTGCGGAACCTCGCGCGACGTTCTGGCGGCGTTGCGTGAGGCCGGGATCGAGCCGCGGATCGTGCTTTATATGAAGGAGCCGCTGACGCAGGATGCGCTGGCCTCCCTGGCCGCCGCCGGCCCCGGGGCGCGCGGTCTGCTGCGTGCGAAGGAACGGCTCGCCGCCGAGCTTGGCCTGACCGAGCCGGCGGTCGGCGACGGGGAAATTCTCGCCGCCATCGCCGCGCATCCGGTGCTGTTCAATCGCCCTGTCCTGGCCACCGAAGCCGGCGCTTTTGTCTGCCGCCCGGCGGCGCGCCGTAAGTGAGATTTTGGAGGCAAGGTGAGAAGAAGGCTACTTTTTTGAAAAAAAGTAGCAAAAAACTTTTTTAGACTGGGCCGTGCTTGTTTCAGCGCCTCGGGCCCGAAGTTGACAGAAGTTTTTGCGCCGCTTTTTTCAAAAAGCGGCCACTTCTTTTTTTCTTGGCTACTTTCCTTCATCCTTTAGAACAGTGAAAGCTGCGTGCTAGGCGCCGCCTTTGGCACGCGGAATTGCGTGACATCGAGTTTCGGCTGCGGGCCGTCCAGCCGGAGCTGCCGCGCGGCGCGTGCAAAGCGCTGTTGCAGCAGGTCGGCGAGCGGGCCGGTGCCGGTGAAGCGTGAGCCGAAGTCCGGATCGTTCAGCCGGCCGGCGCGGCTCTGGCGGATCAGGCTCAGCACATGGTTGGCGCGGTCTGGCAGATGGGTGTGCAGCCAATCCGTGAATAAGGGGCCGAGTTCGAGGGGCAGGCGCAGCAATTGCATATGGGCGTCCATGGCCCCCGCCTCGGATGCGGCTTCGAGAATGTTTTCCAGCTCTGCATCGTTCACGCCGGGGATCATTGGCGCGGCCATCACCCCGGTGGGGATTCCGGCATTCACGAGCGCGCGTGATCGTCGCCAGGCGGCGGGCCGGGGCGGCGGCGCGCGGTTCCATCGCCCGCGCCAGAGCCGGGTCGAGCGTGGTGATGGAAAGATGGACGCGCGCGAGATTTTTCGCCGCCATGCGGGCGAGCAGCTCGATGTCGCGCAGCACGCCGGCGGATTTCGTGACGATGCTGACCGGGTGGTTGAAACGTTCCAGCACTTCCAGGATGCCGCGCGTGAGGCCCAGCGTGCGCTCCACCGGCTGATAGGGATCGGTATTGGTGCCGAGCGCCAGCACGGCCGGCTGATAGCGGGGCTTGGACAATTCCGCCTCCAGCAGCCGCGCCGCCTCGGGCTTGAAGACGATCTTGGTCTCGAAATCGAGGCCGGGCGACAGGCCGAGATAGGCATGGGTGGGGCGGGCGAAGCAGTAGATGCAGCCATGTTCGCAGCCGCGATAAGGGTTGATGCTGCGGTCGAAGCCGAGATCGGGACTGTCGTTGCGGGCGATGATGTTGCGCGTGGCGTCGCGCATCAGGCTGGTTTGCGGACGCGCCTGCGGCTCTTCCGAGCTCCAGCCGTCGTCGAACGGTTCGACATGCTCGCGGTCGAAGCGGTTGGCGGGGTTTTGCGCGGTGCCTCGGCCTTTCAAGGCGCCGTTGGGCAGGCCGCCGGCCATATGAAGGCGGCTTACCGCGCCCATGACATTGCTCCTTTGTTTTGGCTTTGTTCTCTGAACATGAAAATCATTTCACTTATCCACAGATCTCGACCGAATGAGAACAAACAAAGAACAAAACGGAGACGAAAGCAAGCTTTATTTGGCTGAGGATGGCGGTGCGCGGCTCACGAGCGCGGGAGCGGTCTGGCCATGACGCGCGAAATCGTCGGAATTTCAAGGGGAGTTTGTCGAACAATCTACCATCATGCCGCGTGAGAGCCGGGCGCCGCATGATCAGACACAGCGCGTGGTGCGGCCGGTCACGACCCAAGGGATGGTCGGGAAACTGCGTAGAATGATAACAAAATATTCATATTGTTGACGCCTGCAGAGGCTCCCAAACCGCGGATGCCTGGGATTAGGGCGTGAATTGAGGAGGTGAGGGGCGGACGACCTGCCGCAGGTCAGGCGATGCGCGTCTCTTTGTTAAAAGTCATAAAATTATTTCGCGGGACATGGCCGCCGGGCTAAGTCCCTCTGGCCCTTTTGCTGGTGGCATCACCCTGCGTGCCGGCTCGAACTATGTTCGTCCTTCGTTCATCGGCGGGATATTCATTTCGTTTACGTAATCTTCTGCGCCTGTAAGCCGGACCGGTGGAGGTGCCGCCGGCCCGAAGGAGCAAAAATTTTTGCGCCGCTTTTTTTAAAAAGCGGCCGCTTTCTGGCCTCAGCCTTTGAGATGTTCCTTGAGGCGCGGCATCAGCTCGACCAGGTTGCAGGGCTTGTGGCGTGAATCCAGCTGGTAGAGCAGAATACCGTCCCAGCCATCCTTCACCGCCCCGGTGCTGCCGGGCAAGGCGAACAAATAGGTGCCGTTCGCGACCCCGCCGACGGCGCGGGATTGCATCGTCGAGGTGCCGATCTTTTGGTAGGAGAGCATGCGGAACAGCTCGCCGAAACCTTCGATGGTTTTTTCGACCACGCGGCCGAACGCTTCCGGCGTCACGTCCCGGCCGGTCACGCCGGTGCCGCCGGTGGTGATCACCACGTCGATCTGCGGATCGGCGATCCAGCTGCGCAGCTGCGCAGCGATGGCGTCGGCATCATCGCGGATGATGGTCCGCGCCGCGAGGTGATGGCCGGCTTGGGTGAGACGCTCGGCGAGCGCGTCGCCGGACGTGTCATTGGCCGAGGTACGGGTGTCGGAAATGGTCGCCACCGCGATGTTCACCGGCAGGAATTTTGCCGTTTCGTCGATCCTGTGCATGACGCTCAATTGGCAGAGGCGATGTCGGTATTCAAGTTGAGGCGCGGGAAGTTGCCTTCGGCCAGCGCGTCCAGGCTGCTCGGCTTCAGCCCGATCTCTTCGGCATAGAGCCAGCTATCGGCCAGAACCTGCTTCACGAAGCGGCGGGTCTGGTCGGTCGGGATTGATTTCGATGAACAGCAGCGGGTCGCTGTTGGCGCTGAGGTTCTGATACCAGGCGGCGGCGGCGCCCGGACCGGCATTATAGCTCGCCAGGATCGCGAGCAGATTATCGTCGATCCCCGGCTGGTCGCCGAGATAACGGATATAGGCCTGGCCGAGCGCGAGATTATCGGACGGGTCGGCGACGGAACCGCTCAGACCGTCCTCGCGGCGGATATAGCTGGCGGTCTCCGGCATCAGCTGCATCAGGCCGCGAGCCCCGACCGGCGAGACGGCATAGGGGTTGAAGCCGGATTCGGTGCGGGTGAGGGCATAGACCAGCGCCGGATCGATGGTGAAGCCGCCGGCCGGGTACAAAGCCGGCAAGGGCAGGCTGGCGCCGGCGATTTCGTTCACCGGGTTCGGCAGTTCGCCAGCCAGGGCGACGGTGACGTCCACCAGGCCGGCACGCGCCGCCACGGCCATCACCGAGCGTCCGAAGGCTGGATCGTTTTGGATCTGCGGCCAGAGCGCGCGGAGCGCCATCGCCGCCTGGTCCCGCGCGCCTACCTGCAGCAAGGCGAAAGCGAGATGGCCCTGAGGGGTGGCGTCCACGGCGATGACATCGGCCTCGGTCAGCGTCGCGGCAATGCCGGTCGGACCGAAGCCCTGGCCGAGCAGGCGCCCTGCCAGCAGGCCGTAGAAGGTGCCGCCGGTGCTCGCCGCCTGCTGCAGCCAGCTGAGATAGGCCTCCGGCCGGTGCCGCCGCAGCGCCGCGCGGGCCGCCCAGAACTCGCTGGCGGCGCGGTGATCGTCGGAAATGTCGCTCATGGTGGCGGTGTCGGCGAACTCGGTGGCGGCTTCGCTCAGCGCGCCGGACTTCCAATCGGCCAGCGCGTAATCGAAGCGCCGGCGCCAGTCCGAATCGTCGCTCGTCGTGACGGGCGGGGCCGCGCCGCCGGCGGCCGTCGTCTGCTCGGGCAGAAATGCCACGGTGGGCGCCGCCGGCAGCGAGCGCCAAGGCATTTTGTGCCGCATCAGCCCGTAAATCGCTGGGGCTTCCGGCTGATCGCTGTAGTGCGCGTACCAGTTCCGCAGCTCATCGGGCGAGCTGATATAGTTGTTGCTGAGATAGCGCGCCGCCAGCACAGGACCGAGCAGAAGTGGATCGCTTAAACGGCTGATCAGTCTGTCGGCCTGCGCATAGCTTCCGTCATTTTGCAGCGTAAAAATTCGTTTATACGTAGCCACAGCGCTGGGCGGCAGCGGTTCGGGCAGCACGACTTCAACGTCGGGTGACGGTGCATTGCGGGGAACCGCATAGGCAAATTCATCCCCGCTCGCTGCGCTATGCTGCGTTGAGGGGGTAGGGGTTAGTCCCGGGCCTCGTCCCGTATCGGGGGACTTCGCCATGGCGCTCGTGCTATCAACGAGGCCAAGGGCGAGAACGGACACGGTCGCCATAGCCAAGGCTGTGCCGTTCAGGCGGGAGAGCATGGAATGAGCTCCTCGCATGATTAATGGACGTACACAGCGGAACTGTGAGATGCAAGGGTTATCGATGAGACTTGTCTAATTATTAATACAAATTTAGGCTATTTCTTACGCGACTCCTGTGCTGCATGATCACAAAGTCGTGATGCCAGCTATGTGCTCGGCGCTTTCCAACCATTCCCGCAATGCCAGAAGGTCACGCCAGGCCTGTGCCTTGGCGCCCGGCATGCGCTGCAGATAGGCGGGGTGAAAGGTCGGCAGGGCCGGCAAAGGCGCTTCCAGCCCCTCAATGCTCACCTTCCGCCAGGTGCCGCGCAGCCGGCCGATGCCGAGATCCCGCTCCGGTGCCGCGAGCAGCGCTTTCGCCGCCACCGCGCCCAACAGCAGCAGCCCGCGCGGGCGGGTGAGGGCGATCTGGCGATGCAGGAAGGGCAGGCATAGCGCGATTTCAGCCTCGGTCGGCGCGCGGTTGCCCGGCGGCCGCCAGGGCACGGCATTGGCGATCCGCACCGTGCGCCGGTCCAGGCCGATGCTGCCCAGCATGCGGTCGAGCAGCTGCCCGGCAGGGCCGACGAAGGGCCGGCCGGCGCGGTCCTCCTCACCGCCTGGCGCCTCGCCGATGACCATCAAGCGGGCATCGGCGGCGCCGTCGGCGAACACCAGCTGGGTCGCGGTGTCGCGCAGCGCGCAGCCGGTGAAGGCGGCCATCGCCGCCTGCAGCGCCTCCAGATCGTGGCACGTGGCGGCGATTTTCGCCGCGTCCCCCGGGGCCGCCGGCAGGGAAGGCGCGCGCCCGCGTTGCGCGGGGGCGGGCGCCGCAGGCTTTTGCATGGGCGACGACGCCGCCGGCGCCGCCTGGCGGCGGTCCTGCGGCGTTTCCAGCAACGCCTCGTCCGCGCCCCATTCCCATTGCAGGCGCAGCGCCGCGATCAGCTCGATATCCGCTTCACTCATTCCGCCGTACCTTTACGCACAACACGGGTATTACCTATACGACGCAAAACAGCCAGGAGGCGTAATTTGTCAGAGCAGCTCACGCCACGCGAGGCGATGGAATTCGACGTGCTGGTGGTCGGTGCCGGCCCCGCGGGTCTCGCCGCCGCCATTCGGCTGAAACAGATCAACCCGGAGCTTTCGGTCTGCGTGGTGGAGAAAGGCGGCGAAGTCGGCGCGCATATTCTCTCCGGCGCGGTCCTGGAGCCGCGGGCGCTGAAAGAACTGTTCCCCGATTGCGACCCGGCGGCGATCCCGCTCACGACCCCGGTGACGGAAGACCGTTTCCTGTTCCTGACGGCGCAAAAGTCGCACCGCCTGCCGACGCCGCCGCAAATGCATAATGAAGGCAATTATATTGTCTCGCTCGGTAATGTGGTGCGCTGGCTGGGCCAGCAGGCGGAAGAGGCGGGCGTGGAGATCTATCCCGGCTTCGCTGCCGCCGAACTGCTGGTGGAAGAGGGGCGCGTCGTCGGTGTCGCGACCGGCGATATGGGCATCGGCAAGGATGGCGAGCCGACCGCGAATTACCAGCGCGGCATGGAATTGCGCGCGACCTATACGATTTTCGCCGAAGGCTGCCGCGGCTCGCTGTCGAAACAGCTGATGCAGCGTTTCGCGCTGAACGCCAATAACGATCCGCAGACCTATGGCATCGGCATCAAGGAATTGTGGGAAGTGCGGCCTGAGAATTTCCGCAAGGGGCTGGCGATGCACAGCATCGGCTGGCCGCTGCGGTCCGACACTTACGGCGGCTCCTTCCTTTATCATTTCGGCGACAATCTCGTCGCTTATGGCTTCGTCGTCGGGCTGGATTACAGCAATCCATATCTGTCGCCGTTCCAGGAGATGCAGCGTTTCAAGCTGCACCCCACCATCGCGCCGATCTTCGAGGGCGGCAAACGCATTTCCTATGGCGCCCGCGCGCTGAACGAAGGCGGGCTGCAATCGCTGCCGAAACTGACCTTTCCCGGCGGCGTGCTGATCGGCTGCGCCGCCGGCACGCTGAACGTGCCGAAGATCAAGGGCACGCATACGGCGATGAAATCCGGCATGGTCGCGGCGGAAGCGATCGCCGCCGCGTTCGCCGGCGGCAAACCCGCCGAGGTCACCGCCTATGCCGAGATGCTGCGCGCAAGCTGGGTCTGGCCCGAGCTGCACGGGGTGCGCAATATCCGCCCCGGCTTTGCCAAGTTCGGCCTCTATGGCGGCCTGGTGAATGCGGCGCTCGACACCTACCTGTTCCGCGGCAAGGCGCCCTGGACGCTGCGCAACCACAGCGACCATGAGACGCTGCGCAAGGCCAGCGAGGCGACGCCGATCGAGTATCCGAAGCCCGATAACAAGCTGACCTTCGATCGCCTCTCCTCGGTGTTTCTCTCCAACACCAACCATGAGGAGAATCAGCCGGCGCATCTCGTGCTGCGCGATCCGGCCAAGGCGATCAGCGTGAACTGGAACGAATATCGCAGCCCGGAAACCCGCTACTGCCCCGCCGGCGTTTACGAAATCACCGGCGCGGAGCAGGGGACGCCGCAACTGCAGATCAACGCGCAGAACTGCGTGCACTGCAAGACCTGCGACATCAAAGACCCGACGCAGAATATCGACTGGGTGGTGCCGGAAGGGGCGGGCGGGCCGAATTATCCGGGCGGGATGTAAGGAAGGAAGTGGCCGCTTTTTGGAAAAAGCGGCACCAAAAACTTCCTTGACTTTAAGCCTGTGGCGCTGGAGCGGCGCGGGTCAAACTAACAAAGTTTTTTTGCTACTTTTTGTTCACAAAAAGTAGCGCTTCTTTTGCGAAATTGAAGAGATCGTCCAGCGTAAGCGCAAAAAGCGGCAATCGCCGCTATGCTATTAGATTGCGTTGACATTCAGGATTCCCGCACGGCCGCAAATGTGATTTATCCTCCTTGTTCGCGAGGAGTTTTGCATGACAGGGGTTCGTCTGATCTTAAAAGATCATCAATGGGAGCGGATGGAGCCTCATTTACCAGGCAAGAGCAGTGATCCCGGCAGGACGGGTACGGATAACCGGCTGTTCATGGAAGCGGTGCTCTGGTTGGCCCGCACGGGCGCGCCGTGGCGCGATCTGCCAGCTTTTTTTGGCAACTGGAACAGCGTCTTCGTCCGCTTTTCGCGCTGGTCGAAGGACGGGGTCTGGGACCGGCTTTTTGCCGCCATGGCGGATGCCCCTGACTTTGAATACGTAATGATCGATTCCACCATCGTCCGTGCGCATCAACATGCGGCGGGCAAAAAGGGGGGCCTGAAGCTCGTGCGATCGGACGCTCGCGCGGTGGAATGAGCACCAAAATCCATGCCCTCGTCGATGCTTTGGGCAATCCGCTGCGCTTCATCCTCACGCCCGGCCAAGTCAACGACATTACCCAGGCCGAGCAACTGATCGCCGAGCTACCCGCGGATCATATCCTGGCCGACAAGGGATATGATTTAAAGACACTGCGTGAAACCATCGTGAACCAGGGGGCTGTGCCAGTGATCCCGCCCAGAATAACATCACCACAGGTGCCCTGCGATTTCGCCCTTTACTGTGAACGAAACCTCGTCGAACGCTTCTTCCTGAAAATCAAGCACTTCAGGCGGATCGCAACACGCTACGACCAAACACCAAGGGCATTCCTGTCTATCCTATGCCTCGTCAGCGCATTTATCTGGACCAAGTGAATGTCAACGCAATCTAGGCTGGAATGTGAAACAGCTCATTCTGACTTTAACGCCTAGCCTGGAATCCTTAGATGCGCCAAACGCCGTTTTTCCGCACAGCATTGATATATGCTGCGCTGGCCGTCCTTTTTTTGCCTGTGTTTTTTGCAATTTATCGGACGATGATCTTTAACACGCTACCGCGTGATGATTACGCCGGGTATGCTCTCTGGATCGCAGGAGTACACGGCGGTACGATACCGGAATCTCCCTATGTCTACCGGTATTTGTCGGCGGCACTGGGAGCTCTCTTTTATCATATCATTCCCCTTGTGCATTTCTCTAATCTGGCGCCCGGTATTTCTCGTTCATATGAAAAAGCCACGGAAGCGTTCGCCGCACTTTCCTATCTATCGCTTCTCGCCATTGTTGTTTTTACGTATCAGGCCGCTTTTCACTGTTTTAAGTGGTCGGCCAAGGCAAGCTTCATCGCGGCCATCACGGCGGCCGGACTCGCGTTAAACGCGGCTTATTGGGCAATCGACCTTCCCGCCATTTTTGTGATTTTTTTGGGCCTCGTTCTGATCGAGCGGCCCATGATTTTTACGGCACTGATTTTTTCTGCGATTTTTTTCAACGAAAAAATCCTTATTGTGTTTGGCGGATTGTTTGTGATTCGGGCGCTCTTTGAACGTGGCTACTGGAAAACACACAAAATCCAAACGGTTGCCACGCTATTATCCATTGGCGTTTACCTTGGAGCCGTCCATTGGTTGGCGTTCAAAGGAAATTCATATCAACTTAGCCCGGATATGTTCATATCGACCATTCGCCACAATCTTCGTTTCCTGGTTTCGGTTAAGGGATTTTACCTTGACGATCTTCCATACCTTTTTCTTGCCATCATGTGGTGTATTTCTGACTATTCAGAACTCCCCCCAAACTTCCGTAAAGCGGATGGGTGGCTGATCCTCTACATGCTCGGTGTCAGTTTGGTGTTTACTCTGGATTTTAGTTTCGGACGGATTGCGATGTATAGTGCGCCGTTCTTCTGGTTTCCTGTGGCCCGCGCCCTGGAAGCGCGGTGGGCTCAGCCATCCAAAGCAATCGCCTAACAATGAGGCCAGATTGGGGGTAGCTCCAAAGTCATTGGCCGCCCTGCACTGACATCGAAGCAGAGATGTCAGCGCAGGGCGTAAAGCATGCTGCCAGCTCGGGGGGACTTCCGCTCCTTCCGGGCCATCTCTGGCCAGCTTCCGTGCGTGACGAAAGCCTTCCTCACCAAGCGCATTAATTCTCTGTAATCCTGTTCCTGGAGAGACGCGACGCTCATAGAAGGAGGGAGGCGCTGCGGCCGGCGAATGGCGATTGGGAATTTTGTGAAAACCCGTTATGCCATGGGATATGACATTGCGCATTGGCATTGCCGGCATTTCCGGCAGGATGGGACGGCTGCTGGCCGAGGAAGCAACGGCGCTCGCAGTGCTGGCCGGCGGCACAAGCCGATCCGGTAGCGGGCCCGGCGGGGCCGTTATGCGCCCCGACATCGCGGGGCTGGCGGAAATTTCTGACATCGTCATCGATTTCACCCATGCCAGCACCGTGGTGCCGCATGCCGCGGCGCTGGCCGCCGCCGGTAAGGCCTGGGTGCTTGGCACCACCGGGTTCGACGACGCTGCCACCCAGGCCATCGAAGCGGCAGCGCAGAAAATCCCTGTCATCGCCGCGCCGAACTATTGCACCGGCGTGAATATCGCTTTCGCCATCGCCGAGCGCCTCGGCGCGACGCTGCCGGCGGACGCCTATGATGCGGAGATCCTGGAAATGCATCACCGCCAGAAGGTCGATGCGCCGTCGGGGACCGCCCTGGGGCTGGGCCGCGCCGTGGCCGCCGGGCGTGGCGTTAAGCTCGAGGATGTCATGGTCAGCGGGCGGCATGGCCATACCGGGGCGCGCAAGGCGGGGAGATCGGCTTTGCAACTCTGCGCGGCGGGCAGATCGTCGGCAGCCATACGCTCTCTTTCACCACCGGGTCGGAGCAGATTTCGCTCACCCACCACGCCCTGGACCGCCGGGTTTTTGCCACCGGCGCGGTGCGCGCCGCCTTGTGGCTGCACGATAAACGCCCCGGCCTCTACACGATGCGCGATGTATTGGGTTTCTAGTATTTTTAACGAGCGATTTCAGGGTGCCATCGAAGCGCGCCGCGATTCGATGGCGAGCCGTATGGCTCTAAGGCTTGACCCCAACCTTGAGATACGCCATCGGACAGCCCCGAAAAAGAGGGATATTCTGGATGCGCGATAAAGGCGAGTTTCTGTTTACTTCCGAATCGGTTTCGGAAGGGCACCCGGACAAGGTTGCCGACCGGATTTCGGACACCGTGGTCGACGCCTATCTGGCCGCCGACCCCTATGCACGCGTGGCCTGCGAAACGCTGGTGACCACCAACCGCATCGTGCTGGCGGGTGAGACCCGTGGCCCGGACACCATCACCCCGGAATATCTGGCGCATCTGGCGCGCCTGGCGGTGCATGATATCGGCTACGACCAGTCCGGCTTCTCCTGGCGCAACGCCGAGATCGACGTGCATCTGCACGCGCAGTCCGCAGACATCGCGGTGGGCGTCGATGCCGCCGGTAACAAGGATGAAGGTGCCGGCGACCAGGGCATCATGTTCGGTTATGCCTGCACCGAGACCGAAGCGCTGATGCCGGCCCCGATTTACTACTCCCACCTGATCCTGCGCCGCATCTCCGAGCTGCGCCGGGCCGCCAACTCCACCGTGCAGGGGTTGCTGCCGGATGCGAAGAGCCAGGTGACGCTGAAATATGTCGACGGCAAGCCGGTCGGCGCCACCTCGGTGGTCGTGTCGATCCAGCACGAAGAAGGCATGCGCGCCGCTCAGATCAAGGAAATGCTGACGCCGATCGTGAAAGCCGCGCTGCCCGCCGGCTGGATGCCGTCGGCCGATGAGTTCTATGTCAACCCGACCGGCAACTTCGTTATCGGTGGTCCGGACGGCGATTGCGGCCTGACCGGGCGCAAGATCATCGTCGACACCTATGGCGGTGCGGCCCCGCATGGCGGCGGCGCCTTCTCCGGCAAGGACCCCACGAAGGTCGACCGTTCGGCGGCTTATGTCTGCCGCTACCTCGCCAAGAACGTGGTGGCCGCGGGCCTGGCCGAGCGCTGCACGCTGCAGCTCTCCTACGCCATTGGCGTGTCGCAGCCGCTCTCGCTCTATGTCGACCTGCACGGCACCGACAAGGATGTGGACCCGGTGAAGCTGGAGAAGACCCTGCGTCAGCTGGTCAACCTGTCGCCGCGCGGCATTCGCGAGCATCTGCAGCTGAACCGTCCTATCTATGCCGTGACCTCGGCCTTCGGCCATTTCGGCCGCACGCCGGACGCCGATCTCGGCACCTTCACCTGGGAAAAGACCGATCTGGTCCCGGCTCTGAAGTCTGCTTTCGGCCGCTGATTTTTAGCTCCCCCGGCGCGGCGGCGTGATTGGCGCCGCCGCGCCTTTTTTATTGGTTGACCATGACGCTTAAACCGCCCCCCGACCGGCTTTATGGCCGCATGCGTGGCCATAAACTCCGTCCACGCCAGGAATGGTTGCTGGCGGAATTCATGCCCACTTTCTCCTGGCCTGACGTGCCGTTTGACTTCACGCCGCGGGAACTCTGGCTCGAAGTGGGCTTTGGCGGCGGCGAGCATGCCGAGGCCCTGGCCGCGCGGAATCCCGATATCGGGCTGATCGCCGCGGAGGTTTTCGAGAACGGCATTTGCTCGCTGCTCTCCCGCCTGGCGCCTGAGGAGACCGTAACGCCGGAGCGCCCGCGCAATCTGCGTTTGTTCACCGCGGATGCACGCCCGCTGCTGCGCAGCCTGGATGATGGCGTGCTGGGCAAGCTCTTTCTCATGTTCCCTGATCCGTGGCCGAAATCGCGCCACGCCAAGCGCCGCTTCGTGCATCCGGAACTGTTGGCCGACGCGGCGCGCGCGCTGCGGCCGGGTGGGGAATGGCGTATCGCCTCGGATGATCCGACCTATCAGGAATGGACCGATGAGGTGCTGGGCGGGCAGGATCTGTTCGAGATCAGCTCGCGTACGCTGAGCCGCCCCGAGGGCTGGCCGCCGACCCGCTATGAGGCCAAGGCCATCGCCGCCGGGCGGCAGCCGATTTATTGGTCTCTGACGAGGCGTTAAGAAAAGGGAAGAAAGGGCCGCTTTTTGGAAAAAGCGGCGCAAAAACTTTCTCTACTTTGGGTCTGAGGCGTTGAAACAGCACGGGCCCAAAATCGCAAAGTTTTTTTGCTACTTTTTGTTCACAAAAAGTAGCCTTACTCCCTGGCCTTTTCCTTAAACTTTCTCTTCGTCCTCTTCCTCAAGCCCGAACTGCTGGGCTTCTTCGTCATATTCGAAGATCTCCGCATAGCGCCCCCAAGCGATGACGGTGCGCAAGGTTTCCTCGGCATATTCGGGGGACATATGGTCCTCCAACTCGTCGCGGAAGCGCACGGCCGAGGCGCGGTGGTTGGGGCGCTGGTCGATCACCTGACGGATCGCCGTGATCAGCGGCACATGGGCGCGCAACTGTTCGGCGAAGATCTTCTTGCGCTCATCAATGTCGGCATCGACGAAGCGGCGGCCGGTTTCGGTGAGAAGCAGATCGCCTTCCTCCAGCACGGCAAAGCCGAGCAGGCCCAGCGTTTCGCCCAGGGGCAGCAGCTCGTCGGCCTCGTATTGCAGCACGGAGGCCAGGGCCGGCAGGTCGGCCCGGCCGTCATAAGGCGGGTTGCGCAGCGTCTCCATCAGACCGGCCATCAGGTTGGTGCCGACGGGGTGTAGCGGGGTGGCGAAGCCGGTGGGGGCGGCGGCCGGCGCGGCCGGGACTTCCGGCGTCTTGCGGCGCGTCATGATGCCGTAAATATCGTCCACCATCTGCCGGAAAGCAGGGTCGAAGCGGTTGCGCGGATGGGCGAACGGCACTTTCAGCTCATGCGCCACCCGGCCGGGATTGGAGGAAAAGACCAGGATGCGGTCGCACATCAGCACCGCTTCCTCGATATTATGCGTGACGATCAGGATGGATTTGACCGGCAGCTTGTCTTCCATCCAGAGGTCGATGAGGTCGGTGCGCAGCGTTTCCGCGGTCAGCACATCCAGCGCCGAGAACGGCTCGTCCATCAGCAGCAGGTCGGGATGCACCACCAGCGCTCGGGCCAGGCCGACGCGCTGGCGCATGCCGCCGGATAGTTCCTTGGGATAGGCGCCGTCATAGCCGCCGAGGCCGATCAGATCGATCGCCGCCTCGGTGCGCGCCTCGCGCTCGGCCCGTTTCACGCCTTGGGCTTCGAGGCCGAGCTCGACATTCTCCTGCACTGTCAGCCACGGGAACAGCGCGAAGCTCTGGAACACCATGGCGACCCCCGGAGCCGGGCCGGTGAGGGGCGCGCCGCGCCATTTCACCTCGCCCGAGGTCGGCTTCAGCAGGCCGGAGACGATGCGCAGAAGCGTGGATTTGCCCGAGCCGGAGCGGCCGAGCAGGCCGACGATCTCGCCCGTATGCAAGGTGAGATCCACATCCTCGAGCACGACCAGATCCGTACTCGCATCCTTATGGTAGGACTGGCGGCAGTTGCGGACGGTCAGCAATGGTAGTTCGGCGGTCTGGTCCATGATGCGTTACCCCAGTGTGGTGCGGCGTGTCGCGTAGGCGTAGAGCGGGCGCCAGAGGAGCCGGTTGAAGATGACCACGAAGCCGGACATCACCGCCACGCCGAGCACGATACGCGGCGTATTTCCGGACGCGGTTGCCTGGGCGATATAGGCGCCAAGGCCCTGGGCCACCAGATTGGTCTTGCCCCAGCTTGCGACCTCGGCGACGATCGAGGCATTCCACGCGCCGCCCGAGGCGGTGATCGCGCCGGTGATGAAATAGGGTAGGATGCCCGGGATCATGATCTTGCGCCACCACAACCAGCCGCGCACGCGGAAATTCGCGGCGGCCTCTTTCATGTCGCCCGGAAAGGCGGCGGCGCCGGCGATGACGTTGAACAGAATGTACCATTGCGTGCCGATCAGCATCAGCGGCGACAGCCAGATGCTGGCATTCAAATGGAAGAACACGATCGCCACGACCACCGGCGGGAACAGCAGGTTGGCAGGGAAGGCGGCAAGGAATTGGGCGATCGGCTGGGCGATGCGCGTCGCTTTCGGCCGCAGCCCGATCCACACGCCGATCGGCACCCAGACCAGGGCTGCGATCGCCATCAGCAGGATGACGCGAATCATCGTGTAGACGCCCATCAGCATCGCCGTGCCAAGATCGCGCCAATGCAGCGTGGTGGACACGAAGTCGACGATCTGCCAGCCGGCATAGAGCGCCACAGCGGCGATCAGCGCGTACCACAGCCCGTCGACCAGCTTTGAGGGCGCGCGGTTTTCATCAAGCTGCACGGTGGCGCTGCGCCCGAGCCGCAGCCGGAAGATGTTGCCGATCACGGTGCCGAAGGCTTCGCCCAGGCTGCGGAACAGTCGGGTCCGGCGCAGCAGTTTCAGCATCCAGGGCTCCGGCGCGCTGGCGCTGGCCGTGGTCTCGAAGCGGAATTTATCCGACCAGGCCACCAGCGGGCGGAAGATCAACTGGTCATAAAGCAGGATGACCACGAGCATCGCGAGGATCGCGTAGAAAATCGCTCGCAGATTGCGCTCTTCCAGCGCGGTCGCGACATAGGAGCCGATGCCGGGGAGGGCGAAGGTGGTGTTGCCGACCGTGACGGCCTCGGAGGCGACGACGAAGAACCAGCCGCCGGACATTGACAGCATCGTGTTCCACACCAGCCCCGGCATCGCGAAGGGGACGTCGAGCCGCCAGAATTTCTGCCAGGGAGAAAGCCGGAAACTGCGCGCAGCCTCCTGCAGATCGGCCGGCAGCGTGGTCAGCGACTGGTAGAAGCTGAACGCCATGTTCCAGGCCTGGCTTGTAAAAATCACGAAAATCGAAGCGAATTCCGCGCCCATTTCCTGGCCGGGGAACAGGCCGAGGAAGAACAGAACGGTGAAGGAGAGGAAGCCGAGGATCGGCACTGATTGCAGGATGTCGAGGATCGGAATCAGCAGCAGACCGGCACGGCGGCTCTTCGCCGCGAGCGTTGCATAGGTGAAGGTGAACAGGATGGAGACGAACAAGGCGGCGAACATGCGCGCCGCGGTGCGCAGGGCGTAGCCGGGCAGATAGGCAGGGTCGAGATGGATCGGCGTGCCCTGGATTGCCGTGAGCGGCGTTGCGATCGTATGGCGGCCGACATCGATGATCGCCACCAGAATGCCCATCACCAGCAGCATGGCGGCGAAATCCCAGCGGTTGGGCGCGCGCTGCCCGGCCAGGGCGGGAGGAGTGAAATTTTTCATCGCACCGGCTCGGCGTTAGGGGTGGGGGTTTTGCCCCTCATAGCCATGCGTCGCACAAAAGTCACCTATGTAGGGCTCTGTGCGCGGGGGGCTAATGCCCGGTTAGCCCGTGGCGCGGAAACCCGCACCACGCGGTTTAAAAAAGTTTTTGTAGCCGCTTTTTGCAAAAAGCGGCTGCTTGCCTTCCTTCTAATGCCCGGTACTGCCGAACCCGCCGGCGCCGCGCGTGGTGTTGTCGAGATCTTCGACCTCGATCCAGGCGGCGCGCCATACCGGCGCCAGCACGGCCTGGGCGATGCGCATGCCGCGTGTGACGGTGAAGGCTTCGGTGCCGGCATTCATCAGGATCACCTGGACCTCGCCATCCTTATATATGGTACAAAACCGATTGATACTTGAAAAATAACGACTTTTTACATCTAAACGCATTCATAACCGTTTAGATGCTTGGGAGCGAAGCCGAGGTCGAGCGCGACTAAGCGGTTTTTCTAGGGCGTACCCGCTGCCCCCACTTACCACAAGGACCCCCCGTTACCCACAGGGGGCCGCTCCGCCGGTTTTGGTGGAACCACTCCGCGGCGCGGCCCCCTATGGATAACGGGTCCCCCCTATGGAAAGCGGGGACAGCACGCAGGCCGATTCGCCTCTCACAGGTCAGTTCCGGAGAGAAAGTTGCCCTATTCGTATGACATTTAATTTTGAGGTGTCTGTGCGTGCCCACCGATAAGCCGAGAGCGGCGGCTAAAATTCCGATCAGTTTTTGTGGATACGAACCGTCGACGCGGCGGTCTAGCTTAGGCCGCGACAGATTATGTACCACAACACAGCGATTGGGGCCGTTTCACGCCGAACTATACACCCTTTATTTCTTGTATTAATGAACGCGCGTCGCGATTCGGCTTCAACACCGCTCGCGACGCGCACCGCGCGTAACACACGGAGTCCGCTTTGTCGGGCGGCTCCCGAAATACAAGACCTTCCGAGGGAATACGGGAGGTGCGTTACCGTGTGTGCGCATGTTGAACCGTCCCGGCGCAGGCAGGGACAGGCAGGGTATGACATTCATGAACGAAATTTTGCCTTAGTTAAGTTCTCCCGTACGCATTTTAGATCACCATGGCCTTTGAAAATCCCGCGACGGCGATGCTGCGCGGTCAGGTGCTGCTGTCTAATCGCGATCCCAGTTTCGTCTATCTGATAGGGCCACTAATGCCGCCTAAATCTGACTTGAATCCAAAAGGCTGGAAATACCATTTTAATAGACGTGACCGAGCCGCTAAAGAGGGGATACATCTTCCAACGCTCGAAGAACTATACTGCGGAATGTCGTTTTTAAACGAATCATTGCCGCTTGACGCTCAGGCGTGGTCAGAGCGAATTATTCCTTCCCTTGCTGAGAGAGGCCAAGGGCTAGCAAGAAATCCGGTGCAAAACGCTCTTGAACGTCTTTCGGTCAGCGCGGACCTTGAAGATCTAATGTTTGTTTGTGATGAAATCAAAAAATACGAAACGAGATCGGAGAAAACTACGGAGGTCCAATGCGCGGCAAGGCGTTTGACTGTTTATCGCGTAGCGGCTGGGGATGTCACTGCCTGGCCGTTATTACGCGACGACCTTGTCTCAAGGAGTCGCACGCTCACAACTGAATCCGAAGAGCTTTGGGAAGTCGCCTCAACATTGCTCGGATTAATACGGAATATTAACCGACCGCAGTGGACGAGTGGCAGGCGCGACCATTCACTCGGTGACTTCCTCGCCGAAGGATCGTCGATGCTATTCCGCTTTATAAGATCGGCCCGCGTGCGGGAAGACAACGGGGATAAAAATTCTGAGGTCAAGGAAGCTGCAGCGAGTCCCACGGACAAAGCCCCAGTGCCCAACGCCGTAGGTCCTTCTATTGTCGTCTTTTCGCATATTGGAAATGAGACCGCAGAAACCCAAACTAGATTTAGCTCTTCTCTAACGGAACTCGTTGGAAAGAAGGTTCCCTTGAAGACGTGCCCTGAGCTTCAAAACGTTCGCAAGGTTCTTGCGGAGGAGTTCCCATACGCCGTTGGCGTAACAGACGTAATCCTGAGTGGCCTGGCGCAAAAAGAGCATATTACGATACAACCCACGGTCCTGGTGGGGCCGCCAGGGTGTGGGAAAACAACGTTCGCTCAAAGACTCGGGGAGCTTCTCGAATTACCATTCGAGATTTATCCTTGTGCCGGCATCAACGACGCCTCTTTGGCTGGAACTGCAAGGCGTTGGTCGTTCGGTGAACCCGCAATGGCGACGGCATTAGTCGTTTCAACAGGGGTGGCTAATCCGCTAATTATCCTGGATGAAATCGAAAAGGCAGCGACGTCCAAGCATAATGGAAACTTGTTGGATGCGCTGCTGCCTTTTCTCGAGCCGCGATCGGCGTCGAAGTATCACGATATCTTCGTTCAAGCTGCAGTGGATCTCAGCGGTGTCGTTTGGATTGCTACGGCAAATGATGCGGCGCCTTTGCCAAAGCCTTTTCGAGATCGATGTCGCATGCTGGCTTTCCCGTCTCCGACACATGCCGACCTGCCGGCCGTTGTGCCTCGCCTGTTGGACGCGATCGTGACCTCGAAGGGGGTGGATAAGCGGTGGATTTCGTCCATCAGTGCGGATGAAATGGCAGCGCTGTCAGCCGCATGGTCTGACGGCTCGTTGCGATCGCTACAACGCCTTCTTGAAGGTGTTCTGTCGGCTCGCGATCAATCGGCAGTAAGACATTGATGCGATGATCCGTCATCCTTCGGCATCTTTAATTCGTGAGAGAATCCTCAACTAGCCAACCATCACCTCCATCGTGGGGGCGTCTAAAGCCTGGAGTATCAAGGCATATTATGCGACCTGAACTTTGTGCTCTGCTCTACAGCCGATATCCAGATCTATACATGCGCGACGGCGAGTCATCTGATTGTTTTAGCATGTTGTGCGGTGATGGCTGGTTTTTGATCATTGATGCATTGTCAGAAGCGTTGCTTGAGCTAGATCCCGCATGTCGTGATTTTGAAGTGAAGAAATCGGCGGGGGTCATTACCTATAGCTTCGTCGATAACGGTAAGCGGTGCTC